>CAWIJS010000007.1:0-353641 GCA_963836485.1 uncultured Conexibacteraceae bacterium | reverse complement strand
AAGAGCTTGGCCATCGACGAGTACATCGCCTTGTCGCTCTCGCCGCGATCCATCTTGGCGCACGCCTTGTAGAGCAGCTCGCGCGCCGCGGCCGTCCGCGTCTGCATGTCGGCGAGCTTGAACTGCAGGCCCTGCAACTCGATGATCGGCTTGCCGAACGCGGTGCGCTCCTTGGCGTACTGGACCGCGTAGTCGACGGCACCCTGAGCGATCCCGACGGCCTGCGCGGCGGCGCCCAGCCGCGTGCGCTCCAGCGTGCCGAGCGCGACCGACATCCCCCGGCCGACCTCGCCGATGACGTTCTCGGCCGGGACGCGCACATCATCGAAGACCGGCTGGCCGGTGGGCGAACCGTGGATGCCGAGCTTGTGCTCGTACTTGGGCACCGAGAAGCCGGGACGGTCCTTCTCCACCACGAACGCCGTCACGCGGCGGTTCTCGCGATCGGTCACCGCAAAGACCACGTAGAAGTCGGCGACGCCGGCGTTGGTAATCCACGACTTGGTGCCGTTGATGACCCACTCGTCGCCGTCCAGGCGCGCGGTCGTGCGCATGCCCGCGGCGTCAGAGCCTGACTCCGACTCGCTCAAACAGAACGCCGGCGACCACTCGCCGGTGGCGCACTTGGGCAAGAAGCGAGCCTTCAGCTCGTCAGAACCAAACAACGCGATCGGCAGCGACCCCAGCTCCTGCACCATCAACATCAGCGCGACCGAGGCGGACGCCTTGGCCAGCTCCTCCACCGCCATCTGGAGCATGAGCGTCCCGGTTCCGGTGCCACCGAACTCCTCCGCGTAGGGCAGCGAGAGGATGTCGTTCTCGGCGAGCAGCTCCCGGATGTCCCACGGGTACTCGTCCTTGGCGTCGATCTCGGCGGCCCGCGGCGTGACGCGCTCCACGGCGATCTGGCGGACGAGGTCGCGGAAGTCCTTGTGCTCCTGCGGGATCTCGTAGACATCGGTCACGGTCGTGCTCATGGGATGAAGCGTATTCATCCGGGGTATCACGAGGCCCATGGGTATTGGAACCTCGCTCTTTCTCATCGCCGCAGGCGCGATCCTGCGCTACGCCGTCTCGGACGCAATCAGCGGGGTGAACCTGGCGACCGTCGGTCTGATCCTGTTGATCGTCGGCATCCTCGGCCTGGTCATCTCGCTCTTCATGACCTTCGCCTACTCGCGCCGGGAGACGGTGGTCACACGTGACCGCTACGTCGATCCGCCGCCGCGCTACTAAAGCAACCCGCCGCACCCGCTGAGTAGGGTCCGGCCGGTGCGGCTCGCATCGGCGATTCGTCCTGCCACCGACCGCGAGGTTCCGCTCGCGGTCGACGTGCTGCGCCGTGCCGGCTTCGGCACGCAGGTCGCGCGGCTGCTGGAGTTCCCGCGCCGCTCGCCCGACGGGGCGATCCTCGTCGCTGAGGGCGACGGCGCCAGCGTCACCGGCGTCGCCTGCTGTGCGGCCTTTGCCAACACCGGCTGGATCGGCGCGCTCGGCGTCGCCCCCGAGGCGCGCCGTCGCGGACTCGGCGCCGCGCTGACCGAGGCCGCCGTGCGCTGGCTGCGCGGTCGTGGCGCGCGGACCGTCCTGCTCTACGCCACCGAGGCCGGCCGCCCCGTCTACGAGCGGCTGGGCTTCGTCGCCGAGGAGCGCGCCGTGGCCTGGCGCGGCGTGGCCGGCGCCGCACCGCCGATCGACCTCCAGCGCCTGGGCGACGGCGACCGCCAGCGCCTGAAGAGCCTCGACCAGGCCGTCACCGGGGAGCGGCGCGACAACGTCCTGGACACGATCCACCCGCTGGCCGGCGTGGCCGTCGGCGGCGGCCCGTACGGGCTGGCCGGGTGGGCGATCGCCTCGCCGTGGGGCGCGGGAACCGCCATCGCCGCGATGGCGCCCGAGCAAGGCGTCGCGCTGATGGCGGCGGCCACCAGCGGACCCGCAGCCGGAACGCTGATCGTCCCCGACGCCAACCAGGCGGCGTCCGACGCGCTGCACGCGTGGCGCTTCGTCCGGCTCAACGACGCCCTGCGCATGCGCCTGGGCCCCGCGGTGGCCTGGAACCCCGAACAGCAATTCGGTCTGTTCAACCTCTTCTGGGGTTGACAGCGGCGCGTTGGCACTCAAGAACGGCCCCGTTTAGCCGACCCCCTCAGGCATGACCGAGGTGGATCGGACCCCCCAGGTCAGCCGACTCGCATCCACCCGGATGCGGATCCTGCTGGCCGTCGTCGCGCTGCTCGTGGTCGTCAGCGCCGAGATCGTGATCGTGTTGCACGCGATCTCGAGCATCGACGCGCGCCACATCGCGCATGGCGTCCACAGCGCCAGGATCGCGTTCCTGGTCTGCACGATCACCCTGCTGCTCTGCGTCGTGGCGATGGCGCTGTGGTCCCAGATCGAGATCAAGAAGCGCCTGACCGCGATCTCCCACGCCGCCAACTCGATCGCCGACGGAGATCTCAACCCCGACATCGACCTCCTCATCCACGACTTCGACGAGGTCGGCCGCTCGGCCGGCGCCGTCCAGCGCATGCTCATCGAGCTGCGCGCCATCGCCGCCCACGCCGGGCGCGTCGCCGGCGGTGACCTCTCCAGCCAGATGGAGCCGCGCTCCGAGCGCGACGAGCTGCGCCGCTCGCTGTCGGCCATGACCGAGGGCCTGCGCTCGATGGTCTCCGATCTGTCGATCGCCGCCGAGACCGTCGCCGACGTCTCCGGCCGCGTCGTCATCGACGCCGACGAGGCCGGCCGCGCGGTCGACGAGATCGCCCGCGCCGTCGCCGAGGTCGCCTCCGGCGCCGAGCGCCAGGTCGCGGCCGTCGTCGAGGTGCGCGGTCTGAGCACCGACGTCGCCCATGCCACCCAGGAGTCCGCCCGCGGCGCAGCCGAGGCCGCCGACCAGGCGACCCGCGCGCGGGAACTGGCCCACGACGGCGCCGCCGCCGTCGGCGCCGCCAGCGCCGCGATGCTCGCCGTCAGCGGCGCGTCAGCCGAGGTCACGCGGACGATCCGCGCGCTCGGCGAGCGCTCGCTGCGGATCGGCTCGATGGTCGACACCATCGGCGGCATCGCGCAGCAGACCAACCTGTTGGCCTTGAACGCGGCCATCGAGGCCGCCCGCGCCGGCGAGCAAGGCCGCGGCTTTGCGGTCGTCGCCGAAGAGGTCCGCAAGCTGGCCGAGGAGAGCCAGCAGGCGGCCGGCTCGATCGCCTCCCTGATCGCCGAGATCCAGACCGAGACCGAGCGTGCGGTGACCGTCGTCGAAGACGGCGCCGCCAGCACCGAGGACGGCGTCGCCACCGTCGAGGCCGCACGTGCGTCGTTTGCCGAGATCGGCGAAGCCGTCGAGGTCACCAGCGGCCGCGTCGCCGAGATCGCCGCCGCGATCGGCGCGATCGCCGAGGGCTCTCAGCGCGTCGACGCCGACGTCGGAGAGGTCGCCTCGGTCGCCGAGCAGTCCTCGGCCGCCGCCCAGGAAGTCGCCGCCTCCAGTCAGCAGACGGTCGCCTCCACCCAGGAGATCGTGGCCTCCGCCCAGGAGCTCACCCGCAGCGCCGACGAGCTGCACCGCCTCGCGGGCCGGTTCGTGCTGACCAGCTCCTGACTTTCCTAGACTCACGATCGGAGGTAGCCACCCCGATCATGAGCGAGCACCCGTTGTCTGACCCCGAGCTGGAAGTCACCCCCGAAACCGTCAAGCAGCGCTTCGACGCCGGCGAGGTGCAGCTGATCGACGTCCGCGAGCAGTACGAGTGGGACGCCGGCCGCATCCCCGGCGACGTCCGCCACATCGGGCTGGAGCACCTCAGCTCGCAGGCGGCGACGATCGACAAGGACAAGCCGGTGGTCTTCCAGTGCCGGCTGGGCTCCCGGTCGCTGATGGCCGCCCAGGCCTTTCGCCGCGCCGGCTACGAGGCCTACTCGTTGACCGGCGGCCTGCAGGCCTGGCACGACGCCGGCCTGCCGCTGGATCCGCCCGACGGCACCGTCGCCGACCACTGAGCACGTCATCAGGAACGACGAAGGCCCGCCGGTGAGCGGGCCTTCGCACGTACTTCATGTCGTTGGCGCCGCCGTCAGCTGCGCTGCACGTTGACGGCCTTGGGACCCTTGTCCCCGGCCTCTTCCTCGTACGTCACCCGCGCGCCCTCAGGGAGCGAGCGATAGCCGTCGGCGATGATGGCGCTGTGATGGACGAACAAGTCCTTCCCGCCCTCATCCGGCGTGATGAAGCCGAAGCCCTTGTCGTCACTGAACCACTTCACGGTTCCGCTGGCCATGTCAGCGAGTTCCTCCAAATACTGCGCTACGCCGGATCTCATCCCCGGCCGGTCGCGCGCAACCTACCAGGATCCACCACGTTTGTCCGTGAGTGGACGGTGAATCTCAGCGCTACGACCTTGTTGCCTAGGTCTTGTCGGCGCCTTCCGGTACGGCGATCTCCCGCTTGAGGATCTTGCCGGTCGGGCCCTTGGGCAACTCGTCGAGAAACCAGATGTGGCGCGGGTACTTGTAGGCCGCGACGTTCTCCTTCATGTAGGCCTGCAGCGTCGCGGCGTCGACCTCCTCGCCGTCCTTGAGCACAACGGCCGCGCCGACCTCCTCACCAAGATCGTCGTGCGCCACCGCGACCACCGCCGCTTCACGGACCGCGGGATGCTCGTAGAGCACCTCTTCGATCTCCCGCGGGTAGACGTTGTAGCCGCCGCGGATGATGAGGTCCTTCTTGCGATCGACGATGAAGTAGTACCCGTCCTCGTCGACCTTGGCCATGTCGCCGCTGTGAAACCAGCCGCCCTTCATGACCTCGGCGGTCGCGTCGGACTTGTTCCAGTAGCCCTTCATGACGTTGTGGCCGCGGATGACGATCTCCCCCACCTCGCCGGCGGCGACCTCGTTGTCGTCCTCGTCGACGAGCTTCATCTCAACGCCGGCGATCGGCGTGCCGATGGACCCTGCCTTGCGCTCCTTGTCAGGGTGGTTGAACGAGGCGACCGGCGAGGTCTCGCTCAGGCCGTAGCCCTCGAGCACCTTGCAGCCGAACGCCTCTTCGAAGCCGCGCAGGAGCTCCACGGGCAGCGCCGCGCCGCCCGAAGCGCAGACGCGCAGGCACGAGACGTCGTAGTCCTCGCGGTTGGGCAGATGCAACATCGCGCCGTACATCGTCGGCACGCCCTCGAAGACGCAGACCTTGTCGCGCTGGATGATCTCCAGCGCCTTGGCGGGCTCAAAGCGCGGGATGAGCGTGAGGCAGCCCCCCGCCATCGTCGTGGCGTTCATGCCGCAGGTCTGGCCGAAGGAGTGAAACAACGGCAGCGCGCCGAGGACGACGACGGTTTCGTCGAGCGAGAACAGGCCGACCGCCGTCGCGGCGTTCTTCATCAGGTTGGCGTGGGTCAGCTCGGCGCCCTTGGGCTGGCCGGTCGTGCCCGAGGTGTAGAGGATGACCGCCGTGTCCTCGTCGTCGACCACCGCGACGTCCGGATCGGGCTCGTGCTCGAAGATGAGGCCTTCGATCTCGCCGGGCTTGACCACGATGATCTCGGCGCCTGCGTCGTCGGCGCCGGTCTGCGCGGCCTCCAGGAAGTCGTGCCAGGCGAAGACGATCTTCGCGCCGGGATCCTTGAGGTAGTAGCCGACCTCGCGCCCCTTGAGCAGGACGTTCATCGGGACCACGACCCCGCCCGCGCGCAGCACGCCGTAGTAGGCGACGGGGAAGTACGGGACGTTGGGCAACATGATCCCGACGCGGTCACCCGGCTGCAGGCCCTTGGCCTTCAACATGGTCGCGACGCGCGCGCTGGCCTGGTCGAGCAACGCGTAGTTGAACTCCGCGTCGTCGAGTTTGAGAGCCACCCGGTCGCCGTGCTTGGCGGCCGAGTTGGTCAGGATCGTGGCGAGGTTGCCGCTCATGGATGGACCATATCCCGGCGGCGGGCTGGGTGGGGCCGGGTCTGCGGCGCGGTGTCTAGGCCGGCTGGCCGTGCGCAGCCGAGAGCTTGGCGACGGCGCCGCGGATGATCCGCGAGACCTGCATCTGGGAGACGCCGACGGTCCTGCCGATCTGCTCCTGGGTGAGATCCTCCTCGAAGCGCAGGCGCAGCACGTGCTGCTCGCGCTCGTCGAGGCGCTCGAAGAGGCGGGCCAGCGTCGCGCGGTGCTCGGCGCGCGCCAGCTCGGGATCGAGCGTGCCGTGGGCGTCGGCCAGCGTCGCGTCGTTGTCCTCGCGGGTGCTGCGCGGGGCGTCCAGCGAGGCGGCGCGCATGCCCTGCTGGGCCTGCAGCGCCTCGAGGACCTGCTCGTCGTTGAGCTCCAACGCCTGGCCGAGCTCGCGCACGGACGGCGAGCGGCCAAGGCGCGTCGTCAGTTCAGTGCGGTACTTGTCGACCTCCAGCGCGCGCTCCTGCAGCTCGCGCGGCGGGCGGACCGACCAGCAGCGGTCGCGGAAATGGCGGCGCAGCTCGCCGACGATCGTGGGGACGGCGAAGCTCGAGAACGCGATGCCGCGCGCCGGGTCGAAGCGGTCGACGGCCTTCAACAGCCCGAGGCTCGCGACCTGCAGCAGGTCGTCAAACGGCTCCTCGGCCTTGCGGTAGCGCTTGGCGATCGACCGCGCCAGCGGCAGGAAGCGCTCGACGAGAGCCTCGCGCAGCCGCGGATCGCGGCTCTCGGCGTAGGCGGCAAGCAGCTGCGCATCAGACAAGGGCGCACGCGTCGTGTCGGCAGGCACGGGGCGGATGGAGGTAGCGACCGTCATAGGAACGACGTTCCCGTGCGGACCTCCCGATAAACGGTCTAGCGGCGGTCAGTCCTCCGCCGCGGGGCGGCGGCGGGCGCGTTTGACCGACCCGCGCTGGCTCTTGGCCTCCAGACGGCGGACCTTGGAGGCCTTGGTCGGCTTGGTCGCGCGGCGTGGACGGGCGACATGCAGCGCGCGGGCCAAACGCTCCTCCAGCCGCGTCAAGGCGAGCTCGCGGTTGCGCGCCTGACTGCGCGCGTCCTGGGCCACGGCGCGGACGACCGGCCCGCAGCGGCCGATGACGCGTCGCTTCTGCTCCTCGCTGAGCGCCTCGGAGGCGGCGACGTCGAAGCTGACCTCGATCCGCGACGCGGTCACGTTGGCGTGCTGGCCGCCCGGGCCGGAGGAGCGCGACGCGCGCACGACGAGCTCGTCGAGCGGGATGCGCACGGAGCGCGTCGGGTGCAGGGCGTCCTCGGGCATGGGCGGTCGTGGTGGCTACCGCCGCACATCCTCGCAGTCGGCCGCCACGCGGTCGTGGCCATCGGCCAGGACGATGTCGTGGCCGGAGCCGCAGCGCACGCTGTCGATCTCCCCGCGGACCACGTTGATGCGGTCGTCGCCGGAGCCGCCCGCGATCACGTCGGGGCCGAGGTTGCCGAAGATCGTGTCGTTGCCGGCCCCGCCGGAGATGTGGTCGGCGCCGCGGTCGCCGGTGATCTGGTCGTCGCCGTCTTCGCCGAAGATGCGGTCGTCGCCGGAGCGGCCGGCGATCGTGTCGTCGCCGGCACCGCCGTGCAGCTCGTCGGCGCCCCACTCGCCGTCGACGTAGTCATCGCCTCCGCCGCCGAAGATGCGGTCGTTGCCCTGCTTGCCGAAGAGCGAGTCCGGGCCTGGCGTTCCGCGCAGCAGGTCGTTGCTGGGCGTGCCGCGGATCAGCGAGGTGGTCGTCGTGCCGGTCGCGGCCTCGGGTGCGACCGGCACGACCGACTCGCAGCCGACGAGGCGGTCGCGCGACGGCGCGGTGACCTCAACGTAGACGGTGTCGTTGCCGTCACCGCAGTCGACGCTGTCGGAGCTGTCGTCGGCCACCCGGATCGTGTCGTCACCGTCGCCCGCGTCGATGATGTCGGGGCCAGGACCGCCGATGATCGTGTCGGCGCCGGTCTCGCCGTAGATCTCGTCGGCGTCGTCACCGCCGTCGAGCAGGTCGGCGCCGGCGCCGCCGTCCAGGTAATCGGCGCCCGTTCCGCCGGCGATCGTGTCGGAGCCGTTGTTGCCCTCCAGCAGATCGCGCGCGGTCCCGCCGTCGATGAGGTCGTCGCCATCGCCGCCGAGGATGTGCTCGGTCCCGGACTCGCCGTAGAGCTTGTCGTTGCCCGCGTTGCCCTTGATCAGGCGGTCGGAGCCGCGGCCGCCGTGGATCGTGTCGTCGCCGTCACCGCCGTAGAGACGGGCGTCGTTGCCGAAGCTCCCGCCGTCGATGAAGTCGTTGCCGGCTTCGCCGTAGATGCGATCGTCGCCGGCGCCGCCGTCGAGGTGGTCGTCGCCCGGACCCCCGTGGATGCGGTCGTCGCCGGTGCCGCCGGTCGCGGTGTCGATCCCGTCGTCGCCGTTGATGGCGTCGTTGCCCGAGGAGCCGTTGAGGTGGTCGTCCCCGGCACCACCGGCGAGCCGGTCGTCGTAGGGGCCGCCCTCCAGGACGTCGTTGCCGTCGCCGCCGTGCAAGATGTCGTTGTCGCGCCCGCCGACGAGGCGGTCGTCGCCGCCGAGGCCCTCGAGGAGGTCCGGGCTGCGCGTGCCGAGCAGGACGTCGGCCCCGTCGGTGCCGAGCACGAGCGCCAGGCCGGGCTGGACGGTGACGTCGACCGCCTTGAGGCCGGCGGGCAGCGCGACGGTCCCGAGGCGGCGATGGGCGTAGGGGCTGACGAGCGAGAGCGTGCCGGCGCCGCGGTCGGCGACGTAGACGCGGCTGCCGTCCGGCGCCCAGGCGGGCACGCCGAGCCCGCGGCCGGCGCGGAGGTGGTGGACCGCGCGGGTGGCGACGTCGACGAACGCGGCCTTGACGCCGTTGGCGGCGGCGCCGATCGCCAACTGAGTGCCGTCGGGCGAGAGCGCGATGCCGCCGCCGGCGCCCTTGCCCAAGGCAATGCCCTTGCCTTTGGCCGCCTTCTTGGCGCCGGGCGTGATCGTGCGCAGGCGGCCGCTGGTCGTGGTGATCCACGCGCGGCCGGCGGCGAAGGCCGCACCGGCGGCGCCCTTGACCGCAACGCGCCGCAGGAGCTTCGGCCGCCGGAGGTCGACCATCGCGACACGGCCGCCCTTCAGCGGGACGGCCGCGAGCGAGCCGTCGCGGGAGATCGCGAGCGCGAGCGCCTTGCCGTGCAGGGCGACGGTGCGGTCGACGGCGAGCGTCCGGGCGTCGACGCGCAGCAGATGCGTTCCGGAGATGGCGTACACGTCGCTTCCGCCGGGCGACACGCCGAGGGCGACGATCGGCGCGCCGGCCGCCAGTTGCTTGGGGCCGGTGTCGGCGGCGACCGCGCCGCCGCTGGGTGCGGTGCTGGTCGTCATCGGCACCGTGACGTCGGCGCCGCGCAGGTCGATGGCCAGCAGCGCGCCGCCGCCGGCGGCGAAGCCCACCTTGCCGTCGCGCGTGACCGCCACGGCCGTGGTCGGGCCCGGCAGCGCGACCTTCCGGCTGATCTTGCCGGTCGCGACGTCTAGCAGCGCAACGTCGTTCGTCCCGGTGGCGATCAGCGCGACGCGTGCCTGCGCCGCCGCTGCGGACAGGAGCATGCCGCCGCACAGCAGAGCGAGCAGCGCAGCGCGAGTGCGGACGGCCGAGGACATCCCTCCCGGTTCTGCGCCCCGCTCAGCGCTCCTGCACGTCACGCGCGTCGCAGACGGCGCGCACGACCTCGTCGGGATCGTCGGTCACCGTCAGCAGCGCGGCGTCGCGCTCGCCGACCATGCCCTCGGCGAGGAGTCGCTCGCCGATCCAGTCCACGAGGCCACCCCAGTAGGCGGTGCCCACCAAGATGATGGGGAAGTCGCGGATCTTGTCGACCTGCTCGAGGACGAGCGCCTCGAAGAGCTCGTCGAGCGTGCCGAAGCCACCGGGCAGGACGACAAACGCGGTCGCGTAGCGCACGAACATCATCTTGCGGGTGAAGAAGAACTCGCAGGTCAGCGCGATGTCCTGGTAGGGGTTCGGCGCCTGCTCGAAGGGCAACATAATGTTCAACCCGACCGACGTCACGCCCGCGGCCTGCGCGCCGCGGTTGGCCGCCTCCATCAGGCCCGGGCCGCCGCCGGTGATGATCGCGAAGCCCTCGCCGCCGACCCGGCGGGCGATCTCGCGGCCCTGGGCGTAGTACGGATCCTCGGGCCTAACGCGCGCCGACCCGAAGAACGTCACGGCCGGGCCGAGATCGCGCAGCGCCTCGAAGCCGGCCTCGAGGTCATGGCCGATGCGCTCCAAGCGCTCGGCCTCGGTGCGGGTCGCGAGCACCGCTCGGCGCTTGGTACCCAGCAGCTCCTCGTCGGGCGAGGTGGGCGGATGGGGGCGGCGAGCGGGCGTGGTCACGCGCGGGGTTCTATCCGACGTGGCCGAGTGACGGTGGCGGTGGGCGCCTCCCGAGCGCCCACCGCCTCCGTGTACCCCTGCGGAAACTGGTGCCTAGAGCCCGGGCGGATGCACGACCGCGTACCCGCTGGCCGAGCGCGATGCGGTCTGCCAGCGCGAGCCGGTCCCCGAGCGGCCGCTGGTGTCGAAGCGCAGCCCGGCGACGACCATGTAGACGTGGCCGCTGTTGGCGTAGATGGTCACCCACTGGCCGGGCCCCTTGTCGCCCCAGCCGGCGAAGTCGCCGGACGTCAGCGCCGAGTCCAGCAGGCCGGCGCCGTGCAGCGCGTAGGAGACCGAGCCCGAGCAGTCATAGCCCGAGTCCTGCCATTTGCCGTGGCCGCCGCCGTAGTGGTACGGCGTCTTAGCAATCTCGTTGCCTGCGGCGATGATCTGCTTGACCTGGTCGGGCGCGTCGGCCGGGGCGGTGGCGAGGCCGTCGCTGCCGACGGTCGCCTTGGAGCCGGGCGTGAGCGCCGCCGGCGTCGGCGAGGTCGAGCCGGTGGCCGTGGAGTCGTCGCCGTCGACCAAGGAGCGCAGCAGGTCGATGTCAGCGGCGTCGGTGATGCCGTCGACGTCGACCTGCTGATCGGTCTCGAACTGCTTGATGGCCTTGACCGTGCCGCCGCCGTACTCCCCGTCGACCGAGGTCGTGAAGCCCGCGCGCTTGAGGTAATCCTGGAGGATCTTGACGTCGTGGCCGCTCATCCCCTTGCGCAGCGGAATGCGGTCGCCGAGGTGGTAGGTGCCGGTCACGGTGGAGCGGACGTCGAAGCCGCCGCTGGCGTTCTTGGTGGCCGAGCCGTCGGTCGCGCCCTTTAGGGCCACGATGGTCCTGCCGTCGGCGACGCCCGTCGCCCGGAGGCGGGCGGCGCGCTGGAAGCGCCGTACGACCCTGACGGTGGTGGCGCCGAACTGGCCGTCGGTCGACGTCTTGAAGCCCGCCTGGGTGAGCAGCGTCTGCAGCGCCGTGACGCGGGGGCCGTGGTCGCCGTTGCGCAGCGTCTTGCTTCCCACCTTCTTGGCCGCCGTGGCCGCCGGGCCTGTGGTCTGCGAGGCGGCGATCGGGGTGTCAGCCCCGGTGATGGCGGGGATGAAGAGGACACAAGCGGCAGCGAACGCGTTCAAGACGCAGAACGCGGTCGTGCGGAACGGCAGGCGCGACAACGGAACTTACCCCTCTCTTTGGGCGCCTACGGGGTTAGCTGTCGGGCTCGCGCCAAGAGAGTGGCGCTACTTCGCTGATCGCGATGATTCGCCCCATGCCCGATATCTCGGGCCAGTGGGTCCCCCGCTCCCTGACGATGTTCGCCAGAGATTCGGCTGGTCAAACGACGGCGGAAGCGTAGCGAAGGCGGCGGAGGTTTGTCGTCATAACGACGTCCGCTGCCTGACTCACGCGATCGGGGGAGGTGGCTGCAGGGCGGCGAGTGCCACCGCCAGCGCGACCTCCGCTCGGCTCCGCAGCGACGAAGCGAGCACGAACTCGCCGGGGTTGTGCGCCGCCCCACCGCGCGGGCCGAGCCCGTCGACGGTCAGCGGGATCGTCGCCGCGAAGTGGCTGGCGTCGCTGGCGCCGCCGCGCTGCGCGGCGATGACGGGCCGGCCGAGGAGCTCGGCGGCGTCGGCCAGCAGCGGCGCGGTCGCCCCGCGGGCGTCCATGCCGGGCCACTCGCGGACGAGGCGCTTGGTGAGGGTCGCGCCGCCGACGTCGGCGGGGACCGCGTCGAGGACGCGGGCGAAGGCGTCGAGGCGATCGGCGCGGACGTCGGCGATCAGCCGCCCGGCCGCGGGGACGACGTTGAACGCATCGCCACTGCGCACGACGGTCGGGACGGCGGTGAGGTGGTCGTCGCCGTGCGGGTCGTGCTGGGCGGCGACGGCCTGGGCGGCGGTCGCGAGCGCCAGCAGCGCGTTGACGCCCTTGTCGGGCGCCGAGCCCGAGTGCGCGCTGCGGCCGTGAGCCAGCACCTCGACGGTACCGGCGGCCTTGCGCTTGACGACGACCGCGTCGTTGCCGTCGGCGTCGCGCTCGCCGGCCTCGAAGCAGAGGCAGGCGTCGAAGCCGGCGAAGCGCTCGACGTGGCCGAACGGGCCGACGCGCCACTCCTCGTCGACGACGAGCAGGAGGGCGATCTCGGCGAAGAGCTCGGGCCGGGTGGCCAGCGCGCGCAACACGCCGAGGGCCAGGACGTCGCCGCCCTTCATGTCGACGGTGCCCGAGCCGTAGAGGCGGTCGGGATCTTCGGGGTCGCGCTCGAGGACGCGGTGCTCGTCGTGGGCGACGACGGTGTCGAGGTGGCCGAGCAGAAGGGTGCGACGCGTGCCGGTGCCGCGCACGCGCGCGAGGAGATCGGGCGCGTGGTCGGGCGAGGAGCACGGGACGCGTTCGGTGGTCGCGCCGTCGGGCAGCAGCGCTGCGGCGATCGCTATTGCCTCCTGCGCGCCGCTGACGTCGCCCGAAGGTGAGGAGACGCCCACGAGCGCTTCAAGCTCACGCTCGGCGCGGTCGGCGATCGAAGCTGAACTTTCGGCGATCCACTGGTCCACGGGTTCTCTACAGTTGCACGTCATGGCCAAGGGACCGCGCGTGGGCGACACCGCCCCAGACTTCGAACTGGTGGGCACCGATGGGCCGTTCCGGCTCAGCGAGCATCGCGGCGAGCGCGTCGTGTTGTTGTTCTACCCGGGCGACGAGACGCCGGTCTGCACGAAGCAGTTCTGCTCGTATCGCGATCGTGCGGATGACATGTCGGCGCTGGACGCCGTTGTCGTCGGCATCTCCGGCCAGGACGTCGAGTCCCACCGCGAGTTCACCTCGCATCACGGGCTGACCGTGCCGCTGCTGGCCGACCCCGACAAGGCGGTGGCGCGGCAGTACGGCGTGACCCGGCCGGTCCTGGGCACCCAGCGCGCGACGTTCATCGTCGGCGCTGATGGCACGATCGCCTGGGCCAAGATCCACGCGCTCGGGCTGGACTACGTCGGCGTGGACGAGCTGGCCGCGGCGCTGGCGTCGGTCACGACGCCGGCCGCGGCCGAGTAGCTAGCTAGCGCGAGCGAACGCGCCGCCGCTGAACCAGCGGACGAGCGTGAGGGCGAGATGCACCGCCGCATCCGCTTCGTCGTGCGTCATCCCGGTCGCCACCGCATGGTCGTCGGTGCCGTGTCGCAGCTGCGTCTTCCACAACGCCTTCATGACGGGCAGCACGTCCTCGGGCTCGCCCAGGATGAAGGTGAACTTCTGCGGCGCGTCGTCCAGCGCCTTGATCATCTTCCCGAGCGTCGCCTGGGAGTCGTCGGGCGAGATCACCGGCTTCGCCGCGGCCTCGACCGCCTTCACCGCCTGGAAATAGGCCTGGTCCGGCAACGGGTCCCGCCCGGCCAGATGCCCCCACGCACTCGTAAGATGGACGCCGGCACGACCGGCGCCGGGCGCCAAGGCGTCGACGGCCTCCCGCAGGGGGCCGGCCTCGCGCCCCGTGAGGGTGAAGCTCCCCGCCTTGTCGA
This sequence comes from uncultured Conexibacteraceae bacterium, assembly GCA_963836485.1. Classification (GTDB taxonomy): domain Bacteria; phylum Actinomycetota; class Thermoleophilia; order Solirubrobacterales; family Solirubrobacteraceae; genus Baekduia. Next base: position 339,764 of record CAWIJS010000007.1, on the reverse strand, counting down.
CCGGTGTGACCTGCCACACCGAGTTGCCATCGCGCAGGATCGCCTCCAGGCGATCGGCGTCGGCCGGCGATCCCCACTCGGGCAGGAAGCGCAGGACGTAGTCAACGAGGTCAAGGGCGAGCTCGGTGCGCGCAGGGTCGCGCACCACCCGCACCAGAACAGCCTCCGTGGTCACCAACGCCTCGATGGCCAAAGGCTGGAGGCGCATGCGCTTGTAGAGAAGATCCAGCCGCTGAGTCTGCGCGGCGGAGCCCTGGTCCCCGAGGAACGACTCGAACCACACCGCCACCTCTGAACGGATCCAGAACGGAATGCCCTCGTGGAGCGTGTCGAAGCGAGGATGCGGCTTGCCACGAGCCGAGAGCGGGCGGTAGTTCACACCCGAATGATCTCATTGGCCCCGGACGCAGAACGGCCGCCCGGAGACGGCCGTCGAGGCAATAGCGCTGGCGTGGCTCGGTGCTAGCCCAGCACCTCGCCGAGGCGTGCTTCGAGCGCCCCCGCGATCGCGTCGCGGACCGGGCCTTCGTCGTAGCGCTCGACGATCGCGCCGAGGAAGCCCTCGACCACCAAGCGCTCGGCGGTCGTCTTCGGCAGCCCGCGCGAGCGGAGGTAGAAGATCTGCTCCGGGTCGATCTGGGCGATGGCCGCGGCGTGCGTGCAGCGCACGTCGTCGGCGAGGATCTCCAGCCCCGGGATCGCGTCGGCATGGGCCTTCTTGCCGAGCAGGAGGTTGCGTGCCTCCTGGAAGGCGTCGGTGCGCTGGGCGCCCGGGTCGACCTTGATCATCCCGCGCCAGACGGCCGACGAACGGCCGCTGATGAGGCCGCGGAAGGCGAGGTCGGAGACGGTGTCGGGCGCCGCGTGCTCCTGCAGCGTGTCGTAGTCGACGTGTTGACGCCCGCGCGTGGCGTAGGCGCCGGTGACCTTGGCGTGCGAGCCCTGGCCGTCGAGCGTCGACTCCAGGAAGACCTTGCCGTTGGCGCCGCCGAAGGCGAGCGTCGTCCAGTCCAGCTGCGCGTCCTTGGCGACGACGGCGCGCTGTGCGCCGAAGACCCACGTCTTCTCGTTCAGCGACTGGGCGCCGACATAGTGCAGCGTCGCGTTGTCGCCGACGACGATCTCGACGACGCCGTTGACGACCGCCTCCTCGTCGTGTGCGGAGGAGACCTGGTCCCAGACCTCGGCCTCGGCGCCCTCCTCCAGCACGATCAGCGTGCGGTGATGGAGCGTCGTGCCGGGCTTGTCCTGGATCGTGGTGATCAGGATCGGCGCGTCGACCTTCGTGTTGCGCGGGACGTAGACGAGCGTGCCGTCGGTCCACTGCTCGGCGTTGGCGTTGGCGAAGAAGCCGGGGCGCACGACGGTGCCGAAGTGGCGCCCGACGACCTCGGCGTGACGCTCCAGCGCGACGCGCAGGGGCGCGACGATCGGGCCTTCGGAGGACGGCTCGATGTCACTCGGACCCACCGCGCCCTCGGGCGCGAAGAGCACCTTGTGCTCGGCGTCCGCGCCGGCCGCGACTGCCGTCGGGAACTGCGTGAGATCCAGCTTGTCGATGGGGGTGAACTCCCAGCCGGGCGTGCCCTTGAAATTGGGCACCTCGACGTGAAGCTGCGGCACCGAAGCCGCGACCGCGCTAGCCAATGGAACCCTCCATCTGCAACTCGATCAGCCGGTTCATCTCGACGGCGTACTCCATCGGGAGCTCCTTGACGATCGGCTCGATGAAGCCGTTGACGATCAACTTGCCCGCCTCTTCCTCGGTCAGACCATGCGACATGAGGTAGAAGAGCTGTTCGTCGCCGACCTTGGAGACCGTGGCCTCGTGGCCGACGTCGACGTCGTCCTCGCCGATGCGGATCGTCGGGTAGGTGTCCGAGCGGCTGTGCTCGTCGAGCAGCAGCGCGTCGCAGACGACCTTGGACTTCGAGCCGTGCGCGCCCTTGGCAACCTCGAGCAGGCCGCGGTAGGACGAGCGCCCGCCGTCCTTGGAGATCGACTTGGCGAAGATGTTGGACGTCGTGTTCGGCGCCGCGTGCACGATCTTGGCGCCCGCGTCCTGGTGCTGGCCTTCGCCCGCGAAGGCGATCGACAGCACCTCACCGTGGGCGCGCTCGCCCATCAGGTAGACAGCCGGGTACTTCATCGTGAGCTTGGAGCCGAGGTTGCAGTCGACCCACTCGACCGTCGCGTCGGTCTCGGCGATCGCGCGCTTGGTGACCAGGTTGTAGACGTTGTTGGACCAGTTCTGCACCGTCGTGTAGCGGATGCGCGCACCCGGCTTGGCGATCAGCTCGACCACCGCGGAGTGCAGCGAGTCCGACGACCACGTCGGCGCCGTGCAGCCCTCGACGTAGTGCACGTAGGAGCCCTCGTCGGCGATGATCAGCGTGCGCTCGAACTGACCCATGTTCTCCGTGTTGATGCGGAAGTAGGCCTGCAGCGGCATCTCGACGTGGACGCCCGGCGGCACGTAGACGAACGAGCCGCCCGACCACACCGAGCTGTTCAGCGCGGCGAGCTTGTTGTCGTTGGGCGGGATGATCGTGGCGAAGTACTCGCGGACCAGATCCTCGTGCTCGCGCAGCGCCGAGTCCATGTCCATGAAGATGACGCCCTGCTCCTCCAGGTCCTCACGGACCTGGTGGTAGACGACCTCGGACTCGTACTGGGCGCCGACGCCGGAGAGGAACTTGCGCTCGGCCTCCGGGATGCCCAGGCGGTCGAACGTGCGCTTGACGTCGTCGGGGACGTCATCCCAGGAGCGCGACGGCTTCTCCGTCGAGCGGACGAAGTAGTGGATGTCGTCGTAGTCGACCTCGGCCAGCATCGGCGAGCCCCAGGTCGGCTGCGGGCGGTCCATGAAGTGCTGCAGCGCCTTGAGGCGGAAGTCGAGCATCCACTCCGGCTCGCTCTTCATCCGTGAGATCGTCTCGACGACCTCACGGTTGATGCCCTTGGGCGCCTTGTAGAGGTAGTTGTCGGCCTCGTGGAACCCGTAACGCTCCGTGTAATCGGAGCCGAGGTTGCGCAGCGACGCCTCTTCGGGCGTCAAGATCTTGGTGGACTCAGGTGTGGCGGCCATCAGCTAATCCCTACTCTCGCAATCGGTATTACCAGTCTAGCGAGGCGGGAGCCGAAACCACCGTCTCCCCAAGAGGACGCGAACACGTCCTGAGCGCCGCCCAATACGCGGAACTGCGTACGCAGCATGGCGCGACGCCCCAGACCATTGGGTGGTCTTCGCATGGAAGCCCTCACCGACCGTCGCGGGACCTTAGGGTGGCCAACATGCGCCTAGCTGCCTCATCTCTCGCCATCTTTGCCCTTGTCGGGTCCAGCCTGGCCGCGACCGCCTCGGCGGACCCGCTGGCCCCCTCCTCTGCACCGTCGGTCTTCGGGCAGACGGCCACGCCTCCGCCCCATGACGCCGCGCCGGACCTGTCGTCGCCAACCGTCATGGTCAAGGCCTCGTCGGAGGACGCCGCGCAGGCCATCGCCACCCGCCACCACCTCACAGTCAGCCGCGGCTTCCCGTGGATCGGCTGGTACGAGCTCGAGACGGCGCCCGGGACGACCGATCCGACGGCCGCACGCAACGAGCTGCGGACCGACCCCGACGTCCAGCAGACCGACAGCGTCGCGTCCGGCGAGACGATCGAGCCGCAGTTCACGCCGCACGATCCGGCCTGGGACCCCGCCGCGACGCTGCAGACCGGTGAGCAGGCCGAGTGGGGGCTGGCCAAGGCCAACTTCCCGTCCGCCTGGGACGCCTCGGAGGGCGCCAACGCCACGATCGGGATCATCGATAGTGAGTTCGATATCAGCCACCCCGACCTGCAGGCCAAGGTCCGCAGCCCGTACAACGAATCCAGCGGCACGGCCCAGTACCACACCGGCAACGTCTTGGCCAACAGCCCCGGCGAGCTCCACGGCACGCACGTGGCGGGCATCGCTGCGGCGGTGGCCGACAACGGCGTCGGCGTCACGGGCGCCGGGTTCGACGCGACGTTCATCCCGGTCAAGATCACCACGAGCTTCAACCCCGGCAACGGCAACCCGGTCGACTCCAACTTCGTTGCTGACCTCACCGAGGCGCTCGGCTACATCGCCACCCAGCCGATCTCGGTGGTGACGATGTCGCTGGGCGGCACGCGGCCCCACCAGCCGCTGGCCGATGCGATCGCCGCGGTCCGCGCCCGTGGCATCCCGGTGATCGCCGCCGCGGGCAACTTCCAACAGACCGACCCCAACTCGCTGATCTACCCGGCCTCCTACCCCGGGGTCATCGCCGTGGGCAACACGCAGGCCGACGACACCATCGCGCCGAGCTCGTCCAACGGCAGCTGGGTCGATGTCTCGGCGCCGGGGACGAACATCTTCTCGACCTGGGACGCGCGCGACCCGCAGCTGTCGCTCAACGGCAGCACCGGTAACTACAACGTCGAGACCGGGACGTCGATGGCGGCCCCGATGGTGGCCGGCCTCGTCGCTCTGATGAAGTCGGCTCGCCCGGACCTCACGCCCGACGAGGTCGAGACCATCCTGAAGGGCACGGCCCGCGACCTGGGCAGCACCGGCCCCGACCCGCAGTTCGGCGCCGGCCGCATCGACGCCTCGGCCGCGGTCCGCGCCGCGATGTCTTACGTGCGACCCGTACCGCCGCCGGCTCCCGCGCCGGCCCCGCCCGCCCCGGCGCCGCCGCGCGACACCGTCGCCCCGAAGGTGACGATCAAGGGCCTCGTGACCCTCGCCGGCCGGAGCGTCACCGTGCGATTCACCTGCGCGGAGGCCTGCTCGGGCAAGGTGCGCCTGCGGACCACCAAGCGCAAGCTGTTGGTCAGCAAGTCCTTCAAGTCGGCCGCAGCCGGCAAGTCGGTGACCGTGCACCTCAAGACCAAGAAGAAGCTCAAGAACCGCTCGACGATCATCGTCGAGATCGCGGCACGCGACGCCGCCGGCAACCTCGCCACGAAGGCCGAGCGCCGCAAGCTGCGCAAGTAGCCGCAGCCGGCCGAACACCCCGCGCGTTCCGCCCGCCCGGCGGGACGCGCGGCGCGGCCGGGCCTACTCGACGTCGATCCTGACGATGCCGTCCTCGACGCGCACGGGGAACGTCTCGACCGGCTCGTAAGCCGGAAGCGTCAGCGGCTTGCCGCTGCGCAGGTCAAACAGCGAGCCGTGGCGCGGGCACTCGATGGTGCAGTCGGCCTGGCGCAACTCGCCCTCGGCCAGCGGGCCATCGTCGTGGGAGCAGCGGTCCTCGATCGCGAAGAGCGTGCCGGCGCAGTTGATGACGGCGATCTCGAGGTCCTCCCACTCAACGACGCGCATGGCGCCGGGCGGGAGCTCGGTGATCGGGCAGATGTCGATGGTCTCAGGCACGCAGCTCGAATCCGGCGTTCGCGGCTGGGACTGTACGACGTCGGCGGCGCCCTCGACGTCCGGCCCCGCAGGCAGACTCGCCAGCGTGCACCACCCCATCCTCCGGGTGCTCCGCGGCGTGCGGATGACCGCCACCGCCGAGACCGACGCGCATGCCGAGCTGCGCAGCCGGATCAGCGGCGTGATCATCTTCACGATCGTCCTCGACCTGCTCTGCGGCACCGCGGCCTGGGCCCTGGAGGCCCATCGCGGCGAGATCACGAGCTTCGGCAACGCGCTGTTCTGGACGACGACCCAGATGCTCACGGTCTCCTCCCAGTTCCCGAACCCGCTGAGCACCGGCGGCAAGATCCTCGACGTCTTCCTGGAGCTCTACGCGCTGGTCGTCGTGACGTCGGTCGCAGGCGCCTTCGCCTCGTTCTTTCACCGCCGCTCGCGTGAGCACGCGCAGGCGGGCGGGTCTTCTTCCTGACGACCCCCTAGCCTCTTGCGGCGCATGCCCGCCGTTAACCCAACCTTCTCCGCGACCCGCGACGATCTCCGCAACGTCGCCATCATCGCCCACGTCGACCATGGCAAGACGACGCTCGTCGACGCCATGCTGCGCCAGTCGGGCGCCTTCCGGGAGGGCGCGGCGCTCACCGACCGGGTCATGGACTCCATGGACCAGGAGCGCGAGCGGGGCATCACGATCCTCGCCAAGAACACCGCGGTCCAGTACGGCGAGACCAAGTTGAACATCATCGACACGCCCGGCCACGCCGACTTCGGCGGCGAGGTGGAGCGCGGGCTGACGATGGTCGACGGCGTCCTGCTGCTGGTGGATGCCAGCGAGGGCCCGCTGCCCCAGACGCGCTTCGTGCTGCGCAAGGCGCTGGAGAGCCGACTGCCGGTCGTGCTCGTCATCAACAAGATCGACCGCCCCGACGCACGCATCGACGAGGTCGTCCACGAGGTCGAGGAACTCTTCCTGGACCTCGACGCCGCCGAGGACCAGCTCGAGTTCCCGATCGTCTTCACCAACGCCAAGGCGGGCACGGCGTCGATGGACCAGACGGTGCCCGGTGAATCGCTCAAGCCGCTACTCGACCTGCTGGTCGAGACCGTCCCGCCGCCGTCCTATGACCCCGAGCACCCCGCCCAGGCGCTCGTCACCAACCTCGACGCCGATCCCTACCTCGGCCGCCTCGGCGTCTGCCGCGTGCGCCAGGGCACGATCCGCAAGGGCGACATCGGCTGGTGCCGCGCCGACGGCGAGACGGTGACGCGCGGCAAGATCACCGAGCTCTTCGTCACCGACGGCCTGCACCGCGTGCCGGTCGAGGAGGCCGGACCGGGCGAGATCTGCGCGGTCGCCGGCCTGCCGGAGATCACGATCGGCGAGACGCTGGCCGACGTCAACGACCCGCGCCCGCTGCCGGTCCTGCACGTCGATGACCCGTCGATCGGCGTCACGATCGCCACCTCGACCTCGCCATTTGCGGGCAAGGACGGCAACAAGCTGACCGCCCGCCAGATCCAGGCGCGCCTGGACCAGGAGCTGATCGGCAACGTGTCGATCCGCGTCGAGAACACGGAGCGGCCGGATGCGTGGGAGGTCCAGGGCCGCGGCGAGCTCCAGCTGGCGGTGCTCGTCGAGACGATGCGCCGCGAGGGCTTCGAGCTGCTCGTCGGCCAGCCGCGCGTCGTCACGCGCGAGATCGACGGCACCGTCCACGAGCCGATGGAGCGCATGACCATCGACGTGCCCGAGGACTACGTCGGCGTCGTGACCCAAATGCTCGCCCTGCGCAAGGGCCGCATGGAGCAGATGAGCAACCACGGGACCGGCTGGGTCCGCATGGATTACCGCGTGCCGGCGCGCGGGCTAATCGGCTTCCGCACCGAGTTCCTCACCGAGACGCGCGGCACGGGCATCGCCCACAGCGTCTCTGACGGCATGGAGCCGTGGCACGGCGAGCTGCGCACGCGCCCGACCGGCGCGCTGGTCTCTGACCGCCAGGGCTCGGTCACGTCGTACTCCTGCTTTCAGATGCAGGACCGCGGCTCGCTGTTCGTCTCCCCCGGCGACCAGGTCTATGCCGGCATGGTCATCGGGGAGAACTCCCGCAACGACGATCTCGACGTCAACATCGTCCGCGAGAAGCACCTGACCAACGTGCGCTCGGCGACCGCTGATGAGCTCGAGCGCCTGGTGCCCGCCCGCAACCTCTCGCTGGATCAGGCGATGGAGTGGCTGCGCGAGGACGAGTGCGTCGAGGTCACGCCGAAGGCCGTCCGGATCCGCAAGTGGCAGCTGGACCCCAACGAGCGCACCAAGGCCGCCCGCCGCGCCAAGGCCGGCGCGGCGCCGAAGTGATCCGCTGACAGCGGCGGTCGCTCAGCCCACGACCCAGACGCCGGAGCGCGCGGCGGCCTTGCGGGCCTTGCCCCGGCTGACCGCGTGCGCCTTCGGCCCGGCCACGCCCGCCACGTCGATGCCGCGCACCGTGACGGTCGCCGTCGTCGTCTTCGCGACGGCCGCGATCGTCGTCTGCGGCTTCCTGAGCAGCAGGAGCAAGACGCGCCCGTCGGTCAGCTTCGCACGCAGCTCGTAGCGCTTGGCGCGCGGGTCGCGGTGCCAGCGGACGGTGAGCTTGGTGCCCGTGCGCTTGAAGGTCACCCGCGGCTTGGCGGGCCGGACCCGGGGCGGCGCGACGTAGCGCGCGACGATCAGGTTGGCGCGCGGCATGCCGTTCTGGGTGACGGTCGCGACGATCTTGCGCGTCCCGCCCTCACCGGTCGTCGGCGTGAACGCGAGCGTCCCCTGCGCGGCACTCGTCGGCTTGCCGATCTGCGCGGCCGTGCCCTTGCCGACCTCGGCGAAGGTGACCTGCTGGCCGGGCTGCGGCGTGATCTTGTAGGACAACACGCGCTTGCCGGCCTTGCCGCGCCGGACGCTCGCCGACACCTGCGGCTTCGGCAGGCCCTCGGCCTGACGGACGCTGACGATCGGCGTCGAGTCGGCCTCGGGCACGATCTTCCAGACGCCCGGCTTGGGCGCCTTGACCGCGAACCACGTCAGCCGCTGGGCGGTCGCCTGGAACGCGAACGCCTTGCCGTCGTTGACCGGCGCGTTGGCCTGCGGCTCGACGCGCGTGCCGTCGGGACCGACGAGCGCCACGTGCGGCGGCCCGTCCTGGCCGATAACGCCCACGACGCCCGCGGGCAGGCCGGCCTTGAACGTCACCGATCTCTCGACGCCGGCCTGCGCGGCCGACGCGGTCGCGCGGTAGCCGCTGACCGAGCAGCCGGTCGGCATCACGTCGATGCGGCCCAGCAGCACGATCGGGTTGACCAGGCCGGCCAGAAGGTCGTTGCCCCAGGTGATGCCGGCGCCGATGTCGATGATCGGCGTGCGCGCACACGCGGCAAAGCCCTTGGACGACACCAGCATGTCGCCGCCGATGCAGACCCCGATGCAGACGTCGGCGCTGCCCTCCAGGTTGAACGCGCCCTTGTAGAACCAGCCGGCGATCGACCCCTCCACGTTGACCGGGCCGAACCCCGCCTTGACGCTGCCGCCCGCGCTGATGTGCCCGTCGGTGACGAACTCGATGTAGGCCTTGGCCAGCGGGATCCCGAGAACGCTGCCGACGCCGTCGCCGTGGATCGTCACCGGCTTGTCGTCGGGCAGCGTCACCTTCACGTCGCCGTCGACCTTGACGAAGCGGTCCGAGCCGTTCTCCTTGAGCGGCGGGCCGGCGCCGAGCGTCACGCCGCCACTGAACGTCAACGGCGAGAACGCCACGCCACCGCGGATCGCGGTGAGGTAGGCCACCGAGAACGGGTCGAGCGGGTAGCCGGGCGCGGGCGGGACGAACTCGCCGCTGAGGTGCTCGATCTTCCCGTCGCGGATACCGAGCGAGGCCGACAGGCTCATGCCCGGCGGAATGTTCAGCTTCAAGGAGCCCGACCAGAGGTTCGCGTCGGCGTCGTAGCCGAGCGCGGCATCGGCGAGCTCCAGGGGGCCGAGCTTGGCCGTGGAGAAGCCGAAGTGCAGCTCGCGGACGTGGAGGCCGGCGATGTTGTCGGCGCGCATGACGAGCGCGGCGCTGACGCCGCCCAGGAGGTCGGGCAGGCCGATGTTGGCGTGGACCTCGACGGCGCCGCGGACGAGCTGGACGTCGGCGTCGCCGACCAGCTTGAAGCCGAAGACGTCGGAGCCCAGCTTGCCGACGTCGAGGTCGCCGAGCGGGAAGACGTTGCCCTTCGGGATCGACCAGCGGATCGAGTCGTGAAACAGCTTGGTCGCGCCGATTGAGATGGTGACGGGCCCGACCGACGTCACCGTCAGCTTGGTGGGGTCGAAGCGGATCTCGGTGCCCACAAGGCTCAAGCCGTTGATCTTCACGCCGCCCTTGGCGATGAAGACGCCCTTGTCCTGCGTGAGGCAGGCGTCAGCGACGACGTCGAGCGCGGCGAGCTGCAGGACGCGACAGCGCTTGTCGTCGGGGTTGGCCGGCGGCGCGGGCGCGGGCGTGTCGCCGCCACCGCTCGGAGGCGTGGTGCCACCACCCCCACCGCCGCTCGGCGGCGGAGTGGTACCGCCACCACCGCCACCGGTCGCCGGGGGCGGCGACGTGCCCGGCAGCACCATCCCGCCGAATGTGTAGCCGTAGGGGTCGACCGGCTGGCCGACCATGCCGTTGAACCCCTGCGTGCCGGTCGTCTCGGAGAACCACGGGTCGCCGTTGTCGCCGAAGTAGGAAGCGCCACCGAGGTCGTGGTGGTTGCCGTCGTCCTGCGCGCCCGGCGGCAGCACGTTCTTGCTCCAGCCGATCCCATCGTCGGACGTCTGGTATTGGACGTGGTTGTAGCCACCGCTGAGGGAGGGCAGCCAGCGCACGAAGTGCAGGCGGCCGTTGGCCTGGTCCTCGATCAGGGCGGCCGAGCTGTTGGGGTCCGCGCCCCAGTACTGGATGTCCCTGCCGCCGGGGACGGAGAGGTCGGGATCGGGGATCTGGTGCGGGGCGCCGAGCGTCGTGCCGTCGATGCGCCGCAGCCACCAGGTCGACGGCGTCCGGTCGTTGTTGAGGTCGGAGATGCGGTACATCAGGAACGTCCCCAGCGGCCCGGTGACCAGCTGCGGCCGGTTGACGCCGGTCTCGCTGGGCCCGGTCATCGCGTGCCAGTTCGAGGCGTCGTTGATCGCGGCCAGCGGCGCGCCGGGCATGTCGAACGTGCGCAGCTGGATGTGGTGGTCCGGGTCGTCCCAGGCGGCGATGAACGATCCGGGGCCGCGCTGGACGACCGTCGGGTGGGTGCCGCCGCCGCTGCGGTTGCGGGCGTCGGTGGGATCGGTGAGCTGCGCACGGACACCCGTGTAGGTGACGCCTTCGGCGCTGAGCGTCGCGCCCTGGACGAACACGCCGCCGTACGCCGACCCATCGCCGAACGTCCAGTCCTGCGACGTGATCGTGACGATGCGCCGGTCGGAGAGGTCGAGGACCGACTCGGTGTTGACGCGGCGGTAGGTGCCGTTCTCGGGCGACTTGATCGAGGAGCGCAGCGCGAGCTTGACCGGCGCCGCGAACGTGTCGCCACCGTCGGTCGACTGGTAGACGACGAGGTCGTCGTTGCCGGTGCTGCTGGAAGAGGAGAAGTCGCAGAGCGCGTGCGTCACGAGGATCACGTCGCCGAACTGCGAGATCAAGACCTTCGGGCGATCGACCGGGCGCGGGCCGGCGCCGTAGCTCTCGTCGGTCTCGCCACGGTGACAATCGGCCGGCAGCGTGAACGTGCGGATGGCCTCCTGGCACGTGTCGGTCCCGGGCGCGATCCGGCAGTACCCGATCTGGTCGTCGATGTTCTCCGTCGGCTTGATGCCCCAGACGAGGTGGGTCGTCCCGTCGCGATCGGTGGCCGACGACGGGCCGTAGCCCGTGGCGATCGACGGGTTGGCAAGCGCGGAGGCGGGCAGCAGCAGGCCCACGAGGGCGGCGGCGACCGCCAGCGCGACGACGACGAGACGAGACACCAGGGGACCGTACGCCGTCAGGGGTTCACGCGGACCTCCCCATTGGTCCTGGATCCCGGCGCTTTCAGAGGCGGTTCGGGTCCGCCGGCGCCGCGGCCTGCGGCGTCTCGGGCTCCCAGTCGACCTCGTGCCCGAGGCCGGCGGACTTCAGGACCTTCAGCGACAGCAGCGCGCACTTCATGCGGGTCGCGCTGATGTCGATACCGAGCAGGTCGAGGACGAAGGAGCGGTCGAGGCGCAGCAGTTCGTCGACGGGCATGCCGACGATCTCGTCAGAGGCCATCGAGGCGCTGGCCTGGGAGATCGCGCAGCCGTGGCCCTCGAACTTGATCTCGGCGACCTTCCCGTCATCGCCGACCTTCAGCATCACCTTGAGCTGGTCGCCGCAGAGCGGGTTGTGGTCCTCGGCCTCGAGGTCCGGCGACGCCATCGGACCCCAGTTGTGGGGCCGCTTGTAGTGCTGGAGGATCTCCTCGCGGTACAGGTCGTCCATGGCTAGGCGAAGATCCTCCGGACTTCCGCCAGGCCGTCGACGAGCGCGTCGATCTCCTCGCGGGCGGTGTGCACGGCAAACGACGCTCGGGTCGTCGCCGATTCGCCCAGGTGCTGCATCAGCGGCTGGGCGCAGTGGTGGCCGGCCCGGACGCAGACGCCGCGCCGGCCGAGGATCTCGGAGACGTCGTGCGGGTGGACGCCCTTCAGGGCGAAGGAGATCAGCGCACCACGGCGCTCGACGTCGAGCGGGCCATGCAGCGTCACGTCTTCCTCAGCACCGAGGCGCTCCAGCGCGTAGGCGGTCAGGTCGACCTCGTGGGCGCGCACGTTCTCCATGCCCAGATCGGCGAGCCAGTCGACCGCGGCACCAAGGCCAATAACTTCGGCGATCGCCGACGTCCCCGCCTCAAAGCGCGCCGGCGGCGCGGCCCAGCGGACCTCGTCGAACGAGACGCTGGAGATCATGTGGCCGCCGCCGATCAGCGGCTCGGTGTCGAGCAGCAGGTCGTGGCGGCCGTGCAGAACGCCGACGCCGGTGGGTCCGTAGGCCTTGTGGCCGGTCCAGGCGTAGAAGTCGGCATCCAGCGCTGCCAGGTCGACCGGCATCTGCGGCACGGCCTGCGAGCCGTCGACGACCGTGACGACGCCGGCCGCCCGCGCACGGCGGACGATCTCAGCGATCGGGTTGATCGTCCCGACCACGTTGGAGACGTGCGCCACGGCGAGCACCTTGGCGCCCGGCAGCAACCCGTCGAGGACGTCGAGATCGAGCACGCCCTCGTCGTCGACCGGCACCTCGACCAGCTCGGCGCCGGTCTCCTTGGCCAGCATCCACCACGGCACGAAGTTGGAGTGGTGCTCCATCCGCGTGACGAGGATGCGGTCGCCGGGCCCGACGTGGCGCCGGCCCCAGCCGTGGGCCACGACGTTCAGCGCCTCGGACGCGTTGCGCGTGAAGACCGTGTCGCGCGCAGCCCAGTTGACGAACGCGGCGATGCGCGTGCGCGCGCCCTCGAAGAGGTCGGTCGCCTCGGAGGCCAGCGGGTAGGTCCCGCGGTGCACCGACGCGCGGTGGTGGCGGTAGTAGTCGTCCATCGCCGCCAGCACGACGTTCGGCGTCTGCGACGTCGCGGCGCTGTCGAGATAGGCGACGCCCTCACGGTCGAGCGTGGGGAACTGCGCGCGGACGTCGAGCTGGGCGGTGGCGGCCATGATGATGTCCTTAGGCGCCGACGCCCGCCGCTTCCTTGATGTTGGCGTAGCCCTCGGACTCGAGCTGCTCGACGAGCTCCGGGCCGCCCTCCTTGATGATCTGACCGTCGAACATGATCGACACCCGCGTCGGCTCCACCAGGTGCAGGATGCGCTGGTAGTGGGTGATGATCAGGACGCCCATGTCCGAGCCCTTGGCGATCGTGTTGACGCCATGGGCGACGACGTTGAGCGCGTCGATGTCCAGACCGGAGTCGGTCTCGTCGAGGACGGCGAGCTTGGGCTGCTGCAGCGCGAGCTGGAGCACCTCAAGGCGCTTCTTCTCGCCGCCGGAGAAGCCGTCGTTGAGGTAGCGGGAGACGAACTCACGCGGGACGTTGGTCAGCTCCATCGCCGCCTCGACCGTCTTGCGGAAGTCCTTGAGCGAGATCTCCTTCTCGCCGCGCGCCTCGCGGTGGGCGTTGAGGACCATCCGCAGGTACTTGGTGATCGTCACGCCGGGGATGGCGACCGGGTACTGGAAGGCCATGAACAAGCCGGCGCGAGCGCGCTCGTCGGGATCGGCCTCCGTGATGTCTTGGCCCTGGAAGATGATCTGACCCTCGGTGACCTCGAGGCCCGGGTGGCCCATGATCGCGTTGGCAAGGGTGGACTTGCCGGAGCCGTTGGGGCCCATCAGCGCGTGGATCTCGCCCTTGTTGACGGTGAGATCCAGGCCCTTGAGGATCTGCTTCTCACCGGCCTGGACGTGGAGGTTGCGGATCTCGAGTTCAGCGGCCATGTACGTGTCTTTCTGGAGTCTCAAGCCACCGCGGCCGTGCTGTCGGCCGCGACGGGGGTGGGATTCGGGATGGTGCGGTTGGAGAAGGCGACGAGCTCGGCGAGCGTCGTCTGTGCCAGCGCCCGGACGACGCCACCCTGGACACGGGTCCAGAGCAGCTTGGTCGCGCACCCGTGGCCGCTGTCGGCCTCGTGGTTGCAGACGACCCGGCCGTGCGAAGACTGACCGTCCTCGGCGACGAAGCAGGTCATCGGCGCGACGCCGCCTTCGAGGGCGAGGACGACCTCATCCATCTGGATGTCGGCGGGCTGGCGCGTGAGGCGGTAGCCGCCGTGCGCGCCGCGCGTGGCCTCGACGAGGCCGGCCTTCTTGAGGAGGGCGACGATCCGCTCGAGGTAGGCGAGCGGCAGGGCCTCGGCCTCGGCGATCGCCTTGAGCGACACCGGAGTCGGAGAGCCGGCGCCATCGTGCTGGCGACCCAGCTCGACGAGGAGCCGCACGCCGTACTCCGCCTTGGTCGTGAAGATCATCGGTCCTAATCCTACCGCGCAGGTAGGAGTAACCCGGCGCGGGCTCTGCGAAGCACCGACGCGTTCGACAGACTCACCGTCCGCATGCCGGTCCGTCGCTCGCTCGTGTCACTGCTCGCTGCCCTCGCCGTCGGTGGGTTGGCTGCCGCCGGCGTCGGCCTCAGCCCGGCCGGCGGCCAGGTGGCTGGGACCGAGGAGGTGCCCGACATCAACCCCTGCCACGACCCCAACCTGGAGTTGAAGTGTCCGGACCTGCGGATGGCGCCGCCGGCCGACCTGCGTGTCCAGAAGGCGGGCAAGGTGCTGCGGCTGCTGGCGACTAACCACATCGTCAACGTCGGCGCCGGCGCGCTGGAGCTACGCGCCGAGCACGGTCGGCGGGCGGCACGCAACGGCTACCGCTTCGCGACCGCCTACCAGGTGGTGCGCAACCGGCGGGGCGCGCCGGTTTATTTCCCGGAGGCTGGCTACGTCTACTGGAAGGCCATCCCCGGCCAGGGGCACTACTGGAAGTACTGGCGAGCGGCGCGCTTCGAGCTCTGGACACTGCACGCCGACGGCTCGCGCGCGACCATGATCCGCACGGGCCCGAAGCTCTCCTACTGCTTCCGCGACCTCAAGCGGGTGCGCACCTTCGCGCGCTCACCCAAGCACCGGGTGTTCCCGGCGTGCAGTCAAAGCTTCGGCCGCAAGGAGCTGCGTCTCGGCGTCTCCCCCGGCTGGGCCGACATCTACCCGTCGACCTACCACGAGAACTGGATCAGCATCACCGGGCTGAGGGGCTGCTTTGCCTTCGTGCACCGCGCCGATCCGCTCGACGACATCGTCGAGGAGCGAGAGGACGACAACATCGGTCAGCGGACGATCCAGCTGCCGCCGCGCCACGGTCGTGTCGCGCCGCGCAATTGCCCCGGCCCACGGTAGGATTCCGCGCGCATGTCGCTCGTCATCGCCCTCAGCGCCTTCAAGGCCACCTTCGGCCTCGTCATCGTCTTCTTCGTCATCTTCCCGCTGCTCCTGCACGGGCTCATCGGCTTCGCCCTCGCGCAGTCCGCCGGTGAGCGCCAGGACAACCTCGAGTACCTCGAGGGCAGCGAAGACACCAAGACGCTCTAGCCGCGACTAGGCCAGCGTCCCGCCGGAGGCGATGAGCGCCTTGGCGCGCTCGATATCGCCGTGGCCGCCGGCGCTGAGCATCGCCGCGACCTTGCCGTCGGCGAGGTACCAGACGGTGAACTGCCCGCTGGCCATGTCGCCTTCAATGACCTCGTCGTCCCACGCGAGCGCCGGGCCGACGTATTCGAACGAGGCCCAGTCGGCCAGGTCGCTGAAGAAGTAGGGGACGTCGGTGTGCTCGGCGTCGGCACCGAGCATGTTGCGCGCGACGGTGCGGCCTTGTGAGGCCGCATGCTCCTCGTGCTCGACGCGGATCACGGCGCCACCGTGCGACGGGCTGTCGTACTCAGCGATGTCGCCGGCGACGTAGAGCCCCTCGGCGCCGTGAGCGCGTAGCCGTGCGTCGGCACGTACGCCGCCGCGCTCGCCGATCTCCAGCCCTGCCTTGCGGGCGAGCATGACGTCGGGCGTGACGCCGACGCCGGCGACGACCAGTTCGGCGTCCAGCGCGCGCCCGCCGGCCAGGACGACGCGCGCGACGCGTTCGCCCTCCCCGTCGAAGCGCTCGACCTCGACGTTGCCGACGACCTGGATGCCGTGGCCGGCGAGCACCTCGCGCACCCACTGGCCGACCTGCAGGCCGAACGCGCGCTCCATCGGCTCCTCCTCGAGCAGGACGACCGTGACGCGCTTGCCGAGCGTCGTCAGCGTCGCCGCGCTCTCACAGCCGATATAGGAGCCGCCCACGCAGACGACGTTCTCCACCGTCTCGGCGTCCTCGATGAGCGAGTCGGCGTTGCCGAGCGCGCGCAGGTAATGGATGCCGTCGAGGTGGACGCCGTCGATCTGCAGCCGCCGGACCATCGCGCCGGTGGCCAGCAGCGCGGTGCCGTACTCGACGGTCTCCTTGGTCGACAGCGTGACGGTCTTGGCCGCCGGGTCGAGCGCCATGACGGAGGTGCGGGTCAGCACCTCGACGTCATCGGGCAGCTCGATCAAGGTGTCGTCCTTGGTCTCGCTACCGCCCAGGTAGCTCTTCGTGATCGGCGGGCGGTGATACGGCGGGTCGAGCTCGCGCGCGATGAGCAGGATCGAGCCGGTGGCATCGGCGTCGCGCAGCTCTTGGGCGCAGGTCGCGGAGGCGATGCCGCCGCCGATGAGGAGGTGGTCTACACGCCGATCGGCCATAGGACCGATCCTAGTCACGTCAGACCGACGGCACGGCCTCCTGCACCACGCCCAGCTCCTGGTCGGCGCTGATCGACCGCCGCGCCAACCGCCCGTCGGCCAGCACCTCGTAAGAGCCCATTCGGCGCAGCGGCGGCGAGTAGAGGTGCAGCGTCACCGCCGCCTCGTCGCCGATGTGCAGGACGCGGTGGATATCTGTGGCATCGAAGGAGAAGACGCCGCCGGCAGTGACCTCGCGGACCGCCGGCGCGCCGCCGAGCGTCAGCGTCTCCTCGCGGACCTGGCCGGCGACGACGCCGACCGCGCCGTGGGACTGGTCGTGGTCATGAAAGCCCGTGTCGTTGCCGTCGCTCCAGCAGATCAGCCATGCCTCGAGGTGATCGTCGAGCGCAAGCTGGTGGTAGGTGCGGGCGCCCGAGGGATCGTGGAAGACATGCTGCTCCCACTCCTCGCGACGGTGCAGCAGGTCGACGGCGGCAAGCTCAAGCTCAGCTCGGGACAGGTCGCGGTCGGTGTGGGGACGGCGGATCATGCGCTTCTCCCGTGCAGCAGACGGTGGACATTGGTGGTGGCCATGGTGGCCGCGGCCCGCTCACCGAGCGGGGGCGTCAGCGGTGGGTCGACGACGGGCCGGTCAGAGCCCGTCACCAGCTGGTCGAGACCGACGGTCCCGGCCATCGCGCCGATCGCGCGCGGGCCGTAGGACGACGTGTCGTAGAAGATGTTGGGGTTGTTGACGGCATCGCCCGGGCCGCCGCGCAACACCAGTCGCTCGGCGTGCAGCGGGCCGAGGCCGGCGAGCATCGCAAAGCAGACGCGCAGGGTCGGGTGCGTCTGTGCGCCCCAGCCAACGTAGGCGTGCCAGGCGCGGTGCATGTCGCCGACGTAGGTCGTAAGCGCCGGCCACCACGCCGCGCCGGCATCCTCGCGCGGGGCGGTCGCCGGACCGATCGGCCCCGGGTGCACCAGCAGCGGCGCGCCGCGCAGCGCGAGCGCCGCGAGCACCGGACCCGCCGCCTCGATCGCGCCCGGCGATGCCAGCGCCGCGGCCGGCAGCGAGACGCCGACGGCCCCGCGTGCCAGCAGCACGTCGACATCGCCGGGCAGCGCGCCGTGAACCGGCAGCGCGCCCCAGACGCCGAACGCGTCACCGGCCGCGAAGACGCCCTCGTGCCAGGCGTCCAGCAGCGGACGGGCCTCGTCCTCAGCCAAGGCCTCGATCCCCAGCGGGGTCGACATGCACAGCAGCGCCCGCTCCAGCCCGGTCGCGCACAGGTCCGCGGCGCGAACCTGCGGGTCGTGAGTGGCCGGACCGAACGGGCTGTCGGGCTCGCCCGGCACCCGGATGATCCAGCCGCGCCCATCGCGGCGGACGGCAGGCGCATCGCTGCGCCGCGCCAGCGCGGCGACAAAGCCCTCCGGCCAGAGATGCTGGTGGACGTCGGTCGCGACCATGGTGCCCGGGTGATCGGCCATCGTCATCGATTCTACACAAAGTCAGTCGGCTTTCCTCGATTTATGGCCGGACGTTTCCGTCAACAACCTGAGACCAGCGCTCAAGTTCCCCACCAATCGTGCCGTTGTAAAGGGTTATGCGCCGTGTTCTCGCGCCGATCGTCGTGCTGCTCTTGCTCGCGGCGGCCAGCACCGCGACGGCATCCCCCGTCTCCAACAGCGTCGTGGGCGGCTCGCCCCGCGTCGTCGGCGGCTCCCCAGCGACGAACACCGACGCGCCGTGGCAGGCCCTCGTCCTGCCCGACGGCTACCTCTGCGGCGGCGCGATCCTCGACGCCACGCACGTCGTCACCGCCGCTCACTGCGTCTACGACGACGAGGACCAGGAGATCATCGCCCCGTCGACGGTCACCGTCCACGCCGGGATCACCAACCGCTTCACGGCCGGCCAGCACCCGACGGTCACCGCGGTCAGCGTCGACCCCGACTACGACCCCGACATGCAGACCAGCGATGTCGCGATCCTGACGCTCGCCACGCCGTTCAGCTTCAACGCGAACGTCCAGGCCATTGCGCTCACCGATGTCGGCTATCGCCCCGGGACGACCGATGGGCTGCGGCTCAGCGGCTGGGGCTCCGACGTCGCCCGCGCGCCCGACGATACGACGACCGAGCCCCATGCGGTCGACAACCTCAACGTGGCCACGCTGCACACGAGCAGCGGCTGCGCCACGGTCTACGCGCCGTTTGACGACAACCTGCTGCTGTGCGCCGGCCAAGCCGGCATCGACGCCTGCCAGGGCGACAGCGGCGGCCCGCTGGCCGTCCAGATCGGCGGCGTCTGGGAGCTCGCAGGCATCGTCACCGGTGGCGCCGGCTGCGCATGGACGGGCTACCCCGGCTACTACGCACGCGTCGCCAACCCCGACATCCACGCCTACCTCACCAATCTCGGCGCCGGCTACGACGTCCAGGACCCGACGGTCGTCAGCCCGCCGACGATCGCGGGCGCCACGGTGCCCGGCAGCACGCTGAGCTGCGATGTGGGCACGTGGAAGAACGCCTACTCCTACGGCGTCGGCTTCGTGATCGGCCAGACCCTCGTGTCATACGGCTCGACGATGAAGGTGCTGCCGGCCCACGTCGGCGCCAGCATCACCTGCCTGGTCGAGGCCTATGGGTTGACGGGCACCGCCGAGGCCTCCTCGGCGCCGGTCACCATCGGCCCCGCACCGGCGCCACCGCCGGCACCCGCGACCACGCCGTCGCCCAACGCCGCGGCGATCCCGTCGCCCGACGCGGCCGCGCCGAAGGCCCACGTCGCCAAGCTCAGCTGCACGCGGTCGATCTGCACTCTGGTGGTCCGCGTCGAGGACCCCGCGCCGAGCGCCGGCGTCAAGGGTGTCGACGCCCGCGTGACCACCGCCTACCGCACGACCTGCGTCAAGCACCACAAGCGCCGGCGCTGCACCAAGGCCGTCGAGCACCACCTGAAGACCGTCGCGATCGCCCCGGCCACCTACCGGATCGTGACGCCCAGGCTGCGCAAGGGCACCCAGACCTTCCGGCTGCTGGCCGTCGATCGCAGCGGCCACCGCCAGGCCAAGGCGACGACGGTCAAGAAGACGACGCGGTAGGCGCAGTCGCGCCCTGCAGCGAGCGGTACGCCGCGTGCGTCTGACGTGCGACGTCGCTCCAGTCAAAGCGCAGCACGTGCTCGGAGGCCTCGGCGACGAGGCGGTCGCGCAGCGCGTCGTCGGTGAGCACGCGCTCGACCATCCGGCCGAGCGATCGCGGGTCCTTGGCGGTGAAGCGCAGGCCGACGCGCTCGTTGGGGACGACCTCCCGCAGGCCGCCGGTGTCGGCGACGATGCAGGGACAGCCCGAGGCCATCGCCTCGAGCGCGACAAGGCCGAACGGCTCGTAGATCGACGGCACCACGGTCAGGTCGGCGATCCGGTAGAGCGAATGCAGGACATCGTCGCCGATCCACCCCATGAACGTGCCGTGGTCGGTCAGGCCGAGGCGGCGCGCCTGGTCTTTGAGCTCCCACTCGTGGGTGCCCGAGCCGGCGACCAGGAAGCGCACGCCGCCGACGCGCGCGATCACGCCGTCAGGTCCGGCGAGCGCCTCCAGCGCGTGCTGGAAGCCCTTCTCGTAGACAAGCCGGCCGACGAGCAGGACGAGCTTCTCGTCGGGCGCGGCGAACTGCGCGCGGAGGCTGGCGAGATCCTGGACGGGCTGCAGGTCGTCGGGGTCGATCCCGTTGGGCGCGACGACGATGCGCTCCTCGTCGATGCCGAAGACGTCGGCAACGTGGCCGCGCATGTAGTGCGAGCAGACGAGCACCTGATCGGCGACGTGGACCATCCAGCGCTCGGTGCGGTGGATGTCTGACTGCGGCGGCTTGTGGACCCAGCCCTGGTGGCGGCCGTGCTCGGTGGCGTGGACGGTCGCGACGAACGGCGCGCCGATGCGGTCGGCTAGCCGCTTGGCGGCGACGGCGACCAGCCAGTCGTGGCCGTGGACGATGTCGAAGTCGTGCTCGGCGACCAACTCGCGGCCGCGCTCCAACAGGTCGTGGTTCATCCGCCCGACCCACTGCACGAACTCGGGCAGCGCGGTCGGATAGTGCGGCTCGCGCACGCGGTGGACGTGGACGCCGTGGCGGATCTCGTCCAGCGGGCCATGCTCGCCAGCACGCGTGAGGACGTGGACCTCGACGTCGACATCGGCGACCAGCGCCTCGCTCAGCTTGCGGACAGCGCGGGCCAACCCGCCTTCGACGATCGGCGGGTACTCCCACGACACGACCAACACGCGGAATGGCACCGCGCCGGATGGTATTGGCCAGGCGGCCAGGGCGCGACGCGGCAGGTCAGGGGAGGCGTTCGAGGAGCGCGCGGCCGGCGGGGCCGAGGATGCCGGCGAGGGTCGCGCCGTCGGGCAGGTCGTACTCCTCGTCGGTGAGGACGTCGCGCCAGCGGCCGGCGGTGGTGGCGGGGAGCTCCCAGCCGGAGGTGCCGGTGGCGTTGTCGCGGGTGGTGACGGCGACCAGGATGTCAGTGCCGCGCAGGAACGCCACGGTGTCGTCGCCGGCGGGGATCGGCATGTAGTTGTTGGTGGCAAACGGCTCAGGCCGGCGGCGGCGCAGGTCCAGCGCGGCGGCGACGAGGTGCAGCTTGCTGGTGTCGGCGGTCGGCGGCGCGCCGTCGCGCAGTGCGATGAGCGCGTCGCGGCGCGTCTCCCAGTCGACGGGTCGGCGGTTGTCGGGATCAACCAGCGACAGCGCCCAGAGCTCATCGCCCTGGTAGATGTCGGGCAGCCCGGGCACCGTCAGCTTCAGCAGCGTCTGGGCCAGCGCGACGCGCGCGCCGAGCTCGGCGACGCGGGCGGCGACGGTGTCGAAGCCGTAGCGAAACGGGCCGTGGTCGAGCAGGTCGATGGCAAAGCGCGTGACCGCCGCCTCATGCGCCAGGTTCGGGGTGATCCAGTTCGACGACACCTTGGCCTCGCGCAGGGCCTTGACGAGGTAGGCCTCCAGCCGCTGCGCGTCGATCGGCCAGGCGCCGACAAGCGTCTGGTAGATCAGCAGCTCCTCGGCCGGCGTCGGCGCGGGTGGGTGGGACCGTCTCGCATCGCGCAGCGGCGTGTTGACCTCGAACCACGAGCGCACGGCGCCGGCCCACTCGTCCGGGATCGCGGTCAGCGCGCAGAGCCGCGCGCGCACGTCGCCCGAGCGCTTGGTGTCGTGCGTCGACGACACCAACAGATTGCGCGGCAACCGCTGTATGTTGCTCGCGTGGAAGGTGTCGACGTCGATGCCGAAGCGTCCGGGGTCGCCACCGACCTCGTTGAGCGCCAGCAGGCGGACGTAGCGGTAGAAGGCCGTGTCCTCGATGCCCTTGGCCATCACCGGCGGCGTCGTCTGCTGGAAGCGGCGGACGAACTCCGCGGGCGCGCTCGGGTCATCGAGCGTCAGCACGCGCCGGATCGCGGCCGGGAGCCCATGGCGCTCGGCTTCGGCCAGCGCCTCACGGTCGGCGGCCTCGACGCGTGCCGTGTCGGGCTCGATGTAGGTGCGGTAGATCGGCAGCGAGGCGACTGCCTCCTCCAGGTCCGGAACCTCTGGCCACAGCCGCCGCAGCCGCTGCACCTCGGGCGTGAACGCCGTCATCGCCTGCTCGAGCTTGGCCTCGGCGGCCAGCTCGGCGAACGGCCGCTCATCGTCCGTGAGCGACACGTACAACTCGGTCAGGACCGGCTCGGCCGCCGGGTCGACGAAGAGCGCCGCGACGTCGTTGGCGAACTCGTACCCGACGGTGCCCGAGACCGGCCAGTCGGCGCGCAGCTCCTCGGCTGGGTGGGGGTGGGATGGCGTCAGGATCTTCTCGACCCACACGTGCTCGGCGCCCCCGTCGCGCAGCCGCTGCAGGTACTGCAGCGGGTCGGTCAAACCGTCGGGGTGGTCAACGCGCAGCCCGTCGATCACGCCGTCGGCGAGCAGGCGCAGGGCCAGTCCGCTGACGGCCTGGAAGACCTCCGGGTCCTCCATCCGCACGCCCGCCAGCTCGTCGATGTCGAAGAAGCGTCGATGGCGGCCGCTGACGGGATCGACATCAAAGAATTGCTCGCGCAACTTCGGGTCGGTCCAGAACCGATTGTTGTCATCGGTCGCCATGTGATTGGGGACGACGTCCAAGACCATGCCCATGCCGTGCTCATGCGCGGCGTCAGCCAGCGCACGCAGCCCTTCCTCCCCGCCAAGGTCGTCGCTGACGCGGCCAGGGTCGATGACGTCGTAGCCGTGCGTCGAGCCCGGTCGTGCCTGAAACGACGGCGACAGGTAGAGGTGCGAGCAGCCGAGCTGCGCGATGTAGGGGATCAGCGCACGTGCGCTGGCAAAGTCGAGGTCGGTGCCGAGCTGCAGCCGGTAGGTCGCGCGAAACGCCGCGCGCTCGGGCGCCATCTATGCCGTCCTCCGCAGCACGGTGATCGACCGCGACGACAGGTAGCAGTCTCCACGCGCCTTGTAGCTCTCAGCCCCCGCCGCGATCGACGGCACGGCTGTCGTCAGCTCGACCGTCCAGCGCGTGCCAAAGCGCGCGGCCGGCAGCTTGTAGACCGCGTCTTCGTGGTGGGCGTTGAAGAGCACCAAGAACGAATCGCCCTCCACCTTGACGCCGTGGCGATCGCGCGCGCCGGTCGCTTGCCCGTTGAGGAAGACGCCGAGCGACCGGTGGTCGAGGTTCTCCCAGTCGCGGCGCGTCATACGACGGCCGTCGAGGCGAAACCACCAGACGTCGGGTAGCCCCGGCTCGGACTGCTCGCCGGCCAGGAAGTGCTCACGGCGGAAGACCGGCTCACCGCGGCGCAGCGCGATCAGCCGGCGCGTGAACTCCATGATCTCGCGGCCCTCGTCGCCGACGTCCCACGCGTACCAGGAGATCGGGCTGTCCTGGCACCAGCCGTTGTTGTTGCCGTCCTGCGTGCGGCACAGCTCGTCGCCGCCCAGCAGCATCGGCACGCCCTGGCTGAGCATCAGCGTCGTCAGGAAGTTGCGTTGCTGCTTGGTGCGTAGCTGCTGGATCGCGGGATCGTCGGTGTCACCCTCGGCGCCGCAGTTCCAGGAGCGGTTGTCGTCGGTGCCGTCGCGGTTGCCCTCCTGGTTGGCCTCGTTGTGCTTGTCGTTGTAGGAGACGAGGTCGCGCAGCGTGAAGCCGTCGTGGGCGGTGATGAAGTTGATGGAGGCAAACGGACTGCGGCCGTCGTCCTCGTACAGATCGCTGGAGCCGGTGAAGCGCGAGGCGAAGTCGGCGATCGACGCCTGGCCGCGCCAGAAGTCGCGCATCGTGTCGCGGTAGATGCCGTTCCACTCGCTCCACAGCACCGGGAAGTTGCCGACCTGGTAACCGCCGGGTCCAACGTCCCACGGCTCGGCAATCAACTTGACTTGAGAGAGCACCGGGTCCTGGTGGATGGTGTCGAAGAACGAGCCCAAGCGGTCGACGTCGTAGAACTGGCGGGCAAGGGTGCTTGCCAGATCGAAGCGGAAGCCGTCGACGTGGCACTCCTGCACGAAGTAGCGCAGCGAGTCCATGATCAACCGCAGGACCGCCGGCTGCACCGCGTTGAGCGTGTTGCCCGTCCCGGTGAAGTCCATGTAGAAGTGCGGGTCGTCGGGCATCAGCCGGTAGTAGGCCGCGTTGTCAACACCCTTGAACGACAACATGGGCCCGAGGTGGTTGCCCTCGGCGGTGTGGTTGTAGACGACGTCGAGGATGACCTCCAGGCCGGCGCGGTGCAGCGCCTTGACCATCCCCTTGAATTCCTTGAGGTTCTCGCCCGGCTCGTGGTTGGCCGCGTACGGCGAGTGCGGCGCGAGGTAGCCGATCGTCGAGTAGCCCCAGTAGTTGGTCAGGCCGTGCTCGTGCAGGAACTGCTCGTCGGCGATGTGGTGGACGGGCAGCAGCTCGACGGCGGTGACGCCCAGGTCCTGCAGGTAGGTGACCATCTCGTCGCTGGCCAGGCCGGCGTAGGTGCCCTGCAGCTCGGGCGGCAGCCCGGGGAACTGCTTGGTGAGGCCCTTGACGTGGGTCTCGTAGATGATGGTCTCGGTCCACGGCCGCCGCGGCGGCCGGTCGTCCTCCCAGTTGAAGGACTCGTCGACGACCACGCACTTGGGGATCGCGGGCGCGCTGTCTTCGTCATCGAACTCGAAGTCGGCGTCGTCGCCAGCGCCGTCCTCGGGCGGCGTGTAGGGCAGCGCGTTGGCCGCATCCCAGTCGACGGTGCCGTCGATCGCCTTGGCGTAGGGGTCGATCAACAGCTTGTTGGGGTTGAAGCGATGGCCCTCGGCCGGCGCATAGCGGCCGAAGACGCGGTAGCCGTAGCGTTGTCCCGGACCGACGCCGGGCAGGTAGCAGTGCCAGTTGTGCGCGGTCTGGTCGACGACCTTGATCCGCTCCTCGTTGCCGTCGCGGTCAAAGAGGCAGAGCTCGACGCCCTCGGCGTTCTCGCTGAAGAGCGAGAAGTTGGTGCCCTGCCCGTCCCAGACAGGACCAAGCGGGAACGGCTCGCCGGGCCAACTCTCGCGGCTCATCGCGGGGTGGGTGGGGAGAGGGTCAGCGCGCCGGAGAGCGGCGGGAGCACGACGGCGCCGTCGCCGCGCAGCGCGGCGGCCTCGTGCGTGGCGAGGACCAAGCGCTGGGCGCGCGCCGCGACGGCCTGCTCGGCGTCTGCGAAGTTCATGACCAAGGTGTACTCCCCGCGCGCGACGCGTAGCCAACGTGCGTTCTCGTCGGCCCGCACGTCGTCGACGGGCCCTGGGGGCAGCAACCGGCGGGCACGCAGCAGGTTGGCGTACAACGCGCGCAGTTCCGGGTCCCCCTCGCGCGTCAGCTTGGAGCGCGCGAACGTCGCGGGATCTTGGGGATCGGGCACCTCCTCGCCCGCGAAGCGGGCAAACGCGGCGAACTCCCGGCGGCGGCCCTCGCGGGTGGCGATGGCGATCTCCTCGTCGATGTGGTCGGTGAAGAACTGAAACGGCGCGTCCTCGCCGTACTCCTCGCCCATGAACAGCATCGGCGTGTAGGGCGACAGCAGCGTGCAGAACGCGGCCAGCGGGCGCGCGGCGGGCGGCAGGCGGTCGCCAAGCGCACGGTTGCCGACCTGGTCGTGGTTCTGGTCGAAGACGACGAAGCGCTCCGGCGGACAACCGCTTGCCGAAGCACCGAAGCGGCGCTTGCGAAACGCCGACCAGCGGCCGTCGTGGATGTGCGGGTCGCGGAAGGCATGAGCGAGATCGGCGAGCGCGCCGAACTCGGCGTAGTAGCCCTCGCGCTCGTCGGTGACCAGCGTGCGGATCGCGTGGTGGACATCGTCGGCCCACGCGGCATCGCAGCCCCAACCGCCGTCGGCCGTACTACGAATCACCTTGGGGTCGTTGAGCCCGGACTCCGCGATGACCAGCGCGCCCGGACGCGCCGCATGGACCCGCCGCGCCAGCTCGGCGACCACATGCTCGGCCGACTGGTCGAAGATCGCGTGGACCGCATCCAGCCGCAGGCCGTCGAGATGCAGATCGCGCACCCACATCTCCGCCGCTTGGATCGCCCACTCGCGCACGGGCCCGGACCATGCGCCGTCGTAGTTGATGGCCTCGCCCCAGAAGGTCGAGTACGTGTCGGTGAAGTACGGGCCGAAGGCGCGGATCGCCTGCTCGCCCGACGCGCCGACGTGGTTGAGCACCAAGTCGAGCAGCACGCCGACGCCTGCGGCGTGCGCCGCGTCGACCAGGCGCTGCAGGCCGTCCGGCCCACCGTAGGCCTCGTGCGCGGCCCAGAAGTACACCCCGTCATAGCCCCAGCCGCGGCGGCCAGGGAAGTCGGCGATCGGCATCAGCTCGATCGCGGTGACGCCCAGCTCGGCGAGCTCGCGCAAATGCGGAATGACCGCGTCGAACGTGCCCTCGTCGGTGAAGGTCCCGACGTGCAGCTCGTAGACCACCAACTGCTCGAGCGGCACACCGTCCCAGCCCTGGTCGGTCCACGTCCAGGTGCTCGGATCCACGACGCGCGACGGCCCGCGCAGCCCTTCCGGCTGCAGGCGCGTGTGCGGGTCCGGCAGCCGCACGCCGTCGATGATGTAGGCGTAGTCGTCGCCCGCAGCGGCCGGCACCGTCGTCACCCAGGTGCCGTAGCCCTCGTCGACCATCACATGCTCGACCGCACCCACGGCCAGGACCGGCTCGTGCTCCAGCGAGACGACGCGGAAGCGCACGGTCCCGTCGCCGACCGGCACGGCGCCGAGCAGCTGTTCGAAGGGAAGCGTGGCGGAAGGACCGGTCACTCCGGTGCGAACCACAGCACGCCCAGCGGCGGCAGGCTCATCGCCGCGGAGTGCTCCTGACCGTGCCACGGCAGCGCCTCGGCGTCGACGCCGCCGAGGTTGCCCACGCCCGAGCCACCGTAGATCTCGGCGTCGGTGTTGAGCACCTCGCGCCAGCGGCCGCCACGCGGCAGGCCGACGCGATAGCCCTCGCGCGGGACGGGCGTGAGGTTCATGACGCAGACCAGGACGCGGCCGTCACGCGACGTGCGGGCAAAAGCGACGACGCTGTTCTCGGCGTCGTTGGCCTCGATCCAGAAGAAGCCCTCCGGATCGCCGTCGCGCTGCCAGAGCGCGGGCTCGTCGCGGTAGGCGTAGTTGAGGTCGCGCACCAGCGACTGCACGCCCTCGTGCCCGCCGTCCTGCAGCAGGTGCCAATCCAGCGAGCGCTCGGCCGACCACTCGTCGGCCTGCGCGAACTCCTGGCCCATGAACAGCAACTGCTTGCCCGGATGCGCCCACTGGTAGGCGTACAGCGCACGCACGTTGGCCAGCTTCTGCCAGTGGTCGCCGGGCATCCGCGAGTAGATGGTGCCCTTGCCGTGGACCACCTCGTCATGCGACAGCGGCAAGATGAAGTTCTCGCTGAAGGCGTACATCAACGAGAACGTCAGCTCGTGATGGTGGAAGCGGCGGTGGATCGGGTCGTGCGCGAAGTAGTCGAGGGTGTCGTGCATCCACCCCATATTCCACTTGAACCCGAAGCCCAGCCCGCCGACGTAGGTCGGCCGCGAGACCCCCGGCCACGCGGTGGACTCCTCAGCGGCGGAGATGATGCCCGGCTCGCGCGCGTGCAGCGCCTCGTTGAGTTCCTTGAGGAACGCGACCGCTTCGAGATCCTCGCGCCCGCCGTGCTCGTTGGGAATCCACTCGCCGGCCTTGCGCGAGTAGTCGAGGTACAACATTGACGCCACGGCGTCGACCCGCAGGCCGTCGGCGTGGTACTCCTCGCACCAGAACAGGCCTGAGGCCAGCAGGAAGTTGCGGACCTCGTTGCGCCCGAAGTTGAACACCAACGTGCCCCACTCGGGATGGGCGCCGCGGCGCGGGTCGTCGTGCTCATACAGCGCGGTGCCGTCAAAGCGCGCCAGCGCCCAGTCGTCGCGCGGGAAGTGCGCGGGCACCCAATCCATCAACACGCCGACGCCGTGCTCGTGCATGCGGTCGACGAAAGCCTTCAGGTCGTCGGGGCCGCCAAGCCGCGGATCGGGCGCGAAGTAGCCCGTCACCTGGTAACCCCAGGAGCCCGTGAACGGGTGCGCCATCACCGGCAGCAGCTCGACGTGGGTGAAGCCCATGTCGGTGGCGTAGGCCGCCAGCTCGTCGGCCAGTTGCGCGTAGTTGAGCAGCCCCTCCGGGTTGCCAGGATCGCGGCGCCACGAGCCGAGATGGACCTCGTAGACCGACATCGGCCGCTCGTGCTGGAGCTGATCGGAGCGCGCGGCGACCCATTCACCATCGGCCCACTCGTGCTCGGAGCGCGCGACGATCGCCGCCGTCTTGGGTGAGATCTCGACCTGCCGCGCGTACGGGTCGGTCTTGACGCGCAGCGCGCCGCCCTGCGTGCGGATCTCGAACTTGTAGAGCGCGCCCGCGTCCACGCCCGGGAGGAAGAGCTCCCAGATCCCCGAGGAGCCCAGCGAGCGCATCGGGTGCAGACGCCCGTCCCAGGAGTTGAAGTCACCGACGACCGCGACCGACTTCGCCGCCGGCGCCCAGACGGCGAAGGCCGTGCCGGCCATGCCGTCGACCTCGCGCAGATGGCCGCCGAGATGCTCGTAGATCTCCTCGTGGCGGCCCTCACCGGCGAGATGGATGTCGAGCTCGCCGACCGTCGGCGCAAAGCGGTAGGGGTCGGGCGCCGTGACCGCCACCCCGTCGGGGTAGCGCGTCTCGATCTCATAGTCCAACGGCGGCTTCAGGCCATCCAGATGCGCGGCCCACACGCCCGCGGGATGCACGACCTCGCAGCCGTAGTCCAACCCGCCGGCGACATGGACGACAACATGCTCGGCACCGGGCCGCCACGCGCGGACGATCGCGCCACCATCGCCGTCAGGGTGCGCACCCAGCAGCGCGTGCGGGTCGGCCAGCTCGCCGGCAGCCAGCGCGTCGGCGTCACGCTGCCAGGCCTTGGTGAAGCGCTCGTCCTGCATCGTGCGGCTCATGCCTCCGGCTCCGTCGTCTCGGGCTCGAGCAGGCGCGCGATCCCGGCAACGGGGATCTTGACCCAGTCGGGGCGGTTGTCCAACTCATAGCGCAACTCGTACACAGCCTTCTCCAACTCGAAGACCGCCAGCAACCGCTCCACCGCGGCACGTCCGGGAGGCAGCAGCGACTGGTCGGTCTCTTGCAGGTACCCGTCCAAGTAGACGGCACGCACCTCCGCCTCCCAGCCGGCCGGCGCAGGCGCGCCGTGCAGCAGCTCCGAGGCGGTCGCGGCATAGGCGAACGAGCGCAGCATGCCGGCGACGTCGCGCAGCGGCGAGCGCTTGCGGCGGCGCTCGATCAGCGTCCGCGCCGGCTCGCCCTCGAAATCGAGCACCACCCAGTCGCCGTCGGCCGTGTGCATGACCTGACCGAGGTGGTAATCGCCGTGGTGGCGGATGACGCGCCCGGCCGAGCCGACCTGGGTGAGCATCCGCAGCTTCTCGCGCACCTCTTCGCCACGTCCGCGGATCGGCGTCAGGATGTCGAGATCGTCGGGGAGGTCGAGGAAGACGCGCTCGATCTCCTCGTCGACGGTTGCGGTCAGCAGACCAAGCGCCTCGGCCGAGGTCTCCTCGGGGGCGAAGGCCGGGTCGGCGTTGTCGGAGCCGAGCACGGTGTGCAGGCGACCGGTGACCTCGCCAAGAGCTCGTGCCCGCCCGGCGAAGCGCGCCGGATCCTCGCGCAGGTCGGCGAGCGCCAGGTCCCAGCCGTCGGTCGCGCCCGCTAGGAAGTCCTGGACGATGCCGAGCGTCGCGTCGATCAGCCGGCCCGAGTGGCCGTACCAACCGCGCAGCGCGGCGATGTGCGGGAAGTCACGCTCGGTGAGAAAGCGCAGGATCTCAAGCTCGGGGTTGGGCCCCGCGCCGAGGCGGCGGTAGGCCTTGAGCACGAGCCGCTCGTCGAGCACGACCGAGGAGTTGGACTGCTCGGCGCCCATCGGGCGGACCTCAGCGATCTCGCTTCCAAGGCCCGCCTCACCGACCGAGCGGAACTCGGCGGTCCCCTGACCGGTCTCGATCTCGGTGCCCGCCGCGATCAGACGCACGAGCTGGCGAACCATCTCGGGGTCGCTCATGGCGTCATAGATCGCCATGCCCTCGTTGGTGGCGATGACGCCGTCGGTCCACTCGCCCTCCGGCCGAGCGCCGATCGGCAGCTGGTAGAGCTCGTGCGTGCCGGGGAGGAACTCGACCTCCAGGACGCCGATGCCCAGCGGCTGCTCGGTCAGCGGGATCGTCTCCAGCAGCCGGAAGTGCGCGACCTCGCGCGACTTGGAGCCAAACCAGCGCTGGGCCAGGACGAACTCACGGAGCGCGTCCTCGCCGGGCAGCCGCAGCTCGCGGACGGGGGTCATGCTGACTCCTTGTCGTCGTCCTTCTCGAGGATGAACCAGAAGAAGCCACGCGGCGCGAGCGTCAGCAGGTAGGGCAACTCGCCGATGCGCGGGAAGCGCGACCGACCGAACATCTCCACGGGATGGCGGCCCTTGTACGCCGAGAGGTCCAGCTCGACGGCCTGGGCGGAGCGCGCGACGTTGTGCACGCACATGATCACGTCGTCGGCGTAGGTCCGCAGGTGGGCGAAGATCCGCGTGTTCTCGGTGCGCAGCGGCACGTAGTCGCCCAGCCCGAAGACCGGGTGCTCCTTGCGCAGCGCGATGAAACGATGCAGCCAGCGCAGCAGCGAGGTCGGCGTGCGCAGCTGGGCCTCCACGTTCACCGCCTGAAAGCCATAGACCGGGTCCATCAGCGGCGGCGCGTAGAGCTGGGCGAAGTCGGCGCGACTGAAGCCACCGTTGCGGTCGCCTGTCCACTGCATCGGCGTGCGCACGCCGTCGCGATCGCCCAAGTAGATGTTGTCGCCCATCGCGATCTCGTCGCCGTAGTAGAGGACCGGCGAGCCAGGCAGCGAGAAGAGGATCGCGGTCATCAGCTCGATCTCATCGCGCCCGTTGTCCAGCAGCGGCGCGAGCCGGCGGCGGATGCCGACGTTGATCTTCATGCGCGGGTCCTTGGCGTACTCCCCGTACATGTAGTCGCGCTCTTCGTCGGTGACCATCTCCAGGGTCAGCTCGTCGTGGTTGCGCAGAAACAGGCCCCACTGCGCGGTGCGCGGGATCGCCGGCGTGCGGTCGAGGATCTCGAGCATCGGCGTCGCGTCTTCGCGACGCAAGGACATGAACATGCGCGGCATGACCGGGAAGTGGAAGGCCATGTGGCACTCGTCGCCCTCCCCCTTGCCGTAGTACTCGACGACGTCCTCGGGCCACTGGTTGGCCTCGGCGAGCAGGACGCGGTCGGGGTACTCATCGTCGACCGTCGCGCGCACCTTGCGCAGGAACTCGTGGGTCTCCTCCAAGTTCTCGCAGTTGGTGCCCTCGCGCTCGTAGAGGTAGGGCACCGCATCGAGGCGGAAGCCGTCCAGGCCGCGGTCCAGCCAAAAGCGCAGCACGTCGAGCATGCGCTCGTGGACGACCGGGTTGTCGTAGTTCAGGTCGGGCTGGTGGGAGAAGAAGCGGTGCCAGAAGTACTGACCGGCGACCGGGTCCCAGGTCCAGTTCGATGTCTCGGTGTCGGTGAAGATGATCCGCGCGTCGGCGTACTTCTCGTCGGTGTCTGACCAGACGTACATGTCGCGCTCGGGCGAGCCGGCCGGCGCCTTGCGGGCCTCCTGGAACCACTGGTGGTCGCTCGAGGTGTGGTTCATGACCAGGTCGGCGATGACGCGGATGCCGCGCTCGTGCGCAGCCAAGATGAAGGTCTCGAAGTCCTCGACCGTGCCGTAGTCGGGGTGGATCGCGTAGAAGTCGGCGATGTCGTAGCCGCCGTCACGCAGCGGGCTGGCGAACATCGGCAGCAGCCAGATGCAGTCGACGCCGAGCCACTGCAGGTAGTCGAGCTTCTCGGTCAGCCCGACGAAGTCCCCCGACCCGTCGTCGTTGCCGTCGTAGAACCCGCGCATGTGGATCTCGTAGAAGATCGCGCGCTTGAACCACAGCGGGTCGCGCTCGAACCAGTGCGTCGGGTCGGCAGGGCTAAGGCTCTCGACCTTGCCCTGCGGCTCGCCGGCAGCGGCCGGCGGCGGTGAGCCCTCGGCGGCTTCGAAGCGCGTGGGGGTCTCGTCCTGCGGGCTCTCGCGGGCCTGGGTGGCCATCTAGCTGTTCACCACGCGGAAGAGGTGCGCCTGGCGGTCGCCGGGCGCGAGCGCGACGTAGTTGCCGCCGACGTGCCACTCGTAGCGACTGCCGTCCAGCAGGTCCTGCACCTGGAAGGTCTGGGGCAGCCCAAGGTGGTCGGGCACTTGCACGAGCCCCGTCTGCGCCCACTGCGCATCGAGGCAGACCACCGCCAAGATCGTGTCGTCCTCGTGCTGCTTGATGTAGGCGATGAGCCCGTCGTTCTGGGTGTCCAAGAACGTGATGTTGGAGAGGCGCTGCAGCGCCGGGTGCGCGCGGCGCGCCTCGTTGAGCAGGCGGACGAGGCCGAGCAGCGGGGCACCGTGCAGCGTGCGCTCCTTGGCCTCGTACTTCTCGGAGTCCAGGTACTCCTCGCTACCGGCTCTGACCGCCGTCTGCTCGACCCACTCATAGCCGGAGTAGATGCCGTAGGTCGGGCTCAGCGTCGCCGCGAGCACGAGCCGCGACTCGAACGCCGCCCGGCCTCCGTGCTGGAGCTGCTCGGTGAGGATGTCGGGGGTGTTGGCGAAGAAGTTGGGGCGGAAGTAGTCCTGGCTGACGTAAGCCAGCTCGCCGACATATTGCTCAAGCTCCCAGCGCGACTGCTGCCAGGTGAAGTAGGTGTAGGACTGGTTGAACCCGACCTTGGCCAGCGTGCGCATCACCGCGCGGCGGGTGAACGCCTCGGCCAGGAAGATCACGTCGGGGTGCTTGGTGCGGACCTCGTGGAGCAGCCACTCCCAGAAGGCAATGGGCTTGGTGTGCGGGTTGTCGACGCGAAAGACCTTGACGCCGCGCTGCACCCAGATGAGCACGATGTCCAACAACGCGTTCCACAAGGACTTCCAGTCCTCGCACTGGAAGTTGACGTTGTAGATGTCCTGGTACTTCTTGGGCGGGTTCTCGGCGTACTTCAGCGAGCCGTCGGGGCGGCGATGGAACCACTCGGGGTGCTCGGTCAGCCACGGATGGTCGGCGCTGCACTGGATCGCGAAGTCGATCGCGATGTCCATCTCGTGGGCGGTCGCGGTGTGCACGAGCGCCTCGAAGTCGGCCAGCGTGCCGAGCTCCGGATGGACGGCCTCGTGGCCGCCGACGCCCTTGAGGCCAATAGCCCACGGGCTGCCGGGGTCGCCCGGCCGTGCGGTCAGCGCGTTGTTGGCGCCCTTGCGGTTGGTCTCGCCGATCGGGTGGATCGGCGTGAGGTAGAGGACGTCGAAGCCGAGCGCCGCGATCTGCGGGATCGTCTCGGCGGTGCCCTTGAAGCCGCCCCAGGAGCGTGGGAAGAGCTCGTACCAGGAGCCGAAGCGCGCCAGCTCGCGGTCGACGTCGAGCGCGAACGGCGTGTCGAGCTCGGCCGACTCGGTGCGGTCGGGATAGCGGTCGATGGCGGCGGCCAGCTCGGGGCCCAGCGCCGCGTCGTGCTTGGCCTCCTCCGGCGCGTCGGGGTCGGTCAGCGTCCCGATGGCGTGCTGGATGAGGCGGCGATCGGTCGCGGCCTTGGCGCGCTGGGCGGCGGCCTGGAGCAGGACGACGCCCTCGCTCAGCTCGCCGGCGAGATCGTGCTGGCCGCCCTGAACCTTGCGTCGTAGCTCCTCGCGCCAGGAGGCGAAGCGATCGATCCAGGCCTCGATCGTCCACTCCCAGCGGCCGAGGCCGTCGACGACGAAGGAGCCTGCGAAGGTGTCGCCGTCGACGTGCTTATCGATGTGTGCGAGCGGCGTCTCATGCCACTTGCGGCTCTGGGGCGCCTTGACCTTGACAACCGCACGCAGGACGTCGTGCCCGTCGGCGAAGATGGTGGCGCGCACGGCGACCGACTCGCCGACCGTGCGCTTGGGGGCATAGCGGCCGCCGTCCAGGACAGGCTCGGGCGCCAAGATGACGATCCGCGGCGGGGCCGCGGGCTTGGCCCGCTTGGTCGTGCCGCCGTTCTTCACGGTGCGGGCAGGGGTTGGTTGATCGGTCGGGCGTGTGGGCACGTAGTGGCGACTCTTCCCAGAATGACGGCAGACGAACGCAACAATCCAGTGACCGGCCGCATGAACCACCTCACCCGGCGGTCGAGTGGGGTGCAGCTCCACCTGACCTCGTTGCCCGGCGGACGTCTGGGCCTGCCGGCCCGCGCCTTCGTCGACTGGCTCGCCGACGCGGGCCAGCGCTGGTGGCAGATGCTCCCGCTGGGGCCGCCCGACAGATACGGCTCCCCATACAAATCCTCGTCGGCGTTCGCGGCATGGCACGGCTTCCTCGAGCATCCCGGCGCGGAGGTCACACCCGAGGAGATCGACGCGTTCCGCGAACGACACGAATATTGGGCGCCGTCTCTCCCCGCGCGGATGCTGCCCGACCAGGTGCGCTTCGCGCGCGAGTGGGCGGCGCTGCGCGCGTACGCGTCAGAGCGCGGCGTCGGACTGATCGGCGACGTCCCGATCTACGTGGCGCCCGGCTCCTATGACCAGCAGGCGTGGCCGGAGCTGTTCCTGGACGGCGTCGTGGCCGGCGTGCCGCCCGACGCGTTCACCCCCGCCGGGCAGCGCTGGGGCAACCCGATCTACGACTGGCCGGCGCTGCAGCGCCGCGGCTACCGCTGGTGGGTCGAGCGCTTCCGGCGGGTCTTCGACCTGTATGACATCGCGCGCATCGACCACTTCCGCGCGTTCGTCGCCTACTGGGCGGTGCCGGCGGGTGATCGCGACGCGCGCGGCGGGACGTGGCAGCGCGGGCCGGGACGGGCGCCGTTTGTGGCAGGGACCGCAGAGCTCGGCGCGATGGCCTTCATCGCCGAGGACCTCGGCGTGATCACCCCGCCGGTGACGCGCCTGCGGCGCGAGCTGGGCTACCCAGGCATGGTCGTCCTGCAGTTCGCCTTCGATCCGGACGACCCGCGCGGCCCGCACCGGCTGGAGAACCACGGCGCGGATGTCGTCGCCTACACCGGCACGCACGACACCGACACGCTGCGCGGCTGGTGGTCGACGCTGGAGCCGGCGCGACGCGATGAGGCGCTCAGCGCGCTGCGTGCGGCAGGGCTGGCCGACGACGAGGTCGACTGGGGTCTCATCCGCCTGTGGATGCGCTCGCCCGCGCCGCTGGTGATGCTGCAGGTCCAGGACGTGTTGGGCCTCGGCTCCGAGGCTCGCATGAACCTCCCGGGCACTGCCGGCGGCGCCTGGAAGTTCGCGCTGAAGCCGGGGCAGCTGACGGCACGCCACGCCCAGCGCCTCCGCGCCGTCACCGAGGAGGCGGGCCGCCTTGTCTGACCCGTCGCCCACCGGTCCGGTCCTGGCGCTCGGGGACTCGATTCTGTGCGGGCCGGAGGAGGGCGCGTTCGGCGTGCCGCCGCGCTCCTGGGCGCAGTGGCTGGCCGAGGCGCTCGATCTCCCGTTCCACAAGCTCGCCCAGCCGGGCGCGACGACGCCGTGGATCGCGGATGCGCTCCTGCCGCGGGCGCGCGAGGACTACGCGCTGGCGTGCGTCGGTGTGGGCACCAACGACGTACGCGGGCTCGGCTGGGATCCGGGGGCCTTCGAGGTCGCGCTGGAGCGGATCCTCGACGGCTTGGCCATGCGCGCCGTCCGGGTCTGTGTCGCCACCGTCCCGCTCGACCTCGGCCGCCCACCGGCGGGCGCGAAGGTGGCCGAGCTCAACGCGATCGTGCGCGCCGCGGCAGCGGTACGCGGCACGACCGTCGTCGCCCTCGACGATCTCCGCGGCTGGCGCCAGTACTTCCCCGACGCCGTCCACCCCACTGCGCTCGGCCAGTTGGAGATCGCCCGGCGGGCCGCCGAAGCGCTCGCGCTGGACGTCTCTCCGATGGCGCTGACATCCGTCCAACGCGGCGCCCGCGCGGACGCGCGCTACGCGCTGACGCGCCAAGTCGCCCATCTGGCTCGCGATTGGCGCCGTAGAACGGGCGAACGTAACGTTTGAGCCCGGGCAAGGGACGTATGGATATGCGCCGAAGAGGGCAGTACGCCACTCCTTAGGAGCGCTTGATCGGACGATGGGAAGGTTTGCGAGTCGCCGAAGCTGGCGACCCTCAGACCCCGAAATCCCCCTCCCCACCGCAACTTCTGCGTCAGTGACGCGTCGCACAGTTGCGCGAGCAACGAATCTGGCGTAGAATCCCTACTGCAGCAATCGGGATTTTACCCGGGAAAGGACCTTAGTTGACCCCCTCCACCCTCACCCCCACGTTTACGAACGACGTCCTGGCCTCCCCCCTGGACCAGCTTCTGCGGCGTGCGAGCCAGTACCAGCTTCTCGACCCCGCCAAGGAGATCGAGCTCGCCCAGCGCATCGAGCGCGGCGATCTCGACGCCAAGGACCTGCTGGTCAACTCGAACCTCCGCCTTGTCGTGTCCGTCGCTCGCCACTACGTGGGCCAGGGCCTGACCCTGGACGACCTCGTCCAGGAAGGCATGCTCGGCCTCATCCGTGCGGTCGAGAAGTTCGACTACCGCAAGGGCTACCGCTTCTCCACGTACGCGACGATCTGGATCCGCCAGGCGCTGCAGCGTGGCCTGGACAACACGGGCCGGACGATCCGTCTGCCCTCCCATATGTCGCAGCGTGCGCGCCGGATCGCGCGCGTCGAGCGCGAGCTGACCGCCGAGCATGGCGAGCCGCCAACGGACGAGAAGATCGCCGCCGCGGCCGAGCTGGAGCTCGACGAGGTCGCACTCCTGCGTGAGCGTGACCGCTCGCTGGCCAGCCTGGACCAGACCGTCGGCGACGACGGCGAGACCGCGCTGGGCGCCCTGCTTCCCGCCGACGGCGAGACCGTCGACGAGGAGGTCGAGCGTGAGACCGAGGCGTCCTCGCTGCGCGAGGCCGTCAACCGCCTGCCCGAGGACGAGCGCGAGGTCATCCACCTGCGCTTCGGCACGGGCGGCGACGGCGAGCACACGCTCGTCCAGGCCGCGCGCCGGTTGGGCATGCCGCCCAGCAAGGCACGTCAGGCCGAGGAGCGCGCGCTCCGTCGCCTCGCGGCGGATGGGGACGTCAAGTCCCTGCGGGTTGCCGCCTAGCACCAGCAGGAGCACCTGAGTTGCAACGATGGGCGGCGCCATGTGCGCCGCCCTTCGTCGTTCTGAGCACGATCTCGTTCCCGCTGCCGATGATGGTGTCGTCGTTGCTCCGCCCGCGGCGCTGCCGCGCGCGCCGGGGTGGCGCGACCGCCGGCGGCTGGCGCGGGCGGTGCGCGGCGGCGGCGTGGCCGTCGAGGGCGCCGCTGAGCTGGTCGTCATCGGCCAGCACGTGCGCTTCGACGTGGCGCCCGGCGGGCGCGTCGTTCTCGGAACAGGCGTCGCGCTTGGCGACGGCTGCCGCCTGCACGTCGGCGCAGCCGGATCAGTGACGATCGGTGCGGGCACCGCGCTCGGCGAGCACTGCGTGCTGACCGCCCACGACCGCATCACGATCGGCGCCCGCTGCCTGCTCGCCGACGAGGTCGTCCTCGTCGACGGCAACCCGTCCTTTGAGGACGTCGAGCGCCCGGTCCGCGAGCAGGGTCTCGTGACGGCGCCGGTTGCGATCGGCGACGGCGTCCGCATCGGGCCGAGCGCGGCGGTGCTGCCGGGCGTGACGGTTGGCGACGGCGCCACGATCGGTGCCCACGCGGTGATCACCGCCGACGTCGCGCCGGGGGTCGCCGTCCAAGGCGTCCCGGCGCAGCCGCCGCCGGCGAGACGGGCCTAACCGCGCAGCCGGTCGACCGCGAGCCACCGCTCAGGACAACTCAAACGCCACACGACAGACGACTGCTGGCTAGTGGCATTGCATGAGACCGACGACCCGGTCAAAGCGCAGTTCCCGTAGATCCTGTTCCAGGATGTACAAGTAGAAGCTGCCACCGTCGCCGATTCCGATCTCGGCGTGGGCGTCCTCGTTGATCTGGGCCAGCAGCGTCCAGCCCTTGCCGCCCAGCGCGTCGGGGGTGAATCGGGCGCGGGTCTCGGCTGATGCGCGCTCGAGCACGGAGGGCACCCCCAGACGTGACGGGCCCTGGACGTCGTTCGACGCGCCGAGCAGCCAGTGCTCGGACCACCAGCTCTCCAGCATCTCGTTCATCACCTCGATGGTCCTGTCGCGGTCATCGACGAACTCCAGGGCGTCGACCACCAACTCACTCTCGCCCGGAATCGGCACCGCGATACCGCGCACCGCCCTCTCGGTGATCGGGAAGACGAGGTCGCCGGGCGGCCGGGGCGGGTCATGCAGCTCGCTGGCCTCCGGCACGTAGAGCACGCGGGTGCCGACCAGCGGGTCATGTTCGGAGCTCCACGTCTCCGTCTCTTGGAAGATCAGCAGCGTGCCGTCGGGCGGCAACGGCTCGAGGGCAGGGAGCTCGGCGAGCGCCAGTTCGGCGAGCAACGGCAGGTACCAGTCGCCCACGCCCGAGAGCGCAGGCCACGGGGTCCCCACCGGCAGGCGCCCAGGGCCACCCAGGCGCGAGCGAGTGGGTGGATCGGCGGCCACCAGCGCGATCCCGTCGCGGACGTGGCGCATGACGAGCGCTGAGGAGTACTCGCCAACGCCACGCTGGTGCAGCGCCTCGCGCAACACCCTTCGCTGGTAGCGCAACGGCGCGCCCGAGGCGGCCAGGTCATGAAGGCCGTTGGCATCGATCGTCGCCGGCAGGGGTGGCGCATCCGTGTCGTCGGACGGGACGCGGTCGTGAACGAACCATGGCGGCGGCTCTGCTGTGAGATCCAGATGCAGGACGCCGAGGTCGCGGATAGCCCGCGCGGCGCGACCGTCCTCGCAGCGCCCGACCCAGAGCCCGTCACCGGCAACTTCCCAGCGCAGCGACACCACCTCTGGGTTGGAGATCACCTCGACCGCGGCGTCGGTGCGCCCGTGAACGGGATGGACGGCGACCACGGTGCGCGACGGCAGGGGTCCAACACCAAGCAACGCCATCAGGTCTGGAGGCACAGCGCAGACGCCCTGCTCTCGGACCTCGGTGACGATCCATGGCACATCACGGTCGGCCCACAACGGGCGATCCAACTCGGCGGCCAGCCTGCGGGCAACGTCTGTGTCCACGAGGCCGCGTGCGAAAGCGACCTCCACCAGCGGCTGTCGCGCACCCGACGGCCCCGAAAGCTCTAGAAGCCATCGCAACGCGGTGACCTCGTCGTCGCTTGTCGCCCCCCACCAGAACAGCCCGGCATCCTGCTCGGGGTCGCTCACGCGATACGGCGCAAGCACGTCGGCGGCGCGGCCGACGTACCTCCGCGGGCTCTGACCGGCGGTGAAGCGCGAGCACGCGTAGCGCGCCAACGCGGGCGCGGCCTCGAGCGGCGCCGGGTCGTCCGGGTCGACCATGCCGAAGGCGAGACCGTAGGCCGCGTCGGGTATGTCGTTGCGCTCGCTGAGGGCGTCAAGGCGCAGCGTCCAGTCCTCAGGCGTCCACGCCCGCGGCCGCCGCGAGACGATCCCGTGCGGGTCGTGGTCGAGCAGCAGGTCCATCCAGCGCGCACCCTCGGTGCCGTGCAAGGTCCACATCGCGTCGACGAGAAAGCGCGTCTGCCCGGACGTATTGCTCGGCCACGGTGGCGAAAGGCTGTTGCTGTGGAGCTCATACGGCGAGAGCTCGAACAGCTGCTCGACCACATCGGCATGGTGGTCGAGGATCAGCCGCAGCGTGCTGTCCTTGAGTTGGTCAGCCTCGCCGGAGACCGCCTCGAAGACGCAACAGCGCAGCAGCGCACCGGCTAGTGCTCCAGCGTCGGCCCCCGGCGAAGTCGCCAGCACGACGACCGCATCCTGCGCGACGGGCCACACGAACAAGGCGCCGTCGACCGCAGAACGATGGCTCGCCGCGCGCTCGACCAGCCGTGCCGCTGCAGCGCGAGAGACGGCGGCGGCCAGGTCGGCGTCGTCGGCACACGCCGCAACCACCCGCTGACCGTTACCGGCGACGACATCGTCGGCCAGTCGTTGCACCTCCTCATTGATCACAAGAAGGATCTTATCGATCGGACAGACCCGGCTGGACGAGCAGCGGAGCTACCCTCCGTAACGCCACCGTCGAGCGTGTCATTTCGCCTCTACTGCCGCCGCTGCGCGCTCGGCGCGCTCGCGGCGGGCCTGCGCGTCGGCGAGCGTCGCCTCGGCCTGCTCGAGGTCGCGGCGGCGGGCGGTGAGAGTGGACTCGACCTGCTCGAGCGCCCGGCGGGCCCCGGCGACGGCGGACTCCGCGTCGGCCTCGGCCTCCGTCGCGCGGCGCAGCGCGTCGCGGCGGCGGCGGAGCTCGCGCTTGTCCGGGCCCTTGGGCTTGGGCGGCGCCGGTGGCGGCTCGTCCGGAGCTGGCTCGGCTGCGCGCCCTCGCCCCTTCGTCCCGCGGCGCTTCGCCGGCCGCGCCGGCGCCCCACCGTCCTCGCGCCCGCGGCCCGCGGCGATCAACGCATCCAGTCCACCGAAGCCCGCCGCCGAGCGCTCCTTGACGACCCGGCCCGCCGCGACCTCGGCGCGCACCTCGGAATCGACCGTCGCGGCGTGCAGCGTCGCCCTCACCTTGTCGCGCGCGGCGCCGTCGACCGGCGCCTCGGCGGCGAGCGCGTCGACCAGCGCCCGCGCTGCCACCGCGGCACTGCGCAGGACATCGGCGTCGGCGCCGTCGAGCAGTTGCTCCTGCGCGCCCTCCAGCGCGGTGCCCGCCTCGACCAGCGCCGCGATCTCGTCGGGCCGGTCGCGCACGAGGCGATTGACGGCCCAGGCCGCACGGGTCGGCTTGGCCAGCTTCTTGACCGCCGCCGCGCCAGCACGGTCGCCACGAGCGCGCAGCTCCTTGACCAGCGCGTCGCGCACCGGGACGAACTCCTCGAGGTCGAGGCCGTAGAGCTGGGCGGCGGGATCGTCGGCCATCGCCTCAGGTCTACCCCATCGTCCCGACGGTCGGCGCCGCCCGCTGCAGCCAAAGCGTCACGCGGACGGGCCAGGACGCGATACAACCTGCGTGGTGGGACGCCGTACGAGCCACGCGATCGCAGCCCTGGGGCTGGCAGGGGCGGCGACGCTCATCCTCGCCGCACCACCAGCACTCGCTATAGCTCCCGTTTCCGCGCCAACCCAGCCGGACTTCGACGCGCGCAGCGGCGAGCGCACCGCCATCCCAGCGGCGACCGCCGACGCACGCGAGGCGTTGGCCAAGCGCCTCGGAGCCGAGGCGATCCTCGCAGCCGACCCGGTGACGGGCGGCCTGCGCAGCGTCGGGCGTACCGACGGCCTGCTCACCGGACCCAGCAGCGCCGACCCCGCCACGGTCGCCCTGGACTACGTGCGTGCCCACGCCGACGCCTTCGGGCTCGATAGCGCCGACCTCGCGACGCTGAAGCCCGTCACCCGCGCCGTCTCGCCCGACGGCGTGACGCACCTGACCTTCGGGCAGCTCGACGGCGGCATCGGCGCCTACGACTCGGCGCTGACGGCCAACGTCACCGCCGACGGTCGGCTCATCAACGCCGGCGGCGCCCCCGTCCACGACCTGCAGGTCCCGAGCACCGACCCGCCGCTCGGGCCCGCGGCCGCCCGCGCCGCCGCGCGCCGTGACCTCGGCCTCGCGCCCGACGGCCAGACCGGCATCGTCGGCACCGACCCGGCTCGCACGACCCAGTTCAGCGGCCTGGACCGCGCCAGCCTCGTCACGCTCGCCGACCCCGACGGCGACCACCTCGCCTGGAAGCTCACCGTCGCCGGCGCCGACCCCGACGTCTACGAGGTGCTCGTCGACGCGGCCAGCGGCGCGATCCTCACCCGCCACTCGCTGACCGACTTCGCCTCCAACGCCTCGGTGGTCGAACACCATCCCGGCGACGGCACGCTGCACACCGTCGACCTCGCGGCCTGGCTGACGCTGCCGGTGACGGCGCTGACCGGACCCAATGCCCATGCCTACGCCGACCGGGTGTCACCCGACGGCATCGGCGGCGACAGCGACGTGCCGCCGAACCCCAGCACCACCAACTTCACCTACCCGACGACCGACCAGTCCCCGGGATCCGGGCAGCACTGTCCAACCGTGTTCCCGGTCAGCTGCACGTGGGACGGCACGACCGTGGGCTCGTCGTCGGTCACCGCCAACGTCAAGCAGGTCACGACGCAGGTCTTCTACTACGTCAACAAGTACCACGACTGGCTCGCGCAGCCGCCGATCGGCTTCACGCCCGCGTCCTACAACTTCCAGACCGGCGGCCCGGGCGGCAACGACCCCATCAACGCCGAGACCGACGATTACGCCTCGATCAACAACGCCAACATGGTCACGCCCGCCGACGGCCAACCCGGCCGGATGCAGCTGTACCTGTTCAAGGCGCCCTACCCCGCGGTCAACGGCGGCGACGACGCGTCGATGGTCTACCACGAGTACACGCACGGGCTGACCAACCGCCTCGTGGGCAACGACGGTCAAGCCAACGGCCTGCTCGATCGCCAATCCCAGGCGATGGGCGAGGGCTGGAGCGACTGGTACGCCATGGACTTCCTGACGGCCGAGGGCGAGCTCGCGGACACCGCTACGCCCGGCGAGCAGGTGATGGGTGCCTACGTTGCTGACAACACGGCGACCGGGATTCGCGAGAACGCGATCGACTGCCCGGTCGCCGCCGTGTCGGCCTCCTGCCCGGGCACGGCGCTCACCGGTCCCGGCGGCTTCACCTACGCCGACCTCGGCGGCGTCGCCGGGAGCGCCGGCCACCCCGCCTTCGAGGTCCACGCCGACGGCGAGATCTGGGCCGAGACGCTCTGGGATCTGCGCCGCACCGTCGGCGCCACGGTCGCCCGCGGCCTGGTCACCAGCGCGTTGCGGCTCTCGCCCAAACAGCCGTCCTTCCTGGACATGCGCAACGCGATCCTGCAGGCCGACACGATCGCCGGCGGCACGCACCGCGCACAGATCTGGAGCGTCTTCGCCGCGCGCGGCATGGGCTACAGCGCATCGACCACGAGCGCCAACGCGACGCACGCCACGGCGGCGTTCGACACGCCGCCGATCGTTGCCGCCGGCGCGCCCGACGTCACCTCCGCCGCGCTCGAGCAGGACACCGTCGTGCACGTGCCGATCGTCAACCCGAACACCACGCCGCTGACCGGCGTGCACGCAACGCTGAGCGCCACGACCGCCGGCGTGACGGTGCCGGCCGGCAGCGCCACGCTCGGGACGATCGGCGCGGGCGCGACGGCGACCGCCACGTTCGCCGTCCATGTCGCGGCCGCCGCGGGGTGCGGCTCGGTCGCCGGCCTTTCGCTCGCCATCGCCACCGACCAAGGGCCGCGGACGGTCCCGCTGAGTCTGCCGGTGGGCACCGGCAGCGCGACGGCGGCGACGCACACCTCTTCGCCCGCTGCCACGATCCCCGACAACCAGCCGGCCGGAGGCCTGACCTCGACGCTGAACGTCGCGACGCACGGGCGCGTCGGCAAGGTGCGGGTCACGATCGCCGCCACCCATCCGTGGATCGGCGACCTGCACGCGTGGCTGACCTCGCCGGCGGGGACGACCGTCGACCTCTTCGAGCGCCCCGGCGTCGGCACCTCCGCGTCGTTCTCGCCGGGCAACCTCGTGCCGACAACACCGCTCGTCCTCGACGACGCAGCCACCGGGCTGATCCAGGAGCTCGCCAACGCCGACGTGACGGTCGGCGGCGCGCTGCGCCCCAACGAGCCGCTCGCACGCTTCGCCGGTGAGGACCGCTTCGGAACGTGGACCCTCCGCATCACCGACGCCTCCAACAACGGCGCCGGCACGCTGAGCTCGTGGTCGCTGGAAACGGCCGAGCCAGCCTGCGCGGTCACCGACGAGCCGACCGGTCTCGTCGCCGACGGCGCCACCTTCCACGCGCGGATCGATCCCGGCGCGAGCGCGACGACCGGAGCCTTCGAACTGGGCGCCACCGCCGCCTACGGCGCGCGGTCGCCGGCGATCGCGCTAACCGCCGGCGGTGGGCTGCAGGCCGTCGATCTCACCACCGGCGGTCTGACCGCCGGCGCGACCTACCACGTGCGCGCGGTCGCGCTGCGCGGCGGCGCCATCGTCGCGGCCGGCGCCGATCGGACGTTCGTGGCGGGCGTCGACCCGCCGCCGATCGACGAGCCCGATCCGGGCACGCCCGTCCCCCCAATCGCGCCCATCGTCCCCGGCCCGCCGGCACCGCCGGTCGTGCTCAAGGTGCCCAAGGCCACCATAAAGGGCATGACGCGAACCGCGCGCCTGGACGCCAAGGGGCGCCTGACGCTGTCCTTCGCCGCCACGCCGGCCAAAGCGCACGGCACGATCAAGATCGCCTACGCCAAGACCAGCGCCGGGAGCGCGACGTTCACCGTGCCGGCCAAGGGTCGGGTCAAGCTGACGATCAAGGCCACCAACAAGGTCCGGGCGCTGCTGCGCAAGCGCGCCGCGGTCAAGACCAAGGCCACGGTCCGGATCGGCGTGACGCCGCTGAGCGCGACCATCACGATCAAGCCCTACAAGAAGCCCAAGAGGTGAGCTTCGACGTCGCGGT
Organism: uncultured Conexibacteraceae bacterium; assembly: GCA_963836485.1. GTDB lineage: Bacteria > Actinomycetota > Thermoleophilia > Solirubrobacterales > Solirubrobacteraceae > Baekduia. The sequence goes on along the minus strand of CAWIJS010000007.1, from coordinate 294,796 downwards.
CGCCGCCCGCGCGTTGCTGGAGGGCAACTGGCGCGAGGGCGACTACCGCGGGCGCCACTACGCCTTCTCGGTCCCGAGCCCGCGCAGCTACCCGTGGCAGTGGTACTGGGATTCGTGCTTTCACGCGATCGTGCGGCGACGCTTTGACCCCGCCGGCGCGCGCGCCGAACTGGAGACACTGCTGACCGCGGCCGATCCGGACGGCTTCATCGGCCACACCGTCCTGTGGGGCCATCCGCTCGACGCCCAGCGGGCGATCCGCTACAACATCGCCTCGCGCGCGGACCTGATGACGCGCACGATCCAGCCGCCGCTGCTGGCCTGGGCGTGGGCGTGGGCGGTCGGTGATCCGGCGCGCGAGCCGCGGATCGCCGCGCATCATGCCTGGCTGCGCGAGCATCGGGCACTGGAGGACGACGGGCTGCTGTGGCTGATCCAGCCCGACGAGTCCGGGATGGACGCGTCGCCGAAGTTCGACCACGTTTGGGGACGGCTCGCGCAGGGCCTGCCGTTGTTCCCCATGTTGATCGCGCGCAACCGGCGGCTCGGCTTTGACGCGCGGCGGATCGCCGCCGCCGGGCACCCCGTGGTCTGCGAGGTGCTGACCAACGTGGGGTGGTCGCTGAGCGAGCAGGCGCTGGGGCGCCCGTCGCTGACCGGCGCGCTGATCGAGCGCTGCTGGGATCCGCGGCGCGGGCGCTTCGCCGACGACGTGCGCAACGCGGTGCGGCCGACGCGCCCCGCCGATCGGCCGGCGACGTGGGACACGCTGGCCCCGCTCGCGCTGCCGGACCTCCCGGAGGCGATCGCGCAGCGGCTGGTCGATGACGTGCTGCGCGCACCGGGCTTCGCCGCGCCGGCGGTCCCGCTGCCCGCCGTCGCCCTGGACGATCCGGCGCACTCGTCGCGCGAGACGTGGTGGGGCCGCCATCGCCACTGGCGCGGACCGTCGTGGGTCAACAGCGCGTGGTTCGTCTCGCTGGGGTTGCGGCGGCTCGGGCTCGATGGAGAGGCCGACGCGATCGCCGCGCGCCTCAAAGCCGTCGTGGCGCGAGAGGGCTTTCGCGAGTACTACGAGGCACGGCTGGGCTACGGCATGGGCGCGCACGACTTCGGATGGTCGACGCTGCTGTGGGAGCTGGTCGATCCCGCGGCGCCGCCTACGCTGGCGTGAGCGTGCGCACCCTCGTCATCTCCGATCTGCACCTCGGCACCCGGCTCGGCCGCGATGTCCTGCGCCATCCCGAGGCGCTGGCGGTCCTGCTCGACGCGCTCGAGGGGATCGATCGGCTCGTGCTGCTCGGCGACGTGATCGAGCTCGCCGAAGGACGACCGCGCCAGGCACTGCAGATTGCCGAGCCGATCCTGCGCGCGATCGGTGAGCGGATGGGTGCGGACCGTCAGATCGTGCTGGTGCCGGGCAACCACGATCGCGCGCTGGCGCGCTCGTGGGCACGCGCCCAGCGTGCTGGGCTGACGGTCGATGCCCTGGTGCCGACGGACGCAACCGCGCTGCTGGCCAAGGTGGTGGGATGGCTGGCGCCGGCACCCGTCGAGGTCCGCACGCCGGGTGTGTGGCTTTCGCCGCGGGTCTGGGCAACCCATGGCCATTACATCGATCGCCATCTGCTGCCGGAGTCGGCGTACGGATGGCATCGCCGCCGGACGGTGCGCGTGCGAGTGGGGCCGGCGGAGTACGAGCGGGCGGGCCGTCCGTCGATGACGTGGGTCGAGACGCTGGTGACGCGTCGGCTGCCACGGTGGCTGGCATCGCTGGCCGGCGGCGCCGCTGACCTCGTGCGCGCCGCGACGATGCCGAGCCTGCCGCGGCGTCTGCAGTCTCATCGGCTGGCCCCGGTGGCGCGGTTGGTGCTCGGCATGCAGATGCAGCGAGCCGCCAACCCAGCGCTGGCGCATGTGGTGCGGCGGCTGGGCGTCGAGGCCGACTGGGTGATCTACGGGCATGTGCACCGCAACGGACCGCGCACGGGTGATGACGCCGCCCTGTGGTCGGGGCCCGACGGGCTGCCGCGGCTGGCCAACACCGGCTGCTGGATCTATGAGCCGCTGCTGCTGCACCGCGGCGGGGCGCCGCATCCGTATTGGCCGGGGGGCGCGGTGGTGTTGGAGGACGACGGGGACCCCGTGGCCGTGGGGCTCCTGGACAGCTTGGATGTGGCGGCGCTGCACGCGGCGCGGCCGCGGTGGATTCGCTGAGCGCCACCTACCCCTGCGCCATCGGCAGCTCGAACCCACCCGTCTGCGCGCCCCGCGCCAACCGCTCCTCCAACTCAGCAGCCGCAGCCCGGAACCGCTCCACGTTGGCCAACTTGATGTCCTCGTAGCCGCGCACCACATCCGGCAACTCCGCGATCTCAGCAACGACGCCGTGCGTCACCGGCGTCAGCCGGTCCAAGGCCCGCGACACGAGCGCCCGGTACTCACCCGGCAGCGCCCGCTCGACGCGGCGGACCTTGGCGAGGCCGAAGGGATCCAGGCGGGTCCCGCGCAGGCCCTTCATCGCACGCAGCGCTCGGAACGTCGGCACCGCGGTGCGACGGAGCTTGATCTTGTGCTTGAGCCCCAACGCCCGCAGCAGCGGCGGATGGAGCATCACGTACACCTTGGCGCCCGCGCCGAACTCGCCCCGCACCCGCGCCTGCTCTACGGCATCCAGGTGCAACCGCGCGACCTCATACTCATCCTTGTAGGCCAACAACTTGAACAATCCCCGCGCATACGCCTCGGCAATCGCCGTCTCTCCCGGCGCGCCGCGCTCGCGCTCGACCCGCGCAACCGCGACAACATCCTCCACATAGCGACGGGCCAGCCCCGCATCCTGGTAGGCCATCAACTCGACAACCCGCACCTCCAGCAGCCGCCGCAACTCACCCGACGCCCCCGACGCCTCCACGATCTCCAGCGCCTCACCAACCAGCGGCGCCGGCGGGGCAGCCGCCTCGCCCTCCAGCACCACCCGCACCGCCTCCGGCGCCGCCACGACCGCGCGCCCCCAGGCGAACGCCGCGAGGTTCTTCTCCACCGCCGCCCCGTTGAGCCTGATGGCCTGCTGCAGCGCATCGGCGCTCAGCGGCAGACACCCAGCCTGATAGGCCGCGCCGATCAACACCGTGTTGGTCGGCATGTGGTCGCCAAACAGCGCCTCGCTCAGCGCCTCCGCATCGACGTAGACGTTCTCCTCAGCACGCGTCGCCGCGCCGATCGCCCGGACGTTGCGCTCCAAGGCGGGGAACCTCACGCCGGTGTCGGTCACCATCGCCGCCGTCGGCGCCGCGTGCGTGTTGACCACCGCGACGGTCCGTCCCGCATCGGCCACCAGCAGGTTCCGCGGGTTCGCCGCACCCAGCACGTCGAAGCCGAGCAGCAGATCCGCCGCACCCGCCGACGCCTTGTTGGAGCCCTCGATCGGATCGCGCGCGATCCGCACATCGCTGACCACCGGCCCGCCCTTCTGCGCCAGCCCCGTCTGGTCGAGCCCGTAACTGTGCTTGCCGTCGAGCATCGCCGCCATCTGCAGGATCTGCGACACGGTCACGACACCCGTACCGCCCATGCCCGGCATCCGCATCAAGAAGTCATCACGCGGGACCTTCAGCACCGGCTCGACCAGCGCCTCGGCCGGTGGAAGAGCCCGGCGGGCGGGGACCGTCTCACTGACCTTCTTGGTGTCCTTGCCCGCAGCCGGGATCACGGTCAGGAACGACGGACAATCGCCCTTCACACACGAGTAGTCCTTGTTGCACGAGGACTGGTGGATCTGCGTCTTGCGGCCGAACTCGGTCTCGACCGGCAGCACCGACATGCAGTTGGACTTCGACCCGCAGTCGCCGCAGCCCTCGCAGACGCGCTCGTTGATGTGGATGCGCTCGACCGGCTCAGCCGCCTTGCCGCGCTTGCGCATCCGCCGCAGCTCGGCCGCGCATCCCTGGTCGTGGAGCAGCACGGTCACGCCGGCGACTTCCGCCAGCTCGGCCTGCGCCTCGGCGAGCTCGTCGCGCGGGCGCACGGAGGCGACCGGATCCAGCGACACGCCCCGGTAACGCGACGGGTCCTCGGTCGTGATCACGATCCTGCGCACGCCCTCCAGCGCGAGCCAGCGCGTCAGCTCGGGGATCTTCAGCTGGCCGACGACATCCTGGCCGCCGGTCATCGCGACCGTGTCGTTGTACAGCAGCTTGTAGGTGATGTTCGCGCCTGAAGCGGCGGCGAAGCGGATGGCCAGCGACGCAGAGTGATGGAAGGTCCCATCGCCCACGTTCTGCACGAAGTGCGATGCCTCGGTGAAGTCCTTCATGCCGACGAACTGCGCGCCCTCGCCGCCCATCTGCGTGATGCCCGTGATCGTGCCCTTGCCCTCGGGCGCGAGCAGCACCATCGTGTGGCAGCCGATGCCGGCGCCCAGCAACGTGTCGTCCGGGTTGGCCGTCGAGGTGTTGTGGGGACAGCCGGAGCAGAACATCGGCGTCCGGGCCAGCGTCGGGACGGTGCGCGCCGTGACAGCGCGGCGCGCCTCGATCATCGCCACCCGCGCGCCGACGGACGCAAGCCGCACCCGCCCGCCGAGCCGCGACGCGAGCGCCACGGCGATCGCGTCGGCGTCGAGGTCGCTCTCGGCCGCCAGCAGCGGTGCATCGTGCTCGTCGCGCTTGCCGACGATCCGCGGCGCATCGGCCGTCCCGTACAACGCGTCGCGCAGCGCGGTCTCCAGGAACGGCAGCTTCTCTTCAACCACCAGCACTTCCTCCAGGCCGCGGCCGAAGGCGCGGAAGCACGCGCGATCGTGCGGGTAGAGCATGCCGACCTTTAACAGCCGGACGCCCGCCCGCTCCAGCGCGCGCTGGTCGAGGCCCAGATCGTCGAGCGCCTGGACGAGCTCGTAGTACACCTTGCCCGCGGCGACGACGCCGAGCCAGGCGTCGCGCGTCGGGACCGTCACCGGGTTCAGCTGGTTCAGCGCCGCGTACTGACGCGCGATCTCCAGCCGGACCCCGAACAGCGACCGCTCCAAGTCCATCGACACCGGCGCCAGCAGGTTGCCGTTGGGGACGTGGCGGTAGGGATGGCCGGGACGATCCGGATCCTCGACCTCCGGGATCACCGCCCCCACCCGTGCCGGCCAGACCTGCACGGTCCCCGCGCTGTCGGCGATGTTCGTGACGACCTTCATCGCGCTCCACAGCCCCGACGCGCGCGAGCACGCCACGGCATGCAGCCCGAAGTCCAGGACCTCCTGCAGCGTGCCGGGGAAGAACGTCGGCATATACAGCGCCGCCAGCGTCGCCTCGGCCGCCGAGGGCAAGGTGGAGGACTTGCACGACGGGTCGTCGCCGACCAGCGCCAGGGCGCCGCCGTGCGGGTGGGTGCCGGCGAAGTTCGCGTGGCGCAGCGCATCGGCGGCACGGTCCAGCCCGGGGTTCTTGCCGTACCAGACGCCGGTCACGCCATCGACCAAGGGACCCGGCAAGGACGGCGCCAGCTGCGAGCCGTAGACCGCCGTCGCCGCCAGCTCCTCGTTCAGCCCCGCGGCGAAGTGCAGCGCGTGGTCGGTCGCGATCTCGCGCAACCCCATGATCTCCTTGTCCAGGCCGCCGAGCGGCGAGCCCTGGTAACCGGAGACGAACGTCGCGGTCTTCAGCCCGCGGCGGCGGTCGGACCGAACCTGGTCGAGCAGCACACGCACGAGCGCCTGCGTGCCAGAGAGGAAGACCGTGCCCTGCTCCAGCAGGTACTTGTCGGCCAGCGAGACGTCGGGGCGATGGAGCTTGACCGGCGCCGTCGAGGCGGGACCGATCCCCGTCGTTTGCGCCGCAACCGACGATTGCTGCTTGGCGGTCCCCTCCGTCGTGCGTGGCACGTCCGGCGCTCCCTCTCCTCGTTGGGCACGTCATCGACCCACAATGGGTCAATTGACCTTACCACCGTTGGGGGCGGAGCTAAACGCTTGGTCAGGAGCGAAACGCCCAGGCGGGCTAGGTGGCCGGCTTGGTGCGCGAGCCGACCGGCAACAGGAAGTCGGGCAGGGGCCGCACCAGCGCCCGCGCGGTCTCTTCCTCCCACGTCTTCTCCAACTGGCCGACGTGCTCGTCCATGACCGCCTCGACCTCCAGGAGGTCGCCCGAGCGCACCGCCGCGACCGTTCGCTCGTGGATCTGGATCGTCCACTCAGGGACCAGCGGCAAGTGCATCGCCATGTCGCGGGCGATCTCGAGCTGACGGAAGAGCACCCGCATCAACGATTCGACCGTCGCGTTGCCCGAGGCTCGCGCGAGCGCCAGGTGAAACTGGACGTCGAGCTGCAGGAAGCGGTCCTCCTGCTTGAGCGCGCGCCCCGCATCGACCAGCGCGCGCATGGCGTCGATCGATCGCTGCAGCGCCGCGAAGTCATCCTCAGTAGCGCGCACGGCGGCCAGCTGCGCGACCCGCGGCTCGAGCATCCGGCGCGCCTCCAGCACCCCAGCGACCTCGCCGAGGCGCAGGCTGGAGCGCTGCCGGACGAGCTCGAGGCCGACGACGTCGGTCGCCACGAACATCCCGCCGCCCGGCCCGCGCCGCACCTCCAGCAGGCCCGCCTCGACCAGGACCTTGACCGCCTCGCGCAGGGTCGGGCGGCTGATCTGCATCTGCGCGGCCAGCGCCCGCTCGCCGGGCAGCTTGTCGCCCACGCGGAGCTCGCCGATCCGGACTTTGTCCGCGATCTGCTCGGCCGCCTCCTCGAAGGTTCGACGCGTCTGGACCGGCGTGAACACGCCAAAAACATACACTTCTCCTGCTCGTGGTCAGCCTGCCGGACCTATTGGCCGACGAGCCGAGACACGGTGCTCTGCTGACCCGCGAAGTCGTCCGTCCGTCTTGCAGCCCTTTCGCCGGCCGCCCCGATCGGGTACGGATTCCGTCATGCCCCGCATCCCCAAGAGACTCCTCGCCCTCGGTGGCCTGGCCGCAGGAGGCGCCGCGTTCCGGCGCCGGCGCCGCGGCAAGACCCCGGCCGCGTCCGCCCCGCCCGCCCCCGCGCCTGCCTCCACCGCGCCCGCCACGCCTGCCTACACGTCCTCGATGCCGACGCCAGGCATCGCGAAGCCTGCGCCCGCGGCACCCACGCCCGTGGTCCACACCGACGACGACTTCGTCGCCGCCGAAGAGGCTGCCGCAGCCGCCGAAGCGCGCAACATCGGCGGCCCGCGCCTGGATGACGCCCACGGTGACGAAGCCTTCGAGGCCGTCGCCGAGGCCGGTGGCGGCGAGTCCGAGGGTTTCGAGCTCGCCGAGGAGCAGCTCATCGACAACGCCAGCCACGGCGGCGGCCGCGCCGACCCGATCGGCGATGCCTTCACCCCCGAGGCCGAAGCCGACGAGCGCACGGCCGTCGACGGCGAGGCCGACGAGGAGCGCGTCTCCGAGCTCGACGAGGACGACACCGACCGCAGGTGATCCTTCGCCCCGACGGGGACGCGGTCCTTGCCATCGGCCAGGCATCGCACGCCTGGCTGTCCGGGCAGCTCGCCCGGGCCTGGGGCAACGATCGCTTCCCCGTTCCGGCGCCCTTCGAGGAGGTCTGCCTCGGGGCGCTACAGCACGACATCGGGATGGCCGAGTGGGACCTGCGGCCGGAGCGCCATCCCGACACCGGCCTGCCGCGGCAGTTCTTCGAGCTCGACCGCCGCACCCACCTCGCGCTCTGGACGGCGGCGCCCACGCGCGTGCTCAGCCAGAGCCGCTACGCGGCGTTGTTGGTGTCCTTACATGGGACAGGGCTCTACGAGCGCTTCCCGCCCAAGACCGACGACCCGGAGATCGCTCGCGCGGTCGCCGACTACCTCGAAGGTCAGCGCGCGCTGCAGGCACAGCTCGCCGCCGAGGTCGGTGCGACCGAGGAGGAGCTCGCCCGCAACCAGGCGCTGCTCGCCATCTGGGATGGCCTCTCGCTCGCGCTCTGCCGCGACCAGGCACCGCACACGGTCGACGGCTTCACGCTTGATCGCGCGGACGAGCACCAAAACGCCTTCACCCTCGACCCCTGGCCCTTGGCCGGCGACCACCTCACGCTCCGCGTTGAGGGCCGTCGCCTCGCCGGCGCGCCGTACCCTGACGAACCGACGCTGCACGCCGCGCTGGACCGCGCACCGGTCCTGACCATCGGCCTGGTCCTCCGTCCGGGATAGCGCCGCGGCGAGGTTGGCCGCCCGCACCCCGTGGGTAGGGCGACGCCCATGGATGAAGTGCTTCCCGGCGTCCTGCACTGGACGACCTTCCACGAGGGCATCGGCCAGCCCGTGCACTCGCACTACTTCGTCGAGGGCGCCGCGCTCTTTGACCCGCGCGTTCCCGACGAGGGCATCGACGAGCTCGGCCGCCACGGGCGACCGGAGACGATCCTGCTGTCCAACCGCCATCACCTGCGCCACGCGGAGAAGCTCGCCGCGGCCTTCGACTGCCCAATCCGCGCCCAGCGACTCGGGCTGCACGAGTTCGCCGACGGCGGCCCGGACGTCCAGCCCTTCGACTTCGGCGACACGGTCGCGCCCGACGTCATCGCGCTGGAGGTCGGTGCGCTCACGCCGGAGGACACCGCCTTCCACATCGCCACCGGCCCCGGCATCCTGCTCTTCGCCGATGCGGTGATCCGCAACGGCGACGGCGAGCTGTCGTTCGTGCCGGACTCCCTGATGGGCGACGACCCCGAGGGCGTCCGCCGTGGGATCACGGAGGCGCTGCGCGCGCTGCTCGACCACGACTTCGACGCGCTGCTCTTCGCCCACGGTGAGCCGATCGACGCGGGCGGCAAAGCGCGCCTCACGACGTTCGTCAACGGACACAGCGGCTCGGCCTGATCCGCGGCGCCCGTCCGACGTTCGTCCAGAAACAGGGCCAACACCGTGTCTAAACCGTTCGGTTGGCCAGTTCCGGTTCTCATTCCTGGGCATCCGTGCCGATCTCCTAGGCGTGCGCCCGTCATGGATGACTCGTGCCGCCGTCGCGACCCTCGCGACCGCGGCGACCGCAATCGCTCTGCCCGCCTCCGCTCACGCGCTGGCGCTCTCGGTCACCACCGGCAGCCCGCAGGACGTCGCCACCACGCAGGCGACGCTGCGCGCCACCGTCAGCGTCTCCGCGCTCGGCGGCAACGTCGTCTGGCAATACGGCACGACCACGCGCTACGGCACGACGTCGGCCGCCGTGGCCACCGGGCTGCTGGGCGTCAACCAGACGCTGACCCTCACCGTCATCGGCTTGGCGCCGGATACGACCTACCACGTGCGCGCCGTGGCCACGAGCGGGCTGAGCACGGCCTACGGGCGCGACGTGAGCTTCACCACCGCGAACACGAGCTCGGGCCCGGGCGACGGCTCCGGCGATCCGACCGGCACGGGCACCCCAGGCTCGGGCACCCCCGAGTCCGGCACGCCCGGCTCGGGCACGCCGGGCACCGGCACCGGCGTCGTGACCTCGACCACGACGGTCAGTGCCGGCACCACCGGCTCGGGCACGGGCGCCTCCAAGTCGCCGTCCTCGTCGTCCTCAGGCACGGCCACCAACACCCCCGACGCCGACGGCACCCCGTCCGCCGACGATGGCGCCACCGTCGCGCCCGGCGTCGCCACCGCGACCGTCACCCCCTCGCTCGGCAAGACCCTCGGCGTCGCCGCCGTGCAGGGCACCGTCACGGCGACCAGCCCCTCCGGGGCACCGCTCGACCTCGGCGCCGCCAAGATCGTGCCGACCGGGACCGTCATCGACGCGCGCGCCGGCACCGCCGAGCTCAAGACCGCACTGGACCGCAAGGGCGCCACGCAGACCGGTCGCTTCTGGGGCGCCGTCTTCGAGGTCCGCCAGAGCGCGTCCGCGCACGGCATGGTCGCGCTCGTGCTGCGCGGTGGCGACTTCTCGCACTGCAAGGCCACCAACAAGGCCGTCGCCCGCGCCGCGGTCGCCACAACCAAGACCAAGCACAAGCGCAAGTCCACCAAGAAGAAGCCGCCGCGCTCCCTCTGGGGCAGCGACGACCATGGCCGCTTCCAGACCCGCGGCCGCGGCAGCGTCGCCACCGTTCGCGGCACCAAGTGGCTCACGCAGGACACCTGCGCGGGCACGCTGACGCGTGTAGCCGCCGGCGCCGTCGCCGTGCGCGACCTGCGCCGCCACCGCACCGTCGTCGTGACCCGCGGCCATCAGTACCTGGCGCGCATGACCCCCTGATCCGCGATGGCCCGCCGCCCCGCCCCGACGCCGCGCCACTCGCCGGCACACGCCCGCGCCGTGCTGCTCGCGGGCCTGGTCGCCGCGGCCTGCGGGATCGTGGCGTGGACGACGCACGCGGCGCGCTCGCTGGAGGACACGACGGTCGCGCTGCGCTTCCAGTTGCGCCCGGCTCAGCGGCCGGACGATCTCGCGATCGTCGGCATCGACGCCGCGACCTTCTCGGACTACGCCCAGCAGGCCCGCTGGCCCTACCCGCGCTCGTGGCACGCCGACGTCCTGGACGAGCTGCACCGCCTCGGCGCGCGCAAGGTCATCTACGACGTCCAGTTCACGGAGGCCACGAGCCCAGCGCAGGACGGTGCGCTCTACGACGCGGTCGGTCGCTTCCCCGGCACGATCCTCGCGACGACCGAGACCGACGCACGCGGCCACACCAACGTCCTGGGCGGCGACGAGAACCTCGCCCGCGCGCACGCTCAAGCCGCGATGGCGACGTTCCCGATCCTGGCCGGCGGCGAGATCGCCCGCGTGCAGCCGTCGGCCGACGGCGTCCCGACGCTCGCCGTCGCCGCGGCCCGCGCGCTCGGGCATCCCGTCGACCCGACGACGTTCGAGCACGGCGGCGCGTGGATCGACTTCCGCGGACCGCCCGGCACGATCCCGACCTACCACTTCTCCGACGTCCGCGACCATCATCTGGCGGCCTCGGCCGTCCGCGGCAAGGTCGTCATCGTCGGCATGACCGCGCCGACCGAGCAGGACGTCCACCCCACGCCGACGGTCCGCGACGAGCTGATGTCGGGCCCCGAGGTCCAGGCCAACGCGCTGTGGACCGTCCTGCACGGTCTGCCACTGCGCAGCGCGCCCGGCTGGGCCGGCATCCTGGCGATCCTGCTGCTCGCGCTCGCCCCGGCGATCGCCGCGCTGCGCCTCAAGACGCTGTCGGTGCTGACCGCGCCCGTCCTGGCGGTCGCCTACCTCGGCCTCTCCTACCTCGCGTTCCTGCAGGGCTGGATCATCCCCGTCGTCGCGCCGCTGATCGGCCTCGCGCTGAGCGCTGTGGGCACCGTCACCGCCAGCTACCTGACCGAGCGCCGCGAGCGCCGCCGCGTCGCGCTCCACAACGCGGTGCTGGAGCAGGCCGTGCGCGAGCGCACCGCCGAGCTGCACGAGACCCAGCTCGAGGTCGTCCGCCGCCTCGCCCACGCAGCCGAGTGGCGCGATGAGGACACCGGCGCGCACGTCGAGCGGATCGGCATCCTCTGCGAGCGCCTCGCGCTGGCCGCCGGCTTCAGCGTGACCGACGCCGAGACGCTGCGCCACGCCGCGGTCCTGCACGACGTCGGCAAGATCGGCGTGCCCGACCGCGTCCTGCTCAAGCCGGGCCGGCTGGACGAGGAGGAGTGGGCGATCATGCAGACCCACGCCGCGATCGGCGCGTCGATGCTCGCGGGCTCGCCGTCGCCGCTGGTCCAGCTCGGTGAGGAGATCGCGCGCACCCACCACGAGCGCTGGAACGGCACCGGCTATCCGGCCGGGCTGCGCGGCGAGGAGATCCCGCTGGCGGGCCGTATCTGCGCGATCTGCGACGTCTTTGACGCGCTGCGCTCGCGCCGGCCCTACAAGGACGCCTGGACGCTGGAGGAAGCGATCGCGGAGATCGCACGCCAGCGCGGCCGCCACTTCGACCCTGCCTTGGTCGACCTCTTCCTGCCGATGGCCGCCGAGCTTGCCGCGGAGCTCGCGCCGGGAACCGAGGCTCAGGAGGCCGGCTCGGACCTGCGGTCTGCGGCGTAGACGGACTCGTTCGGGCAGGTACCATTAGGTGATGCACGAGCAATTCGCCGACGTCGGCAACGGGATCACCCTCTGCTACGAGACCTTCGGCGATCCTGCAGCTCCGCCCGTCGTGCTGATCATGGGGTTGGGCACCCAGATGATCGCGTGGGACACGCGCTTCTGCGAAGACCTGGCGAGCCGCGGCTTCTTCGTCGTCCGTTTCGACAACCGCGACACCGGCCGCTCGACGCGCCTGGACGGCGCGCACGTGCCCGGGCTGACCGAGATTGCGTTGCGGCGCGTCCCGAACCCGGCCTACAAGCTGGCCGACATGGCGCTCGACACGGTCGGGCTGATGAACGTGCTGGGGCTCGAGAGCGCCCACATGGTCGGTGTCTCGATGGGCGGCATGATCGCCCAGACCGTCGCGGCCCGCCATCCGTCGCGCACGCGCTCGCTGACGTCGATCATGTCCAACACGGGTGCGCGCTTTAGCGGCCAGCCGGCGCTGAAGACCTACCCGGTGCTGCTCGGCAAGTCGCCCACCGACCGTGACGGCTTCGTCGAGCGCGGGCTCAAGACGTGGGCGACGATCGGCTCGCCCGGCTTCGAACGTGACGAGATCGAGCTGCGCGCGATGATCGAGCTGAGCTTCGACCGCGGCGCTAGCCCGGCGGGCACCGCCCGCCAGCTCGGCGCGATCATCGCCAGCGGGGACCGCCGGCGCGAGCTGCGCGCCGTGCAGGCCCCGACGCTCGTCATCCACGGCGACGCTGACGTCCTCGTCTCACCCTCGGGCGGCCGCGCGACCGCCAAGGCCATCAACGGCGCCCGGCTGATCACGATCCCGGGGATGGGCCACGACCTGCCGCGCGCCGCCTGGCCGCAGCTCCTTGGTGCCATCGCCCAACACGCCCACGGCGCGGATGTCGCCGCGGGCGTCGAACCCGCGGTGCGCGCCGCGTAGCGGTCCTGGACTGGGAGCGGTGAGCTTCTTCCGTCGCAGCGGCGGTTCCGACGAAGGCTCCGACCCAGTCGGCGGCCTCGGCGGCCCTGAGGAGATCCGCCGTGTCCAGCGGACCTCGACGCTCGCCGTCGGCACCCTCGCCTGCCCGACCTGCGACGCCCCGGTCGCGCCCACGGGTGCCCATCTCAGCCCGGCCTCGCCGTTGGCCTGCCCCTTCTGCGGCGAGACCGGCTACGTCCGCGACTTCCTGACCCTCGGCGCGCCCACACGCGCTGCACACGTCGTCATCAAGGTCGTCTCCCCGGCCGAGATCCGTATCTCGCGCCGGCGCGACTGAGCGCCAATCTTCTCCAGGCCGCAACGGCCTGGTGACCGACGCGCCGGCGCATCCGAGCAGGGTTCGCAGCATGCTCCGCTTTCGCCTGCTGGCCGCGCTCCTGCTCAGCGCCCTGCTGCTCGGCAGCGCCGGCGCGACGACCGCCATCGCGGGCACAACGCCCGGGTGGCCGCAGCTCGGCCACGACGCCGGCCGCACCCGCTACCAGCCCGGTGAGACCACGCTGACGCCGGCGACGGTCGGCGGCCTGCAGCCGTTGACCACCATCAACGGCGACGCCGCGGCGATCGGGGGCGGTCGCCTGTTCACGCTGATCGGCAAGGGACGCAACGTCGCGTTGAAGGCTTTGCGCTCCGACAACGGCGACTTCCGCTGGCGGGCGCCGCGCCAGGCGGTCGTTGTCGCCGCCAGCGAGGGCAAAGTCGTTGCCATCGGCCCGGTTCAGGACACCAAGCGCTCTGCGCCGCAAGTCGACGTCGCCGTCTACGACGAGGGCTGCGACGCCGATTGCGCGCCGCTCTTCACCGAGCGGGTCGGCTACGACCACGTGTGGACCGCCCCGCTGATCTACCACGGCTGGATCTGGTTCGCGCGCGGCGACGCCTGGTTCGGCTTCTCCCAGGTCGTCGGCGTGCCGCTGGACTGCCGCGACGACGGCGGCGTCTGCGACGTGCAGCAGACCGCGTTCCCGATGAACTTCGAGACCTCGTTCGACTCCTACGGCGGCTTCGCCCACGCGTCGCTCTCGGCGGCGGGCAACAGGGTCTTCTCGTCGCTCACCGGTGCGGGTGGCCGCGAGATCGACGCGACCTCCGAGGCCTGCATGCTGGCCCCCGAGCCGCCGGCGTCCTGCCCCGGCTGGTCGGGCCGCTCGCCCGACGCGATCGGCGTCGGGACGCCGACGGTTCGCGATGGCCGGGTCTACGTCGTCATGCAGAACGTCGACCCGGTGGCCGAACAGCCCGCTCACCGGCTGTACGTCTACCCGACGTCGTGCGCGACGCGCTTCGGCATCTGCCTCCCGCCGCTGGCGGCGTCGGCCGTCTCCGACACGCCGCTTGGCGAGAACCTGGCGATCGCGGGTGACCGCGTCTACGTCGCCGGCGGCCCCGGCGTCGTGGCCTACCCGACGTCGTGCACCAACGGCTGCACGCCGGTCTGGAGCGCGGCCGTGCCCGTAGGCGCCCGGCCCGGCGACCTGCTGGTCGCCGGCAACGTGCTCTACACCCACGGCCAGTCGGCCGACGGCGACGGCGCCGCCGCCTTCGACATCACCTGCACCGACACGCCCTGCCAGCCGCTCTGGACCAAGCCCTCAACGGGGCCGACAGCCTCCATCGGCCAGGACGGCATGATGCTCGCGGGCGGTCGCCTCTGGCTCCACGGCGGCCATCAGTGGACGCTATACGGGCTCGCGCCCGCGCAGTAGCCCCGTCCTCAAGCGCTAATCAGCGCTGCGCGGTGCCGGCGGGCGGCGTCGGGCGCGGTTTGGATCCGCCGCGTCCTTCCTCGATGCCGATCGAGGTCGACGGCGCGACGATCTTCTCGGGTGGCAATGGCAGCGGGGCCATGGGTTCAGTGTAGACGCAGCGCGAGCAGCCACAAAATCGTCTGCATAACCATCAGGACACCCAGCGCTGCGGACAACCTGGAGATGAGCCGGACGCGTCGGGTGTTCTGCCTTCGCAGGTCCTGATATCCAAACCCGGCGGCCGCCAGCCACCCCAACGTGTCATCCGGCGCCTCGGCAAGCGCCTGCGGATAGAGCTGCTCGTAGAGGTCCCGCGCATCGATGGCGAACTTCAGCTGCCACGGAGCGAGCACCACCGCCGCGAGCACCAGGCCTGCGAGCAGCGCGAACACTGCCAACCAACCCCACACGTGGAACCCGTGGTGCTTGATGGCATTCCCCCGAGGAACGAGGCCACCAGTGCCTGTGCGGCGAGCAGCGTGCCGGTGCGCTGCCGGATGCCGCCGACCAACGCCTCTTGATCGGCGAGCGCCCCGCGACCGGCTTCGTAGGTGATCTCCTCCAGCGTCTTCAAGCGATGAAGAAGACTAGACCGGTCAGCGGCTGAACGCCGGTCGCGGTCGCATCGCTCCTAGTGCTTCGAGCGCCGGCGGCGCTGGAGACGCTCGATCTCGCGGCCGAAGGCCTCTTCGGAGGCGTCGGCCATGGCGACGCCGAAGATGGCTAAGAGCGTGTCGGCGGCGAGCGGGCGGAGGCGCTCGAGCGCGTCGCGGACCTCGGGCCAGCGGTCCTCGGGTGCGCCGGCTTCCTCGAAGGGCTTCCAGACCTGCTCCACGAAGAGCTTGACGTAGGCGCGAGCGACGCCGTCGGCGTGGCGGCGGATGGTCGTCGCCAGCTCGAGGCCGACGGCGGCGGGCACGCCGAGCGCTTCTAGCTCCTTGCCCGCGCGCGTCAGCCGCGGGCTGATGTCCTCATAGGAGCCGTCACCGAGCGGACGCAACAACCCCAACTTGATCGCCCGCTCCAGCAGTCCTGGATCCGTCGAGCCCCAGCGCTGCGCGAGATCTTCGCGCGTCAACACCTCGGGCTGCTCCTGGGTGTAGGGCTCGGCGACCGCGCGTAGGAAGCGCAGCGGCTCCTCCGAGGAGCCCGGCGCGGCGTCGACCAGCCGCCGGATCGCCTGCAGGTTGAAGCCCTGGCCCTGCATCTCGCGGATCAGCTCAATGCGAGCGAGATGCGACGGGCCGTAGTAGCCGGTGCGGCCGCGCACGTCAGGCGGCGGCAGAAGACCGCGTGACTGATGGGCCCGGATATTGCGGACGGTCATCCCCGTGCGCTGCGCGAGCTCGTCGATGGTCAGATCTCCATCGTGGGTCGCGCGCTCGGGTGCCTCCGTGACATCGGACACAGGACAACCTTACCGCGTTTGATGTGACATGGATCGGTGTAACATCGACTCATGGCACTTTCGCATGTCCTCGCTGCCGCGTCGCCCGCTGCCTCTAACCCGGCCGGCGGCGCCGCGCTCGATCAGATCGCCATCGCCACCGGCATGGCCAGCGTCGCCACCGCGGTCCTGATGCTCGGGATCTTCGGCTACCGCAACGGCAAGGGCAAGACGCTGCGCCGCCTCGCAGCCTTCTCCGAGCGCGTCTCCGGACTGCCCGCCTGGGCGGCGCTGCCGCTCGGCGTCGGCGGTGGCAGCCTCCTCGTCGCGCTGCTGGGCATGTACTGGGACATCTCCCTGCATATCGACCAAGGCCGCGACCCCGGCCCGCTCGCCAACCCTGCGCACTACCTGATCCTCGTCGGGCTCTACGGCGTCTTCGCCTCGGGTTGCCTCGCGCTCGCGCTCCCGGAAGAGAAGCCCGGCCCCGCCGCGATCCGGATCACGCGCGACTGGTACGTCCCTGTCGGCGGCGTCCTGACCGCGGCCTGCGGCGGCTTCGCACTGCTCGGCTTCCCGCTCGACGACATGTGGCACCGCCTCTTCGGCCAGGACGTCACGCTCTGGGGCCCGACGCACCTCATGCTCTTCGGCGGCGCCGGCCTCACGCTCATCGGTCAGGCCATCCTGCTCGCCGAGGGCCTGCGCTTCCGTGGCATCCAGACCGACCGCGTCGACGGCCCCCAGTTCCTGGTGGCCTTCCGCCGCGTCGGCCTGATGGGCGGTCTGCTGATCGGCCTCTCCACCTTCCAGGGCGAGTTCGACTTCGGCGTCCCGCAGTTCCGGATGGTCTTCCACCCCATGTTGATCGCGCTCGCCGCCGGCCTCGCGCTGACCGCCGGCCGCATTTGGATCGGCAAGGGCGGCGCGCTGGCCACCGCGCTGATGTTCCTCGCCGTCCGCGGCGGCATCTCGCTGATCGTCGGCGACGTCTTCGGCGAGAGCGCGCCGACGCTACCGCTCTATCTCGTCGAGGCGCTGTGCATCGAGGGCGTCGCGCTCGCCACCGGCCGCAACCGCCCGGTCCTGCTCGGCGCCATCGGCGGCCTACTCGTCGGCACCGTCGGCCTTGCCGCCGAGTGGCTGTGGGTCGGCCAGCTCTTCCCGCTGCCGTGGAGCGACGGCATCGTCCCCGAGGCGATGATCGTCGCCCCGATCGCCGGCATCGCCGGCGGCGTGCTCGGCGGCCTGCTCGGTGCGGGCCTGCGCTTCCAGCTGCCGAGCCAGAACGTGGCGCGCACCGCCACCATCGGCTCCTTCCTCGCCATCGCCGCGCTGACGGCCTACGGGCTAGCCACCGTCGCGCCGAGCGGGCAGACCGCCACCGTCGCGCTCAAGAACGACGGCGGGGACCCGACCCATCGTCACGTCGTCGGCACCGTCACGCTGAACCCGCGCAACACGGCCGACAACGCCGCGTGGGCCACGGTCACCTCCTGGCAGGACGGCGGCATGAAGGTCGACCGGCTGCAGCGCGTCGCCGAAGGCGTCTACCGCTTCCGTGCGCCGGCGCCGGTCTACGGCGACTGGAAGACCATCGTCCGCGTCCAGAACGGCCGCACGATCATGGGCATCCCGATCTACATGCCGGCCGACCCGGCGATCCCGGGGGCCAAGCTGGTCCCGGCGACCGCCACCTTCACGCGGACCTTCGTCGCCGACCACGAGCTGCTGCAGCGTGAGCGCAAGGACGACATCCCGGGCTGGCTGTGGACCGCCGCCTGCCTGGTCGTCCTCGCCCTGTCGCTGCTGTTCATGGCGTCGCTGGCCTGGGGCGTGGCCCGTGTGGCGCGCACCGGTGACGATGGCACGCCCAACGGAGCGGGCGGGACCAACGTCAGTCCGGCGCAGGACCGCGCTGAGCGCTTTGTCCACGGCGGCGTGGCGAGCGCTCCGGGGGCCTAGAATCGGGTACAAGCGTTGCGCCATGACCGCCCAGACCGGATCACCATCCGTCGGACCACACCGCCACGCTGCGGGCGTTGGCTTGGTGATCGTCATGGCAGCCGGCTCGGTGGTCGTCTGGCTCGTCTCCCCCGTCGCTTGGCTGTGGATCGCCTCGCGGATGACGGACTCCAGCCAGCCGAGCCTCGGCCCCTATCTCCTGGTGCTTGTGGGGATGGCGCTGACCGCCGTCGTCGTCGGCAAGTTCCTCGGGATCGTCAACCGCGCGCACATGCGGGTGACCGGTCGCATCTCCGACAAGCGCGAGCACGCGACCTGGAACCGCTCGATGCGCGGGGAGCGCAGGTCGACCACCGACCGTGGCGTCCTCGAGCAGGTCATGGCGATCAGCGTCAGCTGTGCGCTCGTGCTCTTCGCCATCTGGTTCTTCGTCTTCGCGGGCTCATCATTGCCGTCCTAAGGCCGATAGCCTGAAGGTGGTGGAACTGGCCTCCGGCGACCCGAACGTCGATCTTCGCCGAGGGCCCGACGGTAAGCCAATCGTCGTCCTCGGATTCCCGTATGACCCGCACATCGTCGCGGTCGTGCGGCAGATTCCCCATCGCCGGTTCGACTGGGACACGCGCGAGTGGTGGGCGCCCATCGACGACTGGGCGGCCGTCCACGTCGCCGAGGTCCTCAAGCGCTTTCCGGAGCTGACGACCAGCGCCCAGGTCGACATCTGGCTCAAGGGCGTCGGCGAGCGCTGGGTCGGCCGCGTGCGCACGACGCGCTACGACGGCCGCGGCTGGTGGGTCCTCGACACGCGCGCGGGCACGGTGCCCGAGGCGTTGTTGGAGGGGTCGATCGAGGTCGACGGCAAGCTGCTGGCGCCGCTGACCCAGGCGGGCGCCGTGGCGCTCGGCGAAGCACGCGGAGCCAAGCTCGACGGCGCCGCGCTGCGCTGCGTCCTGGCGCTCGAGCACGGTGGCGACGCGCCGCCGGCACGGCTGGCGCTCAACGTCTCGGTCGAGGGCGAGGCGTTCCTGCTGGAGACGCTGTGGGACCCATCGGTGGGCGATGCCTTCGAGCGCCTGCCGGGCACCAGCGACGGCGGCCGCTCGCTGCCGTTGGACCCGTGGGTCGTCCACCACCTCGATGGCTTCCTGGCCGCACACGGCGTCGCGGTCGACGCGCCGGCCGCTCACGCGCTGGAGGAGCTGCGCGAGGAGGCGGCCGAGGCCGCTGCGGCGATCCGCCGCTCGCGCGCCACGGAGGCCGAGCCACTGGAGGAGATCGTCGACAAGCTCGGCGGCACGCTCGAACCGTTTCAGTGGGCCGGCGTGCGCTACGTGCTGGACGCGCGGCGCGCCTTCCTCTCCGACGAGCAGGGCCTGGGCAAGACCGTCCAGGCGCTCGCCGCGATGGAGGCCGACGACGCCTACCCGGCGATCGTCATCTGCCCCGCCTCGCTGAAGCTCAACTGGCTGCGCGAGACGCGCAAGTGGCTGCCCCACCGCTCGGTCGCGATCGTCGAGGGCGGCGTCGCGGTGCCCAAGACCGCTGAGATCACGATCATCAACTACGAGGTCGTCGGCAAGCACTACGAGACGCTCGCGCGGTTGCGTCCCAAGGCCGTGATCATCGACGAGTCGCACTACTGCAAGAACCCGCGCGCCAAACGCACGCAGGCCGTGCGGCGGCTGGCCGAGTCGGTCGTCAAGGGCGGGCTGCGCGTCGCGCTGACCGGCACGCCGGTCCTCAACCACGCCGAGGAGCTGATCTCCCAGCTACGGA
The DNA here is from genome assembly GCA_963836485.1 of uncultured Conexibacteraceae bacterium. GTDB lineage: Bacteria > Actinomycetota > Thermoleophilia > Solirubrobacterales > Solirubrobacteraceae > Baekduia. The sequence goes on along the minus strand of CAWIJS010000007.1, from coordinate 274,896 downwards.
TCATCGGGCGGCTGGATGAGTTCGGCTCCGGCGCGCGCTTCTCGCGACAGTTCCAGGGCGTGCTGACCGAGGAGCGCCTGCACTGGCACCTGCGGCGCTCCTGCTTCGTGCGGCGGTTGAAGAGCGAGGTGCTGCCACAGCTGCCGGCCAAGCGGCGCGTCGTTGTGCCGGTGTCATTGGACAACGAGCGCGAGTACCGCGTCGCCGAGCGCGACGTCGTCGAGTGGCTGCGCTCCCAGCCGCTGGAGCTCTCGGACCTCAACGCGAAGATCGCGGCGACGCTGCGGGCCGAGCGCCTGGCGCAGCTCGGCGCGCTGCAGCGGTTGGCCGCGCGCGGCAAGCTCCACGCCGCGCTGGCCTGGATCCACGACTTCCTGGCCAGCGGCGAGCCGCTGGTCGTCTTCGCCCGTCACCGCGAGATCCAGGAGGCGGTGCTCGAGCGCTTCCCCGACGCGCTGCACCTCTTCGGCCGCGACAAGATCGAGGCGCGCGAGGAGTCCGTGCGGGAGTTCCAGGAGCCCGGCGGCCCGCAGCTGATCGTCTGCGCCACCCGCGTCGCCGCCCAGGGCATCACGCTGACGCGCGCCTCCAACGTCGCGTTCCTCGAGCTCGAGTGGACGCCGGCGCTGCACGACCAGGCCGAGGACCGCACGCACCGCATCGGCCAGACCGATTCGGTCACCGCCTGGTACCTGCTGGCCGCCGAGACGATCGACGAGACGATGGCCGAGTTGGTCGAGCGCAAGCGCGGCATCGTCGACGCGGTCACCGACGGCAAGACCATCAACGACGAGAACGTCGTCGCCGGCGTGATCCGCTCGCTGCGGGGCGAAGAGCCCTACCGGCACCTGCAGCCGGTGTAGCTCAGGCGGGCGCCGCGGCCTTCTCGGCCATCCGCTCGGGCGTGATGTGGACGACGTCCCAGGCCAGCCCGGTCTTCTCGAACGCGCGGATGACCAGACCGGAGAGGTCGAACTGCCAGCGCGTCAGGCCGTGGCGGGCCGAGGTTGGGAAGGCATGGTGGTTGTTATGCCAGGACTCGCCGAAGGTGAACGGCGCCAGCCACCAAACGTTGCGCGACTCGTCGGGGGTGTTGAAGCCGCGACGCCCGGTGAAGTGGCAGATCGAGTTGATGGAGTAGGTCACGTGGTGGACGACGAGCATCCGCACGCCACCGCCCCACAGCAGCCCGGTCAGCCCGGCGTGCACCGAGCCGCCAAGTGCCCACCCGGCGAGGAAGCAGAGGGCGAGGCCACCGAGCGCCCAGACGAGGAAGAGCCGGTCGATGGTCATGATCATCGGCTCGGCGCGCAGATCGCGGGCGTAACGGTCCTTGGCGCCGCGGTGGGTGTGAAGGAACAGCCAGCCGACGTGGGCGTGAAAGAGACCGCGCAGCGCGCCGGAAAAGCCGTGGCCGTGCTCGACGTGCGGGCTATGCGGGTCGCCGACTTGGTCGGAGAAGTCATGGTGCTTGCGATGGTCGGCGACCCAGGCCGTGATCGGCCCCTCGATTGCCGCCGAGCCGAGGATCGCCAGCGTGGCGCGCAACGGCTTGCCGGTCTTGAAGGCGCGGTGCGTGAAAAGGCGGTGGAAGCCGACGGTCACGCCGAGGCCGGTCAGGACGTAGGCGACGACGAAGATCACCACGTCGCTCCAGCGCAGCAGCCCTTGCCACGAGTGCCAGGCGGCGTAGGCCAGCGCGAAGAACGGGACGACGGTGACCGTGCCGGTCGCCAGGCGGTCGAGCCACTCACGCTCCACGGGCTGGACGAAGTCCGGGCTCGTGGGGTCGACGGTGGCCTCTTCGGGATCCCTAACTGCCTGGGGCATCGGGCGAGTCTAGACAGTTGGCTACGTTACGGGCATGGCTTTCTCCCGTCCCGCTCCGCTCCGCGAGGAGCTGCAGCGTGCCCTGCCCGATCGCCCGTTCGAGATCGCGTTCTGGGACGGCAGCACGCTCCCGCCCACCAACGGCTCGTCGCAGACCACCTTCCGCGTCAAATCGCCGACCGCTCTGGCCCACGCCTTGCGCGCGCCCGGCCAGCTCGGCATCGGCCGTGCCTACGTCTCCGGCGCCCTCGACGTCGACGACCTCGACGCCACGCTCGAGCTCCTGGACTCGTGGCAGCCGCCGTCACTCGACACCAAGCAGAAGGCCCGCCTGGCCGCCGCCGCGGTCCGTTCGACCGGCCTCGTCGCGCCGCCCAAGCCGCCCGCGGCTGAGCTGCGCCCGCGCGGCCGGCGCCACAGCATCCTGCGCGACAAGGCCGCTGTCCGCCACCACTACGACGTCTCCAACGACTACTTCGCGCTCTTCCTCGACGACTCGATGACCTACTCCTGCGCCATCTTCTCGCGCGGGGCCAAGACGCTCGAAGAGGCGCAGTTCGTCAAGCGCGAGCTGATCTGCACCAAGTTGAAGCTGAAGGAAGGCGAGCGGATTCTGGACGTCGGCTGCGGGTGGGGCGCCTTCGCGGTTCACGCTGCCGTCGAGCATGGCGTGCACGTCACCGGCATCACACTGAGCGAGCCACAGGCGCAGCGGGCACGTCAGCGCGCGGTCGACGCCGGCGTCGCCGACCGCGTCGAGATCAAGGTGATGGACTGGCGCGAGCTGCACGCCGAGCCGTTTGACGCGATCTCCTCGATCGGCATGGTCGAGCACGTCGGCTCGGGCAACATCGACAACTACGCCCGCGCGCTGCAGCAGTTCCTCAAGCCTGGGGGCCGACTGCTCAACCACGGCATCGCGCGCCTGCGCCACACCGATCCCGAGGCCGGCCCGTTCTCCGAGCGCTTCGTCTTCCCCGACGCAGCGCCGTTGCACCTCTCGCGGATCTGCTTCGCGATGGAGGGCGCTGGCCTGGAGGTCACGCACGTCGAGGGATTCCGCGAGGACTACGCCGAGACGCTGCGCCACTGGTCGCGCAAGTTCGACGACAACCTGCCCGAGGCGATCGCGCTCGGCGGCGAGGAGCGCGTCCGGGTGTGGCGGCTCTACCTGCGCGCGGCGCGGCGCGGCTTTGAGAGCGGGTTTTTGTCGGTCTTCCAGGTGCTCGCCACGCGCGCGTCGTGATCGCGGTCGTGGTCTAGATCGCCACGCCGCGCAGCGGCACCGGGGAGGTTTGCATCACCGAGGTGGTCGTCTGGCCGAAGACCGTGAAGCGGTCGATGACCTCCTCGAGGTGCTCCACGTCGCGGACGTGGGCCTTCATGAAGAAGCAGTCTTCACCGGTGATGCGGTGGCATTCGACGACCTCGGGCGTCGCGCGGGCCAGCTCGGCGACCTTGGCCAGCTGGCGCGGCGCCGGGCGGATCCGGACGATGGCGCTGAGCGCGTACCCGAGCGCGCGCGGATCGACGTCGGTGCGAAAGCCGCGGATGACGCCCTCATCGGTCAGCCGCCGTACGCGCTCGGCGACCGCCGGCGGCGAGAGGCCGACGCGCCGCCCGAGCTCCGCCAGGCTGACGCGTGCGTCCTCCTGTAACTCGATCAGCAGGCGCCGATCGGTCTCATCCAGGTCAACGACGGTCGATACCGCAGCGAGCTTTGGGATCGAAGCCATGGAGCCGACGATACCGTCGATCGTCCATTCCGGCCAGAGCCGCCGCACGGCATCGTCTGGGGCCGACCATGCGTCGCCCTCCACCCCACGCGTACTTCGCCGTCAGCGCCGTCTTCCACTACCTCGGTCCGGCCTTCGCGGTGCTGCTCTTCGCGCGCGTCGATGTGCTCGGGGTGGCGTGGCTGCGGATCGCCACCGCCGCGCTGCTCTTCGCCGCCTGGCGCCGCCCGTGGCATGCCGTCGCCCGTCTCGACCGCGACGGTCGTCGCCTGCTCATGGCCTGGGGCGCCTGCCTGGCGCTGATGAACTGCTGCTTCTACCTCGCCATCGACCGCCTCCCGCTGGCGACCGTCGCGGCGATCGAGTTCCTGCCCGTGATCGGCCTGGCCGCCCTCGGCGCGCGAACGTCACGCAACCTCGGAGCCCTTGCCCTGGCCGTCGCCGGCGTCTACCTGCTCACCGGCATCCACCTCGCCGGTGGCGCCGCGGGGCTGGCCCTCGCGTTCGCCAACGCCGCGCTCTTCGCGCTCTACATCGTGCTGGCCGACCGCGTTGCCAAACGGCCGGCGCTCGACGGGGTCGACGGGCTCGGCGCCGCGATGCTGGTCGCTGCCGTCGTGGTAACGCCCCTCGCCGGCTGGGCCGCGGTGCCGGCCTTCAGCGACCCCATCGCGCTGGCCGCGGGCGCCGGCGTCGGCCTCAGCTCCTCGGTCATCCCCTATGTCTGCGATCAGCTCGCGCTCACGCGCCTGCCGCGCGCGACCTACAGCCTGATGGTCTCGCTGCTGCCCGCCGTGGCGACGGTCATCGGGATCGTCGTGCTGACCCAGATTCCCAGCGTCGCCGAGATCGCCGGCGTGGCCGCCGTCGTCGGGGGGGTCGCTTTGCACCGCCCGCCGCGGTCGGGTCAGCCACTGAGCGCGAAGACCATCGACAGCTTCGCGCCCGCTGCCCTGCCGGCGGAGAGCTCGACCGCGTCGGCCACCGAGGCGATCGTCGGCAGCCCGAGTCCGAGCCCCGGGCTGTCGGGGCGCGGGAGCGGGCCAAAGCCGTCGTCCTCGACGACGATCTTGAGCGAGCCCTCGTCGGTCAGGCCCGCGTCGACGCGGATCTGACCGGGATCGCGGTCGCGGTAGGCATGCAACACGGCGTTGGTCGCGGCCTCGGAGACGGCAAGCCGGATGTCAGCGAGACGGCCGTCGGCAACCCCTACGCGTTGCGCGTACTCGGTCACCTCGGTGCGCAGCACGGCGATCTGCTCGGCCGTCGCCCTCACCACCCACCGTGCTGACTCTGGCGCCATGGTGCGTGGTGTGCCCACCTACGCAGCGTCCATGCGCCGGGCTTGTGTCCGGACGAGGCGATCGGACTATGCGTCGAAGGCCACGAATGCGACGGGAGCCATCGTGTCGAGGCGGCTGGCCTGCAGCCCGAGCGAGGAGAGTGTGTACAAGCGGTCACCGATGACCAGCGAGCGGGCGATCGGCGCGACCGTGTCAGCGCTGCCGTGGACCACCCGACCGAGCTCGCCGATGCCGTCAGCAGCGACCTTCAGCCCGATCGCGCCGACGAAGCTCGTGCCCTGGCCCCCGTCGCCGCTCGGGTCGTAGGTCTGCAGCGGCAGGACGGCCAGCTTGGTCGGCGCCCACCACAGGAAGGCATGCGGATCGAACTCGGCACCGGAGCTGCCGTTGCCGTAGACGACATGCTGCGTGCGCTTGGGATGGGCCAGGTCGGAGACGTCGAAGAGCGACACCTGCGTGCCCTGCGTGCGGCCGGTGGCGTCGGCCTCCTGCCCGATGCCGAGCAGCAGCCCGTCGCCGAGCGGATGCAGGTAGGCCGAGTAGCCGGGGATCTCCAACTCGCCCGCGACGCGCGGCGCGTCGGGCTTGGAGAGGTCGAGCGTGTAGAGCGGGTCAAGCTGGCGGAAGGTCACCACGAAGCCCGTCGTGCCGACGAAGCGCACACCGTAGATCCGCTGTCCTTCGCCCAGCCCGCCGACCTGGCCGACCTGCGCCAGCGCGCCGTCCGGGCGTGGCGAGAGCACCGTGACATAGCTGTGGGCCGGCGTAGCCTGGCCACCGTCGGGGAGCCAGGAGGGCTCGTCGGTCGAGGCCACCCGCAAGGCGCCATCCTGCTCTGACAGGGCATAGGCATTGACAACGAAGCCGGGGACCGTGCCGGATCCGGCGTAGGTCGTCTGGCCCGCGGTCGAGGCGTCGAAGCGGTGGATCTCGGTGCGCAGTGACCCGGCCCCGCCCGCCCCGTCGCTCGCGTCGTTCAGCCCGCGGACGTAGCGCTGACTGGCGACGTACAGGCTCTTGTCGGAGCCGTAGACCGTCTGGGCCCCGGCCATGACCGCGTCGCGGTCGACGTTGTAGAGGCCCTTGTCGAGGTCGACGGTTAGGACCGTCAGCAGCCCGAGGCCCGAGAAGGCGTCCGGACGGCGGATGTCGTCGCAGGGCACGACGCCACGCCGGAAGGTGTGGCCGGAGATCCGGCTGCGGATCGTCGTGGCCGGGACGAAGGTACGCAGCGGAGCGCCGGTCAGCGGAACCGCGCCGGTCTGCGCCGGGGTCGAGCTGACGACGACGCGCACCGTGCCGCCGACCATCCGCGCATCGACGTAGTCGCCGTCGAGGGTCATGGTGCGCGCGACCTTCGGCGCAGCCGGATCGGTGAGGTCGACCTCGGTCAGCAGGGTGGTCGCGCGGCCGGGCATCGCGACGATCGCCGCCTTGGCCGTCTCGGGCTGCGGCATCGGCGTGTCGTCGATCGCGATCGGCGCCGAGACGGTCGAGAGCACGAGTGCGCGTGTCCCGCGGATCAGCAGTTGGTGGGCGTAGCCGCCGTCGAGCGTCAACGTCCCCACCTGCCGCGGCGCATCACCGGTGACGTCGATCACGCGCAGCGTGCGATTGGCCGCGACGTAGACGTGGCGGCCGTCGGTCTTGACGACGTCGGGCTCGTCGACCCCGACCTCTTGCACGTTGGTGGTGGAGAACGCGGGGGTCGACGCGCCGGTGCCCGACGCGGCGGGTGCCGGCACCGCGGTCGGCGCGATCTCGCTGCTCGCGTCGGTGGTCTTCTGCACCGGGGCGCCGAGCGTCTCCACGGCGCCCTGCACACGCATTGGCACGCCAACGCCCCCGCCGGCTACCGCCGCGTTGTGGTGCGCATAGCCGACCAGCGCCTGGCACGAGCCGAACGCGGTGAGGTGCGCGCGCGGCGCCTTCCTCGGCTTGGCCGCCGAGGCGATCGGCACGGCCGCAACCGCCCCGCTCACGACGACGGCGAGGGAGACCAGGACGCTGCGACGGAGGGACACCATGCCGACACTACGGGCCAGGCGGCGTCGCGTCACATCCGGCGCTACTCGGCCGGCGCTGTGTAGCGCAGGCCGTCGAGCGCCATGTCGAGGATGCGGTCGATCTGGCCCGGGTCGGCGGTGCGGATCGAGGCGATGCCCGCGACCATCCGGCCGACGTCGGTGAAGTTGGTGTCCGTGCGCGGACCTCGCCGGCCTCCTGCGCGCGCTGCAGCAGCATGTCGCCCGGCGGCGGTGATCGCGGCGCGGCAGGCGACGAAGACCGGCGCCTCGGCGTCGATCGTGTTCAGCATCTCGTCGGCCAGCGCGCGCTTGGTCGCGGCGTAGCGGACGAACTGGCGCAGCCAGGTGACGAGCGCGTCCCACGGCTCGAGGTCGCCGAGGTCGTTGGCCTTGGCGCTCATCTCCTCGACCTCGTCGATGTAGACGGCCTCGAGCAGCGCCTGGCGCGTCGGGAAGTGGCGGTAGAGCGTGCCGATGCCGACCTCGGCGCGGCGCGCGATGTCCTCCAGCGACGCGGCGGTGCCGTTCTCGGCGAACGCGTCGGCCGCGGCGGTCAGCAGCTTCTCGTAGTTGCGGCGCGCGTCGGCGCGCTTGGGGCGCTGGCGAGGCCGGTGACCTGCGGCTGCTGCGGGGCGATCGTGGTGTCGGACATCTGACGCCTACACGATTTCTTTGCGAACCGGAGGCACCCTCCGCTATATGATAGAAGCGGAGGCTTCCTCCGCATCAACTTCTGGAGGACGCCTCCAGTTTAGCGCCCTCCCGCTCGAACCTCAAGGAGCACCTCTCCCCATGTCGTTCCCCCTCGCTCTCGGCGCGCCCGCCACGCGCCGCGCGACCACGCACGCCTCCAACCCCAACCTCGTCCTGGGCCTCATCCTCGCCGCGTACCTGATGATCGTCCTCGACGTCTCGGTGATCATCACCGCGCTGCCGAGCATCCACACCGCGCTGCACTTCTCCTCCGCCAGCCTGTCGTGGGTCCAGAACGCCTATGCCTTGACCTTCGGCGGCCTGCTGCTGCTCGGCGCCCGCGCCGGCGACATCCTCGGCCGCCGCCGCGTGTTCATGGTCGGCATCGCGCTGTTCTCCACTTCGCCTCGCTGCTGGCCGGCCTGGCGCAGTCGGCCGACTGGCTGCTGGCCGCGCGCGCGCGTGCAGGGCGTCGGCGCCGCGATCGCCGCGCCGTCGACGCTGGCGCTGCTGACCACCACCTTCCGCGAGGGCACCGAGCGCACCCGCGCGCTGGCCTGGTACACCGCCGTCGCGGGCGGCGGCGGCAGCGCCGGCCTCGTCCTCGGCGGCATGCTCACCGACTGGGTCGTCCTGGCGCTGGGGCATGTTCATCAACGTGCCGGTCGGCCTGTTGGTGATGTACCTGGCGCCGCGTCATCTGCCCGAGACCGAGCCGCGTCCCGGCCGCTTCGACCTGACCGGCGCGATCACCTCGACGCTCGGCATGAGCGCGGTCGTCTACGGCTTCGTCCGCGCCGCCTCCGACGGCTGGGGCGACCGCGTGACCGTCGCGTCGTTCGCCGCCGGCGTCGCGTTGTTGGTGGCCTTCATCCTCAACGAGATGCGCGCCGAGCAGCCGATCACGCCGCTGCGCCTGTTCGCCAACCGTGAGCGGTCCGGCGCCTACCTCGCGCGCATGCTGGTGGTCGGCGGCGATGTTCTCCATGTTCTTCTTCCTCACCCAGTTCCTGCAGGGCGTGTTGGACTACAACCCGCTGCAGGCGGGGCTGGCGTTCCTGCCGATGACCGCGGTGATGTTCTCGATGGTGCAGGTCGTGCCGCGCCTGACGGCGCGCGTCGGCGCGATGCCGGTGCTGCTCGCCGGGCCTGACGTTCGCCCTGACCGGGATGCTGTGGATCAGCCGCCTGTCGCGACACCACGGCGTTCTTCCCCGGCATCGCGGTGCCGCTGGTCCTGCTGGGCTCGGGCATGGGCATGGCGCTCACGCCGCTGACCGCCGCAGGCATCGCGGGCGTGGCGCCCGACGACGCGGGCGCCGCCTCCGGCGTCGTCAACGTCGCCCACCAGCTCGGCGGCTCGCTCGGCCTCGGCATCCTCGTGACCGTGTTCGCCTCCGCACAGCGCACGCGACGGCGGCTCCACCACCCACGCCCTCGCCCACGCCGTCTCGTCCGCGCTGACCGGCTCCGCCATCCTCCTCGCCCTCGCGCTGACGATCGTCCTGACCGTCATGCACGGCGTCCGGATCCCGGTCCTCGGCGCCGCGGCACGGCTCGCCCGGGCCACCGCCACCCGCTAGGCGCCGATCGGGTGCCAGACGGTGCGCAGCTCGGTCAGTGCCTCGAGCCGTTGCAGTGAGGACTGGTCGCCGCGGATGACGCGCTTGAGCGTCTCCGCGGCGAAGGTGTCGATGGTGACTGCCAGCTCGGGGTCGCTGGTGGCGTCGATGATCGCGTTGACGTCGCGGTGGGCGCCCAGCGCCGGCACGAGTTCGCCGGTACGCCCGGAGAGCAGGTTGACCAGGCCGCCCGGGACGTCTGAGACGCCGAGGACCTCGCCGAGGTCGAGGCCGGGCAGGGGTGTGTGCTCGGGCAGCGCGACGACGACGACGTTGCCGGCGGCCAGCGGTGCGGCGATGGCGGAGACCACCGACGCCAGCGAATCGTCGGCGCCGCAGAGCACCGCGACCACGCCGCTGGGCTCCGGCGTCGACATGGACAAGAACGGCGCGGCGACCGGGTTGATGGTGCCCAGCACCGCGTGGAGCTTGTCGGTCCAGCCGGCGTAGTGCACCAACACGTCGACGGCCTCGCCGACGTCGCCGCCGAACTCGCCAGCGCGCGACTCCAGCGCCTCGGCCGCGCGGTACAGGATCTGCCCGCGGTTGTAGGCCGTCTTCTTCGCCCACCCCGGCTGCGCCTTGCGCGCGGCCTTGACCGCGTCGCGCACGTCCTTGCGCGAGCCGCGCGGGACGTTGACGCCATCAACAACATCATGTCGTCCGGATTCCGAGCGCACGAACGCCCCTCCGACGTACAACTTGTAGGTCTTGGCCACCGCCACCCGCACGTCGCTCACGCCCCCTGCCTCACGTACGGGCGCAGCCCGGCCGCGCCGCCCTCGCGGCCGAAGCCGCTCTCCTTGAACCCACCGAACGCCGCCGTCGGATCGAAGTGGTTGTAGGTGTTCTGCCAGACGACGCCAGCCTGCAGCTGCGCGGCGACCTCGAAGGCCTTGGAGCCCTTGTCGGTCCAGATGCCAGCCGCCAGGCCGTACGGCGAGTTATTGGCCTTCTCGATCGCCTCCGCATGCGTGCGGAAGGTCGTCACCGCCAGCACCGGCCCGAAGATCTCCTCGCGCGAGATGCGGTGCGCCGGTGAGGCCTCGGTGAACAGCGCGGGCGCGAACCAGTAGCCGCGGTCGGGCAGCGCGCAGCTGACCTGCCGCAGCCCCGCGCCCTCCTGCACCCCCACGCCGACCAGCTCGCCGATCCGCGCCAGCTGCGCGGCGGAGTTGATCGCGCCGACGTCGGTGTTCTTGTCCAGCGGGTCGCCGACGCGCAACGTCTCCATCCGCGTCCACAGCCGCTCGATCACCTGCTCGGCCACCGACTCCTGCACCAGCAGCCGCGAGCCGGCACAGCAGACGTGGCCCTGGTTGAAGAAGATCCCCTGGACGATGCCCTCGACCGCCTGGTCGATCGCGGCGTCCTCGAAGACGATGTTGGCCGACTTGCCGCCGAGCTCCAGCGTCAACCCAATGTCCTTGCCGGCCAGCGCGGTCTGGATGTCGCGGCCGACCGCCGTCGAGCCGGTGAAGGCGACCTTGTCGATGCCGTCGGCGCGCACCAGCGCGGCGCCCGCCGAGCCGTCGCCGGGCAGGATGTTCACGACGCCCGCGGGCAGCTCGGCCTCCTGCAGGATCTCGGCGAGCAGCAGTGCGGTCAGCGGCGTCGTGTCGGCCGGCTTGAGCACCGCCGTGTTGCCGGTCGCCAGCGCCGGCGCCAGCTTCCACGCGGCCATCAGCAGCGGGAAGTTCCACGGAATGACCTGACCGACGACGCCGCGCGGCACCACGGCACCACCACCGGGCAAGGCATAGGCCAACTTGTCGGCCCAGCCCGCGTAGTAGAAGAAGTGCGCCGCCGCCAGCGGAATGTCGACGTCGCGCGACTCCTTGATGGGCTTGCCGCCGTCCAGCGTCTCGACGATCGCCAGCTCCCGCGCGCGCTCCTGGATCAGCCGCGCGATCCGGAAGACGTACTTGCCGCGCTCCAGGCCCGGCAGCGCTGCCCAAGCCGGCTGTGCGGCGCGCGCCGCGGCGACCGCACGCGCAACGTCGTCGGCCCCCGCCTGGGCGATCTCGGCCAGCGGCTCCTCGGTCGCGGGGTTGATCGTCGGCGCGTAGGCCCCGCCGGCAGGCTCGACGAACTCACCACCGATGAACAGCCCGTAGCGATCGCGCAGGCGGACGTGGTCGGTGGACTCCGGCGCCGGCGAGTACTCCCAGCGCAACGGCGCACGAGACGCCGCAGGCGCCGGCGCATGACCGTTGGTCGTGGAGGTCTGCGGCGCGGTCGTCGTCTCGCTCATGCGATCACTCCCTCGAGAAGTCCTCCGCCCGCCCGTAGCGGCCGGTCTCCGTCTTGGCGTACTGCAGCAGCAGGTCGTTGAGCACCGACGAGGCGCCGATGCGCAGCAGGTCGGGCGTCAGCCACGCGTCGCCCAGCGTCTCCTTGACCAGGACGAGCACGCTCAGCGCGGCCTTCGAGGTCGAGACCCCGCCGGCCGGCTTCATCCCAACGACGCGCCCCGTGCGCTGCGCGTAGTCGCGGATGGCCTCCAGCATCACCAGGATCACGCCCGGCGTCGCGCCCTCGGCGGCCTTGCCCGTCGAGGTCTTGATGAAGTCCGCACCGGCGTCCATCGCCAGCATCGAGGCGTGGCGGATGTGGTCGTAGGAGCCGAGCTCGACGGTCTCCAGGATCACTTTCAGATGGGCGTCGCCGCAGGCGTCCTTGATCTGCTCGATCTCGTCGGCCACGCGCGCGTCGTCACCCGACAGGTAGGCGTCGCGCGAGATCACCATGTCGATCTCATCGGCGCCGTCGGCGACCGCCAGGCGCACCTCTTCCAGACGCGTGGCCAGCGGCGTCTGCCCCGCCGGGAAGCCGGTCGCGACCGACGCGACGTGCACGCCGCTGCCCGCAACGGCATCGCACGCCGCGCGCACCATCGTCGGGTAGACGCAGACGGCCGCGCACGACGGCACCTCGGGATAGGCCGGCGACGGTGTCACCGCCTTGGCCGCGAGCTGGCGCACCTTGCCCGGCGTGTCGGCGCCTTCGAGCGTCGTGAGGTCGAGCATCGAGATCGCCATCAGCAACCCCTCGCGCTTGGCCTCGCCCTTGATCGAGCGCTTGGCCAGCGCGTCGACGCGCTCCTGAATGCCAACACGATCGACGTGCGGCAATGTCCTGGTGGGACTCATATGCGTCCCAGGGTAGACCCCTTGAGCTATTTGCCCTCGCGCGTGTAGGGCACGCCGTCGGCCGCCGGAGGCGTCGAGCGCCCGACGACGCCCGCCACGGCGATCAGCGTCAGCACGTAGGGCAGCGCCTGGAAGAGCGTGGCCAGCTGCGGCGAGAACTCCGGCAGGCGTTGCGCCAGCGCGCTGGAGAAGCCGAAGAGCAGCGTTGCGGCGAGCAGGCCGCCCGGCCGCCAGCGCCCGAAGATCAGCGCCGCCAGCGCGATGAAGCCGCGCCCCGCGGTCATGTTCTGTGAGAACGAGTGGACGAAGCCGATCGACAGGAACACGCCGCCGAGGGCCGCCAAGCCACCGGAGGTGATCACCGCCGCGTAGCGCACCTTGAAGACGCCGATGCCGACGGTCTCGGCCGCGCGCGGGTTCTCGCCGACCGCCCGCAGCCGCAGGCCCAGGCGGGTGCGGAAGACGACCACCCAGACGACCACGACCGCCAGCAGCGAGCCCCAGACCAGCAGGTTGAGCTGGCTGGCCGCCTGGCCGAGGAAGCCCAGCGAGTCGGTCGGCAGGTTGATGTCGGGGACCGCCGGAAGGTTGTCGGGCGTGCCGTTGGCGCCGTAGGTGTCGACGTACATGTACCCCGTGAGACCGAGCGCGAGGAAGTTCAGACCGGTGCCGACGACGATCTGGTCGGAGCGCAGCGAGACCGCGAAGACCGCGTGAATCGCGGCCAGCGCCATCCCGGCCAGCACGCCGATAAGGACGCCGCCGACCCACGAGTCCGTCTTGTCGGCGCCGTAGGCCCCGAAGAACGCGCCCATGAGCATCATGCCCTCCAGCGCGATGTTCACGACGCCGGAGCGCTCGCTGACCAGGCCGCCGAGCGCGGCGAACGTCAGCGGCGTGGCGTAGCGCAGCATCGCGGCGGTCAGCGCGCTCCAGGAGACCACGACCTCCAGGTGCGAGACGCCGGAGTGCGATGCGCCGTAGGCGCCAAGCCCGCCGAAGAGCGCCGCGGCGATCGCGCCGCCGCCGAGGCGGCGCTCACCGCCGCGGATCGCGACCACGCCCATGGCGATCGCGATCAGCGCGATGACGTGCGACGGCGCCGCCGTGCGGACCTCGAACGGCGGCAGCGTGATGACGAATGCGACGATGCCGAGCGCGATGCCGCCCCAGCCCAGCGCGCGCACACGGGTGAGGCCGCCACCGTCGCCGCCCTCCGAAGAGCGCAACCCCTTCATGATGGTCTCGGTCGTCATGTCGCTGCGACCTCGACCGGCTCGGCAGCCTTCGACGTCCGCCGCGGCCGCAACTTGTTATAGATCAACAAGATCAGCACGTCCGCGCTGACGAACAAGACCACCAGCCCCTGGATGACCGTCGTCAGGTTCTGGGCCAGCTCGGGCTCGAAGACCGCCGGGTCGAGGTTGCGCACCGACGTGCCGTTGACCATCGCGCCGAACAGCAGCGCCGCCAGGCAGGTGCCGATCGCCGTGTTGCGGCCCAGCAGCGCCACCGCGATGCCTAAGAACGCAAGCTGTGTGCCCTGGATGTCGTTGGTCGCCAGGTGAAACTGCCAGCCGAGGACGTCGAGCGATCCGGCCAGGCCGGCCAACGCGCCGCAGGTGCCCATGACCAAGACATAGGTCCTGCCGACCTTGATGCCGGAGTACCGGGCCGCCTCGGGGTTGAAGCCGACGGCACGCGCCTCGTAGCCCTTCGTGGACCGGTTCAACAACACCCAGTACACGACCGCTGCGGCGAGCGCGACGAAGATCCCGATGTGCAGCCCCTGCAGCTCCGGGTCGCCCCAGAAGACATGCAGCTTGGCGCCCGGCACGACGTCGTTGGAGATCGGGACATCGGGCTGCGTGCTGTTCTGCAGCGGGCCGCCGAGGCTGAAGAGGTAGACGCCCAGCCAGATCGCGATCCAGTTGAGCATGATCGTGGTGATCACCTCGTTGGCGCCGGTGATCGCGCGCAGCGCGCCCGCGATGCCCGCCCACGCCGCACCGGCCATGGTGGCCAAGAGCATGCACAACACCACGTGGATGCCGTGCGGCATCCCCTCCCAGGACGAGCCCGACCAGACCGCAACGATCGAGCCGACGATGTACTGGCCCTGGCCACCGATGTTGAACAGGCCGGCGCGGAAGGCGTAGCCGACGGCAAGGCCGAGCAGAATCAGCGGACCCGTGATGATCAGCGTCTGCTGGAGGTTGATCGCTGCCGTCGCGCGATCGTCGCCCGAGGTCCAGGGAAACAGCCACTGCAGGCCGGTGCCGTCGAAGATCGCCTTGTAGGTGTCGATCGGGTTGTGGCCGGTGATCGAGCACCACGAGGCCGCCGACGAAGAACGCGAACAGCACCGTGATGATCGGCGTGATGATCCCGCCGGCGTTCAGGGCGCTGGACATCCGGGCGCCGACGGTGGCGCCATGCCCGAGGTCGTACTCGGGCTGGGAGCTCGGCGGCGGGAAGTCGCTCACGAGGCCACGCGCGCGTTGCCGCCGCCGGTCATGAGCAGCCCGAGCTCCTCGTCAGAAGCGGTCGGCGGCAGCTCGCCGACGATCCGCCCGTCGTAGATCACCAGGATGCGGTCGGCCAGCGCCCGCACCTCTTCGAGCTCCAGCGAGAACAGCAGGATGGCGCGGCCCGCGTCGCGCTCGGCGAGCAGGCGGCGGTGGACGAACTCGATCGCGCCAACGTCCAGCCCGCGCGTCGGCTGCGCGGCGATCAGCGCGTCCGGGTTGCCCGACACCTCGCGCGCGATCACGACCTTCTGCTGGTTGCCACCCGAGAGCGAGCTGGCCGGCGTCGCCGGGGTGCCGCCGCGCACATCGAACTCCTTCAACAACCTGCCCGCGGCCTCCAGCATCCGGCGCGGCTTGAGCAGCCCGAAGCGCGTGCCCTCGCGGTAGTCGTTGAGCGCCAGGTTCTCGGCCAGCGAGAAGTCGAGGACCAGACCGCGCGCATGACGATCCTCGGCGATGTGGCCGACGCCGGCCTCGCGGGCCTGGCGCGGCGTGCAGTTGGTGATGTCCTTGCCACGAAGGCGCACGTGGCCGGAGGTGGTCGGACGCAGCCCGCTGATCGCGTCGATCAGCTCGCTCTGCCCGTTGCCGTCGATGCCGGCGACCGCGACGATCTCGCCCGCGCAGACGCGCAGCGAGACACCGTCGACGGCGGGCAGGCCGCGGTCGTCGACGGCGTGGACATCGTCGAGCTCCAGCAGTGGCTCGCCGGGCGTGCCCGGCTCCTTCTCGACGCGCAGCACGACGTCGCGCCCGACCATCATCCGGGCCAGCGACGCCTCGTCGGCGCCCGCCGTCTCGATCGTGCCGACGGTCTTGCCGCGCCGCAGCACCGTGACGCGATCGGCCACCTCGAGCACCTCGTGCAGCTTGTGGGTGATGAAGACCACGGACGTGCCGTTGTCGCGCAGCCCGCGCAGCACCTCGGCCAGCTCGGCCGTCTCCTGGGCCGTCAGGACCGCGGTCGGCTCGTCGAGGACGAGGATCTGCGCTCCGCGATCCAGCGCGCGCAGGATCTCCACGCGCTGCTGCTGGCCGACCGAGACGTCGGCGACCCGCGCGTCGGGGTCGACGCGCAGCCCGTGGCGCTCGGAGAGCTCGCGCGTCCGGCGCCGGGCACCGGCCACATCGAGCAGGCCGTTCCTGCGCGGCTCGGCGCCGAGCACGAGGTTCTCGGCCACGGTCATGACCGGGATCAACATGAAGTGCTGGAAGACCATGCCGATGCCATGGTCCATCGCCTCACGCGGCGAGCCGATCCGGACCGCGGAGCCGTTGACGAGGATCTCGCCCTCGTCCGGGGTGAGCATCCCGTAGACGACGTTCATCAGCGTCGACTTGCCGGCGCCGTTCTCCCCCAGCAGGGCGTGGATCTCCCCGCGCCGCAGCTGGAGGTCGACGGCGTCGTTGGCCGTCAGCGCGCCGAAGCGCTTGGTGATGCCGCGGAGCTCGAGCGCGAGCCCCGCGGCATCGGATACGTCAGGTGGCGACACGTGCGCCAGGGTAGGGCTTCAGGAGCCTGCCTTCACCGTGTCCGGCGGCTCCAGCGTGTTGTCCTTCAACTTCGCCGTCACCGCGTCGATCTGCGGCTGGTACTTGGCGCCGGCCGCGCTGATCTTGCCGAGGCCCGTGCCGTTGTTGGCAACCTCGAACGTCGTGGTGACGCCGCCCGTGAACTTGTCGTCCTGGACCTGCTTGATCGTGTCCAGCACCGCGACGTCGACCTTCTTGATGGCCGAGGTCAGGATGTGGGTGCCGAGGTAGGACTGGTCGGCGTCGACGCCGATGCCCTGCTTGCCCTTCTCCTTGGCCGCATCCAGCGCACCGAGGCCGCACTGGCCCGCCACCTGGAAGACGACGCCGGAGCCGCGGGCGATCTGGCTGAGCGCGATCTCCTTGCACTTCGCCTGGTCGACGAAGTCCTGGGAGTAGGCGTTGAGCGTCTTGATCGACGGATCGGCGGCCTTCGCGCCCGCCTGGTAGCCGGCGATGTAGTGATCGACCGGCGGGATCTTCTGACCGCCGACCGACGAGATCGTCGTGATGTTGTTGTCCTTGGCGTACAGACCGGCGAGGTAGCCCGCCAGGTAGCCGGACTGCTGCTCCTTGAAGAGCAGGCCCTCGACGTTCTGCGGCTTGCCCTTCAGGGTGGTCGCGTCGACGTCGATGATCGCGAACTTGGTGCCCGGGAACTTCTTGGCGACGGTGTCGACCGCATCGGCCATCAGGAAGCCGACGCCGATGACGAGGTCGTACTTCTGCTGGGCGAGCGTCGACAGGTTGGGGATGTAGTCGGCGTTGGACTTCGAGGTCAGGACACGACCGGTGACGCCGAGCGTCGACTGGGCGGTCACCAGACCCTTGTTGGCCAGCGCGTTGAACGAGCGGTCGTTGAGGCCGCCGATGTCCGTGACGAGACCGACCTTGATCGCCTTCCCGGCCGGAGCGGCCGCGGTCGACGTCGTGCCGCTCGACGAGGAGCTGTTGTCGTCAGAGCCGCAACCGGCTGCGACGATGAGGATGCCGGCGGCGCCGAGAGCGGCGATGGCACGGCGAGTGGAACGTGCGCGCACTTGCGAGGTACTCCCTCTGGATTTGAACGGGACTACTGAGGGACAGCGCGGCCAACCCTGAGCCGCGGCGCAAACCTACAGGTCTCCCGGCTGGTGTGGTTGGTTTACCAGACCTTCAGTGTCCGAGAACGCCGCATCCAGCGCGGTTTCGGTGATGGTGCGGAGATCCTGGAGGCTGCAGCCCAGGCGCTCGTGCGCCAGCTCGTACTCCCGGCCGATCGTCGTACCGAAGTACGGAGGATCGTCTGATCCCAAGGTCACCGGGACGCCGGCGGCCCGCAGCGCGCCGAGCGGATGGTCCTCGTAGGTGGCAAAGACGCCGAGGACGACGTTCGACGTCGGGCACACCTCGAGCACGATCCGGCGCTCGGCCAGCTCGGTGACCAGCGCTGGGTCTTCGATCGCCCGAACACCGTGAGAAATGCGTACGACGCCGGGCAGCGCGAGCGCCGCGCGGATCGACTCCGGACCCGCATGCTCGCCCGCGTGGACCGAGCAGCCGAGGCCCGCCTCGGCCGCGATGGCGAAGGCGCGGGCGTAATCGCCGGCCGGGAACCCGGCTTCGTCGCCGGCCATGTTGAAGCCCACGACGTAGGGATGGGCGAGCGCGACGGTCCGGCGGGCGACGTCCTCGCAGTCGGCCACGCCGAAGTTGCGGACGATCGAGGAGATGATCCGGCCGACGATGCCGTGGTCGGCGAAGGCGTCATCAATGCCCTGCGCGATGCCGGCGAGGTGCTCGGCGTCGTCGAGGCCGACGTGCCGGCCGTGATCGAGCGAGGCGATCAGCTCGACGTAGATCGCGCCCTCTGAAGCGCACGCGGCCAGGTACTCATAGGTGATGTCGCGGTAGTCCTGGGCGGTGCGGATCGCGCCGGCCGCGATGTCGTAGGACTCGAGGAAGTGCAGGAAGTCGTTCCAGGCAAACGTCCCGTCGGGCCGGAACAGCCGCTCCTCGGGGAGCGCGATGCCGTTGCGCGCGGCCAGGCGTCGGATCAGATCCGGCGTGGCGGTGCCCTCGAGGTGAACGTGGAGCTCGGCCTTGGGGATGCCGGCGACGGGCGAGACGGTCAGCTCGGTGCTCATCGCAGGACCTCCGCGACGACGGGGATATCGGGCGGAGCCGTCTCCCCCACCGTGATCGCCGCGCGCACGGCGGCCTCCGCTGCGTCGGCCCCCGCCTCGTCGCGCGCGTGGACGACCGCCAGCGGCCGCCCGCCCGGCCCCACGGCACTGCCGGGCCCGGCCGTCGCATCCAGCCCGACCGCCGGGTCGATCATGTCGCTCTCCACCGCGCGCCCCCCTCCGAGGTTCATCACCGCGATCCCCAGTGCCCGCGTGTCGTGCGCCACAACCACGCCGTCGCGATCGGCGAACACCTCGCGGATCACCGGTGCGCGGTCGAGGTGCTGCTCGTAGTTGTCCATCATGTCGCTTGGGCCGCCGAGGGCCGCGACCATCGCCCCGAAGCGCTCGGCCGCGGCGCCGGAGGCCAGCGCGGCCTCCGGGTCGGCGTCGATCCCACCGAGCTCCAGCAGCGCGCGCGTGAGCGCCAGCGTCACCGCGACCAGGCGCGGGTCCGCGCTCGACGGATCGCGCAGCAGCTCGATCGACTCGCGCACCTCCAGCGCGTTGCCGGCCGTCGTGCCGAGCACGCGATCCATGTCGGTCAGCAGCGCGACGGTCGGCAGACCGGCCGCGACCGCGACGTCCACGAGCGCCCGCGCCAGCGCACGCGCATCGTCGAGCTCGCTCATGAAGGCGCCGTTGCCGTGCTTGACGTCCATGACCAGCCCACCGAGCCCGGCGGCGAGCTTCTTGGACAGGATCGAGGAGACGATCAGCGGGATCGCCTCCACGCTGCCCGTCGCATCGCGGATGGCGTACAACTTGCGATCGGCCGGTGCGAGGTCGTCGGTCTGGCCGCCGATCACGCAGCCGACCTCGCGGACGACCTTGCCCATCAGCGCCGCGTCGGGCGTCGCGTTGTAGCCCGGGATCGTCTCCAATTTGTCCAGCGTGCCGCCGGTATGGCCGAGGCCGCGGCCGGAGATCATCGGCACCGCGCCACCGCATGCGGCGATCAGCGGGGCGAGGATCAGCGACACCTTGTCGCCCACCCCACCGGTCGAGTGCTTGTCCAGGACGGGCTTGTCGATGTCCGACCAGTCCAGGACCGTGCCGCTGTCGCGCATGCCGAGCGTGAAGGCCGGGAGCTCGGTGGTGTCGAGGCCGCGGAAGAAGACGGCCATCGCGAAGGCCGCGACCTGCGCGTCGCTGAGGCCGCCGTCACCGATGCCCGCCGCGATCGCCCGCAGCTCCTCGGGCGTCAGCGCCTTGCCGTCGCGCTTGTCGCGCAGCAGCTCCTTGGTGGGGCGAGCCATCTAGCTGTAGTCCTTGACGAAGCGGGTCAGCACGCGCTGCAGATCCTGTGCGGCGATCGCAGCGCTGGCCAGCGTGTGCTCGTGGGTGAGAACCTCGTCGCCAAGCCCCTCGGCCAGGTTGGTGATCGCCGAGACGGCGACGACGCGCAGGCCGCAGTGGCGGGCGACGATGACCTCGGGGACGGTGGACATCCCGACGGCGTCGGCGCCCAGCACCTTGAAGGCGCGGATCTCGGCCGGCGTCTCGAACGACGGCCCGCCGACGGCGAGGTAGACGCCCTCGCTGAGGTCGACGCCCTCGGCGACGGCAGCCGCCTTCATCGCGCGCTTGAGCGGCAGGTCATAGGCATCGCCGAGTCCGACGAAGCGCGGGCCGATCGTGTCGTCGTTGATCCCGGTCAGCGGGTTGACGCCCATCATGTTGATGTGGTCGGTCAGCGCCATCAGGCGGCCGGGGCCGACGTCGGCCCGCAGCGAGCCGGCGGCGTTGGTCAACACGATCGACTCGGCGCCGAGCGCCTGCACGGTCCGCACGGGGACCGCGAGCTCGGAGACCGGGATGCCCTCGTAGAGATGCGCACGACCTTGCAGGACGACCACCGGCGTGCCAGCCAGCGTGCCGAGGACGAGCCGCCCGGCGTGGCCGACGACCGAGCCGACGGGAAAGCCGGGCAGCTCGGCGTAGGGGATCGCGGTCGCGTCCTGCACCGCATCGGCCAGGCCGCCGAGGCCCGAGCCGAGGACGAGGCCCAGGCGGGGCGTCGGCGCGTCTGCCCCGGCAGCTGCACGGATCACGTCCGTTGCAGTGGTCATCTCTTCGCTTCCTCCAGATCGAACGCGAGCGGCAGGAGCTCGCCGAGGGTGACGGTCCGGCGGATGCCCTCCGGACCGGCGAGGTGGACCGGCGTCTCGGGAGCAGCGAGCTCCGACAGCCGCTGGCGACAGCCGCCGCAGGGCACGATCAGCTCGGTGTCGGCCATGACGACGACCTCGTGGATCGCGTGGCCGCCGGCGGTCATCAGAGCGCCGATCGCCGCGGCCTCCGCGCACGTGCCCTGCGGGTAGGAGCTGTTCTCGACGTTGGCGCCGGTGTGCAGGCCGCCGGCCTCGTCGCGCAGCGCCACGCCGACCCGGAAGTGCGAATAGGGCGCATAGGCGCGCCCCATGGCACGCCGCGCGAGATCGACGAGCCGCGGCGTCGCGGCGCCGGCCTCGAGCAGCATCGCCGCGTACCCGGTGGCGACCACGTCCTCGTCCTCGATCTCAAGCACGGCACGCAGCTCGGCGACCTTGCGGTGCTCGTCGGTGAGGTCGGAGTCCGCCGACGCGACCGCCTCCAGCTCCAGCCACGTGCCGAGGCCCTCGACCGCGTCGAGGTGGATCCGCACGTTCTCCCACAGCAGCAGCCGGCGGAACTTCTCCACAACCACCACCGTGCCCAAAGCGTCATCCAGCGCGGCCTTCAGCGCCGCCGGGTCGGGTGCGGGCACCAAGTGATAGGCGCTGGTCCGCGCAACCGCCTCGTCGGCGCGCGCGTAGGCGATCAGCGTGCCGGCGCCATCTTGCTCGCGCAGCTTCAGCCGGCCCTCACGTGCGGCGAAGTAGGTGTCGACCTGCGTCAGCACGCCCTGATCGGCGGCGCCGTGGGCCAGGGCGGCCGCGAGCGTCGCCTCCGGATCCTCATCGCGCGCCTTGAGCTCAACGTTGCGGTGTGGGGCCATCGCCGCGCCAAGCTACTACCTCGCCGTTCGGCTACCGCCTCGCCGTTCGGACACCCGCATGGAATAACGTCCGTCGGCGATGGATGGGCTGCGTGTCGTCGACCACCCAGTGATGGCGAGAGCCGTCACCGAGCTTCGTGCCGTGGGCACGTCACGCGCCGCGTTCCGGGTCGCGATGGCCGATGCGTCGTCGATGCTCGCCTACGAGGCGCTGCGCGATGTGCCCACGCGCGAGGTCGAGGTGCAGACGCCGCTGGAGTCCACCGTCGGCTCACGTCCGACGCCGGTCATGGTCGTCGCGGTCCTGCGCGCCGGCCTCGGGATGGTCGACGGCTTCCTGCGCTATGTGCCGGGCGCGTCGGTGGCCCATCTCGGCATGCGCCGCAATGAAGAAACACTCGAACCTGAGGACTACTACGAATCGCTGCCCGAAGGCATCGATAGCTCCACCGTCTTCGTCGTCGATCCGATGCTCGCCACCGGCGGCAGCGCCACGGCGGCGCTGGCCCGGATGCGCGCCGCCGGAGCTCGCGACCTGCGGCTGGTCTGCCTGATCGCCGCGCCCGAGGGCGTCGCCGCCGTGCGCGCCGCGCACCCCGAGGTGCCGATCCTCACCGCCGTCCTTGATCGCGGACTCGACGAACGCGGCTACATCCGTCCTGGCCTCGGCGACGCCGGGGACCGCCTCTTCGGCACCGACTGACGGAGCTTGCGCAATGAGCGATCCCGGAGAAGACCCCGCCACTGACCCGCCGGCCGACGCGCCGCCTGACGCGCCCCCTGCTCCACCCGGTGCCTCCGGCGCACAGCAGCTCCCCAAGGGGCGCCATGGCCTCTCGCGGGCGTTCATCGCGTCCAACCAGCGCGAGCGACTGCTGGACGCGATCGCCAACGTCGTCGCCGACAAGGGCTACGCGGGCACGCGCGTCGCCGACATCACCGACTACGCCGGTGTCTCACGCAAGACCTTCTACGAGCTCTTCACCGACAAGGAAGAGTGCTTCCTCGCCGCCTTCGACGCGATCAACAAGCTGCTGATGGACCGGATGGCGCAGGCGCTGACCGACCTCTCCGACAGCAACTGGCGCGTGAGGGTCCGTGCGCTGCTCGGCGAGTTCCTGCGCTTCCTCGCGGCCGAGCCGGCCTTCGCGCGCATGTGCATCGTCGAGGTGCTTGGCTCCGGCTCCGCGGGGCTGGCCCGGCGCGACGCCGCGATCGAGGCGTTCGTCCCCATCGTCGACTCCATCCCCCGCTCCCAGCCCGGCGCCGAGCAGTGGCTCGCGCCGCTGACGCCGGTCTTCGTCACCGGCGGGATCCTCGAGGTCATCTACGCGGCGATCCGCCGCGGTGAGATCGCGACGCTGCCCGAGCTCGAGGACGACCTGACGCGGCTGGCCTTCCGCACCTACCGCGAAGATCCTGACCATCCGCCGCAGGAGGGCTCCGGCGCAGGGTGAGTACGTTGGTCGCACTTCATGCGAGCCTTCACCTGCGGCGTCTGCGGCCAGTTGGTCTTCTTCGAGAACAGCGCCTGCCTGCGCTGTGGCACCAAGCTAGGGCTGCGCTGGCGTGACCGGGAGCTGGTCACCAAGCCCGAGCAGCCGCCGTGCGCCAACCGCGACGCGATCGGCTGCAACGCCCTGGCCGATGCGCCGGGCGCGCTCTGCTTCGCCTGCTCGCTGACGCGCACGCGACCCAACGCGGCCGACGGCCACGGCATCGCCCAATGGGCGGAGGCCGAGCGAGCCAAGCGACGGCTGATCTTCGAGCTCGGCGAGCTAGGTCTCCCGATCCCGACGCGCCAGGAGCAGCCCGAGGGCGGCCTGGCCTTCGATCTGCTCTCCAGCATGGTGCAGCCGGTGACGACCGGCCATGCCGACGGCCTGATCACGCTCGACCTCGCCGAGTCAGACGACGATCAGCGCGAGCGCCGGCGCGTCCAGATGGGTGAGCCGTATCGCACGCTGCTCGGGCACCTGCGCCATGAGATCGGCCACTTCTACTTCCCACTGTTGACGGGCAACGCGGAGGCCCTGACCGCGGCGCGGCGGCTCTTCGGCGACGAGCGCGAGGATTACCAGGCGGCGCTGGATCGTCACTACGCCGACGGTCCGCCCGCGGGCTGGGCGCGCGAGCACGTCTCCGCCTACGCGACGATGCACCCGTCCGAGGACTGGGCCGAGACGTTCGCCCATGTCCTGCACCTGCGCGACACGCTCCAGACCGCGGCGGCCTACGGCGTGCGCGTCGATGGTCCGGCGGGCCGGCCCGACCTCCACGCCGAGCCGGTCGACGCCGGCGCCGGCGGGCTGCGCGCGATGCTCGACGACTGGCTGGGGTTGACCTATGCCTTGAACGCCGTCAACCGCAGCCTGGGCTTCGACGACCTCTACCCGTTCGTGCTCTCGGGGCCGGTGATCGACAAGCTGGCCTTCGTCGACGGTCTGATCGCGCGCAGCTGAGGCAAGTCTTCGGCGGCGCGGGGTTGCCGCCTGGCTGTCCACACGTCCTGGACAGGCCGTTGAGCAGGCGTACCATGCTCAATGGTCGCATTCGATCAGGTTCAGTTGAGCGAAATCATGGACGACAAGCTCACCGTCGCGGAGATCGCGCAGCGCGCGGGGATCGCCCCATCTCACGTGCGCTATTACCAGCGGGCCGGGCTGCTGCCCGAGCCCGCCCGCGCCGGTCGCCATGTGCTCTACCCCTCCGAAGTACTGGACCGGCTGCGCACGATCGCTTTAGCACGTGAGGCCGGCCTGTCGCTGGAGGAGATCCACGAACTGTCCGCGCTGCGCGGGCCGCTGCACGGAGACCTAGGGCAATGGCGCGCCGCTGAGCGCGGCAACGGCACCGACGGCGCCGGCGCCGGCGAGCGTCGCCACGACGCCGAGGCGCCTGGTCAGCAGCGCGACGGCGGCGACACCGAGCAGCGCGACCTGCCAGCGCTCTTGCAGCGCGGCGGCCAGCGGGATCGCGGAACCGAGGATCGCCCCAAGCGCCGCCGGCGCCGCGCCGTCGATGAACGCACGCGCGCGCGGGTCGCGCAGCAGCGCGTCAAAGCGGGCAGCGCCGCCAAGGACGAACAAGAAGGACGGTGAGAACGCGACCAGCGCGGCGAGCAGCCCGCCGCCGACGCCCGCGACCGCGTAGCCGACCGCGGCGACCGTATGCACGACCGGGCCCGGCGTGACCTGCCCGAGCGCCACCGCGTTGAGGAACTGCGTATCGGTCATCCAGTGGTGCGTGCCGACCGCGTCGGCCTGCATCAGCGGGATGATCACGAAGCCGCCGCCGTAGGAGAGCGCGCCGACCTTCAGCGCCGTCCAGCAGAGGGCGGCGAGCCCGCCGGTGGCGCCCGCGGCGGTTGCGATGATCGCCAGTGGCGAGAGCGACGTCAGCGCGTCGCGGCCGGGTCGGCGGGTGAGCAGCAGCGAGAGCAGCCCGCAGGCGAGCAGGACGAGGACGAGGTAGGGCCCGAGCGTCGCGGCGGCTAGCGCGCCGATCAAGATGTAGGCGATGAGCGGGCCGCGACGATCGGCCGCGCGCGCCCAGCTCGGCGCGATCAGGTCCAGCCCCGCCCGGACCGCGACCGCCGCGACGGCGGCGCCCGCCCCGGCTCCCGCCCCACGCAGCCAGCGCGGCGGGTCGTCGGCCAGGAACGCGGCGGCCAGCGCGAGGATCGCGACTAGGCCCGGAACGATGAAGCAGACACCCGCGACCAGCGCCCCCGCACGGCCGCGCAACCGGTGCCCGCACCAAACCGCGAGCTGCGTCGAGGCCGGACCGGGCAGCAGGTTGACAGCCGCGATCGCGTCCTCGAAGTCGGCGGCGGCGATCCAGCCGCGACGCTCCACGCAGAGCTCACGGAGCAGCGCGATGTGGGCGGGCGGCCCGCCGAAGCCGACGCACCCGATCCGCCCCCACTCGCGCGCGATGGTCGTCAGCGGCGGGGACACGCGGCGGATCCTACGGTCGCAGGCTGATACGGCGCGTGATCATCTTGAGGTGCGCTTCAGCCAACGCACATCAGGTCTTCAGCGGTGTGACCGATTATCTATCGCATGGACGCAGAGCTGACCCTCGAGCAGGCCCGGGAGATCCATCTCCTGCGCCGGCGCCATCCCGGCGCCACGCTCCGCGTCCACGAGCGCCCGTGGGGCGTGCTGGTCGAGGTCGTCCGTGGCTCGCATACCGTCAAGCTCGAGCGTTTCGAGTTCGGTGGCGCGACGGTGCATGACGCGCCGATCCGCCTGGCTGCCTGAGGCGCGGCGTTAGCTCGCCCGCGCCGTGGCCGCGGCGAGCACGTAGTCGCTGATGCGCTCGTTGGCCTGGCGCAGGCGGCGGAAGTAGGTTGCGCGGCTGACGTGCAGCGAGAACGCGACGTCCTCGTGTGTGGTGCTCGGGTTGTTATAGGCACCGAGCGCGACATCGCGCAGCAGCTCCTCGTCGCGGCCCGTGCCGAAGGCCTCGGTGATCGCACCGAGCAGCAACGCGCGGATGGCGGCAACGGTCGTGGCGGCCTCGCCGCCCGGCGCGGTGTCGACCAGCGCCGCGAGTGGGCTGGTCATCAACTCCGACGGGCGATCGATGTCGCGCAGCGCCTGGCGCACGTCGGCCTCGGTCACCGTCGCGGAGCTGTCGGCCGCCGCGGGCTCATCAACCGCCGGGCGCGGCAGGCCGAGCTCGGCGTAGACCGTCGCGCGCAGCCCGCCCAGGACGCCGCCTGCGCCGTGGTCGATGACATGGCACTCGTGCACCACGGAGCCCACCAGCACGTCGAGCCCCTCGATCTTCCGCGCCCCCGCCTGGCGCGCGAACGCGACCGACGCGGTGTTGACCGGGCTGATGGGGATATAGAAGCAGCGCGGGTTCGGCAGGCCGCAGCGCAGGATCGTGGCAGTGTTGATGACGGCCAGGACGCGCGAGGCGAGGTCGCCCTCCTCGTCAGCGGTCAGGTCCAACGCATCGCGCCAGACGAGCGCGTTGCCGTCGGGCACGTGGTCGCGCGCATGCGCGATCCAGCGGCCGAGGAACGGGTCGGCCAGCGCAGCGGGCGACGCGCCGCGCGGTGTCGCGGCGATCGCCATTCCCTGAAGTTCATCATGATGGTCACGGGCGACCACGAAGTGCTCGGGCGCCGCGTCGGCCAGCGCGCGCGTCGCCGCCCACCAGGTCTCGCCGGCGCGGCCACGCACGCGCTCCGGGGGATCGTCGAGCTCGCCGGGGCGCAGGCCATCCGGGCGCAGGAGCCGGGCCGCGTCGGCGCCGAAGCCCCAGCGCAGCGCGGGGTCCTCGACCAGCTCGGCGAGGTCGATGACCAGGCGCGCCTCGCCGGCGATGGCATGGTGATGGAGATGGTCGGCGATGCGACGTCGCAGCTCGCGCTCGCGATCGGGTCGCTGCGCGCGCAGCTGAGCGCGCAGCGCGCGGCGGACCAGTTCGTGCATGGCGATGCCGTCGCCGACGGGCTCGGCGATCGCCTGCGTCCGCAGCCACGCCTGGGCATCGTTGGGCGCGATGCCGGGGAGGACGCCGGCGAGCATCGAGGCCGTCGTGACCCGCGCGATCGCGGCGACCGCGGTGACGTCGTCATGGCGCTGCGCCGGCGCGTCGGCGCCGAAGCCGCGGGCGAGGACGAGCCGCCCGACGAGCGCCTCGACCAGCTCGGGGTCGGCGTCGAGCAGCTGGGCGTCCCAGCGGCCCTCGCGCTGCGCGATCGCCGAGGCGAGCCCGAGCGCCAGCGGCGAACCGTCAGACCAGCGGACCAGCGCGGCGGCGGTCGCATCGTCGACGCGCGCGTGGGCGTCGACGAACGCGCGGCTTTCGGCGGCGCTGAACGGCGCGAGTGGCAGCGCGCGCGTGACGTGCTCCCAGCCGTCCTGGAACCACTCCGGCGCGGGACGCTCACGCCCGGCGACGACGACGATCGCGCGCGCCGGCAGCGCGGGCAGCAGCCGTGCGCGCAGCGCACCATCGAGGCCGGAGATCCGCTCGTAGGTGTCGAACAACAGCAGCGGGCGTTCCTCGGCACGAGCGGCCGACAGGATCTCCTCCAGCGCGCCGGGGATCGGCGGCAGCTCGCGGCCGTCGATCCGCCAGGGCGACCAGCCGCGCTCGGCGCCGAGCCGCTCGACCTGTCGCAGCAGCGCGCTCTTGCCGATCCCACCCGGGCCGTGGACGTGCACGACGCTGACGGGCGGGTCGTCGACGAAGAGCGTGTCGAAGACGGCCAGCTCGGCCGTCCGGCCAACGAACCGCTGCGCGTCGCGTGCGCGGAGCCGGTCCGCAATGGTCAAGGCCATTGGGCCGCAGAGTAGCCCGGCGCAGGCATCGAGGGACGACAGATGGTCCCCACCGGACCATCTGTCGTCCCTCGACGGGTGGAGTTCGCGACTTAGCGGCGGTGGGCGACCTTCTGGCGAGCGACCTTCTTCTTGGTCTTGGCCTTCGGGAGCTTGCGCGAGAAGTGCGCCGCCTTGCCCAGGACGCCGGTGCGCGACGTGCCGGTGATCGTGATCTTCAACGTCGTGCCGGCGCGCGGGGCGCGGATGCGCGTGCTCGACGCCTTCTTGACGATCCGCGTGAGGTTCAGCCCGGTCGAGGTGCGAATGTCGACCTGCGTCTTGACGGCCAGCTTGTCGCGCGGCCAGCTCAGGATCAGCGACGCGCCGCTGCGGCGCAGTGTCAGCTTGCGCGCGGCCGCGGAGCGCGGCGGCGAGGGCGCCGTGTAGGTGCCAAGCTTGCGGCGGTCGCTGACGAAGCCGTCGA
The DNA here is from genome assembly GCA_963836485.1 of uncultured Conexibacteraceae bacterium. Classification (GTDB taxonomy): domain Bacteria; phylum Actinomycetota; class Thermoleophilia; order Solirubrobacterales; family Solirubrobacteraceae; genus Baekduia. The sequence continues at coordinate 246,552 of CAWIJS010000007.1, read as the reverse complement.
TGTTGGTGATGATCACCTGGACGTCGCGCCTGCCCGCAGCGCCCTCGCCTGGGGTGAAAGCCAGGGTGCCGGTGCCGTCCTTGGTGACGCGGCCGATGATGCTGCCCGCCGCGGCGCCGACCTCGGCGAAGTCGACGTGCTGGCCGGCGGCCAGGCCGGTGATCTTGTATTTCAGGCTGCGGCGCGGCCCGGAGCCGGTGACCGCGCCGGTGATCTTGGCCGGGATGGTGCCGTTGGCCTGCAGCGCCTCAACGAGGCGGGAGGAGTCGGGCGCGACCTCGACCGTCCAGCGGCCGCCCGACGGCTTGGCGATGACGACCTCGGTGATGCCCGTCGTCGGGTTCTTCAGCGCGGCGACGCCGGGCGTCTGGACCGGCGCGTTGCCGATGCCGGTGTCGATCGTCTCGCCCTTCGGCCCGTGGAGGATCACGTGCGGCGGGGCGCCGGCGCCCTTGAAGCCCATGACCGTGCCGGGCAGGCCGGCCGGGATGTCGATGGCGTCGGGTGTGGCCTGGGCGGCGCGGGCGGTCGACGCGCTCTTGCCGACGTAGCGCACCAGCGTCGCCTCGTTGCCGCGACCGGTGGTCGGGAGCTCGCGGACACGCGCCGTCTGGGCCTTCATCCCGTGCACCGGCGGACCGATGACGAGGTCGCCAGAAAGCGCGTGCTGGATGACCACCTTGTAGTCGTTGACATCACAGCCGAAGAAATACAACTTGGGTCCGTGGCCCCACTTGGCGCCGCCACCCGGGTGCCAGTCGCCGAAGACCGTGTCGATCGTGAGGCACCCGACGATGCCCTTGTTGGAGGCCAGCAGCTCGGCCCCGGCGGTGAAGTCCAATGGCACGATCGTGATCCGCGCCCAGGCCTGAGCGTTGAACTGCTGCTTGAAGTACTCGAAGTCGAGGCCGAGGTCCCAGCCGATCCAGGGGTCGCTGGCCGGGTAGCCGCCCTTGACCGCGGCGTTGACGTGGACGTAGCCCTCGGTCGTGATCTCGGCGTCGATCGTCGCCTTGATGAGCTCGATCAGCGTGCCCTCGCCGTGGAAGAACAGGACGTTCGGGAGCGGGTTGGGGTAGCGGGCAAAGCCGAAGCCAAAGCGCGCCTCGACGAGCTTGGCGACGCTGAGGCCGATCGAGCCGCAGAGCGCGAAGGTCGGCGTCTTGTAGTCCTTGAACAGCTGATGGAACAGGATCTGATTCGGCCCGTCGTGGGCCAAGATGTAGTCCTTGTAACCGGGCAGGAGCTTGTCGAGCAGGTCCCAGGAGGCGTACGGCGTGACGTCTTCGAGGCCGACGTGCTTGACACAGTTCTCGTTGGCGGTGACCTTGGGGCCGAAGTCGATCGTCAGGCCGACGTGGGTGATGAACAGCGGACCGACGGTGATCGAGCCCTCGAACTGCAAGTCCACCATCTTGACCTTGCCCTTGGCCAGCTCGAGCTTGCCGGTGAGCGTGGTCGGCACGGGGACCGCCATGCTCGCCTTGGCCGAGATCGCCCAGTTGCCGTCGCCCTTGTAGGTGATGGTGACGGGCCCGAGCGTGATGACGCCGAGCGGGATCTCGTCCACGGTGTAGGAGAACGGGGCGAGATCGGCGGCGCTCGCTGCCGGGCCGAACGTGGCGTGCATCGGCGCGCTCGGCGTCTTGCCCAGCAGTTCGGGCGGCGTGCCCGGGAGGATGTCGAGCGTCGAGGTGCCGTTGTTCAGCAGCTTGGGCTCGCCGGAGACCTTCAGCGGGAGACCGCCGATGCCGGCGTTGGCGTCGACCTTGAAGCCACCGATCGTGGCGCCCTTGAGATCCCAGGCGATCTTGCCGTCGATGAAGGCGAAGTCGGTGTTCTTGTAGGTGCCGGTGACCTTGACGTTGGTCGCGGTGAGCGTGGCCTGCGTTGTGTCACCTGGAGCGAACGTGTTCTTGTTGGGGATGGCGACGAGTTTGCGCTTCCAGGTCAGGACCGCCTTGGAAGTCAGCAGGGTGTCGACCTCCAGGCCATTGAGGCGGAAGTGGCCGTCGGTGGTGTAGGTGACGGTGCGGATGCCGTCTTTGTCGACGGTGACGGCGTGGAAGCATCCGGCGCCGGCCTGGGCCGTGCCCTGCGTGATGAAGACGGCCTTCTCGATCTTGATCGTCGGGTTCTCGACGCAGGGGCCCTCGCCGACCTTCAAGTTGTCGGCGTTGGTGGCGGAGAGGCCCTCGTCGTCGGTGACGCGGACGCCGAGCAGGTGCTGGCCGGCGGTGTCGTACTTGGTGGTGACGTGCGGGTCGGTGCCGGTGCTGGTCTCGTAGCTGCCGTTGCCGTCGAGGTCCCAGGCGTAGGAGGCGACAGAGCCGTCGGAGTCGCCGGCGAACGCGTTCAAAGTGAAGGCCTTGCCGGCCTGGGGCTGGGTGGGCGGCTCGATGATGGCGACGCCCGGCGCGTGGTTGGCCGAGACGGTGAGCGCCGCGCCGGTCGTCGCGGTCAGGTTGTCGTCGTCGGTGACCTTGAGCAGGACGGTCTGCGTGCCGGGGTTGTTGTAGGTGGTGGTGACGGTCGGGCCGTTGTGGTCGGTCTGGCCGTCGCCGTCGAGATCCCAGGCGTAGGTGGTAATGGCGCCATCGGGGTCCTGCGAGGCGGTCGCGTCGAAGGTGACGAGTTGGCCCGGGCGGATCGGACGGTCAGGCCGGGTGTGGTCGTAGGTGGTGGTGAACGCGGGGCTCGGCGGCGTGGAGGTGCCGCCGATGCGAGCGAGGAAGCCGGTGTCACGCGGGGTGTTGGTCACGCGGCCGGCGATCAGCGCGGTCGTCGCGGTTCCGGGCGTCAGCGCGATCGCGTAGGCCTCGTCGTCGCCGTTGTCGCCGATCGTGATGTTGGTGGCGTTGGTGGTCGGCGTGTGGCCGGGCTTGAGCGTCATGTCGGGCGTGCCGTTGGCGTGGAAGCCGGCGACGGCGACCTGCTGGGTCGAGCCGACGGTCATCCGGCCGGCGAGCGTGAGGGCGCCGTCGGTGGGCGAGACGGCTAGGTCTGCGACGTCGCTGATGTGGGAGGGGCTGGCGTCCTGGGTGGTGGTGCCCGCGGTGCCGAAGCTCGGGTCCAGCGCGCCGTTGGGAGTGAAGCGCGCGAGGCCGAAGAGGTGGTTGGCGCCCGCGCCGGTGACCGTGGCCGCGACCGTCGCGTGGCCGTTGTTGGCGAGATGGATCCGCCGGCCCTCGACGTCGTAGGTCGCGGGTGACGCGCCGTTGAGGTCGGCCGTGACGTAGCCGGAGGTGCCGCCGGTGCCGTAGGTCGAGTCCAGGACGCCGGCGGCGCTGTAGCGGGTGAGGACGAGCTGGCCCTTGGTGGTGGCGCCACCGGTTGCGCGCCAGCCGGTGAGGACGAGGCGGTCGGAGGCGTCGACGGCGATGTCGTCCAAGCGGGTGGCGGCGCCGCCGATGATGACGCGGATCTGGCCGCTGCCGGCGAAGGTGCCGTCGGTCGCGCCGTTGGCGGTCAGCCGTGCGACGACGCCGGCGCTGCTGGTGATGGGATGCGTGCCGACGAGGACGATCGCCCCGGTCGACTGCAGCGCCATGTGGCCCAGTCGCACGCCGCCGGCGGCCGTCGTGACCGTTGCGATGCCGTTGGTGCCGAAGCTGGGGTCCAGATGGCCGTCGGGGGTCAGGCGGGCGACGACGATGCCGGGCGACGTGCCGGCGGTCGCGGTGAGCGCGGTGGCGGCGACGAGGATCCGGCCGTCGGCGAGGGTGAGCACGTCCGTCGGGATGACGGCGCCCTGCCCGCCACCGAAGGCGATCGTGCCGGGGACGGGCTGATCGGCGGCGAACGACGTGTCGGGGGCACCGTCCGCGGTGCGCTTCGTGACGGCCGTGCGATCGTTGCCGACCTCCCCGGCTGCGAGGAAGGAGCCGTCGGGGTAGACGTGCAGCGCGGCCCACCGGCCACCGGCGGCGTCGCCGGTGGTGATGGCGCCACCGCTGCCGGTCGGGCCGAAGCTGGGATCGAGATCGAGGGGGCCGGCTGCCGCCGTCGCCGTGGCGGCGACCAGGGTGGCGAGGGCGAGGAGAGCGGTGACGACGGTGCGACGGGGAGAGGGCATCCTCTCCACCATGGACGCGCGAGGGGGCGGAGACCGTCTCGGATGTGTCTCAAGCTGTACTCCGGCCCTTTGCCCTAAGCACCTTCTTGTAAGCCTGGAGCAGTAGCGATACAACGACTGGTCTACGACATGGATCCGGCGCTTTCCTCGAAGAGGGAGACGACACGTTGCTGGATGTCCTGCCGTCTACACCCGCACTTGCCTCTCGCGTCGCCCACTGCTGAGATCCCTCGTGTGGAGTTCCAGGATGTGCCGTGGACAGATCTCGACCGGCTCAGAGCGCTCTCGGAGCGTGTCGACCTCGATCCGCTGCAGCTGCAGACCGCGCCCGCGGATCTTGAGCTGATCCGCCTCATCAACGAGCGTATTCTGAGCCTAGACCCGGTCGACCACTCTGCCGCCCTGAGGATCAGCCGCGTGCATCAGGCCTGGGCAAAGCGCGCTCGAACCACAGAACTGAAGGCCCATCACAACATGCAGCGCAGTGTGTGGCTGATGGAAGCCTTGGTGCGCGATCCACCGCCGCGGCGCCGCCGGACCATCGAGCACGCTTTGGGAGCGCGCGCCGCCGACTTGGCTGCGCCCGCTCGCGAACGAGCGACCGCTGCAATTGCCCAGTTGGACGCCATGTCGCTGCCCACGGAGCTCATCCGCTTGGCGCGCTCACTGCGCGAAGATGAACCTCGCCTCCCGCACCTTGCTTGTGTCGCCGCGCACCGCGCGGTCGCCTACGCCGACCGGGAAGCCGCGGGAGAGACGCATCCACGCCTCGCAAGCGATCGCTACGCGGCGCGTGCGTCACTCGGGGCGTCGCTCAGAGCTACCCGCCGAGCCGCCGACGCGGTTGCGATCGCGCACGAGGCAGTGAAACTCGATCGCAAGAGCCCGGTCGGTTGGACAGTGCTCATCGGTGCCACACGCGACCTCGCCGGTCCGGATGCTGCCATCGAGATCGTCGAGCAGGCGGTGATAGCCACAGGTCGGGACGCCGCCCAAGGCGACCGGTACCTCGCCCTCGCGGCCGCCGCCGCCTACCAGCAGGCCGGACGGCCAGCCGAGGCCGGCCACTGGCTACGCGCCGCGCTCACCGATGACCTCGACCACTCCGCGCGCAGTGACGTGCTCGCGCGGATGCGCTGGGTCATCGCGCGACTCCGCGAGCGCTCACAGCATCAGGACGCCGACGAGCTGGCGTTGCTGATTGCCGCAGTGGGCGCGCCGCGGGGTCCATAAGGGCGACGACCGTGGGTCTTAGCCCTCTTCAAAGTCACTCTGCTCAAACTTTAGCGTCGCCGCATTCTCGGAGATCGTTCGGGCCTTCGCGTCATCGAAGCCATCCGGTGCCATCGCCTCGATCTCGACTGTGACGTGCAGAGTCACGCCAGGAGTCGCCCCAAGTGGCCCGAGCACCTCGTCGGCGAGTTTCTTGAAGTCCATTGCGTAGCGATCAGCCTGCAGGCGCTTGCTGCCGAAGAATCGCGTCCTAGTCGGCGGCTGGGGTGCCAGGTCGGTTTCCGGGCCAAGGCCAGACTCCGGAACACTGCCCGATGCGACGCTGGGCTGAGGGTCAACCGGAACCTCCGCTGCCCGTTGTGCCAGTGCCCGCCCAGGCCGCACGATCAGGGTCGCGTCTGCAATGGCAACGGTGATCCCGTCCGACGGCAGCACAAGCCCGCGGTACTTTGCACTCGCATCGTCGTAGCCATCGGCGAGCGCAAAGCCCTCCTGCTCCCATAGCAGTTGCGGCCCCGCGAGCCCCGCGTCGAGTACCCCGCGGTCGCGCAGCCGAGGCATGTACGGATACTCAGCGTAGAGGCGCCACAACGCTCCCACCGTTACGTGGCCGTCCACCCACAGCTTGGCCGCAGCGCTGTCGAGCTGGTGGCGAATCGCCGGCGCGGCGTGCTGGATGGCGAGGGCGCCGTCGTTGCCGAGACGTCGACTGACACGCTCAGCCAGGGACGCCGCTTGGCCTTCGACCTTCGTCGGCTGGATATCGATCGGCTGGCCGGTCGGAACGAGCGCCCACTGATACGCGCCTAGTAGACGGGCCTCGGTGGTCTCACCGGCTTTCGAGCGCCGCTCGGTCGCCTGGTTGCGCTGGCTGGTGGTGAGATTGAGATCATCCTCCTTGGCGAGGATCTCCGACCAACCAAGGTACTCACGCACTGAGCGTTCGAGCTCTTCCATACGATCGCGGTCGCCAGCGATGTAGACGAGCATGTTGCGGTACGTCCTATTCGCCGCGCCGCGGTGCTCGGTCGCGCTCTTGGCAAACGTGATCGCGTCCGATTCGCCGCCTCCGCGCTTATGCCTGAGTTTGGGGTGCAGGATGACCAAGCGCGCTTCGTCGATGTCGGGAATGTCGGCCGTGTCGTCCGGGCAGACATGGACTCCCGCGAACGCGCCGCGGGCCTTCGCCTGGCTTGCGAGTCGCCGAGCGATCTCGACGTAGACCTCTTCGACGTGCAACTGCTCGGCCTGGTCCTTCGCGCGCCGCGAGATGTTCGCTTGCAGGTCGTACCAGTATCGGCCTCCGGCGCTGTAGAAGTACGTCGCGCGATCACCAAGCGCGGCTAGCGCGGAATGAAAGTTGCCAGGGACATCGCCCGGGGTCGCGGTGCCGAGGAACACTCGCTGCGCTTCCAGGCCCTTGTGCGCCGATCCGATCGTCGGGGCAGCGCCGAAGAACACGGTGCGCGCCAGCCGGCGGGTGAGCGATCGTTGCCCGAACAGCGGCTTGCCCGCGTCGAGCTTCACGGGCTCCGCGTTCGGGCCATCGACGTCAGCGTCGATCACCGACTTCCACGAGTCCTGCAAATACTGCGTCAACTCGGAGTTCACAGCCGCGGTCCCGATCGGGATCGACGCCGGCATGATCAACGGCGACTGATCCTCACCCACCCAGAGCGCGTGGATGACGGTGTTCATCAAACGCAAGACGCCACGCGTACGCTGGAAGCGCTCGAGGGTCGACCAGTCTTCATAGAGACGATCGAACAGCTCAGGATGAATTGGATAGGTCTGCCTGATTCGTTCCTCATAGCTTCCGTCGCGCGCCTCGCGAGGGAACTCGTCGGCATAGCGGTGGTACATCTCGACAAAGCCGCGCGCCGTTGCGTTGATCGAGGCGAGCGCTTCGGCATCAGGCGTGACGAACAGCCGCTGACGCACGATGTGATAGGCCTCGTTCGGCGAGGCTGGCCGCCACTGGTCAGCGACGCGCCGCACGACATTCTGTAGGCGCTTGAGCGCTTCGAGGCCGTGCGCACCACCAACTTCCTCGGCATTGCCGTCAACTGGCCGCGCATCGTCGCCGCTCTCCGACGCCGGGATCGAGATGGCGAGCAGCACGCCTGGCGTGCCCTTGACCGCCTCGGTCAACGACTGCGCGAACGTGAACTGGTCATCGAACGTCCCGCCGGCCAAGTCGTCGCGCGCAACGAGGCTGCGCGCGTAGGCCACCCACTCGTCGATGAGGATCACCGCCGGGGCATACGCGCTCAGCAACTCGTGCAGTGCCTCACCCGGTGGTGTGCGATCGGCGTCCGCGGTCGCCACCATCGCAAATGCCTTGTCGCCACCGAGCTGCCAAGCGAGCTCCCCCCAGATCGTGTTGACCTGTGTCCCGTCGGCTTTCACCGACCCCGACGGCGAGATATGGTTGCCCACCAACGCCACGCGCTGAATGGTCCCCGCCAGTTCGTCGAAGCGCGTCCCCGTGAGCATCTCTTGGATGTCCTGCGGGTAGTCGCCCAGCGCGGTGCCGGACGCCAGATGCCACAGCGCGAGCATCGAGTGCGTCTTGCCGCCGCCGAAGTTGGTCTGGAGGTTGACGACCGGCGAGGCGTTCATGTCGCCGCCGAGACGTCGCACCGCGCGGTCGATGAGGTCGCGAAGACCTTCCGTCAGGTAGGTCCGGGCAAAGAACTGGACCGGCTCGGCGTAGTCCGTGCCAGCATCGTCGGTGGCGGCAACTTTGTACAGATCGGCGGCGAACTCTGCCGCCTGGAAGTTGCCGGTCGCCACATCCTCGTGGGGCGCAAGGACCTCTCGCCACGGGCGGAGACCCGCCGACTCAGGCGTGACCACCGCGGACTTCAACACCTTTCGATCGTCCTTGTCGGCGGTAAGGCGGCGCAGACTCAGGCGCATCGCCTTGAGCTCATCGGCAACCGATGGCGAGCCGATCGCGACGAGCAATCGCTCAGCGGTGTCGAGATAGCGGAGAGCGTCGTCGTCGCTAAAAGACTTGTTGTGCGCCCACTCGTTGCGAGCCTCACGCAACTCCTTGCTGTACCCCTGTCCGACGTGACCGATGGCATCGTCAAACGGATACCAGCCCGTTTTGAAATGGTGTGGGATGTTCTCGGTGAGCATCCGCAGCTGCACCTGCGGGTCAAGCCGGTGGTACTCCTTGCCTGCCGCTCCCTTCGACTTGTCCTTCACAGCGACGAGCGCCGTCCACGAGGACGCTTCCTCGGGGAGCCGCGGGGCGACCGAGCGAGCGATGAAGTCATCGAGCGCCGGGGCAAGCAGCTCGAACATCTTGCCGATTCGATCACGGTTTGAGGTCGCCATCGTTCAGTCCTCCTCGTCGAGCAGTTCGGTCACCATCGAGGTCTCAAACTGCTCGGAGCTCTCTCCTGCTTCACCAGCATCAACATCGCGCTGCACGGCCTTGCCGGTCGCGACCTCAACGAGCGCGCACAAGCGCTCGCGTCGCTCGACGAAGAACCGATCAAAATCGTCATCCCGGAGATGCTCGGCGGGGACGAGGTGCCCTTCAAGCAAGCCGTTCAGCTGCTCGGCGCCGATCTGCGCCCTCTTCTCGATAGCCGCCAGGTACTTCGACGGCGCAGCTCCTCCGATCGATCGGTTCGTGTCGTAGGCAATCGCGGTCTTGTTGACGATGCTCTCACGTCGCTCATCGTCAATGCCGTGCTGCTGACACCAATGCTGCGGGAAGATGTGGTGGATATCAACCTTGAGGCTCGCGTATTGCGCCTTGTCGAGAGCCTTGTCCTTCATCCAGTCTCGCGAGCCGTTTCCGAGCAGCAGCGCATAGAGGCCCTTGTAGGCGGCGGCGTTGCGTGTCCGCAGCGAGTGAAGGCGAGACTCGACGAAATTGGCATCCTGCACGGTGCGAGGCGTTGGCGCGTCCGGGACGTCGCGCGCCCAATCCGGCACCTGCTCGATGTCCCTGACAAAGCGCGTCTCGATCGCACCGCCATACAGCTCGCCCAAGATGCCCGACCAGAACCAGCGGATGATCCGCTCCCGCGGGCCAAGCAAATCTGCGTCACTTCCCATGACGGCCTTGATCGCCGCGAGCGGCACGAGCTGCTTGGGATAGGGCAGGAACTTGTCCGTGAAGATGTGGCGGTCCGCGAGGAAATCAGCCGCCCACAGAAACGCGTCGCGCACCGGGTCGACCCACTCGAGATACTCGTCGAGCGTAAGCTTCAGGATGTCCTCACGACGAGCGGAGATCGCCGCCGGCTTAGGGCTTGTGTCAGCGAGGTTTCGCTTGCGGGTGGCAAGCAGGGTGACGGCCTGCAGGAAGTCGGTGTTCTCGACCCCGGTCAGCGTCGACTGGACGGCAAACAGCTTCTGGGTCCTGACCCAGTCGTCGTTGAGGCGAAAGTCGGTTCCATGCTCGTCGAAGTGCTTCTTGTCACCTGCGAACGTGGCCGTGAGCAGTTCAAACACATTCAGCGAGAGGCCGCCCGTATTGACCTTCTCGAAGACCGTCGCGACGGCAGATTTGCTCGTCGCCGTGTCGAGCTCGATCGCCGGGATGTTGTAGGTGGTCGCCGGTTTGACCACCTTGGCGTGAAACGTGCTCGCCTGTTCTTTGTCCGCCATGGCGAAGAGCCAGGTCACCGTGTCGTTGCTGAACAGCAGCCGGACCGGGAAGAGGCCCTGTTCGCGCTCTTTGTCCTCGGTCGAGACGTCCAACTCGATCTCCCGACCGAAGTTCGAGCGCACGATCCCATCGCCGGGGATCGAGCGAAGGGCCTCATCCATGCGGTCCTCACCTTCAAGCGCCATCGCCATGTCGATGTAGTACCGCCGCTGGAGCAGCTTGCCGCGGCTGTCCATCGTAGCGACGACTCCGTCACCGCTGAGCGCCTGCGTCAGCGAGGTGAGGCGCTGCTGGCCATCGAGCAACAGGAGCTCGGCGTCGGTGCCGACAGGAACATTCGTGCCCTCCAGCGGCTTCGGCTTGAAACGCACCTGGTCGTTGCCGGTCTTCAGCAACATGACCACGCCGAGCGGATGGCCGCGGAGAATGGTGACGAGCAGCGAGCGGATGCGCTCGTCCTCCCACTTGTAGCCGCGCTGAAAGTCAGGAAGCTGGATACGACCTGAGTTCGTCCACTCCAGATAGTCGGACAGCTCGTATAGGGGCGTCTGGAAACCCATCCCGTCAGTCCTCCTCGAACCTAAACGCAGCCTGCTCGCCGCTACCAACTTGTGTCGAGCGCGCAGCTTGGACAATGTCTGGCCAGGCGGTCGCGACCGTGTTGAATGCGATCGCGTCCGCCGTCCATCCGTTCTTCTCCGCGATCGAGAAGAGCAAGAACGCGAGCTCTTTGACGAGCTCGGTGTCGATCGTGCCATCAGGACGCTCCTGCACGCTCGCCAGAAACGCGCCGGCGACCGGCAAGCCGTCGCGCTGCAGGAACGCGACGAGATGGTGCAACACCTCCCACGCGCCGACACGATCGTCAGCGAGGACATCGTAACCCTCGCCCATGTCGGTCGGCGACAGCAAGGTGACCTTGCCCGCGGCACTAGTCAGGATGCCGTCGCGCACCATCGCCTCGACCGCGGTGTTGCGGGCGCGCGCCATGTCGTCCGCGACTCCGAACCTACCGGTCGCATATCCGTGCCCGCGATACCAGGCGATCGCAAAGCGGGTGGCGGCGTCGAAGTCGCCTTCCAGCTCGTTGAGCACCTGGTCGAGGATCTCATTGATCCGTGCGAGCGCTGACCGGACGGTCATCGTTGTGCCATCGTTCTCGATCACCCTCGCGTAACGCGAGAACACCGCCATACCGGGGCCGATCGCGGCCTGGGGAAGGTCGACGGGCGCAATCGAGCCCTGCTGGAGCTTGCGAAGCGCGTCGGGCAACTCCTCATGAAGCGCGGCGATCAGACCGCGACGGTCGGTCGTCGGCGCCGTGATCGCCCGGGGACGCACGGCGAGGACAACGGAGGAAGCGAGTGCGTTACGGCCGAGCTCGCGCAGACCGCCACCCAGCTCGGTGCGTACAGGCCACGTGGCGGTGATGACGCCGCCGGCGTCGACAAGGCCTTGGAGCATCGTCTCCCAGCCGGTTGACGCGACACCGTCGTCCTCGGACTCGGACTGCTTGAACGCGTAATACACGGTGAATGGCGCGCCGCTCCATTGCTGGGCCACTGCCGCTTCGAACACCTCACGAAGTCCGAACTCGAAGAACTCGGCGGCAGCCGCCGAAGATGAGTGGCGAGCAGGCTCCGCGATCAGCTCCTCCGCCTTTGGCGTTGCGAGCGTACCGTAGAGATCCGGCATCACGCGTCCAAGCGCTTGACGATGCCAGAGGTAAAAGAAATCCGACAGATCGGAGTACGGGACGTTGTCGTAGTAGGGCGGGTCGGTGCTAATCACCCACGGCCCCGGCGGGAGTGCTTGAGCGTTTCGCTGCTCGGCGCGACCGGCACCGGCTGTCGGCAAGCGCTCGATCGCCTCGACCAGATAGCGGAGCTGGCCGGCGACGTTGCCTGTCGAGTTCGAGAAAGGGTTGCTTTCGGCGGACACCCATATCATCGGCATCGCGTTCCGCGCAAAAACTTGTTGAACCGTCTCACCACCTGCGTCCCAGAAGCACTGAGTCGACGCCCGATTGGCGACGCGTCCCACGAGCAGGGCGAAGTACACAGCCAGACCATCTGCGTACGCACGGGTGCCCCCGTCGTCAATCACCTTGGCACGCGCCTCTTGCACCAGTCCTGCTAGTTCCATGAGCAGGACCTTCTGCCGCTCCGTATATAGATCCTCATGACGCTCGATGCCGTAGGCCTGAACCCGAAAGCCCAGGGCTTTTGCAGGAAGTGGTACCTGAGGAAAATCGCGTCGTGACGGAACAGCCTCCGGTGATCCGATAATCGCTCCGGGGTCGAGATAGACCCGCCCACGCGCTCCTTCGACGACGACGCAGAGGAGATGGCGGCCGAGCTTTCCGAGTCGTCCCTGCTCCCGGACATGGGACAGGGGTATGGCAGAGGAGCACACAAGACACCTGGCGCCGGCACGCGTCACCGTCGGAGGGACCGGCTCCCCTGTCCCGCTGACGGAGTAGGTGATACGACCTGCGTCGACCGACGGAACGACACGTGCATGCTTCCCGCGCTTCGTGCAGACGGCGAACGAGTTCACGAGTGGTGTCTCCGCTCCGCATGCCGGGTTCGGGCAGATGACAGCCCGCGCCCAGATCCAGGCGATGACGGTCGCCTTGGTACCGTCGGGCAGCGTCGCTTTCGGGTAAAGGTGGCCGAGGCGCTCCTCGGCCGTGTGGCGCATCCAGTCTCCGTAGGCCTGGACATCTGCCGCAAGCCCGGCGACGCCCCTCCAACCGGCCATCTCCGTCGCGGCCGATCCGGGAAACACGGGCGGGCGGTCGGCGAACTTCGGCGGGATCTCGATGAGCGCCTTGTTGATGAGCACCGCGACCGGGTTGAGATCCGACGCGTGTGCCTCGAGGCCCAGCCGCTGGGCCTCGAGCGGGATCGTGCCGCCACCAGCAAACGGATCGAGGATCGGTGGCGGATTGCCGCCCGTTGACTTCAATATCTCCGCGTGAGCCTCGGCGAGCAGCTCCTGATCGCGCGTGTTCTCCCAAACGACGAGCCGTTCGATGATCCGGTGCAGACGCTCGCGCTCAGCGCGCTGGGCCTCCTCGGTCGGGAAACGGTCGGGATGTGAGGATGGGTCGTCGACGAGTTGGGCGAACAGCACGGCGCGTGCGGCCGCCAGCGGTCGGCGCGCCCACCACAGGTGCAGCGTCGACGGATGGCCGTGACGAATCGACTTCTCCCGCGCTGATTCTCTATTGATCGTCTCCAGCGGCAGCGCCACCTCGATGAGCTTGCGCTTCGGCGCGTCCACGGCGTCGTCCCTTCCGTCGTCCGTCATCGGCTCAGAATGGCGCTTGGCCCCGCGCCCAGGTGGTGTCCCACTTGCCTCGGTGGCCGGTCGCGTCGAAGTCCCCGGCATCGAACCGGCCGAACGGGTTCTCGAGGTAACGAACCTCGTCGTGATCGGCGCCGCGCGGGTCGACTCGCACGAGCGCTAGGCGGTAGCGCGGCGCGCTATTGAGGGCCGTCATCACTTCGTTGTGGGTGACGAAGAAGTCCTCAGCCCCGGCGATCCGAGCCTTGACCTCGATTCGAATCGGGTCCTCGCCATCTCGGACCGAGAGGACGTCGAACCCCGGGTTGTTGAACGCCTGTTCGACAGGAACGCGACCGAGCGCGCGTTCGGTGGCGAGAACGAGGTCAACGCCACGGCGCTCGACCTCCTTCGTCGCGACCGCGTGCATCGGCGCGTCATCGGGAATCTGGGCCTCTACCGCCGCCAGAGGCAACACGAGCGCCGCGGTCACGACGCGCGGCGGCTTGGCCTGCATCTGGAGCTGCCGATCCAATAGCGCGAGCCGTGCGGTGCGCCGGCCCTCGAGGTCGGCCGACTTGTACATCAGGCTCGCATGACTCTCTTTCGGCTTCTTGCCAGCCTGCGCTTGCTCCTGGGCGACCATCGCCTCCAGGATCAGTCGGTTGCTCTCCTGGTCGAGGCGACGCCCGACCTGGTCGCGTACGCGGTGGAGCTCGGCCTCCCGGCGCACCTTGACGTCGCTCAGGAACCCAGAGATCTGATTGGCGATGATCCAGCTCGCCGCCCGCTCCTCGGCTTTCGCAAGCCAGGGCAGTGCGCGAGCCGTGATGACCTCGTTTGTCAGCGGAGCCGCAACGCAATCGAGGTACGGCGCCGGTCCCGCCGGCTCCACCGTGCCCTGCTCGTCGATGAACGCGTAGCTGAAGCGGCGGGCGACAGCGGTCTCGGTGGCGTCGGCGATCTCCTCGATGACGCCGACGAGCAGGCGGGGCTCCTGCACGGTCGGCGAAACGAGGACGGTGCCGCGCTCGAGCGTCTTCTGCCATCGGGCGACGCTCTCGTCGGTGACGGCGTCGTGCAGTGGGTGGCCGGGGGCGAGCAGCTCGGCGCGAACGCCCGTGTCATCGAGAACCTGTTCGATGTCGAACGTGACGCGCTCGTACCGGCTGGCGATCGGGCCCCGCCCGATCGTGCGCAGCTGCGCCGGCACGTTCGTGATCTCGAAGCGCCCCGCCTCGCGACGGCGGATCTTCCCGCCCAGACGGGTGAACGCCGCTCGGAACGCTCCCTCGATGTAGTGAGGCTGCAAGCGTCGGGCGCGTGCCTCGTCCATCAGGGCGCGCAGCTGGGCGATGTCTGCGTGCTGCATCGCGTCGGTCGCGAGCGCACGCTCGGCGAGCAGCTCGTCGATGCCGCGAGCGACTCCCGCGTCGATGACCTTCTCCATCTTCGCCTTGGTTTCGGGAAGCTCGCCGTAGCGGATCGCGTCGATGAGAAGCGTGCGCAGGGGCGTCTCACTGAACGCCGTGCCGAGCACGTCGAACACCTTGCCGCCGTAGGCCTTCCGCTGCTCTTCGATCTTCAACAGAAGCCGCGCGAAGACCTCACCCTCACGCGTGTTGTCGGCAACGAGGTTCCACAGGCGGCAGACCTCACGCTGGCCGATACGGTGGATTCGACCGAAGCGCTGCTCGATCCGGTTCGGGTTCCACGGAAGGTCGTAGTTGACCATCAGATGCGCGACCTGGAGGTTCAGACCCTCTCCCGCGGCGTCGGTGGCGAGGAGGACCTGGCAGTCAGGGTTGTGGGTGAACTCCTGCGGTGATCTGGCGACGCTGGGCGCGACGCACGCCGCCGTGGATCGCCTTGACGGCCTCAGGGCGGCCGAGGAGCGACCCGATCCTGCGCGCAAGGTACTCCAGCGTGTCGCGATGCTCGGTGAACACGATGAGCTTGCGCCGCTCGTCGCTCGAACCGGTAGCCGCGAGCGTGTTGTCCTCAAGGATCGTTCGTAGCTCTGACCACTTGCGGTCGGTGTCTGATGCACGCACTCGTGCCGCAGCCTCGATGAGATCCCGCAGGTCAAGCAGCTCAGCGTCGAGCTCCTCGACGGTACGCGCCGCGGTCGCCGCGTCGACGAGCTCGTCCTCGATGTGCTCGAGCTCCTCGGCCGAGAACTCGTCGTCGTCGAATTCGTCGAGGTCGCCGACGAGGTCCGCTGCCCTCGGCTCACCGATCGTCGTGCCATCGAGGATCTCCTGCTTGCGGCGCTCGAGACGAGCAGCGCGACGCTCGAGAGAGCGGCAGATCGCCTCCGGGCTAGATGCCAGCCTGCGCTGCAGGACCGTGAGCGCGAAGCCGACCGTGTTGCGACGCTTCCCGTCGAGCTTCTCGGCGCGGTTCATCCCCTCACGAACGTAGGTCGTCACCTGCTCGTACAGGTCCTGCTCGAGCTCGGTCAGCTCGTAGGGGACGGTCTCGGCGATCCGCTCGGGGAACAGCGGCTTGCCCGTCGAACGTGAGCAGGTCCTCCTTGACCATGCGCCGCATCACGCCGGAGGTGTCGGCGCCGTGGATCTTCGCTTGGTACTTGCCTTCGAAACGGTCGCGGTCCAGCAGCGTCAGGAAGAGCTGGAAGTCCTCCTCCTTACCGCTGTGCGGGGTCGCGGTCATCAGCAGCAGGTGGCGCGCGATGTCCCCAAGCAGCTCGCCGAGCTGGAACCGCTTGGTCTTCTCGAGCTTGCCGCCGAAGTAGTGGGCGCCCATGCGGTGGGCCTCGTCGACGACGACGAGGTCCCACTCGGACTTGGCGAGGTCGGCCAGCAGGTCCTCGTTGCGCGCAAGCTGGTCCATGCGTGCGATCAGCAGTGGATGCTGCTCGAAGGCCGATGCCCCGAACACGGTCTCGCCGAGCTGCGGTGTCAGGATCTCGAACGCAAGCCCGAACTTCAGGTACAGCTCGTCCTGCCACTGATCGACGAGGCCGCCGGGGGCCACGATCAGGCAGCGCTTGACGTCCTCCCTGAGGATGAGCTCCTTGATGTAGAGCCCGGCCATGATCGTCTTGCCGGCGCCCGGATCGTCGGCAAGGAGGA
Organism: uncultured Conexibacteraceae bacterium; assembly: GCA_963836485.1. GTDB lineage: Bacteria > Actinomycetota > Thermoleophilia > Solirubrobacterales > Solirubrobacteraceae > Baekduia. The sequence goes on along the minus strand of CAWIJS010000007.1, from coordinate 230,219 downwards.
ACCGCAGCGGCGTTCGCGGGAGCAGCTCACCGTAGACGGCGCGCAGCTGGTGAGGCAGCGGCTGGATGTCTGACGTCGTGACCGCGAGCATCGGATCCGACAGCCCGGCGAGCTTGATCCGCTGGCACTCGGCGACAAGCTTGAAGTCGGCGGCAAAGGCATCGAGGGGACGCGCTTCGCGCCTGGGCAATCGCCAGGCTCTGCTTCCGCGTCTCGGCCCAGGACGCGCTGGCCGAGCTCGCCATCGGCGGTCTTGTAGGTGAGCTCGATCGCGTCAGCCCCGTGCGGCTGCACGGCGATGACGGCGACGTTCTGCCCGGGAATGACGCCGGCAAGGCGCAAGCCAGGCTGGAGATCCTCAAGTTTCGACACGGCGGCTGAGCGGTCGACGGTACCGCTTCGGCCGGGCGACCCGGTGCGAGCCGAGATCGGAGCCCATCGGAACTACGCACTTAGAGCGATGGGCGGTTAAGCACGAAAACCCCCTGGCGAGAGGGGGTCTTCGTAGTAGCGGGGGCAGGATTCGAACCTGCGACCTTCGGGTTATGAGGCGTATTGATGAGCTTATTGGCGCTTATTGGGCCCAGCGAAACGCCCGGAAATGGGCGGTTTCGGGCGATTAGCGAGTTGCGCGAACTTCGCTGGGATTCGTGGGGCGTGTTGCCCCATTGTTGCCCCACTCAGGCGGCCCGCAACCGCCGGGCCGGGTTAGCTGGCCGCAAGCTCGTCGATGAGCGCCCTCACGAGTTCGACCGCCTGCTCGACGTCTTCGATGGCGAACCCTTGATCGACGGCCAGGGCGCGGTATTGCTTCGGCCATGATGGCTCGACGGTCAGCCGCGGAGGCCAGGGGTGCTTCGTACGCTCAGCAAAGATCTCCCGGCATGCTTCGGCGACGCGCCCGAGATCGGGTTCAAGCTCGCGGAGCGCAGCAGGTCGATGAGGTCGCGGAAGCGATCGTTCTCACGATCGGGGAATCGCTCGGTGACCGCATGCAGCTTGGTCGCCATCTGGTGGCGCAGCGACTGGCAGATGATCTGCTCGGGTCCGTCGAGACCAAGCCGCGTGAGGCGGAACGCATCGATCGGCTCGGGCTCTGCGGCGCCTGCTTGCGGCGGCGATGCCTCAAGCCGAAGGGTCGCCCACGCCTTGTTCTTGTAGGTCATCTTCACATCCATGGCTTGCGCCGGCGTGTCACCGATCCCGCGCACGTTCGCCAGCCGGAAGGCAAAGTCCAGGTAGGGCTCTGCGAGGGTGTCGCGCAGCGCGTCGACGATGCTGACGCCGGCCGCCGGGACGACGATGACGTCCGTGTCCTTGGTGGCACGGGCTTGCAGGTGAAGTCGTAGCTCCATGGCGACGCCGCCCTTGAGCAGGAAGCGATGCTCGTCGTCGCTCATGCGCTCGAGTGCGCCGAGCAGGACCATCGTGCTGACCCACCGCCGCATCCGATCGGCCGCGACCCCTTGCTCCTGGCTCATCGTCCGGACTAGACGCTCGAGATGCGAACGGTTGCCCGGAGCGCGGCCGGGCACCTTCGGCGTCACCGCTTCGTCCCGCCCAGGATCTCGGCACGCAGCTCATCGGCTTGGCTGCTGCGCAGCCAACCGCCGCGTACGCCGTCGTCGATGGCCTGCTCAAGCAGCGAGCGGCGCACGTGCTGGGCGTGGGCCTGACGGACGGCCTTCGCCGGAGAGACGACCGGGATGCCCTCGAAGTTGGCCTCGTCCGCCTCGTCGAGATCCTCGTAGTGCAGGACGTACATCGCGGGGACATGGCGGTGCGTCCGGTAGGAGGCCGGCACGGTGACATGGATCTTCGCCGGGTTGGCATCGCTCATGTCAAAGAGCCCCAGCGCAGACTCATGGGAGATACGCCCCTGCCCGCCCGGCCAGAGCGTCGCCAACATGTACTCATCCAGAGGAGAGGACGGAATCAGCGGCACGCGGTAAATCCCGTGCGCGACGTGCTCCAGCTGTCCGCGACGCGCAAGCGCATTCAGGGTCCCGATAGGCACACCAAGCCCGCGCGCATCTTCGCCACTGACGTAGCCGTAGTTCTCGGCCGCGTGCTGTGCGAGTTGGATATAGCGAAGACCGGGCATCGTACGAACAGCGACATTTTGTCGCCTTTCGTACGCCGAGTCAAGTCATGCGCCCACATACCCCGTCGCCGCCTCGGAGGGGCGGATTCGGCTCGGGCGGCGTGTCGTCGCCATGGCAAACGACTACGCCGTGATCTATCTGATGCGTGCAGCACCGAGCAAGCGAGGACTCAACGACGTCCCACTCGTGTAGCTGATGCGAGCCCACCGCGCGCGCCTGCTCGTGTGCATCCGCACCGTCGCCAGCTTGCCGATCGCCACAGCCACTGTCTTCTTGCGGACGCTGCTGGCCGGATTCTGACTGCGGTTGAGTGCGATGGTGACCTGCTTGGTCACCGGGCAGAAACGCAGTTCGACCATCGCGCCGTCTCGGCGCGCGGTCATCGCGCAGCGGAGGGGCTGTCGAACGGTGAAGCGCTGGATCGGCGAGCTGGGCCCACAGCCTCGCATCAGATCGTTCATCTGCCAGGCATAGCTGCCTGGTGTGGTCGAGAGCGGCGTGTCGTACGAAGCGGTCTGAGACGACGACCAGCTGTAGGACACGCCGTCGCCGTTGGCTTTCGAGATCGTCGTGAAGAGTGTCGAGCTGACCACGGACAGCGTCTGAGCGCCGTTGACGACAGACGCGGCCGGCACGACCGTAAGGGATACGAAGTCGCTCGACCCTGTTCCAGTGGCAGTGAGGGTGATTGAAGATCCGTATGGCAGGAATGCACCGTCGGGCGGCCCTGTGACCGGTAGAGGACCACAGTTGGCGGGCGACGGTGGCGGTGGAGGTGGCGGCGGTGGAGGTCCGACGGGCCCGGACGGATTGTCCTCGCAGGCGATGCCGTCGTGATCAGCGTCGAGGTTGTCGACGTTGTTGGTCACGGAGCCTCCGTGCGCCACGAAATATGCTTGGGCGTCGCCCTGCGTCGCGAAGTCCGGACAGTCTTTGTCGCCCGCGGTCGGGGCCGCGGGCGATCCACTACTGGCGATCCCGCCATGGTGCGAGCACGTTCCCGGGCCGGTCGAACTGCTGTAGCTGCCATCGGCGCAGATCGTGGCGCTGGCCGGCCCAGCGAGCTGAGCCGCGCACGCGAGGGCAACGATCACCGCGACAACGAACGACACCATACGGCGACGAAGCGACATCTTAGACAGCCAGCAAGCATGCGGCGCCACCGTAAGCGAGCAGTTAACGATGTGCAAGTCTGCGTGTCGAGAACGCTACCAACGTTGCCCACTCAGGCGCCCGCGACCGCCGGGCGAGTCAGCTGGTCGCAGGCTTGTCGATGAGCAGGTGGCGAGTTCGATCGCCTAGCGCGCGTTCCGCACGGCCGCACGCAGCGCTTGGGCAGCCCATTCCGATGCGCGACTCCGCGAGGTGAGCCAGTGCCGTGCGTGGGGTTCGTCCGCCGAGCCTCGTCCTATGCGCTGCGCAATCTACTAGCTCGGACGGCCTACTGGAGCGAGTCCGCTCTTCGCACAGCATTGATGATCGCTGTAGGTTGTTCGACTGAAGCGCTCGCGTCGTTCTCTGATGCGTGCGATATCGGATCGCTAAGTCGAGGAGCGACGGATGGTTTGCTGCGGACGGTCGCTGTTGGTGCAGTCGCTTGTGGGCGCATGTGGGCTGGTGTGCGCGATGCTGAGCTTCGGCGCTGGCGGGGCGGCGGGACAGCCCACCCCGACGCCCACGCCGTTGCCTGCGAACGTCTTTCAGAACGCCATTGCCGCGCCTGTCGCGCCCCAGCGTGACGAAAGCGCCGAGGCACGGCAGGACCGTCTGCGTTCGGCATCGCAGTACGACGACCTGTCCGACAGCGCCGCGATCGACGCGCTTCGCGATACGCAATCTGAGACCGTTGAGCATGTGGCGTTCGACGGGCTTGACCTGCCGAGCGACGCTTCGGTCGCTGGCTACGGCGCAGACCAGCTGTCGGCCAATGTCGTTCAAGGCAGCGACCGATACGTGGTCGCCTCGTCGGTACCGCTCAGGAGTGTCGACGCGGATACCGGGCATCTCGCTTCGACAGATTTAGGGATCGAGGCCTCCGGGGCGGGATATGTGGATGTCAACGCGCCGGTCGCCGTTGCCTTTCCTGGTGAGCTCAGCGAGGGCTTGACCGTGGGCGGGATCTCGCTTGCGATTGCTGGGGCCGATGCGTCAGCGGCCCGGGTCGATGACTCGGTCGCCTACCCGAATGCGTTGCCCGACACCGACGTGATCGCACAGACGGCGACGACCGGCGCCGAGATCTCTCTGAGCTTGCGATCCCCCGCCAGCCCGGAGGACTTCCCGTTCGTGCTCCGTCTGCCGGAGGGCGCCTCGGCCGAGCTCGCCGCCACCACGGCGGACGCCCCGAGTCACATTGAGATCACCGCCGCCGACGGCACGCCCCTGGCCGCGATCAGCGCTCCCGCAGCGTGGGATGCCGAGGACGCTCCAGTTTCCACGCGGTGGAAGTGGGAAGCCGGCCAACCAGTCCTTCATGTTGACCACAGCTCGCCAGGCCTCCACTGGCCGCTGCTCGTCGACCCGACGGTGACGGTCAACGACAATCGCTACTACCAAGACCTGGTCAACCGTCCGTGGACCTTTCACGTCGAGGCTCAGTACGCCACCGATCAGCCGTCGATCGCGATGTTCGGCAAGACCGATGCCTGGGGCACCGGCCTCTATCAGTACCTCGCCGGTCCGTACAACTTCGCGGGAGTCGTCTACAGCTACTTCGACCTGAGCCTCATCGGCAGGACAGCCGGAATCAGCCAGGTGCATGTCGGCTCGATGAACCACGATGACGGCTCGAACGCCGGCAACGGCTACGGCCCCGGTACCGCGACCTTCGTCGCCATCAAGGACGCCGCCGGCGGCAACACCTTCTGGCTCAACCAATACGGCACGTTCCGCAACGTCGACGTCAACGCCGGCGCGTGGAACAACAACCCGGGTTACAACAACAACCGGGGCCTTGTCGGCATGTACACGATCGGCGGCGGCACCCGCACCTACTACCAGCAGTTCTTCCCGATCTTGGTCGCGGCGGTCGCCGACTACGAAGATCCCACGGTCAACACACTCGACGTGGCGACCAATGCCACCGGCTGGACCAAGGCCACCAATTCGCTGGTCACCGCGACCGCATCCGATCCCGGCACAGGTGTCTTGCAGGAGCGCGTGTTCGGCCCAGGCACCGATACCACGGTGCCCAACAGCTGCCCCACCTCGACCGTGGTGTGCAACACCTCCCAGACGACGTCGGCGAACTTCCCGAGCCTTCCGCAGGGCATCAGCACGTTGACAGCGATCGCGACCGACGGCGCCGGCAGAAGCGCCACACGGAGCCGCACCGTCGGTGTAGACCGCACCCCACCGGGTCTCACCCTCACCGGCGCCCTGAACTCAGCGGCGGGGACATCCATCGACGCCGGCGCCTACCCGCTGACGATCGCGGCGACGGACGGGAACGCCTCGGCGCCCGGCACGGCGCAGTCGGGCGTGGCCTCAATCTCCATCTTCGTCGACGGCACGCAGGTCTACACCAGCACGCAGGGCTGCACGACCACCAACGCGAGCTGCCCGATGACGCGCACGTGGACCTTTGAGCCGGGGCTGTACGGCTACGGTCCGCACGCCATCAAGGTAAGTGTCGCTGATCTTGTCGGCAATCCGCTGACCGAGCGCACCATCAACGTCATCGCCGACTGTTGCTTCGCGCGCGCCACCTCGGCGGGCGCCCTATCGGCCGGTGAGGTTCGCTACGGCGACGTCAACGGTGACGACCTCGACGACATCGTCGTCCGCAACACCTCCACCGGCGCCCTGAGCGTCCGGCTCGCGGGCCCGACCGGGCCGGGGTCCGTGCTGAGCTGGGGCACGTGGCCGACGACGCGCGACTTCAACCTCTACGACATCGACGGTGACAACCGCGAGGACCTCGTCGGCCGTGACAGCGCCGGGACGGTGAGCGTCGCCCGTTCGACCGGCACGGCCTTCGCCGCGACGACGACGCTGACGACCCTCGCGGCGTCCTACGCGACCATGCGCATCGGCGACGTCGACGGGGACGGGCGCGGCGACATCGTCGGCGAGAACCCGTCGACCGGGGCGCTGGAGGTGGTGCTGACCAACGGCTCAGGCGCCGTGCAGCGCTTCAACCCCACCGCGTGGACCGCGGGCTACACGTTCATCCTCGCCGACGTGGACGGCGACGGCTCCGACGACGCGGTCGGCCGCAACGTGAGCGCCGGCACGGTAAAGGTCGGGTTCTCGGTCGCGACGGATTTCGAGACCCGCAACGGCCCGTGGACGATCCCGGCCAACGCCGACTTCGCCATGGCCGACGTCAACGGTGACGGCCTCGCAGACCTGCTCTACCGCCCGAGTGGCTCGACCGCCGTCTCGGTCCGTACGGCCGGCCAGGACGACACCGCCACGACGCTCGGCTCCGCGCAGATCTGGGGCGTCTGGGCGCAGGCCCGCGACCTGTCGACCGCCGACGTCAACGGCGACGGTCTGTTGGACCTGGCCTCGCGCGACACGGGCGACAACCTGTTCTGGTCGGCGATCTCGTACGGCCGGACCCCGGACGGGCTCTCGACCGCGGGCGACTCGGTGCCCGCTCCGGCGGCGGCTCCGCAGTCGCTCGCCGCCGAGCCGCTGGAGTGCCAGAACGCCAGCACGATGAAGATGGCGATGATGGACGACGGTCGGCTGCTCTACCACCAGAACGAGGCCCCTGACGAGCAGCCGGGGCAGCCCAACGCGGGGCTGGGGGTCGCGCACACGGTCCAGCGCATGGCGACGCTCGGCGTCCAGGTCGTGCGGCTCACCGTCTACTGGGGCGCGCACGAGAACAAGCCGGGGACGCCGAGCGGCGCGTACTTCTGGACCAAGCTCAACACCGCGATCGACACCATCACCTCGACGCACGTCGGCAACGACCCCGCGTGCCCGATGCTCGAGGTCCACCTGACCCTCACCGGCCTGAACGGCTTCACCTGCAACAGGGCCAACCCAACCGACCCCACCAACTACAATCCGGACGCACGGGACTGCGACGCGAGCATTCCGCTGACCGGGGTGAACCCCGACACGACGAAGTTCGGCACGTTCGTCGAGAACCTCGTCCGGTACTACGAGAGCCGCCCGTCCGGAGGCAAGCCGTCGAGCTACTCGATCTGGAACGAGCCGAACCTACCCAGTCACAAGTTCCTCTCGACGCCAGCGACGCTGTCCGGCGGCGCCGTCCGGGAGCTGCTGACGGCCGCCCGGTACCGGAGCTTGTACGTCGCGGGCTACCGCGCCGCCCAGCTCGGCTACTGCGAGGCGCACCAGACACCGAGTACCTGCGTTGATCCCCTCGCCCATGGCGTGAACGTGTTCATCGGCGAGCTCTCCGAGCAGACGGTCAACGGTCCGACGACCGCCACCGGCAACCTACGCAAGGGCGGCTACTCCGCGACGGACTACCTCTACGAGGTCCTGAGGCCGCCGACGAACTCGGCAGCGCCGATCGTAGCCGACGGCTTCGCCCTGCACCCCTACCAGCACACGCAGGCGCCCGACCGTCGCGGCCCGAATCGCCAGATCGGCATCGGCAAGCTGCGCGCACCGATCGCCGTGGCGGTCAACGGATCGTGGAACCGGGTCGGCGTCGTGGCGGCGCTGGACCAACTGCGCTACTACCACGGCACGACCGGGGTGGACACCGACGCCAACGGCAACGACGTCGGCCCCAAGTGGCTGCGGACGCCCAGCGGCGGCCCGGTCCCCCTGTACATCACCGAGTTCGGCTACTTCAACCTCGTGCCCGGTGCCAAGGCGGTCGGAGGCGGCACGGTCGGTCGCACGAAGTGGAAGACCGACAGCGTCCGCGCCAGCTACTTCACCGATGCGCGCGGTCCGCATACCGGCGCGATCTACGAGGCGCAGGTCGCTGACGCGCGGTGGATGACGATTCACACGCTGTCGGAGTCTGGGAGCACGATCAACCCGGAAACGCATACGCCATGGGGAACTATCGGCACGCACCCCGACTACCGGGCGGGTTTCGATACCGGCCTGATCGCGCCGGTCTGGCGGTCCGACTGGAAGGACGTGACCGATCCGCGGCCCTACGGGAAGGGCGCGGCGGTGCCGTACACGGACGTCACTCAGCCGCGTACTGCGTATTGCGCGATCTACAACGAGTTGAAGGCGAAGCACTTCCCGACCCAGCAGACCGGTGTGCCGTGTTAGCGACGAGGCCGTGCGGCGTCGCAACTTCCAGGCGGGGTGAGACGTTGATGACGGTATGAAGCTCACCCGCTCCAGTCCCCTGGCCGTGTTTGCCGTGCTCGCCCTGATGGGCGACGGCGCGGCCACGGCATCGGCGGCCACGCCGGGGGACGACTGCTGCTTCGCGCCTGCGGTCGCGGTCAGCGACCCCGTCCCGGCCGGCGATGTCCGCTTCGGACCGGTCGCCGACGGCCTCCCGCACGTCCTCGTCCGGCAGGCCAACGGCACGGTGCTCGCTGGCGGATGGGCAGACGGGCACTTCGGGACCCCGGTGGTGCTCGGTCGCTGGCCATATCGCGACCTGCTACTCGGGGACGTCGACGGCGACGTGCTGGACGACCTCGTCGGCGCCGACGGCGCAGGCACGGTGGTCATCGGCCGTGCAACAGCGACCGGCTTCGCTCCACCAGCGCCGTTGGCCCCGCTGCCGCGCGCCTACTCGGTACTGCGCGTGGGCGACACCAACGGCGACGACGCAGCAGACATCGTCGGCCTCGTTCCCCGAAGCCGCACCATCCGTGTACTCCAGGCGCCGGGGACGACCGACGCCGCGACGCTCGACATGGGGCACTGGCCGAAGGGCTTCACGTTCCAACTGGCCGACCTCGACGGCGACGGGCCTGCCGACGCGATCGGCGTCGACGCCGGCGGCCGCGTCCACGTCGGCTTCAACCAGGGCACGCGGTTCGCCGCGGCACACACCGACTGGCGACTCGCGGCCCACGTCTCGCTCACCATCGCCGACGTCACCGGCGACGGCCGGCCAGACCTCATCTACCGCCGCACGGGCAGCAACGACGTGTACGTGCGCCGCACCTACGACGCGAGCAGCGGAACGAACGCGGCCCAGGTCACGACGAGCTTCCACTCAGCGCGGCGCTGGGGCCGCTGGGACCGACGGCTACCGCTCACAGCGGCCTACCTATCCGGCCCACGGGCCAGCCTCGCAGCGCGCGACCCACGCACGAGCCGAATCCTCGTCGCGCAGTCGACAGCGCGGCTCCGGTAACCCTCGGCAGACTGCATTTTCTCCGCCCCACGGCCTCGGCCCGTGCTCACACCTGTGCGATCGCTGCGCGGGCATTGGTCGATGGCACTACCCGCGAGCGCATCGCGCGCGGCAGCCGTCACAGCCGCGACGGGGCACGGCCTGAGCGGACATTCCATTTATGAGGCGTATTAGTGAGTTAATTGGTACCCGCGTTGCGAAGCATCGCCGGCGCCACCTGACGTGCTGCCGACGGCTTCCGCCTGGCTTTGACGAGGGTGGGCGTCCGACGTCGGTTAGCTCCGGCTACCGGGCCCAAGTCGTCTTCTACGACGGCGCGGGGCTGCCGTCGAGCATGACTGCATGTTCGACCTCCGTGAGTCTCGGCCTCGATATGCTCGCCGCAGCCACCAAGGTCGTCGACCGTCTGCTTCACGCGGCCGTAAGCTCAGAGTCAGTCCAGCAGACCATTGCGGCTCCCAGCGCCTCCTGCGCGAACGCCCGAGGTCGCTCGGACTTCGCCGAGGGACATACGAAGAACCCCACGGGAGATTCGCCGTGACCGTCGGGTTCTCGACTCTCAGGTTATGAGCGAGCTGTTATAGGCCTTGAAAGCCTGGCAGCCCGCTCTGGCGCAGCGTGTGTGGTCTCCCGACAGAGGAGATCTCGTCATGTCGAGACCACGATCGAGCCGCAGTGTGAGCAGGTGTCACGAGGGGTGTTGGGCGCTCTCGTCGACTGAGGAGCACCATGTCTGATCAGCCCAACCGATACGAGTCCGAGTCATCGGCGACGAAGAAGCTGATGACCGCGCAGCAGGTCGCCGAGCTGTTGGAGGTCGACCCGAGCTGGGTCTACCAGGAGACACGCGCCGGCCGCTTCCCCCACGTCCGCCTCGGCCGGTACCGCCGCTTCCGGATGAGCGCGGTCCAACACTGGATCGAGGACCACGAGCGAGGGCCGGCGCGATGAGCGCCGGCCCCCGCCGGGCCCACGGCACCGGCTCGCTGGAGACGCGGACCGACAAGTACGGCCGGGAGATCTACTACGGCCGGTTCTACGTCGCCGGGCGTCAGGTCAAGCGCAAGCTCGGCGTCAAGCGCCGCGTGGGCGAGTCCACCGGCTTGACGAAGACCGGTGCCGAGCGCGCGTTGCAGAAGCTCATCGACGCCGAGGTCCGCGTCGTCCCGATGGGCGAGCGCATCGACCTGAAGACCGCCGGAGAGCGCTACCTCGTCCACCTCGACCAGGTGATGCACCGCCGACCCACGACGCTCCAGGACTACACCATCATGTTGCACAAGCACCTCGCCCCGTTCTTCGCGGGACGATCGCTGCAACGCATCGACACCCAGCTCGTCGCCGACTACCTCATCGCCAAGCAGCGCGAGGGCCTGAAGAGCAAGACGGTCGGCAAGCAGCTCACCTTCCTGCACGGCATCTTCCGCCACGCAATGAAGAAGGGCTGGGCCACCGCCAACCCGGTCGCCGCCGTCGACCGACCGCGCGAGCCCGAGAGCGACCCCGACATCCGCTTCCTCACCCACGAGGAACTCGAAGCCCTCCTGCGCTCCGTCGCCGATCCCGAGTTCAGTCAAGTCGACTACCCGCTCTTCCTCGTCGCCGCCACCTGCGGCCTGCGACAGGGCGAGTTGGTGGCCTTACGGTGGCGCGACATCGACTGGACCGCGGACGTCATCCGAGTCCGCCGCAACTACACCCGCGGGCACTGGGGTGCACCCAAGTCACGCCGGTCCAGCCGCGCAGTGCCCATGATCGCCCGGACCGCTGGAGCACTCGACCGTCTCTTCAAGTCATCGCGGTACCAGGCCGACGACGACCTGGTCTTCGCCCACCCGGAACTCGGGTCAGTGCTCGACGCCTCGAAGCTGCGCAAGCGGTTCAAGAAGGCGCTTGCGTCCGCCGGAGTCCGGCCGGTGCGCTTCCACGACCTGCGCCACACGTTCGGCACGCAGGCGGCAGCGTCAGGCGTGCCGTTGCGGACGCTGCAGGAGTGGATGGGCCACCGCGACTACAAGACCACGCTGATCTACGCCGACTACGCGCCACGCGCGGAGGAGCGACAGATGATGGAGCGGGCGTTCGCGCCCGCCCCAACGTTCGAGGCCTCTGGGCAGGACACCTCCCGTCGCCCGTGAGCCTTGCCTCACACGTAAGAGGTCGAAAGTGCCGCGCCCATCGCGGAAGGCCCTTTCCTGCTGGCCTTGGGCGTCCAACCTTGCCGAGGCGGAATGCCAGGCTTCGCCCTACGCGTACCAACGATGTGATCGACCGCAGTCAGACCACCGCGGAGGGTTCTAGCCCGCGGTGTACGAGCGGAGCTCGATGTGACGCCACAGGTCAGCGTGCTCGGCGACCTCAGCCACCCATGTCGGTCGATGGTTCCAATCAAATGAGACTCGCCGCTCGCCCCAAGCGATCTGTATGAGAGCTCGGCCAGCGGCGTAGCGAGCAAGTAAGTCCTCCCGCAGATAGAGCAGGTTTCCACTGAACCCGCTAGGTGCGAGTAGCGTCTTGCTCGCAGCCCGGCCATCGAGCCCAACAAGGTCGAGTCGCCCCGGACTCTGCCGCAGGTCGAAGTGACGAGCCCAACGGGCAGACGGAACATCGCACCCGTATGCAGGCAGGTCGAGCGCCCCAGACTCCGATGCATACTCGTGGGCGATGACTTCCACCTCGAATTCCGAACCGTCCTCGTGTCGGTTGAGCTTTGTGATGTATGGCGGTTCTCCCCAACCGAGGTCGCCTCTAGCGAGGAAGTCGTCGCTCCACGGCATTTCCGCCGCATAGGTGATGTTGTCGGACGGCGGATCGGGGATGAAATGATTGCCAAGGTACGCGCGGCTCTTCAGGAGGGCTCGCACGGCCTCAGCGTCTTCGGCTGCGACAAGCATGCCGCGGAGGAACGACCACACCTCGCGTCCAAGTTCCCCGTCTTCATGTTTCAGGTAGCCGGCGGCCAAGACCCAGGGTCCGTCGTCGCCGTCGATGGTGTCCGTCCCCAGCAGGCTCTCGGGCACCTCGACAATTCCAGACTCGTACCAGGCGCGGTCGTCCTCCGGCGGCTGGCTAGCCCAGCGCGGCAGTTCGGCCGAAAGTAGTGGCGGATCAGCAGGGAACGTCGGGTCGAACTCGTGAGCGACTTCGAGCCGCCGCCATCCCTTGTGCGCGGCTTGCCCGGCATCTGCAAGCCGTCCAGCAAGCTCGTAGTAGGCGATCCGGCCGTACTTCTTCCCGTACCGCTCGGTGCGCCGGTTGTCGTCTACGCGACCGCGGCGCCAACCTTCCTCGGCGATTCGATCGTCGATGTCAGCAAACAGCTCAGCACGCCAGCCAAGGTGCCAAACCCGACCTCGGATCTCCGAGATACCCGCAAGCCAACCGGCGTGCTTGTTGTTGTAGTTCCCGCGGTCTTCGTACAGCGACCCGACTGTGTAGTTCTCGAAGTCCATCTGGAGGGTTCGCCGTACCTCCTCCCCTTCCGGCGTCTCCGCGTCAATCGCTGTAGGCCTGGGGCCGGCTGCGAACGTCAGCGTCGTCGGCGCGACGCCGGCCGGCAATGCGTCCGTGTGAAGGGCGCCAGCGAATCCAACCAGCGTGCGGACGTGGTTCCGGATCAGAGCATGCGATGTCGGGTGTGTGGCACACGGACCGGCGTACCACGACAGCGCCGCTTCAAGGAAATCGCGTAGTGCGGATCGAAACCATCCACCAGGGTCAGGCATCTGGTGCGTGAGCGCCGCCCCCAGACACGCACCGAGGAGTCGCTCAACAACGTAGGGATCGTCAACGTCGTGCATGCGGCTCGTGAGCTCGAAGAGCCGGCGTGGCTCGGGGCGTCCGTACCGTTGCAGCGCAAGCGAGACCTGGTCACGGAGCTGACGGTTGGTGGTCGTAGCGACCCAGCCAAACGCGAGCGCCGCGCAATCGCTGCCCGAGCCACGAGCCTCATGATCCGACCAGTACGTCGTTGCGCGCTCGATCGCCCCGGCGATCTTCTCGCTCTCGATCCGCACCCATTCGGTCCACCGGCTGTCGCGGGTCGCCACCGGCATAGCCCGCAGCACACGGTCGAGGAATCTCGCGTCGAGCCGATGCTCTGGCGAATCGTAGTAGTCCCAGAGCCCATCGAACGGATGCTCGGCGTAGCGGCTCGGTTTCGGACACCGCTGAGAGATGAGTTCAAGGAGTGCGGTCTCGGTTTCCTGATCGAGGAAGCTCGAAGACAAATGCACTGTCATCCTCAATATATCGTCCCGTGCGCTAGTCGGAGCGAACTGCCACAGCTGGCGTCCACGAAGCCTGCGAGGGACCACCCCCACGAGCGCTAGCAGGATGTCATCGGCCAGCGGATGCCGTCTCCGCGGATCTCCCCGCAGAGCCGACCACAGACCGGTCGAACCAAGAAGGGTCTCGGCGTCTGCCGGCAGGCGAGCACTGAGGAGCGAATCGGCGATGAGGAAGCCCGCAAGTCGATCGAACAGGATTGACGTGCTTGAGTTCTCCCAACTCTCTTGCGCGGTGCGAGAAATGATGCCTTCCTGCGCCAGCGCCCTAACGAGGCTCCGATCCCATTCCCACTCGCGCTCATCGACGATCTCCTGCACTTCCTCGAACGGCAGGTCGCGCGCCCGTCGCTCCCAGAGCGCAGCCGCAACAGCCGCCAGCTTGGCGGCAACGAACTCTGGTCTGAGCCCTAGCTGATCAGCGATCCGCCGCGACATCCGCGTGCGGAAAAGCTCATAGACCGCCACGAGGTCATCGGGGATGCTCTCCGAGCCCACCCAGTGTTCTCGATCACCGTTGACTGCCTCGCAGAAGAGCCGCAGGAATAACGGATCGCCCAGGAGCCACAAGTCGACGCGAGCCGAGCCTCGATCGATCTTGTAGTGCTTGAAGTAACGATGAATCGCCTCCCAACCCTCGTTGCGTTTCCATTCCAAGCGGACTCGATGTGCTTCCGGAATCAGCACCTCCTCGGAGACGGCGCCTCGAAGCGTGACGATCAACAGCACGTTGGGATAGCGCGACAGTGCAGGCTCAACGTTCGCCAGCTGAACCCGCCATTCAGGCGGGCGCTCTGCCTCGTTGAGGCCGTCAATGACGATCGGAACGCGCTGGCCGGCGCGAGCGCCAGCGGCATCGAGCGCCTCCAAGAGGTCGTCAATTCCACCAGCCCGAAGCTCGGCTGTCCGCGACACAAGATCGTCGAGCGTCCCGCCTCGCTTTAGATCTACGCCAGGGATGAACACACCGGCCAGGTGTCGATCCCTCGCAGCGGTCAACTCCGCGGCAAGTTGGCTCTTACCCTTTCCAGCGTCACCGACGACCGCGATGCAAGACGCCGAGGAGAGTTCCCGCACCTTCGAGATATGTGCCAGCGTGTTGCGAAGCGCCTCTTCTGCTGTCGAGATCGCCAGCGCCGACGGATCTCGAAGTGCCCGTAGGAATCGTGCGACGTCACGGACCTGCCGCGGCCGGACGGCGGGATGGAAGGTCTGTCGAAGGAGCTCCTGCGCCATGGCGGCGTCGTCGCTTGCGGCACTGACCACAGCGCGTAGCTGGGCGGACAAGGTGTCGAGACAGGCGCGCACCCGTGCTAGGTCGTCGGTGACCTCGGACGGTAGTGCCCTATCGCCTGGATCCGAGTCCGCGTACAGGATCGACAGATGCTCTGCTTGCCTCGAAAGCACAGCGAGGCCTCCCGGCCGGAGCAGCGCCATGTTGAGACATCGCTCGGCTTCGGTCGCGACATTCACCTCCGGCATCCACCGATCTTTGATCGGAGCAAGCGAGCGCTCGCGCGAACGCTTCAGTCGCTCCGACGTGAGCACGAGCTCGCCAAAGAACGTTTCGCGAAGGACGGCGGCGTCGCCCGAGAAGCGCGGCTCGAGGTCTTCTTCTGCCCAGAGATGAAGCCGAGGCAGTGTCGCTCCTTGCTCGAGCTCGACATCGTCTGCTGTGAGGTCGAAGTACCAGGTGACATCGTCAGCAGCCGGGCGCTCTTTTAGACAAAGGACGTAATCGGTTACGCCCGGTACATATTCAGCGGTCCTACGTATTGATTTCTTGATGGACGTCTTCTGCGCGGCCGTAAACCCGTTGTCCTGACGCAGGGTGTACCAACGACATTGCCAGCCATACCATCGACCGACTTCTCCGAGTTCGCACTCCTTTTCGAGTCGCAGATGGAACTCGACGCCCGGCTGCTGCCGGACGGAGCGCAGACTGCCAAAGCGCTCCCAATGCCGCTGCACGACGCCTCGCCACAACAGCTCGAAGTTCCGGTCCGGCTCGCCCTCCAGGCGAAGGAACGCGCTCCAGTCCAAACTCACTCGGCGCCACCGTCAGACGTATCGGCCTCGGATTCAGGCTCGCCGTTAGTCGACTCAGAGTTCCGTCGCGGCTGGCCGTCCTCGCTCCAATGATGCGCGGAGTAAATCTCAACGCGGGCGCCGTATCTAAACAACAGCTTCAGGAGCCCCTGCAACTCAGCGTCATCGGTGTGCAAGCTCACCTTGTCACCGACACGATCCAGCCCGTCGAGGAAGCGCAGACCCTCGACGTCCGAACCACTCATGTCGGTCGCGTCGAGTTCCTTCAACTTCTGATACAGCACATCCGAAAACCCGGGATTGGCGTCGTCCCAGTCGATCGAGTCAGCTTCTTCGGCCGCGACCTCTCGAAGCTGCTCAAATCGCTGCTGTGCCATCTCGGCATCGCGCGCGCTCGCGAAGCGGCCGATCAAAACGAGCCGGTGCGAGTGCTCCGATCCGAACCCCTCCCAGATCTTCATCCGGTGCCTTCCTTTCGTAGACGGTCGATCGCATCGTGGATCGAGGCCCCTACCCGCACTCCGCGGGCGCTGTATGCGTCAGTCCGAAGCTGGCCGAACGCATCAATGTGCCCGTGAGCGGACAGCGGCTCATCGCCGGCGAACGGGTCCGCCAACGGCAACCCTTCCGGCGTGCCCAGCCTTGAGACGGCGAGACGAACCGGTCCTCGGTAGCAGCGGATCCAGTCGCCGAGCCGGTTTCCGTCCGCATCAGTCAACCCAGCCGACGTGGGCGTCGATTGCTGTGGCAGGAGCAACAGCTCAGTTGCGCCGACATCCGCCGCGAACGCGGCTACGCGGTCCAGTTCGTCGAGGGTCCCTGCGCCGACCACCATGTTGATGCCGAACGGCGCAACCATCGATACCAGCGCGATCCGGTCGACGAGTTGATCGAAGCTCCTCCCTCTGATCCGCTCGTAACCGACCCCGACCGCATCGACCGACACGCGTACGAAATGCACGTATCCGCGTAGCGACTCGGCCAGCTCCTCGTCGAAGCGGTGTGCATGCGTCGTCATCGTCACCGCGAGCGACGTGGAGTTACTGACCTCGCGGCAGATGGCAGCGAACTTTGGGTGCGCGGTCGGCTCGCCGCCGCCGAACCCGACACCGAGGCAGCCCGACGCATCGAGATCACGCACCCACCGAACGACGTCGGACGCGTCGAGCCGCGCCGGCGACTTCGGCGCGTAGCAGAACGGACAGCGCAGCTCGCACGCGTTGGTAAGCGCGATCGATACGTAGCGTGGTGCTGACGCCCACACCTGCCTCGGCACCGGCACTTCGTCCAACAAGACGTTGAGACCGGTCGCGCGATCGTGGATGTGCAGGCCGTTCGAGTCGGCTCGGATAGAGAACACCGACTGTGCTCTCTGAGCGGACTCGCCGCGACGCCCGTCGACGCCACTCGGTTTGATCTCAGACCCTGCCTCGTTGGACACCGAGGCAGACGCTACAGACAAGGACGACGACGGTCCAGTATCCGTAGTGATAGCGGAAACTCACTCCACACCGTACGCCGTGTCAGTCCCAACCATCACGACGCGAGCAGCAGTCCGCGGCTATTAAACGAGCGGCGGTTCCAGCATCGGGACGACCTGTTCGACCGCCAGCGCCGAGACCAGTTTCAAACGAGACATGCGGGTCATGCCCACTCTCGACGCTATCCGAATGAAGGTTTACACCAGCCTCCCGTCGCCCGGTGACTCCCACCACCAAGACCGGCACACACTTGCATTCGTAATGCAGCGTCGACGTGTGTACGCCCCGAGGGGTCTTTGGTGACCTCGTCGACTGAGGTGCATGGGAAGACGGAGCCGACGCAAGACCCGCCCCGAGACGCCAGCGCCCTCAAGAGATCACCAGGCGCGGGTGAAGGTCAGCGACGACGTGTGGACCGACTTTCGCGCGGCGACATGCAACAGCTCTCTCTCGAACGCGCTGGGCGACCTCGTCACGCGCGAGGTCGATCGCTATCGCTCCCGCCGCGTGCAGGAAGGCTCGGCCGACGAGCAGGAGTTGATAGCGGCGTTGGAGCGCGCGCACGAGTTGCACGCCGAGTTGGCCGAACTCGTCAAGCGGCTTGAGCGACGGCTCGACGTGCGCGCCGCTCGGCCGCGGTAGCCAAGATCTCGTCGTCTGCGGTCACGGTCCACCAGGGCGCGCAGTCCGACAACGAACCCAGCGGGCGCGAGAAAGCGGCCGCCGCAACCTCTCCGTAGGAGGACACAAATCAAGCGCCCCCGCGCGGAGGCAACCGCCGGGGGCATGGCCCAAAGGAGCAGGACTCCCATGAGCAAGAAGGACGCTACCCCGTCCCTTAGCCCCGACGCCGCGATCCCCGAGCATCTGCGATCCAAAGTGCGCGTCGCAGCCGAATGGCGCGTGGTCAACGCCTGCAAAACCGTGACCGTGCCGCAGAACATCGACGCCATTTGCGACGCCGTCCGCGAGCTGCAGGACTTCGACAGCGGCGACCTCCCCGCCGACACCCTCATCGAACTCGGCAAAGAGGCCATCGACTGGTGGATGCCCGACGCCCGCCCACACACCACCGAGCAATGGCAAGAGCTGCTCGACGACCTCGACCCCATCCGCGAACTCGTCGCGATGATCGAGCACATGGCCGAGATGCGCGACCGATAGCCCGCCACCGCCCGCCACACGCCGGTAGCGTTTCCACCACCAACTAAGTCCCAAAACGAGACCACGCCCGCCCGCGCCACCGTCCCGTTAAGCACGAAAACCCCCTGGCGAGAGGGGGTCTTCGTAGTAGCGGGGGCAGGATTCGAACCTGCGACCTTCGGGTTATGAGCCCGACGAGCTACCAGACTGCTCCACCCCGCGGCGGACGAAGAAGTGTAGCGGATCGGTCGTCTCCGAACGATGTCGGCGGGCTTACGCGCGGTCGCGGCCGCGGCGCAAACAGGTGACCGCCAGCCAGCGCCCCGGCGTGCCTGTCGGGGCCAACGGAAAGGCGAGATCGCCAGACAACGCCCAGAGCCCAACCGGCCGATCGGAGACCACCCAACCCGGCGGCCAGCGGGTGATGTCGGCGTCCTCCAACGTCCCCAACAGCGCGCGAACCACCTCGTCCAGGCCTGGCACCCGGATCGGCATCCGCTCGCGGTAGCGCGCGACGCAATGATCGCTCGGGACGATCTCGGGCGCCTCTGCATCACCGGTGCGTGCCGTGCCCACGAACATTCACGCGCAGCCTGGCAGGATCACACCACCGATGGCCCACGTCTTCGTCTCCCGCGCGCTGACCGGCAACGCGCTGCAACGCCTCACCGACGCCGGCCACGACGTCGACGTCTGGCCCGGCAACCTGCCGCCCCACCCCACCGAGCTTCGCGACCGCCTCGCCCATGCCGACGGCCTCCTCGCGATGCTCACCGAACGCGTCGACGTCGCGCTCCTGGACGCGGCGCCCCAACTCAAGGTCATTGCCAACTACGCCGTCGGCTTCGACAACATCGACATCGAGGCCACCAACAAGCGTGCGATCCCCGTCGGCGTCACCCCCGACGTCCTCACCGACGCCACGGCCGACCTCACCTTCGCCCTCCTGCTCGCTGCCGCGCGCCGCCTCGCACCAGCCGAGGCCGCCGTCCGCCAAGGCCGCTGGCGGACCTTCGAGCCCCAGGGCTGGCTCGGCGCCGACGTCCACGGCGCGACGCTCGTCATCGTCGGTGGCAAGGGCCGCATCGGCCAGGCGGTCGCACGCCGCGCACGAGGCTTCGACATGTCCATCATCTCGCTCGGCCGCGACGACGACCTGCACCAAGCCCTCCAACAAGCCGACTTCGTCTCCCTCCACACACCCCTGACGCCGCAGACCCATCACCTGATCGACGACGCCGCCCTCCACGCCATCAAGCCCGGTGCGATCCTCGTCAACACCGGCCGCGGCGGCCTCGTCGACCAGCAAGCCCTCGCCGCCGCCCTCCACGACGGCCGCCTCGCCGCCGCCGCGCTCGACGTTACCGACCCCGAGCCGCTCCCCGCCGACGACCCGCTGCTCTCCGCGCCCAACCTGCTCGTCGTCCCCCACATCGGGTCCGCCACCCACACCGCCCGCAACCGCATGGCGCACATGGCCGTCGACAACCTGCTCGCGGGCCTCGCCGGCGAGCAGCTCCCCCACCCCGCGCCGGCGCCACCGAAGTAGCCTCGCCCGCACCCCATGCGCATCGCCGTCGTCGACATCGGAACCAACTCGACCCGCCTGCTCATCGCAGACGTCACAAACCAAGACATCACCGAGCTCGAGCGCCGCACGACCGTCACCCGCCTCGGCCAGGGCGTTGACCACACCGGCGAACTCCACCCCGAGGCCGTCCAACGCGTCTACGCCGCCCTCGACACCTACAAGAAGCTCATCGACGACAACAACGTCGACGCCACCACCGGCGTCCTTACCTCCGCCGTCCGCGACGCCCGCAACGGCGCCGCCTTCACCGCCACCGTCAACGAGCGCTACGCGATCAACGCCAGGACGATCACCGGCGACGAGGAGGCCCGGCTCACCTACCTCGGCGCCACAAGCGACCGCACCGCCACCGCCACCGCCAACAAACCCCGCGTCGTCATCGACATCGGCGGCGGCTCGACCGAGTTCGTCATCGGCCACGGCGCCACCGTCGACTTCCATGTCTCCACCCAAGCCGGCGTCGTCCGCCAGACCGAGCGCTTCCTGCGCTCCGACCCACCACGTTCCGCGGAGCTCCAACTCCTCCAGGACGAGGCGGCCGAGATCTTCACCTCAGCCGTCCCGACAACCGAGCGCGAGCGCACCCGCAGCGGCATCGCCGTCGCCGGCACCGCCACCTCCTGCGCCGCGATCCTCCAGGAGCTCGACCCCTACGACCCCGCCCGGGTCCATGGCTTCCGACTCCTCAGAGCACAGGCCGAGATGCTGCTGTCCCGACTCGCCGCCATGACGCTCGCCCAGCGCCGCCACGTCACCGGCCTGCACCCCGACCGCGCGCCCGCGATCGTCGCCGGCGTGATCCTCCTCATCGAGGCGATGCGCACCTTCGACCTCACCGAGGTCGAGGTCTCCGAGCACGACATCCTGCGCGGGGCGGCGCTGCGTTGCGGCGGCGGGACGGGCGAGGGCTGAGGAACACGCCCGCCCCGCTCGCTTCCAGCGACGGGGTCAAGCAGGGCATGGCTGCCCCACCTCCCGATTTCGCCGCAGAGCGGTTGTACCTCGCATCCCCACTTCTCGGAACGCTTCTGGACGGGTGTCTGATTGTGGGCCTCTGAGCCCCGCCGGATACTGCGAACGTCGGGTCATGGGTGTACGTGCCGAACAGGCTCGCTCATCCGCCGTTCCGACGCATAGGTCCGAGCGAAGCCGCATCGAATCGGCGCCTCCCGCCGCTCGGGCCAGACAATCAGGCCCCCGCATGGCACGTACCCCTGCCCGTCCTGTCGGGGCCGACTTTGGAAGCCGCTCTTCGGGGCGGCTTCCAATTTTCGCGGACCGCATCGCACCGGAAAGTGCAGTGCTTCTTCTTGCCAGAAGCCGGTCCAACGCAACTTCCTCGCCGTCAGGCCAGATTCGACTTGCGCGGGTAGACGACGTCGGGGTCGGTGAGCACGTTGACCAGCGCCGGGGCCCCCGCCTCAAAGGCCCGCGCGAGCGCCGGCTTGAGGTCCTCGGGCGTCCGCACGAGCTCGCCATGGCACCCCAGCGCCTCGACCATCTGGTCGTAGCGCGTCTCGGGCCGGAGTTCCGCCGCCACCGAGTACCCATACAAGAACTCCATCGGATGCTTCTCGAGCGCCCAGATGCCGTTGTTGCCCATGACCGCGACGACGTTGACGCCGTGACGGGCCAGCGTGTCGAACTCCATGCCGCTGAACCCGAACGCGCCGTCGCCGACAAGCAGGACGACCTGCCGGTCGGGATGCGCGAGCTTGGCCGCCAGCGCGTAGCCCGGCCCGGTGCCCAGACAGCCGAACGGCCCCGGATCCAGCCAGCAGCCGGGCTCGTAGGTGTCGATCACGCGGCCCGCGTAGGAGACGAAATCGCCGCCGTCACCAATGACGATCGCGTTGCGATCCAGCATCTCGCCCAGCTCGCGATAGAGCCGCATCGGATGCAGCGGCGCACGCCCGTCGTCCAACTCGACGCGCTCGGCCTCGCGCTTCTCGGTCTCCTTGCCGCGCAGATGCGCGACCCAGTCGCGCGTGCGGTCCGGCGTGCCGTCGCCGACCAGCGCGCGCAGCGTCGCGTCGATGCCGCCGTAGAGCGACGCCTCCACCGCCCGCGGATGCTCACGCGCCGGCTGCGCCCGATCGATGACCACCAACTTGGTCTCCTCGCCGAACGACGCCCCGAAGGCGAGACGAAAGTCCATCGGCACACCGATGACCAGCGCGACGTCGGCGCCCTTCAGCCCATCCCCGCGTGCGCGCGAGAAGAAGAGCTCGTGATCGGCCGGAAGGCATCCTCGCGCCTGGCCGTTCAAGTACACCGGGATGCCGCGACGCTCGGCCAGCTCGCGCAGCGCCTCCTCACCCCGACCCCAGTAGAGGTTCGTCCCGGCCATGATCACCGGCCGCTCGGCGCCGTCGAGCAGCGCGAGCACGCGCTCGATGTCGCCGTCGGCCAACGGCTCGGCGAGCACGTCGTGCAGGGCGCCTTCCAAACCGGCGTCTTCGCCCTCTGAGAAGACGTGGTCCATCGGGAAGTCCAGGAACGTCGGCCCCGAGTGCGGCGCCATCGCCGCCGCCAGCGCCCGATCGACCAGGCCCGGGATCTCATCCGGCGAGCCCGCGGTCGCCGCCAACTTCGTCAGCGGCGCCACGAACGGCACGTGGTCGATCTCCTGCAGCGAGCCCATCCCCCACCGCATCGCCGGCGCGCGGCCGCCGAGCACGACGATCGGCGAGGCCGACTGCTGGGCGCTGGCGATCGCGCTCATCCCGTTGGTGACGCCCGGGCCGGCCGTCAGCGCGGCGACGCCCGGGGTGCGCGTGACCTTCGCCCAGCCCTCGGCGGCGAACGTCGCGGCCTGCTCGTGGCGGGTGTCGACGATGTCGATGCCCTCCTCCCGGCAGCCGTCATAGATCGAGAAGATGTGCCCGCCCGACAGCGTGAAGAGCTTGGTCACCCCGTGGGCCTTCAGCCTCCGGGCGATCAGCCGCCCGCCATGGACCCGTGTCGTCTGCTCCGCCTCGGTGCTCATCCGTCCATCCTCGTGGCCCCACGACCGATGCGCCAGCTCATCGGTCACACAACGCGACGCCAACTCTTCAGAGACTTCCTACAAAGATGGTCCGCTCGGGTCCGATACGCAAACATCGAGGTTGCAATCAGGCCCGATCGGCGTAGAACGGGTGGTGAAGGCACCCGAGAGGAGAAGGAGTCCCGTGGACCCCCGCTTCAAGAAGGACCTGCCCGAAACGCAGGAGCAGAGCCTGCCCACGCGTCGCTTCGCGGCCATCGCCGCCGAGCAGGACGCGACCTACCCCATGCTGGCGCCCGCGGCGTCGCTGCACGTGGGCGCCGAGGAGGACGTCTACGACGAGCAGATCCTCGCGGGCCTCGTCAACGTGTAGGCCAACTGGCCAAATTGCACAACTTGCAGGTTGATGCGCGTCCCTTTTGGGCGCGCATCAGGTCGTTCCCTGCACATTTGGATTGGTGAAGGACCAAATGCCTGTGCACCAGCGCTCCCGCGCCTGGTGCCAAGATGGATTTGGCAGTCGACGGACTGGGTAGCTTCTGGCAATGTCCTGCCTTCCGGATCGATCGTTAGCGCTTGCGTAACAACGACTCACCATCCGCGGGTCAAACGGACGTCCACGTCCGCCGAAAAACGGCGCGTCCGTGGGCTGACCTGGGTATCCTCGTCAGTGGCTGAGGGGTCCGTCCCATCTACGCGGTCTCAAAGGGAGGCAGCCATTCCCTCCGTTCCACCCCCAAAGCGGCATCCGTACAACCAGTGGGCGCCAGACGCGCGCGCTCTTGATCTGGTGGGCGATAAGTGGACGCTGTTGATCGTCCGCGATCTCGTCGCCGGTCCCCGCCGCTTCGTTGAACTGCAGCGAGTCCTGCCCGGGATCTCGACCGAGCAGCTGCGTTCCCGGCTCAACCGCATGGTCGCCGACGGCCTGCTGACGCGCCAGCGCTACCGCGAGGTTCCGCCGCGTGTCGACTACGAGCTCACCGAGCGGGCTCGTGACCTGTTGCCCGTGGTTGGCGCGCTCGCGCGCTGGGGCGCACGTTGGGCCTGGTCGCCGCCGCGGCCGGACGAGTCCGTCGACGTCGGCGCGATCCTGCGCACGGTGCCTGGGCTCACGCTGCCCGATGAGATCGACGGCATGGTCGAGATCACGGTCGTTCGCCGCGCTGGCGACATGAAGCGCTACGTGCTGACCGCTCACCGCGGCCGCATGGAGCTCGCGGAGCGTTCGGCCCCTGAGGCCGATGCGCGCATCGCCGGCCCCGAGCGGGCGTGGGTCGAGGCCCTTGGCCCCGACGCTTCGCGTACGGAGCTGGAGATCACCGGCGATCAGGGGATTGCCGACCTGCTGCTGGACGCGCTGGCGCCCGGCGCGGTGCGCGAGACGCCCGTCGCGTAGGACCGCACCGCAGGATCGCAACTGAAACCTGGCCGTCTCGGCCAGCGTTTCAGGATGCCCGGGGGGGGACTCGAACCCCCATGCCCTTGCGGGCAGCCGGTTTTAAGCCAGCCGTGTCTGACCAATTCCACCACCCGGGCGCAGCATTGCGGAGCGTATCCGCCCCCGTCCTAGACTGAGAACCCGCAACTCGTCTGCCCGCCGAGAGTTCCAATGGCGGACGGGTAACCCTGTCCCACACGCGTGGAAGTCTCAAGCCTCCGATACTCCGGGGCCGCCGGTCTCCGTGGCCCGACGCCGCTGCTGCGATTGCAGGGCGACGAGCGGCTGGTCGCGCTCACCCGCCGCGGCAACCAAGCGGCCTATGAGGCGCTCGTCGCGCGCTACCAGGCGCGCCTGCTGGCGTTCTGCCGCCACATGCTCTCCTCGCGCGAAGATGCCGAGGACGTGCTGCAGGAGGTCTTCGCCGCCGCGTTCAACGCGATGCTGGCCGACGACCGACCGATCAACGTGCGGCCATGGCTCTACCGCATCGCGCGCAACCGCTGTCTGAACCACCTGCGCAAGCAGACCGCCATCGGGGTCGACTCGATGGATATCCACCTCGCCGAGCACGGCACGACCACCGCCGACAAGGTCCACGACCGCGAGGACTTCCGCCAGCTCGTCGCCGACGTGCAGACGCTGGCCGAGACGCAGCGCACCGCGCTGCTGCTGCGCGAGATCGACGCGCTGAGCTACGAGCAGATCGCCGAGGCGATGGAGACCACGGTCCCGTCGGTCAAGTCGCTGCTCGTGCGCGCACGGGTCTCGCTGGCCGAGGCGGCCGAGGCACGCCGTCTGACCTGCGATGAGGTCCGCGGCGAGCTGGGCGAGTGGGCCGAGGGCCTGGCGCGCATCAGCGCGCCGGTGCGCCGCCATGTCCGCACCTGCCAGCGCTGCGGCGCCTTCAAGAAGCAGCTGCGCCAGACCAACAAGGCGCTGGCCGCGGTCTTCCCGGTCGGGCCGCTGTT
Organism: uncultured Conexibacteraceae bacterium; assembly: GCA_963836485.1. GTDB lineage: Bacteria > Actinomycetota > Thermoleophilia > Solirubrobacterales > Solirubrobacteraceae > Baekduia. The sequence goes on along the minus strand of CAWIJS010000007.1, from coordinate 204,893 downwards.
GCTGCTCAAGAAGTTCATCTTGGCCCAGGGCGCGTCAAGCGCCGGAGCGGCGGCCGGCGGCGCAGCGGCCACGAGCGGCGCGACCGTCGGCGGCGCCACCGCAGGCAGCGCGCTGTCGGCAGGCGTTGGCGCCGTCGCCACCAAGGCCGCGGCCGGCCTGGCCGCCGTAGCGATCGTCACGACCGGTGTGGCCGAGGTCGACCACGCCCAGCACCACCGTCTCCACCGCTCGCATGCGCCGGCCCAGATCGTCGCCTCGGCTCCCCCGCGCGTCGTCACCTCCAGCGCGCAGGTGCCCGCGCCGGCTCCGGCACCGATCGCCGTCAGCTCCAAGCCGCAGAAGCCGTCGGTTCCGGCCCAGCAGGCAACCGGCGCGCACCCGAGCACCACGGCGCCGTCGAGCACGGTCCCGGCCACGCCCACCACGCCCGACACCAACGCCACGGCCAGCGTCCCCTCCAGCACCGCGCCGACCGGCACCCAAGAGGGCTACGACAACACCCGTTTGCCCGACCAGCCCGGCGCCGGTGCCACGACCGAGCAGCCGCCGTCGCCGATCACCGCGATCACGCCCGCGCCCGCCGACGCCGCACCGCCCGCCACGACGGTCCCGGCCCAGCCCGCACCCGCCGACCCCGCACCGAGCACGCCAACCACCACGGCACCGACCGCGCCCGCCGATCCTGCTCCGCCAGTCGACGCCTCCTCCACGGCCCCATCGTCGACGACGCCCAGCGCGCCGCCCGTGCCGGCCACCTCGTCGATCCCCGCCGACTAGGCCCGCCGAGCCGAGCCTACGGACGCTCGGTGCCGAAGCGGAACGATCGCAGCGCCGTCTTCAGCCCACCGTTGTGGCCGACGTCGTCGGCGCGCACGATCGCCGGCGACCGCGGTGCGGTGACGAGGATGTCGGCGCCCTCGCGCGCGGTGACGTTAGGCACCAGCAGCACGCGACGCCCGTAGGTCAGCGGGCCGCCGGGGCGACGGAACTGAAAGACGATCTCGAAGCCCTGCTGCTGGTTGATGTTCGCGCGGCCGTCGGCGCGCCAGACGAAGCCGGGGAACGTCCGCGCCATCTGCGCCTCTTGCTGAGCGGCGTAGAGCGGCAGGAAGCCGGCGGCGTCGCCACGGTAGGCGGGCAGCCGCAGGTCGCGCACCGCGAACGTCTGCGACCGGCTCCCGACGCGCGCCAGCTCCCCCGCGCTCGGTGCGAGCCGATGAAACGGGGCGCGGTAGACGAAGTTGAAGGCGATCGGCTGCCGCACGACGACCGCGCGCTTAGCATCCGCGCCATCGCCACGCAAGACCACGACATAGAAGATCGCGACGACGACGAACCCGCCCAGCGCCGCAAGGCCAAGACGAACCACTTGGGGCAATGCCCGGAACCACGGCCCCAGCAGCGCGGGCAGCGTCGGGCCGAACTCGGGGCGGACGGCGGACATCGACTGCGGAGTCTAGGCGGCTAGGGCCCGGGGTCGCCGCCGTTGACCACCCGCAGCGTGGTCTTGGCGCCGCCGGCCGTCGTCACGGTGTAGTCGCCCGGCTTGAGCCCGGCCAGGCGCTTGGTGGCGGTCTGACCCGCGGCCACCGACAGCGTCCCACCACCCGGCGCAGAGATCGTCAGCCTCTCGGCTCCGCCTCGCGCGGTCACGCGCAGCTCGATCGCCAAGAAGGCCGGGATCGTCACGGTCGTGGGCGACAGCGAGGCGCCGTCGGCCGTTAGCGTGACGGGCACCCGCGTGGCCTCCTCGTCACCGGCGCCGCCCTCGCCCTGCTCGCCCCCTGCCGGTGCGCCACCGGTCGTGGTCGGCTTGACGCCGCCCGTCGGAACGCCGGTGGTCGCGGTGGGGTTCGTCGACGTCGACGTGGAGGTCGGGCCAGACGTCGTCGGCGTCACGACCGTCGTCGTTGGCACCGTGGCCTCGGGCCCCGTGGCCGGCGCGACCGCCGTCGTCGGTGCCTGGACGACCGTCGCCGACGTCGTGTCGTCGCTCCCGCAGCCGGCGGCCGCCAGCACGACGGCCGCCGCCAGAGCTGCGCTCGCGCGCCTCACTGCCCGATCGAGAACATCGCCTCGAGGTCGTGCTCGGAGAACACCTCGAAGGCGACCATCGTCTGCGTGCGGCTGACGCCCGGCAGCTTCACGATCTCCCCCGTGATGACGTCGGCCAGCTGCTCGTGGCGCTGGACCCGCACGATCGCCACGAAGTCCCACTCACCGGTGACGGAGTAGGCCTCGGCCACCCCTTCCAGACCAGCCAGCGCGCCGCCGAGCGTCGAGAGCTCATCCCGCTCGGCCTCGATCAGGACGACCGCGTGCGTCATAGCGCGTGCGACGCGCCCGGGTCCAGGACGATGACCTCGGCAAAGCCCGCGTTCTGCACGTCGGCCTTGAAGGCCTGCGCGTCGGTCTCGATCAACGGGAACGTGTTGTAGTGGCACGGGATCACCTGATCGGCCTTGATCAGCTCGGCCGCGACGACGCCGTCGAAGCGATCCATCGTGTAATGGCCGCCGATCGGGACGACCGCGAGGTCGAGGTGGCCGCGCTTGGCCGGCAGCGCGAGATCGCTGAACAGTCCCGTGTCGCCCGCGAAGTAGATCCGCTTGCCACCCATCTCGATGACCAGGCCGGCCGGCGTGTTGACCGTGCCCTTCGGCGTCGTCGACGTGTGCCACGCCGGCGTCAGCCGGACGCTGACCCAGCCGAGGTCGACCGTCCCGCCGATGTTGGGGTCCTTGACGTTCTCGACGCCGGACTCGCTCAGCTCGCCGGCCAGCTCGACGATCGCCACGACCGTCGCGCCCGTGCGCTTGGCGATGTCCACCGTGTCGCCGATGTGATCGCTGTGGCCGTGGGTGAGGAAGATCGCGTCGGCGGCGACCTCGTCGGCGGTCGCCGCGGCCTTCGGGTTGCCGGTGAGAAACGGATCGACGAGCACGGTCTTGCCCTCGTGCTCCAGCGCGAACGCGGCGTGGCCCAGGAACTGGATCTTCATCTACGTCATCTCCTCTGCATCGTCGTCGACATCGAACAGCTCGCGTGCCAGCTCAAGCCCCACCGCGACGCCCACGAGCATGCTCAGGCGCGTCTCCTCGGCGATCAGGACGCGCAGCGCCGACTCGCGCTCCGGGCCTTCGCCGATCGACGCGACGCCGGTGATCTGTGCCTCGTGGGCCTCGCCGAACCAGCCACCGGCCGAGAGCGCCTCGTTGAGGACGCGCTGCAGCCCGGGCGCAGCGTGGGTGACGATCTCCTGGGCGTGGACGAACCGCTCGGAGTCGTCGACAGCGCCGCGACGGCGGCGTCGACCTGCTCGGCGGTGAAGCGGCGGGCGGGCACGTCACCTCACCCTAGCCGCTCGCCCGCGGTGCGTTAGCGGTGCGTGTCGGTGCGCGCAGCAGCATCAACCCGGCCAGCGCGCCGAGGACCAACCCGGAGAACGTCGCGATGGCGCTCGCGCCCGGGACGACCGCCGGCATGACCGCGACGGTGACGGCGATGACGGCCGTGCCGAGCAGGTCGCCATCGTGCTCAACGCCGTTGCGCGCGCGCAGCACGTCGGGCAGCGCCCAGGCCGCGAGCATGCCCAGCGCCGCGCCCGGCGCGCCGAAGATCAGCGTGTCCTGGCCGGCCGCCGCGGCGATCGCGTTGCCACCGATGCCGCAGGCGAGGAAGAGCGCGACCACCAGGATCGGGCCGTGGCGCAGCTCCAGCCGCCAGCCGTAGATCCCGATCGCCAGCAGCACCGCCAGCTGATACCAGGCGTTGGGATAGAGAAAGGCCGAGATGACATACCGCCACGCGTCGCCGGAGAGCGAGATCAGCGCGACGTCGGCGTTGGAGACGAACGGCAGGACCAAGAAGCCGATCAACGAGGCGATCAGCAGCGCGAAGGTCGCGTTCGGCCGGCCGGTCGGATCGCCGCGGATGCCCGGGATCTCGTTGGTGCGCAGCGGGCTCAACGTCGGGCGCGCCGCGCGCCGCGACGGGCGCGGAGCAGCGTCGCCGGCACGGCGATCGATCTTCGGGGCGCGCTTGCGCAACCGCGTCCCGCAGTACGGGCACTCGGTGATGTACGGGCTGACCTCAGACCCGCACTTCTTGCAGACCACGAACAGGTCGGGCGTCCCGGCCATCTGAGATCGATTCTAGGCCCCCGCGAGCCCGGCCGGTGAGCAGTGTGCGAAGTCGTCACTTAGAACTCGGTGTCGCCCTCACCAATCGTCGCGGCGACGATCTCGGCCATGACCTCGCGGAGGTCGTGGTTGGCCTCGTAGACGACGACCTGGCGCGCAGCGCCGTTGCCGCGGGCGAGCAGGTCGTCGATGCCCTCCAGCTCGGCGGCCGAGCCGAGATCCTGCGCGTGCTCGCGCAGGCGGTCGAGCAGGCGCTGGGCCAGCGCCTTGGTCGCCACGCGCTCGCTGGAGGGCAGGTCGACGAGCTCGCCGTCGAGGCCGTGGCGCGCGGCCAGCCAGCGGTTCTCGTCGAGCATCTGCCACGGGTACTCGCCGAGGTGCTTGCCCTCGTCGAAGTGCTCGGCCAGCTCCTTGACCATCGCCTGGATCAGCGCGGCGAGGCCGAGCGTGTGCTCGACGCGGGTCTGCGCGTCGCAGGCGCGGATCTCGACGGTGCCGAGCTTGGGGTGCGGGCGGACGTCGTACCAGAGGTAGGTGTAGTCCTCCATCACGCCGCTGGAGACCATGAACTCGATCTGGCGCTCGTAGTCGGCCCAGTCGCGGTAGGTCGGCGGGACGCCGACGCGCGGGAACGCGCGGAAGATCGGCAGGCGCGTCGACTGGCCATCCCCGTCCCGTCGCCGCGCCAGAACGGCGAGTTGGCGCTGAGCGCGAGCAGCACCGGCAGATGCACGCGCATGCCGTTGGCGACGTGGATCGCCTTGTCGGGATCGTCGACGCCGACGTGGACGTGCAGGCCGAAGATCAGCTCCTGGCGCGCGACGAAGCGCAGCGCGTTGACCAGCTCGCGGTAGCGCTGGCGCGAGGCGATGCGCTGGTCCTCCCAGAGCGCGAACGGGTGCGTGCCCGCGGAGCCGATCGTCAGGCCCCGCCGCGCGGCGATGTCTGCGACCTGGCGGCGCAGCGCGCGCAGCTGGTCGCCCGGCCTCCGCCGTGTTGGCGGCCGGACGGGTCGCGATCTCCAGCACCGACTCCATCAGCTCGGGCTTGATCTCCCCGGCGGTCGTGTCGGCGCCGCGTGCGTCCTCGAGCAGCGACTCGATCGCGTTGACGAGCTCGTAGGAGTCCGCGTCGACGATCATCAGCTCCTCTTCGATGCCGATCGTGTAGCTCGGCCCGGTGAAGTGGTGCTCCATCTGCCGCGCGCAGCCTACCGACGCCTATGATCTGGCGTCCAAGCCATGACTCTTTTGGAGGTCTGACAGTGTCCACCGACGTGCTCAGCGGGTCGCGTCTCGAGGAGCTGCTCGGCGACGAGGCCGACACGCTCCTGAACCATCGCAGCACCACCATCGACGCGGCGGAGCTGCACCTGCCGGGCCCGGACTTCGTCGACCGCATCGTGCGCGACACGGATCGTTCCACGACCGTCCTGCGCAACCTGCAGTGGCTGTTCGACCACGGGCGCCTCGGCGGCACCGGCTACGTGTCGATCCTGCCGGTCGACCAGGGCATCGAGCACTCGGGCGGCGCGAGCTTCGCGCCCAACCCCATGTACTTCGACCCCGACAACATCGTCGAGCTGGCCGTCGAGGGCGGCTGCAACGCGGTCGCCTCGACGGTCGGCGTCCTCGGCGCGGTCGGCCGCAAGTACGCGCACCACATCCCGTTCATCGTCAAGCTCAACCACAACGAGCTGCTGACGTACCCCAACGGCGCCGACCAGATCATGTTCGCCTCGCCCAAGCGTGCGGCGGACATGGGCGCGGCCGGCGTCGGCGCGACGATCTACTTCGGCTCGGAGAACAGCGACCGCCAGATCGTCGAGGTCGCCGCGGCCTTCGAGGAGGCCCACCGCCTGGGCATGTTCACCGTGCTCTGGTGCTACCTGCGCAACTCGGCCTTCAAGCAGGGCGACACCGACTACCACCTGTCGGCCGACCTGACCGGCCAGGCCAACCACCTCGGCGTCACGATCCAGGCCGACATCATCAAGCAGAAGCTGCCCGAGAACAACGGCGGCTACACGGCGATGAACGCGCTGGGCAACGGGTCCTACGGCAAGACCAACAAGCTGGTCTATGACCAGCTGACGACCGACAACCCGATCGACCTGACCCGCTACCAGCTGGCCAACTGCTACCTGGGCCGCTCCCCGCTGATCAACTGCGGCGGCGCGTCGTCGGGCGCGACCGACCTGGCCGAGGCGGTCCGCACCGCGGTCATCAACAAGCGCGCCGGCGGCACGGGCCTGATCTCCGGTCGCAAGGCGTTCCAGCGCCCGATCGCCGAGGGCGTCGAGCTGCTGAACGCGATCCAGGACGTGTACCTCTCCAGCGAGGTCACGATCGCGTAGGACCTGAGGCGTGGGCGTGCCGAGTGTGCGACAGCGCACCCGGCACGCTTGCGTGCGACCTAGGGTCGGTGGCCGATGCGCCGCACGCTGCCCTGGGTCCTCGTCGTCCTCCTCGCCGCCGGCTATGGCTGGGCGCGACGGAGTGAGGACGGCTCGTCGGCGTCTTCTTCCTTCACGGCGCGGGTGCTGCGCGTGGTCGACGGCGACACGATCCTCGTCGCCGTCGACGGCCGCCAGGAGCGCGTACGCTACATCGGCGTCGACACGCCCGAGACCGTCAAGCCGAACACGCCGGTGCAGTGCTTCGGCAAGCGGGCGTCGGCCGAGAACCATCGGCTGGTCGATGGGCGCGCGGTCCGGCTGGTCGCCGACGCCGAGGCGCGCGACCGCTACGGACGGCTGCTGGCCTACGTCTACCGCGCCGACGACGGCCTGTTCGTCAACGCGGCGCTGGTGCGTGGTGGCTATGCCACAACGCTGACGATCGCGCCAAACGTGCGCTTCGCCGACCGCTTTGCCGCGCTGGCACGCCAAGCGCGCGCCGCCGGGCGCGGGTTATGGAGCGCGTGTGAGCGGTAGCCTCCGAGGCTGATGCGTATGCGTCAGAGCCTCGCCCAGCTGGAACGGGCGCTCGTCGACGAGATCGAGCAGGACCGCGAGCAGGCAGACCGCCTGCGACGCGAGGTCGAGCTGCGCGCGCGCAAGCGCCACCTGGAGAAGACCCACAAGCGCGGCTCGATGCGCTTCGGGCTGCTGTACCTGATCCTCGTCGCCACGGCCGTCCTGGTGACGGTCGCGATGTTCGAGACCCTGTACTACGTCATGGGCTGAGCGGGCGGCCCTACTCCGCTGCGGTGCCCAGCTTGCGGAGGGCCTCGTCGACCTCGCCGCGCACGTTGTTGTTGCTGTCGGCAGCGGCGCCCTCGACGGTCCCGGCGCGCTCCTGCTGGATCTCCAGGTAGACCTCTTTGCGGAAGACCGGGATGTCGCGCGGAGCCTGGATGCCGATGCGCACCTTCTCGCCCATGATGGAGAGAACGGAGACCTCGATGTCGTCTCCGATCATGATGCTCTGGTTGGACTTTCGTGTCAGTACGAGCATGGTTGGACGCCTCCCAACGTCCCTGCCACCGGCCGAGCGAGTCTCGCAGGGCCGGTGCCCACATGCAAGCAGCGCGAAACCATCAAATAGCGGGAACGTCGTTGGATCACGAACCTTGCCCCGAAAGCCTGTGCGAAGTCGTGTCTAGGAGGTCGGGCATCGGACTGCAGCCTGACGGACGGTGCCGACGTACCGCCCGGACGGTCGACTAGGATGGCCACCTTCGTATGGCAAGACGATCGCTCCGCCCTCATCTGAACCAGATCCGTACGTGGGTGCGCCAAGGGCGCACGGACGCGTGGGTCGCGCACCAGCTGGAGGTCACGGTCCAGCAGATCGAAGCCTTCAAGAAGGAGAACGACCTGCTCCCCGACGGGGAGTCATCAGAGTCCCCCGGCGTCGACTTCGACGACGAGATCGACCTCCGCGCTGAAGACGACGCGCTCATCGCCGCCGAGCTGGAGGCCGAGGCCGCGCGCAAGGCCGAGGCCGGCGAGGACGAGGACGAGTCCTCTGACGAGGCCGGCGACGACGATGGCGCCCCCAAGCGCCGTCGGGGGCGCCGCGGCGGCCGTGGGCGCGCCCGCACCGGTGCGGGCGCCAAGAAGGGCTCCGCCTACGAGGGCACCTTCGACCACGGCGACGAGGGCTACGGCCTATGGCTGGACCCGGCGATCGCCGACGACGGCGTCTATGCCGAGCACTGGGCGGGCCACCGCCAGGTCGAGGTGACGGTCGAGGCCGACCAGATCGTCATCAAGCGGGTCGGCGATGGTGCCGACACCGACGCCGACGAGGGCTGACGACTCCAGGCTGGCTCGCGCGTTCGCGTTCGAGCGCGCCATGCATGCCGCCGTCGGGCGGACGGTCACCGCTGCGTGGGGACAGGCCTTCCTCTCCCCCGAGCTCGACCGCTGTTATGACCGCAACGTCCTCTGGGCGATCGAGGACGCCGGCGCCATCAGCGCGGACGCCCTCGACGGCCACGCCGACCGCCTGCTCGGCGGCCACGATCTGCCGCACCGCCGGCTGCTGCTCGAGCCGCCCGCCCAAGCGCGTCTGCACGACGGGTTGGTCGCCCGCGGCTATGACGCCAGCCGCCACGTCTTCCAAGTCCATGCCGGCCCCGCGGCGATGCCGGACGCCGTCGCCGGCGTGGAGGTCGTCGAGGTCTCGGTCGAGGCGATCCTGGCCGCCAACGACCACTACCTGCAGACCGACCGCGACACGCCCTACGGCCGCGATGCCCGCACACGCCGCCATCTGCTCGAGCACCACCGCACCTACGGCCCGGCCGGTGCGCAGGAGCGGCGCTTCGCGGTCTGTGCCGGCGACGACGTCGTCGCCTGGGCGCGGCTGTGGACCCGTGGCGCCGAAGCGCAGGTCGAGGACGTCATCTGCCTCGCCGAGCACCGTGGCCGCGGGTATGGACGCGCGGTGGTCGCCGCAGCCACCCGTGCCGCGCTCGCGCAGGACCCCGAGCTGCTGTTCATCGTCGCCGACGCCGACGACTGGCCCAGGGAGCTCTACGCGCGTCTCGGCTTCGCCCCGGCCGGCGAGCTCGGGGTCTATCTGCGCTTCGCACGGATGCCGCAGAGCTCGGGGCCGGGCGCGGCGTAGCGCGCGTCAGCGTCAGTCAGCCGGGCGCGGGTCCAGCCGGCGGCCGCCGGCGTAGTCCGACGCCTCGCGGACGTAGCGGCCGAAGGCGGCGTCAGCGGTCGTCCGTGCGTCCCAGGCCCACGGCGCGCCTGGAGCGACGCTGTAGGCGATGTCGGTGCACCAGGCGGTGCCCTGGTCGTAGAGCTCGACCAGCTCGTCGATCGTGAACGGGCCGCCAAGCCGGCGGCGCAACTCGGCGAGCACGTGATCGACGACGCGATCCATCGCCATGCGCTCGTCCGGAAGGGACTCGCGCACGCGGCGCTCGCCCTCCTTCCACTGGAACATCGACGTCTCGAACTGGCTCACCGCGCGCAGGCTAGCGCCGGCGGCGGCTCATCGATCGCCTGGGAGGCCCTTGACGATGAACGGACGTTCGCCCGGCTTGACGAGGCCGAGGCGGCGGGCCTCGCGCTCCAGGGTGCGCGGGTTCCTCAGGGCGGTGCGCCGCGCCCGCAGGCGCTTGTTCTCGGCCTGCAGCACGCTGACCTCGCCACGGCGCGCCTTGGCCTCGCGGTAGGTGTGGAAGAACGTGATCGACGGCCCGACGTAGAGGGCCACGACGCCGACCAGCACCATCAACAGCGCGACACGGCCGACGCGATCCCAGCGGATGGCCCGGCCGCCACCCGCGACCACACGCGGGCGCTGTCGCGCGCGGGGCTCCGTGGAGGGACGGGAGCGCGCGTGCGCCGCGGACTGGCGGGCTGGGGACATCTACAGGCCCGTTCGCCCCGCGCGCGCGCGTTCCTGCTCAAGTCAGCGCATGGCTGACGTCACCCGCCGCGTTAGGAGCGAAAAACCGAGCGGCCCGGGTAGGTCGCGTCGGCGCCCAGAGCCTCTTCGATGCGCAGCAGCTGGTTGTACTTCGCCACGCGATCGGAGCGGGAAGGCGCGCCGGTCTTGATCTGGCCGCAGCCGGTCGCCACGGCGAGGTCGGCGATCGTGACGTCCTCGGTCTCCCCCGAGCGATGCGACATCACCGCCGTGTAACCGGCCTCGCGCGCCATGGCGATCGCCGCCAGCGTCTCGGTCAGCGTGCCGATCTGGTTGACCTTGATGAGGATCGAGTTGCCGACGCCCGCATCGATGCCGCGCTTGAGGCGGTCGACGTTGGTGACGAACAGGTCGTCGCCGACCAGCTGGACCGTCGAGCCGATCTTGTCGGTGAGCGCCTTCCAGCCGTCCCAGTCCTCCTCGTCCATCCCGTCCTCGATCGACAGGATGGGGTACTTGCCGGCGAGCACCGACCAGTAGTCGGCCAGCTCCACCGAACTCAGCTTGCGGCCTTCGTGCTCGAGGTCGTAGACACCGCCCTCGAAGATTTCTGATGTCGCCGGGTCCAGCGCGATCGCGATGTCCTCGCCGGGCTTGTAGCCCGAAGCCTCGATGCCCGCGACCAGCAGCTCCAGCGCCGCCTCGTTGGACTCCAGATTCGGGGCGAAGCCGCCCTCGTCGCCGACGGTCGTCCCGAGCTTGCGATCGTGCAGCGTCTTCTTCAAAGCGTGGAAGACCTCGGCGCCGTAGCGCAGCCCCTCTCGGAAGGAGCTCGCGCCCACCGGCACGATCATGAACTCCTGGAAGTCCACCGAGTTGTCGGCGTGCGCGCCGCCGTTGAGCACGTTCATCATCGGCACGGGCAATACGTGCGCGCCCTCGCCGCCGAGGTAGCGCCACAGCGGCTGGCCCTCCTCGGCCGCGGCCGCATGCGCGGCGGCCAGCGAGACGCCAAGGATCGCGTTAGCGCCGAGGCGCGACTTGTTCGGCGTGCCGTCGAGCGCGATCAGCTTGCTGTCCAGCGCCGCCTGGTCGGAGACATCAAGGCCGGCGATCTCGGCCGCGATCTCACCATTGACGTTCCCCACCGCCTGGGTGACGCCCTTGCCGAGGTACTCCGAGCCACCGTCGCGCAGCTCGGTCGCCTCGAACTCACCGGTGGAGGCGCCCGACGGAACCGCCGCGCGGCCCGTGGCGCCGGAGCGCAGGGCAAGCTCGACCTCGACGGTCGGGTTGCCTCGGGAGTCGAGGATCTGGCGGGCGTGGACGCGTTCGATGGCGCTCATGGCAGTCGGGTCTCAGTCCTCTTCTTGGAGTCGGGCCTGCGCGTAGTAGGTGATCTGGCGACCTGTCGCCAGGTCGTTCCAGCGCGCGCCGTCGGCCTCAGCGAGCTGCTCGGCGGCCTCGACGCGCGCGCGAAACCTATCGGCCGAGGACCGCAGCGCGAGCTCCGGGTCGACCTTGAGCTTGCGCGCGACGTTGACGGCGGCAAAGAGGAGGTCGCCCGCGGCCGCGTAGCGCGCGTCGGGATCGTCGGCAGCCTCCAGCTCCTCGAGCATGCCGCCGACCGCTGCGTACGGCGGCTCCTCCATGTCGAAGCCGCTGGTCGCCGTGCGCCGCTGGATCTTGCGGGCATACAGCAGCGCCGGCAAGTTCTCGGGCACCTCACCGAAGATCCCGGGCTCGCGACCGGACTCGGTGGACTTGATCGTGTCCCAGTTGGCCAGCACCTCGCCGGCGTCGGCGACTTCGACCGCGCCAAAGATGTGCGGATGGCGGCGGATCAGCTTCTGGCGGGTGTGCTCGGCGACCTGGGCCAGCGACCCGGCGCCGCGCTCCTCGAGCAACAGCGCCAGGAAGTGGACCTGGAAGAGCACGTCGCCGAGCTCGTCCAGGAGCTTGGCGTCGTCGCGGCGGTGCGCGGCGTCGGCCAGCTCGTAGGCCTCCTCGAGCGTGTGCGGCACGATCGTCCGCTCGTCCTGCTCGCGGTCCCACGGGCACTCGATGCGCAGCTTGCGCGTCAGGGCATCGAGTGCCGCGACCGCCTGGGCGACGTCTGCGGCGGGGTCGGAAGACGACACCCGCCGCAGGCTACCCGTCCTACTTCTTCGGGGTGGTGGCCGTGCCGCCGCTGGCCGGCGGCGCGTTCTGCTGCGGCGTCGCCGTCGTCGCCGGGGCTGCCGTCGACGGCGTCGCCTTCGGCGGGTTGGCGCAGTCGGTCGTCTGGTAGCCCTTCTGGCACTGCGTCTTGTCCTTCCACTTCTTCTGGAAGTCCTTGACGAAGGTGTCGAGCTTGGTCTGCTGCTGCTGGCTGACCAGCAACTGCTTGATGGAGGCCTTGGACGTCGACAGCGGCTGCTGCTTGCCGGGCGTGATCTTCGTGACCTCGAAGACGTAGTAGCCGAACTGCGTCTTGACCGGGCCCTCGACCTTGTTGACGGGAGCCTTGAAGGTCGCGGCGTCCAGCGACTTCTCCTGCTGGCCCTTCGGGACCCCGGTCAGGACGCCACCGTTGTCCTTCGTGGCCTGATCGACGGAGTACTTCGCCGCGACCGACTTGAAGGACTGACCGCTGTCGATGGCCGCGCGGGCCTTCTTGGCCTGAGCCTCGGTCTTGGTCAGGACGATCTTCAGGTCGCGCTGCTCGGGGACGGCGAAGCGGATCTTGTTCTTGTTGTAGTAGTTGGTGATCTGCGCGTCGGAAACCTTGTCGCTGCCCTCAAGGATCTTCGTGCGGAGCTTCTGCGACAGGTCCTGGATCTTGATGCGGTAGAGCAGGTCTTCCTGGACGTATCCGGAGCTCTTCAGGAAGGCCGTGTAGTCCTTGTCCTTGGGGAAGCTCTGCTGACGCTGCTTGTCGAAGTCCTTCTTGACATCGTTGTCGGCGACCTTGACGCCGCGGTCGGCCGACTCGCCCTCGATCCAGGCCGAAGAGATCAAGAACTGCATGACCTGGTCGCGCAGCGCGCCGTACTCCTGCTGGCACTGTGCCTTGTACGTCGCGTCGGTCGGCGTCGGCTGGCCCTTGGCCGGCTTGGTCGCCGTCTTCTTCTTGTTGGCGATGCAGGCCGTGAAGTCGGGCGGCTGCGGAATCGTCGCCTTGCCCGTCACCCCCGTCTGCTGCTGTTGCGTGGTGGCCGCCACCTGGAGCCAGTGGTCGAACTCCGAGGTCTTGATCGGATCACTTCCGATCTTGACCACGGCGTTGCCGGGCACGCTGTCGCCGCCGCAAGCGGCGAGGACGAGGGGGAGCACGAAAAAGGCGCCCAAGAGCGCCGAAAACCGACGAGGCGATGTCATAGCGGGGCGCAAGCTACCAGGGTCTGTATGAACGGAGCCTTAAACCTGTGTCCAATTGGCAGCCCTCCGTACCTTGACGATGCCTCAGCAAGGGGCTACACGGGCGCGAAAGACACTGCCAGCAAGGCATCTGCGGCCGCGATGACGGCCGGGAAGCGGTGCTCAGGCTCTTTAGGAACAATTACCGAGAGCTGCGAGCGACCGGGCTCATAGGTCGACGCCGGAAGCGCTTCTTTGAGCCGCGCGGCCTGCTCGGCGTCGAGATCGACCGGGTTGACCGTCAGCCGATCGCCGCGGAAGCTGACCGCGCGGGCACCTGCCTGACCAAGCTTGATGCGCGCCTGCTGGAGGTCCAGCAGGTTGGCCAGCGGCTGCGGGATCTCGCCGAAACGGTCCTCCAGTTCGTCGCGCAGGACGCCGAGGTCGGCGACCTCGCGCGCGCCGGCGATGCGCCGGTGGACGTCGATCTTGGCCTGCTCGTAGGCGATGTAGTCGGCCGGGATGTAGGCGTCGACGTTGACGTCGAGGCGGACCGGCTCGCGCTGGTCCTCGTCGTCGCCCTCGCTCGCCATCTGCACGGCCTCGTCGAGCATCTGCATGTAGAGCTCGAAGCCGAGCGCCGCGACGTGGCCCGACTGCTCGTCGCCGAGCAGGTTGCCGGCGCCGCGGATCTCGAGGTCGCGCATCGCGATCTTGAAGCCAGCGCCGAGCTCGGTGTAGTCGCTGAGCGCGCTCATGCGCTTCATCGCCTCCTCGGTCAGCGCGGCGTGCGCCGGGTACAGGAGGTAGGCGTAGGCCTTCTCGCGCGAGCGGCCCACGCGTCCGCGGATCTGGTAGAGCTGAGCAAGTCCGAACATGTCGGAGCGCTCGACGATCAGCGTATTAGCCTGTGGGATGTCGATCCCCGACTCGATGATCGAGGTCGCGACCAGCACGTCGGCATCGCCGCGCAGGAAGCCGAGCATGCGCTGCTCGAGCTCCTTCTCGTCGAGCTGGCCGTGGGCGACCTCGAAGCTCACGCCTGGGCACAAACCGCGCAGTCGCTCGGCCGTCTCGTCGATCGACTCGACGCGATTGTGCACGAAGAACGCCTGGCCTCCGCGCTTTTTCTCGCGCATGATCGCCTGCTTGACGAGCTCCTCGTCGTACTCGCCGACGTAGGTCTTGACGGGACGCCGGCCCTCGGGCGGCGTCTCGATCACCGAGATGTCGCGGATGCCCGCCATCGACATCTGCAGCGTGCGTGGGATCGGCGTGGCGCTCATCGCGATGACGTCGACCTTGAGCTTGAGCTGGCGCAGCAGCTCCTTCTGCTTGACGCCGAAGCGCTGCTCCTCGTCGACGATGATCAACCCGATGTCCTTGCCGCGCATGTCGCGGCCGAGCAAGCGATGGGTGCCGATCAGGATGTCGACGGTGCCTTTGTTGAAGGCCGCGACGACCTCCTTCTGCTCCTTGGGTGTGCGGAAGCGCGAGACGTGGTCGACGGTGAAGGGGTAGTCCTTCAGGCGCTCAGCGAAGTTGCCGTAGTGCTGCTGGGCGAGGATCGTCGTCGGCGCGAGGACGAGCACCTGCCGGCCGTCGTCGGCGGCCTTGAACGCCGCGCGCAGCGCCACCTCGGTCTTGCCGTAGCCGACGTCGCCGCAGATGAGGCGGTCCATCGGTTGCGAGCGCTCCATGTCGGCCTTGACGACCTCGATCGCCGCGCGCTGGTCGGCGGTCTCGGTGTAGGGGAACTTCTCCTCGAACTCGCGCAGCCACTCGGAGTCCTCGGGGAAGGCGTGGCCGGCGCGCTTGCGGCGCTCGGCGTAGAGGTTGAGGAGCTCGCCGGCGAGCTCCTGGGCCGCGCGCCGGGCGCGCGCCTTCATCGTCTCCCAGGCCTTGCCGCCGAGCTTGCTCAGCGTCGGCGAACCGCTGCCGGCGCCGAGGTAGCGCGAGATCTTGGCCAGCTGCTCGACCGGCATGTACACCTTGTCGCTGCCGGCGAACTCGAGCTGCAGGTAGTCGCGGGTGACGTTGGCCACCGTCTTGGTCTCGAAACCCGCGAAGCGTGCGACGCCGTGGTCCTCGTGGACGACGTGCTCGCCGGTGCGCAGGTCGCTGAAGGAGCGCAGCGCGCCGCGAGACCGTCCCCGCCCGCCCTGCACGCCATCGGCCCGTTCGGCGCGCTTGCGGCGGAAGAGGCGGTGCTCGGGGATGATCGCGATGCGCGGGCCGCCGGCGATGAAGCCGTCGCGCAGCGAGGCGACGGCGAAGCGTAGATCGCCAGCCTCGGCGGTATCCCCCTCGTCCTCCAGCCACCGCGCCTTCAGGCGGGCCAAGTTGTAGGCCGTGCGCTCACCTTGGCCGCGCTGGGGCCAGGTGACGACCGTGCGGTAGCCGCCGCGGACGTGCTTCTCGAGCTGAGGCTCGGCCTCGCGCAGCGAGCGCGCGCCGAGGTCGGCGGCCTGCGCGCGGAACTCGAAGGGCTGGTCGCCCGACAGCGCGCTTAGGCGGACGTGGGCGCGCGCGTCGAGCGCCGCGTTGACGGTCTCGGGCTTGACGTAGAGGTCGTGGGCGTCGGTGGCGTGAAAGGCGGCGCAGACGTCCTGCCAGTGGTCGGACAGCGCCGAGCCGATCTCGGCCTCCTCGGCCAGGATGACCGCGGCGTCGGCCGGCGCGAGGTCCAGGAAGGCGTGAAACTGATCGACGGGCAGGAGCTCGGCGACGTCCGGGCGGTCCTCGACATCGCTCACGGCGGCAATCTCAGCCGCCTCGCGGTGCTCGGCGTTCAGCTCGGCGGCGGGCGCGATCTCCAGCTCGGTCAGCTCGGCCAGCGAGCGCTGGGTGAACGTCGAGAACTCGCGCAGCGACTCGATCTCGATGTCGAAGAGATCGACGCGGACCGCATGGTCAGACGTCGCCGGGTAGACGTCGAGGATGCCGCCGCGGATCGCGAACTGACCGCGATCATCGACCTGGTCGACACGCTCGTAGCCGGCCGCGACGAGGTCGGCGGCGACCTCGTCGAGATCGAGCAGGTCGCCCACGCGCAGCCAGAAGGACTTTGGCCGCAGCGACGGGTCCGGGACCTTCTCGCTGAGCGCGACGGCGGAGACGACGACGACCGGGGGCTCGGTCTCGTCGGTTGGCTCTGCCAGCAGCGCGTCGAGCGCGGCGACGCGCAGGCCAACGAGGTGCGGCGGCGGCGCGAGGTGCGACTCGTAGGCAACACCGCGGCTCGGGTAGAAGCGCACCGGCCGCGGCGCGAGCCAGTGGCGCAGGTCGGCCGCCAGGTCGCGCGCCTGGCGGTCGTCTGCGGCGACGACCAGCGCCGGGCGGCCCGCCATCGGTCCGTCGAGGCCGTCGAGGAGGGCCCCGATGACGTACGGGCGGTAGGACGCCGACACGAACGCCCGCCCACCCTCGCGCGCCAGGCGCGGGCCGTTGGGGTCGTCGGCGAGATGGGTGAGAAGGGGACGAAGCGACATGTAGGGCATGCGCAGCGACCGCGCGAGGGCGCGGCCGGGTGCTCCTCCTCAATATAGGGAGCCGGCTAGCCGCCCAGCAGGGCGAAGACCGCCACCGCGGCGATCACGTTGGAGCGCACGACCCCATCGCCCTCGTCGGCGATGACCATGCGCCGGCCGCTCGGCGCCGTCGCGGCGAGGACGGCTTGCTGCGCCGCATCGGTCCACACCCCGATGGTGCCTCGTCGCACCGGCGCGTCGGGGGTGGCCATGACGGCCAGGCGATCGTGCTGGGCGACGATCGTGGCTGCGCCGGGATAGGAGGTCGCGCCGCGGGCGGCCAGCGTGTCGGGCATCCTCGTCACGAAGGCCAGCGCAGCGGTCATCTCCGATTCGTAGCGCCGGCCGCGGGCCGTCGCCTGGACTTCGGTCACGAGATGGCGGCCATCGCCGATGCCGCAGTCGTCGTGCGCGCGCGGCGTGCGGAGCGCCACGACACCGCCGTGGCGCGGGACCCGCACGACCCGGATCGAGAGCAACGGACCGTCGACAACGCTGCCGAGCAGATCGGCGGGCGGCACGGCGCTGCACAGCACCCTGACGCGATGCCCCGCGATCGCGCGAAACGCGGCGGCAGACCGCCCGGTGAAGCGGATGACGAGCCGGCCACCGAGGATCGATCCACGCACGCCGTCGGCGGCCAGGACAGGCTTGCCGTGGTATTCACGCACGTGCGGGCCGTCCCGGTCTGACTGCTTGGATGACCCGTCGACCTTGACGGGCGTAAACGGCCCTGGGGTCAGCTCCGTGTCGAGGACGTTGGTCCGCTGCATTCCGTCGCCGAGGTCCTGGACGAAGAGGCGCCGGCCCGCATCGCTCAACGTGACGTAGGCCGCTCGTGTGCCGCCGTCGGTCCAGTAGCCGATCTGGCCGGGGGGCGGCGAGGCGTCCGGCGAGTCGAGCGCCACAACGTGCCCGCCGCCCGCGGCGACGACCCTGGCCACGGACGGGTAGACCGTGGTGGGCGCGACAGCCATGACCGCGTCGAACATCTGCGTGGCGTGCGCCTGCTCGTCGGCCCAGACGGCGCCGGCGGGTGTCAGGGCGACACGCGCGAGCGTTCCGAAGTCATCGGAAAGGCTCAGCTCGCAGGCGTCGCCGGGAAAGGCGAGCTTCACGGCCACGGACGTGCCGCCGACATCCACCTTGCCGTGGCGCAGCGTCGAGAGGTCCTTGTCATCGCCGAACAGCAGGCCGGGCTTGGGGTGGACGTCGCAGCTGATGTCGACCTGCTTGCCCGCCAGCTTGCGTCCCAGGGCGGCCGATGCGTCGGTGAACTGGATCGTCAGCATGCCGCCGGCAGCGGTCGCCTGGACGCCCTGGGCTGGCCCGGGGACCAGCGGCCGAGTGGCGCCCCGCGCCGCCGAGCCGGGCAGAGCGATAAGTGTCAACCCAATGATGAATAGGACGGAGCGGGTGCGCATGGCGCAAGATCGTAAAGCGTCGGGCGGCCGCGCGCGCTCCAAGTTAGGAGCTAGCCGCTCAGCGCGCCTGCGTCGAGCCGCACCAGGCCGGCGAGCTCGCCGAAGACGTTCGTCCGCAGCGTCCCGCCGCCCTCGTCAGCCATCACGAAGCGGCGACCGGAAGACGACGTGGTGGCGACGACGGCGTGGCGGGCGCCGTCGGTCCAGACGCCGACGTGGCCCGGCGCCACGGCTGCATCGGGCCCGGCCATCGCCGTGAGGTCGCGGTGGGCGGCGACGATCGCCCCCGTCGTCAGATAGGCCTGCTCGCCGGGCGCGGCGAGGCTATCGGGGAGGCGGTCCAACGCGTCCAGCGCCTGGACGTCGGCCCACCAGCGCCGGCCAGCCTCGGTGGGCAGGGCGTAGGCGACAAGCCGGTCGGCGTCGAAGAGCAGGCAGGCGTCGCCCGTGCCGCGCAGCGTCGTGCGCAGACGGCCGCCATGCCGGGGCATGCGCGCGGCGCCGGTGTGGACGACCGGCGGCCGCACCGCGCGTCCGAACAAGCCGCGCGACGGGCGGGTGGCGCAGACGATCCGCAGGCGCCGGCCGGTGAGCTTGCGCGCCACAGCGGCGGCGCGGCCGCTGAAGCGGACGGTCAGGTGACGGCCGGTGAAGTGCGCATGGACGCCGTCGCCGGCGTCGAGCGGCGCGCCGCGGTACGGCGAGGGCGTCGGCGCGTGGCCCTGAGCAGACGCGACGGCCGGCGCGAGGGGGCCCGTGTCCAACGCGGCGCTGAGCACCGGATCGAGGACGCCGCCTTGGTCAAGCACGTCTGTCCGCAGCATCCCGTCGCCGAGATCCTCGATCGTCAGGACGCGGCCGGCAGCGCTCGTCGTGGTCGCGACCGCGTGCGCGGCGCCATCGGTCCAGTAGCCGAGCTGCCCGGCTGGCACCGTCGCGGCCGGACCGTCGAGGGCGACGACGGCACCGCCCGCCAGCGCCGCCGTGGGACGATAGGCCGCGGCCGGGCGAGCGCGGGCGAGCAGGTCGCGCAGCGCCAGCGCTCGCGGCGCCTCGTCGACCCAGACCGCACCGGTCGCGTCGAGGGCGGCGCGAGCCACGATCGTCGTGCCGTCCCGCACGTCGCAGGCGTCGATCCGCCGGCGGTGCGCCTCGATCTCGACCCGCAGGACGCCTGCGGCGCTCACCGTCCCGGCAGCGCCGTACGTGCTGCCGTCGTCGAGCGTGACGCCGTGACCCGTGAATAGCAGGCCGGTGGACTCCGGATGGCGCGCGCAATCGACAGCCAGGTCACGCCCATCGAGCGCCGCGGCGGGCCCGGTGAAGCGCAGCTCCACGCTGCCGTCGGCCGTGCGCGTGGCCTGGACGCCGTCGGCCGGCCCCAAGACGGGCGCCGACGCTGCGGCGCCGGCCGTGGCGCCACCGGCGGTGAGCAACAGCACAACGGTCAGCGGAAGCCAGCGAGCGCGCATGGCGCGATCGTAGACCTCAGGACGGCGGTGCGGGCCAGGCCAGAGGACACCCGCGAGCACCGCCGGCTCGAGCGCTCAGCCCAGCACGTCGCGGCCGTCGACGATGCGCTCGACGGCGTCGGCCGCGCGGTCGACCAGCTCGGTGACCTCGGCCGGCGGCTGGCGCCAGCGGCCCAGGACGTAGGACGACACGATCTCGGGGTCGGTGGTGTCGGGCCGGCCGACGCCGATCCGGACGCGAGCGAAGTCGGGCGATCCGAAGCCCGCCTTCAGGGACTTCAGGCCGTTGTGGCCGGCCAGGCCGCCACCGATCCGCGTGCGGATGTCGCCGAACTGCAGGTCGAGCTCGTCGTGGACGGCGATGACGTGGTCGAGCTCGACCTTCAACGCGCCCCGCGCCGGGCCGGCGGAGCGGCCCGAGTCGTTCATGAAGGTCTGGGGCGCCAAGACGCCCACGCGCGGACCTCCGGGCATGGTGCGCCCATCGGCGTAGAGCCCGGCAAACGCCTTCTTCGGCTTGCCGAGCCCCCAACGCGCGATCAGGGCTTCGGCGACGAGGAAGCCCACGTTGTGCGGCGTGCGCGCGTACTGCGCGCCCGGATTGCCAAGCCCGACGATCAGCCAATCGACGGGCGCAGCACTACGTCCTGGAAGCTTCATCGGCGGGAACAGTTCCCGCCGGGGGTGCTACTCGCCGCCCTCGGAGGCCGAGTCATCGGCCTCCTCAGCTGCGGCCGGAGCGGCCTGACCCACGACCTCGGTCTCGGTCTCGACGCCGTCGTCGGCCTCCGTCGACACGCTCGGGGGCGTGATCGAGGCGAGCACCGTCGCGTCGGGGTCGTCGAGCAGCGTGACGCCGGCCGGCGCCGTGATCTCCGAGAGCTGCAGCGTGCCGTTCATCTCCATCTTGGAGACGTCGACCTCAATGAACTCGGGGATCTCGTTCGGAAGCGCCTCGATCGTCAGCTCGCGCGAGACGTGCTCGAGGATGCCGCCCTCGACGACGCCGGGGGCCTTGTCCTCGCCGACGAGGTGGACGGCGACCGTCGCCTGGATCGCGACGTTGAGGTCGACGCGCAGCAGGTCGACGTGCATGAGATCACCGCGCACGGGGTGACGCTGGGCGTCCTTGAGCACGGCGGGCGTCGACGAAGAGCCGTCGACGCTCAGCTCGAGCACCGCGCCCTTCGCGGCAAGCGCGTGGCGGAGGGTGCGTTCAGCGACGGCGAAGGAGACCGGCTCCTCAGAGCCTCCGTAGAGGACCCCGGGGACCTGGCCGGAACGGCGCAGGCGGCGGGTCTCGCGGGAGTGGGCTGCCTCGCGGGCGTGAACGTCGAGCTTGGTGGTCTGGTCGGCCATGGGCGGCGGTCGATGGTAGCGGAGGCGCCGCAAAAACCGCGGCTCCTCCGGCCCCGAACGGTTCAAACCCGCGCCCGGCTCGCTCAGTTCCGGCCCGTCACGGGCCCCACTGCTTGGTGCCCTTGTAGATCCGCTGAAGGTCGTAGAAGGCGGGCTTCTTGACCCCCGCCATCGTGATCGGCGCCTTCTGGTGGATCGGCGGCGCCGGCCACGGGTTGCCGCCCTCCCAACCGGGCTTGACGGCGAACTCCTCGAGGGTCCACCAGATCGCGCCCGACAGCCACGGCTTGGTCGCGTAGACGCCGTAGTGGTAGTTGGCGAAGGCCGACTGGAACTGGTAGGTCCCGCGCTCCTCGACCGGGCCGTCGCGGTTGGCCTCCGCGCCGGTCTCGGTGATCACGATCGCCTTGTTGGGGTAGCACTGGCGGACGCTGTCGAGGTAGTCGCTGAGCGTCGTCTGATCAGCGATCTGGCCGTTGGGCCCGGAGTACCACCCGAAGTACTCGTTGATGCCGAGGACATCCAGCGGGGCGTACTCCGGCTGGCAGCCCGCCGACGGATAGCCCGCGACCGCAAGGCCCACGGGGCGCGTCGGGTCCAGCGACTTAGCGAGCTTGACCGCGCGCTGGATGTAGTAGCCCTGCACCGGGCCGGGCCGCGCGCTCAGCTCGTTGCCAGCCGACCACACGATGATCGACGGGTGGTTGATGTTGGTCCGCACCGCGCTCTCCAGCTCACGCGCCGCCAGCTTGCGGACCTTGAGCTGCTTGAGGTACTTGGTCTTGACCGAGTAGACGGGGACCTCGGTCCACGCCAGCATGCCGAGCTCGTCGAGGCGCTCGTAGTAGTAGGGGTGCAGCGGGTAATGGCTGCGGAAGAGCGTCGCGCCCTCCTCCCGCGCCCACTGGATCTGCTGCTCGCGCTGAGCGTCGTCGATCGCAAAGCCCTTGTCGAGCGAGTCCTCGTGGGTGCCAAAGCCGCGGAAGTTCAGCGGCTTGCCGTTGAGCATCAAGTGGCCGTTGACGACCTTGATCGACCGGATGCCCGTCTCCACGTGGTAGGTCTGCAGCGTCTTCTTACCGTCGCTGACGGTCAACGACGTGTTGTAGAGATACGGGCTGGTCGGCGACCACGTCTTCGGGTTCTTGACGGCGATGCGCTTGGTGAACGTCGCGAACTTCTTCGCGCCCACCGATGCCGTGCCGAGCACAACCTTGCGCGCGCCCAGCCGCGCGGTGACCCGCATCCGCTGCGCCTTGTCACCGTAGTTGCGCAGCGTCGCCTTGTAGGTGACGTGGGCGTCGCAGCTGCCGCACGGCAGATCCGGCAGCACCGCCACGGTGTTGAAGTCCGCGCGATCGATCTTGCGCAGGTAGACCTCGCGCAGCAGGCCGCCGTAGTTCCACCAGCCGCCGGTCGGCACGCCGGTCGTCGACAGACCCGAGGGCGGGAAGTCGGTCGGGAAGCGGCGATCGTCGACGCGAATGGCCAGCAGGTTCGTGCCGCCGCGCTTGAGCAGGCCGGCGGGCAGGCGGATCTCGAACGGCAGGTAGGCGCCGGTGTTCTTGCCGATGAGCCTGCCGTTGAGGTAGACCCGCGAGCGGTAGTTGACCGACTCGAAACGCACGATCCAGGAGAGCCGCTTGGCGGCGCTCGGGAGGTGGAAGCTCTTGCGATACCAGCCGACGCCGCCCGCAAACGACGCGTCGGAGTAGTCCTTGGCGTTCCACGCGTTGGGGACGCTGACCGGCGTCCAGCCCACGTTCGACGGGTCGCCGGCAAAGACCGACACGGCGCCGTTACCGGCCGTGTCAGCGCGGTAGTACCACTGACCGGCCATCAGGAAGCGCCCGGAGGCGCCGCCCTTGTACAGGGTCTTGTTCAGCAGGCCGTCGGCCTGGGCGGCGTTGGCGCTCGGGCTTTGGGCCGTCGCGGAGACGGCCCCACCCGAGCCAAGCGCGAGGGCGGCAAGGAGGGACAGCAGAAGGCAGCGTCGGAGCATCTCGGGGAGGGGGAACACCAGGGGCAGGTGCGCGATGCGGTCCTGCAACCAGAACCCTGCGTCAGCAGGAATCCTCGTTGTTGGCCAGCGGCGCGCTGAGTGCCAGCAGGCTAACGGAGCGTCCGGTCAGCGGACCCCCTTGCCGTCTGACGCTCACGCATTGCACGATCGGCCGGCTGTCGACGCCGTGCACCCAGACCACGCGCGACGTGCCGGTGCTCGTGCCCAGCGTGTAGGACGTACCGGAGTCCAGGCGCGCGATCTTCACGGCGCCCACGCCGGTCACCTTCGGCAGGAACGCGTGGACCTTCGCGGCGCAGGCCGCGTCGCAGCCGTGCAGGTCGGCCAGGACACCGCGCTCGTCGCCCGCGGCCTCGCGCTGCAGGAGCGTGAAGATCGCGTCGCGCTCGCGGTTCTCGGTCGTCAGAAAGCGCGCCGACAGGAAGCCGACGACCAGGACGACGAGCGTGGCCGGAACGGCGATGGCGAGCAGACGACGGCTAGGACGGCGGCGGGCGAGCACCGCCGCCAGCGTAGCCGGGACCGCGCGAACGAGCCCCCAGGGCGAGTTCGCGCCGCGAAACGAGCCTCTAGGCGAGGCTTCGCCCGTCAGCCGGTCGCAGGGAACTCGTCGGGCCCGTTGATCTCCAGGAAGCGCTGGACGCTGCGCTCCTGGGCCTCGAGCCGATCGGCCATGCTGCGGGCGTGATCGGCGGCGCGGGCGACGAAGTCCTCCAGCGCAGCCTCCGGGTCGTCGGGCAGCGGGTAGACGTGGGCGACGTCCTGCTGGGCGCAGGCGATGCCCATGGGTGGACGCCCGTCGGCCAGCGTGCGGGCGCCGCAGACCGGCACGACCGTGAGCTGGCGCTCGGGCGCGACGAGCGCGATCGGCATCAGCCGATGGGCGGGCAGGGGCACGTCGAGGTCAACCGAGCGCACCAGCGTCACGCCCGACTCGGCGACGTCGCGCAACGGGCCCTCCCAGATCGCCAGGACGGTGTCGGCGGCCTGCAGCGCGTCGCGCAACGTGCGTGCCTGCGCCGCGTAGGCCTCCAGAGCCTCCTCACGGCTGTAGGCCTCACCGAGATCGAGATCGACCGGGACGCGCAGGAGGTCGCGCGCGCCCAGCTTCTCCCCCTCGCCGTGGCCGCCGTTGGCGACGTAGGTCTGGATCGTGCCGAGGTCGCGGCGGCCGTGGAAGATGACCGTGAGCTCGTCAGACAGCGCGAGGCCGCGGATCTTCAAGGCGACGGCGGCTGCGGCCTCGGGATCGAGGAGCGCGCGGCGCAGCAGCTCCTCGGCGAGGCCCTCGCCGGGCGGACCGTCGTGCTGCTCGTCGTGGTGGCTGTCCATCGTGCCTCCTTGATCTTGCAACGATGTGTACCCCATTTCATCGGACAGGTGGTCGGAACCTGCACTGACGGTCGGGCATGGTCGCCCTCGGGTACGTTCGAGCCATGAAGCTCTTGTACAAGCCGTTCGGGATCGTGCTGGGCATCCTCGCGGGCCTGGTGTCGAAGAAGCTGTTCGACGTCGTCTGGGGAATCTTCGACGACGAGGAGCCGCCGAAGCCGACCACGCAGGAGGCCGACTGGCCCAAGGTGATGGCCGCTGCCGCGGTGCAGGGCGTGACCTTCAAGGTGACGCGTGCGGCGGTGGATCGCGCCGGTGCCAAGGGCTGGGACCACCTCTTCGGAGTGTGGCCCGGCGAGAAGCGCCAGGAGAAGTCGCAGGCGGCTGAAGCGGTGCGCTAGCGCGCGGCGCGGACGACGAAGCCGCGCTCGCGCAGGTCCTCGAGCGCGTCCTCAAAGGCGCCGAAGTCCTGGGCGAGCAGCAGGTCGATCGGGCGGCCATGGCGGCCGGCGGCGCGGACCCAGCGCTTGAGGACCTCCGGGCCGGCTCGCTCGGCGGCCTCCTCGGTCAGCGTCAGCAGGATCGGCAGCTGCGGCTTGTGATCGAGCTCGCCGCCCAGGACGCTGAGCGGATCGGCGTCGAGGACCGCCAGCAGCTCGTCGTCGGAGAGCCCGAGCCGATCCTGCAGCAGGGCGGCGGCGGCGGAGGTCAGCAGATCCTCAGAACAGCTGGTTCTCTCCGCCGAAGACCTCGGACACCGAGTCGTCGGTGAAGATCCGGCGGATCGAGTCCGTCAGCAGGTCGGCGCAGGACAGCACCTGGATGTTCTCCGGCGCGCCGGGCCGCAGCGGGATCGTGTCGGTGACGACGATCTTCTCGAAGCCCGCGGCCTCGAGGTTCTCATAGGCGTTGCCGCTGAAGACCGGGTGCGTCGCGGCGGCGAACACGCGCGAGGCGCCCTCGTCGAGGACCGTGTGCGCGGCGGCCTTCAGCGTGCCGGCCGTGTCGATCATGTCGTCGACGATCACCGCGGTCTTGCCCTTGACGTCACCGATCACATAGCCGATCTCGGCAACCTGCTGGGCCGGGCGCTCCTTGTCGAGGATCGCCAGCTCGGCGCCGATCTTCGACGCGAACTTCTTGTTCAACTTCACGCGGCCGGCGTCCGGCGCAACGACGACGAGATCGTTGAGCTGCAGGTCGTCGAAGTGCTGGGTGAGCATCATCAGCGCGGTCATGTGGTCGACCGGGATGTTGAAGAAGCCCTGGACCTGGCCGGCGTGGAGGTCCATCGTCAGGACGCGGTCGGCGCCAGCCGCCTCGATCATGCGGGCGACAAGCCGGGCGCTGATCGGCTCACGCGGGGCGCTCTTCTTGTCCTGGCGGCTGTAGCCGTACCACGGCGTCACGGCGATGACGCGGTGCGCCGAGGCGCCGATCGCGGCATCGATCATGACCAGCAGCTCCATCAACGCGTCGTTGGTAGAGATGCCCGTCTCCGGGTTGCCGCACATCGGCTGGATGAGGAAGACGTCCGCGCCGCGGATCGACTCCTCGTAGCGGCAGTAGACCTCGCCGCTCTTGAAGGTCTTGAGGGTGATCGGCCCGAGGTCCACGCCGAGCTTCGACCCGATCTTGGCCGCGAGCTCGGGATTGGCGCGCCCCGAGAACAGCATCAGCCGCTTGTCGTAGTCGATCGGGAGGCTCGTGGCCACGGGCATCGTCCGCGGGGTGCTCACGTCATCGACCATCGTAATCGTCTGGCCCGACGCGTTGAGCGGCAACTGGATGCTGGTGCTCACCTGGTGTCCCGGTCCTTCTCTTACTCGCGGTCCGCGTAGCCCTCGACGTTGTGCTGCCGCGCACGCGCGACGGCGAGCGCACGGGCCGGCACGTCTTGGGTGACGACCGACCCCGCGGCAGTGTAAGCGCCGTCGCCGAGCGACACCGGCGCGACCAGCGTCGTGTCCACCCCGGTCTTGACGCCCTCGCCGATCGTCGTCCTGGACTTGGTCTTGGACTTGCTGTCGTAGTTGGCGGTGATCGTCGCGGCGCCGAGGTTGCTGCCGGGGCCGACGTCGGCGTCGCCGATGTAGCTCAGGTGCGGGACCTTCGAGCCCTCGCCGATGTCGGAGTTCTTGATCTCGACGAAGGTGCCGGCCTTCGCGTTGGTGCGCAGGCGGGTGCCGGGGCGCAGGTAGGCGAAGGGGCCGACCGAGACGCCGTCCTCGATCGTCGCGCCGTCTACGTATGAGCACCTGATCGCGCAGCGCGCGCCGATCGTCGTGGCGCCCTTGATCGTCGTGCCGGGCTCGATTGTCGTGTCCTGGCCGATCGTGATGCCTGCGTCGATGCGGGTCGAGGCGGGGTCGATGATCGTCACGCCGGCGCGCATGTGGTCCTCGAGGATCCGACGCTGGGCGAGCGCGGTGACATCGGCGAGCGCGACGCGGTCGTTGATGCCGAGCACGAGCGCGTGGTCGTCGACGACGTGGGCGGCGACCACGTCGCCCTGGTCGCGCAGGAGCGTGAGCACGTCCGGGAGGTACTTCTCGCCCTGGGCGTTGTCGGTGCCCGACGCGCGGTAGCCCCTCGGCCAGCGCGGCGTGGTCAAAGCAGAAGATCCCGGTGTTGATCTCGCGGATCTCGAGCTCTTCGGACGTCGCGTCGCCGGGGGCCTTGGTCTCGACGACGCGCACGACGTGGCCCGTGGCCGGGTCGCGCACGACGCGCCCGTAGCCGCTGGCGTCGTCGAGGACCGTGGTCGCCATCGTCGCCGCAGCGCCGGAGGCGACGTGCGCGTCGACGAGTTCGTGGATCGCCTGGGAGGACACCAGCGGCACGTCGCCCGACAGGACGACGACCGGCAGCCCGGGCGCGACCTCGGGCAGCGCGGCGAGGACGGCGCCGCCGGTGCCGTCGGAGATCGGCTGGGTCGCGGTCCGCGTGCCGGCCGGCAGCGCCGGGGCGAGGTCCACGCTCGGCGAGCCGACCACCACAACGCGCTCCGCTCCGGCCTCCTGCGCGGCGAGCACCGGCCACGCGACCATCGGCCGCCCGCAGATCTCATGCAGGACCTTGGGTGTCGCGGAACGCATCCGCGTCCCCTGTCCGGCGGCCATCACGACGGCGGTGAAGGAGGTCACGGGGCGGAAGGCTAGAGGGAGGGCGACCGTCACGACTGGGGGGCTCGGATTCGAACCGAGACTGCACGGCGCCAAAGGCCGGCGGGCTGCCGTTACCCCACCCCCCAAGAGGATCCTCAAATGGAAGTTTGCCAGCTTGGCGTCAGGTCGCCGGTGTGAGCAGCGCGCGCAGGTCCGGTGGGGTGATCGGGTCGACCTGCAGCGCGCGAGCGTCGCCGACCGAGGAGAGGCGTCGTTCGGCGCGCAGCATGCCAAGCGTGCCGTCGAGCCGGGCGGCGGTGGCGAGGATGTCGTTGACGGGCGCGCCGACGAGCGCGAGGAGCTCGGGTGTCGGGTGTGAGAGCGCGATCAGGAACGGTGTGCCGTCGCCGGTCGCCGCGCTGCTGAGCAGCACGCCATCGGCGAGATCGTCGCGGACGGCGGCGAGGTGGAGGGCCGAGAGCGCGGGGACGTCGGGCGCCACGAGCAGGAGCGGGCCGTCGTGGCCTGCGACCGCGGCGGGCACCTCGTCGGCGGTCGCCAGCTGTAGCGGCTCGGCGCCGTCGCCGGCGGCGCGCGCCCAGTTGAGGGCGTGCTCGCGCAGCGCCGCCCGCAGCGCGTCGTCGCCGGCGGGCCCCAGCCACGCGCGCAGTGCCGGCTCGGTCGGCGCGGCGAGCGCGTCGAGGACGATCGCCAGCGGCGCCGGCTCAGTCGAAGCGGAAATGCGACCCCACCGGCGTCAGATCGGCGCGCGCCACGTGCGGCAGCGCAGCGGTGAGCGTCGCTGCGAACGCCTGCGGGCTCGCCGCGACGAGGGCCACCAGCTCCTCTACCGGCGCCAGCTCGTCGACGACACCATTGGCGTAATCGGTCGCGTAGCCGAGCAGCGCGAACGGGATCTCGGCCTCGCCGGCCAGCACCGTCTCCGGGCCGGCGGTCTGGCTGACCGCCGTCACGCCGGCAGCGGCCAGCGTGCGGATCTCGGACTTGGTGTTGAAGCGCGGGCCGTCGACGTGGCCGTAGCAGCCGCCGTCGCGGGCCTGCAGGCCGGCTTCAGCCGCGCCCGCCAGCAACGCGGCACGCAGGCCGGCGTGAAACGGCTGCTCGAAGATCCAGTGGCCACGACCGGCGCGGCCAGGCTCGGTGTGCAGCGTGCAGATCGAGCCGTCGGCCAACCGGTTGACGAGGAAGTGCAGGTCGTCGAAGACGATCAGCGAGCCGAGCTGCACCGTCGGGTCGACCGCGCCGCAGACCGTGACGGCGAGGATCGCATCGGCGCCGCGATCGCGCAGCGCGGCGATGTTGGCCTGGTGGGTGACCTGGTGCGACAGCCGCTGGTGGCCGGCAAGATGGCGCGAGACGTGCAGGACGTCGACGCCGGCGAAGCGCCCCTCGGTGATCGTCGCCGGCCCGAACTCGGTCGTGACCTCCACGGCCTCCGCGTCGGCGAAGTCCGGCAGCGCGTAGGTGCCCGAGCCGGTGATGATCCCGATCCGCATGGACCGGGATCCTACGGCGACGCTCCTGCGCAGTTACAGAGGAGCTACAGCGCGCTGGAGGGAATCGCGGCGTTGGCCGCGGCCGGGGTGCTCTCGGCGGCGGCCGGCGCAGGATCGGCGGCGGGCGCGGGGTCCGCGGGCGCCGAGCTGGCGGCCGGCCCAGGATCGGCCGGCGGGGCCGGATCGGCTGGCGCGGGATCAGCCGGAGCGGGATCGGCCGGCGCAGGATCGGCGGGCGGCGCCGGATCGGCCGGAGCCGGATCGGCCGGCGGTGCCGGATCGGCCGGAGCCGGATCGGCGGGCGAAGGGTCGACCGGCGGAGCAGGATCGGCCGGCGCGGGATCGGCCGGAGCCGGATCAGCGGGCGCCGGATCGGCGGGCGGCGTCGGGTCCGAGGGCGCGGGATCAGCCGGGGCGGGATCCGAGGAGGGCGCCGGATCGGCCGGCGCAGGGTCGACGGGCGGGGCCGGCGTCGGGTCGGTCGGCACGGGCGTCGTGTCGACGGGCGGGGTCGGCTCCGGCACGGGGGCCGGGGTGACCGGCACGGGGTCCAGCGTCGGTGCCACGGGCGGATCGGCCGTGAACGCCGACGGCGCGGTGGTGTCGCGGGTGGAGGTGTTGCCGCTGGTCGTGGTGGGATCGGCAGGCGCGACGGGCGCGCCGTGATCGCTCTCCCACGCGTCCGGGATGCCGTCGCCGTCGGTGTCGACGCCGGATCCGGAGCGAATGCTGCCGGTGGCGCCGGTCGACGTTGCGGGGTCGCGCGTGCCGTCAACCGAGCCGCTCGGCGCCGAGCCGAGCGAGAAGCCGAAGCCATCGCGGGTCGCGCCGGCGACCGTACCGGTGGGGTTGCCCGAGCCCGTGCCCGCGAGCGCACCGTCGGTCCCCGTGCCGCCGGATACCGCTCCAGCGGGAATCGTGATGCCGATCGCGGCGATGCCCGACGGGCCACCAAGACCTGGCAGCAGCGCCGCGGTGCCGCCAACACGTGTCGCACCGGCCAGCAGCGCCTGGCGGACGCTCTGCGCCGCAGACGTCTGCGCGGCGATCGGCGCCGTGGGGAGATCGAGGCGCCGCGCTGAGTCACCGGCCACCAGCGGCCAGTGGTCGAAGTGAAAGACCGAACCCTTGAGAACGGTCGCGCCGGTGCCGATCAGCGACAGCGCGGCCGTGAGACCAGCGGCGGCAAAGAGGTGATCGTGGGTGCGGTGCTTCATCAGAGGGAGCGAGGGAGGGGACGTGCTCCCTCTCACAATCTAGGTTTCGGCCTCCGACACCAAGTCCTCAAGTGGGGTCTGCACCCCATGTCCGGTCGGAATTCCGGGGACTTCAGCCGTTCTGGCCTATCTGCGCCTAACACCCTCTCAGACTTGGCGCGTAGACGCTAGAGCGCACCGGCGCAAACCTCCCCAACCCTCTAGGTACGACGCGGCACGCGGCCTCCGCCGGCGCCCTGCTCGCTGGCCGGCCCACCGCGCGCAGCGATCCCGAGGACCCGCATCGCCTTCAGCCCGAGGCTGAGCTTCTCGCGGCCGTCGGTCGAGCCAACGTCGAGGCCCGACAGCTCGCGCACACGCTCGAGCCGATAGCGGATCGTGTGGCGGTGGGTGAAGAGCCGCTGGGCCGTGCCCGCGACGTTGCCATCGGCATCGAGGAACGCCTCGACGGTGACGACGAGGTCGGTCTCGTACTGCTCGTCGTAGGCGACGAGCGGCTCGATCGTCTCGGCGTAGAAGCGCTGCAGCTCGGCCGGGTCCTCGCTCATCGCCGACAGCAGCAGCCGGTAGGCGCCGGTGTCGTCGAAGGCCATGACGCGCGGCCCATCCTCACCGGTGGTGTCGCCCTCGGCGACGTTGGCGGCCAGCAGCGCCTCGTTGCCGGCACGCGGGAGGTCGGCCGGATCGGCGGCGAAGCGACTGCGTCCCAGCGCGAAGCTGTGGCCCGGCAGCGAGGCGCCGAGCTCGCGTAGCACGCTCTCGCCGACGCGCTCGGCGGCAGCGGCATCATCGCTGGGCACGAGCAGCACGACCTCAGAGCCGATGGCGTCGGCCCGCCCGGAGGAAGCCGCGACGGCCGTGGGCACCGCGGCGCGCGCGCCGCGCTCGGCGACGGTGACGACGCGCTCGCGCCAGCCCTCCTCAGTGGGCACGTGGAGCTGGGCGCGCACGACGACGATGGCCGCGCCAGCGCTGAGGTCGACGCCGAGCTCCGCGGCGCGCGCGACGATCTCGTCAACCGCGACGACACGACGCCCCAGCAGGTCGTGCAGGAACTCGGCGACGGCCAGCTCCGACGCCCGGGCGGGGGCCCGCAGGCGCTGCACCTCCGAGGCGACGAGCGTCAGGATCAGCCGCAGGACCATCGGGGATGGCGCGTCGCCATCGGAGCGCGACCGCACGCGGAGCTGACCGACCTGCTCGTCGGCCACGCGGAGGTCGTGGACCTCGACCCCGGCGGCGTCGCCCATCAGCCCGCGCTCGTCGGCCGGCGAGCGCGCCGCCACAGCCAGGACCGCGCCGGACCGGTCGGTCAGCGCCAGGCTCGCGTCGTCGAGCGCGCGAGCGGACGCGCGGATCACCTCGGGGAGGCCCGCACCGGATTCGACAGCGTCGGTGACGGCATCCAGGGCCTCGAGGTCGATTCCGGCCGGCGTCCTCGGAGCCGGGCTGGACATGGCTCAGAGTTTACGGCCCCGAACCAATTTTCAGCATCCCTGCACGTGAAGAGCCACCGAAGTGGCGACGGTGAGCCTTAAACCCCGATGCGATCCCAGAACCAGACGATCGCCGCGCCGCCCGCAACGCCGAGCGCCACGAACGCGGCCAGGACGTAGAGGCTGAGGACCGCGGCGGCCATGCGCTGCCAGACGCGCGAGTACGCCGTCCAGGCAGGGACCAGGATGAACGCCACGTAGGCGGCGAGGGCGAAGACGGTGCAGCACGCCCCGACGAGATAGGTGACCTCGGTGTTGCTCACGCGCGGCGCCCATTGTGCCGAAGGTGGACGACGACCAGCCCCACCATGCCCGCCACGGCGAAGATCGCCGCCGCCAGGCCGGCCCCGCCGACGACATCGGAGAGGTAGTGGGCGCGCAGGTAGACGCGCGTCAGCCCGATCACGACGGCAAGCACGACCCCGGCGACGATCGCCGCCGTCGTGCGGGCCAGCCCGGGCAGCGTGCGGGTGAGGACGAGCGCGATCCCAACCCACGCGAGCGCATAGGCCGCATGCGCCGACGGATAGCTCTGGCCGGCGGTGTCAACAAGCGAACCGGTGGGGCGCGGCCGGTCGACAGCGGCCTTGGCGATGTGGACGCCGATCCAGGTGAGCGCGAGGCCGGCGACCAGCGCCAGCGACTCGATGAGGCGCCGGCGCATCACCAGGATGACGACGGCCAGCGCGGTGGCCGCGGCCACGACCGGAAAGCTGCCCAGGTGCGTCACGGCGCGGGCAATGTCGTCGAGCGTGTCGCTGCGGATCTTGTCGGCCCAGCTGAACGCGGTGCGGTCGCCGGTGACGAGCGCCTTGTCGCGCAGCGTGATCGTGTTGGCGGCGAAGGCGAAGGACCCGACGGCGGCGATGGCCAGCAGCGTCGTCAGCTCGAGGCCGAGCTCGCCGGGCGTGATCCGGTTCCAGAAGAACTTCAGCGGCCCACGCGCCCAGCGTCCGAGCGGACGCAGCACCCGCGCCAGCGGGCGCAGGATCGGGCGGTCGAGCTGCGTGTCGAGCCACGCCATCGCGGCATCACGGTGCTCTTCGTGGCGGAAGTGGCGGTAGAGCCAGACGCCGCCGGCGATGACGACGATCGTCGTCCCGAGCGCGAGCGTCCCCTGCTCGGCGTAGTGCAGGACGCGATCGAAGCTCTGCCAGAAGATGTAGCCGAGGACCAGCAGCATCGTCGCCCAGGCGCCCGCGCCGACGATGTCGTAGGGCAGGAAGCGCTTGAGCGGCATCCCTGAAGACCCCGCCAAGAACGGGTTGACTGCGCGGACCAGCCCGACGAAGCGACCCAGGAAGATCGCCTTTCCGCCATGGCGATCAAAGAAGCCTTCGACTTGGTGGATGCGCTCCTCGGTGATCTGCACCTTCGGCCCGTGCTTGACCAGGAACGCGCGGCCGAGCCTGCGACCCGCGAAGAACGACGCGAGGTCACCGAGGACCGCACAGGTCCAGACGATCGCGATCAGCGCGACGAGCGAGATCGTGCCCTGGCCGGCCACGACGCCGCCGAAGATCAGGAACGTCTCGCCCGGCGCGATCAGCCCGACGAACGCGCCGGTCTCAAAGAACGCCATGACGCCGACGACAAGGTAGGTCCAGTTGCCGAGGGTGTTGCCGGCGTCCTCGACGATCTTCTTGAAGTTCGGCAGCTCAACGAGCCCGGAGCCGTAGACGAGCAGCCCGATCGTGGCGATCGCGCCGCCGATCAAGAGCGTCGGCTCGAGCTTGCGCCGGCGAACGACGAGGAACGCGGCCAGAAGGACCGCGGCGATCAGCGGGCCGATCTTCACGCGGCGGACCGCATGACGCGGTGGCGTCTACGGGATTGGATCGTCATGCGGCGAGAACCTCGCCGCCGTGCGGGCCGATCGGCTTGGCGACCTTCGAGCCCGAGAAGTGCTCGCGGGCGGCCTTGGCCGCCTTGACGTTGTGAAAGAGCCCGAGCACGGTCGGGCCGCTGCCGCTGACCATCGCGACGTCGGCGCCGGCGGCACGGACGCGCGCGAGCGTCTCGCCGAGCTCGGGACGCAGCGAGAGCGCTGCGGGCTCCAGCTCGTTGACGCACAACTCGTCGGGCAGATCGGGGAGGCCGTCGCGCACGACGTCGAGCGCCGCGGCGAGCTTCTTGGCCGAGCGAGGCAGACCGAGACGGTCGGCCTCGCGGAAGACGTCGGCGGTCAGGAGTGGTCCGTCGGCGGGCACGACGAGGACGCCGTAGCGCGCGACGCCGGGCACCCGCTCGATCCGCTCGCCGGCACCGGTCGCCAGCACGCGCCCGGGCTTGACCTGGGCGGGCACGTCGGCGCCGAGGCCAGCGGCGATGGCGTGCAGCGCATCGCGATCCTCGAAGCCGGACGCGCGGGCGAGCAGCCGCAGCGCGGCGCCCGCGTCGGCCGAGCCGCCGGCCATGCCGGCCGCGACGGGGATCCGCTTGTCGATGCTGATGCGCACGGGGTCACCGCGCCAGCCGGTCGTCTCGCGAAACGCGGCGATGGCGGTCGCGACGAGGTTGACGCCGTCAACTCCGGGGCAATCGACGGCGTCGGCGCCGTCGCCATCCTCCAGCCGCAGACGATCGGCGAGCGTGACCGACTGCATGATCGACACCAGCTCGTGGCGGCCGTCGGCGCGCGTCGGCCCGAGGAAGAGGCAGACGTTGATCTTGCCCGGCGCGCGGGTCTCGAGCCTCATGGCGCGATCCGCGCCCCCAGCGCGCGGAACTGCTCGGGGGTCAACCGCTCGGCGCGCGCGTCCTCGGGCAGTCCGAGCTCGGCCAAGGCTGCGCGAGCACGCTCGCCGAGCGCCTTGTCGCCGGTGTGCAACTGCAAGGACTTGGCCAGGGTTTTTCGCCGATGGGCAAAAGCGCCGTGGACCAGCGACCGCAGCTTGGGTGACGGCGCATCGCCGGTGCGCTCTAAGACGACGAGCACCGAGTCGACATTGGGCACCGGGTGAAAGACGGTGCGCGCGACGGAGCGGTGGACGCGCACGTCGCAGGCAAGCTGGGCCAGCACGCTCGGCACGCCATAGGCCGACGTCCCCGCCTGTGCGGCGAGGCGCTCCCCCACCTCCTTCTGCACCATCGCCACCCAGCGGGTGACCGACGGCAGCTCGAAGACCGTCCGCAGGATCGCCGTCGCCGCGATCCCGTAGGGCAGGTTGGCCACCACCTTGGTCGGCGCGGGGTCTAGTGCGGCGAGGTCGAGGTGCAGCGCGTCGCCGAGGTGCAGCGTCGTGTTGGGATGGGGCGCGAGCGCGTCGCGCAGCGCGGGCTCCAGCGAGCGGTCGAGCTCGACGACGTGGGTGTGCGCGGTGCGCTGCGCGAGATGCTCGGACAGCACGCCGAGCCCCCCGCCGATCTCCAGCGCGACGTCGTCGGACGTCAGCTCCGCCGCTCGCTCGATGACCCCCAGAATGTTGGAGTCGATCAGGAAGTTCTGGCCGAGATCGCGCTTGGGCCGCACGTCGAAGGCGCGCATGCGACGCAGGCTCGGCTGCGCCGGAAGGTCGGATGGCGGCTGGTCGGTCACCACTGAAACAGCGTGGCCGCGTTGCGCTCGACGATCGCCTCGAGCTCCGTGTAGGTCTGCCCGCGCTGCTGCGCGACGAAGTGCGCGGTCTCGGTGACGTAGGCCGGCTGGTTGCGCTCCTTGCGCATCGGCTGCGGGGTGAGATACGGCGCGTCGGTCTCGACAAGCAGCTTGTCGTCGGGCACGCGCGCCGCCGCCGCGGCCAAGTCCTCGTTCTTGGGATAGGTGACGTTGCCGGCAAACGAGATCCACCAGCCCTCGGCCAGGCACTCGTCGAGCCGCTCGGGCATCGAGAAGCAGTGCAGGATCACGCGGAGGCCATCGGCGCGCGAGCGCAGGGTGGCGATCGTGTCGTCCTCGGCCGCGCGGGTGTGGATGACCAGCGGCTTGTCGGTGTCGCGTGCGAGCTGGATCTGCGCGTGGAAGGCGCGCTCCTGCTCGGCACGCGGCGCGTAGTCGCGAAAGAAGTCCAGACCGGTCTCGCCGATGGCCCGGCAGCGCTCATGAGCAGCGAGCGCCTGCAGCTCTGCGAGATGGCCGTCGTCAAAGCCCGTCGCCTTGTTGGGGTGGTGGCCGATCGCAGCGAAGACCTGCGGGAACGCATCGGCGGCGGCCAGCGCGGCGCGACCGGTCGCGCCGTCCTGGCCGATCGTGAGGATCCGGTTGACGCCGGCGCGCGTCGCCGCGGAGACCAGCTCCGCATCGTCGGGTGCGCAGGAGTCCAGATGGGTGTGGGAGTCGATCAAGCGGCCTTCGGGGGCTGCTGCTGCTTGGGGAAGAGCGGGTCGAGGTCGGCGACCTGTGTGGGCACCGCGGCGCCGAGGCGGGCGCCGTCGATCGCCAGGGCCGGCGCGGTGTCGCCCACGATCTCGGGCGCACCGAGCGCCTGCAGCAGGATGCCCGCGCGGTCGGGAATCCAGGCGTGCAGCAGGACCGTCAGCACGCGCAGGCCCTCGACGAGCGTCGCGAGCGTCTGGTCGAGCTCGGCGGCGCGCCCCTCCTCCTTGGCCATCTTCCACGGCTCCTGGTCGCCGACATAGGCGTTGAGCCGGCGGACGCGCACCCAGATCTCCTCCAGGGCGGGCGTCAGCTCCGCGCGCCCGACCAGCTCGCAGACGCGCTCGTTGAGCCCGTCGAACTCCGCAACGACCGTCGGGTCGAGGTCGACCTGTGGCACGGCGCCGTCGCGGTAGCGCAGGACCATCTTGATCGTGCGGCTCGCGAGGTTGCCGAAGTCGTTGGCCAGCTCGGACTCGTAGCGCTTCTCGAAGTCGGCGGTGGAGACCGAGCCGTCCTGTCCGAAGCTGACGTCGCGCAGCAGGTAGAAGCGCAGCGCATCCGCGCCGTAGGTCTCGATGACCGCGAACGGATCCAGGACGTTGCCCAGCGACTTGGACATCTTGTGGCCCTCCATCAGGAGGTAGCCATGGACGAAGACGTGCTCGGGCAGGGGAATGTCGGCGGCCATCAGCAGCGCCGGCCAGAAGACGCAGTGGAACTTGAGGATGTCCTTGGCGATCAGGTGGTAGCTCGCCGGCCAGAACTCCTCGCGCAGATCCTCGCCAGGACGGGCGTAGGTCAGCGCGGTGTAGTAGTTCAACAACGCGTCAAACCACACGTAGAACACGTGGCTCTCGTCCCAGGGGACCGGCACGCCCCACGTGAGCTTGCCGCGCGTGAGCGAGACGTCCTGGAGGCCGCCCTTGATGAAGGACAACGCCTCGTTGTAGCGCGAGGACGGGGTGATGAAGCCGGGGTTGTCGGCATAGAGCTGCTCGAGACGCTCCTGCAACAGCGACAACTTGAAGAAGTAGTTCTCCTCCTCCTCCCACGTGAGCTCGATCAGGTGGATCGGGCAGCGGTTGCCGTCGACGATCTCCTGCTCGGACTTGAAGTCAGCACAGCGCGGGCAGTACCAGCCCTGATAGGTGCCGAGCTCGACGTAGCCGTTGTCCTTCACCTTGGTCAGGACGTCCTGCACCGCCTTGACGTGCTCGGGATCGGAGGTCCGGATGAAAAAGTCGTTGGTGGCGTTGAGCAGCGGCGCGAGCGCCTTGAAGCGCTCGGCGTTCTTATCGGCCAACTCACGCGGGGTGACGCCGGCGGCCTCAGCCGCGAGCGCGACGGGCTCGCCGTGCTCGTCGGTCCCGGTGAGGAAGAAGACGTCCTCACCGCGCTGGCGCATGTGGCGTGCCATCACGTCCGCGGCGATCGTCGTGTACGCGTGCCCGAGGTGGGGCGCCGCATTGACGTAGTAGATGGGCGTCGTGATGTAGAAGGACATCTGGGCCTAACGCTACCGCTGCGCGAGCGCCATCCCGGTGCGCCTCCGGCGGGGACCGCGCCACCGCACCACGCCGCCGCCTCCTGCACCGGCGGCGAGCAGCGCGAGCCCAGCCCAAGCAGGCCACGCAACGACGCCGCCCGTACCGAACCCCGCAGCACCCGCCGGACGGGCCATCGCGCCGGGCGCGGCGACGGGCAGCGGATGCCCGAGCGCCACCGGCGCAGCCGGCGGGGCCGCGCTGGGCCGCGGCCGGATCGCGGGCCTGCCGCGCGGCGCGACCGACGGTGGCGCCCACCGGTCGGCGCGACCCAGCAATCCCAGCGGATCCACATAGCCGTGGTGCACGCCGGCTCGCCGCGCACCCAGCCGCAGCACGCCACCCGGCGCCAACCGGCCCACGACCGCGCCCGGCCACACCCGCGCGCCGCGCGCGACCGACGCCGACGCCAGTCCCAGTTCGGTCGCGACCAGGCCGCCGCAGCGCAGGCTCACGCCCCGGCCCCACCTCGGCACGCGACCCGCGTAGGTCACGGTGCCGGCACACGCCGCGACCACCTGCGCGCCCGGCGCCCCACGCAGGTCGATCCCGCGACGCTGCCCACCGACATACGGCGCGGCGGGCTGGAACGTGAACGTACCGACGAGGGTGGCCTCGGACAGGGGCGGCTGCCACCGCTCCCGCGCCACGGCGGTCCCGCCGCTCAGGGCCGAGAGGACGACGGAGATGAGGAGCAGGCCGGCGCGACGGGTCATGGGGCGACCGTATGTCGGCCGCCACCGTCCGCCCCACCGCGTCGCGAAGTTGGAGCGAACATGGCGCAGACTCGCAACCCATCCGCGCGAACATATTGCGGCGGTCAGCGTTCGAGCAACGCCTTGTACAAGGCGTTGGCCGGCACGCCGGTGAGGTCAGCGATCACACCCGCCGCCGGCCGCGCCTTCGCCCCCGCGTCGACCAGCCGCGCCAGCGCGTCCAGCGCCGGCGCCAGGTCGATGGCCTCGGCCGGCGCGCCACCGACAACGAGCACGATCTCGCCCCGCGGATCCTCGGCCGCGTACCGCGCCGCCAGCTCACCAGCCGTTCCGCGCACGACCTCCTCGTGCAGCTTGGTCAGCTCCCGGCAGACCGCGACCGCCCGCTCGGGATCGACCGCGGCCAGCGCCGACAGCGACGCGCCGACCCGCCGCGGCGACTCGAACGCCACCAGGGTCTCCCCGGCACCCCGAAACAGCGTCTCCAACTCCCCCCGCTTGCGCGGCAAGAACCCCACGAAGCGCCACGTCGTCGCCGGCAGCCCCGACACCACCAGCGCGGTCAGCGCCGCCGAGGGCCCTGGCAAGACCTCGACCCCGACCCCCGCCGCAACACACGCGCCCACCAGCAGGAACCCCGGGTCGTTGACCAGCGGCATCCCCGCATCGCTCACCAGCGCCACCGTCTCGCCCGCCTGCATCCGCCCCACCAGCTCGGCGGCCCGCGCGACCTCGTTGTGCTCGTGGTAGCTCACCGTCCGGGCCGAGATGCCGTGGCGATCGAGCAGCACCCGCGTGTGGCGTGTGTCCTCGCACGCCACCACGTCGGCCTCGCGCAGCGCGCGCAACACCCGCAGCGTGATGTCCTCCAGATTGCCGATCGGCGTGGGACAGACCACCAGCGAGCCGGTCATCGCGCGTCCACGAGATCCATCGCCAGCAGCGCCGCGCCGACCATCCCCGACGCGTCCCCGAACCGCGTCGGCACGATCCGCGCCTGATCGCGCGACGGCGCCAGCGCTCGCTGAGCAACCACTTCGCGCGCGGGCGCCAGCAGCAGCTCACCCGCCGCGATCACCCCACCGCCCACGACGACGACCTCCGGGTTGAGGATGTTGATGACGTTGCTCAGACCGACGCCGAGGTGACGGCCGACCTTTGTGACGACATCAAGCGCCACCGGATCGCCGTCGTGGGCAAGCTCGGTCGCGAGCATCCCGGTGATCTCGCGCCCGGCGCGCAACGCCTGCCCGAAGCCCGAATCCGGGAGCTCCTCGGCGGCGAGCCGCGCGGCATGGCCCAGCGCAGTCCCCGACACCAGCATCTCCAAGCAGCCACGGTTGCCGCAGGTGCACAGCGGGCCGTCGACGTCGATGACCATGTGCCCCCACTCGCCCGCGCCGCCGTGCGCGCCGTGCACCACCTGCCCGTCGACGAGGATGCCGCCGCCGATCCCGGTGCCGAGCGTCAGCAGCGCCGCCGTCCGCGCCCCGCGCGCCGCGCCATGGCGGTGCTCGGCGACCATCGCCGCGTTGGCGTCGTTGTCGACCGCGACCGGGACCCCGAGCCGCTCGGCCATCACATCGCGAAACGGCACGTCGCGCAGCGGGAGGTGGACGGTCGTGGCGGCGGTGCCCGTCCGGACGTCGACCAGCGACGGGATACCGAAGCCGACCGCCGTCAGCTCGCGCCCGGCGGCGTTGCGCACCTCTTCGACGGCCTCCACCAGGGCGTCCAGCAGCTGCTCGGTGCCCTTGCCCTCGCGGGCGTGGCGGAACACGCGATGGTGGACGTTGAGGTCGAGCCCGACGACCCCCGCAAGCAGCTTGGTGCCACCGAGATCGACGCCGATCACGCACCCGGCGGACATGCGCGTCACCCTATCCGCTGGATGTCGACCCCCTCCGACCCCCCACCCGAGTACACGAAGTACCGATCGGGCCCCGGCTTCCTGCGCCGCGGACCCAAGCCTGGCGAGCCGCTGATCGGCGACCTCGGTGCCGGTCCGGCCGCGCCGCCTCGCCCGCCCAGAACGCCGTCCGGGCCCGGACTTCCCGAAGACGACGACCGGCGCGTCTACGGCAATCGCCCCCGCCGGCGCCTGCCGTTCCACCTCCCAAGACGCCCCAGAGGGCCGCTCTCCGTCGGCCGCGTCGTCAAGTGGCTCGTCCTCGCCGCCATCGGCTGGGTCGCCCTCTCGCTCGTCCTCTTCCTGATCAGCGCCCAGCTCCAGCAGGGCGACCTCAGCGGCAAGGTCGACCTCGGCGGCGCCGGCTTCCCGCTGACGAGCCCCAACACGATCCTCGTGCTCGGCTCTGACGCGCGCCCCAAGGACTCCAAGGAGCCGGGCGCCTCCACCAGCGGCAGCCGCTCGGACTCGATCCTGCTGATGCGCGTCGGCGGCGGCAAGAACGCGCGGCTCTCGATCCCGCGCGACACGGTGGTCAACATCCCCGGCCACGGCCTCAACAAGATCAACGCCGCCTACGCCTTCGGCGGCCCGGCGCTCGCCGTCGAGACGATCGAGCAGTACCTCGGCATCCAGGTCAACCACCTGATCGAGGTCAACTTCAACAACTTCCCGCAGCTGATCGACGCCATGGGCGGCATCACCTACAAGGGCGGCTGCGTCGTCTCCAAGATCAACGGCGGCTTCAAGAACGGCGGCTACACGTTGCGCTTGAAGGAGGGCAAGACGCATATCAACGGCAAGCAAGCGCTAGCACTTGCCCGGACCCGCCACAACGACTGCAACAAGGCGGAGTCCGACCTCACCCGCGCGCGCCGCCAGCAGAAGATCCTGAGCGCGATGAAGTCGCGGCTGCTCTCGCCGTTCGCCTTCCCGCGGCTGCCGTGGATCGCCTGGAACACGCCCAAGGCGCTGCGCAGCGACATGTCCGGCCCGACGCTGCTCGGCCTCTTCGGCGCGCTGGCCACCAGCGGCTCGCCGGCACCACGGATCCTCAAGCCCGACGGCGTCGAGACCGCACCCGACGGCGGGGCCGGACTGCACGTCTCCGACGCCGAGAAGGCCCGCGACGTCGGGCGGTTCCTGAAGGGTTAAGCAGACTTCTTCGAGGACTTCTTGTCGCCCGAGCCCGAGGAGGACTTCTTCTCGGCCTTGGGCTTCGCGGCGGCCGACGACGAATCCGCAGAAGAGGAGGACGCGGCGGCCTTCTCCTTCTCCTTCTTCTTCTCGGCCTGACCAGCCTCGTACTTGTCGGCCCCCGACTCGGCGGACTCGCGCAACTCGCGGTTGCGGCGCTTGGTGCCGTAGTCGGTGTTGTAGAAGCCCTTGCCCTTGAAGTGGACAGCGACGGGATGGAAGACGCGCTCGAGCGGGACGCCGGTCTCGGGGTCCTTGGTAAGCGGGTCGTCGGTCATGCGCTGCATGACCTCGAAGGTCGTGCCGTCCGGGCGTCGATATTCGTAGATCGGCATTGGCACTCTGAGTATAGGAGTGCCAGGGGAACCCTCGCCTAGACCCTGGGTAAAGTGGCGCGCGTGCCCACCCAGGACGTTGTGACGATGGACAAGATCGTGGCGCTGTGCAAGCGCCGCGGCCTGATCTTCCCCGCCTCGGAGATCTACGGCGGCATCGCCAACACCTATGACTACGGGCACTACGGCGTGCTGCTCAAGCGCAACGTCGTCGACGCGTGGTGGGACGCGATGCTCCAGGAGCGCGATGATGTCGTCGCGCTGGACTCGGCGATCATCCAGCACCCCAAGACCTGGGAGTCCTCGGGGCACCTCGCGGGCTTCACCGACCCGCTGGTCGACTGCAAGACCTGCCAGCGCCGCTTCCGCGCCGACCACCTCGCCGAAGCGCGGGAAAATCCGGACTCCCAGCCCGAGATCCGCTGCGGCAAGCGCCCCTCCAAGCTCCCCGGCGAGACCGAGGAGTGCGAGCTGACCGAGCCGCGCGAGTTCAACCTCATGTTCGAGACGGCGATCGGGCCCATCCAGGGCGGCGGCCAGCGCGTCTTCCTGCGGCCCGAGACCGCGCAGGGCATCTTCCTGGACTTTAAGACCGTCCTGACGTTCGTCCGCCGCAAGCCGCCGTTCGGCATCGCGCAGGTCGGCAAGTCGTTTCGCAACGAGATCACGCCGGGCAACTTCATCTTCCGCACGCTCGAGTTCGAGCAGATGGAGATGGAGTTCTTCGTGCCGCCCAAGCAGGCCGACGCGTGGTACGACCACTGGAAGCAGGCGCGCTTTGACTGGTACGTCGAGCTCGGGCTGCGCGCCGATCACCTACGCCTACGCGACCACGACCCCGACGAGTTGTCGCACTACTCCAGCGCCACGGCCGACGTCGAGTACCTCTTCCCCATCGGCTGGTCCGAGCTGGAGGGCATCGCCAACCGCGGTGACTTCGACCTCAAGGCCCACGCCGCCGGGTCGGGCAAGGCCATCGAGGTCGTCGAGCAGGACGGCACACGTTACGTCCCGCACGTGATCGAGCCGGCCGCCGGCGTCGGGCGCTCCGTCCTGGCCTTCCTCGCCGACGCCTACGACGAGGAGGACTTGGGCGATGGCGACATCCGCACCGTCCTCAAGCTGCACCCGCGCCTGGCGCCGGTGAAGGTCGCGATCCTGCCGCTGGTCAAAAAGGACGGCCAACCCGAGCTGGCCGCCGAGGTCCAGGCGCTGCTCAAGAAGCGGATGCAGACCGAGTACGACGAGGGCGGCTCGATCGGCAAGCGCTACCGCCGCCAGGACGAGATCGGCACGCCGTGGTGCGTGACGATCGACCACCAGTCGCTCGAGGACCGCACGGTCACGCTGCGCGATCGCGACTCGCTGGCCCAAGAGCGCATCGCGATCGACGAGCTCGGCGAGCTGCTGTCAGGCCGTCTGGCCGGACCGTGGTCGTCGCCGAAGTCGGCGGGCTAAGCGGCGCGCGGGGTGCCGTCAGTGCGGCGGCGCAACGGGTGGG
The DNA here is from genome assembly GCA_963836485.1 of uncultured Conexibacteraceae bacterium. Lineage (GTDB taxonomy): Bacteria > Actinomycetota > Thermoleophilia > Solirubrobacterales > Solirubrobacteraceae > Baekduia. The sequence goes on along the minus strand of CAWIJS010000007.1, from coordinate 161,580 downwards.
CGGGCGGCTCGGGCGCCCAGGGCGCGTCGTCAGCCGCGCGCAGCTGGCGCGCCAACATCCCCGCCCGAGAAGTGCGGCGGGCGATCATCCAGCCCAGCGTCGTGGGCTGGTAGCTGGGCTCGGGGCGCGCCTCGAGGCTCGGCACCGCCCGCACGAAGCCGGCGACGCGGGCGACCGAGAGCTGGAAGGCCGCGTCGGCGGCCGCTAGGCAACCGGGCTCCTCGAGCTCGCGCAGGCTCATGGGACGGCCGGCGTCGGCGAGCACGCACAGCAGCTCACGGGCGACGCTCCGATAGGGGTCGGCACGATCGGTCATCGGGGAAGCCGCAGCCTCCACGCACCCGACACCGTTGTCCATGCGGCGCATGACTCTGCACGGGTTCGAGCCCAACGCGCGCAACTTTTCAGACCAAGATGTGGAGCTTCGCGCCGTCCGGGCGCGAAAACCCGGTGCGTCAGCCGATCAGCGCCGCCACCGCGAGCGTGCCCGCCGCAACCGTTCCGCGGTGATCGCGGTCGGGCTCGGCGAGGATGCGCAGCGCAAGGCCGTCGCCGAGGCCGAAGATGATCTCGGCGATCGCCTCTGGCTCGGCGCGCAGCACCAGGACGCCCTCGGTCTGCTTGGCCGCGAGCACGCCGGCGACGTGCTGGCGCGTGCGGCGGACCAGCTCGCTGAACTCGATCGCGATCTCCGGGTTGCGGCGCGAGAGCGTGAAGACCTCGAAGGAGAGCGTGAGGAACTCGGTGTCATCGCGGAGCATCGCCTCGAGCGTGCGGCCCAGCATCGCGATGAAGTCCGCGGCGTTGGAGGCGGCGGCCAACTGCTCGTCCAGCGCGGCCATCCGCAGGTCGGTGTCGCGCTTGACGACCTCGGCCAGCAGCCGCTCCTTGGAGCCGAAGTAGTAGTGCAACAGGCCGCGCGAGACACCGGCCTCACGGGCGACGTGGTCAAACGTCGAGCCCGCGACGCCCCGCAGCGCCACCGACGCGCGCATCGCGTCGACAATCCGCTGGGCCTTGTCGCCGCTCAGTTGCGACCGCGGTTCGGTGGCCTCCATGGAGCCGATCCTAGCTGGCCGGCCAACCCGTCCACCGCCAGCAGAAAGGGCGCCCCGGCCGGGACGCCCTCTCAACGCAACAAATGTCGGTGTGACTACGCCGCGGTGCCGGCCGTCGGCGTCGACGCCGGAGCCGTGGTCGACGTGTAGTCGAACTCCTCCTCGGCGCCGAAGAGCGCGTCGAGGACCTTGGAGCGCAGGTCGGCGCTGAGCGCGATCGCCAGGCCACCGGCGATCGTGAGCACCAGCAGCTTGCGGCCGAGGCCGCCCTTGCGCTTCTTCTTCTTGGGGCCCTCGCGCAGCGACGAGCCGGCGTCCTTCAACGCCTCGGCCGCGGTGTGAAGGTCCTTGTGGAACTTCTTGTCGTCGGTGAGGATCTTCGTGGGCGCCTTGCCGTGCGACAGGCGCTCGTAGGCATCACGCGCAGCCTCGAAGGCGACACGGACGTTGTCGCGCAGGTCATCGTCCTCGATGACGCGCTGGACGTAGGGGTTCTGGCGGGCCGCCTCGACGGCGCCGGCGGCAACGGCCGCCTTCTGCTTCTTCTTGGCCATGCAGCTGTCCCTCTTTGGGTCGGGGTCGTGGCTCTGCGCCGAGCATACCCGCCGTTCGTGGTTCGTCACGCAGGGCTTTGGAGCGCGGCGTCCAGCACGTCGTCGATCTCGGCGACCCACACGAACCGCAGCCGCTTGCGCAGATGCTCGGGAATGTCCTCGGCGTCGGCCTCGTTGAGCGCGGGCGCAAGGATCGTCTTGACCCCGTTGCGCTGTGCCGCGAGCGCCTTCTCCTTCAGCCCGCCGATCGGCAGGACCTGGCCGGTCAGCGTGATCTCGCCGGTCATCGCCACGTCCTCGCGCACCGTGCGCTTGGAGATCAGCGAGGCGAGCGCGGTCGCCATCGTGATGCCCGCGCTCGGACCGTCCTTGGGCGTTGCGCCGGCGGGCACGTGGACGTGGACGTCATGGTCGGCAAACCACGCGTCGCCCAGCTCGGGAGCGATCAGGTGCGCGTTGGCCTTGACCCACGTCAGCGCGGCCTGTGCGGACTCCTTCATGACGTCACCGAGCTGACCGGTGAGCTGCAGCTTGCCGGTCCCCGGCGTGGCGCTGGCCTCGATGAACAGGACGTCACCGCCGACCGGCGTCCACGCCAGGCCGGTCGCCACGCCCGGCGTCTGCGTGCGGCGCTTGGCCTCGGCGTGGACCTTGGCGCGGCCGAGCAGCTCGCGGACGCGCTCGGGCGTGACGGTCGTCTTCTTCGGCTTCGTGGAGCCGTTCTCTTCGGCGACCCCGCGTGCCACCTTGCGACAGATCGTCCCGATCTCCCGCTCAAGCCCGCGCACGCCCGCCTCGCGCGTGTAGTCGGAGATGATCCGGCGCAGCGCCTTGTCCCCGAAGCTGATCCACGACTTCTTCAAGCCGTTGCGATCGATCTGGCGCGGGACCAGGTAGCGCTTGGCGATCTGCAGCTTCTCGTCCTCGGTGTAGCCGGCGAGCTGGATGATCTCCATGCGGTCGCGCAGCGGGCCCGGCACGCGATCGAGGTCGTTGGCGGTGCAGATGAACATGACCTTGGACAAGTCGAACGGCACGTCGAGGTAGTGGTCGCGGAACGTCGCGTTCTGCTCGGGGTCCAAGACCTCCAACATCGCGCTGGACGGATCGCCGCGGAAGTCGGCACCCATCTTGTCGATCTCGTCGATCATGAACAGCGGGTTGTCAGAGCCCGCGTCGCGCAGCGCGCGGATGATCGTCCCGGGCATCGCGCCGATGTAGGTGCGACGGTGGCCGCGGATCTCGGCCTCGTCGCGCACGCCGCCGACGCTGATGCGCTCGAACTTGCGCCCCAACGCGCGGGCGACCGACTTGCCCAGCGACGTCTTGCCGACGCCGGGCGGCCCCGCGAAGCAGAGGATCGTTCCTCTCGCGTCGGGCTTGAGCTTGCGGACGGCGAGGAACTCCAGGATGCGGTCCTTGACCTGCTCGATGTCGTAGTGGTCGGTGTCGAGCACCTCGCGCGCGTGCACGAGGTCGAGGTCGTCCTCGGTGCTGACGCCCCACGGCAGCATCGCGATCCACTCCAGGTAGCTGCGGATCACGCCGTGCTCGGCAGCCTGGGCCGGCAGCTGTTCCAGGCGATGCAGCTCGCGGTCGACCTGCTTGCGAACGTCGTCGGGCAGTTGCACGTCGACGAGCTGGTCGCGCAGCTCGCGCGCCTCCTCGACGGACTCGTCGAACTCGCCCAGCTCGTCCTGGATCGCCTTGAGCTGCTGACGTAGGACGTACTCGCGCTGACCCTTGTCGATCTCGGACTGGACCTGGGACTGGATCTCGGTCCCGATCGAGATGACCTCCAGCTCGCGGGCGAGCACCTCGACGAGGCGGCGCAGCCGCCGGCCGACGTCGACCTCCTCCAACAGCCCCTGCTTCTCCTCGGTCGGCAGCCGCAGCGAGCCGGCGATGAGGTGGCTGAGCGTCGAGGGGTCGTCGATGTTGGCGACCGCGAGCTGCAGCTCCTCGGGCAGGTAGGGCACCATCTCGACGATGCGCGTGAAGGTCTCTTGGACGTTGCGCGTCAGCGCGGTCAGCTCGGGCGACTCCCGGACGACGTCGGGAAGCTCCTCCACGCGCGCCACGAGATACGGAAGCTCGCCGACCCACTCGGTGAGCTTCACCCGTTGGGCTCCCTGCACGAGAATCCGCAGCGACCCATCGGGGACCTTGATCATGCGAGCAACCGCACCGACCACACCGACGTCGTGAAGCTCGTCGGGGCCCGGGGTCTCAAGCTCCGGGCTGCGGGAGGCCACCATTACCAGCAGACGGTCGCCGGCCAGGACGTTGTTGATGAGCTCGATCGAGCGCTCTTGGCCGATGGCCAGCGGCGTCAGCGTGTCGGGCAGCGGAACCGTCTCGCGCAGCGGCAGTACCGGCAGCGTGTCGGGCACGCGGCTGCGCGTTCCAACCTCGACCGGGCGACCGCTGCCCTCGGCGCTGATCTCGATCACGAATCCTGACCTTACGCCGACCTAGATGGCGTCGTCGGCGACTTCGATCGGCACGCGCCGCGAGCGCGGCTCGGGCCGCACGAGCGGCAGCTCGACGCGCAAGATCCCGTCGCGGTAGGTGGCGCGCGCCTCCTGCGCGACGACGTCAGCGCCGAGCGGGATCACGCGCCGAAACGGCCCGAAGTCGATCTCGAGCTGCTGGTAGACGCGACCCTCGCTGTCGGCCGGACGGCGATGGCCGGCGATGACCAGCTCGCGACCCTCGATCTCCAGCCCGATCTCGTCGGGGTCGATCCCGGCAAGCTCGGCATGGACAACGGCGCGCGGTGGCTCGCCCTCGTAGAAGACGTCGACGGCCGGCGAGAAGCCGCCGCGGTGACGGGGCCCTAGGACGCCGGCGCCGAAGACGTCGCCGAACAGCTCGTCCATCTCGCGGCGCATCCGCTCGAAGTTGGCGAAGAGATCGCGCTCGGGGGCCACGCGCACGAATGTACCGCGCGCGCCGCGGCTCAGACCTCGTAGACGGCGCCCTCGTGAGCGACGGACACGGGGCCTCCGAAGCCACGCTCGGCTTCGCGGCGCACCCACCCCTCGTCCAGCTCGTCGGAGAAGTGCGTGATGACGAGACGCTCGACGTTCGCGCGGCGGCCGTGCTCGCCGGCCTCGGCGGGCGTCAGGTGCCCGCGCACGCCGTCGCGCTCGGGACGCGGGAGCGTCGCCTCGATCATCAAGAGGTCCGCGCCCTCGGCGAAGCGCACCAGCTCGTCGGTCGGCGCGCTGTCGGCGCCGTAGGTGAAGCGACCGGAGCTGTTGACGCTGGAGCGCACGTCGATCGCGCAGGTCGGCAGCCAGTGCGGCACCGATTGGAAGCGCAGCGCCAGCGGACCGACCGTCAGCTCCTCGCCAGGTGCGTACTCATGGATGTCGAAGGCATCGTCGATCAGCCCCTCCGCGCCCCACGCGCCGACGATCTGCCGAAAGACCTCGCGCGCGCCCTGCGGCGCAAACAACTTGGGCCTGGCCGGCTGGGCCGTCCCCGGCCAGCGATCGACCGGCACCGGCTGCTGGCGCGGCGCATAGGTCAAGGCATAGGCGTAGGGAACGAGGTCGAGGAAGTGGTCGGCGTGCAGATGCGAGATCACGATCGCATCCACCGCCACGTAGTCGCGGAAGCGCCGGAGCTTTGAGAAGACGCCGTTGCCGCAGTCCAGCAGCAGGAACGTCCCATCCTCCTCGACGAGGTACCCACTGCATGCCCCTCCGGCGTCCTGCCAGGAGGGCGATTTGCCCAGCACGGTGATGCGCACCCTCGACCCCTTCTCTCCGCTGGGCGGGAGCGTAAACGCCGGGAGCGTCTAGGCGACGGCTGCCAGCGCGCGGCCGGTCGGCAGGGCGCGGGCCGCGGCACGCAGCGCTTCGATGACGTGGTCGACGAGGGGGTTGACCTCGCCGACGCGGACGGCGGCTTGGATGCGGCGAGCCGGCGGCTGGCCGCGCAGCGGGATGATCGCGACGTCGGCGCGGATGTTGGCCGTCGACAGGCTCGGGATGAGCGCCACGCCGACGCCGGCGGCCGCCATCCCCTGCAGCGCCGGGTAGTCGTCGAAGGCGAGGCGGACGTCGGGCTCGAAGCCCGCGTCGCGGCATGCGCGGAGCACGATGTTGGAGTCCGGGCACGTGCCGCCCACGTCGGGCATCAGCCAGCCTTCGCCGGCGAGCTCCTCGAGGCCGACCGACGCGCGGTTGGCCATCGGGTGGTCGCTGGCGACGACGAGCAGCAGCGGGTCCTCGCAGAGGTGAACGTGCTCGACGCCGGGTCGCACGCCCATCGGCAGCAGCTCGGAGTCGATGATCGTCGCGAGGTCGAGGCGATCGGCGAGCATCGCGTCGATCGCGTCCTCGGGCTCGATGACCTTGACGTCGACCCGCAGATCGGGGCGCCGCGCACGCAGGTCGCGAGTCGCGCCCGGCAGCAGACCGGCCGCCAGGGTCGCGAAGGCGCCGATGCGCACGGTCGGCCGACCGGCGCCCGCCGCCTCGCGAACGTCCTCCTCGGCACGGCGGGCGGCATCGAGCAGGGCGGCCGCGCGGGTGAGCAGTAGCTCGCCCGCGGGCGTCGGATGCACGCCACGGGCGTCGCGGTCCAGCAACCGGACGCCGACCGCCGCCTCAAGGCGCGCGACGTGCTGGGAGACCGCCGGTTGCGTGTACCCCAGGACGGTGGCCGCGTCGCTGAACGACCGCCGCAGCGCGACCTCACGAAACGTCGTCAGGAGCTTGAGATCGAGCATCACGAACCATGATCCCAGTCAGGTCAAGGCATCAACGGACTTGATCCAACTGGCAGGACCCGCCGTCGAGGGACGACTCATGGTCCCCCACGGACCATCAATCGTCCCTCGACGCGCGGCTCGCGTCTCAGAAGGAGGTGATGACCGTCCGCACGCCCTCGTGGCGATCCATCGCCGCGAAGGCCTCGTTGACCTCGTCGAGCGCGATGCGGTTGGTGACGAAGGCGTCGAGGTCGAGGTCGCCGGCGAGGTAGAGCTCGACGAGCTCGGGCACGCGGTCGCGCCCCTTGGCGCCCCCGAACGACGCGCCCGCGATGCGACGGCCGGTGATGAGGAACCGCGGAACGACCTCCAGGACCTCGCCCTTGCCGGCCACACCGGCGACCGTCGCCAGCCCCCAGCCCATCCGCGCGGCCTCGACCGCCTGGCGCATGACCTTCACGTTGCCGGTCGCCTCGAAGGTGTAGTCGGCGCCGAAGCCGTCGGTCATGTCGAGGATCCGCTGCACGGCGTCGTCCCCACCAATGAACGTGTCGGTCGCCCCGTGCGCGCGCGCCTGCTCCAGCCGGCCCTCATCCAAGTCCACGCAGATGATCCGGCCCGCGCCGGCCAGCCGCGCGCCCGCGACGGCGCCGAGACCGACGAGCCCCGCGCCGAAGACCGCACACGTCGAGCCGCGCTCCACCTTGGCGACGTAGAGCGCGGCGCCGATGCCGGTGGTCGCGCCGCAGGCGAGCGTCGCGACGACGTCCAGCGGCGCCTCCGGGTTGATCTTGGCTAGCGCGATCGACGGCATGACGGTCGCCTCGGCGAACGTCGACGTGCCCATGAAGTGGCGGATGCGCTCCTCACCGCGGTGCAGGCGCGTCGTCGCGTCGGGCAGGTAACCGAGGTTCTGCTGCTCGCGGATCGCCAGGCAGAGATTGGTCTTGTCGCTGCGGCAGTGCAGGCACTCGCGACACTGCGGCGAGAAGAGCGTGACGACGTGATCGCCGACCGCCAGATCCGTGACGCCCTCGCCCAGCGCCTCGACGACGCCGGCGCCCTCGTGGCCGAGCACCGTCGGCGCATAGCCCGAGGGATCGGCGCCCGACGCCGTGTACATGTCGGTGTGGCAGACGCCGCACGCGTGGAGGCGGACAAGGACCTCGCCCGGCCCCGGACCGTCGAGATCGACCTCCTGGACCACCAGCGGTGCAGCGAACTCCTCGAGGACGGCGGCGCGGATCTTCATGGCGCCGACCTTAACGCGGCGCGCGTCAGCTGTGGAGCGCTGCCTGCTCCTGGGCGTTGGGGAACGCCCAGGCGGCAGTGGTGCGGCCCTGCTGGCGGAAGTGGAAGCGCAGCTGACGTGCCGGCCTCAGCCCCTCCGGATGGTCGGGACGGAACGTCGAGCAGGGCTCGTCAAGCGCCAGCGCGCAGAGCATGTTGCAGCGGAAGTAGCACTCCTCGCAGCTCGGCTTCTTGGCCTTGGCTCGCGCCTTCGACATCCGTGGTCCCGACTCCCTCTGCTCGACCAGCTCGTTCACGACAGAGCCATCGAACCACGTCCGGACCGACCCCTGCAACGGCCCTTCCCGCAAATGCCGACAAATGCGGAAATACCTGCTAAGAGCGGGAATTTGGCGCCGTTTACCGGTGTTTGCGGCGAGGATGGCGCGAAGGCCCGCGCGACCGCGGACGACCTGCTATCGAAGTCCTATATCTTGATGGATGCGATGTCGCGTGTCCTCGTCACCGGCGCCAGCGGCTACGTCGGCGCCGCGCTCGTTCCCCGCCTGCAGGCCGAGGGTCAGACGGTGCGCGCATTCGCCCGTGACCCGGCACGCGTCGCCGCGGCGGGCGTCGACGTCGCCGGCCTGGAGATCGCCACCGGCGACGCCGTCAGCGGCGCCGGGCTCGACGCCGCGCTGGACGGCATCGACGTCGCCTACTTCCTCATCCACTCGATGGAGAGCGGCGCAGCCGCCGGGCGGGCGGGGACCGAGTCCTTCCGTTCCCGTGACCGCCGCGCCGCGGAGCGCTTCGCCGCTGCCGCCCGGCGCGCGGGCGTGCGGCGGGTCGTCTACCTCAGCGGGCTCGTGCCCGAGACCGGCATGGCTTCGGCCCATCTCGCCAGCCGGCTCGAGGTCGAGCAGACGCTGCTGGACGCTGCGCCGGAGGTCCTGGCGTTGCGCGCCTCGATCGTCATCGGCGCCCGCTCGCGCTCGTTCCGGTTCCTGGTGCGGCTGGTCGAGCGCGTGCCGGTCATGCCGCTGCCGGCCTGGCGGGAGAACCGGACGCAGCCAATCGATGGCCGCGACGTCTTGTCGCTGCTGGTCGCCGGTGGCCGCTCGCCGGCGATCGACGGGCCGCTGTCGTTGGACATCGCCGGCCCCGACATCGTCACCTACGGCGAGTTGGTCACGCGGATCCGCGACGCGCTGCTGGTAGGCCGCGCGCCGATCCGGCTGGGCTTCAGCCTGACGCCGGTGGCCAGCCGCGTCGCCGCGGCCATCGCCGGCGAGGACCATGCGCTGATCGGGCCGTTGATGGAGGGCCTGGAAGGGGACCTGCTGCCACGCGACAGCCGCGCCGCCAAGCTCCTCGGCGTCCGGCTGCACCGCCTCGACGCCGCGATCGAGCGTGCCCTGCGCGACTGGGAGGCGACCGAGGTGCTGCGGGCGCGCTGAGACGCGCCCCCACCCTCTAGGGTCTTCCCACGTGAGCGACGTGGCCACGAGCATCGACATCGACGCGTCCCCCGAGGACGTCTGGCGCACCGTGATGGACCCCACGCGCCTGGAGGAGTGGGTGACCATCCACCGCAAGTTGGTGTCGTACTCCGATGACGAGATGGAGCAGGTGCTGCATCTCCGCGGCGCCAACTTCAAGGTCAAGTGGCACCTGGACTCCAGCCGGGCGCCGCATCACGCCACCTGGAAGGGTCGCGGCCCCGCACGTTCGCACGCCGAGACCGAGTACCGCCTGACCGCCAACGGCAACGGCGGCACGCGCTTTGACTACCGCAACGAGTTCAAGGCCCCGCTCGGCCCGCTCGGCGCCTTTGCCAGCCATGCGCTGGTCGGCGGCCTGCCGGCCAAGGAGGCCGACGCCTCGCTGCGCAAGCTGAAGGCGCTGGTCGAGGGCGCCTCGCGTTCGCGCGCCTGACGCCCACCAGCGCTCCCCCGTGAATGTCTGAGCGGTGCACGTTCCCGTGCTTCGCATTGACCTTCACCTACTTCCATGTGACACTCAGTTCCACTAATAGTAACTCTGACGAAGGCAACGACCCCTGTCATGGCAGATTTCCTGGACGAGAAGCGACGCGAGCTCCAAGAGCGTCTCAAGGAGCTTCGCCCGTTGGTGGACGAGTTCCACCGCTTGGAGGCCGCGGTCTCCGCACTGGACGGCGTCGGCAACGACGCCGCCGTTCCCACCCCGACGGCCCGTCGCCGGTCCAGGGCCTCCACCGGTGGACCCACGCCAAGCGGATCGAGCAACGGCCGCCGTGGCCGCCCGCGCGGCTCGGGCACGCGCGGCAAGCAGGCGCTGGAACTCGTGAAGACCAATCCCGGCATCACCATCCCGGAGATCGCCCAGAAGATGGGCATCCAGCAGAACTACCTCTACCGGGTGCTTCCCGGTCTCCAGAAGGAGGGGCTCATCCGCAAGGAGGGCCGCGGCTGGCACCCCATGGACGAGACGTCGGCCTAGGCCTCGCCCAGAGGGCTCGCCTAGGCTTGCGGGTATTCGCCCAGAGGCGAAACCCGCGGGCCTAGGTGAGCCCTAGTTGCGTCTCAGCCGATCAGACCGAGGCCCTTGACCGCGTCGCGCTCGCCCTTGAGCTCGTCGACGGTGATGTTGATCTTGGACTGCGCAAACTCGCCGACCTCGAGGCCCTCGACGATCTCATAGCTCCCACCGCTCACGCGGACCGGGAAGCTCGAGATCAGGCCCTCGTCGACGCCGTACTGGCCGCCCGACGGCACCGCCATCGAGACCAGGCCATCGGCGCCCAACACCCAGTCGTGAACATGGTCGATCGCTGCATTGGCCGCGCTCGCGGCGCTGGAGGCACCACGCGCCTCGATGATCGCCGCGCCCCGCTTGCCGACGTTCGGCAGGTACTCGTTCTCGTACCAGGCCATGTCGTCGACGGCCTCGACGGCCGGCTGGGTGGGTGGGCCCTTAATCTTTGCGTTGAACAGATCGGGAAACATCGTCGGTGAGTGATTGCCCCAGATGACGAGATCCTGGATATCGGTCAGTGCAATACCGAGCTTGCTGGCGAGCTGCCCGTAGGCGCGATTCTGGTCCAGGCGCGTCATCGCGGTGAAGCGCTCGTTCGGGACGTCCGGCGCGTTGCTCATGGCGATCAACGCATTGGTGTTGGCCGGGTTGCCCACGACGAGGATCTTGATGTCGTCGGCGGCGTGGTCGTTGATGGCCTTGCCTTGGGGCTTGAAGATCGCGCCGTTGGCCTCGAGCAGATCGGCGCGCTCCATGCCGGCGGTGCGCGGACGGGCACCGACGAGCAAGCCGACGTTGGCGCCATCAAAGGCCTCATTGGGATCGGAGGTGATGTCGATGGCCTCCAGCAGCGGGAACGCGCAGTCGACGAGCTCCATGGCGGTGCCTTCAGCGGCCTTCAGCGCAGGCTCGATCTCCAGCAGGCGGAGCCGGACCTTCTCGTCGGGACCGAGCAGCTGACCTGAGGCGATGCGGAAGAGGAGGGCGTATCCGATGGCGCCGGCCGCGCCGGTCACCGTGACAGTCTTGGGCATGGCCCAAAACCTATCGGGGCCGAACGCTTGCCGCGTGGTGGCTCAGGCGAGCGTGGCCAGCGCCTCGTTGAGCGTCGGGCTGGGGCGCATGGCCGCAGCGGCACGGTCCGGATCGGGCCGGTAGTAGCCGCCGACGTCCACGGGCGAGCCCTGGGCGCCGTCGAGCTCGGCCACGATCGTCGCTTCCTCGTCGGCCAGCCGCTGAGCCAGCGGCCCGAAGCGGGCCGCCAGCTCGGCCTCGTCGGTCTGGGCCGCCAGCTCCCGCGCCCAGTACAGCGCGAGGTAGAAGTGGCTGCCGCGGTTGTCGAGCTCGCCGACCTTGCGTGACGGTGAGCGACCCTCCTCCAGCACGCTGCCGGTCGCGCGATCGAGCATGTCGGCCAGCAGCTGGGCGCGGGCGTTGCCCGTCTTCTCGGCGAGCATCTCCAGGGAAACCGCCAGCGCGAGGAACTCGCCGAGCGAATCCCACCGCAGGTGGTTCTCCTTGAGGAACTGCTGGACGTGCTTGGGCGCCGAGCCCCCCGCGCCGGTCTCGAACAGGCCGCCGCCGTTCATAAGCGGGACGATCGAGAGCATCTTGGCACTGGTGCCGAGCTCGAGGATCGGGAACAGGTCGGTGAGGTAGTCGCGCAGGACGTTGCCCGTGACCGAGATGGTGTCCTGCCCGCGGCGCGCGCGCTCCAGCGTGAAGCGGGTGGCCTCGGCGACGGGCAGGATCTCGATCTGCAAGCCGTCGGTGTCGAGCGCCTCGAGCGCCGGACGGAGCTTGGCGAGCAATTGCGCGTCGTGCGGGCGCGCCTCGTCGAGCCAGAAGACGGCGGGCGCGCCGGTCGCGCGGGCGCGCGTGACCGCGAGGCCGATCCAGTCCTGGATCGCCGCGTCCTTGGCCTGGCACATGCGCCAGATGTCGCCGGTGTCGACGTCGTGCTCGAGCAGCGTGGTGCCGGCGGTGTCAACGACCCGCACAACGCCCGGCCCGGCGATCTCGAACGTCTTGTCATGCGAGCCGTACTCCTCGGCCTTCTGGGCCATCAGGCCGACGTTCGGCGTCGTGCCCATGGTCGTGGGGTCAAAGGCGCCGTGCTCCTTGCAGTGCGCGATCGTCTCGGCGTACAGCGAGGCATAGCTGGAGTCGGGGATGACGCACTTGGTGTCTTGCTGGGCGCCCGCCGCGTTCCAGCCCTGGCCGGAGGCGCGGATCAGGGCGGGCATCGAGGCGTCAACGATGACGTCGGACGGCACGTGCAAGTTCGTGATGCCCCGATCGGAGTCCACCATGAAGAGGTCGGGCCCGGCGGCGAGCGCGGCGTCGACGGCGTCCTGGACCTCGGGGTGGACGCTGAGCAGGCTGGCCAGCCCGTCGTTGGGGCGCACGTCGCCGAGCCCGGCGAAGATGTCATCGCCGACGAACGCGCGGACGGCGTGGCCGAAGATGATGGGGTCGGAGACTTTCATCATGGTGGCCTTGAGGTGCACGGAGAAGAGCACGCCTTGGGCCTTGGCGTCGGCGATCTGCTCGGCGAAGAACTGCTGCAGCGCGGCACGACGCATCACCGACGCGTCGATGACCTCGCCCGCCAGCAGCGGCACCGACGCCTTGAGGACCGTGACCGTGCCGTCGGCGGCGACGTGCTCGATGCGCACGTCGGTCGGCTCGGCAACGGTGGTCGAGCGCTCGGTCGAGCGGAAGTCGCCATCGCCCATCGTGGCGACGTGCGTCTGGGAGTCCTTGCTCCACGCGCCCATCGAGTGCGGGTGGTTGCGCACGAACGCCTTGACCGACGCGGGCGCGCGGCGGTCGGAGTTGCCCTCGCGCAGCACCGGGTTGACCGCGCTGCCCTTCACCGCGTCATAGCGGGCGCGGACGTGGCGCTCCTCGTCGGTGGACGGATCCTCGGGATAGTCGGGGATCGCGTAGCCCTGGCTCTGTAGCTCGGTGATCGCGGCCTTCAGCTGGGGCACCGAAGCGCTGACGTTCGGCAGCTTGATGATGTTGGCGTCGGGCGTCTTGGCCAGCTCGCCGAGCTCGGCAAGCGCGTCGGCGACCCGCTGCTCGGGCGTGAGCTGCTCGGGGAAGTGCGCCAGGATGCGGCCCGCGAGCGAGATGTCGCGCAGCTCGAGCTCGATGTCGGCCGTGGCGGCGAACGCCTCGACGATCGGCAGCAGCGACTTCGTCGCGAGCGCCGGTGCCTCGTCGGTGTGGGTGTAGATGATCTTCATGGGCGCGCCGCACGCTATCGACGCAGCGGCTTGACACTCTGTCAAGATCCGGTCGATGGCCAGCACCCACGTTCCCAGCGCCCTCGTCGTCTCCGGTCTGGCGGAGGTCGCGGCGGGCGCCCTCGCGGGCTGGCCCTACACGCTGGTGCGCCAGAACCCGGAGGCTGCACGGAGGATCGGGATCAAGTCCGGCGCCCGCATCAAGCAGTGGCACCTGGACCTCGCGATGCTCGGTGGCCTGACCGTCGCCGTGGGCTCCGCCGTGCCCAACGCGCCACGCTGGGCGTCGATCCCCCTCGGCGTCGGCGCGTGGACCAACGCCATGTCCTTCCTCCCGCTCGCCTTCGCGCCGGAGGTCGACAAGTCGCCCGTGTACAAGGCGTTCGCCGGCGCCTCCTTCATCACGACGTCGGTCGGCTTCACCGGCATGGCGATCGAAGGCGCGCGCCGGCGGCGCCGGGCGCGCCGCGGCTAAGCAGCGCTTGCCTCAAAGCCTGAACGGTGGTTCACTTCTTGTTGAGCTATGGCTTACCGACCCACCGAGCGCACCGAGGCCCGTCGCACCCAGACGCGCGAGAAGATCGTGCGCGCCGCGCTGGCGCTCGTCGCCCGCGGTGGCTATCGCGAAGCGCAGGTGGCGGCGGTCGCCAAGCGCGCGGGTGTCGCCACCGGCACGGTCTATCGCCACTTTCCCTCCAAGGCCGACCTGCTGACCGAGGTCTTTCGGGTCGCCTCGCAGCATGAGGTCGACGCGGTCGCCCAGGCCGGCGGCGAGACCGCGCAGGAGCGCCTCATCGCCGCCGTCGACACCTTCGCCCGCCGCGCGCTGGCGGGCCGGCGACTGGCCTGGGCGCTGCTGGCCGAGCCGGTCGATCCGGCCGTCGAAGCCGAGCGGCTGCAGTTCCGCCGCGCCTACGCCGACGCGTTCTCGTCCACGATCGCCGACGGCGTCGCGCGCGGCGAGCTGCCGCCCCAAGATCCCGCGTTCACCGCCACCGCGCTCGTCGGCGCGATCGGCGAGGCGCTCGTCGGCCCGCTCTCCCCCACCCACGCCGAGACCGACGTCGACGTGCTGGTCTCCCGCCTCATCACCTTTTGCCTGCGTTCCACCACCGATCAGGAGATCGACTAAAGATGTCCACCGTCGCGCGGCCTGAGGCCGAGACATACGCCACCCACGAGGTCCGTAACCAGGTCCCGGCGCTGGAGGGCCGCAACCTCTTCCTCGACCACACCGCCCTTGTTGAAGGACTTGCGCGCGAGGGTGGCGGCTGGGCACATGACCGCGCCGTCGAGGTCGGCGCGTTCTGGGGCGGCGAGCCGCTGGTCTGGGGCGAGCAGGCCAACGGCAACCCGCCGGTGCTCCACACCCACGACCGCTTCGGCAACCGCCTCGACGCGGTCGAGTTCCACCCCGCCTGGCATCAGCTGATGGCGCGCGGCGTCCACGACGAGATGCACGCGCTGCCGTGGAACGATCCGCAGCCGGGGGCACAGGTCGCGCGGGCCGCGATCTACATGTCCGGCACGCAGGCCGACGCCGGCTTCGGCTGCCCGATCACGATGACCTTCGCGGCGGTGCCGGCGCTGCGGGCGACGCCGTCGATCGCCGACGAGTGGATCCCGCGCCTGACCGCCCGCGGCTACGACGGCGCGCTGAAGCCCGCCTCCGAGAAGCCCGGTGCGATCTGCGGCATGGCGATGACCGAGAAGCAGGGTGGCTCCGACGTCCGCGCCAACACGACGGTGGCAACGGCGGTGGGTGGGACCGGGTCTGGCGGCGAGGGCGCGGAGTACCAACTGGTCGGCCACAAGTGGTTCTGCAGCGCGCCGATGAGCGACCTCTTCCTCGTCCTCGCCCAGACCGACGAAGGCCTGAGCTGCTTCGCCGTCCCGCGCTTCCTGCCCGACGGCACCAAGAACGAGGGCTTCCAGCTCCAGCGGCTCAAGGACAAGCTGGGCAACAAGTCCAACGCCTCCTCCGAGGTCGAGTTCAAGGGCGCCTGGGGCCAGCTGCTCGGCGAGCCGGGCCGCGGCGTCCCGACGATCATCGAGATGGTCGGCCACACGCGGCTGGACTGCGTGATGGGCGGCGCCGGCGGCATGCGCACGGCGGTCTCGCTGGCGACCTGGCACGCGATGCACCGCGCCGCGTTCGGCAAAACGCTGATCGACCAGCCGCTGATGCGCAACGTGCTCGCCGACCTCGCGGTCGAGAGCGAGGCTGCTACAGCGCTGACGCTGCGCCTCTGCCGCGCTTACGACGAGGCCGCCGCCGGCGACGAGCGCGCCGACCTGTTCAAGCGCCTGGCCACCGCGGTGGCCAAGTACCACGTCTGCAAGCGCGTCCCCAACCACGCGTTCGAGGCGCTGGAGTGCCTGGGCGGCAACGGCTACGTCGAGGCGTCGGGCATGCCGCGCCTCTACCGCGAGGCGCCGCTCTGCTCGATCTGGGAGGGCTCGGGCAACGTGATGGCCTTGGACGTGCTGCGCGCGCTGTCGCGCTCACCGGAGTCGCTGGACGTCTTCCTCGAGGAGCTCGACGCCGCCACCGGCCAGGACGTACGCTACGACAGCTACGTGCAGAGCGTGCGCGGTGAGTTCTCCCGACCGGCCGAGCTCGAGCATCGCGCGCGGCTGGTCGTCGAGCGGATGGCCGTCGCGCTGCAGGCCTCGCAGCTGTTGCGCCACGCGCCTGCCGCGGTCGCCGATGCGTTCGTCGCCACGCGGCTGGCCGGCGATGGCGGGATGCACTACGGGACGCTGCCGCCAGGCACGGATGTGGACGCGATCCTCGACCGCCACGCTCCGGTGGCGGCCGCATGATGACCAAATACCGGAAAGCAAACGAGTCCGACATCATGCGGTCAGCATGAGCGCCCCGCAGCGGTTCCGCGCCGCGGTCGAGGCGGGAGACCTCGAGGCCGCGCTCGCAACGCTGGCGCCGGACATCACGTTCCACAGCCCCGCGGTCTTTCGGGAGTACCGCGGTGTGGAGACGGTCAGCGGCCTCCTGCGCTGCGTCTTCGAGACCTTCGAGGACTTCCAGTACACCGACGAGCTCGCCGGCAGCGGCGACGACCCAGTCCACGCGCTGATCTTCCGTGCCCGCGTCGGCGAGCGCACCCTGGAGGGCATGGACCTGCTGCGCATCGGCCCTGACGGGCTGATCGCCGACTTCACGGTCATGGTCCGACCGCTTTCGGGGCTGATCGCGCTGGCCCAGGCGATGGGGCCGAAGGTCGAGGCCGCGGGGCTGAAGGCCGGCTAGCGGGGACTGTCAGGAGCGAGCGCGGCACGCAGCCGCGCTTCGTACTCCGCGCGCGGGATCTGGACCGCCCCGAGCCGCAACGTGTGCTCGGTCGCGGTCTGGATGTCGCAGAGCTCCGCGCCGCCATCGGCCAGCACGTCAAGCGTTCGCGACACCAGGACGTTGCCCGCGTGCGGCACGCGGTGCCACATCGACTCGAGCATCGCCGCGCGCCCGAGCGTCACCGCGATCAGGCCGGCCGCGAGCTCGTCTTCGACCCAGATCTCAAACGTGTGCGCGTGGTCGCTGGCGTGCAGCAGCCGGTAGAGCCGCTGCATCCGCTCCGTCAGCCAGACCCCATCGCCGGGGCCGCGGGGCCGCGCGCAGTGCGCGATGACGGTGTCAAAGGCCGTCGAGATCCGCAGCTGCCAGTCACCGCGTGCCCTCAGCGAGCGGCGCACGCGGCGGCGCACCACGGCGCGTGAGGCCGCGTCGAGCTCGAAGATCGTGCGCGGATCGGCGATCCACCACGGCAGCTCAGCGGGGGGCGAGTCCCCCGACTCATCCATCGGGAAGAGCCCCTGGGCATAGAGACCGAGGATGGTGGCCCGTTCCACCCGTCACACTGTGCCCGATGTTCGGCGGTCGTGGATCGACGCAGCTCGCGCGGGTGTTCGGCATCCGCATCGGGGCCAGCCCAGGCTGGTTCGTCTTCCTGTTCTTGATGATCTGGTGGCTGTCAGACCAGTTCGCCACCACGCTGCCCGACGCGTCCAACACCACCACCTACGTGACGGCAGTCGCGGGCGCGCTCCTGTTCTTCCTGTCGATCGCGTTGCACGAGCTCGGCCACGCGGTCGTCGCGCGCCGCAACGGCATCGAGGTGCTCGGCATCGACCTGTGGGTTTTCGGCGGTCTGGCCAAGCTCTCGCGCGACTCGCAGTCGCCGGGCGAGGAGTTCCGCATCGCCGCCGCCGGCCCGGCTGTGACGCTCCTGATCACGGTCCTCTCGGCCGTCGGCGTCGCGCTGCTGTCGCACCCGGACTGGAGCGTGAGCCTCTTCGCCGACTCCGAGGACACCACACCCGTGCTGGCGCTGCTGAGCTGGCTCGCGCTCGTCAACGCCGGGTTGTTGGTGTTCAACCTCGTGCCGGGCTTCCCGCTCGACGGCGGCCGGATCGCGCGGGCGATCGCGTGGAAGGCGACGGGCGACCGCCATCGCGCCACGCGGTTCGCTGGCCGCCTCGGCCAGGCCTTCGCCTACATCTTGATCGGCCTCGGCCTCTTCCTGCTGGCCTCCGGCGACGCCGCCGACGGCATCTGGCTGGCGATCCTTGGCTGGTTCTTGAGCCAGGGCGCGCGCGGCGCGGTCGTCTCCTCGCAGTTCGCCGAGCGGATCGAGGGCGTCACCGCCGCCGACCTGATGGACGACGAGCCGGTCGCAGTCCCGCGCGACACGACCGCGCTCGCGGCCCAGGACGAGTTCTTCCTGCGCTACCAGCTGCCGTGGTTTCCGGTGATCGATACGACCTCGGGTCGGCTGGTCGGCCTGCTGCGCCAGGAGCGCGTCGACGTCGCGGTCGCCGGCGGCCAGCCCACCCTCACCGCCGACGAGTTGCTGGAGGGCGACGAGAGCGACGAGGCCAGCGTCGGGCGCGATACGCCGCTGGAGACGCTGCTGGGCTCCGAGCCGCTGCGGCGCTTCGGAGCGCTCGCGGTCGTCGACGGCGACGGCCGGCTCTGCGGGGTGCTGACGCTGGACCGCGTGCGCCGCGCCTTGGCGGCGAGCGTGGGGTCCACCTGAGGGCTCGACGTAGGCGGGCCTAAAAGGGCCCGACGTATAGAGTCCCAGCCCCCGAACTTCGAGACGAAGAGCCGTATACATGCCTGCACATGACGTCCTCATCCTCGGCGCCGGCCTTGCCGGACAGCGGGCCGCGCTGGCCGCCGCGGACGCTGGCGCGTCGGTCGCGATCATGAGCAAGGTCCACCCGGTCCGCTCCCACTCGGTCGCTGCCGCCGGTGGCATCAACGCCGCCATCAACCCCGCCGACGACTGGCGCTCGCACGCCTACGACACCGTCAAGGGCTCCGACTTCATCGGTGACCAGGACGCGATCGAGGTGATGTGCCGCGAGGCGCCGCACGAGGTCATGCACCTCGAGCACATCGGCGTCACGTTCCACCGCAACGAGACCGGCCAGATGGACCTCCGCGCGTTCGGCGGCGCCTCGATGAAGCGCACCGCCTACGTCGCCGACATCACCGGCCAGGCGATCCTCCACGTGCTCTACGAGCAGCTCATGAAGTACCACGAGCGCGTCGACCGCTACGAGGAGTGGTTCACCACCTCGCTGCTGCAGGACGAGGCCGGCGCGGTCTCAGGCTGCATCGCGCGCGACATCCGCACGGGCCGGCTGGAGATCTTCACCGCCAAGAACGTCATCCTCGCCACCGGCGGCGCCGGCCAGTGCTTCAAGCCGACGACCAACGGCCTCATCTGCACGGGCGACGGCATCGCCCAGGCCTACCGCGTCGGCGCGCCGCTGATGGACATGGAGATGGTCCAGTACCACCCGACCTGTCTGGTCGAGAACGGCTTCCTCATCACCGAGGGCGCCCGCGGCGAGGGCGCGCACCTGCTCAACTCCGAGGGCGAGCGCTTCATGGAGAAGTACGCCCCCAACAAGATGGAGCTGGCCTCGCGCGACGTCGTCTCGCGCGCCGAGCAGACCGAGATCAACGAGGGCCGCGGCGTCGGGCCCGGCGGCGTCGGCATCTACCTCGACATCACCGTCGTCCCCAAGAAGCGCACGCTCGAGGCGCTGCGCGAGATCGTCAACATCGGCAAGGACTTCGCCGGCGTCGACATCACGCGCGAGCCGATCCTGATCCGCCCCGGCCAGCACTACATCATGGGCGGCGTCAAGACCGACGTCGACGGCGCGACGCCGATCGAGGGCCTCTACGCCGCGGGCGAGGTCGCCTGCGTCTCGGTCCACGGCGGCAACCGCCTCGGCGCCAACTCGCTGCTGGACACGCTGATCTTCGGCCGCCGCGCCGGCGAGCACGCCGCCCAGCGCGCCGCTGGGATGGCGATGCCCACCGCCGCCGGCCAGGCCCGCCTCGACGACGAGCAGGCGATGTTCGACGCGATCATCGACCGGCCGAAGACCGGCCGCCGGATCTCCGAGATCAAGGACGAGCTCGGCACCGAGATGAACCGCAACGTCGCGGTCTTCCGCGAGCAGGCCGGCCTGGAGCACGCGCTCGAGGTCGTCCGCCGGCTCAAGGAGGAGGCCAAGACCGCCTACGTCGACGACAAGGGCACGGTCTTCAACCAGGACGTCCTCGGGGCGATCGAGCTGGGGTACATGCTCGACTGCGCCGAGTGCACCGTCGTCGGCGCGATCGAGCGCAAGGAGTCGCGCGGTGCGCAGTTCCGCACCGACTTCCCCGAGCGCAACGACGAGGAGTGGCAGAAGCACATCACCCTCTCGCGCAACGGCAGCGACGAGCCCAGCGTGGCCTACTCGCCAGTGACCATCACCCAGTGGCAGCCCGAGGAGCGCAAGTACTAGTCATGGCAGCCGAACCCGTCACCCCCGAAGCGACCGACGCGCCCAACCCGGCGCACGTCGACACCTCCGAGAGCTTCACCCTCCGCATCCGCCGCTTCGACCCGGAGTCCGGCGAGGCGCCGTACTGGGTCGAGCACACCATCGAGCTGGAGCCCCACCGCTCCGTGCTCGAGGGGATCCTCCAGGCCAAGGGCCGCTTCGACGGCTCGATCGGCATCCGCTGCTCGTGCAAGGCCGCGATCTGCGGCTCGTGCGGCGTGCGCGTCAACGGCGAGCCGGGCCTCGCCTGCCACACGCACCTCGACAAGGCCAAGCGCACCTCCAAGGACGGCGTCATCGAGATCGAGCCGATGGGCAACATGCCCGTCATCAAGGACTTGATCGTGGACATGGACGCCGTCCACTGGAAGAAGATCCAGCGCGTCACGCCGTGGCTCATCAACAAGGAGCCGATCCCCGAGCGCGAGTACCTCGTCGACCGCGAGTCGATGGTCGACGTCACGCAGACGATGGCCTGCATCCAGTGCGGCGCCTGCGTCTCGGACTGCCTCGCGATGGAGGTCGACCCGCTCTTCATCGGTCCGGCCGCGCTGGCCAAGTCCTACCGCTTCGTCGGCGACCCGCGCGACGCCGAGCAGCGCGAGCGCCTGCTCGACCTCGCCGAGGACCCGCACGGCATCTACGACTGCACCCACTGCTTCAAGTGCATCGAGGCTTGCCCCAAGGGCGTCGCCCCGATGAACCAGATCATGCGCCTGCGCCGGCGCGCGGGCAGCGACCATCACATCGTCGACCGCAACAACGGCGAGCGCCACGAAGCGGTGTTCATCAAGCTGATCAAGGACTATGGCCTGCTCTGGGAGGCCGAGCTGCTGCCGCGCTCCTACGGCGGCAACTCGTGGTTCGGCAAGTTCCACCCGGCCGCCGGCCAGGAGCTGCTCAGCTCGCTGCCGGCGATCACCAAGGCGGTCCTGCGCCGCAAGGTGACGCCGATGGGCGCGCTCAAGCCCCACAAGATCCCCGCCGCCGATCTCAAGCAGGTCCAAGAGATCTACGCGGAGATCGAGGGCCGCGAGCAGCGGATCGAGTTCAACCTGTACATCTCCGGGACCGACGAGGACAACGCGGAGAACGTCAAGACGGAGGACCAGGCCTAATGAAGGTTGCGTACTGGCCGGGCTGCGTCAGCCGCGGCTTCACCCCGGAGCTGCATGGCTCGATGGCCAAGATCGCGCCGATGCTCGACATCGAGCTCGTCGAGCTCGACCGCGCCTGCTGCACCGGCGCCGGCGTCATCGCCGAGCACAACACCGAGCTCGCCGACACGCTCAACGCGCGGACCTTCGCGCTGGCTCAGCAGGTCGAAGGCGCCGAGTTGATGATGAACATCTGCTCGACCTGCCAGGGCGCCCAAGGCGAGTGCCAGGAGCGACTGGACGCCTCGGAGGAGTACCGCGGCCAGATCAACTCGACGCTGGCCAAGTACAACCTGGAGTACCGCGCGGGCATCGCCAACAAGAACTTCCTCTGGGTGCTGGTGGAGGAGTTCGGCCTCGACAACCTGCGCGAGCGCGTCCGCCGGCCGCTGACCAACCTCAAGGTCGGTCCCTTCTACGGCTGCTACATCGTCCGCCCGACCGACCGGCTGGGCATCGACGAGGAGAACCCGCGCGACACCTACCTCGGGCTCGTCATCGAGGCGCTCGGCGGCACGGTCATCGACTACGCCGGCTCGCACAAGTGCTGCGGCTTCCCGATCATCACCATGAACAAGACGGCGTCGCTGGCGCAGGCCGGCCGCCATCTCGGCGACGCGGCCGACGCCGACGCCGACTGTCTGGTGACGCCGTGCCCGCTCTGCCACCTCAACCTGGATCTTCAGCAGCCGCTGGCCGAGCGCCAGGTGGGCCGGTCGCTGAACATGCCGGTCCTGCATCTCCCCCAGCTCGTCGGGCTGGCCCTGGGCCTGGAGCCCAAGGAGCTCGGCCTCGACAAGCACGTCGTCAAGCCCACCGCCGTGATCGACTGGACGACCTCGGTCGTCGCAGGCGTGGGCGCGGGCACCGGCGGCTGGTGAAGTTCGGAAAGCTCCTGCGTGGGGCGCCGTCGGCACCTGAGGCTTCGTCGCCTCGTCGCCGGCGGCGTACCGTGCGCCCTGATGGACCGAAAACGATCGTCCCGATCGTCGATGATGCGGCCACGCCGCTCGCGCGCGACCTCGACGCAGCCCGCGAGCGCCTGCGCCGCGCGATCCCGCCGGTCGCCGACGACCTGGAGTAGGCACCCGGCGTAGGATCGTTCGTCCATGGACGTGCTCCTGCGCCACAACGTCACGGTCCAAGGTCGGCCCGACGGTCCGCCGATCGTCTTCGCTCACGGCTTCGGCTGCGACCAGAACATGTGGCGCTTCGTCTGGCCCGCGTTTGCCGAGCGAGTACCGCGTGATCCTGTTCGACCACATCGGCCACGGGCATTCCGACCACTCGGCCTTCGATCCGAACCGCTACCAGTCGCTGGACGGCTACGCCGAGGACGTCCTGGACGTCCTGCGAGCGCTGGACATCGAGGACGCCATCTTCGTCGGCCACTCGGTCAGCGCGATGATCGGCGCGCTGGCCGCCGTCGCCGAGCCCGAGCGCTTCTCACGGCTGGTCATGGTCGGGCCCTCGCCGCGCTACATCGACGACGACGGTTACGCGGGAGGCTTCTCGCGCGAGGACATCGACGGCCTGCTGGAGTCGCTGGAGAGCAACTACCTGGGCTGGTCGGGCGCGATGGCGCCGGTGATCATGGGCAACGAGGACCGGCCCGAGCTCGGCGGCGAGCTGACCGAGCTGTTCTGCGCGACCGATCCGGAGATCGCCGCGCACTTCGCGCGCGTCACGTTCCTGTCCGACAACCGCGCAGACCTCGCGAGCGTGCCGGTCCGGACGCTCGTCCTGCAGTGCTCGGCCGACGTGATCGCCCCGGTCGGCGTCGGCGCCTATGTCGACGAACACCTGCCCGACAGCACGCTCGTCCAGCTCGAGGCGACCGGGCACTGCCCGAACCTCAGCGCGCCCGGCGAGACCACCGCCGCGATCCAGGCGTTTCTCGCCGCGTCGTGAGCGGGCGCGACGACCTGATCCGCGACAGTCCCGAGGAGCTCTTCGAGAACGCGCCGTGCGGCTATCTGACGACCGCGCTGGACGGCACGATCCTGCAGGTCAACCACACGTTGGAGGCGCTGACCGGTTACGGGCGTGACGCGATGATCGGTCGCCGTTTCCCGGAGCTGCTGACCGTCGGCGGCCGGATCTACTATGAGACGCACTACGCGCCGCTGCTGCAGATGCAGGGCTGGGTCCGCGAGATCGCCGTCGACCTCCTCGACGCCGACGGCGCCAAGCTTCCTGCGCTGGTCAACTCGGTGCTGCAGCGCGATGAGGACGGACTGCCGCAGTCGATCCGCACCGTGGTCTTCGAGGCCACCGACCGCCGCCGCTACGAGCAGGAGCTGCTGGCAGCGCGCGACCGCGAGCACGCGGTGGCCGCCGAGCTGCAGCGCGGCCTGCTCTCCGGCGGGCTGCCGCACGACCTGGCACTCGAGCTCGCCGTCGACTATCGCCCCGCCGTGGCCGGCCTCGATGTCGGCGGGGATTGGTATGACGCGTTCTGGCTCGGCGAGCGGCGAATCGGCGTGGTCGTCGGCGACGTCGTCGGTCGCGGGATCGTCGCCGCCGCCACGATGGGGCAGCTGCGCAGCGCGGTCCGCGCTCTGGCCTCCACCGGCCTGACGCCCGGCCCGCTGCTCGACGCGCTCGACGGCTACGCACGCCGTCACGAAGTCGGCCAGATGACGACGCTCGCCTACGCCGAGCTCGACCTCGACAGCGGCGTCCTGGTGCTGGCGTGCGCGGGCCATCCACCGCCGGCGATGGCCGCGCCGGGCGACTCGGCGCGCTTTCTCTGGGACGGCCGCTCAACGCCACTGGATGCCGCCGACCGGCCGTCGGCGCGCCCGCAGGCGACCGTGACGCTCACGCCCGGGGCGACGGTCGTCCTCTTCACCGACGGGCTCTTCGAGCGCGTCGACCGGCCGCTGCAGGAGGGGCTCGACCTCGTCCTTGCCGCGCTGGACGAGCACCGCCACGAGCCGGCCGACGAGCTCGCCGACGCCGTCACCCAGGCCGCGCTCGCCGGCCGGCAGACGACCGACGACGTCTGCCTGCTCGCGCTGCGGTGGGTCGGTACCCGCTAGGCCGCCGCGCGCGTGCCGAGCAATCCGCGCTCGTGCAGCAGCTCGGCGATCTGCACCGTGTTCAGCGCCGCGCCCTTGAGCAGGTTGTCGCCGACGATGAACAGGTTCAAGGCATAGGGGTCGCTGAGGTCCTGGCGGACGCGGCCGACCGCCACGGGATCCTTGCCCGCCCACTCCAGCGGCGTCGGGACGTCATCGAGCTCCACGCCCGCGTGCGCACCCATGACCTCGAGCGCCCGAGCGACCGACGGTTCGCGCTCGAACTGCGCGCGCACCTCGACCGCGTGGCCGACCATCACCGGAACGCGCACGCACGTCGGTGAGACCGCGAGCTCCGGGATCCCGAGGATCTTGCGCGACTCGTTCTGGAGCTTCATCTCCTCGTCGGTGTAGCCGTTGCCCGTATCGCTGCCCAGCAGCGGCACGACGTTGAAGGCCAGCGGCTTGCCGAAGACGGGCGTTTCGCCGACCTTGGCGGCGGCCTCGGCGCCGCGCGTCTGCAAGGCATAGGGGTCGGCAAGCAAGCCCGGGACCTGGGCGATCAGCTCGTCCATCCCCTTCTGCCCGGCGCCGCCGGCGGCCTGGAAGCTCGTGGCGACCATCGCGGTGAGGCCGAACTCGACGTGCAGCGCGTGCAGCGGCGGCATGATCGCCATCGTCGTGCAGTTCGGGTTGGCGACGATGCCC
The DNA here is from genome assembly GCA_963836485.1 of uncultured Conexibacteraceae bacterium. GTDB lineage: Bacteria > Actinomycetota > Thermoleophilia > Solirubrobacterales > Solirubrobacteraceae > Baekduia. The sequence continues at coordinate 136,480 of CAWIJS010000007.1, read as the reverse complement.
TTGTTGATGTGGTTAAGCGCCTCCGGGTTGACCTCGGAGACGACCAGCGGCACGTCGGGGTCCATGCGAAACGCGCTGGAGTTGTCCACCACGATCGCGCCGCGGGCGGCAAAGCGCGGCGCCCACTCGCGCGAGATCGAGCCGCCGGCGCTGAAGATCGCGACGTCGAAGCCGTCGAGACGCTCGTCGTCGGCCAGGCCTTGGACGACGAGGCCGTCGTCGAGCTCCTTGCCCGCGGAGCGCTCGCTCGCAAACGGGACGATCTCGGCCGCGGGATAGGCGCGGTCGCGCAGCAGGCGGCGCATCTCGGTGCCCACGGCGCCCGTGGCGCCGACGACGGCAACGCGGTACTGGCCACTCATGAGGCAAATTCTCCAAACGGCTGCTCCGGGCGGATCGTGTCCGCCCCCTGCAGGTCGAAGGCCGTGTGCAGCGCCTTGACCGCGATCTCGACGTCGTCGACCGGCACGACGCAGGAGATCCGGATCGGCGAGGTCGAGATCATCTCGATGTTGATGTTGTTGGCGCCGAGGACGGTGAAGACCTTGGCCGCCACGCCGGGGTGGGACTTCATGCCGGCGCCGACGATCGACACCTTGCCCATCTTCTCGTCGGTCTCGACCTCGATCCCGAGCTCGGAGGCGATCGGCTCCAGCGCGGCGCGTGCGGCAGCGGCATCGTCCTGCGGGACCGTGAACGACAGCTCGGCCAGCGCGCCCGCCGAGCGCGGGTCGTTCTGGATGATCATGTCGATGTTGACGTGGGCGTCGGCCAGCGCCGTCGTGACGCGCCCCGCGACGCCGGGCGTGTCGGGCAGGCCGATCAGCGTCACACGCGCCTCGCCGCGCGAGTGGGTGACGGCGGTGATGAGGGGGTTCTCCATGTCCTTGTCCTTGGCCTCTTCGTCGGAGACGACGAGGGTCCCGTGGGAGTCGTCGAAGCTTGATCGGCAGTGGATGCGCACGCCGTGGTTGCGCGCGTACTCGACGCTGCGCAGCTGTAGCACGCCCGCGCCGGAGGCGGCCATTTCGAGCATCTCGTCGAAGGTGACGACGTCGAGCTTGCGGGCGTCGGGCACGATCCGCGGGTCGGCGCTGAAGACGCCGGGCACGTCGGTGTAGATCTCGCACTCATCAGCACCAATGGCGGCCGCGAGCGCGACCGCGGTGGTGTCCGAGCCGCCGCGACCGAGCGTCGTGACGTCCTTGGCGGTGCTCACGCCCTGAAAGCCGGCGACCAGGACGATGGAGTCCTCATCGAGCGCGGCACGGATGCGGTCGGCACGAACTTCGAGGATGCGGGCCTTCGTGTGGCTCGTATCTGTGACGATGCCGGCCTGCGATCCCGTCAGCGAGATCGCCCGATGACCGAGATCGTTGATGGCCATGGCACACAGCGCACACGAAACCCGCTCTCCGGTGGAGAGGAGCATGTCCATCTCCCGCGGGTCGGGATGCGCGGACACCTCGAACGCGTCGGCGATCAGCCGGTCGGTCTCCTTGCCGCGCGCGCTGAGCACGGCAACGACGCGCGTACCCTGCTCGCGCTTGGCGACGATGCGCTGCGCGGCGCGCTTGAGCCGCCCCGCATCGGCGACGGACGTTCCTCCGAACTTCATGACGACGGTGCCCGGCATGGACGGGCAATGCTAGAGGCTCGATGCGTCAAGCCTTGACCCGACGCTGGAGCGCCCGCCTGGCCGGGTCCTTGACGATTGTCATGGTGGTGCTGACGCTCGGCGGCTGCGGCAACGACCACACGGTCCCCAACGGCACCGCGACGACCACGACCGCGCAGCGCCCGAACGCCGCGAGTACGGCCGGGCCGGCGACGACGAGCGTGCCGGCGAGCAACGTCTCGACGGCCGGCGCTCGTCTGCCCGTCGCCGCGGCGCGCGCGGCGGCGCGGTTGTTCCTGGTGGGGCTCGGCGGAACACAGGCGCCGCCAGACGTCCTGCAGAGCTTCGCGCAGCACGAGTGGGGCGGCCTCGTCCTCGAGCCGGGCAACGGCGATTCCCCACAGCAGGTCGCCGACCTCATCGGCACGATCCAGGGCACCGCGCGCAGCGCCGGCCACGTCGCGCCCCTGATCGCGGCTTCGCAGCTCGGCGGCGAGCGCGATGCGGTGCCGATCGGCTCACACCCGCAGGCTGACGCGGCCACCCCGGCGCAGGCGCTAACGGCGGCGGCCGGTGCCGCCAAGGCGCTGCGCCAGCTGGGGATCCGGATGGTGCTGGCGCCCGACGCCGACATCGCCCTGGCCGGCGGCCCTTGGGAGGGACTGGCGTTCTCCGACGATCCCGCCACCGTCTCGGCGATGGTCACGTCCGCGGTGGCGGGCTGGAAGGTCGGCAAGGTCGCGCCGGCACCCGGACACTTCCCCGGCGAGGGCGCCGCGTCGGGCGACCCGTCGATGGAGGCCGCGACCGTCGGTCTCTCGCTCGACGAGCTGAAGGCCCGCGACCTGCAGCCGTTTGCGGCCATCGCCAAGCACGCGCCGGCGATCCAGCTCAGCGCAGCGACCTACGTGGCGTTTGACGGCGTCACGCCCGCGACCCTCTTGCCCGAGGTCGTCAGGCTGCTGCGGGGCGACCTCGGCTTCGGCGGCGTAATCGTCAGCGGCGATCTGGCCGCAGCCTCGCTGACCGGCGGCGAGTCGATCGCCGAGCTCGCCGTGCGGGCGGTCAAGGCGGGCGTCGACCTGGTCTGGATCCCGGGCGACGTGGCCGCCCAGGATGCGGCCTGGCGCGCGGTGGTCCGGGCGCTGCGCGACGGGACGATTCCGGCCTCGCGCGTGGCCGACGCGCTGGCGCGCGTGAGCAAGCTGCGGGCCGACTACGGCGTGCAGTAGCTGCCTCCTGGCACGCCAACCCGGCGTGCGCCGCGAGCTGAGCGGTCACACTGGGCCGGGCGTGATGGCGCTGAACTCGATCCCCGATCCGGTGCTGCAGGCTCGCGGGCTTGTGAAGGTCCATGGGTCCGGCCGCGGCGAGCGGCGCATCCTCGATGGCGTCGACCTGGATGTCGGCGCCGGTGAGCTGGTCGCGATCGTCGGCCGCTCGGGCAGCGGGAAGTCGACGCTGCTGCAACTCCTCGGCGGACTGGATCGCGCCGACGCGGGCACCGTCGCGGTCATGGGCCGCCCGGTCGCCGGGTCGCCGGCACCGTCGGAGCGGCAGCTCAGCGCGCTGCGCCGCGAGGAGATCGGCTTCGTCTTTCAGTTCTTCCACCTGCTGGACGAGCTCGACGGTGAGGCCAACGTCCTGCTGCCGACGACGCTGCCGGGCGCCGATCGCGGCGGCGCCGCGCGGGGCCGCGCGCTGATCGCCCAGCTGGGTCTGAGCGACGTCGCGGGGTTGCGGCCGCATCAGCTGTCGGGCGGCGAGCAGCAGCGCTTCGCGCTGGCGCGGGCGCTGGTCGGCGACCCCTCGCTGGTACTCGCCGACGAGCCGATCGGCAACCTCGACGCGGCGGCCGGCGAGGTCGTGCTCGACCTGCTGCGGGGCGTCGCCGACCAGGGGCGCGCGGTCGTGATGGTCACCCACCAGGCCGAGGCGACCGCGCGGGCTGACCGTGTGTTGCGGCTGGAGGATGGGGTGCTCGCCGAGGCCGATGGCGCTGGGCGCAGCGGTCGCGACGACGACCAGATCCACGCGTCCCGATGAGCTTCGCGCTACGCACGGCGTGGGCGTCGCTGCGCGGCCGGCCGGGGCGCGCGGCGCTGACGGCGGCCGGGATCGCCGCAGCGGGGCTGGTGCTCGGCGTAGCGCTGACGGTCGCCTATGCGCTGTCGACCGGCTTTGACCGCGCGGCCGACCGGGCGGACCTCCCGACGATCGTCGCGCGCTTTGACGATGAGGATGCCGCAACGGTCGCTGCGGCCGTCGGCGATCTTCCGAACCTTGCCGCGGCGTCCTACCGCTACGAGCAGACGCGCGTGCGGTTGGCGGCGGCCGAGCATCACCTCGACCAGGGCGTGATCGAGGTCGTGCGCGGCGGACGGCGTGGCTACGCGATCGTCGCCGGGCGCGACGTGCGCTCGGCGGCCGGCGCGCCGCTGGAGGCCGTCGTCGAACGTGGGCTGGCGACGCAGTGGGGGTTGCACGTCGGTGAGCAACTGGAGGTGGGACGGCTGGGCTCGGTGCCGATCGTCGGGATCTCGGTCGCTCCCGACAACGTCGCCTATCCGCTGGCTAAGACCGCGCGGGTGATGGTCGGCGAGGCGCCGTTGTTGGAGCGTCTCGGCGCGCCTCCAGGGCAGCGCTTTCCAGTCAACACGGCGCTGCTCTGGGCCCAGGATCGGTCGCGCGCCGACGTGCTGGTCTCGGCTGCGCGCCAATCGTCCTTCGGCCTGCGCGGACTGCGCTTCCTCACGCGCAGCGGCGTCGAGGCGCTCGTCGGCCAGGCGGCCGGGATCGTCGTTGCGTTGTTGGTGGCCTTCGGTGTGGTGGCCACGGGGCTGGCGGGTGTGCTGCTGGGCGCGGGCGCGCAGTCCGAGGTGCAGCGCGCGCTGGACCGGATCGGGCTGCAGCGGGCGCTCGGCGTGACGCCCGGCGCCGTGGTGGCCGTGCACGCCGCGCGCGGCGCGCTGGTGGCCGCGCCTGCAGCGGCGTTGGGGCTGGGCGTCGGCGCCGTCGTGGGCCGGGCGCCGACCGAGCGCGTGCTCGCCTCGCTGAACGAGCTCCCGCCGAGCGCGGGACGGCTCGTGGCGCTGCTGGCGCTGGTGTGGCTGTGCGCGGTCGCGCTGGTCGCGGCGGCCTCGGCGCTGCCCGCCTGGCGCGCGGCGCGGCGCGCGCCCGCGGCGCTGCTGCGCGGGGGCGACGTAGCGACGCCGCGGCGTGCTGGTCGACTTAGGCGGCACCTTGCCGGTCAACGCGACCGCCTCGCACGAGCCGGGCGCGTTGGCCGGGCCATTCCCGGTCAACGTACCCGGGAGACGCACGGAAGTGCGACGCGGGGCGGCCTCGCGGCGCTTGGCGCGCGGCTGGTCGTCGCGCGCCGCCTGCGCTTTGCCTCGGTCGTCGCCGTGCTCGGGGCAGCGGCGAGCGTCGTCTTGCTGCTGCTGGCGCTCGCGTCGCTGCTGCAGGCGCTGCGCGACGACCCCGCGACGCTCGGCAAGCGCTACCAGTTGACGACGCGACTGCCGGACTCGGAGACCGCAGCGGTCGAGGCGATTCCGGGCGTGCAGGCGGCCGCCGTGCGCTACTCGACCGATGCGGTGAGCGCGTTCTCGCTTGGCTCGCCGCTCAAGGTGATTGCCTACTCCTCGGGCGACGCCACGCGCTTCGAGGCACCACCGCTGGCGTCGGGACGGCGAGCACGAGCGCCCAACGAAGCGGAAGTCGGTCTCGGCCTCGCGGACGCGCTCGGCCTGCGGCCGGGCTCGACGCTCGCCATCCAGCCGCTCGCCCAGCAGGAAGTGCGCTTCCGCGTCGTCGGCATCGTGCGCGCCCTGCAGGACGAGGGGCGGGTCGCCTACGTCGCGCCCGACCGCCTACTGGCCGCGGGCGTCGCGCTCGACGGCCCGATGGTCTTGCGACTGAAGCCGGGCGCGAACCGCGCGCGGATCGCTAAGGGGTTGAACGCGCTCGGTGCGCGCGCGGATGCCGTCCGCGGAGCAACGGGCGACAGCAGCGCGTTCCTCGACGTCCTCGCCGGGCTGCTGCGCATCGTCGCGGCGACAGTCGCGCTCGTCTGCCTGCACGCCTTGGTGAGCGCGCTGGCGCTCACGGCCCGCGAGCGACGCGGCGCCGTTGCGACGCTGCGTGCGGCCGGCGCCGACGCGCGGGCGTTGCGCCAGTTGCTCGGCGGTGCGGCACTCGTCGTCGTCGCACCCGCAGCCCTCGTGGCGGTCATCTTGGAGACGGCGTTGTTATCGCCCTTGGTCGCCCATCTCGCGGCGGGCTATGCGGACCTGCCGCTGGGCGCAACGGTCGGCCAGATCGCGCTGGTCGCCGGCGGCCTGCTGCTGCTCTCCTGGGCCGCCGCCGCGCTGACCGGCCGCCGGCTCGTGCGCGAGCCGGTCGTGGCGGGACTGCGGGAGGAGGCGTGAAGGCGGAGCGCCAGATCCCGCCGGCTCGCCCCGCGGGTGCCGCGTGGCCATGGCAGGTGGACACGCGGACGAACCGGCGTGAGCTGCTTGCTGCCGCCGGCGCGGCGACCGCCGCGGCGCTCCTGCCGGGCTGCGGCACCAGCAGCACCGCGGCCCCCGGCTCAACGCTGCAGCGCACGCTCGTCGACCCCAACGGCGACGGACTCCTGGAGACCGGACCGGCGCTGGCGTTGCGCGACCGGACCGAGCTGGCGCCGCGCGCCGCGCTTGGCACGACGCTCGCCACGCTCGCCCAACTCTCCGACCTCCACATCCGCGATGCGCAATCCCCGGGCCGGGTCGCCTTCCTGGACCGGCTCGGCCCGCGGCTCGGCTCGGCGTTTCGCTGGCACGAAACGCTCACCGCGCAGACCGTCGCGGCAACCGTGGACGCCGTCAACGCCGCGCACCCGGACGCAGTCCTCGTCACCGGCGATCTCGTCGACTCCGCGCAACGCAACGAGCTGCTGTGGGCCTTGACGCTCCTGCACGGCGGGACGGTCAGGACCGACTCAGGCCGCCGCGGCTATCAGGGCGTCCAAGCCGCGTCGATCCCCGACCCCTTGTACTACCGCCCGGCGGTCGACGCGCCGCGCCATCCCGACCTGCTCGCCCGTGCCGTTCAGCCCGTCCGCAGCGCGGGTCTGCGCGCGCCCTGGTACCCGGTCCTCGGCAACCACGACATCTTGGTCGCCGGCGAGATCGCGCCCACCGCCGCGACCCGTGCAGCGGCGACCGGCGACCGCCTGCTCGTCACGCCGGCGCCAGAGCTCCTGCAGCAGCTGCGCGGTGCCCAGCCGACACGCGCGCAGATCGACGAGCTGTTGCGCGCAGGCCTGCAGGGGGACGCGATCCGCGTCGCGCCCGATCCGGATCGGACCCAACTCGATGCGGCCGATGTCGTGGCACGCCTGCGCCGAGGCACCGATGCCCACGACCACCTCGATTACGCCGTCGACGTCGGCGACCGCCTGCGCGTCATCGTCCTCGACCTCGTCCGCCGCGACGCGGGCTCCGGTGGACTCGTCACCGCCGAGACGCTCGCCGCGCTGCAGCGTGAGCTTGCGGCGGCGGGCGACCGCTACATCTTGGTCGCCGTCCACCAACCGCTGGATCAGACCGCGGGCGGCGATGCGATCTTCGACCTCCTCGACGCCGACCCGCGCGTGGTCGCCGTCCTTGCTGGCCACACCCATCGCAACGCGATCGCGTCCCGCCGCTCGCCGGCCGGCGGCTACTGGCTGATCACCACCGCCTCGATCATCGACTGGCCGCAGCAGTGGCGCGCGCTGCGCCTCGTGCAGACGGCGGGCGGCGGCGTCGCGCTGGAGACGTGGATGGTCGACCACACCGGCCGCGCCAACGACGAGGGCTCGCTCGCGGGGATCGCCCGCGACCTCGCGTTCCTCGACCCCCAAGGCGGGCGACCGGCCCACGCCGCGGGGCCGCCCACCGCCCGCAACGTCCGCCTCTTCCTGCCGGCGAGACCACCCCGCCCGCCGGCAAAACCGGGCACGCCCCGCGCGCTGCCACCACCGACCGCGCCCGAGCGCCTCGGCGCCGGCGACGCGGTGGCCGCCCAGGCCTAAACCGGCAAGTCCGCCGGCAGCGGAACGTCCTGCGGGCTGCGGCCCTCGCCGCCCTCCTCCCAGGACTCCCACGCGCGGCCGTCGCGGCCGACGTGCTCGCCAGACCCGCCGAGCGCGATCAGCACGGCCGCCGTCGTCCCGCGGTTGACGAGCTGACGCCGCACGCCCGGCGCCACACGGACGAGCCCACCGCGCGCGACCGTGTGCTCCTCCCCCTCGACGCCCAGCGTCAACTCGCCCTCGAGCACGAGGTAGACCTCTTCCTGCTGCTCGTGGTCGTGGATCCGTCCACGCTGGCGCGGCATCAGCGTGACGAGGTTCATCCCGAAGCTCGTGACTCCCAGCTCTCGGCGCAGCGGCTGAAAGCGATCAGCGCCGTTGGTCTTGATCGTGGTGAACGCGATGTCAGGCTCGGCCATTGACCGGAGCCTACGAGGAGCCCGACCGCTCAGGCGATCTCACGGCGCCCGGCGAACGCGCGGCCGAGGGTGACCTCGTCGGCGTACTCCAGGTCGCCGCCGACCGGCAGGCCGGAGGCCAGGCGCGTGACGGCCACGTCCGGCGTGCGCTCGTGCAGCGCCGCGGCGATGTGGTGCGCGGTCGCCTCGCCGGTCGTCGTCGGGTTGGTGGCGATAACCACTTCCCGCACCTCGCTGCCTTCGATCCGCCGGTAAAGCTCGGCGACCTTCAGATCTTCGGGGTCCACGCCGTCGATCGGCGACAGCGCGCCGCCGAGCACGTGGTAACGGCCGCGGAACTCGTGGGTGCGCTCGATCGGGACGATGTCGCCCGGGCCCTCGACCACGCAGATGATCGCGGGGTCGCGCCGCTCGTCCTGACAGATCCGGCAGCGCGCCTCGTCGGCCAAGTTGAAGCAGATCTCGCAGGGGCGGATCTTCTCCTTGACCTCGCGGATCGCGTCGGCAAGCGCGTTGGCATCCTCGGGATCGGTGCCGAGGATGTGGAAGGCCAGCCGCTGCGCCGTGCGCTGGCCGATGCCGGGGAGCTTGCCCAGCTCGGTGACCAGGCGCTGGACGGGCGGGGCGAACAAGCGCTACCGGTTCTTCTTCGCCGCCGCGCGACGAGCTGCGCGGTTCATGCCCGGAGCGCCACCCGGAAGGCCGGGCGCACCGCCGCCACCGCCCCCGAGGCCACCGAGCGCGTCGCCCAGGCCGAGCCCCTGCAGCGCCTCCATCGGGTCAAAGCCACCGGCGCCCGACGCGCCTTCCATCGCCTTCTCCTGCAGCGCGACGGCCTGGCGCAGTGCCTCGTTGGTCGCGGCCAGGACGAGGTCCTGGAGCATCTCGACGTCCTCGGGATCGACCGCGTCGGGGTCGATCGTCAGCGACTCCAAGCGCAGGTCACCGGAGACGACGACCTTCACCATGCCGCCGCCGGCCGAGGCCTCGACCTTCTGCTCCTTGAGCGCCTCCTGGGCCTCCTGCTGGGCGGCCATGACCTCTTGGGCCTGCTTGAGCATGTTCTGGATGTTGGGCTGCGGCATCAGGCCTGCTCCTGGTCTTCTTGGTCGGGCTGGTGATCGACAGCATCGAATTCTGCCCGCAACCGGGCGATGAAGTCATCTTCACCGAGGACCTCGGGCTCGGCGCCAAGCTCCTCGGCGTCGCGGGTCTCGAGCAGCAGTCGCGGCGCGATGCCGGTGAGCTCCTTGAACGCGGCGGTCAGCAGCTGGCGCTCAGCCGCGCCCTCGGCCTTCTTCTTCTGAAAGCCGCACTCGGGCGTGAACGCCAGGGTGATCTCGCGGCCCGAGACGGCCATCGGCCGGGCCTCGGCTAGGCAGCCGGCCAGCAGCTGGTTGGACTCGGCGAGATTCTGCAAGACCGCCGGCCAAAGCTCCTGGACCATCGCGAGGTCGAGCTCGCCGATCGGTGCCGGCGGCTCGGCGACCGCGACGGCGGTGGGCTCGTGGACAAGCTCAGGCACAGCGCTCTGCGCCACAGGCGTCGGTGCCGGCTCGGGTGGGCCCGTCGGGCGCGACGAGCCCGCGGCGTCCGGGCCCACAGACGTCGGCGGCGGCTCGTCGGCCGGCGGTGGGCCTGCGGGGCGCGACAGGTCCGCGCCAGACGGGCCCACCGGCGCGGCCGGGGCAGGGGCAGGGGGCGGCGAAGACGGAGGCGCCGGGACGGCAGGCGCTGCGGCCACCGGCGCGCCGCCGCGAAGCGCCGCCTCCATCCGCTCCATCCGCGCGAGCAGCGCGCGCGTCGAGGGGTCAACCTCCGGCGCTGCCGCCTTCACCAGCGCGACCTCCAGCTGCGTCTGCGCATCCGCGCCATCCTTGGCCAGCCGCATGCCCGCGGCCAGCAGGTCGAGCAGACGAACCGAGTCCGCACCCGACATCCGCGCGGCCTGATCGGCCAGCCGCGCATCGCGCTCGGCGGTGATCGCCAGCTGCGGCGGGACCTCGCCAAGCGTCTGCGTGACGAGCACGTCGCGCGCGTGGGTCTCCAAGTCCTTCAGGAACTGCGCCGGCTCGCGGCCGGAGTCGGCCAGCCGCGCCGCCACCTGCCACGCCGCGCGCGCATCGTGGGCGGCGATCGCGTCCAGCGCCCCGAACAGCAGGTCGTCGTCGGCGACGCCGAGCACCGCCAGCACGTCCTCGGTCGCGATCGCCGCGCCCGAGTAGGTGACCAACTGCTCCAGCGTGCCGAGCGCGTCGCGGTAGGAACCGGTCGCGTTGCGGGCGACCAGCGCAACCGCCTCGGGCGCGATCTCGATCGACTCTTTGCCCGCCACCCGCTGCACCACCGTCGCCAGCTGCTCGACGGTCGGCCGGCGGAAGTCGAAGCGGTGACAGCGGTCGACGACCGTGTCCATGATCTTGTGCGCCTCGGTCGTGGCCAGCACGAAGATCGTCGACGGCGGCGGCTCTTCCAAGGTCTTCAGGAACGCGTTCCACGCGGCCGAGGAGAGCATGTGCGCCTCGTCCAAGATGTACACCTTGTAACGGCCGGTGACGGGCGCGTACTGGACCGAGTCGCGCAGCTCGCGGATGTCGTCGACCGAGTTGTTGGACGCGGCGTCCATCTCGATGACGTCCATCGACGTGGCGCTCGCGATCGACACGCACGACTCGCAGACACCGCACGGCTCGACCGTCGGGCCGTCGACGCAGTTCAGGCACGCGGCAAGCATCTTGGCCATCGACGTCTTGCCCGTCCCGCGCGAGCCGACGAACAGGTACGCATGATGCACCGCGTCCTGGCCGATGGCGTTGCGGAGCGTGCGCACGACGTGCTCCTGGCCGATGACGTCGGCAAACGTCCGCGGGCGATGGCGGCGGTAGAGCGAAGGTCCGGCAGACACGAAGCCCTAGCTTAGGGCCTGCCCCGGGCGTCGCCCGCGTACGCTGGCGGGATGGCCGACCCCCTGCTCGACGAGCTCTTCGAATGGCTGCGCATCCCCAGCATCTCCACGGGCGGCGGCGACCCGGCCGACCTGCAGCGCGCCGCCGAATGGGCCGCGGCCAAGGTGCGTGACGCGGGCGGCGAGGCCGAGCTCCTGACGATCGACGGCGGCAATCCGCTGGTCGTCGGCGAGCTGCGGGCGTCGACCGGCGACGACGCGCCGACGGTCCTGATCTACGGCCACTACGACGTCCAGGGCGCCGAGCCGCTCGACCTCTGGACGAGCCCGCCGTTCGAACCCGAGATCCGCGACGGCCGCGTCTTCGCGCGCGGCGCTGCCGACGACAAAGGCAACTTCCTGCCGCTGCTGCACGCCGCCTGCGAGCTGGCCAAGACCGGCGAGCTACCGGTCCACGTCCGCGTCGCGGTCGAGGGCGAAGAGGAGGCCGGCGGCGAGTCGATCTCCGCCTGGCTGGCCGCCGACGAACGTGGCGCCGACGCGGCGATCGTCTACGACAGCGGCATGGCGGCACCCGACCTGCCCGCGATCACCGTCGGCCTGCGCGGCGTCGTCCTGCTGACCTTCGACGTCCGCGCGGCCCAGCGCGACCTGCACTCCGGCATGTACGGCGGCAGCGCGCTGAACTCGCTGCACGCCCTGCACCGCGCGCTGGCGCAGGTGCTCCCCGACGACGCCGGGCGCGTGCGCGACGAGCTGCGCGTCGGGATCGCGCCGGTCGCCGACGCCGAACGCGAGTCCTGGAAGGGCCTGCCCTCGGGCGACGAGGCGCTGGCGGCCGCCGGCGCGCGCCCCGCCTACCCGGGCGCGGGCGCCGAGTACGTGGCGCGCAACGGCTCAGAGACCGCCGTCGACGTCGACCAGATCGTCGCCGGCGACGCCCGCACGGTGATCCCCGCGGTCACGCGCTGCACGGTGTCGATCCGCCTCGCGCCCGGCCAGGACCCGCAGGCGATGGGCGACGAGCTGGTTCGCCGGCTGCGCGCCGGTCTGCCGGAGGGCGCCGAGCTGGACGTCGTCTCCTCCCACAGCGCGCAGCCGGCGCTCTTTCCGGTCGACACGCCGGCGATCGCGCTGGCCGCCGCCGCCCTGGAGCGCGCCTGCGGCGTGGCCCCGGCATTCGTCCGTTCCGGCGGCTCGATCCCGATCGTCGCCGACTTCGGCGCCAAGGGCATCCCGACGATCGTCACCGGCTTCGTCCTGCCCGACGACCCGTTCCACGCGCCCAACGAGTCGTTCTCCCTGCGCGGGCTCGAGCTGGGGTACAAGAGCGCGCGCGAGCTGCTGATCGGCCTGGCCGACCTCAAGGCGCAGTAGCTTCCCGGGCCGCCGATGCGGCTGCGCTCCCTGTCCATCCCTGTCGCCGTCTCGGTCGCCCTCGCGGCGCTCGTCGCGCTGGCTGCGGCGCCGGCGCGCTTCCTCAACTACGACACCGAGTACGCGCTGCTGTGGGGCCATGACCTCGTCCACGGCCGGACGCCCGACTACACCGTGGCCTTCGCGCCGACGCCCCATCCGTTGGCGACGCTGGTGGGCGCGCTCGGCTCGCTGGTCAGCGTCGGCTTCGGTGAGGCGCTCTTCGAGGTCCTCGCGTTCCTCGCCCTGGGCATCTTGGGGTGGTTGGTCTACGCACTCGGACGGGAGTGGTTCAACGGCGCGACCGGCGCCGTCGCCGTGCTCATCGTCCTGACCCGCGAGCCGGTCCTCAGCTACGGCGTGCGCGCCTACGTCGACATCCCCTACATCTGCCTGTTGTTGGGGGCCTTGCTCGTGGAGACCCGACGGCCACGAGCCGGGACGCCCGTCTTGCTGTTGATGGCCTTGGCCGGACTGCTCAGACCCGAGGCATGGCTCTTTGCCTTCGCCTACGTGATCTGGCTCTGGCGCGGCGGCGTGTTAAAGCCGGCCCACGTCGCCCTGCTCGTCGGCGCACCCGTCCTCTGGGCGCTCAGCGACCTCGCGATCACCGGCGACCCCCTGCACTCGCTGACCGGCACGCGCTCGACGGCAGAGGATCTCGGGCGCGTCACCGGCCTCCAGCACGTCCCGATGACGCTGCCGCGCCGCCTCGGCGAGATCCTGCGCGAGCCGGTGCTCTTCGGCGCCGCGGTCGGCGGCGTGCTATCGCTGTGGCGGCTGCACACGCGCGGGCCGCTGCTCGGCGCCGCGGCCGGCGTCCTCGCGGTCGCGGCCTTCTGCGTCCTGGCAACCGCGGGCCTCTCGATCCTCACCCGCTACCTGCTGTTGCCCGCGACGATCCTGGCGATCTTCGCCGCGGCGGCGATCTGCGGCTGGACGCTGCTGCCGCGCACGGACCCGTGGCGGATGCGTTGGGCAGCGCTGGGCCTCATCACCGCGCTGGGCTGCGTCGCGTTCATCCCGTCGCAGGTCGATCGTCTGCGCAACACCCGCAGCGCGCTGGTGACCCAGACCCACATCCTCGACGAGCTCCACGACCTCGCCGACGCGCGTCTGCGTCCCGCGCCGTGCCCGGTGTGGGTCCCCAACCGCCGCGCCGTGCCGCAGTTGGCGCTCTGGACCAACCGCCGCGCGCGCGACATCCACTCGGCGCAAGAAGAGCATCGCTACGGCGACAGCAGCGTGTCGTTCGTCCCAGCCTCGCCGGCCGTGGCGCGAGAGTTCGTCCTCGACGCTCGCGACGCCGACCGGACGCTGCCCGCCCCGCCATACAGCCGCCCGCAGATCCACGGCCGCTACTGGCTGATCTACAGCCCGTGGATCACCGGGCCGCTCAACTGCGCGGCGCGTGAATAACCGCTTGACACCAAGTGTGAGTGAGTGCATACTCACACCCGCATGACGCCCACCGCCGCCCCCACCAAGCGCACCCTCTCCACCGCCGACGTGCGGCGCGAGACCGTGCTCGAGGTCGGCATGTCGGCCTTCGCCGAGCGCGGCTTCCTCGGCACGCCGACCACCGAGATCGCCAAGGCGGCGGGCATCTCGCAGGCCTACCTCTTCCGCCTCTTCCCCACCAAGAGCGACCTTGTTCTCGCGGTGATCGAGCGCTCCAACGAGCGCATCAAGGAGGCGTTCGTCGCAGCTGCGGCGCGCGCCCGCGCCGCCGGCGAGGATCCCAAGGAGGCCATGGGCGAGGCCTACGGCGAGCTGCTTGAGGACCGCTCGATGCTGATGACCCAGATCCACCAGCACGCGGCCGCCGCCTCGATGCCCGAGGTCGCCGCCGTCTCGCGCGCCTGGTTCGCCGAGCTCTACGCGCTCGTCGAGCGCGAGACCGAGCTGACGCACGAGGAGATCCACCAGTTCTTTGCCACCGGGATGCTGCTGAACGTCATGGCCGCCATCGGCGCCACCGACGAGCACGGCCCGTGGGCCGCGACCCTGCGGGTCTGCTGATCAGCCATGTCCCACCTCCCCTTTTTTACCCATCGAGTGAGTGAGCGCTCACTCTTCGTTCCTACGGTCCAGGAGGCCGAGATGACCCTCTCCCCCGCACCGCCGTCCCGCCGCCCACGTGCCGGCTGGACGTTCGCGATCGTCAGCGTGGCGCTCTTCATGGTCACGCTCGACAACCTCGTCGTCAGCACCGCGCTGCCGACGATCCGCGTCGACCTCGGCGCCTCGCTGGAGTCGCTGGAGTGGACGGTCAACGCCTACACCTTGGCGTTCGCCGTCTTGCTGCTCACCGGCGCCGCGCTCGGCGACCGCTTCGGGCGGCGGCGCATGTTCGGCATCGGCATCGGGCTCTTCACCCTGTCGAGCGCGGCCGCCGCGCTGGCGCCGTCGACCGATGCGCTCGTCGCCGCCCGGGCCGCCCAGGGTCTCGGTGCCGCGATCGTCTTGCCGCTCACGCTGACGCTGCTCAGCGCGGCCGTGCCGATCGAGAAGCGCGGCCTCGCGCTCGGCGCCTGGTCGGGGATCTCCGGGCTCGGGGTCGCGCTGGGCCCGGTCGTCGGCGGCGCCGTCGTCGACGGCATCTCCTGGCACTGGGTCTTCTGGATCAACGTGCCGATCGGCCTCGTCCTGGTGCCGCTCTCGCGCCGCTTCCTGAGCGAGTCCTTCGGCCCCGCGGGCCGCCTCGACCTCCCGGGCATCGGGCTCGCGGGCGCCGGCCTGCTCGGCGTCGTCTACGGGATCGTGCGCGGCGAGGCGCTGGGCTGGACCTCGCCGACGATCGCCGCGTCGATCGCCGTCGGCCTCGTGCTGGTGGTGGCCTTCCTGGCCTGGGAGCACCGCGCTCCGGCGCCGATGCTGCCGCTGCGCTTCTTCCGCTCGCGGGCCTTCAGCGCGACCAACGGCACGTCGCTGGCGATGTTCTTCGGCGTCTTCGGCTCGATCTTCCTGCTGTCGCAGTTCTTCCAGACGACGCAGGGCCTGTCCCCGCTGCAGTCCGGGCTGCGCGTGCTGCCGTGGACGATCATGCCGATCTTCGTCGCGCCGATTGCCGGCATCTTGAGCGACCGGATCGGCGCGCGGCCGCTGATGGCCGGCGGGCTTGCGTTGCAGGCGATCGCGATCGGCTGGCTGGCGTCGGTGACGACGCCGACGGTGGCCTACAGCGCGCTGTTAGTGCCGTTCGTCCTCGCGGGCGCCGGGATGGCGCTGGTCTTCGCGCCGGCCGCCAACGCGGTCCTGGGATCGGTCAAGGAAGAGGAGGCCGGTCTGGCCTCGGGGGCGACCAACGCGATCCGCGAGCTCGGCGGCGTCCTCGGCGTCGCGATCCTCGCGAGCGTCTTCACCGCCAACGGCGGCTACGGGTCGCCGCAAGCGTACGTGGACGGGATGAACGCTGCGCTGCCGATCGGTGCGGCGGTCCTGGGCGCGGGCGCGCTGCTGGCGCTGCTGATCCCGGGCAGCGCGGCGCGCAAGACCGCCGACGTCGAGGCGTCAACCACGGTAATCCTGGCCACCGAGGCCGCCTGACCGAGGTCAGACCGCAACGGAAGTGTGGAGAACGACGAAGGCCCCGCCGATTTCGGCGGGGCCTTCGTGCTGAAGAGTGGACCGTGCACCCAAACTTGTGATGCGGCCCACGGGCGCCACACCGGAGGACGGCTCCGGCACCGGGAACTCCCGCTGCGCCCGCCGGTAATCGCTTAAGGCTGCTTCCTTCCGGACCTGACCTGGTTCACGAGCCGTCGTCGCGCGGGACCCGGGCCATCAGCGCCGCCACGGCGCGCAGACCCCGTTGACCATCACCCCTCGATCGGGGATTCGGCCTCGCTAGAGCGGATTGCGAGCGACAGGGCACCGCTACCTCCCCGCCTAGCACGGTCCGTCAGCGAGTCTAGCGCTGCGCCGCGGCAAGAGCCGCGGCGAACCGGAACAGCGAGCTGGCCAGCGACGGACCGACGTAGACGTTGCCGCCGGGAGCGGTGGTCGTCGGAACGGACGGAGCGGGAGTCGCGGACATACTCGGCAGTATTCCTGACGGGGGCGTCATTTTGTGTCGGTGACGTCACAGACCACCCGAAGGTCGGGGTCGAGCACCGTCTGACCCTGCCCGCCACCTCCAGCTAAACTGCCCGCCCACGAGGGCGCGTAGCTCAGTGGGAGAGCGCTCGCTTCACACGCGAGAGGTCGCAGGTTCGAAACCCGCCGCGCCCATCCTTCGGAAGCCCCGCAACTGCGGGGCTCCCGTCGTTTCAGGCGTTCGTTCCGGCCTCTCTGCGCCCCACGACCGATGAGTTCCGCCGGCCGGGCCGGTCTCCCTCACCATGACCACTCCCACACACCCCGGCCGCATGCTGTTCGTGAACATCCCCGTAGCCGACGTCGAGCGCAGCAAGGTGTTCTTCGCGAGCCTTGGGTTCAGCTTCAATCCGCTGTTCTCCGACGAGGGCGGCGCCTGCATGCTGGTTGGCGAGCACGCCTTCGTCATGCTGCTCAGCCACGAGAAGTTCGCGGAGTTCTCGAAGCTGCCGACGGCCGATCCCGCCACGCACGCACTGGCGCTCTACTGCTTCAGCGTGTCATCCCGCGACGAGGTCGACACGGTGACCGAGGCCGCGCTCGCCGCCGGCGCCACCGACCACGATGACACCGAGGACCACGGCTTCATGTACTCACGCAGCTTCTTCGACCTCGACGGCCACGGCTGGCAGGTCATGTGGATGGATCCGGCGGCGGCGCAGCAGGGCCCGGACGAGTTCGCAGCCTCTATGCAGGACGCCGACGCCCCGGCCTGACCCTCATCGAGCCACACTCCCAGCCAGCCCTCAGCCCAGCCCCGGGGCCAACTCAGGTCCGCCGTCGATGCTGCGGCCATGCCCAACATCAAGTCCCGCACCGCCATCGTCGCCTCGGCGATCGGCCTGTCCCTCGGCGGCGGCGCGTATGCGACCGCAGCCTCCCAGTCCAGCTCATCCGCGCCGCCCGGCAACGCCAACGAGCAGGCGCTCACCGGTGATACCGCCGACAAGGTGAAGGCCGCCGCGCTGGCGAAGCTGCCCGGCGCGACGGTCCTGCGCGTCGAGACCGACGACGGTGGCGTCTACGAGGCGCATGTCCGCAAGACCGACGGGACCGAGGCCGAGGTCCATGTCGACAAGGACTTCGCGGTCACCTCCGTGGACACCCGACCGGCCGGCGGGCCCGGCGGCCGTGGCCACGGCGGCCCGGGCGGCGCGCACATCGACACCGCCGCGCTGGCCAAGACGCTCGGCGTCACCGAGGCCAAGCTGCAAGCCGCACTCGACGCAACGCGCCCGGCCGACGCCAGCGGCAACCGCGACAACAAGCAGATGGAGTGGACCGCCGCCATCGCCAAGGCACTAGGCCAGTCGACCGCCGACGTGCAGGCCGTCCTCGACGCCAACCGCCCCGCCCCGCCGGCGGCCGGCAGCACGACGCCGCAGCAGCGCCCCGCCAAGCCGGATGACTCAGCGCTTGCCAAGGCACTCGCGGCGAAGTTCGGGATCTCCCAGGACAAGGCGCAAGCTGCGCTCGACGCCGCGCACGGCGACAAGGGCGACCGAGGCGATGAGCTGGCCGCGGCGCTCGCCAAGGAGCTCGGGCTCGACGCCGCCAAGGTCAAGTCGGCGCTGGAAGCGCAGCAACCGGTCCGCCCCTGAACACCTGGAGCCGAGCTACCATCCCGGGAGGCCCCGCACAGCGGGGCCTCCGTGTTTCACGGCTCCGGCACCAAGAAAGAGAACGGGCATGGCGAAGAGCGAATCCCAGGACAACACCTCTCCTTCTCAGCTGATCGACGCGAGAATCAAGGAGCTGGGCGACTCGCGGGGCGAGCTGTTGAGCCAGCTCCGTGCCTTTATCCAGGAAGCCGATCCCGACGTCGTCGAGGAGTGGAAGTGGCGAGGCGTTCCGGTGTGGTACCACGACGGAATGCTGTGCACCGGCGAGACCTACAAGAACATCGTGAAGATGACCTTCGCCAAGGGAGCCGCGCTGGAGGATCCTGCAGGTCTCTTCAACTCCAGTCTTGAGGGAAACACGCGGCGTGCCATCGACTTCCACGAGGGCGAGAAGATCGATGAGCAGGCGTTGAAGACGCTCGTTCGCGCCGCCGTGGCGCTGAACGCGTCCAAAGCCAAGCGCTGAGCCACCACGGCGAGTACCACGAGCCAACGCGACATGACGCATTGGCAAGGACTGACGCTTTACAGCGGTGAGCACGGGCGCCTAGGCTCGCGCCGTGCCTCGAATCGTGGTTGTCCTCTCTGTCTTTGCCGTCCTCTTCGCTGCAGCCCTGACGGCGTGCGGCTCAGACGATTCCGGAGGGTCCAACACCTCCGACCAAGCCGCTGCGACCAGCGCCGCGACGGCCGCCGCGCCGGACACGACGGCCGCTCCGGCCCCCGCGGCGACGACCGCGGCTCCGGCGGCAACGACGCCGGCACCGGCGCCGGCACCGGCGCCGAAGCTGTCAAAGACCAAGGTCGTGGCGATCTGCCACCAGACCTTCGATCCTTACATCGCTGCGCTGCGCAGGATCAACCAGGCTGTCACCGGCGACCCGAACTACAAGCAGTACGCCGCCAGGACGAAGGCGCTGGGGGCCCGCTACCAGACGTTGAAAACCGCCGGCATCCCCAGCACCACCTGCCAGCATCAGGTCAACGGGACGATCGCGGCGGCGTATATGACACATGTCAATGCGGCCGCCACATGGGAGCAGTGCCGCGAGCGCGACGATTGCAACCGGACTATGTCGGCGCTCAAGAAGCAGTGGCACGTCGCCGACAAAGCCACCGACGACGCCGTCAAGGCATTCCACAACGTCAACCCATCCTGATCTCCGTACGGAGCGCCTTCAGCGCATCGAGGTACAACTCCGAGAAGGTCGGGAACGGCTGGATGGTGTCGCGCAGGATGTCGAGTGACACGCGGGCGCGGATGGCGAGGGTCGCCTGCTGGAGCCACTCGCCGGCCTCAGGGCCCAGAGCGTAAGCGCCGGTCAATCGCTCACCGTCGCTGAGCAAGGTCAGGAAGCCGTTGGACTCCGCGTAGGCGCGTGAGTAGGTCTCCATCTTGGCCAGCTCGGACAGCCGCGCGGTGCCGCTGAACCGAGCCTCGGTCGCGCCGACCGCGGCCGCCTGAGGATCGGTGAAGACGACGCGCGGCATGGCGTCGTAGCTGGCCTCGCGCGGTTCGCCGAGGACGTTGGCGGCCACCACATCGCCCTGGTACTTGCCGACATAGGTCAGCGGCCAGATGGCCGTGACGTCCCCGATCGCCCAAAGGCCATCGGCCACCTGCAGCCGGGCGTCGACCGGAATCCCGTGGCCATCGGCAACCTCGACGCCCACCGTCTCCAGACCGATCCCCGTGGTCCGTGGACGCCGGCCGGTGGCAACGAGCAGGCGATCGCCGCGCAGCTCGCGGCGCTCGTCGAGCTCCAAGACGTAGTCCTCGCCGTCGCGCCGCACCGCCGTGGCGCCCGCGCCCAGGACCAGCTCGATCCCGTCGCGGTGCAGAACCTCGCCGAGCGCCTCGCCCAACGGCGCCGGCTCACGGTCGAGCACACGCTCGGCCCGCTCGACGAGCACGACCTCGCCGCCGAGCCGGCGCACCGCTTGTGCCAGCTCGACGCCCACCGGCCCGCCACCGAGCACCAGCAGACGGCGCGGGACCGCCTTCATGCCGGTCGCCTCACGATTGGTCCAGATGCCCTCGAGATCGCGAAGGCCCGGGATCGGTGGGACGGTTGGTTCAGAGCCGGTCGCCACGACGATGTGGTCGGCAGTGTGGCGCACGCCGTCGACCTCGACCGCGCCCGGGCCGGCGAGCCGGCCATTGCCACGCAGCAGGTCGATGCCCTTCCCCGTCAGCCAGCGCTCTTGCCCCGCGTCGGAGTAGTTGGACACCATGAAGTCGCGCCAGGCCAAAGCCGCGTCGACGTCGATGTCTCCGCGGCTCGCTGCGTCGCGGGCCCCGTGCACCGCCTCGCCCGGTCGCAGCAGCGTCTTGGACGGAATGCACGCCCAGTAGGAGCACTCGCCCCCGGCCAGCTCGCGCTCGACGACCGCCACGCGCAGGCCACCCTCGGCCAGCGCGCCGGCGCAGTGCTCCCCTGGCGAGCCGGCGCCGAGCACGATGGCGTCGTAATCGCTCACAGCGGCAGCTCTTCTCCGGCCTGCTCGCGCACCATGTACTCCGCGTACCAGGCCGGCCAGTTCTCATCCGCCTCGCCGGTCCGCGCCTCGTGCTGACCGTGCGCGGACGCCGCGCGCCGCAACGCGTCAGCCAGATCGCCGGCCGAGCCGTAGGTCGTCGGCCCGGTGACACGACCGGGAAGGCGCGTCGTGACCTCCTGGAGGACCCAGCCGTTGCCGTCCGGATCGCTGAAGGAGGCAAACGAGCCGTAGCTGCCGTGCTCGGGCGCCGGGCCCGATACCCGCCCCTCGGTCCCGCCGTGGTGGAACACGCCACCCACGTCGTGAAAGACCTCGCTGACCTCCACACCGCGGTCGATGAGCTCGGCGCGCGCAGCCTCGATGTCAGAGACGACGAGCTGGAGACCTTCGGTCGAGCCCGCCTGCGCCGTCGTCACGCCGTCGCCGATGATGATCGAGGCGTCCGATCCGGGCGGCGTCAGCTGCACCACGCGAAAGTCGTCACCAACCGGAAAGTCCGCATCTAACCGAAAGCCCGCCGCCACATAGAAGTCCCTGGCTCGGTCGACGTCAGAGACTGGCACCTGCACCACTTCCAGCTTCAAGTCCATGATCTTCCGCTTCTCTAGGGGCGATCGTTCGGGTCCGACCCTATTCCTGCCGCGCGCGCGTTGGCAACCCGTGCGCCAACTTCGCGTTCACATCCGGAAGATCCCGTTGCTCACGGCTTCCAGCGGTGCGTTCGCGCAGGCCGCGAGACATTGGGCGAGGACCGCGCGCGTCTCGCGCGGGTCGATGATGCCGTCGTCCCACAACCGTGCCGTGGAGTAGGTCGGGCGACCCTGGCGCTCGTACTGCTCACGCAGCGCTGCGCCGGTCTCGGGTTGGCCGACCTCGGTCATGACCGTCGCAGCCTGCTCGCCGCCCATGACCGAGATCCGCGCGTTGGGCCACATGAACAAGAACCGCGGTGAGTAGGCGCGGCCGCACATGCCGTAGTTGCCGGCCCCGAAGGAGCCGCCGACGATGACGGTGAGCTTGGGAACACGCGCGCACGAGACCGCCGTCACGAACTTCGCGCCGTCCTTGGCGATGCCACCGGCCTCGTAGTCCTTGCCGACCATGAAGCCCGAGATGTTCTGCAAGAACAACAGCGGGATCCCACGGCGATCGCAGAGTTCGACGAAGTGCGCGGCCTTCAGCGAGGACTCGCTGAAGAGGATCCCGTTGTTGCCGATGATGCCGATCGGGTGGCCGTCGAGATGCCCGAAGGCGCAGACGACCGTCGTCCCGTAGAGCTCCTTGAACTCCTGCAGCTCGCCGCCGTCGACCAAGCGCTTCATGATCTCGCGGACGTCGTACGGCGTGCGGCTGTCGGTCGGGACGACGTCGAGAATCGTCGCCGGATCCTCCAGCGGCGGCCGTGGCGCACGCCGCTCCCAAGGCGCCGAAGGCTCTACGGGCAGCGTGTCGACGATCCGCCGCACGATCTCCAGCGCGTGCTCGTCGTCGTCGGCCAGGTGGTCAACCACGCCGGAAGTCCGGGCGTGCACATCACCGCCGCCGAGCTCCTCGGCGGTGACGATCTCCCCGGTCGCCGCCTTCACCAGCGGCGGGCCGCCGAGGAAGATCGTGCCCTGCTCACGGACGATGACCGTCTCATCGCTCATGGCGGGCACGTAGGCGCCACCGGCGGTACAGGAGCCCATGACGCACGCGACCTGGGGGATCGCGCGCGCCGACATCTGGGCCTGGTTGTAGAAGATCCGCCCGAAGTGCTCGCGGTCGGGGAAGACCTCGTCCTGCATCGGCAGGAACGCGCCGCCGGAGTCGACGAGGTAGACGCACGGCAACCGGTTGGTCAGCGCGATCTCCTGCGCGCGCAGGTGCTTCTTGACCGTCATGGGGTAGTACGTCCCGCCCTTGACGGTCGCGTCGTTGGCAACCACGACAACATGACGTCCGCAGACCGTACCGATGCCCGTGACGATGCCGGCGCCGGGCGCGTCCCCGTCGTAGAGATCCTCCGCAGCCAAGGCCGACAACTCGAGGAACGGTGCGCCGGGGTCGCAAAGGCGCTCGACACGGTCACGCGGCAGCAGCTTGCCGCGCGAGATGTGCCGCTCGCGCGACCGCTCGCCACCGCCGCCATGCACGCGCTCCAGACGCTCTTGGAGCTCGGCGAGCAGCGTGAGGTGGCCGTCGCGATAGGTGGTGGTGTCGGTCATGCCGAGGCCTCCTGCGCCACAACCGCCACGAGCGGCTGCTTGAGCGCGACACGGTCGCCGGGGCTGAGCGCCAGACCCGCAACGGTGCCCGCATGCGGCGCGGTGATCGACAGCTCCATCTTCATCGACTCCAGGACGAGCAGGACGTCGCCCTCGGCGACGGTGTCGCCGTCGGCGACATGGACGAGCAGGACGGTGCCAGGCATCGGCGCCTCCAGCGAGCCGGCCACGGCGCCGGCACCACCGCGCACATGACGCTCGGTGCGCACTTCAAGGTGATGGCCATCGCGAGCGACCCAAACGGCATCGTCGGACACGGCGATCGCGTAGCGGCGCTGGACGCCGTCCAAGACGATGAAGTACTCGCCGTCGGCACCCGCCGCACGCGGTCCCTCGGCCGCCCACGAGCGGTCGCCGACGCTCACGCGACCGTCGCCGACCCGCCCCTCGCCGTGCCCGTCGAGCGCACGACGCCACGGTCCTGACGGCCGGGCGCTGCCCGCCGCCGCGACCATCGCGGCAGCCGTCAACTCCTCCGGCGGCGCGACCGCCAACTCGACCAGGACGCGCTCCAGTAGCCCCGTGTCCTGCTCGCCGGCGCGGACGTCTTCTCGCGCCAGCAGCGCGCGCGAGAACGCAGCGTTGGTGGTCACACCGGCGATCGCGAAGCTCGCCAGCGCGCGGTCGAGGCGCGCCAGCGCGGTCGCGCGGTCCGGGCCGTGGGCGATCACCTTCGCGAGCATCGGGTCATACGACGTGCCGACCACGCTGCCAGCGCGGATGCCGGAGTCGACGCGCACGCCATCGCCGGACGGCTCGCGATAGACGCGCACCGTGCCGACCGCGGGCAGGAAGCCGGCCGCGGGATCCTCGGCGTACAGCCGTGCCTCCACCGCATGGCCCTCCGGCACGAGCGCGTCCTGCTTCAGCCCCAGCCGCTCCCCCGCCGCAACCCGTAGCTGCTGCTCGACGAGATCGAGGCCGTAGACCAGCTCGGTCACCGGATGCTCGACCTGCAACCGCGTGTTCATCTCCAAGAACGCGAAGTCGCTCGGATCGTCGCCGGCGGCGATGAACTCGACGGTCCCGACCCCCACGTAGCTGCACGATCGCGCCAGGGCGACCGCCGCCTCCCCCATCCGCGCGCGCAGCGTCGCATCGACGACCGGCGACGGCGCCTCCTCGACCACCTTCTGATGGCGCCGTTGCAGCGAGCACTCGCGCTCGCCGAGGTGCACGCAGGCACCGTGGGCATCGGCGAGCACCTGGATCTCGATGTGTCGCGGGCGCTCGAGGTAGCGCTCGACGATCACGCGATCGTCGCCGAAGGCGGCCAGCGCCTCGCGCTGCGCGGCAGCCGTCGCGTCTTCCAGCTCTTCGGCCGCGCGCACCACCCGCATGCCCTTGCCACCGCCGCCCGCGACCGCCTTGACGACCACCGGAAAGCCGCCGTCGTCGCCGGCCGGGACGACCGGGACGCCCGCAGCCGCCGCCGCATCCTTGGCCGCGCCCTTGTCGCCCATCAGCTCGATCGCCTCCGGGGGCGGGCCGATCCACACCAGCCCGGCCTGGACGACGGCACGCGCGAACGCCGCGTTCTCGCTCAGGAAGCCGTAGCCCGGGTGCACCGAGCGCGCGCCGCTGAGCCGCGCGGCACGCAGCAGCTCCTCCGGGTCGAGGTAGGAGGCGATCGACACCACCATGTCGCTCGCGTCGGCGTGAGCAGATCCGTTGTCAGCCTCGGTGACCACCCCCACGCTCGCCAGCCCAAGCGCGTGGACCGTCCGCGCAACACGCATCGCGATCTCGCCACGGTTGGCGATCAGGACCGGGCTCAGCTCATGCATGCGCGTCGTGCCAATCCACGGGACCCGCCACCAGCGTGTGGCTGCCCAGCGGCCGCCCCAGAACATCGCGCGCGGCGCGCGCCGCCTCCAGCAACAACCCCAGGTCGATCCCCGTCGCGATCCCCATCTCGTGCAGCATCGACACGAGGTCCTCGGTCGCGATGTTGCCGGTCGCGCCCGCCGGGACCGGACACCCGCCCAGCTCGCCGAAGCTAGACTCGAACGACGCGCAGCCGGCCTCCAGCGCCGCGTACACGTTGGCAAGCCCCTGACCGCGCGTGTTGTGGAAGTGGGCGGTCAGCTCGACCCCATCACCAAGGGCGGCCCGCGCGTCTGAGAAGAACGAGCGCACCTGCACCGGGTTGGCCATCCCGGTCGTGTCGCCAAACGCGATCTCCGCCGCGCCCGCCGCGATCAGCCGCTGCGCGATCGCGAAGACGCGCTCCGGCGGCACATGCCCCTCGTAGGGACAGCCGAACGCCACGCTGATGACACCCTCTGCCCGCAGCCCTTCAGCCACGGCCCGGCCGATCACGCGCTCCAGGCCACTCAGCGACTCCTCGATCGAGCGGTTCACGTTGGCCTTGTTATGCGACTCGCTCGCGCTCAGGAAGCAGTTGACCTCCTGGAAGCGATCGCGCAACGCCAGCGCGTTGTCAAAGCCACGCTCGTTGGGCACGAGCACGGTGACATCGACCTCGTCGGGAACGTCCATACGGGTCAAAACCTCAACCCCATCGGCCAACTGCGGGATCACATCGGCGCGCACGAACGACGTCACCTCCAGCCGCGGCACCCCCGTGCGCGCCAGCAGGTCAACGAGCGCCACCTTGTCGGCCGTCCCGATCACCTCGGGCTCGTTCTGGAAGCCGTCGCGCGGCCCCACCTCGCGGATCTTGACCGACGCCGGCAGCGACATGATGAACTACGCGCCGAGCGCGCGGGCGATGACCATCTGCTGGACCTCGTCGGTGCCCTCGCCGATCGTGAGGATCTTGGCGTCACGGTAGAAGCGGCAGACCGGGTACTCCTCGATGAAGCCGTAGCCACCGTGGATCTGCACGGCCTCCTCGGTGCACCGCACCGCCAGCCGCCCCGTCTTCAATTTCGCCTGCGCGGCGGTCAGCGAGAAATTACGGCCCTGATCTTTGAGCCACGCGGCCTTGTAGGTCAGCAGCCGCGCCGCCTCGATCTCGGTCGCCATGTCCGACAACTTGGCCTGGATCGATTGGAACTTCGAAATCGACTGACCGAACGCCTTGCGCTCCTTGGCGTACTTCAACGCCTCGTCCAGCGCGCCCTGCGCCAGGCCGACGCCCATCGCCGCGACGCCGATCCGCCCGATGTCCAAGATGTGCAGGAACTGCTTGAAGCCGTTGCCGCGCGGGCCGAGCAGGTTGTCCTCGGGGACGCGACAGCCCTCGAAGACCAGCGGCCGCGTGTCCGACGCGTTCCACCCCATCTTGCGATACGGCGTGCCCTGCTCGTAGCCGGCGGTGCCGTTCTCAACGATAATGTTGGAGATCTCGTTGTCGCCGGTCTTGGCCGTGATCGCGACGTGGCCAGAGATCTCGGTGCCCGCGTTGGTGATGAACTGCTTGGCACCGTCGACGGTCCAACCGTCATCGTCGAGCGTCGCCCGCGTCTTGACGTTGCCGGCATCGGACCCGGCCTCGGGCTCGGTTAGCCCGAAGGCGCCGAGCTTGCGCCCCGCGCAGAGGTCCGGCAGCAGCCGCGCCTTCTGCTCATCAGAGCCGAAGAGGTAGATCGGCTGCGTGCCCAGCGAGGTGTGCGCGCACATCGTGATCGCGACCGAGGAGTCGATGCGCGTCAGTTCCTCGACGGCGATCGCGTACTGCAGCGACGTGCCGCCCGCGCCCCCGACCTCCTCGGGGAAGGGGATGCCCATCCAGCCCAAGGCCCCCATCTTGCTCACCAACTCATAGGGGAACGCCTTGGTGTGGTCGAGCTCCTCGGCCACCGGCGCCACCTCCCCCACCGCGAACTCGCGGACGGTGCGCTGCAGCAGTTGGGTGTCATCGTCGAGATCGAACAGCATGCTCGCGAGCATACCGAATGATCATTCAGATTTCGAATGCTCGTTCGACACGCTCGCTATCATCGGGCACCGATGCCGCCCAAGCCCGACCGCACCGCCCTGCGGGAGCGCTACGACCGCCGCCAGGCCCAGGTCGTGCTCGACGCCGCGCGCGTCTTCGCCCACCACGGCTACGACCAGACCTCGGTGCCCCAGCTCGCCGACGAGCTCGGCCTCGCCGCCGGCAGCCTGTACCACTACTTCGGCTCCAAGGAGCAGCTGCTGATCGCGATCTGCGACCAGCTGATGGACCCGCTGCTCGACGAGGCGCGCACGATCACGGCCGGCGACGATGGTCCGACCACGCAGCTCCAAGCCCTCGTGCACCTTTGGGTCGCCCACGTCATCGAGCGCCGCAACCACATGCTCGTCTTCCAGCAGGAGCGCCACGTCATCGATCACGGCGACCAGTGGCGCCAGGTCCGCGACCGTCGCAAGCAGTTCGAGCGGCTCATGGAATCGGTTCTGGAGCGCGTGCACGCCAACGGCGACGCCCGCCTCGCCGACGCGCGCCTCTCGCTCGCCGCGCTACTGGGCATGGTCAACCACACCGCCCAGTGGTACCGGCCGCGCGGTCGTCTGACCGCCGCCGAGATCGCCGACGGCTACGTCGCGCTCATCGTCGCTGCCTGAGCGCGGCTGGCCCGCGCCGCCGCCTTGAGCTCGCGCGTGAGCGTGTCAACGTCATAGACGCCCTGATGGCGGCGACCGTTGATGAAGAACGTGGGCGTGCCGGACACACCGCTGGCGTCGGCGCTCTGGACATCCTGCGCAACGCGCCGCGCAAGCCGACGATGGTTGAGGTCATCAGAGAACTGCGCGATGTCGAGCCCCAGCGACGAGGCGTGACGGTAGATGTCGCTGATCGAGAGGCTCCCCTCGTCACCGAGCAGCAGGTCGTGCAGCTCCCAGAAGCGACCCTGGGCGCCCGCCGCCTCGGCCGCCTCGGCGGCGACCTGCGCCGCGGGATGGACATCGGTCAGCGGCAGGTGGCGCCAGACGTAGCGCAGCTCGTCACCAAAGTGCTCGAGCAGCTTGGCGATCAGCGGCGCGGCGGCCGCGCAGTACGGGCACTGGAAGTCGCCGTACTCGAGCAGCGTCACCGGCGCAGCTTCCGCACCGCGGATGTGATCACGCTCGAGATCGACGTCGTCGGCAAGGTCGATGATCTGCTCGGCCGTGGCGCCGAGCTGGCGGGCGCGGGTCTCGGCCGGCAGCCGCGCCATCACCTTGAAGGCCAGCCAGGCGAGCGCGGGCGACAGCACGGCCGCCGCCATCACGCCGATCTTGGCCTGGTCGAGCAACCCACCGCTGAACGCCAGCGAGGCCACCAACAACGAGACCGTGAAGCCGATGCCCGCCGAGGCCGCGGTCCCGACCAGCGCCGGCCACGTGACCGTCAGCCGCCCGCCGCCGAACCACCACCTGCGCGTGCCCAGCCACGCGGCGCCGAGGATCCCGACCGGCTTGCCGATCACGTAGGCCGCGACGATGCCGAGCGTGACTGGTGAGGAGACCGCATCCGACAGCAGCGCTGAGTCGAAGTGGATGCCAGCGTTGGCCAGCGCGAAGAGCGGCACGACGACCTTGCTCGTCCACGGCAGCAGCCGGTACTGCAACCGCTCGTTGAGCGAGATCGCCGACGTGAGGCTCGCACGCGCGGAGTAGGCGAGCTCCGGCGTCGGCTGCTCGCGAAACGAGCGCGTCAGCTCGGTGCTGCGCTCGAGGTCGTCGCGCGAGGGCGGATAGGCGCTGGTCACCAGGCCGACGACCAGCCCGGAGATCACCGGATCGATCCCCGACTCCAGCAGCGCGACCCACATCCCGATGCCGACGACGGCCGCGACCGGCGTGCGCCACGGGCCGGCCCAGCGCAGGCCGAAGAGCGCCGCGAAGAAGCCGACGGCGACCGCGAGCGCCACGGCATCGATGTTGTCGGTGTAGACCACCGCGATCACCAGCAGCGCCACGAGGTCGTCGATGACCACGACCGTTAGCAGGAAGACGCGCAGCCGGATCGCACGCCCGCGGGTGACCAGCGCCAGCGCCCCGAGCGCCAGCGCGGTATCGGTCGAGATCGCCGCGCCCCAGCCGCCGGCACCCTCGCCGCCCGCGTTGATCGCCAAGTAGACGGCCGCAGCCGCCGCCATGCCGCCCAGACCGGCCATGACCGGGATCGCCAGCCGCTGGCGCTCGCGCAGCTCGCCGAGGTCGAGCTCCCGCTTGGCCTCCAGCCCGACGACGAGGAAGAAGAGCGTCATCAGCCCCTGGTTGACCCACTCGCGCAGGTCCAGCGCGATCCCATGATGGCCGAGCTCGACCGCCAGGCGCGTCTCCCAGACCGAGGTGTAGGAGTCGCTCCACGGCGAGTTGGACCACAGCAGCGCGACGATCGCCGCCACGACGAGCGCGATCGCGCCACCCGTCTCGGCGTGCAGGAAACCGCGGATCGGCGCGGCGAGGTTGCGCGCCCACGCGGTCCGCCCCGCGCTCAGCTCGCTGATGCCCGTGGCCTGCGTTGGCGCACCGTCGCTCACGCCGCGGACCCTACGCCGTGACCCTCCACACGCCTAGCGAGGCGGCGATACCCTGGAGCAGATCGCATGAGCCGCCACGATGTCGCGCCCGCCGGCGATGAGCCGGAGCTAGAGGTCGAGGCGCCCGAGCGCACCGCCGCCGGAGTGCCGGCGGTCGCCTACGCCGCGAAGCTCGCGCTCCAGCAGATGGGCCCGGTCCGCACCGCCCAGACGCTGCGCCGGATCAACCAGCCCCAGGGCTTTGACTGCCCCGGCTGCGCCTGGCCCGAGCCCGGTCATCCGCACATCGCCGAGTTCTGTGAGAACGGCGCGAAGGCCGTCGCCGAGGAGGCGACCAAGGCCCGCTGCACGCCCGAGTTCTTCGCCCGCCACAGCGTCGCGGAGCTGGCCGAGCAGCCGGATTTCTGGCTCGGCCGCCAGGGGCGGTTGACCGAGCCGATGCTGCTCGACGCCGGCGCGACCCATTACCGGCCGATCGGCTGGGACGACGCGCTCGACCTCGTCGCCGAAGAGCTCCACGCGCTCGACTCCCCCGACGAGGCCGTCTTCTACACCTCGGGGCGCACGAGCAACGAGGCCGCGTTCTTGTACCAGTTGCTGGTCCGGACGTTCGGCACCAACAACCTGCCGGACTGCTCGAACATGTGCCACGAGTCCTCGGGCTCGGCGCTGACCGAGACGATCGGCATCGGCAAGGGCAGCGTCACCCTCGAAGATGTCCATGCGGCCGACCTGATCTTCGTCGTCGGGCAGAACCCGGGGACCAACCACCCCAGGATGCTCTCCGCCCTTGAGGTGGCCAAGCGCGGCGGCGCGAAGATCGTGGCGGTCAACCCGCTGCCCGAAGCGGGACTGCTGCGCTTCAAGAACCCGCAGGTACCGCGCGGCATCGTCGGCCGCGGCACCGCACTGGCCGACCACTTCCTGCAGATCCGCGTCAACGGTGACCTCGCGCTGTTCAAGGCGATGAACAAGTCGCTGTTGGCGCGCGACGCGCTCGACCACGAGTTCTTGGAGGCCTCGTGCGAGGGCTTCGAGGCATGGGCGGCGGAGATCGCCGGGCTCGATGACGAGCTAGTCGCCGAGGCGACCGGCGTGGACGCCGGCGAGATCGAGGCGGTCGTCGATCTCGCCGCGGTCTCGCAGCGCACGATCGTCTGCTGGGCGATGGGGCTGACCCAGCACAAGAACTCGGTCGCGACGATCCGCGAGATCGTCAACTTCCTGCTGCTGCGCGGCAACATCGGCCGCGAGGGCGCGGGCGTCTGCCCGGTCCGCGGCCACAGCAACGTCCAGGGCGACCGCACCATGGGCATCTACGAGAAGCCGCCGGCCGCGTTCCTGGAGGCGCTCGGCGCCGAGTTCTCGTTCACACCGCCGGCCGAGCACGGCTTCGACACCGTCGACGCGATCCGCGCGATGCGCGCCGGTAAGACGCACGTCTTCTTCGCGCTGGGCGGCAACTTCCTGACCGCCGCGCCCGACACGCACGCGACCGCCGAAGGGTTGTGCGCCCAGCGGCTGACGGTGCAGGTCTCCACCAAGCTCAACCGCTCGCATCTCGTGACCGGTCGCCGGGCGCTGATCCTCCCGGCGCTCGGGCGCACCGAGCGCGACGAGCAGGCGACGGGACCGCAGCGCGTCTCGGTCGAGGACTCGATGGGCGTCGTTCACGCGTCGGCGGGCACGCTGAAGCCGGGCTCGCCACACCTGCTCTCCGAGGTCGCGATCGTCGCGCGGCTCGGGGAGCGCCTGCGCACGGCGGCGGCGCGGCAGATCCCGTGGACGGCCTTTGCCGGCGACTACCGGCTGATCCGCGCGGCGATCGCTCGCACCATCCCCGGCTTCGAGGACTTCGAGACGCGCCTGGACCACGACGGCGGCTTCGCGCTGCCGCACCCGCCCCGCGACGAGCGCCGCTTCACCACGCCGAGCGGCCGCGCGCGGCTGACGGCCAACCCGCTGGAGGTCGTGCGCACGCCGCCGGGCCGGCTGATCCTGCAGTCGATCCGCTCTCACGATCAGTACAACACCACCATCTACGGGCTCAACGACCGATACCGCGGCATCAAGTCCGGCCGCCGCGTCGTGCTGGTGCATCCCGACGACCTCGCCGCGCTCGGCCTCGCCGACGGCCAGACGGTCGACCTCGTCTCCGAGTGGCGCGACGAGGAGCGGCGCGCCGAGCGCTTCCGCATCGTCGCCTACCCGACGGCGCGCGGCTGCGCGGCCGCCTACTACCCCGAGACCAACCCGCTCGTCCCGCTGGACTCCACCGCCGACGTCAGCAACACGCCGACCTCCAAGTCGGTGGTCATCCGGCTGGAGCCGGTCTGAGCTACTCCGCGCGGCGGGCGGGAACCGGCTGCGGGTCCAGCGCGTAGACGTCGATCGGCTGCGAGACGCCCGACACGGTGATCGCGCCCAGCGCGACCGGGGAGAGGTGTCCGGGCACCGAAGTCGCAGCGCCGCCGTTGATCAGCAGCTGCCCCGGGCCCGCCTCGGTGCACAGGCGTGCCGCGACGTTCACAGCAGCGCCGATGTAGTCGTCGCCCTCGAACATGATGACCTTGCCCTCGCAGATGCCGCCGCGCAGCGCGAGCTGCCCGTCCGCGAGCAGGACGTCGCGGACGCTCGCCGCGCAGGCGATCACCGCGGTCGCGTCGACCCCCGACAACATGGCACCGTCACCCAGCCACTTGGTGACGCGCACCCCGTCGTTCTCGGCCTCGGCTCGCAGCACAGCACGGAGGTGCCCCAGCACCGCGACGGCCTCCTGGTCACCGTGCTCGTCGGTGAACGAGGTGAAGCCACAGAGATCGAGGAAGCAGAAGGTGCGGTTGACGCGCATGTCCTAGGACTTGGCTTTGGCCTTCGCCGCGCGGATCGCGGCCTTGTTCGGAAGATCGGTGATCGTACCGTCGGCGATCTCGGCCGCCAACATGATGGTCTCGCTCAGCGTCGGGTGGGCGTGGATCGTCAGGCCGAGGTCGGCAACATCGGCGCCCATCTCCAGCGCAAAGCCCGGCTCGGCGATCAGGTCCCCGGCGTGCGGGCCGACGATCCCCGCACCCAGGACCCGCCCGGTCTCCGGATCACGGAGGAGCTTGGTGAGACCGTCGGCGCCATCGATCGCCAGCGCACGGCCAGAGGCTGACCACGGGAAGACCGACTTCTCATAGACGATGGACTGCTCGGCAGCCTCGGTCTCGGTCAGCCCGACCCATGCGACCTCGGGATCGGTATAGGCCACCGACGGGATGCCGCGCGGCTCAAACACCGCAGCGTGGCCGGCGATCACCTCGGCCGCGACGTGCCCCTCGGCCGTCGCCTTGTGCGCGAGCATCGGCCCGCCGGCGACGTCGCCGATGGCGTAGATGTGCTGGATGTTGGTCCGCTGCTGGGCGTCAACGCCAATGAAGCCGCGCTCGTCGACGTGCACGCCCGCCGTGTGCAGATCGAGCGACGCGCCGTTGGGGATGCGACCGACCGCGACGAGCACGCGATCGAAGACGGCGTCCTCGACGTCGCCGGAGAAGCTCGCGTGCAACCCGTCGTCCCGCGCTTCGATCTTGTCCACCTTGGTCTCCAGATGGATCGCCGCGTAGCGGGCGCCGATGCGCTTGGCCAGCGGCTTGACGAGGTCACGGTCGGCGCCCGGAATCAGCCCGTCGGCCAGCTCAACCACGGTCACCTGCGACCCCAGCGCGTCGTAGACCGTCGCCATCTCCAGGCCGATGATCCCGCCGCCGACGACGAGCAGCCGCTGCGGAATGTCGGCGAGCTCCAGCGCGCCGGTGGAATCCATGACGCGCGGGTCGTCGTGCGGAATGCCGTCAAGCTGGACCGAGCGCGAGCCAGCAGCGACGATCGCAGAGTCAAACGACACCGTCGTCGTCTCGCCATCGGCGCCGAGCACGGCCAGCATGTTGGGACCGGTGAAGCGCGCCTCGCCGGTGACGACCTGCACCTTGCGGCCCTTGGCCATCTGCTTGAGGCCACCGGTCAGCTTGGCGACCACGCCCTCCTTCCAGCCGCGCAGCGCGTCGAGGTCGATCTCCGGCTTGTTGTAGGAGATGCCATTCACACCAGCCGTCTCAGCCTCGGCAATGACTTTGGCGACATGCAGCAGCGCCTTGGACGGGATGCAGCCGACGTTGAGGCAGACGCCGCCCAGGATCGGATAGCGCTCGACCATCACGACGTCGAGGCCGAGGTCGGCAGCACGGAACGCCGCGGCATAGCCGCCGGGCCCCGAGCCCAGCACCAGGACGCCCGCGTGCACATCCCCCCGCTCGACCTCCCCGGGGGCGTCGAGGGACGACTGAACCCCCGAGGGCGTGGTTGAGTCGTCCCTCGATGGTGGTGCGGTGGGTTGGGCCGGCGACTCCACCGCTTCTGCCGGCGCGCCGCCACCGTCTAACGCCGTCGGCGCGGCCGCCTCGACCTCCAGCACGACCAGCGCGCTACCTTCGGAGACCGCGTCGCCGACGGCGACCCGCAGCTCCTTGACCGTCCCGGCCTGCGGGGCCGGGATCTCCATCGAGGACTTGTCGGACTCCAGGACGACGAGCGGATCCTCGGCGGCGACGGCCTCGCCAACTGCCACGAGGATCTCGGCGACCGGCACGTCGGTGAAGTCGCCGATGTCAGGGACCAGGACGTCGAGCGTGCTCACAGGAGAACCCTCCGCAGATCGGTCAACACGCCGGACAGGTGCGCGACGAAGCGCGCGGCCGCGGCGCCGTCGATGACCCGATGGTCATAGGACAGTGACAACGGCAGCATCAGCCGTGGGACGAACTCCTTGCCGTCCCAGACCGGCTTCATCGCCGAGCGCACCACGCCGAGGATCGCCACCTCGGGCGCGTTGACGATCGGGGTAAACGACGTGCCGCCGATGCCGCCCAGCGAGGAGATCGTAAACGTCGCGCCCGCCATCTCGGCCGGGCCGAGCTTGCCCGCGCGAGCCTTGCCCGACAGCTCGGTCAGCTCACCGGCGATCGCGAGCAGCCCCTTCTTGTCGACGTCCTTGACGACCGGCACGACGAGCCCGTTGGGCGTGTCGGCCGCGAAGCCCAAGTGGTAGTACTTCTTGCGCACCAGCGCATCGCCGTCCAGCGACGCGTTGACGTCGGGGAAGGCCTGCAACGACGACACGACCGCCTTGAGCAGCAGCGCGACCATCGTGACCTTGACGTCTGACTGCTCGCTGTTGAGCTGCTTGCGGAAGGCCTCCAGGTCGGTGACGTCGGCCTCGTCGTTGTGGGTGACGTGCGGAATCCGGACCCAGTTGCGCGACAGGTTGGCCGCCGAGATCTTGCGGATCTTCGACAGCTCCACGCGCTCGATCTCGCCGTACTTGGCGAAGTCGATCTTGGGCCACGGCAGCAGGTTGAGGCCGCCGTCACCGCCAGGCGCGACAGACGCGCCCGCCGCCGCAGCCGGCGCGCCGGTCCCGCCGCCCTCAGCCACCGCGCGCACGTCCTCGACGACGATCCGCCCCTTGCGCCCGCTGCCCTCCACACGCTCCAGGCCGACCCCCAGCTCCCGCGCCAGCCGGCGCACGGACGGGCTCGCGTAGACGGGATCTCCACCGTTGCCCGAGGACGACGCAGGCGCCTTGGGCGCGGGCGGCTCCTTCTCGGCCGGCGCCGGGCGCGCCGAGGCCTCGGCGGCCACCGCGGTGCGCACAGCGCTGGGCGCAGCGGCCTCCGCGGTCGCGGCCGCCTCGGCGCTCGGACTCAGCGACACCACGACCGTCCCTTCCGAAGCCACGTCGCCCACCTTCAACAGCACCTCGGCGACAACACCTCCATACGGCGCCGGCACGTCCATCGTCGCCTTGTCGGTCTCCAGCGTGACGAGCGGGTCGTTCTCGGCGACCTCGTCGCCCTGGGCAACATGGACTTCAACAACGGCGACATCGGAGAAGTCCCCGATATCGGGCACCGTCACCTGCTTCAGATCCGCCATGGTGCCTCCGTCTCGGGGTCGATGCCGTACTTCTCGATCGCGGCCTTCGCATCCTCCTCGCGGCCGAGCGCGTGCAGCGCGGCGACGGCGACATGGTGGCGATCGACCTCGAAGAACCGGCGCAGGGCCTTGCGGTAGTCGCTGCGGCCGAAGCCATCGGTCCCGAGCACGGTGAAGGGAGCGTCCACCCACGGTCGGATGGCGTCGGGCAGCGCGCGGATGTAGTCGGTGGCGGCAACGACCGGCCCGGCCCGGCCACCGAGCGACTCCTCCACGAACGAGCGCCGCGGCTCGGCGGTCGGATGGAGCCGGTTGTGGCGCTCGGCCTCCATCCCATCGCGACGGAGCTCGGTGTAGGACGTGACCGACCAGACGTCGGAATCGACGCCGAAGTCCTCGCGCAGCAAGTCGGCACCCGCCAGCACCTCGCGCAGGATCGTCCCGGAGCCGAGCAGCTGCACCTTCGCCTCGGCGCTCTCGGCGATCGCGTGCATCCCGCGCAGGATCCCGGCCTCCGCCCCCTCCGGCATCGCCGGCATCGCGTAGTTCTCGTTCATCACCGTCAGGTAATAGAAGACGTCCTCGTGCTCGGTGAGCATCCGGCGCATCCCGTCGTGGATGATCACGGCCAGCTCATAGGCATAGGCCGGATCGTAGGCAATGCAATTGGGAATGAGGCCGGCCTGAATATGGCTGTGACCATCCTCGTGCTGCAGCCCCTCGCCGTTGAGCGTCGTGCGCCCCGCGGTGCCGCCGAGCAGGAACCCGCGCGCGCGCGAGTCGCCCGCCGCCCACGCCAAGTCACCCACCCGCTGGAAGCCGAACATCGAGTAGTAGATGTAGAACGGCAGCATCGACACGTTGTGGTTGGCATACGACGTCGCCGCGGCGATCCACGAGGAGAACGCGCCCGGCTCGTTGATCCCCTCCTGCAGGATCTGGCCGGACTTGTCCTCGCGGTAGGACATCAACTGGTCGGCGTCCTGGGGCGTGTAGAGCTGGCCGACCTGGCTGAAGATCCCCAACTGGCGGAACATCCCCTCCATGCCGAAGGTGCGCGACTCGTCGGGGACGATCGGCACGACGTGCGGGCCGAGCTGCTTGTCGCGGACCAAGGTGGACAAGATCCGCACGAAGGCCATGGTGGTGGAGATCTCGCGCTCGCCGGTGCCATCGAGCTGCGCCTTGAACGCGCTCAGCTCCGGAACCGGCAGCGGCGGCGCCTCGGTGCGGCGCTGGGGCAGCGAGCCGCCCAGCTGCGCGCGGCGCTCGCGCAAGTACACCATCTCGGGCGCGTCGTCAGGCGGTTTGTGGAAGCTGACGTCGCGGACCTCGTCGTCGGTGAGGTCCAACCCGAAGCGGTCACGGAAGGCAAACAGCGCCTTCTCGTTCATCTTCTTGGCCTGGTGGGTGATGTTCTGGCCCTCGCCGGACTCCCCCATCCCGTAGCCCTTGATCGTCTTGGCGAGGATCACGGTCGGCTGCCCGGTGTGGGCGACGGCCTGGGCGTAGGCGTTGTAGACCTTCTGCGGGTCGTGGCCGCCACGGTTGAGCGAGAAGATCTCGGCGTCGCTCCAGTCCTCGACCATCCGCGCAAGCTCAGGGTCGGCGCCGAAGAAGTGCTCGCGGACATAAGCGCCGTCGCGCGACTTGAACACCTGGTACTCGCCGTCGACGGCCTCTTCCATCCGCTTGACGAGCCGGCCCTCGGTGTCGGCGGCCAAGAGCGGATCCCAGCGGCGACCCCAGATCGTCTTGATGACGTTCCAGCCGGCGCCACGGAAGTTGGTCTCCAGCTCCTGGATGATCTTGCCGTTGCCGCGCACCGGTCCGTCGAGGCGCTGCAGGTTGCAGTTGACGACGAAGACGAGGTTGTCGAGGTGCTCACGGCCGGCCAACGAGATCGCGCCCATTGACTCCGGCTCGTCCATCTCGCCGTCGCCCATGAAGGCCCAGACCTTGCGCCCGGTCGTGTCGCTCATCCCGCGGCCGGTCAAGTACTTCATGAACCGCGCCTGGTAGATCGCCATCAGCGGGCCGAGGCCCATCGAGACGGTGGGGAACTGCCAAAAGTCCGGCATCAGCCAGGGATGCGGGTAGGAGGAGAGGCCGGGCGTGCTCGCATCGGTCTCAGTCCGAAAGCGCTTCATCTGCTCCTCGGAGATCCGACCCTCGAGGAACGCGCGCGCGTAGATGCCGGGAGACGAGTGGCCCTGGATGAACACGAGGTCGCCGCCGTGCTCGGCCGACGGCGCGTGCCAGAAGTGGTTGAAGCCGATCTCATACAGCGTCGCCGCCGACTGGAAGCTCGCGATGTGGCCGCCGAGCTCCGAGGACTCCTTGTTGGCGCCGAGCACCGTCGCGATCGCGTTCCAGCGCACGAGCGACCGTACGCGGTGCTCGAGCTCGGGATCGCCGGGAACAGGCACCTCGAGCTCTGCCGCGATCGTGTTGACGTAGGGCGTGCTCAGATCCTCGGCAGGGTGCAGGCCACGTAGGCGCGCGTCGGCGAAGACCTCCTCGAGCAGCTGCCGGGCGCGGTCGGGACCGTCGTTGCGGATCACGGCCTCCAGCGCGTCGACCCACTCGGCGGTCTCGATCGGATCGATATCTGGATGGAGCGCCATCTCTAGTCCTCCTGGAAGTACTCGGGGTGAGCCTCGCGGATCGCAGGCAGGCTCGACAAGACCATCCGCAGGTGCTTGCGCAGTTCGCGCTCGGCGGCGACCGCGTCATGGTTGACGACCGCGCCGACGACGGCCCGGTGCTCGGCGAGCATCTGGCCGCGGTAGCCGGCCTCGGGCAGGCTGAGCAGCCGCACACGATCGAGCTGGCCGCGCGTGCGCTCGCTCAGTCGCCATGCGACCTCGCGACCCGACAGGTCGCAGAGCAAGCGGTGCAGGTCATCGTCGAGGCGGGCGAAGGTCGCAGCGTCCTCGTCGGCGACCGCGCGCTCCTGGGCCTCGAGGTTGCGATGCAGGTCGGCGAGCTGCTCGGGCCGCGCGTCGCGCGCCGCCAGCCGGATCGCCCCGACCTCCAGCGCCTCGCGGACGAAGTGCGCGTCGGCGATCGCCTGCTCGTCGATGTAGGTGACGAACGTGCCGAGCTGCGGGACGATCGCGACGAGCCGCTCGTCGCGTAGGCGCGACAGCGCGTCGCGGACCGGTGTGCGGCTGACGCCGATCAGCTCGGCAAGCTGGTTCTCCGACAAGCGCCGCCCGGGCTCCAGCTCCGCGCCGACGATCGCCTTGCGCAGGGTCACATACGCCTGGTCGCGCGCAGACGTTCCGAGCGAGCGCTCACGGAAGCTGGACCGCATGTCGCGTACTAGTATACAAGTACACCAAGCCGCTGCAACGCGCGGTGCGCCGCCTTCGTGATCTCCTCCACCGATGGACTTCGAGCTGACCGATCGCTGCAAGGAGTACGTCGAGCGGGTGGAGGCGTTCATGGACGAGCGCATCTATCCGGCCGAGGCGGTCTACGAGCAGCAGATGCGCGAGTCAGGCGACCCGCACTTCCATCCGCCGATCCTCGAGGAGCTCAAGGCCGACGCGCACGAGCGTGGGCTGTGGAACCTCTTCCACCCTCATGAGAACGACCCGCCCGCCCCCGGTCTGACCAATGTCGAATACGCGCCGCTGGCCGAGATCATGGGCCGCTCCGCGCACCTCGCGCCCGAGGCCATGAACTGCAGCGCGCCCGACACGGGCAACATGGAGGTCTTGACGCTCTTCGGGACCGAGGAGCACAAGGAGCGGTGGCTGCGCCCGCTGCTCGACGGCGAGATCCGCTCGGCGTTTGCGATGACCGAGCCCGACGTCGCCTCCTCCGACGCCACCAACATCGAGACGCGCATCGAGCGCGACGGCGACTCCTACATCATCAACGGGCGCAAGTGGTGGACCTCCAACGCGCTGCATCGCAACTGCCGCGTGCTGATCGTCATGGGCAAGACCAACCCGGAGGGTCCCAAGCATCAGCAACAGTCGATGCTCGTCGTCCCGATCGACACGCCCGGCGTCACGATCGTCCGCGGCCTGCCGGTCTTCGGCTACCAGGACCGCGAGGGCCACGCCGAGGTGCGCTTCGACAACGTGCGCGTGCCGACCAGCGCGCTGCTGGCCGGCGAGGGCGAGGGCTTCATGATCTCCCAAGCGCGGCTCGGCCCGGGCCGCATCCACCACTGCATGCGCTCGATCGGCATGGCCGAGCGCGCGCTGGAACTGCTCTGCCAGCGGGCGCTCTCGCGCGTCACGTTCGGCAAGCCGGTGGCCGAGAACGCCAACATCCAGGACTGGATCGCCGAGTCGCGGATCGAGCTGGAGATGATCCGGCTGCTGACGATGAAGACCGCGTGGCTGATGGACACGGTCGGCAACCGCCACGCGCGCGTGGAGATCGCGGCGATCAAGGTCGCTGCGCCGCAGGTCGCGCTGAAGATCATCGACCGCGCAATCCAGGTCCACGGCGGCGGTGGCGTCTCCGACGACTTCCCGCTGGCCTCGATGTACGCCCATCAGCGCACGCTGCGCCTCGCCGACGGGCCCGACGAGGTCCACAAGCGCACGATCGCCCAGCGCGAGCTGCGGCGCTGGAGCTAGCCGAGGCCGGCCACCGAGCAGCCCTGCGCGCCGCCGGTGAAGCCGCGAACCATCGCGTCGGCGTTGGCGACCATCATGGAGAGGTAGGTCGCGCCCCGTGAGTCCGCGCGGCCGAGCGTGTCGCCGTAGAGCGTGTGGTCGGCCGTCGCGCCGGTCTCGCGCGCGATCGCCTTGGCCAACTTCGGGTTGATGGAGCTCTCGGGGAAGATCGCCTTAACGCCCTCACGGCGGATGACCGTCGTGAGCTTGGCGAGGTCGCCCGTCGACGGTTGGGCCTGCGTGGTCTGCGATGGGATCACGGCACCCACGACGTCGATCCCGTAGCGCTTGGCGAAGTAGCCGAAGGCGTCATGGTCGGTGACGAGCTTGCGCTGGGCGACGGGGACCGAGGCCATGCACTTGGTGATGCCGGCGTCGAGCGTACGAAGCTTGGCGAGGTAGGCCTCGGCGCCGGCATCGATCGCCGCGGTCGCGCGCGGGTCGGCCTTGGCGAGCGCGTCGCGGATGCGTACCGTCGCGTACTCCACGTTGACCGGGTCGTGCCACCAGTGCGGGTCAAACCGCGAGGCCTCAGGCCCGCTGTCCTCACCCGGAAGCGTGACCGGCCGTCCAGCACCGGCGTCAAGCACATCGGGGTGACCGCCGGCGTTGTCAATGACATCGCCCATCCACTGGTCGAGATTGTCGCCGCTGACCACGACAAGCTCGGCCCCCGCCGTCGCCTGGATGTCCTTCGGCCGCGGCTCGTAGTCGTGCGGGTCGGTGTTGGGCTTGAGGATCTGATGAACGTCGACCGCATCGCCACCGACGGCGCGCACCACGTCGCCGAGCTGGGTGGTCGTGACGACGACCTTGATGGCGCCGGGCTTGGCGGACGAGGAGTCGCCAGCGCCGCAGCCGACGACCACGAGGGCGGCGGCGAGCAGCGCGAGAGCAAGCAAGAGAGAGCGTCGCATCAGATGAGACTCATTCTTATCACATCATCGCTACGAGGCCGTGTTGACTTGGCGCGAGCAAAAGGCA
Source organism: uncultured Conexibacteraceae bacterium (assembly GCA_963836485.1). Classification (GTDB taxonomy): domain Bacteria; phylum Actinomycetota; class Thermoleophilia; order Solirubrobacterales; family Solirubrobacteraceae; genus Baekduia. Next base: position 95,547 of record CAWIJS010000007.1, on the reverse strand, counting down.
TAGGGTCAGGCGAGGAGCGATGCTGAGTGATCACTGCCGATCAGGAACACCGCCGTGCTGGATCGCGTTGAGCTCGAACGCTGGCTCTTCGGCACGGGCACCGATCGCCGCCGCGTCCAGGACTCGCCGATCCTGCCCGACGTCTGGTACGCCTACGGGCTGCCCCTGACCGAGCTCGCCGGCGAGGGTGGACCTCCTGCCCCGCTCGTGGCCGAGAGCATTGACGAAGAGCGGCGGGCAACATCGCCGCAGCGGCCGAAGGACGAAGAGCCCGAAGTCGACGTGCTGCTCCGACCGGCCGCGGCATCGAGCTCCAGCGACCTGGCCCATGCGCTCGACCAACGGATCACCCGCGCGCGCAGCCACACCAGGCTGGCCTACAACGACGCCTACGTCGCCTGCCGGCTGACGTTCGGCGAGCTGATCCGCGACGCCCTGCCGCTCACCGAGTTCTGGCAGAAGCACCTGTGGCCGGGAGCCGAGGGCCCGCTGGTCGACCTGATCGGCGACCGGGCCGATGAGCTGGTCGACCTGCTGAGCGCCGGCACCCGCATGCAAGGGCGCAGGCTCACCGACCCCAAAGCGATCCCCGGCGACGTCGTCTGGCTGGTCGGGCTCATCGGCCGCATCGCCTGGGAGCACCAGCTCGGCCAAGAGCGCGAGAAGCCCACCGCCGGGGAGGTCGTCGAAGCCGCCTATGCCGTCTTGGGCGACCTCGCCGTCGAGTCACGGCCGGAGTCGCCGGTGCTGTGGACGGTCAGCCGCAACCGCCCGGTCCGGACCTCGGTCTGGCGCTCCCGCGTCGCCTGCAAGGCCGATGCGGCCACGCGGCTGTTCGGCCTCTCCTGCAGCAACGTGTGCTGGGCGGTCATCGACTCCGGCATCGACGCGCGCCACCCCGCCTTCGCCCGCCGCAAGGGCGACGCGCCGGTCGCCACCAACGGCGAGGACGACCTGCAGACGGCGCGGTCGCGCATCCTCGGGACGTGGGACTTCTCCAAGCTGCGCGACGTGCTCGTCGAGCGACCGCTGAGGCCTGCGCCGACGACCGACGAGATCCAACTCGACGACCCGGAGGCCGAGCGCGTGCTGCGCATCGCCCAGCAGGTCACGCGCGGGCGCACGGTCGACTGGGAGGCGATCGCGCCCAAGCTGCAGGTCCGCCACGGGGAGGGCTACGACGCACCAGTCGACGACCACGGCACGCACGTCGCCGGCATCCTCATCGGCGACTGGCGTGAGCAGGACGATCCATCGCCCGGCAAGCACGACCTCCAAGGGATGTGCCCCGACATGGAGGTCTACGACCTGCGGGCCTTCGACGCCAAGGGCACCAGCGACGAGTTCCAGATCCTCTCGGCCATGCAGTTCGTGCGGCATCTCAACGCGCACGCCGATGCGCCGGCCGTCCACGGCGTCAACCTGTCGTTCTCGGTCCAGCACGACGTCGACAAGTACGCAGCGGGCGGAACGCCCGTCTGTGAGGAAGCCCACCGGCTCATTGGCAGCGGCGTGGTGGTGGTCGCCGCCGCGGGCAACGACGGCCGCAGCGGCTACATGGTCCAAGGACGGACGGTCGACGGCTTTCGCACCGTCTCGATCACCGACCCCGGCAACGCGGAGAAGGTCATCACCGTCGGCGCCACACACCGCGACGAACCGCACACCTATGGGGTCTCCTACTTCTCCAGCCGCGGGCCGACCGGCGACGGGCGCGCCAAGCCGGACCTCGTCGCACCCGGCGAGAAAATCACCTCCACGATCCCCGGCGCGGGGCTCGCGAGCAAGGACGGCACCAGCCAGGCGACGCCGCACGTGTCGGGCGCCTGCGCGCTGCTGTTGGCGCGCCACCCGGAGCTGATCGGGCAACCCGAGCTCCTCAAGCAGATCCTCGTCGACGCATGCACGGACCTGGGCCGCGAGCGGTACTTCCAGGGCGCCGGGATGCTCGACGTCCTCCGAGCGATCCAGGCGGTCTAGAACATGGTCTTCTCCCTCGAAGCATTGGCGGCGCTGCACGGCGACTGCCTGATGCTGCATTTCGGCACCACCGACAAGCCGCGGACGGTGCTCATCGACGGCGGCCCCGGTGCCGCCTATGGCCCAACGGTGAAGCCGCGCCTGCAGGAGCTGCGTCAGCAGCTCGAGCAGGCGGGCGCGCTGCCCGCGGGCGATCCGCTGCCGCTGGTGCTGCTCATGGTCAGCCACATCGACGACGACCACATCGGCGGCCTCGTGCAACTTGCCCAGGACGACGATCCGCAGTGGGTCACGCCAAAGGCGCTCTGGCTGAACACCTTCGAGGACGTGGCGGGCGGCCAGGGCGACGTTGCGACGTTCACGCCCAGCGAGCAGGAGAGCAGCAAGGCCGCGGCGGTGATCGCCAGCGTGGGGCAAGGGCGGCAGCTGCGCAGCAGTGCAGAGAAGCTTGGCTGGCCTATCAACACGGGGTTCGACGGGCTCGTCGAGGCGCCCGCCACCGGCGGAAGGACGGCCGCGCTTTCGGCCGATACCAAGCTGCTGGTCGTCTCGCCACAGGCGGCCGACATCGCGACGTTCCGTAAGGAGTGGGACAAGCAGATCAAGCGCCTGAAGGCCGGCGCCGCGAAGCCGGCCGAAGTCGCCGCCGTCCTCGACAGCTCCCCCTACAACCTGTCGAGCATCGTCTGCCTGGTCCGCCAGGGCAACCACTCGATGCTGCTGACCGGCGATGCCAACGGTGACCACGTCCGCACCGGGCTGAAGGACGCCGGCGCCCTCGACGCGAACGGCAAGCTCCACGTCGACATCCTCAAGCTCCCCCATCACGGCTCGGACCGCAACACCGACCTCCCGTTCTTCGAGGCGATCAGCGCCGACCACTACGTCATCTCCGCCGACGGGCGCGACGGCAACCCGGAGACCGCGACGCTCGACAACATCGTCAACTCCCGCAAGGACGACAACTTCACCATCCATCTCACGTACGCAGCGAAGGTCGGTGACCTCGGCGCGCGGCTGCAGGCCTTCGAGCAGGCGCAGAAGGCCGCGGGTCGCACGTTCAAGCTCGTCACGCGGCCCGATGGCGACCTCTCGCTGCGCATCGACCTCGGCGACCCGCTGTTCAGCAGCTGAGCAGGACGCGACGAACGTGTCCGACGCCGAGCTTGACGACCCGCGCGCCATCGCGCCCGTCGCCGACGCCACTCCTGACCCGGACGGCCTGCGCGACGGCATCGCGCTCTGCCTGTCGGGCGGTGGCTATCGCGCGATGCTCTTCCACGTCGGCGCCTTGTGGCGCCTGAACGAGCTCGGCTACCTGCCGCGGCTGGACCGGGTCTCAAGCGTCTCGGGCGGGTCGATCACCGCGGCGACCCTCGGTCTGCGCTGGGGTTTGCTGGCCTTCGACGCCGCCGACGTCGCCTCCCCGGCGTCCTTCGACGCCGCCGTCGTCACGCCGCTGCGCGGGTTGGCGCGACAGACCGTCGACAAGGGCTCGGTGATCGGCGGCCTGCTCCGGCCACGCCACAGCATCGCCGACGAGGTCGTCCGCGCCTACCGCAAGCACCTGTTCGGCGACGCCACGCTGCAGCAGCTCGTCGATCGTCCGCGCTTCATCATCAACGCCACCAACTTGCAGACCGGCGCGCTCTGGCGGTTCTCCAAGCCCTACATGGCGGACTACACGATCGGGAAGATCGACGCTCCCGACATCGCGCTGGCCATCGCCGTCGCGGCGTCCTCGGCCTTTCCCCCGTTCCTCTCGCCGCTGCGACTCGCCGTCGATCCCGGCTCGTGGGCGCCGATGTGGCGAGGTGAGAACTTCCGGGCGCCGTTCACCAGCGGTGCCGTGCTCTCCGACGGCGGCGTGTACGACAACCTCGGGCTCGAGGCGGCCTGGAAGAGCTACCGCACGATCCTGGTCAGCGACGGCGGCGGCAAGATGCAGGCGGCCGACACGGTGGCCTGGGACTGGGCCCGGCAGAGCTACCGCGTCAACGACGTCATCGACAACCAGGTCCGCAACCTCCGCAAGCGTCAGACGATCGCGGGCTTCCAGCGCGGTGATCGCACCGGCACCTACTGGGGGATTCGCAGCGACGCCGGCGCCTTCGGTCCGCCGCCCGGCAGCCTGCCAACCCCGGTGGAGCAGACCCGCATCCTCGCCGAGACCAAGACGCGGCTGGCCGCCATGGACGAGCTGCTGCAGGAGCGGCTGATCAACTGGGGCTACGCGGCCTGCGATGTCGCGGTGCGGCGCTGGGTCGTCCCGGGCGCCGATGCGCCCAGCGGCTTCCCCTACCCCGGCGCGCGCGTCGGCTAAGCGGCGCGCTCGCCGGCGTCGCCCGGCGCGAGCTTGCGCGCCTGGCGCTCCGGTGAGATCTCCACGATGTCCCAGACCAGACCCGCGCGGCGCAGCCCGCGGATCACCAGCGACGACACGTCGAACTCGTACCAGCGCAGGCCGTGATGGGCCGAGGTCGGGAAGGCATGGTGATTGTGATGCCAGGACTCGCCCAGCGAGAAGAGCGACAGCCATGCGAGGTTGCGCGACTCGTCGTCGACGTCGAAGCGCGTGCGCCCGAAGAAGTGGCAGAGCGAGTTGATGGAGTAGGTCACGTGGTGCAACACGAGCATCCGCACCGCACCGCCCCACAGCAAGCCGGTGAGCGCCGTGTCGATCGAGCCGCCGATCAGCCAGCCGAGGCCGAACGGGAAGGCGAGGCCGGCGAGGACCCAGAGCAGGAACGTCCGGTCGACGTAGGCGATGAACGGGTCCTTGAGCAGATCCGGCGTGTAGCGCTCGCGGTTGGCGCGCTGGGTGTGGATGAACAGCCAGCCGACGTGGGCGTGCAGGAGGCCGCGCAGCGGGCCGTCGTGGCCGTGCGGGCTGTGCGGATCGCCCTCCTTGTCGGAGAAGGCATGGTGTTTGCGATGGTCGGCGACCCAGGAGATGATCGGTCCCTCGATCGCGGCGGAGCCGAAGATCGCCAGCGTCCCTCGCACCCACGGCTTGGCCTTGAAGCTGCGATGGGTGAAGTGGCGATGGAAGCCGACGGTGATCCCGACCGCACACAAGGCATAGGTGATGCCGAACACCGCGATGTCTGACCAGTGCAGCAGGCTGTTCCACAACTGCCAGCAGACGACGCCGAGGGCCAGGAACGGCACGACGGTGATGGTGCCGGTGAGAAACCGATCCAGCTTCTCGTTGGCGGTCGGCTGAACGTCATCAGCGGTCGGCCCGATCGCCGACGCACCGGGCGCAGGCGGCTCGGATGCAGACGGACGCGCGGGCGCAACGGTGCCAGACGGGCTCATACCAGCAGCCTCCCTCGCGCGGGCGCCTGTGTCCCTATGGCACGCGGGCGACCTTTACGGGGGTTAACCCCCGAGTGGGCGACAACCGCTGCGATCCGGGTCGCGCGGCGACTCGTTGGCGGCGCGAGCGCGTTGAACCGTGGAGGCGATCCGTGATGTCGACATCCGCGCAGCGCCCCGTTCGATGCCCACACAGATGCGCGCCGAACCACGGCGCAACACTTTCACCCAACGCCCCAGACCACGAGAGCGTGGTGGCGATCGTCGCGGAGCGCCGCCCCACCAACCACACACCGCACCCCCACCCACCGCAACGAACCCTCACCAAGGCCGAGACGCCCAGCCCCGTCGCATAGCAACCTCAGCCCTGCCCCACCGCCTGCGCTTCCCGCGCCCGCGCGCCGCGACCGCCCCCAAACCGCGGCCTCCACCAACACCGCTCTCCCAGCAACACCATCGCCGCCGGCACCAAAATCAACCGCACCAGCGTCGCGTCGATCGCGATCGCCACCGCCGCCCCAAACCCGAGCTCGGCGATCACCGGCACACCGGTCACTGCGAAGCAAGCGAAGACCGCGACCATGACCAGCGCGGCCGCGCTGATCGTCCGGCCGCTGGTCGCGATGCCGTCGATGACCGCTGTGCGCGTGTCGCTCCCGGCATCACGTCGCTCGCGAATCCGGCTGAGCAGGAAGACCTCGTAGTCCATCGACAACCCGAAGACCACGGCCAAGATGATGGGGATGGTCACCGTGTCGATGTAGCCGTCGGGCTTGCCCCACGTCTGCCACGCGGTGAGGATCCCGAAGCTCGCCGCCACGCTGAGCACGTTCGCCGCCACCGCCTGGAGCGCCAGCGGAACAGCGCGCAGCATCAGCAACAACAACACGAACGTCGCCAGCAGGGTCCACAAGGCGATCTTCCACAGCGATCCCGTGATCGCATGGTTGAAGTCGACCTGCGCCGCGCTGTTGCCGCCGACCAAGCTGCCCGCGGGCAGCTTTGCGCGCAGCCGTTTGATCAGGTCCTTGACCTGCGGCGCATCAGCGTTGTGGCGCGTCTGTACCACGATGAAGATCCAGCGCTTGTCGTCGGTGAGCGTGCGCACGCCGGTCTTGATGACCTCCGGGTCGGCGCGCAACACCGTGACCGACCGGCTCAACGCGCTGCTGCGCACCAGGATCTTCAGCGGTGAGCCATCGCCGTCGCCACGCACCGAGACGGCCGCCTCGAAGCCCTTCCGCGTCTCATTGTCCTTGGGGAACTGGCGCAGCGCACCATCGCCGGTGCGCAGTCCCAACACCGGCGAGGCGAGCGCGAGCAGCACGAGGATCACGCCGACGAGCGACAACGCCGGCCGAGCCGTCACCCACAGGCTCCAGCGCCGGAACAGCCCCGAGTCGGGCTTGGCCGGCCCGATCCGCGGGCCCAGGACCGCCAGCAGCGCCGGCAGCAGCAGCGTGCACGAGAGCATCGCAACCAGCACCACCACGATGGCGCCGAAGGCCATCGAGCGAATCGCCGGCGTCGGGACGAGCAGCAGCCCGGCCAGCGCGATGACCACGCCGGCGCCGCTGAACAGCACGGCCACCCCGGAGGTCGCCATCGCCGACGCGCGCGCGGCAGCCTGCGTCGCGCCGTCGCGTAGTTCCTCACGAAAGCGCACGACGACAAAGAGCGAGTAGTCGACCGCGACGCCGATCCCGATCATCGACGCCATGTTGGGGACGTAGAAGCTCATCGTCGTGTGACGCGCGAGCAGGCCGATCAGCGCGCCGGTGATCAGCACCGACACCCCGCCGATCGCCAGCGGCAGCACGGCCGCGGCTAAAGACCCGAACATCGCCAGCAAGATCAGCGCGACGACCGGAAAGCCGACGCGCTCGGCGCCCTTGAGGTCGTCCTTGGTCAGGTCGACCATCCCGGCCCACAGCGCGCCGGCGCCGACGAGGTGCAGTTGCACCGCCCCGTAGTGACGGCCGTCGGCCAGCCCGAGCTTCTTGCGCAGCACCTTGGCGACGTCCGGCGCGTGGAACTCGTCGGCGTTGAGCCGCAGCGCCACGACGACGGGGCGCCCCGGGCGCGTGCGTGCGAGGTAGATCGCGGTCTCGGCGACCGGCTCCTGCAGGTCGACCCGCGGCGTCTCACGCGCCGCCTTGCGCAGCGCGGCGATCGCCGCGCGGTAGTCGCTCAGCGGCGTCCCCTTAGGCGCGACGAGCACAGCGCCCAGCTCGGTCGGCCGGTAGTCGATCGGAACGCTGGACTGCACCTCGGTCTCGACGCGCTCCGCCGCCGAGCCGGGAACCTGGAAGCCGCCGCCCGTCAGATGGTCGGACTGTCCGAGCGCGGCCGGGACCGCCGCGGCGATCAGCAGCGCCCAGGCGACGAGGACGGCGATGCGGTGGCGGCCGATCCAGTCGTGAACTGCGCTGAGCACCGGCCGAGCCTAGCTAGCTACGACAGGCGATGGTGCCGTTAGCGGGCACGACCTGCCCGGAGCTGTAGCGCCCCTCGGCGTGCCAGCGCCACTTGTGATCCGGCGGGCAGTACGTGCTCGCGATCCAGTCCTCGCGACCGAAGCTCGCGTGGAACGCCTCCGCTCGCAGCGGAATGCCGGCGACGATCTGCAGGTTGCGCGGGACCTTGAAGTCCAGCCGGTACTGCCAGGGCCCCGAGGTGAGCTTGGTGATCGTCGCGGCGATCGGCTGCTGGACGCGCGCGGGCGTGGACAGCACGACGTAGAAGTAGATGTAGTGGGCGCCGCCGTTGACGATCGTGACCTTCGGATAGCTGTTGACGCCGTCAGCGTCGGCCTTGACCGTCGCGTGCCCCATGATCGAACGCGCGGGGCAGGTCCTCAGCCCGGAGTGCTCCATCGCCCTGAAGTTGCACGTCGGGAACTTGGCGCCGTTGTAGACGCCGGCCTTGGAGGTCCAGATGGTCACCGACTGCACGAGCGGCGGGTCGTAATCGTGCGGGATGTCGATCTTCGCCCGCACGTCGACATGGACGCCCTGCGGATGGCTTGGCGTCCCCGCCTTGTTCGGCGTCACCTTGACGACCGCCGTGACCTTGATCGGCACCACGTCCTGACCAAACGCGAGCGCGGCGATGCCGAGCAGAACCACGACAGCAACGACAGCGCCTCCGACCCGGAACATGACAACGGACGCTAGGGCAGTGAGCTGTGCTTTGCAAACGGGAACATGTCTTGACGCGCCTTGTTACTATACCGTCCAGACGGTATAGTAATGCTCATGCCCGCCTTCCTCCTCCTCTCCCTGGCCATCCTCTCCGAGGTTGGCGCCACCCTTGCTCTGCGCGTCTCCGACGGATTCTCCAGACCCATGCCGTCGGCGATCGTCGTCGTCGGCTACGGCATCTCGTTCTGGCTGCTGGCGCTCGCGCTGAAGGACATCCCCGTCTCGCTGACCTACGCGATCTGGTCCGGCGTCGGCACCGCGCTGGTCGCGGTCGCCGGCGTCGTTGCCTTCGGTGAGACCATGAACGCCATGAAGCTCGCCAGCCTCGCGATCATCGTCCTCGGCGTCGCCGGCCTCAGCGCGGCTGGCGGGACGCACTAGGTGCCCCGGCGCCCTGCGGGCGAGACCCGCGACAAGCTCCTGGATGCCGCCGCGCGCCTCCTCTTGCGCGATCCGTCGAAGCTCACGCTCGACGCCGTCGCGCAGGAGGCCGGCGTCTCCAAAGGCGGCCTGCTCTACCACTTCTCCTCTAAGGCCCAACTCCTGGACGCGGTCGTCGACCGCTGGGAGGCGTCGTTTCAGGCCGACATCGACGCGGCCGCCGACGGCAAGCCCGGCGGCTGGACGCGCGCCTACGCCGACGTCTCCGCGCGCGACCTCACCGACGCACATACGCGCGAGATCGACAGCGGCATCCTCGCCGTCCTCGCGCTGCAGCCCGAGCGCCTGGAGGCCGTCCGCTCCCGCTACCGGGGCTGGCAGGAACGCATCGTCGAGGACGGCATCGATCCCGTCGACGCCACGATCGTCCGGCTGGCCGCCGAGGGCCTGTGGTTCGGCGAGCTCCTGGGCCTGGCCCCGCCGACCGGCAAGCTGCGCGAGCAGGTGCTCGAGCGGCTGCGCAGCCTCACGCTCGCTGACCCGAGATGAGTTTTCGAGGCTGACTCGGTCTAAGGTTTCCGGAAGCGATGCTCGCCGTGAGCATCCTGCTCCCTCTCCCCAACCCCACCGGAGCCTCTTTCCCCCATGCGCACACTTGCCCGTTGGTGCTTTCGCCACCGCTGGATCGTTCTTATCGGCTGGGCCGTCGCCCTCGTCGGCCTCTCGGCCATCCACGCCGCAGCCGGCAGCAACTACAAAGACGAGTTCGAGCTCAGCGGCACCGACAGCTTCGATGCCCTGCACCTGCTGCAGAAGTCCGCCCCTAAAGCATCGGGCGACCAAGAGCAGCTCGTCGTCGCCGTCAAGGACGGCAAGATCACCGACGCGCAGACCAAGGCGCGCGTCGAGACCGTGCTTGGCGCCGTCGGCAAGATGCCGCACGTCGCGTCGGTCGCATCGCCGTTTGACACCGGCAACGAGGCCCAGGTCTCCAAGGACGGCAGGATCGCGTTCGCAACCGTCACGCTGGACGACGACGTCGTCGGCGTGCCGATCGACGCCACCAAGGACATCGTCTCCAAGGTCCAGAGCTTCAGCAAGGACGGGCTGCAGGTCGAGATCGGCGGCCAAGCGATCGAGCAGGAGCGCCAGCAGGAGAGCGGCATCGGCGGCACCGCCTTCGGCTTCCTCGCGGCGCTAGCCGTCTTGTTGGTGGTCTTCGGCTCGTTCCTGGCGGCGATCTTGCCGCTGCTGACCGCCGCGTTCGCGCTGGGCGTCGGCCTCGCGACCATCGGGCTGCTGTCACATGCGCTGACGATGGCGTCCTTCAGCTCGCAGCTGTCGCTGCTGATCGGCCTGGGCGTCGGCATCGACTACGCGCTGTTCATCGTGACGCGATACCGCCAGGAGATCATGCGCGGCGCGACACCTGAGGACGCGGCGGTCAACTCGCTCGACACCTCGGGGCGCGCGGTCCTGTTCGCCGGCATCACGGTCTGCATCGCGCTGCTGGGCATGTTCGCGCTTGGTGTCTCGTTCCTCTACGGCGTCGCGACGGCCGCATCGATCGTCGTGGCCTTCACCGTGCTTGCCGCGCTGACGCTGCTGCCCGCGTTCCTGGCGCTGTTCGGCAAGCGCGTGCTGACCGGCAAGCAGCGCCGTGCGGTGGCCACCGGCGAGCTGACGACCACCGACGAGTCGCCCGCTTGGGCGCGGTGGGCCGGCATCATGCAGAAGCGGCCGGTCGTCCTCGCCGTCTCGGCGACGGTCATCATGCTGCTGCTCGCCGCGCCCGCGCTGTCGATGCGCCTGGGCTCCTCAGACGCCGGCAACGACCCTGCCGGCTCGACGACGCGCAAGGCCTATGACCTGCTCGCCCAGGGCTTCGGGCCCGGCTTCAACGGGCCGCTGCAGCTCGTCGCCGAGGTCAAGGGCGACGAGGGCAAGGCGGCGTTCACGCGCGTGGTCGACGCCGTGCGCAACACCGACGGTGTCGTCGCCGCCGGCGCACCGGTCATCGTCGGCAAGAACATCGCCTTGGCCCAGGTCTACCCGCAGCACTCACCGCAGGACGCGGCGACCAGCGACCTGGTCAAGCATCTGCGCACCAGCGTGGTGCCACCGGCCGAACAGGGCCAGGTCAACGTGCTGGTCGGCGGCTCGACCGCGATCGGCATCGACTTCTCCAAGGTCCTAGGCGACAAGCTGCCGTTGTTCATCGGGGTCGTCGTCTTGTTGTCGTTCTTGCTGTTGATGGCCGTCTTCCGCAGCCTGGTGATCCCCGCGATGGCCGCGGTCATGAACTTGCTGTCGGTCGCCGCCGCCTTCGGCGTCGTGGTGGCCGTCTTCCAGCACGGCTGGGGCGCTGAGCTGATCGGCGTCGACCGCACCGGCCCGATCGAGGCGTTCCTGCCCGTGATGGTCTTCGCGATCCTCTTCGGGCTGTCGATGGACTACGAGGTCTTCCTCGTCAGCCGCATCTACGAGGAGTGGCACAAGCGCGGTGACAACCGCGAGGCCATCGCCCATGGCCTGGCCGCGACGGGCCGGACGATCACCGCGGCAGCCGCGATCATGGTGCTGGTCTTCGGCGCCTTCATCCTCGGTGGCGAGCGCGTGATCAAGCTGTTCGGCATCGGCCTTGCCGGCGCGGTCTTCCTCGACGCGCTGATCGTGCGGTCGGTCCTCGTCCCGGGCCTGATGCTCACCGTCGGCAAAGCGAACTGGTGGCTGCCGTCGTGGCTGGACCGGATCGTGCCGCGCCTCAACGTCGAGGGCCAGGCGTCGTCGACGTCAGAGCCCGCGACGCCGGGGGCGGGTGGATCGGCCGGCCGGCCGGCGACCGAGAGCGCCTAGCCCAGGGCGCGCTGAAGACCCAACGAAGCCTGGCCACCAATTCGGGTGGTCAGGAGTGTGTTTGGACTGTACGTTGACGTTCCCATGGGGCATGCTGTTGGTCGACCAGTCGTCTCACTCCCTCGGGACAGGGGGCGAGCGACCGCTGACGCAGAGCTAGAGACCGAGCGTACGCGAGCTGGTCCTTCTCCCAGCGGGTCGGGCGCTTCCCCTGGCGCCCGACCCGTTGACCCTTCTCAGATGACCGACGACCTGTCGACCGGCAGCCGCACCACCGCCGCCGCGGCTGCGGGCTCGTCGACGCTTCCGGCGCTGCACCTGTTGGTCTCGATGCTCGGCGACCGGGAGATGATGACCCCGGGCTCGTCGTTCTATGACCGGCTGGCCGAGACCGTCTGCCGCCTGGGCTCGATGCGCCGCGCCGCGGTCTACATGTCCGACGACATGCGCCGGCGCGTGTGGGCTGCCGGCAGCCACGGCATCGACCTTGCGCTGCTGGCCGACGGGCCGGTCCAGGCGATCCCGTTCGCGATGCGCGCGCTGGAGCGCGACGAGGTCCTCGAGGTGACCGCCGATGTCGTCAGCGTGCTGCCCGCCAACGACGTGGCGCGGCTCGCGCTCTCCGACGTCACCTGCATCCCGATGTCGGCCGGCGGCCGCCACTACGGCGTCGTGCTGGCCGAGCGCGGCGACGGCGGGACGCTCAGCGCGGCTGAACGCCAGGGGCTGTGGACGATCGGCAAGGTCTGCGCGCTGGCGGCATCGGCGCGCGCGGCCACGCGCCAGCAGGAGCGCGCGCGCCATCTCGGCGATCGCCTCGACCTCGCGCGCGACGTGCATGAGCGCGTCATCCAGCGCCTCTTCGGCGTGACGCTCGCGCTCGGCGCGCCCGCCGACCTGACCGGTCCCCAGCGCGCGCGCTGCGCCGAGGAGCTGCAGGCCGCGACCGAGGAGTTGCGGCTGGCGATCCAGCGCCCGCCGGCGCGGCCGGGGCGCGACCATCCCGTCGAGACCACGCTGCGCGACGAGCTCTCGCAACTGGCGGCCGAGCATGCCGACGTCGACGTGCGCGTCTTCTGGGAGCCCGACGTCGAGCTCCCGCTCGCGATGGAGCCGCTGGCCCAGAACGTCGTCGCCGAGGCGGTGCGCAACGCGCGCAAGCACGCGCAGCCGACCTGGATCGACGTCCGCGTCGAGCACGCCGAGGACACCGTCACGATCGCGATCGTCAACGACGGGGTCGGCGCCGGCGCGCCCGCCGGTGCGGGTGTCGGCCTGCGCCTGGCTGCCTTCGAGGCCCTGGAATTCGGCGCCGCCGTCGACTTCGGCCTCACACCGCCCGACCGCTGGCACGTCCGCCTCGTCCTCCCACTGCCGAGCCTTGCATGAGCACCTCTGTCGCATCTCGCCGCCTCAGCGTCCTGGTCGTCGACGACCACGACATCGTCCACTGGGGCATGCGGCTCGTGCTCGTCCAGCAGGACTGGGTCGAGCGTTGCGTGCCGGCGACCAACGGCGATGAGGCCGAGGACCGCGCGCGCCGCTACCGGCCCAACGTCGCACTCGTCGACCTCTTCGTCGGTGACGAGTCGGGGACCGACATCGCCCGGCGCGTACGCGCCGCGCATCCGTCGACGCGCGTCCTGCTCGTCTCGGGCGCCGGCCGGATCTCAGCGACTGCCGCGCGCGCCGCCGGCGCGGCGGGCTTCGTTACGAAGGACCGCAGCGCCGCGGAGATCGTCGAGGCGATCCGCCGCATCGGCGCCGGCGAGGACGTCTTCGACGCGCCGCCGAGTCCGACCGACGGGGGCGCCGGGACCGCCGGGCGCCCCGCCCACCAGCGCCTCACGGGCCGTGAGCACGAGGTGCTCCAACTCGTCGCCGCGGGCTTGACCAACGCTGAGATCGCCGCCGAGCTGCGGCTCTCCCCCAACACGGTCAAGGAGCACGCGAGCTCGATGTTCCGCAAGCTGGGCGCGCGCAACCGCGCCGATGCCGTCGTGCGCGCGCAGCGTCTCGGCGTCCTGAACTGAGAGCAGACACGCCGAGGGCCCCGCTTGCGCGAGGCCCTCGGGTCAAGCCGGTTGCTGCGGGGTGCTACTTCTTCTTCGGGCCGTTGACGGCCGTCTTGAGGCCGGCCCCCGCCGTGAACTTCGGCGCCTTGCTCGCCTTGATCTTCACGGTCTCGCCCGTCTGCGGGTTGCGACCGGTACGAGCGCTGCGCTTGACGACGGAGAACTTGCCGAAGCCGGTCAGGGCGATCTCGTCGCCCTTCTTGAGGGACTTCTCAACGGTGCCGATAAACGCCTCGACGGCCTTGCGGGCGTCGGCGTTGGTGAGACCGCTGTCCTTGGCGATAGCCTCGACGAGCTCGGTCTTGTTCATGCGGTTGCTCCTGAATCGACGGCAAACAGAGGCCGCAGCCTAGACCAGCGGCCCCACGGCATGCCTGCCGGCTCAAGGCCTGCGATCGTTCGGGCCCGACCCGATCCGCCCGGTTCAATCCTTGCGCAGGGCGTCCTTGGCCTTGTCGGCGGCGTCGCCGACCTTGTCCTTGACCGCGCCGGAGGCTCGGTCAACCTTGCCTTCGTTCTTGAGGCTGTCGTCGTTGGTGAGGTCGCCCGCAGCTTCTTTCGCGCGGCCCTTGAGGTCATCGGTGGTTCCATCGCTCATGACTTCGACGTACCCGGATCACCCAGCGGTACGCATGGCAATGCTCGCGGCCAGGCGCGAGAGGACCTCGGGGCGCAGTTCGAAGAACCGCAGCGCGCGGCCGCCCGATGCGGGCTGGACGCGCAGCTGGCCGTGGCGGCGCAGGCGGCCGGCCGGGCGCTCCTCGACGCCAGCGACGTCGCGGTGGCGCAGGTAGCGCACGCGGCCCATGATCGCGTCGTCGCGCAGCCACAGCAGGCGGCGGTCGGTCACGGCGAGCTGAACGTCGTGGCTGTCGCCGGTCGCGGTGAGGACGACTTCGTCGACCTGCTCGCCGGGCTCCAGCGCCGCCAGCAACTCGCGGGCGAGGACGCGCCGGACGGCGGGCGGAAGCCAGTCGCCGGCGATCTCGACCGGCGGCGCCTCGGGGGCGACCGGCGCGGCGGTGCCGTTCGCGCTGCCGCCGCCGTGGCCCTCCTCCAGCCGACCGAGCAGGAGGTCGTGGGCGGCGTTGATGGAGATCATCAGCTCGCCGGCCGCCTCACCCGCCTTGTCGGGGTGAAACCGCTTGGCCAGCGCGCGATAGGCGCGCTGGACCTCCTCCGGCGACGCGCCGGGGTCCAGGCCGAGGACGGCGTGCGGATCCACACCTGCATTCTGGCGAACGGCGGTCAGACGTCCGGCCAGCAGCTCACCAAACGCGCCAGGATCGCCCATACTCCAGCGTCGTGATGCAGACCCGGCAAGAGCGCGTGTACCTGGAGACCCCGCGACATCGGATCGCGGGGACCCTGACGTTGGCCCGCGACGGCTACCGCAGCCGCGTCTCCGACGTCCTCAACGCCTCCGAGCGCGACTTCATCCCGCTCACCGACGTAACGGTCGAGCTCGTCGGCCACGAAGGCCCCGGCACCCACCACGACTTCCTGGCGGTCTCCCGCCACCACGTCGTCATCGCCATCCCCGAGCTGCCCGAAGACGGGGCACTTGACGCGGCGACGGCCGCGATGCCACCCGCCGGCGCGCGTTAGCGCTTCGCCTCAGGCGATGCGGTCGGCGAGCTCGGTGAGCCCGAGGAAGTAACGCCCATGCGTGATCCGGGCAGCCGCTTCGGACTCGGCGACGAGCGCGACGATCTCGATCTCAGGCTTCCCGGCGAACTCGGTCTCCGCCGCGAACCGTGCCTGCATGGCGTCAACGCTCGTCTCGTACGCCTCTTGGCGGACAAGTTGGCCAGCGTCGCGATCGTAGATGAGCCACAGCTTCAGAGCGTAGTGGGCTTCGGCGATTCGACCAATAGCGGCGGGCTAAGTCTCAACGCTCCTGCAGCTCGTCCAAGGAGTCGCGGAAATCCGCGAGCGCCGCGTCAACGCGGCTCCGATGCGCATCGAGCACCGGATCGTCCGGCGCAGCAAACTCCGCCTCCTCGACTGCAGCGATCCACGCCGCCATCGCCAGTGCCTGTTTCACCGTAGCCACGCGCAGCTCATACTCGGTATGCACCAATTCCTGAAGCAAAGAGTCCATCGTGTCGAGTTCCTCGGTAGTCCACCACGTGCGAGGCGGCTGCCCATATCGGATGTCCCGCCCGACGAGGTCTGCCAGCTTCTCGAAGAGCTCAGCCCATTCGTGCTGCCGCGCGGTGCGGATCTGGATCTCGATCGGTGCGTCGTCCGGGAAGACGATGACGTGTACTGCGGCATAGCCGTGCATCGGCGCGGCCCGCCGATCGATGACCTTAGGGGCACGCTCTTCATCCGCGAAGAGCACACACACCCACTCGGTGACTTCGTCCTGACCGCGGCGATCGAACATCCCGACGATCCGCATACCGCCCAGATCCTGCATGCTCTTCAGCCCGGACCCACCGCTACGACGAAGCTTCTCCAAGATCGTCCCGGTGTTCTTGATCATGGAGGATCTGAAGGTCAGCGTCCTCGGGCTCATCGGATACGACAAGCCGCTTGCCGAGTCGCTCGATCTGCGACTTCGAGAGAGGAGGTGCCACCCGCAAAGTTGTACAGCGCGAACCGGCGAAGCCTGATCGACCGGCACGGAGAGAGAGGGATTCGAACCCTCGGTGGACCGTAAAGCCCACACACGATTTCCAGTCGTGCCCGTTCAGCCGCTCCGGCACCTCTCCTAGAAGGGGGCGAGGATAGCGATTCGGTCCCGCCCGCCTCGGCTCAGACCTGCCAGGCGCCGTCGATGAGGACCGGCGTCTCGATGCCGTCGGCATCGAGGCCGAGGACGCGGACCTCGGGGGAGCCGATCATGAAGTCCACGTGGATGGTCGAGTCGTTGACCTTGTCGGCCTCGGAGTCGTCCACGCACATCTGGTAGGCGTGCCCGAGGGCGATGTGGCTCGCCGCGTTCTCGTCGAGCAGCGTGTCGAAGAAGACGGTGTCCAGCGCGCCGATGCGGCCGTCGCCGTCGACCAGCGCCGTCTCCCCCAGCCGGTTGGCGTTCTCGTCGCGCGCGGCGTAGGAGCGCAGGACCTCGGCGTTCTCCTCGGCGTCGATGCGCACGGCGCGGCCGTCGCGGAACTCGACCTCGAGCCCACGGATGATCGAGCCGCCGAGCACCAGCGGCTTGGTCGCGCGCACGACGCCCTCGGCGCGCGTCGGGTCCGGCGAGGTGAAGATCTCCTCCGACGGGAGGTTCGGCAGGTGCGTGATCCCGTCGACGGTCTCGAAGCGGGCGGCCAGGAACTTCGACGTCGCCAGCAGCCCGACGGTCAGGTCGGTCCCCGGGCCGACGAAGCGCAGCGCGTCGAAGCGCCGCTCGGTCACGCGAGCGGCGGCGCTGACGAGCACCGTCGGCGCGCTCGCTCCACGCCGCGATCGGATCGTCGGTGTCCAGGCGACACACGTGCAGGATCTGGTCGCAGAGCTTCACCCACGCATCCTCGGGATCGAGGTCCGGGTGGACGAGCTCCGCCCACGGCCGCGTCGGGCACGGCACCGCCGTCCAGTTGGTCGTGCGCTCGTTGACCACCTTGCCGGTCTCGCGGACCGAGGGCAGCTGGTCGCGGCCGACACGTGAAGGATCGAGATCGCTGAGCAGTCCGGGATGCGCGGGGCCGCTCAGCCCGATGCGCGCGCCCGCGGCGCCCGAGCTCCAGGATCCGCTCGCCGTACCACGGCGGCACGTAGTCGAGCGTCTCATCGGACGCGTACTGCAGCCGGGCGCGCTTGACGTGCAGGTCGAAGTAGGCGACGTCGACGAACTTCGCGCCGTGGCGGTAGCCCGCCGCTGCCAGCGCGCGCGTGACGGTCTCCTTGCCGATCTCCGAGCCGATCGCCAGCAACTGGCCGGGCTGGAGGTTGGCTGCGGTCTTGATGACGAGGTCGGCGAACCGCTCGACGATCTCGGGATCGTCGAAGGCCGCACGCTTGCCGGAGCTCATCACCCCACCCTAGCGGCGGGGATGGGCGGGATCTGCGCAGCAGCGTCGTCGACGAGGTTCAGGACCGCGTCGAGCCCGGAGATCTCGAGCACCCGGGCGACCGGCCCGCCGGCCTCGGTGCGGACGAGCGCCAGGCTCCCGCCGTGCTCCTGGGCGGCGTGGTGGGCCGCCACGATCACCCGGACACCGGTGGAGTCCATGAACTCCAGGCCGCGGAGGTCGAGCACAGCGGAGCCGCCGTCGCGCAGACCCGGCAGCAGCGCCGACTCCAGCTGCGGGGCCGTCGCGAGATCGAGCTCGCCACGCACGGTCACGACGGCTTGTGCACCGTCCTGGTCGACCGCCACGGAGAAGGGTTCTGGCCTCGTGCCACTCACGGCGCGAAGCCTAACCGTCTTGCGCGCCGGTCACCTACCTGACACGCAGCGTGCAAGCGGCTGCGGTGCGAGCCATTCGCGCAGGAGGCCGTCTAGCGCAGGGCTGTTGAGCAGGTCGAAGTGGTCGTGGCCGCCGACATGGCGACAGCGCTCGTCCTCGAACGCGATGACCCGGCGCCGGCCCTGGAGGCCATGGGCGCTCGGCGTGAGCACCAGCAGATCGCCGATGACCCGCGCGAAGGGATGGTCCGGACGGGAGGCCAGCGTCGCTGCCACGACGTGGTGACGGGCGTCCGCCAGCAGCGGGACGTCGGCGCGCTCGAAGCCGCGCAGCGCGTCCGGGTCGAGCGTCTCCCACTCCGCGTCGACCAACCGACCGTGGCGCAGGTCCTTGATGCCGTCACTTCGCGCGCGCAGGACAGCGGCGATCGGCCGACTCTCGGGGAGCGTGCCCAGCGCCCAGCTCGCCAGGTGCACGGCCTGCTCCAGCGGCGCGCCGAGGTGCGGCGTGCCGAGCGAGATGGTGGTGTCGACCAGCGCCGGCCAACGGTTCCCGCGCTCGGTCGCGGCGTGCCCGGCGCTGCGGATCACGAGCCCGCCCATCGAGTGACCGACGAGCGCAAGCTGCTCGATCGGGACCGGCCACGCGTCGACCAACATCTCCAACAACGCGGCCAGGCGACGGCCGTTCTCGGAGACGTGCAGGCCCGTGTTGTAGCGGATGGTCACGGCGGTGGCACCAAGCTCGGGCGAGCACGCGTGTCAGGTAGGTGCCACCGCGCTCGGCCGCGCGGATCGACCACGCGGCGTCGCTTTCGCCGAGGCCGTGGACGAAGACGACGGGGTGGGCGGTCGCAGCCGGGAACGCCGCGGCGAGGCCGTCGCGGTCGAGGGAGACATCGCGACCGCAGACACGGACGGCCATCGGAACGGCGAGCGGACTGGCAGCCGCTTCCAGCCGGTCACCCCAGAGGCCGTTGAGGGCGCCCTGGGCAAGCCGGCCGCGGGGATGGTCGGAGATGCTCGGGCCGCCACCTGCCGCACGGACGGTCCGCGCCAGACCGGCGCCGAGCACCGTGCCGGCCCCGCGGACCGCGGTGTAGACGGAGCCCGCGATCGCGTCGTGGACGGCGCGCGGCGCGCTGGAGGCCACCGACGCCCGCCCGGCGCTCGGGCCAAAGGACCGGTCGGCGACCGCCTCGTGCAGCTCCTGGATCCGCGTCACCGCACCGCCGAAGCCCTCGGCAGCCAGCTCGACGAGGGCGCCGAGCTCACTGGGGTCCTGCGAGCGCTCGACGGCGAGCGCGGTCTGCGTCATGCAGCCACCGTGACACCAGATGGTGTCACGGTCAAGCGCGAGCGTCCGCCCCACGCCGCGTGCTCGGCGTAGTCCATCAGGTTGCCGAAGTACCCGCCCAGCGGCTCGGCGGCGATCCCGGCCGGCTCGAGGATGGAGCGGGCCCAGCGGTCGTCGAAGCGCACGCCGAGCGCGAAGTAGGGGAAGAAGATGCGAGCGCGATCGAGCGCCGTGCGCTGGGCGGCGGTCATCGGCCGTCCGAGCGCCTCGTCGAGCACGCTCGGATCGACGACGGCCGGCGCCGGCACACCGAACCGCGCCGCCGCGAGCTCGATGACCTCGGCGACGGTGCTCGCGTGCTGGCCGGCCACCGCGTGGTAGGTCCCAGTCGGCGCGCCGGCAAGGCCCAGGATCGTGTCGGCCACATAGTCGACCGGCACCACATCGACCGGCGCGTCGGCCAGCGCCGGGATGACCGGGAGGCGTCCGCGCGCAAACATCTTCAGCGGCCAGTACAGGACGTTGAACGATCGGGTCCACCCCGTGGTCCGGTCGCCGACGACGATGCTCGGGCGCACGATCTGCAGCGGCAGCCGCGGCGACCAGCCGCGTAGCAACTGCTCGGCCTCGTGCTTTGTCTGCTCGTAGGTATTGCGGAACGGCAGGCCGATCGTCATCTCGTCCTCGCCGAAGGTGCCGGTGCGGTCACCGGCGACGTAGGCGGTGGAGACGTGCACGATCCGCCGCAGGCCGTCGCCGCGCACCGCCGCGCGCGTGGCAAGCTCGGCGATCCGCGCCGCGCCGGCGGTGTTGACGGCCCGCGCCTGATCGAGCGGCAGGTCGAAACTCACCGAAGCGGCGCAGTGGATGATCTCGTCACACGCGCGCGCGAGCCGCTCGCGATCGGCGTGACGGAGGCCGAGGCCGTCGACCAGGAGGTCGGCGGGCACAGCGCTGCAGCGCGACATGTAGGCGTCGACGCGCTCCGGCGGCGCAACCTCGGCCAGCGCGGTCCGCAGGCGCGCAGTCGCCTCCGTCGTGTCGGCCGCGCGCACGAGCGCGACGACCGGACGTGCTGACCGCTCCAAGATCCGGACCATGACGGCCGTTCCAACGAACCCGGTGACGCCGGTCAGCAACACTGCATCGGTACGCGTGGGGAGCATCATCCGATGGTCCTGCCCGTAGGCGGGCACCACCACGGACCACTGGTCGGAACTCCGACACGATCACGTCGACCGTCGGCACGAGATGTCGGCGTTCCGGGCCCTCGCTAGGGTGCGGAGCATGGGCGTACGCATCGGGTACAAGGCGTCGGCAGAGCAGTTCGACCCGCCGACGCTGCTGGAGTACGCGCGGCAGGCCGAGGCTGCCGGGCTGGAGATCGTGGCGACCTCCGACCACTTCCAGCCGTGGCGCCACCGCGGTGGCCATTCCCCCGCGGCGCTGCCATGGCTCGGCGCAGCGTCGGTCGCGACCACGAAGGCGGTGCTCGGCACGAGCGTGCTGACGCCGACACTGCGCTACGAGCCGGCGATCGTCGCCCAGGCGTTCGCGACGCTGGGCTGCCTGGCTCCCGGCCGGGTGTTCCTCGGCGTCGGGACCGGCGAAGCGATGAACGAGACGCCGGCCACCGGCGCCGAGTTCCCGGGGCGCAAGGAGCGGCGGCTGCGGATGGCCGAGGCGATCGAGCTGATCCGGCGGTTGTGGCGCGAGGAGCGCGTCGACTTCGACGGCGAGTACTACCAGACGTCACAGGCCACGATCTACGACCGCCCGGACGCGGAGGTGCCGATCTTCGTGGCGGCCTCGGGGCCGCTGGCGGCCAAGCTCGCCGGCCGTGTCGGCGACGGCTTCATCTGCACGAGCGGCAAGGACCCGCAGCTCTATCTCGACCTGCTGGAGAAGGTGCGTGAGGGCGCCGAGGCGGCAGAGCGCGACCACGCCCGGATCCGGCGGATGATCGAGATCAAGGTCTCCTACGACCGCGACAAGCAGAAGGCCTATGACAACTGTCACTTCTGGGCACCGCTGGCGCTGACGCCGGAGCAGAAGGAGGGCATCGAGGACCCGATCGAGATGGAGCGCGTCGCCGACGAGCACCTCGACCAGGCCCACACCCGCTTCATCGTCTCCGACGATCCTGACGAGGTCGTCGAGAAGATCGCCCTCTACCTCGATCTCGGCTTCGACGACCTCCTGCTCCACGCCCCCGGACCCGACCAGTCGCGGTTCATCGAGCAGTTCTCCGAGGACGTCCTTCCGAAACTACGCGCCCGCGCGGGTTGACCAGAGCCGACTAGCGCCAATGCCAGTGGCGGTGGATGCCCCCGAGAATCGGCAGGCCCTGGTACTGGAGGGCGAGGTCGAGGTCGAACTCGACGACGTAGACCCGACCACGGCGTACGGAGATCGTGCTGCTCTGCAGAACCGTGACGCCGTTGAGGGAGTACTGCACGGCGCCCGATGCCGCAGGACGGCCGCCCAAGGTCGAGGCGCGAATGGGAGCCGTGATCTGCACGCCCTGCGCCTGCTGCGGCGGGGCGAGCACCAGGCCCAGGAGCTCTTCGAGCGAGGACGGGAGCTTGCGGCCCAACTGGCGCTCCATGTCCACCACGGGAAGCACGGTGATGCCCATCTGCATCGAGTTCGCAAGGACGTTGCGCTTGGTCTTCGGCGACGCGGCGCCGTAGACCCACGCGGTGCCGTTCTTGCCCTTCCCGATCTTCCAGCCATTCGGGACGCTCGTGGAGAAGCCGACGCCGCGGATCTTGCGACTGGCCTCGGAGACGCCCGGTAGCGCCGCGCAGGCGAGCACCGCCAGCAGGATCGAACAGGCCAAGATCCTGCGTCTTTTGAGGCTGCTGCTCAGTGCCCACCGCATCATGGGGTGGAACATCGCAGCTTCGAATAGCGGCCGCTGGAGTTGCTAGTGCCAGTCCGGCAAGGCCGTCTGCAGCGGCACGCCGAGAGCTTTAGGCGCCGGGCGTGCGGTCTGGCGCGTCGACGATCGTCGCGGCGGTCAGCGTCGTCGCACCGCCGCCTCCCATCACCTTGCGGGTCAGCCCCGGCAGCAGGATCCGCGCCGCCGCGGCGAGCGCATACGGCCGCGGCGCATAGCGCTCGGCCTTGCCACCCGGGCCGGCCGCGACGATCGCCTCGGCGACCTTCTCCGGCGTCGACACCATCCAGCGGGTGGAAGCCTTGGCGACCAGCTCAGCCTGCGGGAAGCCCTCGGTCGCGACGAAGCCCGGGTTGACGATCCCGACGTGGACGCCGTTGGGGCCCTCTTCCAAGTGCAAGGCGTCGCTCCAGCCGATGAACGCGAACTTCGACGCGCTGTAGCCACCCGCGCCGGCACGGGCGACGCGGCCGGCGGTGCTGGCGACGTTGACGATCGCGCTCGGCGCGCTCTCGCGCAACAGCGGGAGCAGCGCCTCGGTCAACGCAGCCTGGGCGAAGAGGTTGAGTTCCAGGGTCTGGCGCAGGTTGGCGGTGCCCACGTCGGCGAACGCGCCGCGCCAGCCGGCGCCGGCGTTGTTGACCAGCAGGTCGAGGCGGCCGTGGCGTGCGCGCACGGCCTCGGCGATGCGCGCCCCGGCACCCTCGTCGGTCAGGTCCTCGGCGAGCACGAGCACGTCGCCGCCGAGCTGCGCGGCAAGGGCCTGGAGACGATCTTCGCGGCGCGCGACGAGGACCAGCTGGGCACCCGGCTCCTGGGCCAGGCGCCGCGCGGTCGCTTCGCCGATGCCGCTGGACGCGCCGGTGATGAGGGCGATCATGGCGCCATCCTACGGGCGCGCTGTGAGGTAGCCCACCAGGAGCGCCACGGTCTCCGAGATGTAGGTGTCGGTGGACACCCCGTCGTCGGGCCGAATGACGAGGTCGTGGGTCACCGTCTCGATGATCTGCACGATCATGCGCGCGGCGAGATCCGGGGCACGTGCCGGCGCCAGTTGATCACCGCAGGCACGCAGGTAGCCGGCGACGCCGGCCGTCGATGCCGCTTGCAGGGTCGTCAACCTCTGCCGCAGTGCGGACGGGCGCGGCGCCTCCTCGAACAGCACACGATGCAGTGCCGGCCGCTCTCGATGCAGCGCCACCATCCCTTCGACGAGCCGCCGGATGCCCTCAGCGAGGGGTGGCCGGTCGTCCTGCAACTCCTCCAGCACCGGCCACAACGCCGCCACGCCCTCGTCGAGATGGCGGTCGACCAGCGCAACCAGCACCGCATCCTTGTTGGGGTAGTACTGGTACAGCGAGCCGATCGAGATGCCGGCGCGCTCGGCGATGCGGTTGGTCGTGCCCGCTGCGTAGCCGTAGCGCTCGAAGACGTGAGCAGCCGCGTCGAGGATCGCTTCGACGGTGAGACGCGATCGCTCTTGGCGCGGACGCTTACGGGGTTGGGTCCGGGGCGGCATGAAATGCGAGTTGTAGGAACGCGAGCAATTGCTCACACTATCCGGGATGGTCACCGTTCGCCGCACCACCGCGTTGCCGATTTCTGCCGAGGTCGGATTTGATCTTGCGCAGAAGCCCGCAACGTTTGCCTACGTCGTCCGCGGCGTCTTGCGCGTCCCCGCGCTCGCCACCGTGCCGGAGGGCTTCGCCCGCCCGGGCGTCGAGGCGTCCGGCCGGATGTGGTGGCTGGGTGTCCTGCCGTCTTGGACCCATCACATCCGGATCGTTGCGCTCGCTCCTGGCCAGATCCTGACCGCCGAGCACGGCGGCCCGATCCGCACGTGGAACCACCGGCTGACGTTCGTCGCGACCTCGCCGACTAGCTGCGAGTACACCGACGAGATCGAGATCGACGCCGGTCTCCTGACGCCGGCGACACGCCTCTTTGTCATCGCGCTCTTCGCGTTGCGCCAGGCGCGCTGGCGCCGCCTCGCTGCCGTCCTGGCCTAGCCGCGATCAGCCGCGCCCGCATCCTCGAAGAGCGCGACGAGCTGTCCGCGGCAGGAGGCCCACTGCTTGGCCGCGCGCGTCCCGCCCGCGTGGAGCGTGTCGAGGACCACGAGCCCGCGGATGGTCGCCAGCGCTAGCTCGATGACGTGCTCGAAATCCGAACGCGCGGCGGCGTCAGGGAAGAGTCGGCGTGAGAGCTCCATCGTCTGGCGATCCAGCTGGCGCTCGATCGGGATCAGATGCTGGCGCAGCTCCTCGTCGGTGCGGCCGTGGGTCCAGAGGTCGAGCGTGGCCTGGTAGAGCGGGTTGGCGTAGCTCTTCCACAGCAGGTCGAGCCCGCGAGCAACGCGGTCCGGGCCGGCCGGCAGCGCGTCGGCGGCCTCCAGCAGCTTCTCTCCGCGGCGCAGCGTGAGGTGCTCGGCGGCGGCGGCCAGCAGCGCGTCGCGTGTCTGGAAATGATGGAGGTGCGCGCCTCGCGAGACCCCAGCGCGCTCGGCCACGCGCGCGGTCGTGGTGTTGGCGTAGCCGTCCTGCACGAGGCACTCGAGCGTCGCGTCGAGCAGAGCCTGGCGGGTAGCGGCGGACCGCTCGGCCTGGTTGCGCCGGGGCGCGCTCTGCGTCGACTTCGTAACGGCCATGTGGCGACCATGCTACTTGCGTTCACGACTGAATGTTTCTGTGCTAGCTTCCCGACCCCGATTTCGACTTGAGGAGTAAGGGAATGGCAGCCTCCGAGGCGTTGGTGTTCGACGCCATCCGCACGCCGCGCGGCAAGGGCAAGAGCAACGGCTCTCTGCACGCGACCAAGCCGGTCGACCTGGTCGTCGGCCTGATGCACGAGATGCTCGTGCGCAACGAGCGGCTCGACCCCAATCGGGTCGACGACGTCGTCCTCGGGTGCGTCTCCCCCGTCGGCGACCAGGGCGCCGACATCGCCAAGACCGCCGCGATCAAGGCCGGCCTGCCCGACACGGTCGCCGGCGTCCAGCTCAACCGTTTCTGCGCCTCCGGCCTGGAGGCCGTGAACATCGCCGCGCAGAAGGTCGCCTCCGGCTGGGAGGACCTCGTCTTTGCCGGCGGCGTGGAGTCGATGTCGCGCGTCCCGATGGGCTCCGACGGCGGCGCCTGGGCGATGGACCCCGAGACCAACTACGACACGTCCTTCATCCCGCAGGGCGTCGGCGCCGACCTCATCGCCACGGTCGAGTCCTTCACCCGCGACGACGTCGACGCCTACGCCGCGCGCTCGCAGGAGCGCGCCGCGGCCGCCCAGGCGGCGGGCAAGTTCGACAACTCGGTCATCCCGGTCAAGGACATCAACGAGAACCTGATCCTCGACAAGGACGAGTTCATCCGCGCCGGCACGACCGTCGAGACGCTCGGCAAGCTCAAGCCCTCGTTCGCCGCCATGGGCGAGATGGGCGGCTTCGATGCCGTTGCGCTGCAGAAGTACCACTGGATCGAGAAGATCGACCACGTCCACACGCCGGGCAACTCCAGCGGCATCGTCGACGGCGCGTCGCTGGTCGCCATCGGCAACGAGGAGACCGGCAACGCGCTGGGCCTCACGCCGCGCGCGCGCATCCTGGCGACGGCCGTCTCCGGTGCGGACCCGACGATCATGCTGACCGGCCCCGCGCCCGCCTCCAAGAAGGCGCTGGCTAAGGCCGGCATCACCGCCGACCAGCTCGACCTCGTCGAGATCAACGAGGCCTTCGCGGCCGTCGTGCTCCGCTTCGTGCGCGACATGGGCCTGGACATGGAGAAGGTCAACGTCAACGGCGGCGCCATCGCCATGGGCCATCCGCTCGGCGCCACCGGCGGCATGATCCTCGGCACGATCGTCGACGAGCTGCACCGCACCGGCGGCAAGTACGGGCTCTGCACGCTCTGCGTCGGCGGCGGCATGGGCATCGCGACCGTCGTGGAGGCCATCTAAACCATGGCCGAGTCCACGACCATCAAGTACGACAAGGGCGACGACGGGATCGTCATCCTGACGTTGGACGACCCCAACCAGTCGGCCAACACGATGAACCGCGCCTACATCGAGTCGATGGGCGCGACCGTCGATCGCCTCGAGGCCGAGAAGGACGACATCAAGGGCGTCGTCCTGACGTCGGCCAAGAAGACGTTCTTCGCGGGCGGCGACCTCAACGACCTCAAGACGGTCACGCGCGAGCAGTCCGAGGAGTTCGCCGTCGGCATCCGCGAGGTCAAGAGCCAGCTGCGCCGGCTGGAGACGCTGGGCAAGCCCGTCGTCGCCGCGATCAACGGCGCCGCGCTGGGCGGCGGCCTGGAGATCGCGCTGGCCGCCCATCACCGCGTCATCGTCGACGACCCGAAAGCCAAGCTCGGCTTCCCCGAGGTCAAGTTGGGGCTGTTGCCCGGTGGCGGCGGCGTCGTCCGCACGGTGCGCATGTTCGGCATCGTCGACGCGATGATGCAGCTGCTGCTGCAGGGCCAGGAGAAGCGCCCGGCCCAGGCCAAGGAGATGGGCCTGGTTGACGAGGTCGTCGCCACGCGTGACGACCTGCTGCCGGCCGCCAAGGCGTGGATCGCGGCGAATCCGGAGGCCGTTCAGCCGTGGGACGTCAAGGGCTACAAGATGCCCGGCGGCACGCCGTCCAACCCGAAGCTGGCGATGAACCTGCCGGCCTTCCCGTCGAACCTGCGCAAGCAGCTCAAGGGCGCCAACTACCCGGCCCCGCACCACATCATGGCCGCGGCCGTCGAGGGCGCGCAGGTCGACTTCGACACCGCGATCGAGATCGAGGGTCGGTACTTCACCGACCTGGCCACGGGCCAGGTAGCGAAGAACATGATCCAGGCGTTCTTCTTCGATCTGCAGCAGGTCAACGGGCCCCGCGGCCGTGCCGCTGACGCCGAGCGCTTCACGCCGTCCAAGGTGGTGGTGTTGGGCGCCGGCATGATGGGCGCGGCCATCGCCTACGTCTGCGCGAAGGCCGGCATCGAGGTCGTACTCAAGGACGTCGACCAGGCCAGCGCCGACCGCGGCAAGGGCTACAGCAAGGCCCTGGTCGACAAGGCCGTCTCGCGCGGCCGTTCGACGCAGGAGGCCGGCGACGAGCTCCTGGGCCGGATCACGGCCAGCGCCGACGCCGCCGATGCGGCCGGGGCCGAGCTCGTCATCGAGGCCGTCTTCGAGGATCCGGCCGTCAAGGCGCAGGTCTTCGCCGAGATCGAGCCGCACCTGAAAACGGCCCACCCACCCGCATTGTTGGGGTCAAATACGTCGACGCTGCCGATCACCCAGTTGGCCGAGGGCGTCTCGCGCCCCGCTGACTTCATCGGGCTGCACTTCTTCAGCCCCGTGGACAAGATGCCGCTGCTGGAGATCATCAAGGGCGAGCAGACCAGCGACGAGACGCTGTACCGCGCGCTGGACCTGGCCAAGGCCATCAAGAAGACCCCGATCGTCGTCAACGACTCGCGCGGCTTCTTCACCTCGCGCGTCATCGGCACGTTCATCAACGAGGGCATCGCGATGCTGACCGAGGGCGTTCCGGCGCCCACGATCGAGCAGGCCTCCTCGCAGGCCGGCTACCCCGCGCCGGTCCTGCAGCTGACCGACGAGCTCAACATGGAGCTGGCGGCCAAGATCCGCAAGGCCACCAAGGAGGCCGTCGAGGCCGAGGGCGGCGAGTGGGTCGAGCGCCCGGCGTTCGCCGTCGTCGACCGGATGCTCGAGGAGGGTCGCGCCGGCAAGCTCCGCGGGGCCGGCTTCTACGACTACGAGGACGGCAAGCGCACCGGCCTTTGGCCCGGCCTGAAGGACGCGTTCCCGCCGGTCGCCGACCCGTCGGCGATCTCGCTGAAGGATCTCGAGGAGCGGATGCTCTTCGCCGAGGCGCTCGAGACGGTCAAGTGCCTGGACGAGGGCGTGATCGAGTCGGTCGCCGACGCGAACATCGGCTCGATCTTCGGCATCGGGTTCCCGGCCTGGTCGGGCGGCGTGCTGCAGTACATCAACGGCTACGACGGCGGACCCCAGGGCTTCGTCGCTCGCGCCCGCGAGTTGGCCGAGCAGTACGGCGCGCGCTTCGAGCCGCCGGCCTCGCTGGTCGAGAAGGCCGAGCGCGGCGAGACGTACTCCGACGCCGCGGCGCCGGTCGCCGCCTAGCTGCAGAGCACGATCTCCGCGGGCCGCCCGGGTTCACCCGGGCGGCCCGCTGCTCGTCTGAGGCCATACGATCCGCCTCCGATGTCCAAGAACGCCGACGAGATGCTCGAGGTCGCTGCCGCCCGCTCTGCGGAACTGGCAGCCCCGGGGCTCAGCCCCCGCCCGCAGCGCAAGGTGGCCGTGCTGTCCTGCATGGACACGCGCATCGACCTCTTCCCGATGCTCGGCCTGCAGCGCGGCGACGCGCACATCATCCGCAACGCCGGCGGCCTGGTCACCGACGACGCCATGCGCTCCCTCAGCGCATCGCAACGGCTGCTGGGCACGGAGGACATCGTCGTGGTCATGCACGAGGGCTGCGGCCTCTGCAACGCCTCCGAGGACGACTTCCGTCAGCAGCTCGCCGACGACGGCGTCCTGCCTAACTGGCGCCTCGGCGCCTTCAGCGACCTCGAGTCGACGCTCCACCACTCGCTCGACCGCCTGCGCAGTGCTCGCGAGCTCCCCCACCGCGACCACATCCGTGGCTTCATCTTCGACCCCGAGGACGGGTCGCTGCGCGAGATCGACGCGCCCTGACCGTAGTCAGGCGCGCGCGACCGGGACCGCGACGCGCCCCTTGACGAGGTCCGCCGCCCGCTCGGCGACCATGATCGTCGGCGCGTTGGTGTTGCCTCCCGGGATGATCGGGAAGACGGAGGCATCGACGACCCGCAGGCCCTCGATGCCACGCACGCGCAGCTCGGGATCCAGCACCGCGTCGGGGCCGCCCATGCGGCAGGTGCCCGACGGGTGGTAGAGCAGCTCGAGGTTGCGGCGGACGAAGTCCTCAACGTCGCCGTCGTCGCGCACGTCGGCGCCCGGATAGATCTCCCGCCCGGCGGCGGACTTCAGCGGCTCGGCGTTGGCGAGCTCGCGCGCGAGCTCGACGCCGGTCACGAGCGCCGCAAGGTCCTCCGGCTCGGCCAGGGAGTTGGTGACGATCCGCGGCTTGGCGACCGGATCGGCGGCGGCAAGGCGCACCTCGCCGCGGCTCTTTGGGCTGATCAAAACGGGGCCGAGTGTGAAGGCATGGCCGTCGAACTCCTCGGCGCCGTGCTCGACGAAGTAGGCGGGCGCGAAGTGGTACTGGAGATCGGCGGCGGGCAGCCCCGGGCGGCTGCGCACGAACGCGAGCGCCTCGGCGACCGAGGACGTCAGCGGTCCTGAGCGCCGCAGCAGCCACTCCAGCAGCGGCTTGGGCTTGTCGGCGCCGTAGAGCGACTCGCCCACCGTCGACTCCCACACGCAGACCACGTACGGGTGGTCCATCAGGTTGGCGCCGACGTTCGGGCTGTCGAGCGCGACGTTGACTCCCACCTCGCGTAGGTGGTCGGCCGGGCCGATGCCCGACAGCATCAAAATCTGCGGCGAGCCGATCGCGCCCGCGCTGAGCAGCACCTCGCGCTCGGCACGCACCGTCTCCTCGCGGCCGCGCCCGTCGCGCAGCACGACGCCGACGGCGCGGTCGCCGTCCAGCGCGATGCGGGCGACGTGGGCGCCCGTGCGGATCTCGAGGTTCGGGCGATCCTGGGCAGGCCGCAGGTAGGCGTCGGCGGTCGACCAGCGGCGGCCGTTGCGCTGGGTGACCTGTGCCAGCGCCGCGCCGTCCTGCTCGGGGCCATTGTAGTCAGAGATCTTGGGGATGCCGACGCGCTCGGCGGCATCGAGGAAGCGCTTGGTCAGCGGGCGCGGCGAGCGCTCGTCGGCGACGTTGAGCGGGCCGCCGACGGCGTGGTGCTCGGAGGCGCCGCGCTCGTTGTGCTCGGCCTTGAGGAAGTAGGGGCGCACGTCCTCCCAGCCCCAGCCGGCAGCGCCTTCGCCCTCCCACAAGTCATAGTCCAACGGCCGGCCGCGAACGTAGAGCATGGCGTTCATCGAGCTCGATCCACCCAGCGACTTGCCGCGGGGGATGTAGAGCGAGCGGCCGTTGCAGTGCGGTTCGGGTTCGGTCGCGAAGTCCCAGTCCAACTTGGTGTGGAACTGCTTGGCGAAGCCCGCCGGGATCTTGATGTTGGGGCTGCGGTCCTTGCCCCCTGCCTCGATGAGCAGGACGCGCACGCTCGGGTCCTCCGTGAGGCGGTTAGCGAGCACGCAGCCGGCTGAGCCGGCGCCGACGACGACGTAATCCACGGGGGCCATGGACCCGATCGTCGCCGACAGCGCCGGCCAGGGCAAGTCGCGGCCGACCGCTACGCGGCCGCCGCGATCGCCGCGGCCTTGCCCTGGAGGTCGTAGAGGCCGCTGACGGAGGTCTGCTTGCCGACCTTCTGCACCACCGCCATCAGCGCGCTGGAGCCCACGCGGCCGTCGTTGCCCATGGCGCTGGTGCCGTCGGTCAGGACGAAACGAATGCGCCCGTCCTTGACTGCCTGCGCGAGCCACGTGGCCGACACCTCGCTCTCGCGACCGGAGAAGCCGCCGAGCGCGGCGACGTCGCTGCCGGAGCGGATGATCGCGTCCGACGCGCCCTGCTGGGAGGAGACGCCCACGGTTCCGCCGCCGTGGCTCTTGGCGTAGGCGACGGCTTCGGTGAGGTTGGCGTTGCCGCCGAACATGCCGCCGCCTGCGCCCTGGGCGTTGTTGGTGGTGTTGCCTGCGCCGCCGCCGAGCGAGAATGCCGCGGGCGGCGCGACCTGACCCGAAGAGGAGGTGCCGGTCCCGGTGCCCGTGCCCGTGCCGCCCGGGAGCTGGGGTGGCGCGCCACCGTTGGCGCCACCGAACCCGCCCCCGCCCGGCCCGGCCCGCATGCCCCCTGGTCCCCCTCCGCCCGGGCCGCCGCCCATGCCCTGCGACGCCGGCCCACCGGCCGGGAACGTGCCGCTCGTCGCGTGCCCGAGCGTCTGCGTGGCCCACGACGCCGGCGCGATCAGCAGCGCGCCGAGCGCCACCGCCAGCGCGATCCCGCGCACCTTGCCAGAGACTCGTGCGGCCAGCACGGCGGCACCGCCGAGGCTCAGGGCAACCGCCAACGGAATCAAGTACTCCGTGTCGGTCGCCGCCCGGTGCATGACCATCACCTCGGTGACGAGGCCACCGACGATCGCGATCGGTGCCACGACCCGGGCCGCGACACCGCCCTTGAGGATCGTGCCCGCCGTCGCCCCGATCAGCACGGCGGTGAACGGCGCGAGCATGGAGACGTAGTAGGGGTGGAAGATGCCCTTGGCGAAGGAGAACGCGACCGCGGTGGTGGCAAATGCCCCGCCGGCGGCGATGATCCAGCCGGTCCGCGCGTCACTGCGGCGCAGGCGGGCGAGCACCGCGAGCGCGAGCCCGCCGGCCATCGCCATGCCGATCAGCCAGCCGGCCTGACCGCCGAGCGAGGCGTCGACGAGCCGCGTGATCCCGGTGTCACCGCCGAAGACGGAGCCCATGCCGCCGCCACCGCCGCCGCCAGGACCTCCCGCCATGCCACCCGGCCCGCCCGCCTGCCCGTCGAGCCGCCCGACGCCGTTGTAGTTAAGGATCAACGACCAGATCGAGTTGTCCGACGTGCCCGAGATCCATGGGCGCGAGGAGGCCGGCGTCAACCACATCAACATCGGCCACGCCAGCCCGACGACCGCCATGGCGGCGCCGCCAGTCAGCAGCTGGCGCAGAGCGACCAGCCGCCCATGCGGCGCCACCCACAGGTAGGCGGCCGCCAGGGCGGGCACGACGAGCAGCGCCGCGCCCATCTTGGTCTCGAAGCCGAGGCCGACCATCACGCCCGCCCACACCAGCCAGCGCGTCCGGCCGTCGAGCAGCGCGCGCACGGTGAACCAGAGCGCGGCGGTCGAGCACAGCACGACGAGCGCATCGGGGTTGTTGTGGCGCGAGATCGCGACCGTGATCGGCGTCAGGGCAAGCACGAGGCCCGCGACGAAGCCCGCGGGTCGCCCGAAGACGCGCCGCGTCAGGTCGTAGGCCAGCGCGACCGTGCCGATGCCCATCAACGCCTGAGGCACGAGCATGCTCCACGAACTGAAGCCGAACGCCCGAACCGACAACGCCTGGACCCACAGCGCCAGCGGCGGCTTGTCCACCGTCATGACACCGGCGGAGTCGAACGAGTTGTAGAAGAAGTTGTGCCAGCTGCCCGACATCGACCGCACGGCGGCCGAGTAATAGGTGTTGGCCCAGCCATTGCGGTCCAGCGCCCACAGGTCGAGCACGGCGGCAACGACCAGCAGCGCCAGCAACTCAGGAGCGGGGACCGGAATCCGGACGGCGCGCACGCGGTCACGCAGCGAGGTCGTGGGGGTGCGCGCAGCGCGCACATCGGCGGAGGTGGCGGTCGACATGCCAGCAGCATCGGCGGCGGCCCTGAGCACCTCCCACAGGCTTGCTGGGAGCTCCCTGAGCCCACGCTCTCAGACGGCTCTCAGGCAGATCCCACCCCGCTCCCGGCAGCACCGCCGATCTTCTTGGCCATGCCCCGCCACGACAGCCCCAGCGTCGATGTCGACATCGTCGTCCCGGTCTACAACGAGCAGGCCGCGCTGGAGCACAGCATCCGCCGTCTCCACAGCTTCTTGACCGAGAGCTTCCCCTTCACCTGGCGGATCGTCATCGCCGACAACGCGAGCACCGACAGCACGCCGCTCATCGCCACCGCCCTGGTCGACGATCTGCCCGGCGTGACCTCCCTGCGGCTGGACCGCAAGGGCCGCGGCTTGGCGCTGCGGGAGGCGTGGTCGCGCAGCGATGCGCGCGCCGTCTCCTACATGGACGTCGATCTGTCGGCCGACCTGCGCGGGCTGCTGCCGCTGGTCGCGCCGCTGCTGTCGGGCCACAGCGACGTGGCGATCGGCTCGCGGCTGGCCCGCGGCGCCGAGGTCGTGCGTGGCCCCAAGCGCGAGCTGATCTCGCGCACGTACAACACCATCTTGCATGCGACGCTGCGCGTGCGCTTCACCGACGCGCAGTGCGGCTTCAAGGCGATCACCCGCGGCGCGGCAGTCCAGCTGCTGCCCCAGATCCGCGACGACGGCTGGTTCTTTGACACCGAGCTGCTCGTGCTCGCCGGCCGCGACGGCCTGCGGATCCACGAGGTGCCGGTCGATTGGGTCGACGACCCCGACTCGCGCGTGGACATCGTCGGCACCGCGATCGAGGACCTCAAGGGCGTAGCCCGGCTCGCGTTCGCCGCGCCGATCGCGCGCTTCGCCGCCGTCGGGCTGATCTCGACCATCGCCTATGCCTTGCTCTTCCTCGGCTTGCGCGACGGAGGCCTCGGGGCAGGCCTCGCCAACGCAGTGGCGCTGGCGGTCACCGCCGTGGCCAACACCGCGGCTAACCGGCGTCTCACCTTCGGGATCATGAGCCGGCGCGGCCTGCTCGGCCAGCACGCGGCGGGTGCCGCGGTCTACGCGATCACCCTGGGACTGACGGCAGGCGCGCTCGGCGTGCTGCACGCGGTAGATCCGGGCCCGTCCTGGGCGCTGGAGCTCACCGTGCTCGTCGCCGCGAGCCTGGCCGCAACCGTTACGCGCTACATGGCGCTCAAGACCTGGGTCTTCGGTACCCTCGGCTCGCACTTGCCGACCCGCCGGATGCCAGATCCGGCCGCCATCCAAGGACCTGTCCCCGTCCCATGCCGTCCCGCTCGTCGTCCTCGATCCGCGCCCTGACCGCGCTGGCCTCCCTGCTGGCGCTGGTCGCGCTCTGCGACACCGCGTCGGCCGCGACACCGCTGCCCGGCGCCCACATCTCGGCGGTGCAGACCGTCCCCGAGGCCTCCTATCCGGGCATGCAGCACCTGACCTACCTCTACGGGCCGATCAAGATCGCCCCGGGTCAGAACACGATCGAGGCGCAGCCCAACTCCGAGAAGCCCCAGGTCCCCGGCTATATCACGCGCTTCCAGCCCGACCTCGTCTACGCCAAGGTCAACAAGCAGGGCGGCCACGACACGCCGCGAGTCGACGTGATCCACTTGCACCACGGCGTCTGGCTCGTCGCGCGCAACAACACCATCTACCCCACCTTCGCCGCTGGTGAGGAGAAGACGATCTTCTCCATGCCCCAGGGCTTCGGGTACCACTACAACCCGAGCGACGGCTGGATCATGAACTACATGATCCACAACCTCACCCCGAACGCCGACTCGGTGTACATCAAGTACACGATCGACTTCGTTCCCGACAGCGAGCCAGCGGCAGCGGGCATCACCGAGGTCAAGCCGCTATGGATGGACGTCGCCGGCATCAAGCCCTACCCCGTCTTCGATGCCCTCAAGGGGACGGGAACCAAGGGCAAGTTCACCTTCCCGACGCAGGCGTCAGCCGCGCAGAAGAAGGACATCGGCGTCGCCCACCAGTGGACGGTGCCCAAGGACATGACCTTGATCTCGACCGCCGGCCACCTGCATCCGGGCGGGCTCTACAACGATCTGACCGCGACGCGAGCCGGCACGACCAAGGAGCTCTTCCGCTCTCAGGCCAAGTACTACGAGCCGGCGGGCGCCGTGTCCTGGGATGTCTCGATGACCGGCACCAAGCCGGACTGGCGCGTCGCGCTGCATCCCGGTGACCAGATCAACACGACCGTCACCTACGACACCAGCAAGGCCTCCTGGTATGAGTCGATGGGCATCATGGTGGTGTTCTACGCCGACGGCATCGTCAACGGCGCCAAGGATCCGTTCACCCAGCCGATCGACACGCGCGGGCTGGTCACGCACGGCCACCTCAGGGAGAACCGCAACCATGGCGGCGCGCCCGACTCCGGCCTCCCCGACGCCCGCGACATGATCGACGGCTCGATGCCGACCAACATCGACATCAAGGGCTACATCTACGGCCAGGGCGACCTCAGCCTGACCGGCATCAACGGCCGCCCGCCGACCGTCCAGGCCGGCCACTCGCTGACCTTCACCAACCTGGACGCGACGAAGCTGATGACGGCGCAGGCCTCGGCCTACCACACGATCACCGCCTGCAAGCAGCCCTGCGATCGCACGACAGGCATCGCCTACCCGATCGCCAACGGCAACGTCCAGTTCGACTCCGGTGAGCTGGGCTACGGGCCCGACAATCCGGCTGTCGGCGGCAAGTTCACCCCTGCCGCCCAGCGCAACACCTGGAAGACGCCGAAGAACCTCGCGGCAGGCACCTACACCTACTTCTGCCGCGTCCACCCGTTCATGCGCGGCGCCTTCCGGGTCGTCGGCGCGCACGGCAAGGGCAGCGTGACCAAGAAGTCGAAGGCCAAGGCCGCGACGTCGGCCTAGCCGGCCTGCAGGAGCGTGACGTCGACCGACAGCTTGGCCTTTGGCCACCGACCGTCGGCGACCAGGATCCGCTCGATGCCCTCCGTGACCTCGGCCGTCGCAAGGATGAGGGCGTCGGGCATCCTGATCGTCGGGCGCCGGCCCGCGCCCTTCACCTTCTGCGTGTGAGTCGAACGGATCCGGGCGGCCTCGGCGGCGATCGCATGGTCGATCGGCACAATGCCGACCGAGAAGTCCTCCAAGAACCCCTCGACGGTCGCACGGTCCTGATAACCGAGCCCGACGCCCGTCAGCAGCTCGGCGTAGGACACCGTCGCCATACAGAAGAACGCGTCGTCGGCCATCAGCCCGACGATCGCCTCGTGGCTGGCCGCGTGAAAGGCATCGTCGGCATCCAGGAAGCCGATGACGACGCCCGTGTCCAGCAGCGTCAGTCCCACTCGTCGCGCAGCGCGTCGACCTGCGTGCGCAACGCGCCGCCGGAGCGCAACGCGCCGGAGTAGCGCGCGACCAGCTCATCGGTGCGATCGAGCAGCACCTTCCCGACACCCACCGCCCGGATCTGCAGAACGTCGCCGTTCTTCAGCCCGGCCTGGGCGAACGCCCTGCGCCCGATCGTGATCTGGTGCTTGCTGGAGATCCGCGTGGTCTCCGTCGGGGCCGTTTTTCTTACCGCTTGCAACATACGTAAAGAATAACCACAGAGGCACGACGATGTCTAGAACGACCGAAGGCCGCCAGTTGGCGGCCTTCGGATCCAGCGGAGAGGGAGGGATTCGAACCCTCGGTACGACGAAGCCGTACAACGGTTTTCGAGACCGCCCCGTTCAACCACTCCGGCACCTCTCCAGGCCATCGTGAAGGATGAAGCCTAGCGACGAGCGCGGAAGAAGGACCGCAGGAGGTCGGCGGCCTCGTCGGCCAGGACGCCGGAGACGACCTCGGGACGATGGTTGAGGCGAGCGTCGGCGAGGACGTCGAGGACGCTGCCGGCCGCGCCGGCCTTGGGGTCGGCGGTCGCGTAGACCACGCGCGGGATCCGCGACAGGACGATCGCGCCCGCGCACATCGTGCAGGGCTCCAGCGTCACGTACAACGTGCTGTCCAGCACCCTCCAGGTGCCCAGCGCGGCGGCGGCCTCGCGCAGCGCCAGCACTTCGGCGTGCGCGGTCGGGTCCTCACGCAGCTCGCGCTCGTTGCGCCCGCGGCCGAGCACGCGCCCGTCGTCGTGGACGACGACCGCCCCGATCGGGACGTCGTCGTGGGCCATCGCGGCGCGCGCCTCCTGCAACGCGGCGCCCATCCACCGCTCGTGATGCTCCGATGTGTCCATCGACGCGTCATCATGGAGGAACTTCTCCTCCTCGCGAGGGTTCCTTCTCCAGCCCGTGCCCTCTCTGCCTGTCCGCACCTTCTCCCGCTGCCTCGCCGGGGCCGCGCTCACCGTGGCCTGCGCGGGCGCGTCGGCGCCCGCGTCTGCGCAAGCCGACACGGTGCCCGGTGAGGTCGTCGTCGCCTATCGCGCGCCGGCACGGACGTCGTCGATGGACGCCGCGCGGCTTGACACGCCGCGGGTGCTCCATGTGCGCGACGTCCCGGCGGCGTTGCGCCGCCTGCGGGCACGCCATGACGTCCGCTACGCGGTCCGCAACGTCGTCGCCCGCGCCGCCGGCGCCTATCTGCCCAACGACCCGGGCCGCGGCAGCACCGCCGGCCGCTGGGCGGCGGTGCAGTGGAACTTCGCCGGCCCGGCCGGCGTCAACGCGCCCGATGCGTGGGGCCACCTGATCGCCGCGGGCCGGCCTGGAGCCAAGGGCGTCAAGGTCGCCGTGCTCGACACCGGCATCGCCTACCGGGAGTTCGGCAAGACGCCGGCCGACCCCGACCTCGCGGGCACGCACTTCATCGCTGGCTATGACTTCGTCGGCGACGACCCGTTCGCCAACGACCGCAACGGCCACGGCACCCACGTCGCCTCAACGATCGCCGAGACCACCAACAACGGTCTCGGGCTTACCGGCCTGGCCTACGGCGCGAGCATCATGCCGGTCAAGGTCCTCGACGACAGCGGCGAGGGCGACGCGGCCGTCATCGCCCGCGGCGTGCGCTTCGCCGCCGACCATGGCGCCAAGATCATCAACTTGAGCCTCGAGTTCTCCTCCGACGTCGGCTTCCGGCAGATCCCGCAGCTGATCGACGCGATCGCCGAGGCGCGCCACAAGGGTGCGATCGTCGTCGCCGCCTCGGGCAACGAAGCCGACACCGCCGTCGCCTACCCGGCACGCAACGGCAAGGTCCTGTCGGTCGGCTCGACGACCGAGCACGGCTGCCTGTCGGACTTCTCCAACCAGGGCACCGGCCTGGACCTGGTCGCCCCCGGCGGCGGCCCCGACGCGCCGCTGGACGACGTCGGCTGCACACCCAACGGCACGGCCGGACGCAACATCTCGCAGATGACGCTGGTCGGAATCCACCGCACGCACTTCGGCATCCCTCGCGGCTACCAGGGCACGTCAATGGCGGTCCCCCACGTCTCGGCGACCGCCGCGCTGGTGATCGCCAGCGGCATCCTCGGCGCCGACCCGACGCCGGACGCCGTCGAACGGCGACTGGAGACGACGGCGCGCGACCTCGGCCCGGTGGGCTACGACACGCGCTACGGCTTCGGGCTGGTCAACGCGGCGGCCGCGACGGATCCGGCGGTGCCGGTCTCCTAGGCGCTTGTCGTGCCGTGGGGCGGTGGGTCGTTGTTCGGTGTGTGGTTGGCTGGGCGACGCTCCGCGACGATCGCCACCACGCTCGCGTGGTCCGGGGTGTTGGGTGAAAGTGTTGGGGCGTGGTCTGGCGTGCATGTGTGTGGGCACCGAACGGGGCGTCGCGCGGATGGCGACATCACGGATCGCCTCCTTGTTCAACGCGCCCGCGCCGCGTACGCGCGGTGCGCGAACCGTCACGAGGCTGCGACGGGCGGGTTACGAGACACCGGCGCCCGCCGGCCCAGAGGCCGGCGATCGCTCGCACCCGAGATCCGGGTCGTTTCGTGGTGAACAGTTCACCACCAGACGCCCCGCATCGATCCGGATCGTCGACCCCTCGCAGATGAGGGGGCGTTTTCGACGTCTATCTGACGTCCAAACCGACCCGGATCCTCGCGCGTGAAGGGTCGAGGAATCGCTGCCCGGACGGGAGCGCAGGAGGTGGGCGGATGACGAACCAACGCCGCGAGGCGCCGACACCGCTCACTCCCCTCGGTGCCGACAGACCACGCCGCACACCACGACTCCAGTCGCGCTGAGCACCCGGGCGCACGCACCCCGGAGTTGTTGGTGATGTTGCTGGCCGAACAAATCGCGACCTTGCAGAAACTCTGCACAGTCAAGCGATTCCGTCCGCCCCGCCAGCTAGGCTTCGCCGCTCATTCACTACATCACCCCCGCGCCGCTACCAACGGCCGGGGGCATGACCCAAAGGAGCCTTCACTCCCATGAGTACCCCGCAGCGTACCCACGCCCGCATGCTCGTCGTCGATCGCGAGACCGGTGACGTCCTCCGGCGTGAGACCAAGAAGATGATGGACCTCGGCCACGAGCTCTTTGAGGACTTCCTCCTCTACGGCCCCGAAGCCCAATACGCGCTCGCGATGCGCTTCTGCGCCGCGACCGAGCTCATCACCGCCATCGGCTGGGACCCCAACCAGGACGACCCCCACACGACGAGCTTCAAAGTCCCCCTCACCGACGACCTCATCGAACAGCTGCGCCACCGCCGCTACGACCTCGCGCGCTGCAACAACGACCGACTCGACGGCCTCCCCATCAACAAGCCGATCGACCCCGACCTCCTCGCAGAGATCACCGTCGACCGCCTCGCCGCCCAAACCCTCGACCGCCTCTTCGCCAAGTACGAAGCCACTCGCGCGCCGGCCTAGCCGAAACGACCAGCCAGCCGCGGGCTAACCCTGCGGCTGGCCCCGTGCCCGCCCCTACGTTGTCCGCACAATCAACACACTGCAAGGCGCGTGGTGGCTCACCTTGTTCGGCACCGAGCCCAACAGAAAGCGCTTGGCGCCCGTCATGCCCTTGTTCCCAACGACGATGAGATCAGCGCCCTGTTCCTCAGCCACATCGAGGATCGCATCCGCCGGATCGCCCTGACGCGCGAAGAGCGCGACCTCGACGCCCTTCTCCTGGGCGACCTCGGCCGCGCCGCTGAGCGTCGCGTCGACGTCCTCGCGGGGGTTGACCATCCAGCGCACGTCGTCGGGCGCCTGGGATGCCTCCTCGCGCAGCCGGGTCGGGCCGACCGGCGCGAAGGCCGACACGATCAGCAAGGTCGAACCGACGTTGGCTGCCAGCTCGGCAGCCTGGCCGACGGCCTTGCTCGCCGTCTCGGATCCGTCGGTGCCCACCACGATCGTCCGGAACATGGGGGCGGAGTCTAAGCGCTACACCAACTTGATCGTCGCGATGATCATGCTCGCGACGATGCAGACGAAGATGATGGCCTGCATCCAGATCCAGAACGGGGACACGCCCCCATCCTAAGGGCTACTCGGCGGGACGCAGCACGACGAGCATGGTCATGGCCAGGATCTTGAAGTCCAGGCCGAGCGTCCAATGCTCGATGTAGTAGTTGTCCCACTCGACCCGGTCGCTCAGCGAGGTCTGGCCGCGCAGCCCGTGCACCTGCGCCCAGCCGGTCACGCCGGACTTCACGCGGTGGCGGTCGCCGTAGCGGCGGATGTCGGTCTCGAAGAGCTCGACGAACTCCGGGCGCTCGGGCCGCGGCCCGACGAGGCTCATGTCGCCGAGCAGGACGTTGAAGAACTGGGGCAGCTCGTCGAGCGACGTGCGGCGCAGGAAACGCCCGATGAGCGTGCGGCGGTCGGCGCCCTCAACGCCACCGGGAGCGCTGTCGAGGCCGGGCCGAAAGCCCTCGGTCGCCGGGTCGGGCATCCGCATCGAGCGGAACTTGAAGAGGTCGAAGACCGTGCCGTCGCGGCCGACACGACGCTGGCGGAAGACGACCGGGCCGGGTGAGCTGATGCGAACCGTCAGGGCGATCGCCGCCATCAGCGGCCCGAAGAGCAGGATCAGCAGCGCCGCGCCGAGGCGGTCAAACGCATGCTTGAGGGCGAACTGCCAGCCCTTGGGGTGCACGCTGCGCAGGCCCATGAGCGGCGTGCCGCCCAGCGGCTCGTAGGTCGCACGGTGGTTGAGCGACTCGAACAGGCGCGGCACGAGCGAGACCTCGAGGCCGAGCGCCTCACAGCGCCGGACGAGGTCGACGAGCCGCTCGTCGGGCTCTGAGGAGAAGGCGATGACGACGTGCTCGGCGCCGGTCAG
Organism: uncultured Conexibacteraceae bacterium; assembly: GCA_963836485.1. Taxonomy (GTDB): domain Bacteria; phylum Actinomycetota; class Thermoleophilia; order Solirubrobacterales; family Solirubrobacteraceae; genus Baekduia. The sequence continues at coordinate 54,416 of CAWIJS010000007.1, read as the reverse complement.
CTGCGCGACCCAGTCGAGCTCGTCGGGTGAGCCGAGGACCGGGATGCCGGGAATCTCGTCGCCCTGCAGCGGGTTGGCATCGAGGAAGCCGACCGGCAGGAGGCCGTACTCCGGGCTTGCCACCAGCCGGCGCGCGAGGCGCATGCCGACGTTGCCGGCGCCGACGATCAGCGTCGGCGCGCCGTCGAGGCCGCGAGTGCGGGCCAGGCGCTGGACGCCGAGCAGCCCGATGCGCGCGCCGCCGACACCCAGCATCGCGGTCGCCCAGAGATGGGCGGCGACGGAGGAGACGGTGGCGGTGCCGCCGGCGTAGACCTGCAGGACGACGACGAACATCGCCGCGATCGACACCGAGCCGGCGATCGGCACGACGCCGTCGAGGATCGTGGGCCGCAGGCGCCGCTCGTACATGCCGCGGATGAGCAGCAGGAGCATGACCAGGGGCGGGAAGAGCAGCAGCGGCCAGCCTTCGCCCAGCGGCACCGGCTCGTGCGGCCAGCGCAGGGCCAGGACGAGCGCGCCGACGAGGCCGACGGCATCGATGATCGGGCGCAGGAAGCGCCACTGGACGGTCCGCCGCAGGCCCGAGATCTCGTGGCGCGGCAGGAGGATCGGGACATCGGGGGCGCTCGCGGGCAGCCCGGAGACCGGCGCGTGTAGGGGCACGGCCTCGGCGGTCTGGCGGCTGAACTCGATGCGATTCACGTGTCTTCCCGACTATCCCCAGATGTCGGCGTCACGATGACGACACTTGAGGCCGCCGGGGGGCGTCTTCTGACCCCACCGACAGGCGTCGGAGGCCGACGGCCGCCAGGAAGAAGAGCGCGATTGCCGCAACGAGCGCGAAGATCCCCGCGGCCGAGATCGGCAGCCCGCCGACCGCGCCGGCGCGGGTCGGGTAAGCGACGATCTGCGGCGCACCGATGGAGCTCTTGGTGGTGGTCGAACCGTTGGACATCGTCTTGGGATGAGACGCAGCAGCGGACGAGCTCTTGCGCTTTTGGGGCGTGGCCGTGAGCGTGCCCGACGTACTTGGCGCGGCCGCGCTAGCCGCACCCCGCCCACCCGTCGCCCGCAGGCTCTCGTCGCCGGTCGCCGCTGCAGCGCCACCGGACGTCCCACCGCCACCGCCCACCATGCCGCCGCCGAGCACGACCTGCTCGCCGCTACCGGGCCCGGCATAGCCGCTGAGCAGCGGGTCCGACGCGCGGCCCACAGCCGGGAAGAGCAGCAGGATCAGGAGGGCGATGAGCGGGGAGCGAGGAGTCATAACGCGTGGGGAGAACCGGGCTGTGAACGTACCATCGCAACCTGGTGTTCCGATAAGCACGCGCCGTCCGTCGAAGGACCGCCGTAGGTGAGAAATCTCACCCCTGCGTGATGCGCTGCCCGGCGCTGAGGATGCGCCGGTTGAGGGCTGCGATGTCGATCGTGCCCCCCTCACGGACGACCGCGAGCGCCTCCTGGGCGGTGCCGTCGCGGGGCGCGAGCGCGACCGCCCGTCTCAGCAGCGTCAGCGCCCGGTCGCGGTCGCCCTGCACCGAGGCGATCGCCCCGAGCTCGAGCGTGGCGTACTGGCCGCGCCGGTTGCGATCGAGCGCGTCCTGGAACGCCGCACGGGCACGCGGCAAGTCGCCGTAGCGCAGCGCGATCGAGCCCTTGATCAGCGCGGGGCGGTCGCTGAAGGGGTCGAGGTCGGCGGCGCGGTCCAGGCGCGAGTAGGCCTCGAAGGGGCGCTGGACGAAGACCGCGCCGGCGCGCTCGACGTCGCGCTCGGCCTGCCATGGGCCCGCGATGGCCAGCGCGCCGAGGACGAGCGCAGCGGCCGCCAGCACCAGGACGGCCGGCTGTCGACGGGCCGGCACCGGCGCACCGTTGCCCTCGGTCTCCCCCACCCGCCGTGGCGCCAGCGCGCAGGCCAGGCCCAGCAGGGCGAACGCGGGCGCGCCGAGGCCCGCCCACTCCCAGAACCAGTCGGTCATGCCGTGCACGACCCAGTACAGGAAGGCGAGCACGGCGCCGCCGGCGACCGCGGCCGCCAGCGGGTCGGCGCCGCGCATCGCCCGCCACGCGGCAGCCAGCGCGGCGGCGAACGCCGTGAACAGCAGCAGCGTCCCGACGATCCCGGTCTGCGCCAGCGTCCGCAGCGCCAGGTTGTGCGGGTTGCGCGGCGTCTCGTTGCTGTGGCCGCGCTGTAGGTAGTCCTGGAAGAAGTTGTCCGCCCCGACGCCCGCGATCGGATGGTCGGCGAAGAGGTCGAGCGCGACCCGGTAGAAGTCATAGCGGTTGGATCCGAGTCCGGCCGTCAGCCGGCTGCCGCCACTCGCGTTGTCGTTGTAGCCGCCCTTGAACGAGTGCCAGGCGTGGTCGAGGCGGTGGGCGGGATTGCCGACCGCCACCAGCCCGCCCGCCGCGCCGAAGATCGCCCCGGCGACGACGACCGCTGTCCACGTCTTGCGGATCCGTGCGGCGGTCGCGACCGCCGGCGGGCGCAGCGTCTCCCACGCGGCGACCAGCGCTACCACCGCGCCCGCGGCCGCCGCCAGCAGCAAGACGGTCGAGGTGACCGAGCTCGCCGTGTGTTGCACGGCGCCGGCGTCGGTCCCGTCCAGCGCGTCGCCGACGTCGAGCACCTTCGGTAGCGCCGCGGCGGCCGCCCCGAGCACCGGCACCAGAACCGCGATCGTGCGCAGTCGTCCGGGCACGACCGCCACCAGGAGCACCGCGCAGACCGGCAGCGCCAGGATCGATCCGCGGCTCTGGCTCAACAGCGCGACGTCGAGCAGGACGACCGCCAGCGCCGCCGCGACCCCGCGCAGCGGCCACGGCATGCGGCCGCTGGCCGCGAACGTCACCGCCGGCCAGAACGCCATCAGCCACATCGCCGCCTCGGCGTTGGCGTAGCCGACTGGCTCGGTCAAGCGGTCGCCGTCAAAGAGCGTCGAGGGATCGGCGACCGCGCCGACGCGCACGAGCGTGATCACCGCGATCGCGCCGATGCCGAACGTCCACAGCCCGAGCACCCACGCCGCCGTGGCCGGCCGCTGCGGCCACAGCGCGAAGAGCAGGAAGGCCACCAAGTAGAGCAGCGTGCGGTCGGCGCCCTCGAGCGCGACCCCGCCGTCGTCGGCCCAGGCGATCGACAAGAAGGACCAGACGGTGAAGGCGCCCAACGCGAGCGCGGCGACGCGCACGGTGTCGGGCAGCTCGCCCCAGCGCAGCGGTGGGAGGGCCACGAGCGCGAGCCCGAGCAAGGCGAGCAGGAAGATCGCCCCCGGCGCCCAGCGTGTGATCGGCTGGCCGCCGTCGAGCGGCGTCCACGCCAGGAACACGCCCACGGCGAGCAGGGTCGGCACCGTGATGGGCGCCACGCGCAGCCGGCTCAGCACCAGCTACCCCTGGAGCTTCTGGTTGATCGCCTGGATGGTGGCGTCGAGCTGGCGCCCGGTGGCGGTTACCGCGCTGCGCAGCCGGCCCTGTGCCGCCAGGATCGCCCGGGGGTCCTCGCCCTTGAGCTCTGCGCGCGCGTTACGCAGCGCGCTGCCGTAGACCGCGACCTCGTCGATGAAGCGGCGGTGCAGCGCCGCCAGCCCGTCCGGCGGGTCGACCGCACGGAGGTCGGTGACCGTCGTCGCGACCGCGGCCTCATAGGCGCGCAGCGTCTCGCTGTCCTGCGCGGCGCTACTGGTCGGCGTGACCTGCGACTGCAGCTTGGCGAACCGCTGCGCCAGCCCCGTCTGGGCCTTGTTAAGGGCCTTGACGTAGGTGTCGTGGTCCTTGTTGGCGCCACAACCGGCGACGCCGATGACCAGCATGAGGGCGAGCAGAACTCCCGCGCGTGCGCGCATACGGCAGCGACCTTAGCTGGCGGGCCGGCCCGACCGCCTAAGCTCGACGCCGCTATGGCCCGGCTCCCCGACGGCGAACGCCCACCCGCCGACGGCGCTCTGCCGGCGGCGACCCTGCACGGCCTCGGCGCGCCCGAGCGGCCCTTCGGCGTGTACGTCCACGTGCCCTATTGCGCCTCGGTCTGCGGCTACTGCGACTACAACACCTACATCCCGGGTGAGGCCGCCCCGGCGGGCTTCGCCCATGCCGTCGAGGCCGAGCTCGACCTCGCGCGCGCCGTGCTCGGCGATGCGGCGCCGCCCGCCCAGACCGTCTTCCTCGGCGGCGGCACGCCGACGCTGCTGGCGCCCGCCGAGCTTGCGCAGATCCTGGAGGCGATCCGCGCACGCTTCGGCCTGGCGCCCGACGCCGAGGTAACAACCGAGGCCAACCCGGAGTCCGTCGACCCCGTCGCGCTGGCCGCACTGCGGGAGGCCGGCTTCACGCGGATCTCGCTCGGCATGCAGAGCGCGGCGCCGCACGTCCTGGAGACGCTCGATCGCCACCACACCCCGGGCCGCGCGGTCGCCGCGGCACACGAGGCACGCGCGGCGGGCTTCGAGCACGTCAGCCTCGACCTGATCTATGGCACGCCGGGCGAGAGCGCCGCCGACTGGCGGCTGTCGCTAGAGACTGCGTTGGAGGCCGAGCCCGACCACGTCTCGGCCTACTCGCTGATCGTCGAGCCGGGCACCCGGCTGGCCGCGCGCGTGCGCCGCGGGGAGCTGCCCGCACCGGACGACGACGTGCTCGCCGACCGCTACGAGACGACCGAGGCCGTGCTCGGGGCCGCCGGCCTGCACTGGTACGAGGTCGCCAATTGGACCCGGACCGACGCCGACCGCTGCCACCACAACATGGGCTACTGGGCCGGCGGCGACTGGTGGGGCGTCGGCCCGGGAGCGCACTCCCATGTCGGCGGCGTGCGCTGGTGGAACGTCCTGCATCCGACCCGCTGGACGGCGATGCTGGACCAAGGCCGCTCGCCCGCCGCGGGGCGCGAGCAGCCCGACGCCGACGGCGCGCGGCTGGAGCACGTGATGCTCGCGGTGCGCCTCAAGGAAGGGTTGGTGCTCGACGACCTCGACGACCGCGCTCGGGCCACCGCGGCGCAGTTCGCTGACGACGGCCTCGTCGAGCCCGAGCCGCTGAGCGACGGACGCGTCGTGCTGACCGTGCGCGGCCGCCTCCTGGCCGACCGCGTGACGCTCGCGCTCGCGGGCTAAGAGGCGTCGGCGTCCGCCGCCTCGCCGAGCAACTGCTCGACGAGCACGCAGTCGCGCCAGACGCCTTCGAGCTGACCGTGATGGCGTTGGACGCCGACGATCGTGAAGCCCGCCCTCTCGTGCAAGGCGATCGACGCCGTGTTGGTCGCGAAGATCCGCGAGGTCAGCTTGTAGAGCCCCACCTCCAGCGCGGCCACCGCCAAAGCCTCCAACAACGCCTTTCCGACGCCGAGGCGGCGCGCGTCGCCCCCGACGTAGACGCCGTGCTCGCCGATCCCGGCGTAGACGTCACGCTCGGAGTAGGGGCCGATCTTCGCGAAGCCGACAATCCGGCCTTCGGCCTCGGCGACGATCACCGGCAACGAGCGGACCGTCCACCCCGCCACCTCGGCGGTCCCGCGCGGGCGCGTCTCGAACGTCGCCTGGCGCTCGGCGATCCCCTCGTTGTAGATCGTCGCGATGCGCTCGGCGTCGCCGGGGTCGGCACGGCGGATCGTGATGGCGCTGGACGGCAGGGCCCGGATTCTACGACGCCTACAACTCGGGGTACGGCTACCCGCACCCGGCGGTACGGCCACCATGCCAAGTGGCTGCGGTGAGACCAGGGTGATACTGGAAACGGGAGTGCCCATGCCTAGGTTTCGGGCCATGACGCCCGGCGCCGCCAGCTACGACCACGCTTCCGCGGTTGCCGACATCCTCGCCGGGTACTACCGCACCGAGATGGCTCTCCGCCGAGGCGACACCAGCACGCTGGAGCGCAAGCAGCTCCAGGACGGCCGCGCCCGCGAAGAGGACCGCTTCGCACGCCAGGATCCCACCCGCCCGAACTGATCAGGGCGTGGTCGTCGTCGGCGGCGCTGCCGTCGACGGCGTGGCGGCCGGCGCGGGTGTCGCGGTGCTCGGCGCCGTCGTGGATGGTGCCGGGGTCGGGACCGTCTGTGTCTGGGTGACGGTCTTGGTCTTGTCGGTGTTGGTCGGCGTCGTCTCGGTGCTCGTTGACGTCGTCGAGGTGGTCTGCGTCGTGGTCGTGGACTTCTTGGTGTGGTGGCGGCGGTGCCCGCCCCACAGCGTGGTCGCATTGCCGCCACGCCCGATCGACTTGCCCGAAATCAGCTCGGGGACCGTGTAGAGGACGACGCAGATGGCGAAGCCGAGCAGGCCGGTGATCACCGCCAGGCGCCAGCGCAACTTGCGCGCGCGTGTGGAGTAGACGCGGACCGGGCCGGTCTCGGCGGCCACGACCGGCGGCAGGACGACGTGCGGAGCGTCGGGGTCGACGCGCGGCGCGGGCTCCGGCTCGCCGTCGACGACGAGCCCGGGCGCGTCCGCGCTCGCGCGCGACCAGCGCGTCGACGCCGGGACGACCTTCGGGGCGACGTTGGCCACCGCCTCGGTCGGCTTGCGCAGCCCTTCTTTGACCAGCGCGACGATCACCGGCGACATCGCGGCGCTGAAGAGCGTGCCCTGCGCCCAGATCTTGGACGTGACGTAGGCCGCGGCTGCCGACGCCACCGCGCTGAGGAACAGGGTCGTCAGCTCGATGCCGCTGTCAGCCCGCGTCGGTTCACCCTGCGGGGCCATCGCTTCGACGCTAGCGAACGCAGGCGCGCCCTCCGGCGCGCCGCTCGCTCAGCTCTCGGCCGTGCGCTTCAGACCATCGGCGGCATTGCCGAGCAGGAAGTCGCGCACCTGACCCTCGACCGGCCCACGGATCAGCATGCCGAGCATGCGGCCCGGATCGACCTCCAGCGCGTAGGTCGCGCGGGTCCGGTCGCCGCCGAGATCCTCGAGCTTCCACCAGCCGACCAAGGACTTCACGTCGCCCTTCTCCTGGCGCCAGCGAATCGCTGTCGGCGAGTCATAGGTGAAGCTCAGCTTGTTCTTCACCGTCTTGACCTTGGCGTCGTTGACGGTGTCGACGAGCGACGCGCGCCCATCGGCATCGCGCTCGAGCACCTCGACGTCCTTGAGTGATCCCTGCCACGCAGGGGCGTTCTCGATGTCGGATGCGATGTCGAAGACCCGCTGGATCGGCGCGTCGATCTCGACCGACCGCTCTCCCGTGATGTTGCCCATGGCGTGACCGTACCCGAGTGCGGTCAGACGAAGCGCTCGGCGCGCAGCGTGGCCAGCAGGCCGCGGCATGCCGCGTCGACGAGGTCAATGACGTGCTCGAAGCCGTCGGGCCCGCCGTAGTAGGGGTCCGGGACCGCGAGGTCGCCGTCGGCTGCCGGGTCGTACTCGCGCAGCAGGTGAATCTTCGCCGCGGCGCCGTCGTCAGGAGCGATCGCCCGGAGCGCGGCGACGTTGTCTGCATCCGCCGCCAAGAGCAAGTCATAGTCCTCGAAGTCGGCGACCGTCACCTGCCGCGCCGCACCCTCCATCACGATGCCGCGCGCCTTGGCGGCGGCCGTCGAGCGCCGGTCCGGCGGATGGCCGACGTGCCACGAGCCGGTCCCGGCGCTGTCGATCTCGATCTGGTCCTGCAGCCCCTCCTCGCGCACGAGCGCGCGCATCACCGCCTCAGCGGTCGGCGAGCGGCAGATGTTCCCCATGCAGACGAAGAGCAGGCGCACGCCCTACGTGGTGCCGTCGGCGGCAAACGACGCCTGGACGCCGTCGCGACCCACATAGCCGTCGGCGCCGCCGACGCAGACGTAGACCGACTCGCCGTCATCAAGGTTCTTGAGCGCGCGCGGGGTTGCGGCGGCCACGCGGGCGAAGCCACCGGGCTCCAGGACGTGGCTGGTGCCGTCGCCGAAACGGATCTCGATCCGCCCGGTGTGCACGAAGTACAACTCTTCTTGGCGCTCGTGCGCGTGGACGCCGGTCTCGTAGCCGCCGGGCAGCACGATCGCGTTGACGCCGAACGCCGTGACGTCGAGCGGGACGCGGACCTTGCGCATCCCCGGCCCTTCGCCGAGGTCAGAGAGATGTGCGACGGAGTAGTCGTCGCTGGTGGTAATGGGCATACGGCATCGTATGCGCATGGACTACCTGCCTGCTGAGGACCGTTACGCATCGATGCCCTATCGGCGCAGCGGTCGCTCCGGGCTCAAGCTGCCCGCGATCTCGCTCGGCCTCTGGCACAACTTCGGCCACGACCGGCCCGGCGACACCCAGCGGGCGATCGTGCGCCGCGCCTTTGATCGCGGCATCACGCACTTCGACCTGGCCAACAACTACGGACCGCCGGCCGGCAGCGCCGAAGAGAACTTCGGCCGCCTGCTGGCGACCGACCTCAAGCCCTACCGCGACGAGTTGGTCATCTCGACCAAGGCCGGCTATGACATGTGGCCCGGGCCCTACGGCGAGTGGGGCTCGCGCAAGTACCTGCTGTCGTCGCTGGACCAGTCGCTGCAGCGTATGGGGCTTGACTACGTCGACATCTTCTACAGCCATCGCTTCGATCCCGACACGCCATTGCAGGAGACCATGGGCGCCCTGGACTCCGCGGTGCGCCAGGGCAAGGCGCTGTACGTCGGCATCTCCTCCTACTCGGGCCACCGCACCGAAGAGGCTGCGCAGATCCTCCGTGACCTCGGCACGCCGGTCCTGATCCACCAGCCCTCCTACTCGCTGCTGAACCGCTGGGTCGAGGAGGACCTCCTGGACGTGCTCGAGCGCGAGGGCATCGGCGCCATCGCGTTCTCTCCGCTGGCCCAGGGCATGCTCACCGACAAGTACCTCGGCGGCAACGTCCCGGCCGACTCGCGCGCCGCGCAAGATCACTTCCTCAAGCGCGACATGTTGACCGCCGAGACGCTGGCCCACATCGAGGTGCTCAACGCGATGGCCGCCGAGCGCGGTCAGTTGCTGGCGCAGATGGCGATCGCCTGGACGCTGCGCGATCCGCGCATCACCTCCTCGCTGATCGGCGCCTCCAGCGTCAAGCAGCTCGACGAGAACCTCGCGGCGCTCGACAACCTCGAGTTCACCGACGACGAGCTCGCGACGATCGACCAGCACGCCGTGGACGCGGGCATCAACCTCTGGTCCTCCTCTAGCGCGCACTGAAAAGGTGGGGTGGGCCGTACCTGCGTTCGGGGGCCACCTCCGTCGTCTCGCGCCTAGGCGCGCAAGAGGATCCGCCCATGCAGTCGCACGCGGAACACATCCAGGCCATCCTGGCCCGCGAGCTGGACACGCACCGCCGCCAGGTCGCGCTCGTCCAGGCCAGCTTGCTGACCGTGCCGCCGCGCAGTTCGGGGATTGCTGCCGGCGCGCGGGCGCAAGCGACTCGCTAGTCAGGCGTTGATGGCACGCCGCGCCGGTGCGGCGTCGGCGACGGCATAGCTGCCGACAGCGACGACGGCGCTCACCGTGGCCACGGACGGCCAGGCACCGATGGCATGCGCCAAAACATGGGAGCCGACGAAGGCCGCGGCGTAGAGCCCGACGGGGCCGGCCGTGCGGCCGGCCCCGACCCGCTCCTTCCAGCGCAGCGCACACCAGCCGGCGCCGGCAAGAAGCACCACGCCGCCCAGCGGCCGGACGCCGGTCGCCTGCGCAACCGCGAAGCCGAGGGCCAGCGAGCCGGCGGCGACGGGCCAGGTGGGCGTGCGGTCCATGTGGCCACGGTACCCGCCGCCGCGGGGCCGGCGAGGGACGATCGAGGCCTGATTGCAATTTCCCCTGCAGATTGCAGGGGTTCGCAGCGCTAGCGTGACGGCCGCCGTCCCGCCGCATGACGTCTCGCCGCCTCCCGCTCAACCGAGCTGTGCTCGTGCTCGCCGCCCTGCTCGCGGTCGGCCTCGGCGTGGCCGTGACCGCCCGTGGCGCGTCGGAGGGGTCGCTGCGCTCGAAGATCCACAGCGGCAAGGTCCGTGAGCAGGCGCTGGGCGACGCCGCCGCGCACCTCGGCCGGCTGGAGCGCGCGAGCGCGCGCGAGGTCGCGATCATCGAAGGACGGCTCGCCGATGCACAGGCCGACCTCAACGCCGCCCAAGCGCGGCTGACCACCACCCAGACGCAACTCGCAGCGCAGCGGCGACGGCTGGTGCGGCTGCGCAAGCGACTAGCCCAGTCGCGCGGGCTGCTCACCGACCTCCTGCGCCAGCGCTACATGTCGACTCGCCCGGACATCGTCTCGGTCGTGCTCGATGCCCACGGCTTCGCGGATCTGCTCGAGCGCATGGACTTCCTCAAACGCGTCGAGGACTCCGACACGGCGATCGTCGACGTCGTCCGCGCCGCCCGCCACGACGCGGGCCACGAGACCGTCGTACTCACCAAGCTCGAGGCCAAGCGCCAGGCCGAGACGATCGCCGTGCAGCGCGAGCGCGACGCGCTGGCCGGCATGGAGGCCGCAGCGCAGGCGCGCCGCAACGCGCTGGCCCAAGCCCGCGCCGCGCGTCTGGCCGCACTGCGCGCCACGCGCGCCGGCCGCCGGTCGGCGCAGCGCACGCTGCGCAAACTGCTCGCCGACCGCGCCCGCGCAGCCGTCGACAAGGCCGGTCCCGGCGGCCCATGGGCGATCCCGTGGGCGATCGTCCAGTGTGAGTCCGGCGGCCAGAACCTGCCGCCAAACAGCGCCGGCGCCTCGGGCTACTACCAGATGATGCCCGCAACCTGGGCGGGCCTCGGCGGTTCGACGTCGGATGCCTACAAGGCGTCAAAGGCCGAGCAGGATCGGCTCGCGGGCAAGTTGTGGAACAACGGCGCGGGGGCTTCGAACTGGGTCTGCGCGGCGCTGGTCGGCGTGATCTGAACCGCAGGGCGAACGCCCGCGTTCACAGAACGCGGGCGTCCGGTCAGCGAGGGGCTCAGTCGACGAAGAGGTCGGCCTGCAGCTCGGCGTCGTCGCCGCCATAGGAGTACTGGCTGAGGTCGGTCACGCCCTCCTCGGCGAGCACATCCTCCACCAACGCGAGGTTGGCGGTGTACGCACGGCTGTCGCGCGTGAGGATCACGTAGGCCGCATCCGCCACGATCTCGGGCTTGCGGGACTTCGCCATCGCCGCATCGCCGCCGAGCAGATTCTGGACCGCCGCGGTCGCCACCAGCGTCTTTGGCCAGAGGGCGTTGAACGCGATGCCGTCGCCCTTGAACTCCTCGGCCATGCCGAGGGTGCAGAGGCTCATCCCATATTTGGCGATCGTGTAGCCGATGTGGCCACCGAGCCAACGTGGCTGCAGGCTGATCGGGGGCGACAATGTCAACACGTGTGCGTTTTCAGATGCTTTAAGGTGCGGGATGCACGCTTTGCTCACGATATATGTGCCGCGCGTGTTTATTGACTGCATCAGGTCGTAGCGCTTCATGTCCATGGCCTCGGTGCCGGACAGATTGATCGCGCTGGCGTTGTTGATGCAGACGTCGATGCCGCCGAATTTCTCGACGGTGGCGGCGACAGCGTCGGCGACCTGCTGGTCGTCGCGGATGTCGCCCACGATCGGCAGCGCCTGGCCGCCGGCCTTCTCGATCTCCTCGGCGGCCGTGTACACGGTCCCCTCGAGCTTTGGATGGGGCTCAGCGGTCTTGGCGATGAGCGCGATGTTGGCGCCGTCGCGCGCGGCGCGTACGGCGATGGCCAGTCCGATGCCCCGCGAGGCGCCGGAGATGAACAGGGTCTTTCCTACGAGCGTTCGGGACACCAGTGCATCCTATTCCGGGACGGCAATTGCAGCATCTGGAACGATTCAAGTTCCGCATGTACCAGTTGCTTTTGAAGAACTTGCAAATTGCTGCGTAAGTAGCTGCCGAGTGGCAGTTTGGTGACAAGAAGCGTCGCACGGTTCACGATTCTGAGCGATGATGCACGGAGCAACACTCCCTGACATCCGAGGAACATCATGCCCACCATCACCAACGTCGACGACCAGCGATACGTCAAGGCGCTGTCGCATCCGCTCCGGGTCCGGATCCTGGGGATCCTGGAGGAGCAGCCTGCCAGCCCGGTCGAACTCAGCCAGGTACTCGACGCCACGCTCGGCACGATCTCCTACCACGTCCGCCAGCTCAACGAGCTCGGGCTGCTGGAGCTCGTGCGCGAGACGCCACGCCGCGGCGCCATCGAACATCACTACCGCGCCAAGCCCCGCCCCAAGAGCGGCGGTGCCTCCTGGGACAGCGTCTCGGTGATCGCCAAGCAGGCCGTCATCGGGGCTGAGCTGGCCCAGACCACCGAGGTCGCAAGCCGCGCAGCCGGCGTCGGCGGCTTCGACAGCGATCACGCGCGCCTGGAGCGTCTGCGCCTCGCGCTCGACGCCAAGGGCATCGAGCAGCTCTCCAAGGCGGTGGCCAAGCTCGTTGCAGAAGCGCACAAAATCGAGGAAGCCGCCGCCAAGCGCTTGGGCAGCGGCAACGGCTCGGCGTCGGAGACCGCGCTCGTCGCGATGCTCTTTGACGCGATCGGCGCACCCGATCCCAGCGCCGGCCGTCCGGAGCCGACCCAGAAGCCGCGTAAGCCGCGCCGGCGGACCGCATAAGAAACCGTATCGTTTCTTAGTAGTCGTCCAAAGCGGGACGTCTGGCCCTCGACGCGTACAGGTTGCGTCGAGGGCTGAGACGTTCGTCACAGCTTCACCCGAGGTGCGTCATATAAGGCATGGCCCACCGAAGCGAAGATCGCTGTGGCGCGCGGCTCCGGCGCAGCAAGACCGACCCAGAGCCCCACGTGCCGGAAACCAAGGAGCTGGGACTCACCGGCCTCGGCGCCGCCTTCATCGACCTCCTCCGCGACGACGAGCGGTTTCGCGACGTCATCGACGATCCGTTCGGCGAGCATCACGATCCGGCGCCCCAATCCTGAACCAGGCGCCCCGCCGAATGGCGGCACAGCCTTGTCTGAACGCGTACGATCCGTGGACGATGCCCGAGCCGACGATCTCCCCTGCCCTGTACCGCGCCGGAGAAGGCGAGCCCCTGGTCCTCATCCACGGCTTCACCGCGACGTGGCGCTGCTGGCTGCCGCTGCTCGGCGAGCTGGTTCCCCGCTTTGAGGTCATCGCGCCGACGCTGCACGGCCACGACGGCGGCACGCCGGTTCCCCGCGACGGCCAGCCCTTCGGCATCGCCCGCGCGGCCGACCACCTCGAGGAGCACCTCGATGCGCTCGGTGTCGGCACCGCACACCTCGTCGGCAACTCGATGGGCGGCGCGCTCGCCTTCGAACTGGCCAAGCGCGGCCGCGCGCGCAGCGTGCTCGGTATCTCCCCCGCCGGTGGCATGCGCCCCGGCGACCAAGCCGCGGCCCAACGGGTCATCAAGGTGTTCTCGCGGATGCAGAAGACCACGACGAAGTCGCTGGGCCTGCTCCCGAAGGTGATGGCGCGGCCCGGCCTGCGCCGGGTCGCCCTGCGCGACGTGATGACGCGCGGCCATCAGGTGCCGGCCGCCGAGGCCGTCGCGCTCGCCCGCTCCTCGGTCCGCTGCGATGTCGTCGAGGACGTCTACGCCGTCCTGCGGTCCGGCGAGGCGTCGGTGCTGGAGTTGGACAAGATCGACGTCCCCGTCCTGATCACGTGGGCCCCCAAGGATCGGATCCTGCCGATCGCCGCGCACTCCCCGCGCCTGCGCGAGGAGATCCGCGGCGTCGAGTTCCGCGTCACGCCGGGCGTCGGCCACACGCCGATGTGGGACGACCCGGCCCTGTTTGCGACGACCATCACCGACTTCGTGACGCAGGTGGCGGCGGGGACCCGGACCGCGAGCGAGGTTGGTCTCTCGGCGGTGTAGCGCCTGCCGTGACGCGGGCCAGGCCCGTCCCTGGGTACCGTGGCGTTTATGAGCAAGCTCAAGGGCAAGGTGGTGCTGATCACCGGCGGTGCGCGCGGCATCGGCGCCGAGACGGCGCGCCGGCTGGTCGGCAGGGGCGCCAAGGTCGTTCTCGTCGATCTCGACCGTGGACCGCTGGCGGAGTTGGAGGCGCAACTCGGCGCCAACGCCACGTCGATCGTCGGCGACGTCTGCAGCCTCGAACAGATGGAGGCCGCCGTCGCGCACGGTGTCCAGACGTTCGGCGGATTGGACGTCGTGGTCGCCAACGCCGGCATCGCCAGTTACGGCTCGGTCCTCGCGGTCGACCCGGCGACCTTCCGCCGCGTCATCGACGTCAACATCAACGGCGTCTTTCACACCGTCCGCGCGGCGCTGCCGGCGCTGATCGAACGCAAGGGCTATGTGTTGGTCGTCTCGTCGCTGGCGGCCTACGCCGCAGCGCCCGGGCTCGTTGCCTACAACGCCTCCAAGGCCGGTGCCGAGCACTTCGCCAACGCCCTGCGGCCCGAGGTTGGCTACCTCGGCGTCAAGGTGGGCAGCGCGCACATGGGCTGGATCGACACGCCGCTGGTCCAGGACGCCAAGAAGGACCTCAAGGCCTTCGGCAAGATGTTGGAGGCCATGCCCGGGCCGCTCGGCAAGACGGTCTCCGTCGAGAGCTGCGCCGAGGCCTTCGTCGAGGGCATCGCCAAGCGCAAGACGCGCGTCAGCGTCCCCGGCTGGGTCAACGCCGTCCGCTGGCTCAAGCCCGCGCTGACGACGGTTATCGGCGAGCGCGAGACCGCGCGGCGTGCACCCGAGGTCGTGCCGTTGATGGACCAGGAGGTCCTCGCGCTCGGCCGCTCGATGAGCGCGCGCACCGCAGAGCTCGAGCAGCAGCCCGAGGCCGCGCCCACGGCCTGACATGACACCACTCCCCGGTGCGCTGTGACAGACGTCACGCGCGCGCCGGGAGGTGGCCGCATGGCCGCTCGCCGCAGCGTCCGGCATCTTCTAGGCCATGGCATCAACCACGATCCAGACCGGGATCGACCTGCAGGGGCTGGTCAAGACCTTCCGCACGCCCAACGGGCCCGTCCGCGCGGTGCGCGGCGTCGACATCGCGATCGCTCCGGGCGAGACCGTCGCACTGCTCGGACCCAACGGCGCAGGGAAGTCCACGACGATCGACATGCTGCTCGGCCTCGCCGAGCCCGATGCGGGGACGGTCTCGCTCTTCGGCGGCACGCCAGCCGACGCGATCGCCTCCGGCCGGGTCGGCGCGATGCTGCAGACCGGCGGCTTGCTGCGCGACCTCACCGTCCGCGAGCTGGTGGCGATGATGGCCGCGCTCTACCCACAGCCACTGGGCGTCGACGAGGTGCTGGAGCTGACCGGCCTGCAGGCCACGGCAGCGCAGCGCACCGAGAAGCTCTCCGGCGGCCAGGCCCAGCGCGTGCGCTTCGCCTGCGCGCTGGTCAGCAATCCTGACCTGCTGGTGCTCGACGAGCCGACGGTGGCGATGGACGTCGAGGGGCGCCACGCCTTCTGGACGACGATGCGCGAGTTCGCCTCGCGCGGGACGACGATCGTCTTCGCCACGCACTACCTCGAAGAGGCCGATGACTTCGCCGACCGCGCCGTGCTGATGGCCCACGGGCGCATCGTGGCCGACGGTCCGACGACCGAGATCAAGGCGCGCGTCGGGTCGCGGACGATCCGGGCGACGCTGCCGGGCGTCGAGGAGGGTGCGCTGCGCGCGCTGCCCGGCGTCGCGTCGGTCGAGCGCCGCGGTGCGGCGATCACGCTGCGCTGCAGCGACTCCGACGCGGCGATCCGCGCGCTGCTGACGGCCTGCCCGGCGGCGAGCGACGTGGAGATCAGCGGCGCCGGGCTGGAAGAGGCGTTCCTCGAGCTGACCGGCGGCGAGGACGAAGACAACGACGATCGGACGGTGGCCGCATGAGCGCCATGGCCTACACGCGCTACGAACTGCTGCGCGCGTTTCGCAATAAGCGCTTCTTCGTGTTCTCGCTCGGCTTCCCGCTGGCGCTGTACTTCCTCACCGCCGGACCGAACCAGAACGACAGCAACCTGCAGGGCACGGGGCTGAGCGCACCGCTGTACTTCATGGTGTCGATGGCCTCGTGGGGCACGATGACCGCGATGCTCGGCACGGGTGCGCGGATCGCCGGCGAGCGGCAGGTCGGGTGGAACCGTCAGCTGCGCATCAGCCCGTTGTCGGCGGTGGCCTACCTGCGCGCAAAGGTCGCCATCTCCTACTTGATGGCAGTGTTGTCACTGATCTTGCTCTACGCCTCGGGCACGATCCTCGGTGTGCGACTGCCCGCGAGTGAATGGCTGCAGATGACGGGCCTGATCCTCGTTGGCCTGATCCCGTTCGCCGCGCTGGGGATCTTCCTCGGCCATAAGCTGACCGTTGACTCCGTCGGCCCGTTCATCGGCGGCGGGACCGCGCTGCTGGCGCTGCTGAGCGGCACGTGGTTCCCGCTGGCCAAGACGGGATTCCTGCATGACGTGGCGCAGTATCTGCCGTCCTATTGGCTCGTCCAGGCCAACCGCGTGGCGCTCGGCGGCACCAGCTGGGGCAGCCGCGGCTGGATCGTCATCACGGTGTGGAGCGTCGTGCTGATCGCGCTGGCCGCCCGCGCTTACCGCGCAGACACGGGACGCGCGTAGCCCACTTATTGACAGTGTGAGCAAAATAGGTGCGCGGAAGGTGACACACTGAGATGATCACCTGGCTATGTCCGCCGCCGCCCCCACATCCCGCCGCGTGCAGATCGTCGACGCGGCTCGCCGCATCCTCGAAGAGCAGGGCCCCGACGCGCTGTCGATGCGCAACGTCGCGGCTGAAATCGGCATCCGAGCGCCGTCGCTCTATGAGCACATCGCTGACAAGCGCGCGCTGGAGAGCGCAATCATCGCAGCAGGCCTGAGCGAGCAGGGTTTCGCACTGGCTGAAGGACTGGGCTCCCCGGACGACCCGCTCATCGCGATGACCGACGCCTGGCGGCGCTGGGCACTAGCGCACCCGCACGTCTACCGCCTCATCTATGTGCGCGACCTCGATCGTGCCGACCCGACGGTCGCGGCTGCTGAGCGCTCAGCAGCCGAACCGATGTGGGCACTCTGTGGCGGCGACGTCGTGTCGGCGCGCGTCATCTGGGCCTTCATGCACGGGATGGCCCAGCTGGAGCTCAGCGACCGGTTTCCGCCGGGCGCCGATGTCGAGGGCCTGTGGGAGCGCGGGCTGGGGGCACTGCGGGGACTCCTGCCCGCCGATGACGCTCGTACATCTCGTGGATCCAGCGACCACCTGGACGAGCCGTGAGCTCCTCGCGCAGCGGTTGCAAGGCGGCCGGGAACGTCGCCGGCATGTACGGTCGATATGGCGGAGCGATCAGCGGCGTGAACAGCGCGGCCGCGGCCAGGTCGGCAACCGAGAAGCCATCGCCGACGAGGTAGCCCGAGGGCTGCAGCTCGGCCTCGATGCGATCCATCGCGGCGAGGACCGCGCCGTACGCGAGTTCTGCAGACTCGGCCGAGACGCCGTAGTCGCGACGAACGAACGGACGCACCACCGGCGCGGTGACACGCAGGAAACGCGCGCGGCCCGGCGCCCGGTCGGCGAAGAGCGAGTCCACGATCGCGTCCGTGTCCTGCAGCACGTGATGCCAGACGAGCCGTCGCATCTGCGGTGCGAGCTGCTCGTCGAAGAAGTCCTCGAGCTCCAGCGCCCGCGCCTTCTGCGCCGGGTCGGTCGGATAGAGCGCCGGCTCGGGCTGGTAGGCCTCCAACGCCGCGATGATCGCCGTCGAGTCGCCGATCCTGCGTCCGTCTAGCTCAATCACGGGCAACCGTCCGTGCCTGCCACGCGTCAGCACCCGTGCCCGCGCACCGTGGAACCCGGGCATCGGCACCCGCAGCTCATGGGCGATCGACTTGTAGTCCAACGCCCAACGCGCCTTCTCGTTGTAGTGCGAGACCTCGATATGCCACAGAACAACGGTCACGACTGGCGAGCCTAGATCAGCCGTGGCTGTTTGGCGAGCGGTCGCCGTGGTGGATCCGCGGGGCTCTCGTGGTGGATTTGTCGGGCTGGATCGGAACTAGGCTGCCATGACTAGTTGCAAGCGCAATCCCTAGGAAGGACGCCCACGTTGGACACCACCTGCCACATGTCCATGTCGCTCGATGGCTTCGTCGCCGGGCCGGAGCAGAGTCGCGAGGACCCGCTCGGCAAGCGCGGGAAGGAGATCCACCGCTGGCACCTCGGCGACGATCGCGCCAACGAAGCCAACGAAACGGCGGCCGGCTGGCTCATGCGCCCGCGCGGTGCCTACGTCATGGGCCGCAACATGTTCGGGCCGATCCGCGGTGAGTGGGACGAGGACTGGCGCGGCTGGTGGGGACCCGAGCCGCCGTACCACGCGCCGGTGTTCGTGCTCACCCATCACGCCCACGAGCCGATCGAGATGGAGGGCGGGACAACCTTCCACTTCGTCACCGACGGCTTCGACACCGCCTACGCACAGGCGCGCGAGACGGCCGGCGAGGACGGCGTAGACATCGCGGGCGGCGCCGCGACCGTGCGGCAAGCCCTCATCGCCGGGGTCATCGATGAGTTGACGCTGGACATCGCTCCCATCCTGCTCGGGTCGGGCGAGCGGATCTTCGACGGCGTCGAGTCCTTCGGGCTGGAGCCCGTCGAGGTGCTGCACTCGCCGCTGGCCACGCATATCCGATACCGGCGCGCCGGGTGAGCGATCGTTACGCCCCGCTGCTCACGTGTTACGGCGCTTCGGCCCATAGGCCGCACAGCGGGACGGCCGCAAGCCGGTCCTCGAACGGCACGGTGCTTTCCCCCGTGTAGAGCAGCACACCAGCCTTGAAGCGATCTCCCAGCTTGTCCCGCAGGTGCCGGAGACCGCGGAAGTCAGACGATGACGCAGAGGCGGACGTCTTGACCTCGACGGCGACAACCGAGCCGTCACGGCGCTCCAGGACGAGATCGACCTCGCGACCATCGCGGTCGCGGTAATGAAACTGGCGGGGGCCGTTGTCCTGCCAGGCAAGCTGACGGCGGAGTTCCATCGCAACGACGTCTCGAAGACGGGGCCGGCGATCGTGCCGTCCTGCGCGAGACGCTCGGCGTCGGCTCCGATCAGGTGGCAAAGCAAGCCACTGTCGTTGACGTAGGCCTTCGGAGTCTTGACGACACGGCCGAGCAGGTTGGCGCTCCACGCCTCCAGGCGCGTGGTCAGGAACAACGTGTCGAGGAGCGCCATGTGCGAACGCACGGTGTTGGAAGACAAAGCCAAGTCCCGCGACCGCCGCGGGGGTGCGCGCTCGGGTGGGCGGCCGAGACGTATTCCCGCAAGACCCCGGGACGCCTCGGGGTCCCGGCGGGGTCCCGGCCCGAACACGCCTGACCCCTGGCACAAGAAAACCCCGCGGTTAGCAGGGTTTCCGTGACGCGCCCGAGAGGATTCGAACCTCTGACCTTCGGTTCCGTAGGTCTCTCTGGGGTTGTCTCGTTGAGTCCCGCTAGGTCCGCGAGCCCGTGAAATCAGGCTGCTTGTCGTCCCGTTGCGTTCTCCGAGGCGACCACAAGGTAGGCCACAGGGCGGCTGGACCACAAGCTGGACCACAAGGTTTGGGGTCATGCGGCCGGGGCGGTACAGCCAGTGGCTGCACTGTCGTGGGCACGCCCCACCAGCAGATCCGCGCCGCTTTCGCGGTGGATTCGCGGGCCTCTCGTGGTGGATCCGCGGGCCTCTCGTGGTGGATTTGTCGGGATGGACCCGCGGGTCCTAGTCCGGGACTGACTCGAGCGTCAAGCCCGGCACACCTCGGAAGATCTGGTCGTTGGAGACCAGGGGAATTCCGAGTCGGATTGCAGTTGCGGCGATCCAGCGGTCGGCGTTGTGCTCGCGTTGGGCGAGCGCGTGGCCTTCGGCTTGGCAGGCAGCGCGGAGTTGAGCGCAAACCGTGACGAGGTCCGGGCCGGTGTGGACGATCTCGACGCGGTGGACCTTGGCTTCGAGCTTGAGCAGCCGGGGTGCGCCCCAACCTCGAGCTAGAGCGCCGTAGCGCACCTCGGTCGCAGTTTGAAAGGAGATGAACACCGGGCGCCCGGTGATCACCGGCGCGTATCGCTCGGCTAGACGGGAGCCCGGGACGAGGTCAGCGCTGAAGACGTCGGTATCGATGACAATCGGCCCGCGGGACCGAGAGGCGTTCACGACTTGACGGCGGTGAGAAAGGCGGCGCCTTCGTCCTCGGTCAGGTCGTCGATGACCATCTCCTCATACGGCGGCAACGGACGAGCACGGCGCATCAGCTCCTCAACCGAAAGCTCATGGTGCTGCTCGCTGTTGTCCGCAGGATGCGTCGACACAAGCCAAGTGTACGACGGCTTGCGGCTAGGAATGTGATCGCGCGGCCCGGCTCGTCTACGCACTCTTCTCTCCGACCTCGTGGTCCGGGGCGAGGCCGTCGGACGCATGGGTTGCGGGACGGCGAGTCCCCCGCAAGGAACCAGTCGCAATGCCGTCAGAGCAGCACATCGGCGGCTCCTGGGCGGTCACGCTCTAAGCGTGAGTAGAAGCGTCGGTCAACTCGAGGTCGGACAGCGGCTCAAGCTCGGGCAGATCGACGAGGCCCTTCGCGTTGGCGACGGCCTCCCAGAACGTCTGGGCAGTCAGCATCTCAGCCTCCAGATCGGCGAGCGCCTGGAAAAGCTGTGTCGTCGTGATGACGGCGTGCGAGACACGGCGGGCGGCGCTGACGACCTCGCCAGTGATGGCTGCGGCGCGTTCGCCGGGTGGCTGCGAGCGGTGCACGTTCGCGACGAGGAGGCCGCGGCAATCGAGGTTCTCGTCGGTCTGCGCGGCCGTGACCCAGTCCTGAAGCTGCCGGATATGGGCACGCTTGATCTCGCCGGTGAGGCCCTTAACCTCGATCATGTACAGGTTGCCGTCGGGGTCGATGACGCGACCGTCCTCGACCCCTCGTGTCGCAGGCTCTTCGACGTCGCCGCCGAGGAGGCTGAGCGCCTCTAGAACGACCGGCTCAAGCGCGTCGTCTCCTTCGTACAGCAGCGCTTGGAAGCGAGCGGCGTGGGCTTCGCGCTTCTCCACGCTCGGGAGACGGGCCTGCGCGTCGACGATTGTCTTCCGGAGCGTCGTAAGCTCGCCAAGCATGGGAGCGTGCGTGGGAAGCACGTATCCACCGCTCCACTCCGGTGCCACGGTCGTGATCTCGAAGCCGTAGCGCTCCTGAAGGATGAAGTTCACCACGTCGGCGCTCGGCACGCCGGCCAAGGTCGGGAGCAGGAACGCGGACGAGGAAAACACCTCCGGCGTTGCGGTAAATCCTTCTCTCTCGCCGGTGAGGGTCAACTCGAGCGCGATCGGCCGACCATGTCGAGCGAACGCCAACGGCGTCGTGGCGATGTCGTATTTGTTCGCAGACACGCCAAGGTTGCTGAAGTAGGTGTGTGCCTTCTGCGCTCCGCGGAACCCTCCGGTAAAGAAGTGCGTGTACGTCTGGACGCGCTCCACATACCACGACCACCCAGAATCAATGTTCGTTACGACCGTGCCCGGTTCGGCCTGACGAAGGGGCACCACCGGCGTCCAAAAGAACGGCGACGCCGCATCGTCGCTCGCGTCCAGGCTCATCAGGACGACGATCTCCGTACCTGAGGCAAACCACAACCGTCCGTACGACTCGAGGCGCGGAAATCGAGCCGGGTCGATGTCCTCCTCGTCTACTCCATCCAGCTCTGCCGCGTTGATGATCACCACGTCGAAGTCACCTACGTTCAGATGCTCCGGAAGGCCCGTCCAAGAGAAGGCGGTGACTCCACGCGGATGATCCGTCGATCCGAGCACGAGCACGCGCTTCGACGGAGCCGCAGAAGAAGGAACGAGTGCATGAGCTGCTGGCACGCCAACCAGCGTACGAGAGGGGCCGGTCGCGGACAGCAGCGATGACGCGACACCCCTAATTGGCCCATGAACGACTCGTACGAGGTCATGGACTTTCTCAGCGGCCCTACGCGCACCATGCAAGAAGGCCAACGCGAGTTAGCGCCGGAAGCGCGGCAGCGACTCCTAGCTCTACAGCGTCTAGTAGCGGGGCGTCTAACAGCGGCCCGGCTACGTCTCAAGCGTCGTCGCCTTCGTCTGGGCGAAGGGCATAGACCGCGCGTGTCAAATTGTCGAGGCGACGACCGACGTCATCACTGGCCTGCTTGATCGGTTTGTCGAACGCCTCGGCGAGTCGCCGCTCGGGATCGGCTTGGGTGAACCGTTGCCGGGCATCGTGCAGTGCCTCCCGCCAATCGGCGAGGTCAACCACCTCATCCTGAACCAAGTGCTCGATGCCGTCCGCATCCTTCAACGTTCCGCTTAGCCGGATCTCACGGAACAACAACGGGAGTCCGTTGAGGTTGTCGTTGAGATCACCGGGCGGCATGAAGTCCGCTTGACGACCGCTTTCCAGGATGTTCGCACGCCACCGTTGTTCAAACGCCGTGTCCCCTTGAAGCGGAACAAACGCCATTCTGACGTCCACCGCGAACGCGACGCCCGGTCCAATGTTACGGATCGCAACCGTCGTCGCAGTCGGTCCTAGCCGATGAAACTCAAGAGCAAGTTTGGGACGAATAGCCTCCTCCCGCCCCTTGCGCGTTTCCTGTCGCAGTTGCCAGTTCTGGACCGCGTAGTAAGCGTTGATGACCACTAGGATCGCCGTGAGCAGCACGGTCGCCGATCCCGAGTGTTCGTCCAGATAGGTGATCATGGTCGAAACGGGGAGCGACATCTAGACCTCGTTTGGAGCGTTCGATCCAGAGCGCCGCCGCGCGTCATATGCCGCACGAATCTTGGCCCCAAGCAGCGCCGCTTCGTACCCGTTGCCCACTTCAGGGCCTGTGTAACGGGCTGGAGCGTCGACGATGAGCTTTGCTAGCTCGCCGCGGTTCGCCGGGATATCTGAGGTCAGCCGGACGATTGCGCTCATGACTGCGCTCTTGTCCGTGGCCACGTCCGTTCGCTCTAGCTGCCGCTTGAGCGCCTCAGCGTGCTGAATGGCCGAGGACAAGAGATCCGAGGCAGGTTCTTGACCTCGTGCCAGTTCTCGAACGGCGATCGCATCGTCTACAACAACCTCTCTATAGAGATCAGGTGCTTCGACCTTGACGCGGATCGGCCACGTCCCCGGACGCGGAATTTCGAGGCTGAAGTACAGCAGCGTGGAGCGAGCCGGGAGGTCACCGCCCCACACCCAGTAGTCCGAATATGTCGCGCTGCCGTCCTCGTCCTGCATCAGAGACTCCGACGTTGGTGGCATCCATCGTCCGTGGTCAGCCACGATGCCGTAAGAGTCCGTCTCCTCATGACCGAGGCCCTCAGGGTGCATGAAGGTGACGCTCACGTCCCGCAGCACTGACCGCCCCTCGTTGGCGAGACCAATTTCCAGATGGACGATTCGAGGTTCGAGGATGCCACCCTCGGAGTCGATGCCGAGCGTCGCTTTCAACTCCTCCGGTATCGGATAGACCGGACCGCGCCGCATGCCCGCCGACAGCGGCTGACGTCCTTCGAGCGAGCAAATCACCGACACGCGAGGCGCACCGACGTATGGCAGCCGGTGAAGCAATGGCGTTCGGTTCGCAATCGTCGCAACGAGAACGAGGAACGTCAGAACGACAAAGCCAATTGACGCGACGACGCATTCGTTGACAAGCACAGCCGCCGTGAGCGTCAGGCCGGCCAGGGTGAGCCCTGTTTGTGCACGTCCCATCGAGGGGCGAGTCTAAGCCGCTTATCCGACAGGGCGCCTCAAAACAGGCGCACGATGAGATCGGCAACCACAGTGCTGACCGTGGCGACAACAATGGCGATGGTGGTATCGGTTGCGACTGAGCGACGGTCGCGCTGGCGCTCGGACTTCATGCGGTCCCCTCTTGCTGGGGTATCAGGCCGCTTAGGCATCGGATGCAATAGCGGCTGGCGTTCTGTCTCTGCGCTGCCCCTCCGAACGCCAGTAACGAGAGGTCAATCAGCGCGGCGATTGCGAGTCCGGCCTTTTGCCGAAACTGGCTATCGCGTCGATCTATTGATCGGCAGCAGAAGCCTAGAGCTTCAGCCCGACGTCATCGAATATGCAGCGCCGCTTCAGCGCCGAGCGGACCGCCCGGCCAGGGATGCTGCCCCGAGCGTCTACGAGCCGGTGAGAGCCGCCTTCTCAGCGCCGTAGGGGGCGCTACGGACGAGCCGAGCGGCGAGACAAGAAGGAGAACCCCTCGCCGTAGCTCGTCGGTCGCGCGCTCAACTCCGACCGGGGAGGTCAGGCGAACCCCTGGGCCCGGGGGAGTTTGGTGGCGGTCAGGCAACCCTCGGTGTGCGCCCCTGCCGGATCGCGATTCAGATCCACCCGACAGGCTCCGACGCCTGACCGCGGGTAGTGCGTAGAGATCACACGTCGCGGATGAGCTCTGACACCGGAGCGCCGAGACTGTCCGCGATCTTGAGGAGCGACGACAGGCGCGGGTCGACCTCGCCGCGCTCGATTCGCGAGTAGACGGCGGTCCTCATGCCCGCGCCATCTGCCGCCTGATCTTGGGTCAGACCAGCGGCGCTGCGTGCAGCCTTGATGTTGCGGGCGAGGGCGGCGAGATCCACGGCCGACCACCCTGCGTGACCGTCGCCGCCATATCCACCACTAATAAGTTGTGCCGGTCCCTGCGCATTCGAGTATGGTGTGCGACGAAAGAAGTACCCCCGCGACCGCTTAGAACGGTCCGGGGGCATGGCCCACCAGGAGAAAGAGCCTCCCGATGAACGATGGAGACATTAGCCCGCTCACTGCCGAGTTTCCGCAACCTCCCGACCACTTGCGCGAGGCGCTCGGATTGGCGGCCAGGGAAGAACTGGAGTTCGCCACCGATGGCGTCTGGCCGGACGACAGCGACGAGTACGCCGCTATGGAGGCTCGCGTTGCGCAGGCGGTCGACGCGATCAGGAACTTGAAGGCCGGCGCGTGTTCCCATGATGAGGTTGCCAAACTGGCCGCCGTCGCCGTGGGGATGCAAGAGCCCGGTCGGTGGCCGCGCACGACGGAGGAGGCCGACGACGTCCTCTACCGAGCAATCTTGACGCGTGACTTGATCCAGCTTCGCGACGTGCTGGGCGGCCGACCCTCGGACGAGGAACTCGACGAACCCATGTAGTCGGCCGGCGCGAGCAACCCAAGCGATGAGCTTCTGAAAGAGCGGGGAGGCGGGCGCGCAGCGCCCGCCTCCCTATCGCGGGTAAACGGCGCCGGCCTCGCCACCCCGCTCGCGTACCCACAGCACTTCCTGGCCACCACCTCGTCACGCCCTCCGCTACGCACCCGAGCCCGCTGGCATCGCATCCAACGGCGCCGTCCACCGTTGACATGCACTCGCACGCAGCACCGTTCACGGACACGTCATCGGACGGTCCGCACGACGCCACTCCAGCCCGCCGCTGACCTCCACGCGCCGTTGCCCGTTTTCACCTTCGACTCCGCGCCCGCACCGCCGACGTCGTCTCACGAAACCACCGCCAGCCCTGCTTCTTCTGCTCACGCCTCTTCCTTCTCCACTTTCATCGATCGCTTACCGCTCTCAGACTTCTCCTGCGTTCTGGTCCTGGGTCCCCTGAGCTCGCTCACTCCTTGGGTCCTGGGTCCCTCAGACACAGACATCTCTAGATGGCAGGTCGAGGAAGGGGGGTCACCGGTCGCGAAGCGGGCGGTGACCCCCCTTCCTCGACCCCAAAGCCCCTGCAAACGGCGGTTGTCCCGGGACCCAGGACCAGAACGCAGACCGGGACAACTATGTTGTCCCGGTCTGAGCGGCGCGCAGCGAGGCGATCACCACGCCGCCAAGCGCGCCTGACATCGGCTGCGCCGGGTGCGAGGTGGTTGGCCGATGCCGCTCTCCTTCGGAGCGCCATGTCACCGGCGAGCAGATCGCAGAGATCAGGCGGCGAAGGCCTCCGACAGCTGCCGCGCTGCGTCCGAGCGCGGGATGTGGTGCACGTAGCGCATCGTGGTTGCGATGTCGGCGTGACCGAGGTAGGCCTGGACCTCGTTGAGCGGGAGCTTGCGGGCGGCGAGGGTGCCGAACGTGTGACGCAAGTCGTGGAAGGTCATCGGGTTGTTCTTCGTGCGCAGATACCCCAGCCCGGCCAGGGCCAGACCTCGGTAGAACGCGTTGCGAACGTGGCCGGCTCCGAGCATGCCGTTGGCCCGGTTGGGAAGCACGAGGTCGTTCGGCGCGCTCGGGTAGATCGCCTGAATGCGCGTCAGCACCTCCACCGCCTGGTCGATGAGGGGCAGCGACCGGGCCCGCTTGCCCTTGGGGCGCTTGGACGTCACGCCAGCGGGCGCGGAGGTCGGCGTGTTGCGTCGGACATGCACGATGCGCCCGTCCCAGTCGATGTCTCGCCAGCGCAGATCGCGTAGCTCGCCGAAGCGCAGGCCGGTGTACGCGGCCAGGCGGGCCGCCTCCGCCCAGAGCGTGCGACACTCGCGCATCTTTGCCAAGGCATAGGTGTCGACTTCGTCGTTACGCATCAGCGGCAGCTCGTCCTCTGCGATCTCGGCCATGGCCGCGGCGACGTCCTCGACCTGCGCCGGGGTCAGGACGTTGAAGTCCGGGTCAGCGCCCGGGTCGGCGACGATCGTGACCTCCCGCCCAGCGTTGACCGCGAGCCAACCCAGCGCGCGAGCGCGCTCAAGGATCGCGTTCAACACCAACATGCGCTTGCGCACCGTGGTGCGCGCCAGCGCCTCCGGCGGCCGCTTGCCACGCGAGACCGGCGTCCGCAGTAACGCTGACTGGTAGTCCTCGATGCGCTGCTGCGTGAACCGGCGCAGCGGCATATCGGCCGGGAACTCCTCCTTGAGCTTCCCGGCGATCACGCGGTAGCCGCGCAGCGTCCCCGGGTCCACGCCCGCCTCATGCTCGACGTGATCGAGCCAGCGCTTGATCGCCTCACCGAACGTCTTGCCCCTGGCAGCCCGCGGCGCCCTCGGCCGCCGACGCTCGGCATCGAGCAACTGGGCGAGCCTGGCCTCCGCCTCAACCGGCGTCAGGTAGCTCGCGTCGGGCTTGCTGCCGTGGCCGGCCCGCCACAGCACGGCACCGCGCGCGGTCGTCTTGCCCGACGGGCGCACCCACGCCGGCCCAAGCGTCTTGCGTGTGCGTGTCCCGTCCCCCACCTGGTACTCGGCGACCCATACGCGGCCCTTTGCGCGCTCCTCGACACGCACGTGCCCGGTCGCTGCATTGTGGTCGGTCATCGAAGCGGCTCCTTGGCGTCACTCCCCGGCCCGTGCTGGGGATGGATGCCTCTGTGACCACAAGGACCGACGACCCGCCCGCGCACGACCTTCTGCAAGCCACTGCGGCCACGCGCTGGACACGCAGACCACAAGGTCTCACCACAAGGTCGCTCACGAACCCACCCACAAACACGAAAACCCCGCGATTAGCAGGGTCTCCGAGAGCGCGCCCGAGAGGATTCGAACCTCTGACCTTCGGTTCCGTAGACCGACGCTCTATCCAGCTGAGCTACGGGCGCAGCGACGTCCCAGTCTAGCCCGGCCTCGCGCGTGGTGCGCTGAGGGTCGGACCGACGGGGAGAACGGAGAGGGAGGGATTCGAACCCTCGATGGGGCTCTAAACCCCATACTCCCTTAGCAGGGGAGCGCCTTCAGCCACTCGGCCACCTCTCCAAGGGATCGCGAAAGTGTAAGGCTTCGGCCCGCAAGAGCCGCGTAACGTTCTGCCACCCGGCAGATACCGTGGTGCAGATGCTCTTCTCGACCCGCAACAAGGCGACCCTGCCCAGCGCGGAGAGCGCGCTGCCGGGTCGCGACACGACGATGCCGGTGCCCGCCGTCCACACGGTTCTGGGTACCCCGCTGACCCCGCCGTTCCCGGAGGGGATCGAGGTCGCCTACTTCGGCCTCGGCTGCTTCTGGGGCGCCGAGCGCGCCTTCTGGTCGCTGCCCGGCGTGTACACGACGGCCGTCGGCTACCAGGGTGGGACGACGCCCAACCCGACCTATGACGAGGTCTGCTCCGGCCGCACGGGCCACACGGAGGCCGTCCTGGTCGCGTTCGACCCCACCAAGATCTCCTATGACGACCTCCTCAAGACGTTCTGGGAGGCCCACAACCCGACGCAGGGCATGCGCCAGGGCAACGACACCGGCACCCAGTACCGCTCCGCCATCTACACGGTGGGCGAGGAGCAGGCCAAGGCCGCCGACCTCTCGGCCCGCCGCTACGGCGACGCGCTTGCCCGCGCCGGCAAGGGTGAGATCACGACCGAGATCGCCCCGGCCGGGCCGTTCTACTACGCCGAGGACTACCACCAGCAGTACCTCTCGGACGCCAAGAACCCGGGCGGCTACTGCTCGATGACCGGCACGGGCGTCAGCTGCCCGATCGGCGCGGGCGTCTCCGCCTCGTAGCCGACCTGCGTCACAGATCGGAGGGCCACGCGAAGATCCTCGCGTGGCCCGTCTCGACGATCAGCACCTCGCCGCCGCGTATCGCCGCGATGCGCGGCGCCTGCTGATCTGGCTGACCCGCAGGACCTACGACGGCCAGGTCGCCGTCGACCTCGTCGGCGAGACCTACGCCCGCGCGTGGGAGTCGCGCCGGCGCTTCCGGGGTGACCCGGCCGACGCTGAGGCGCTGGCCGCGTGGACGTTCGGGATCGCCCGCCACGTCCTCGCCGACGCGCTGCGCCGCGGGCGCTCCGAGCGCGCGGCGATGCAACGCCTTCATGTTGAGCCGCCCCAGCTGGCGGCCGACGAGATCGCGCGCCTGGAGGAGCTGGCCGAGCTCGGCAGCCTGCGCGCGACGCTCGCGGTCGCGCTCGAGGATCTCTCTCCGGAGCAGCGTGATGCCGTGCGCCTGCGCGTGATCGAGGAGCTCGACTACCCGGCGATCGCCCGTCGTCTCGGGATCTCTGAAGAGGCCGTGCGCGCCCGGGTCTCGCGCGGCCTGCGGACGCTCGCGCTGTCGATGGAGGCCCCGGGCGCATGAGCGGCCGCGATCCCGACGCGATCCTCGACGAGCTCGGCGCCGCCCTGGAGGGCGCTTGGGTGCGCGATGGCGCTCGACGCCGTCCGCACCCGGCCTTGCGGCTCTCGCTGCCGCGCCCGCGCGGCGGTCGCCGGGGGCTGATCGCCGCGGCGGCCACCGCGCTGGCGCTGGTGCCGACCGCCATCGCGACGCGTGAGGCCGTCTGGGCCCCCGATCCCCCGCCGCTGCCCGCCCAGCTGCGCCCGCACGACGCGGTCGCGCCCGGAACGTCGGGCACGCCGGTCTATGTCGGCGCCGGAACGCAGCGCGGCGTCGCTTGGCGGCTGAGCGCGACGGTCTGCCGCTACGGGGAGATCGAGGCCGTCGGCCTCTTCCTCAGCGTGCCGGGCGGCGGGGCGGGCGCCCGCTGCGACGTCGCCGCGCGCGCCCCGGGCGCCTCGCCAGCCGCGCTCGCCACCCGCCGCATCCAGACCTATTACGACCCCGCTTCCAACGTGACGTGGGCGTTCGGTGCACTGCCGGCCGATGCCCGGGCCGTCGAGGTGACCTCGCGCCCATATGGCGGTGGAACGCCCGCGACCGAGCGCATCACCGCGACGCCCGTCGACGAGCAGGCCATCGAGCAGGGCCACCTGCCGAGCGGTGTGCGTGTCTTCGTGGTCGCGCTGGCCGGCGGGCGCGATGTCGCCCACGTGCGCGTCAGCGACGACGCCGGGGCGCTCCTGATGACCTGCGAAGGCGGACGCTGCGACCGATGAGCGTCTCTGATCTTCCTCCCCTCTCCCCCGACGACGACCCTCAGACCTTCCGGAGGTCTCTCCCCATGCCGTCCCGCCGCCTCACCTTCCCCGCCGTCGCCGTGCTGGCGATCGCCTCGCTCGCACTCGGCGTGATTGCCGCGCTGGCCGACGGACGCGACAACGACAAGCGCCACGCCGCGGTGCGCGTGCCGCCACGGCACGTCGTCCTTGCAGCGCCCGCAGCCCGGCCGGTACCGCCGACCGCGGCGATCGTGGTCGCCTCAGGCGGCGACACCTTCCTGCGCGCCGCGGTGCCCGCCGCACCGTGCCCGGTCGACGACCAGCCGCCGGCCGCGGCACCGGTGCCCCAGAACCTGCTCGACGCTTTCGGCGTGCTGCGTCGTGACCGCGCCGCCGCCGATGAGTTGCCCACCACCGCACTGCGGGCACTGCGCCAGCGCGGCCTCGAACCCTTCGACCCCGCGGCGGCGCGCCTGTTGCGCCAGACCGATGATGGTGGCCGCGCGTGGGTCGTCCCGGTCCGCGACGTGCGGGCCGGCACCGGCACCGTCTTCGAGCTGCGCTGCGTAATCCGCACGCTGAGCCGCCAGCGCCAGGCGCTCGCCCAGGCGGTGCGGGCGCGCCGCCGGCAGGCACAACGCGCACGGCCCAATGTGCGACGGACGCTGTCGACGCCCGTCGCTCCGGCGTCGGCCACCCCACCCCCGGCGACCGAACCGGCACCTGTTCCCACGACGCCAGCGCCAGCCGCCACGGTCCCGACCGCGCCCAACACCACCAACAAGCCGGCAGCCCACCCCGGCCTCGCGATCATCGCGCTCGGCGGCGCCCCCGCGGGCGCCGGCGGCCGCTTGGAGGATCTCGTCCGCGGCCGGGAGGACGTCGCGCTTGACCCCTGTGGCGGCCCCAACCACAACATGCTCTCGGTCTCCGGGATCGTGCCCGACGGCGTCGGCGCAGCGTTCCTGACCAGCCCAGACGGCACCGCGATCCGCGCCGACGTCAAGGACAACGCCTACGCCTTCGTGGTCCCGCGCAGCAACCGAGCCGAGCAGCGCTACGTGGTCTGGACCGGCGGCGACGGAACGCCGCACGTGCAACCGCTCGCCGCGCCGGTCTTCCTGGGCCGCATCCGCTGCCCCGCGCTCGCCGGCGACCGGCCCCCGATCGTCTCGCCCGACGACTCGGGCCTCTGCGGCCACTTCGACCGCGCACCGGCCATCGTCCTTCCGGCAACGCCGGTGCCGAGGCCACGGACCCCCGCGTACCGTCCGCCGACCGTCGCGTATCCGCCGCCGTGCGCGCTTGCCTCACAGGTCGCAGGTGCGCTGCCGGTGCCGCCCACCGTCAGGATCCTCCCGAAGACCCGACGCGCACCCAAGCGCCACGGGTAGCCTTCACCCCTCCGGAGGGGTGGCAGAGCGGTTGAATGCACCGGTCTTGAAAACCGGAGACGGCGCAAGTCGTTCGCGGGTTCGAATCCCGCCCCCTCCGCTTGTGGTCTCTTCAATGGTAATGTGGACACATGCGTGAGATTGGTGTCCGAGAGCTGAAGCAGTCGCTGAGTGAGACGCTGAAGGCTGTCGGACGCGGAGAGCAGGTCCGCGTGACGCTTCGGGGCAAGGCGATTGCCGACATCGTCCCGGCCGGCGTTGCGGGCGACGACCAGCTTCGGGAACTGGTCGCGCAGGGTCGCCTCGTCCCGCCGTCGCGCTCGCGGCCCGCAAGCGCACCCCGCCTGGCCAAGAGCACCACGAGCGCCGCTGCATTGGTGCTGGCCGAGCGAGACGCGGAGCGTTGAACCTCTACCTGGACGCCAGCGCCCTGGTCAAGCGCTACGTCGGCGAGGACGGCAGCGACATCGTGCGCGAGGCGATGCACGACGCCGACGGGTGGTTCATCTGTCGCATCGGCTTCGTCGAGACGATCCGAGCGGTCGGCCTGAGCGCGGGCACGGCTGCCACCAGAGTCGTACGCCAGGAGTGGTCGTCCTTCGGGATCGTCGAGGTCAATGAGCGTCTCGCCGAACATGCCGCCTCACTGGCGCTCCAGCGCGGCCTGCGCAGCCTTGATGCCTTGCACCTCGCCGCGGCATTGGTGCTACCCAGACCGAGCGTGACCGTTGCGACATGGGACCAGCGCCTGCATGCCGCAGCGGCGGCCGAGGGCCTGGATGTGCTTCCCGCGGCGCTTCCGTAGGCACCCGCTCACCGCCGCGCGAAGGCCTCCAGGTACTCCACGAGCTGCGGCCAATCGGTGCGCCGGCTCCGATAGATGCGTCGCTC
Source organism: uncultured Conexibacteraceae bacterium (assembly GCA_963836485.1). Taxonomy (GTDB): domain Bacteria; phylum Actinomycetota; class Thermoleophilia; order Solirubrobacterales; family Solirubrobacteraceae; genus Baekduia. Next base: position 22,426 of record CAWIJS010000007.1, on the reverse strand, counting down.
GAGGCTGCTGCCGACGATCGGCTCGGTGCGAACGAGCTCGATGAAGCCGGCGGTGCGCAACTCGGTCAGCGCGTGGTTGACGGTGTCGAACGAGACGCCGAAGCGTCGCGCTAGCTCAGAGGCGCCGGCCTCGTGATGGACGAGCGCCAGCAGGATGGGCAGCCGGATCGGGTGTTTGATGGCCCGCAGCAGTCCGCTCAGGTTGGGTGAGATGCTCGACATAAGCGACGAGAGCGCGGTGTCACCTGGCCGGAGATCCGGCAGCCGACAGCCGGCCGTTCCTCGCGCAACTCCAGTCGATCGCGATGCCGACGCCGAGCGCTGTCAGCATGAGCGACGGCACGGCGATCAGCGGTCCGTGTTCCATGACCGAATCCTTCGTTTGGTGATCAGGCGATGCGCGTTCGAGGCCAGGTGGATCGGCCGCGGCAGGCGCCATCGCCCTGCTGGTGTCGCAAGCGTCAGGCTTGCGCTGTTCCGAAATCTAGAACTCGAGCGGTCTCACCTTTCACAGTTGGATGCCTCGTGGTCTCCGGGCACCACCCGGAGAACCGTCGCCGAGATCCGGCAGCGAGGCGTGGGCTCTGATCGATGCGATTTCCTGCGTTGTTGCACTGCAAACGGTGCTGTCTTTTGGCAGCGTACGCACAACCGAAGCCACCCGTCAAGGCCAGGCACCGCAACGTCCCCCGAAGCTGGGAGCGCCCCCGCGCTAAAGGCGTAAATCTTCTAAAAGCAAGCTTATCGCTAAGTGGTGCTCACTTTGCCAACCCGTTCGGGGAGCCAGCCGGTGCACCCACCACCCGCTCCGACCCCGCACGCGTCAACTTCTGCACAACTTCGCGAAACTTGCCGGATTGGCTCTGGACAAATTTCCACGCGCGTGGAATGTTGGCCTTATCGCGGTTGGAGACCTTCGGTCTCTGAGCCGATGCGATTGTGCCAGGGCCGCGAGCCAACCACTCGGGGCCTTGGCCGTTTAACGGGCGTTGCACCCGTCGCGTTCGATGAGTTTTGCTGAGCGGTATTCCAGCGCGAAGCCGCTCCGGTTGACATGGCGCTCCGCGGGGGAAGAAGGTAGGCGCACCGTGTCTTTCGCCGAACCCAGGTTCCGAATCCAAGAGCGCGTCGTCGACGACCAGTCGATCATCGTCGCCGTCGAGGGCGAGATCCACGTCAGCACGGCACCAGAGTTCAGCGCCCTGTTGAACTCCATCGTTGAGAGCGGCCGCACAGCGCTGGTACTGGACCTCACCGGTGTGATGTTCATCGACTCGACCGGCCTGAGCGTGCTGCTCAACGCGCTGCGCCAGGTCACGCGCGCGGGCGGTCGTATGGCGGTGGTGTGCTCGAACCCGACGGTCCTGCGCCTGTTCGAGATCACGCGGCTGGACACGACCTTCGACATCCACGCCGAGCTCGAGCCGGCGCTAGCGAAGGTTCAGGCTGCGGCAGGCGGCAACGAGGCCGGAGCGCCGTAGGAGCGCAGCGCGTCAGGCAGGGCGACCGAACCGTCCTCCTGCTGGCCGTTCTCAAGCATGGCGATCAGCGTGCGACCGACGGCGACCGCGGTGCCGTTGAGCGTGTGGAGGATCTCGGGCTTGGACGATCCGCTCGACCGATGCCGGATGTCAAGACGCCGCGCCTGGTAGTCGGTGGTGTTGGACGTCGACGTCAGCTCGCGGTAGCGCTGCTGGCTGGGGAGCCACGCTTCGCAGTCGTACTTCTTGGCAGCGCTGGCGCCGAGGTCATCGACCGCGATGTTCACCACGCGGTAGGGAATGTTGAGCGCCTGCAAGATCGACTCCTCGATCGCGAGCAGCCGCTCGTGCTCGTCGCGTGACGTCTCAGGGTCGACGAAGCTGAACATCTCAACCTTGTCGAACTGATGCACGCGGAAGATCCCCCGCGTGTCCTTGCCGGCGGCGCCCGCCTCGCGGCGAAAGCACGGCGAGAAGCCCGCGTAGCGGCGCGGCAGTTCTTCGAGGATCTCGCCCGCATGCAACGACGCCAGCGCGACCTCGGAGGTCCCGGCGAGGTAGAGGTCATCGTCGGCCAGCTTGTAGATCTGCTGCTCGGTGTCGGGCAGGAAGCCGGTGCCGTAGAGCGCCTCCTCGCGGACGAGGACGGGCGGGATCACCGGCTCGAAGCCCTGCTCGGACAGGTGATCCATCACCCAGGAGACCAGCGAGAGCTCCAGCCGCGCGAGCCCGCCGCGGAGGTAGGCAAAGCGCGAGCCCGACAGGCGCGCGCCACGCTCCATGTCGATGCGGTCGCCGGCGAGGGTGAGGTGGTCGCGGACCTCGTAGTCGGGCACCCAGGCCTCGCCGACCTCCTTGATGACCGTGTCCTGCGGCGCCGCGGACTCCTCAGGCAGGTTGGGGAGCTGCGCGAGCGCCGGGGTCAGCTCGGCATCGACCTGGGCAAGCTCCTCGCCCAGCGCCTTGGCCTCACCGGCGACCTCGCGCATCTTCGCGATCGCCTCGTCGGCGCCCTCGCCGGACTTCTTGGCCGCCGCGATCGCCTGGTTGGCCGCGTTCTGCTCGGCGCGCAGCCCCTCGAGCCGCGGCAGGATCTCCCGGCGGCGCACGTCGAGCGCCAGCACCTGGTCCAGGACACCGACGTCGGACTCCCCACGGCGCGCCAGGGCAGCGCGCACGGCGTCGGGATCGCGACGGATGAGCCTGATGTCGAGCACGGCCGGAGCCTACCCGCGGAGGTGCGCGGCGCTAGTTGCGAGCGTTCTTGGACTTGCCGTACCTGGGGTGCGGCCGCGCAACGCCCGCTAGTTGCGAGCGTTCTTGGACTTGCCGTACCCGGCGTACTTCGCCAGGAAATCGGCGACCTGCTCGGCTTCCTTGCCGACCACGATGTCCTGGGGCATGATCGCGCCGGAGAAGCCGCCGTTGCGGATCGCGTAGAGGATGCTCTCGCGATCTTCCTTGCGGACGTTGAAGTTCGGCCCGTCCACGCGCTCGCGGTCCTTGACCTTGAGCGCCCCGCCCTCGGCGCCGACGATGCCGAGGCTGTGGCAGCCCGAGCAGCGCTCTACGAAGAGCTTCGCGCCGGCCTCGTACTCGGGCGCAACCGTCGTGATCTTCGCGTTGGGCTGCTTGACGTCGCCCTTCTCCTGACCGCAGCCGATGACGCCGGCGGCGGCGATCGAGAGTGCGGCGAGAACGGTGGGAGCGCGGCGAGTCATGCGGCCGGGCATCATACGGGACCCTTTCATGCGCAGGCTTGCCGCCCTCTTCCTTCTGGGTGCGACGACCCTCGTGGGGTGTGGCGGCGGACCGTCGTACACCCACGTGCGGGACGGCGTGCTGAAGATCAACCTCGACGAGTACCGCCTCCGGCCCGAGAACCTCGAGGTTCCGGCCGGCCCGATCCACCTGGAAGCGACCAACTCCGGCCGCCTCACCCACAACCTCGCGATCGAGTCCTTCGAGCACGAGGACGGCGAGGAGCCAATCCTCTACGGCCGCACCGACACCCTGCACCCCGGCCAGTCGGGTTCCGAGCAGAAGCCGATCATCTTGCGACCCGGCAAATACCGGTTGACCTGCACCATCGGCAACCACGACGACCTCGGGCAGTACGGGGAGCTCAAGGTCGTCGCGAAGTAGTCGCTGCGCGGACGCCCCCGGGCGTCCGCGGGGGCGAATCCGTCATCGAACGCGCCTAACCCGCGATATGAGGCTGTCGGGTAAAGCTCGCGCGGGTGTTGGGGCGGTGGGTGTTGTTGGCCGGTTGTCGCTGTTAGGCGGGGGCCGGGGTGGCGTGGAAGAGTTTGAGGAGGTTGTGGGTGGTGGCGATGAGGTCGATCTCGGCCTGAACGGCGTGTTTGCCGCGTCTGAGGAGCCGGGTGATCTGGCGGTGGTGTTTGATGTGAGCGAAGACGGGCTCGACGATTTGTTGGCGGCGGCGGTAGGCGCGTTTGCCGGGTTCGCTGGCCAGCGTGTCGATCATCGCGAGGGCCTCGGGCTGGCGGGCGCCTGGTCGGGGTGGCACGAGGACGTTGAGGCCTTGGACTTTGAGCTGGCTGATCTGGCGGGCGTGCCAGTAGCCGGTATCGGCTAGCACGGTGTCAAAGCACGGATCGATGTTGATCGTGCGCAGGTTCTCGGCTGCGGTGTGCAGGGCCGGCGCGAGTTGTTGGCTGTCGGGTGACTGGTTGGTCGCGGTGGCGGCCAGGATGATCTGGCCGTCGGCGACCGCGGTTTGGATGTTGTAGCCCTGCAGCAGCATCCCGCGGTGGCGGACGATTCCTGAGTCGGGGTCGGTGAGGTTGACCTTCAGCCGGGCCATCGCGCGGCGGTCATCGACCGAGAGCCCGCGCGTCGGCGGTTTGCCTGAGAGCTTGCGGCCGGTCTGGGCGATCTTGTCGGCCTCACGCGCAAGCTTTTGCTGACGACCCTGGAGGATCTCTTGCTCGCGGGCCTCAAGGCCGGCCAGCAGCTCGTCGATGCGCTTGGCTCTTGTCGTCGGGTCAGCGAGCTCAGGCGGTAGCTCGTCGCCCCTGGCCGGACCGTAGAGCTCGTCTTCGGCCGCGTCGGTCTCGGCGGCCTCTTTCAGCGCGCGGCCGGCGAGCTCGCGTAGCGCCTTGAGGCCTCGGTTAGCGCCCAGCGAGGCATCGCCAGCCAGCTTGGTCGAGTCGACTGCGACCATTCCGACCCGGCCCATCCCAGCCTGCTGGCAGAGCGCCAGCACCTGACAAAACAGCCCTGAGATCGCGTCCTGGTGACGGGCACGGAACTCGGCGATCGTGGAGTGATCAGGGCGCAGGTTGACCGCGATCACGCGGCAGGCGACGTCCTCGGTCAAGCGACGCTCGACCTGCCGGCTGCTCCGGACACCGACCGCGTAGTTATAGATCAATAGGGCGGTCATCATCGCCGGGTCATACGGTGGGCGACCATGGCCGTCGGCCCGGTAGGCGCCGGTGATCGCTGACAGATCCAGGCGCTCCACCGTCTCGATCACAAACCACGCCAGATGACCGTCGGGCAGCCACTCGCGCAAGCTCGGCGGCAGCAACAGCTCCTGATCACGATCGCCACAAATAAACCGCTGACCCATCCACCAAGTCTCTTAACTTGCCCGGACAGATTTACCCGACAGCCTCTATGCGCGGGTTCCACGCGATCGAGGACAGGATTCATGCGCTCGCAGCGCGACAACACGGACTGGTGACCCGGCGGCAGTTGCTGCATCTCGCTCTGGGCGAGGACGCCATCGACCACCGGCTGATGACCGGGCGGCTCGTGAAGGTCCAGCGAGGTGTGTATGCCCTGGGGCACAAGGAGCTCCGGCGCGAGGGTACCGTGCTGGCCGTTGTGCTCAGCGCCGGCAACGGCGCCGTGTTGAGTCATCGCAGCGCGGCCGCACTGTGGGGCATACGTCCGTGGAGTGGTGCGTTCGTCGAGGTCACGGTGCCGGGCCGAGGCGGCGTCACGAAGCGACGCGGCCGGCTGATCCACCGCTCGGACGATCTCGGTGAGCTCGAGCGGACAGTCGAGCGAGAGGTTCCGACCACGACGGTGGCTCGGACGCTGCTCGACCTCGGCGCCGTCGTCCCCGCCCACCACCTGCGCAGAGCCATCGAGCGCAGCGAGCAGGCCGAACTCTTCGACCTCCGCGAGGTCCGGCGCGTCCTCGACGCACATCCGATCCGACCGGGCCGCCGAGCTCTGACCGCCCTGATCGAGGACATGCACGAAAACGGCGTGTCACGAACTCGCAGCGATCTCGAGGCCATCATGTTGCAAATCTGCCTCGACTACAGCCTGCCGCGCCCGCAGGTGAACCGCTACGACGGCGTCCGGGAGAGCGACTTCCGCTGGCCGAGCCACCGCCTCATCGTCGAGGTCGACAGCTGGGCCTTCCACGGCCGCACACGCCGAGCCTTCGACAGCGATCGAGCGCGCGACCGGGCGCTCCTCCGTGAGGGCTGGCGCGTCGCGCGCTTCACCGACCGCCAGATCCTCACCGATCGCGCCGGCACCGCTCGTGAGCTTGCCGCCCTCCTCGCCTCCTGAGCCATCGAACGCGTGGAACCCGCGTATAGAGGCTGTCGGGTAAAGCTCGTGTGGCTGTGGTTGGTGTTGGGGCGGTGGGGTTGAGCAGGCCGGCGGCGGCCGTTAGGCCGTCGCCGGGGGGCTGCGGTAGAGCTTGAGGAGGTTGTGGGTGGTGGCGATGAGGTCGATCTCGGCCTGGACGGCGTGTTTGCCGCGTCTGAGGAGCCGGGTGATCTGGCGGTGGTGCTTGACGTGAGCGAAGACGGGCTCGACGATTTGCTGGCGGCGGCGGTAGGCACGCTTGCCGGGCTCGGTGGCTAGCGTGGCGATCATCGCGAGGGCCTCGGGCTGGCGGGCGGTTGGTCTGGGCGCCACGAGGACGTTGAGGCCTTGGTCTTTGAGCTGGCTGATCTGGCGGGCGTGCCAGTAGCCGGTGTCGGCCAGCACGGTGTCAAAGCACGGATCGACGTTGATCGCTCTCAGATTCTCGGCCGCGGCGTGCAGCGCCGGCGCAAGCTGTTGGCTGTCGGGTGACTGATTGGTCGCGGTGGCGGTCAGGATGATCTGCCCATCGGCGACCGCGGTCTGGATGTTGTAGCCCTGCAGCAGCATCCCGCGGTGGCGGACGATCCCCGAGTCGGGATCGGTGAGGTTGACCCTCAGCCGGGCCAGCGCGCGGCGGTCATCGACTGAGAGCCCCCGCGACGGCGGTTTACCCCCAAGCCTGCGGCCGGTCCGGGCGATCTTGTCGGCCTCACACTGAAGCTTTTGCTGACGGCCGTCGAGGATCTCTTGCTCGCGGGCCTCCAGGCCGGCCAGCAGCTCGTCGATGCGCTTGGCCCTGGTCGCTGGGTCAGCGAGCTCAGGCGGTAGCTCGTCGCCCCGGGCCGGGCCGTAGAGCTCGTCTTCGGTCGCATCGGTCTCGGCGGCCTCCTTCAGCGCGCGGCCCGCGAGCTCGCGTAGCGCCTTGAGGCCTCGGTTAGCGCCCAGCGAGGCATCGCCGGCGAGCTTGGTCGAGTCGACTGCGACCATCCCGACCCGGCCCATACCGGCCTGTTGACAGAGCGCCAGCACCTGCCCGAACAGGCCCGAGATCGCGTCCTGATGACGGGCACGGAACTCGGCGATCGTGGAGTGATCGGGCACCAGATTGACCGCGATCACCCGGCAAGCGACGTCCTCGACCAAACGACGCTCGACCTGCCGGCTGCTCCGGACCCCGACCGCGTAGTTATAGATCAACAGAGCGGTCATTATCGCCGGGTCATACGGCGGCCGGCCATGACCATCGGCGCGGTAGGCGCTCGTGATCGCCGACAGATCCAGCCGCTGCACCGTCTCGATCACAAACCACGCCAAATGACCGTCGGGCAGCCACTCACGCAAGCTCGGCGGCAGCAACAGCTCCTGATCACGATCACCACGAATAAACCGCTGACCCATCCACCAAGTCTCTTAACTTGACCGGACGGATTTACCCGACAGCCTCATATCGCGGGTTCCACGCGTTTGACACGACGGGCACCACCCGCACCGCGCAGGGCAGGGATCGTGCGGTCTGCCGCGAACTGAAACCCCGACGCGGGCGCCGACCTCGATTCGATCGCTTCATAACGACGTTCACGCGATCGCTCTCGATACGGCGGCAACCTGGTCGGCGCCCGCGTCCTGACTAACCTCCGCGGCCATGGCGACGCCCGCAGTCGATCCGGCCCGCTACCGCGAGGTCATCGGGAGCTTTGCGACCGGTGTCGCGATCGTCACCGCCCAGAGCGATGACGGACCGGCCGGCTTGACGACCAACGCCGTCACCAGCCTCAGCCTCGACCCGCTGCTGCTGCTGGTCTGCTTCGACAACGCGTCGCGCACGCTGCCGATCGTGCGACGGGCCGGGCGCTTTGCCGTCAACGTCCTGCACGCCGGCCAGCAGGAGCTCGCCCGCGTCTTCGCCTCTAAGCGCGTAGCTGAGGAGAAGTTCGACGCCGCGACCCACACGGTCGCCCACGGCGTCCCGGTGCTCGACGACGCGCTGGCCTGGATCGCCTGCGACCTGGAGTCGCTGACACCGGCCGGCGATCACACGATCGGCATCGGCCGCGTCACGCACATGAGCGCCGACGACGGCGCGCAAGCGACCAACGAGCCGCTGCTCTTCTTCCGCGGCGGCTTCGCGCGGCTCACCACCGCCCCGCGTCAGACCCCTGACGCCTAGCGTCTAGACCGTCCCCAGCGCCCGCAGCGCCAGGAACGTGATCACCAGCGCCGCCGCGGCCATGACCCCCATCTCCCGCCGCACGATCTGCAGCACGATCGAGCGCTGATCGTCGGCGGGCAGCCGCCCGACCGCCTGGGCGTCCTCCAGATCCCGCGCATCGAGCACCATCTGCGCCGAGGTCAACCGCAACTGCTCGGCCACGAAGCCCACCGCGACGGGCAGCAAGGCGTACAACCAGTAGAGATCGTCGGCCGGCTGCAGGCCGGCGACCGCGAACACGCCTGCCCCGATCGCTTGCGCCACGGCCGCCGCCTGACCAGCACGAATCAGCAGCCATGCGAAGGCATGGGGCTCGACCCGCCACCACAACCAGGCGGACACGATCCCGGCGATCCCGTTCGAGATCGCCACCAGGAGAGCGAGGACATGTGCAACATCGGTCACAAGGGTTGTTCGCAAGTGCGGAGCGCCACTTTGTGGCAGCAAGTTACAAGTTGGTGATACAACGGGAGGCCGAGTGCTCCGGACGTACCTTCCAGCCATCGTCTTCCTCGGACTCGGAGGCCTCGTCGGCGCGTTGTTCGTGACCGCCGGCAGCTTCCTCGGTCCGAAGCCGAAGACCCCAACGACCTATCAAGCGGACCCCTACGAGAGCGGCATGCCCTCCGAGGTCCACCAGGGCTTCCGCTTCGGGATCAGCTTCTACCTGATCGCGATGTTGTTCATCTTGTTCGACATCGAGGTGGTCTTCCTCTACCCGATCGCCGTCCAGCTGCGGTCCTTCGGGACGTTCGCGCTGATCGAAACGGTGGTCTTCATCGGATTGCTCGTGGTCGCGTTCGTCTACGTCTGGCGACGCGGCGCCCTCGAGTGGCGCTAGGACGGTAGGAACCTCATGGAGATCATCAAGCGGGAGAAGGCAGGCGAGGCGGATGACTTTCGCATCCGCCAGCTGCAGGCGCGCGACATGCTGCGCGGCGACATCGAAGGCGACGACCTCGAGCGCTACGTCCAAGAGCGCGTCATCACCACGACGCTGGACCGCGCCGCCAACTGGGCCCGCGGCAACTCGCTCTTCCCCGCCACCTTCGGCCTCGCCTGCTGCGCCATCGAGATGATGTCGGTGGTCGGCGCGCGCCTGGACATCGCCCGCTTCGGCTTCGAGGCCTTCCGCGCCTCCCCGCGCCAGGCCGACCTGCTGATCCTCTCCGGCCGCGTCTCGATCAAGATGGCGCCGATCGTCCGGCGCATCTACGACCAGATGCTCGACCCGAAGTACGCCATCGCCATGGGCGCGTGCAGCAGCTCGATGGGCGTCTTCAACAACTACGCCATCGTCCCGGCCGACAAGTTCCTGCCGGTCGACGTCCACGTCCCCGGCTGCCCGCCGCGGCCAGAGGCGCTGATGCACGGCATCCTCAAGCTGCGCTCGATGGTCCACAGCGACCCGGCCATGGGCTGGCGCGAGCGCTATGGCGCCGAGCGCACGGTCGAGGTCCTGCCCGACGAGGGCGACGAGCTGCTCCAGGCCGAGGCCGCGGTCGCGGCTGAGGAGACTGCCGGTGCCTGACGCGCCCGGCACAGAGCTGCTGGCCCAGGAGCTGCGCGAGGCGCACGCCGACGCCGTTGTCGGCACCGAGTTCTTCCGCGACAAGGGCGCCATCAACATCGCGCCCGAGGCGATCGGCGAGGTCCTCGAGTACCTCCGGACCAAGGGCTATAAGCACCTCATGAGCGTCCACGGCGTCGACTACTTCCCGCAGGAGCCCCGGCTCGGCGTGCAGTACGAGCTCCTGGACCGCGACGCGCTAGACCGCCTGACGATCAAGCTCCGCGTCCCGCTCGACGCGCCAACGGTGCCGTCGGTCACCGCCAAGTGGCCGACCGCCAACCACCAGGAGCGCGAGGTCTACGACATGTTCGGCGTCGTCTTCGAGGGCCATCCCGACCTACGCCGCATCCTCATGCCCGAGGACTACGAGGGCTTCCCGCAGCGCCGCGACTTCCCGCTCGGCGGCGAGCCCGTGCTGTTCACGCACGACGAGGCCCAGGGCAACGACTACACCATGGGAACGGGCGGCAACCCCGCATGACCGACGTCACCGACTACCGCGCCGCCGAGGATCGCGTCGACGTCTTCCAGCGCACCCAGGCCCTCGCGAGTCCTGCGCCCGACCAGGAGCTGCTGACCCTCAACATGGGTCCCCACCACCCCGCCACGCACGGGGTGCTGCGCCTGCTCGTCACGCTCGAGGCCGAGATCGTCCGCGACCTCAAGCCGATCATCGGCTACGTCCACACCGGCATCGAGAAGACGGCCGAGGACAAGTCCTATTGGAAGGCCATCCCCGTCGTCGAGCGGATGGACTACTTGGCGTATTACTTCAACGCCATGGCCTTTTGCGGGGCGACCGAGACGCTGCTCGAGGTCGAGGTCCCCAAGCGCGCCCAGTACCTGCGCGTCATCCACATGGAGCTCAACCGCATCATGAGCCACCTCGTGTGGCTGGGCACCTCGATGTTGGACCTCGGCGCCGTGTCGGTCTGGTGGTACTGCTTCCGCGAGCGCGAGCAGATCCTCGACCTCTTCGAGCAGTCCTCCGGCCAGCGCATGCACACGCGCTACTTCCAGGTCGGTGGCGTGATGGAGGACGTCCCCGCCGGCTGGGACACGAAGCTCCGCCAGTTCCTGAAGAAGATGCCGTGGGCCGTCGACCAGTACCTCGACCTGCTCAACCGCAACGAGATCGCGCTGCGCCGCCTGCGTAACACCTGCCCGTTGGACGAGCAGACGCTGCTGGACCTCGGCGTCACCGGCCCGCTGCTGCGCGCCTCGGGCAACCCGTGGGACTTGCGCAAGGCCATGCCCTACTCCTCCTACGAGGACTTCGACTTCAAGATCCCGGTCGGTACCCGCGGCGACAACTACGACCGCTTCGCCGTCCGCATGCAGGAGATGAAGGAGTCGGTGAAGATCATCGAGCAGGCGCTCGACGGTCTGCCCGAGGGCCCGTACATCACCGAGGACCGCAAGGTCGCGCTCCCGCCGCGCCACGAGCTGGCGACGTCGATGGAAGCGTTGATCCACCACTTCAAGCTGGTGACCGAAGGCTTCCGCGTCCCGCCGGGCGAGGTCTACTACCCGATCGAGGGCCCGCGCGGTGAGTACGGCATGTTCATCCGCTCCGACGGCTCCAGCAAGCCGGCGCGCGTGCACATGCGCGACCCCTCGTTCGTGAACCTCCAGGCCACGCTGCCGATGGTCAAGGACGCCTACATCGCCGACCTCATCACCACGCTGGCGATGATGGACCCTGTCTTGGGCGGGGTGGATCGCTGATGTCCATGCCCGAGGTCAAGCGCTTCTCGCACGGCTCCCGCGTCCCCGGCTGGGACGAGTCCGTCGACCTCTCCAAGGACCCGCAGGAGGTCCCGGACCCGGCGACCACGCCGGTGCCCGAGGAGCTGCGCGCCACCATCGAGGCGCACATCGCCAAGTACCCGGATCGCCGCAGCGCCGCGATTCCGGCGTTGTCTGCCGCGCAAGAGCTGCACGGCTGGTGCTCGCCCGAGGCGTTCATCCAGGTCGCCTGCGTGATGCGCCTGACGCCGGCCTACCTGATCGCCGTCGCCTCGTTCTACGACATGTTGGACACCCAGCCGGTGGGCCACAAGCGCGTCTACGTGTGCACCAACATCTCGTGCTCGCTGCGCGGCGGACGCAAGCTCCTGGCCGACCTGACCGACGCGATCGGCGACGATCCTGACGTTCAGGTGCGCGGCTTCGAGTGCCTGGGCGCCTGCGACATCGCCCCGATGGCCTCGATCAACGGCGTCTTCGTCGGCCCGATCGAGGACGGCGAGATCGCCGAGCTGGCCCAGCAGGTGCGCGACGGCGCCGACCCGCTCCCGGCCAAGCAGCTGCTCAAGCGCCCCTCGGCCGACCCGCACGCCAACACACGCGCGCCCCAGGAGGGCACCGAGTGAGCACCCAGCAGCCCCTGATCTTCCACGAGATCGACGAGCCCGGTCTCAACACGCTCGACGTGTACCGGCGTCGCGGCGGCTACGGCGAGCGCCTGCGCAAGGCGCTGACCATGCCGCCCGAGGCGCTGGTCGAAGAGCTCAAGGCCTCCGGCCTGCGCGGCCGCGGCGGCGCCGGCTTCTCGATGGGCATGAAGGCCTCCTTCATGCCCAAGGGGACCATGGACAAGTACTTGGTCTGCAACGCGGATGAGTCTGAGCCCGGCACCTTCAAGGACCGCGAGCTCATGCAGAAGATCCCGCACCTGCTGATCGAGGGCATGATCATCGCCGCCTACGCGGCAGGCGCCAACCGGTCGTTCATCTTCATCCGCGGCGAGTACGTCCAGCAGGCCGACATCCTGGACGCGGCGGTCGCCGAGGCCTACGACGCGGGCTTCCTCGGCGAGAACATCCTCGGCACGAACGTGTCGCTGTCGCTCGCCGTCCACCGCGGCGCCGGCGCCTACATCTGCGGCGAGGAGACGGGCCTGCTCGACTCCCTCGAAGGCAAGCGCGGTAACCCGCGCCTCAAGCCGCCGTTCCCCGCCAACCAAGGCCTGTATCAAGGCCCGACGCTCATCAACAACGTCGAGACGCTGGCCACCGTGCCGCTGATCGTCGAAATGGGCGGTGCCGAGTACGCCAAGATCGGCGCCGAGGGCTCGACGGGCACCAAGCTGATCTCGATCTCGGGCAACGTGCAGCGCCCGGGCAACTACGAGATCGAGCTGGGGATGTCGTCGCGAGACATCATCTACGGCCTGGCCGGCGGCCCCGACGAGGGCCGGGAGATCAAGCTCTGGTTCCCAGGCGGCTCCTCGTCGCCCGTCCTGACCAAGGACGACCTCGACCTCCCCTACGACTTCAACTCCATGGCCAAGGCGGGGTCGATGCTCGGCTCCGGCGCGATCATCATCGTCGACGACAGCAACTCGGTCGTCGACGTCTGCCTCTGGCTCGCCGAGTTCTATCGCCACGAGTCCTGCGGCAAGTGCACGCCGTGTCGCGAGGGCACGAACTGGACCGTGAAGATGCTCGAGCGCATCCAGTCCGGCCTGGCCACGCCGATGGATCTCGACATCATGGCCTCGGTCCAGGAGCAGATCATCGGCAACTGCCTCTGCGTCCTCGGCGACGCGATGGCGATGCCGGTCGGCTCGATGGTCGCGAAGTTCCGCGATGAGTTCGAGGCCCACATCGAGGCTGCGCGCGCGGCCAACGAGCTCGTGCCCGGCGACGAGCCCGCACCCGAGCTGGCCCTTCTGCAAGGAGCGGTCGTCTAAGCATGCCCCGCCCCGAACAGCGCATGGTCACCTTCTCGATCGACGGTCGAGAGGTCACTGCACCCGAGAACATCATGTTGGTCGACGGCGCCAAGTACGGCGACGTCGAGATCCCCGTCTTCTGCTACGAGCCCAAGCTCGGCCAGCCCGTCGGTGCCTGCCGCATGTGCCTGGTGGAGATCGAGGGCATCCCGAAGCTGCAGACCGGCTGCTCCACGCCGGTCAAGGACGGCATGGTCGTCCACACCCAGACCGATCGGGTGAAGACCGCCCAGCAGGCCGTCGTCGAGTTCCTGCTGATCAACCACCCGCTCGACTGCCCGGTCTGCGACAAGGGCGGCGAGTGCCCGCTGCAGGACATCTCCTTCGGCTGGGGCGGCGGCCGCTCGCGCTTCATCGAGCCCAAGCGCCACTTCGAGAAGCCGCTCGAGCTCTCCCCGCTGGTCGCCATCGACCGCGAGCGCTGCATCCTCTGTTACCGCTGCGTGCGCTTCTCCCAGGAGGTCAGCGAGGACTACCAGTTGGTCTTCCAGGAGCGCGGCGCGCACACGTTCGTCGGCACCTTCGACGGCCACCCCTACGTCGCGCCGTTCAGCGGCAACATCATCGAGCTCTGCCCGGTGGGCGCGCTGACCTCCCAGCCCTACCGCTTCCGCGCGCGGCCGTGGGACATCGAGGGCGCCGGCGGCGTCTGCACGCTCTGCCCCGGCCAGTGCAACGTCACCTTCACGGTCCGCGACGAGCGCGTCCTGCGCGTGCTCGCGCGCGACAACGCCGAGGTCGACGACGGCTGGCTCTGCGACCGCGGCCGCTTCGGCTACCAGGCGATCCACGTCGACGAGCGCATCACCCAGCCGCTGGTCCGCGACGGCGGCGAGCTGCGCCCCGTCTCCTGGGAGCGTGCGCTGGACGACGCCGCGGCCGGCCTGCGCCGCGCGGCCGGGAAGGTCGGCGTGCTCGCCGGCGGCGGCACGAGCAACGAGGAGGGCTTCCTCCTGCAGAAGATCGTCCGCGACGGCCTCGGCACCAACGACCTCGACTCGCGGATCTTCGACGCCGGCGATCGCGATGCAACGCTGGCGCTGTACGACCCTGCGCTGCAGGCGACCGTCGCCGATCTTGAGTTTGCCCACACCGTGCTGGTGCTGGGGGTCGAGCCGGTCGACGACATGCCGATCCTCGACCTGCGGATTCGCAAGGGCGTGCGCCGCCATCGGGTGAACCTCGCGGTCGCGACCGCGCGCCCGTCCTCGCTGGACGCCAACGCCAAGCAGGTCGTGCGCTTCGCGCCGGGTGACGAGGCGCGGGCCGCGGCGCTGATCGCGGGTGCGCTGGGCGGCAGCGGTCCGACGTTCCTGAAGAACTTGCCGCACTGGTCGCGCAGCTGCGCGACGGCGGCGAGGACGTCGTCGTCCTCTACGGCGAGCGCGTGCTGGCCGATCCGGCGGGCGCCGCCGCGCTCGTCGCCATCGCCGACGCGCTGAACCTCCGCGGCCGCGACGGCGCGGGCCTCCTCGGCGTGCCGTCGACCGCCAACGCGCGCGGCCTGCGCGAGGCCGGCGTCCTGCCCTTCGCCGGTCCGGGCCTCACCGCCGTCGACCGCCCGGGGCGCAGCACCGCAGAGATCGCGGCGGCCGCTGCAGACGGCGAGCTCGCCGCGCTCTGGCTGGTCGGCGCCGACCCGCTGGAGACCCACCCGGACCGCGCGACCTGGGACGCGGGCCTGGAGCGCGCCTCGACGGTCATCGCCCACGCGGGCTACCTGACCGCCGGCGTGCTGGAGCACGCCACCGTCGTCTTCCCCACCGAGTCGCACGCCGAGCACGAGGGCACCGTCGTGCACCCCGACGGCCGCGTGCAGCGCCTGCGCCAGGCGATCGCCCGGCCGGGCGAGGTCCGCGCCGGCTGGTGGATCCTCTCCGAGCTGGCCAAGCGCCTCGGCGTCGACGTCCGCGTCCTCACCGGCCCGATGGCCTCGACGCAGCTCTTCGCAGCGGTGCCGTTCTACGCCGGGCTGACGCTGGATGCGATCGGTGGCAAGGGCCTGCGCTGGCCGGCCGACGGCAGCGCCGCCGCCGCCTGGCCCGCGGCGGACGCGGCGCCCGGAGCGCCCCGCGGTGCCCGCCCCCGCCGCCGACGCTCGACGACGGCCGCCTACGCCTGGGCAACTACCGCTCCGATCTGGGCCGGCCCCGAGGTCGCCGCCTCCCCCGCCCTGCACTTCCTTCGCGCGCGCACGCGGGTCGAGCTGTCGCCGCACGACGCGCAGCGCCTCGGCGTCTTCGACGGTGACAAGGTCACCGTTGGCGATGGCGACGGCGACGCGATCGACGCGACCGCCAGCCTCCGCGCCGCGATCCCCACCGGCAGCGCCTTCCTGGAGGGCAACGGCGTCGAGGGCCCCCTCGTCGACGTCCGCAAGCGGCCAGCGCCCGAGCCGGCTCGGCCCCGAACCAGTCGCCCTGAGCTGAGACAACCCACTTGATCCTCGCGAACGTCACCTACTACGAGCCCTGGTGGATGCAGATCGCCAAGGCGATCGTCATCTTCGCCGTGGGCCTGCAGATCGTCCCGATCGCGCTGATGGCCGACCGCAAGGTTATGGGCCGGATGCAGAACCGCTACGGACCCAACCGCGTCGGGCCGTTCGGCGCGCTGACGCCGATCGCCGACATCGGCAAGCTGCTGTTCAAGCAGCAGTTCCGACCCAAGACGTCGATCGGCTGGCTCTTTGCGATCGCGCCGCTGATCTCGATCATCACCGCGGTCGCCGCGCTGGCGATCGTGCCGTTCGGTGACGTCCAGGACATCTTCGGAACCAAGACGGGGCTCTACGGCGTCGATGCCTCGATCGGCCCGCTCTACCTCTTCGCCTTCGGCTCGATCGCGTTCTACGGGATCATGCTCGGCGGCTGGTCCTCGGGCTCCAAGTACTCGTTCTTGGGCGCGATGCGCGCCGCCGCGCAGCTGATCTCCTACGAGGTCTCCCAGGGTCTGGCGCTGGTCGGCGTGGTCATGACCGCGCAGTCGCTGTCGCTCGTCGACATCGTCAAGGCCCAAGAGGGCATGTGGTACATCGTGCCCCAGTTCGTCGCCTTCATCGTCTTCTTGGTGGCGTCGTTTGCCGAGACCAACCGCCCGCCGTTCGACCTGGTCGAGGCCGATGGCGAGCTGGTCGGCGGCTACAACACCGAGTACGGCGGCGGCCGCTTCGCCACGTACTACTTCGCCGAGTACCTCAACATGATCGTGGCCTCGTTCATCATGGTCACGGTCTTCCTCGGCGGCTGGTGGCTGCCGTTCGGCATCGACGCACCCGGCTGGTGTGACCCGTTGGTCGTCATCGGCAAGACCTTGGTCTTGATCTTCGTCTTCGTCTGGGCCCGCGCGTCGTTCCCGCGCCTGCGCTACGACCAGCTGATGTCCTTGGGGTGGAAGGGACTGCTGCCGCTGGCCACCCTCAACGCCCTCGTGACCGCGATCATCGTGGTGGTGACCGACTAATGGCCCCCTGGCCTCCCTCTGCCGACGAGATTCATGTCGTCGACGGTCCCGATCCCGGCGGCGCCGGCGGCTTCTACCGCGCCTTCGGCGAGACGCTGCGCGGTCTGAAGACGACGCTGCGCCAGTCGGTCGCGCCGATCGAGACCGTCGCCTATCCCGAAGAGAAGATCCCGGTCTACCCGCGCTTCCGCGGGCGCCATCGCCTACACAAGTTCGAGGACACCGGCCTGGAGAAGTGCGTCGGCTGCTCGCTGTGTGCCGCCGCCTGCCCGTCGGACTGCATTCGCGTTGTCGCCGCCGAGAACACGCCCGACAATCGCGTCTCGGCCGGTGAGCGCTATGCCGCCGTCTATGAGATCAACCTCAGCCGCTGCATCTTCTGCGGCTACTGCGAGGTCGCGTGCCCGTTTGACGCGATCACGATGGGCAATGACTTCGAGATGAGCGACTACAACCGCAACGACCTCATCTTCACCAAGGAGATGTTGTTGGCCGAGCCCTTCGAGCGGACGCCGCTGCGCGGCGAGGGCGAGTAGCCTCGGCCGCCGCCGGTCCACGGTTCTCATGGCTGCTGTCTTCTTCTTCATCGCAGGGATCGGGGCGATCGCGGGCGCGATCGGCGTCGCCACCGTGCGCAACCCGTTCTACGCCGTCCTGGCGCTGGTCTTCCACCTGCTGTCGCTGGCCGCGCTCTTCCTGCTGCTGCGCGCCGAGTTCATCGCCGCGGCGCAGGTCGTCGTCTACGCGGGCGCCGTCATGGTGCTCTACGTCTTCGTGGTGGCCTACGTCGGCAGCCAGGACGAGCCGGTGCGCCCCGCGGGCGGCCCGGGCCTGAAGGCCGCGAGCGTCGTCTTCGCGGTGCTGCTGGCCGTCGAGCTCTTGATCGCGGTTCTCGGCTCGGGCCTCAAGGGCATCGACGGCGAGGGCGCCCCCTACGAGCCCGGCTTCGGCTCGCCGGCGGCGATCGGCGAGCTGCTGCTGACCCGCTTCTTGTTCCCGTTTGAGGCCGCGTCCTTCCTGCTGCTGATGGCGGCGGTCGGCGCCGTCGTGCTCGCTCGCCGCCGCGGAGGGATATCGGATCCCGCCCACCCCGGCGACGAGGAGATCCTGCGCACGATCCCGACGCGGCTGCCCAAGGGCGCCGGCTCGATCGCGGAGGGTGTCGGCCTGATCAACCCGACCGCCGACCTCGAGCGTCCGGCTATCGGCGCGACGACCGGCGACACCGAACAGGAGCGTGGTCGCTAATGGACATCGGCTGGTATCTGACCGTCAGCGCCCTGGTCTTCTGCATCGGCGCGGCCGGCGTGATGACGCGCCGCAGCCCGCTGGTCATCCTCCTTTGCCTGGAGCTGATGCTCAACGCCGCCAACCTGTCGCTCATCGCGTTCTCGCGGATGTGGGGCAACGGCGACGGCCAGATCTTCGCGATCATCGTCATGGTCGTCGCGGCGTGTGAGGTCTGCATCGGGCTGGGCCTGGTGGTGGCGATGTTCCGCCGCCGCCTGCCGATCGACGTCGACGAGATGCGGGAGCTGCACGGCTAGATGAGTCCCACCACCGCCGCCTGGCTGGCGCTGGCGTGCCCCCTTGCGGGCACGATCGTCAACGGCCTCGGGTACAAGGTTTGGAAGGGCAAGACCGCCGGGTTCATCGGCACGTTTGCGCTGGCCGCGGCGTTCGTCTTCGCGCTGATCGCGCTCTTCTCGCTGGAGGGTCGCGACGAAGAGCATCGCCAGCTCGTCTCCTCGTTGTATGACTACGCGGTCACCGGCACGATCGACGCCAAGATGTCGATCCTCGTCGACCCGCTGAGCGTCCTGATGCTGTTGGTGGTGACCGGCGTCTCGACGCTGATCCACGTCTACTCGCTGGCCTACATGAGCGGGGACCGGGGCTACACACGCTTCTTCTCCTACCTCAACTTCTTCGTCTTCTCGATGCTGCTGCTCGTGTTGGCGGCGAACTTCTTCCTGCTGATCGTCGGCTGGGCGTTTGTCGGCGCCGCGTCTTACCTGCTGATCTCCTTCTGGTATCGCCGCACCACGGCGACCTCGGCAGGCATCAAGGCGTTCGTCATCAACGTGGTCGGCGATATCGGGCTGACGCTCGGGACGTTCTTCATCCTCAAGAACTCGGGCACGCTGGACTTCCTCGCCACCTTCGAGCAGGCCAAGGAGCTCGGCGCGAACGCGCACGGCGAGCTCACCGCCGGCCTGATCCTGTTGCTGGTCGGCGCGTTTGCGAAGTCCGCCCAGCTGCCGTTCCACACGTGGCTGCCGGACGCGATGGAGGGTCCGACGCCAGTCTCGGCCCTGATCCACGCCGCGACGATGGTCACGGCCGGCGTCTACCTGATCGCCCGCATGCACCCGCTCTTCGAGCAGTCGGTCGCCGCGGCCGACGTCGGGACGATCATCGGGGCGCTGACGCTCTTCGTCGCCGCGACGATCGGCATGGTCGTCACCGACCTCAAGCGCGTGATCGCGTACTCCACCATGTCGCAGATCGGCTACATGGTCATGGCGGTCAGCTCGGGCGCCTACGTCGCCGGCATGTTCCACCTCATGACGCACGCGTTCTTCAAGGCGCTGTTGTTCATGAGCGCCGGCTCGCTGATCAGCGCGATGGGCGGCGACCAGAACCTCGATCGCATGCGCGGCTTCCGCAAGGCGATGCCGTTCACGCTCCTGTGCTTCGTCGTCGGCGGCCTGGCGCTCGCGGGCGTCCCGCCGTTCTCAGGGTTCTTCTCTAAGGACGAGATCTTGCTCGTCCAGGGCGAGATCGGCGGCTGGCACTGGGTCCTCTACGTCGTCGGCTACCTCACCGCGCTGATGACCGCGATCTACACCTGGCGGATGATCTTCCGCGCCTTCTGGGGCGAGCCGGTCGAGCAGGCGCGTGAGCTCGAGCACGGCCACCTGTGGCATGCGCCGCAGCCGACCAACCCGGCCAACGGCGAGGTCGAGGACACCGACGTCGGCTTCCCCGGGCCCGAGCACCACATTGCCGAGTGGGCGCTGCCGATGAAGATCGCGATGGGAACGCTTGCGGTGCTGGCGACCGTCGGCGGGGTCGTGGGGATCCCGAAGGCCACAACCTGGTTTGACACCTTCCTGGAGCCGACGTTCGCGGACTCCACGATCCATCACGACCCGAGCAACGGGCTGCTGTGGGGCGGGCTGGCGCTGGGCGCCGCGCTGGGCGTGTTGGGGATCTACGTGGCGTATGTGATCTGGGGCAAGGCCAACGGCGAGATCGCCGTGCGAGTGCGCGAGCGCGTGCCGGCCCTGCACAAGTTCTTCGTCAACAAGTGGTACTTCGACGAGCTGATCGACTGGGTGATCGTCCGCCCGTTCGCCTGGTTCGGGCGCTTCGGTCAGCAGACCTTCGAACGCATCTTCGTCAACGGCACGCTGATCGGCGGTCCGTCGTCGCTGGTGCGTGCCGGTTCGGCCGCCGTGCGCGCCGTGCAGTCCGGCTTCCTGCGCGCCTATGCGGCGCTGCTGCTCGTGGGTGCCGGCGTCGTGATCCTGTACTTCCTGATCCAGTCCTCGTGAGCCTCCCTCTCTCCATCCCCCTCTGGCTACCGGCCGCCGCGGCGTTCCTCGCGCTGCTGCTGCCCGGCATCGCCTCGCGTGCCCTCGTCATCGTTGGCGCCCTCGGCACGTTCGCCTGGTCGATCTGGGCGATCATCGACTTCGAGCGCTCGGCACGGGGGCTGCAGAACGTCACCGACGAGGTCTGGGTCAAGCAGCTCGGGATCCACTACAAGCTGGGCATCGATGGGTTGAACCTGTTCTTGATCGCCTTGGCGGCCTTCATCTTCTTGGTGTGCCTGGTCTGGGCCGCGTTCCGCGAGTGGGACCATCCGAAGCAGTTCTTCTTGTTCTTCGCCGTCGCCGAGAGCGCGGTGCTCGGCGCGCTGATGGCCCAGGACCTCGCGCTGTTCGTCCTGTTCTTCGACCTGATGCTCTTGCCGTTCCTGTTCCTCGCGGGAATCTGGGGCCCGCCCGCCACGCGGGTCGCGGCGATCACCAAGCTGTTCATCTACACCTTGGTCGGCTCGCTGCTGATGCTCGCCGCCGCGATCGCCACCGGCGTGCTGGTCTCCCAGCAGTCGGGCAACGACCTGTCCTTCGCCTTCAGCGACCTGGCCAAGGTGTCGCTCCCCAACGGCTCGCAGAACTGGATCTTCCTCTGCTTCGCCGCCGCGTTCTGGGTCAAGATGCCGGCCTTCCCGGTCCACGGCTGGATGCCCGACGGCTATCGCAACATGCCGCTGCCGGTGCTCGCCGTCTTCTCGGCGGTGCTGTCGAAGGTCGCCGCCTACGGCTTCCTGCGCGTCGTGATCCCGCTCTTCCCGGACGCTTCGGCGCACTTCCAGGACTTGATGTTGGTGTTGGCGCTGGGCTCGATCTTGTACGGCTCGGCGATGGCGTTCACGACGTCAGAGACCCGGTTGGTGTTGGGGTACTCGTCGATCGCCCAGCTGGGCTTCATCACGCTCGGGATCTTCGCCTTGAACGGCGACGGCGCCCAGGGCGGCATCCTGCAGGCCGTCAATCACGGCCTGGTCGTCGCGCCGGCGTTTGTGATCGTCGCCTACCTCGCCGAGCGCACCGGCGGCTGGAGGACATCCGCGACATGGGCGGGATCGCGTTCCGCGCGCCCGTGCTCGCCGCGCTGTTCTTGATCGTGGCACTCGCAAACCTGGCGATGCCGGGCTCGTCGAACTTCGTCGGCGAGTTCCTGATCCTGCTCGGCGTGTTTCACTCCAAGCTGGTCATCGCGGCGATCGCCTTCACGGGCGTCGGGATGGCGGCGGTCTACTCGCTGCGGCTGTTCATCAAGACGATGCACAACCGCGTCGGCGCCGACGTCGAGTCGCGCGACATCAACTTCCGCGAGGGGCTCGTGCTGGTGCCGCTGGTCGCGGTGATCATCGCGCTCGCCTTGGTCCCGCAGTTCGCGCTGAAGAAGAGCGCGCCGAGCATCGACCGAGCCGTGCAGGCCGCGAGCCGCATCTCTGACTCCGCACCGCCGCAGCCTCAGCAGGCCTCCGCGACCGCCCAGCCTCACGCCCTGATTCGTGTACTCCACTGTCCCCTTGCTCGCCGCCGTCGCCAAGCCAACGATCGACTGGGCCGGCATCTCGCCGCTCCTCGCCCTGCTGGGCGGGTCGATCGTCGTGCTGCTCGCCGGCCTGCTGCGCGGACGCTTCATCCGCGAGCAGGCTGTTCCGTTCCTGACGATCGTCGCCTTTGGCGCGACGATCGGCCTGGGCATCTGGCAGTGGGACGAGGCCAAGGATCTGTTCGTCGCCAAGGGCTCGCAGGGCGCACTGCGCCTGGACGAGCTGACGCTGATGATCACCTTCA
>CAWIJS010000006.1:0-56343 GCA_963836485.1 uncultured Conexibacteraceae bacterium | reverse complement strand
GCATGAGCGCCTGAAGCCGCCCGATGCGTGTCAGCGCGTCGAGACGTCTTTTCATCGGCTAGCCGGAAATGAGCCAAACGCCGAAGGCGCTCATGAACGCTTCGATCGCTGGTTTGATGGTGAAGTAGAGCAACAGGAGGCCGCCCGCGACGACAAACGGCGTGGCGACGAAGAAGACCTGGACCTGCGGGGTAAGCCGGTTGACCAGCGCCAGCGCCAGATTGACCACCAGCGCGTAGATCACATAGGGCGAAGCGATCCTGAGCGCGAGCCTGAACGATTTGCCCAGCACGTCGGCGATCTGCTTCAGCGCCAGTCGCGCATTGAAGTCAGCGCCGACCGGCATGACGTCGTAGGAGGCCACGAGGCCGCGCAGCAGCTCCCAATGAAGGTTGGCCGCGAACAGGAGCGCGATCGCAGCGAGGGAGATGAGCGTCGCCAATGGCGCCATTGGCTCGTCGTTCTCGATCTGGAAACCGGACGGACTGGAGAATCCAAGCATGGTGGCTGCGCCCACGGCCAAGGTTTCGAGCGCGAAATAGAACAGCCTCGCCAGGACGCCGATCATTCCTCCCACGAGCGATTCGACGGCGATGATCCTGAAGGTGAGGATCGGATCGTCGCCCAGCGCAGCGCCGGGCACGCGATCGAGTAGTAGCGGCGTCAGCGTCAGGGTAACCGCGAGGGCCACGAACAAGCGAACTTGGGTCGGAATCTGCGTATTCGAGAATCCCGGCGCCAGCATCAGGCAGCCGCCGATGCGGCAGAACAGCACAAAGGCGCCGATCGCCGCCCTCGGCGCGAGCGCCTCGTGGGGCGCCGCCATCGCCCCGGAGATCAGCGCGGTCACGCGATCGTGCCAAGTGACTTCACCTCGAAGCCGCGCGCGATTTCGAGCTGCGACAAAACCGCCAGCGTCGGAAACATGCGCTCGATGATCATGCGCACATAGGGTCGCGTCTCGGCGGCGGTGACGAGGGCGAACAAGCGCCGCTCGTCCATTCGTTTGCGGATCGCCGCCGAAGCCTCGGCTGCGAATTGCTCCATCAGCCGCGGATCGATGTCGAATTCGATCACCTCGCCCTTCGTGTCCCGCTTCAGGCTCTGGTGAAACGTGAGATCCCAACGCGTGCCGAGCCTCAAGACGGCAAGTGCGCCTTCGTCGGCAAGGTCGCCGCAGATCTGCTGGGAGAGCCGGATGCGCACCTGCTCGACAATCTGCTCAGGTCTTCGCACGTGCGGCGCGACTTCCGCCACCGCCTCCAGGATCAGACTGAGATTGCGAATGGAGACGCGCTCGGCGAGCAGGAGCTTGAGCGTCGCCAGGAGCCCGGACTGCGAGATTTGCGACGGACACATATCATCGAGCAGCCGCTTGTACTCGGGCTCGAGCCGATCGAGCAGCGCGCGCATATCCTTGTACGACAAAAGTTGAGCGAGGTTATTGTGGATGACCTCGCTCAAATGGGTGAGCAGCACCGAGACCGGATCGACCGGCTTGAAGCCCGCGCGCCTGGCGTCCTTGACGAAAGCCTCGGGGATCGCGATCGCCCTTATGCCAAACGCGGGTTCGCGCACTTCGTCCCCTGGCAGATTGGGGCGCGGTCCGTCGCCAATGACGATGAGGTGGTCCGTAACCCGCAATTCCTGGGTCGCGACGGCGGCGCCGTGAATCTTGATCTGATAGGTCCTCGGCGCCGCCCGGAGATCGTCGGAGAGACGGATCTCCGGAACCACGAAGCCGTATTGGCGCGCAAACTTGCGTCGCATCTTGGCGATGCGGGAGCCGATCTCGTCGCGCGACGGCAGCAGCGCGGCGTTGAGCTCCTTGCTCAGAACCAGTTCGATCTCGAACGACTTGAGCTGCTCCTTGATCGAGGCGCGCGCCTCGGCCTTGGCCCGCTCCTCTTTCGCCGCGACCTTCGCCGCCTCGGCGACGCGATCCTTTTCGATGCGCCGGGGGATGGCGATGCCGACGGAGGCCATCAATCCGCCGATGAGCGCGAAGGGCAGGAATGGCAGCCCGGGAACGACGCCGAGCACCGCCATCGCCAGCGCGGCCAGAAAGAGCGCGTTGGGATAGCCGCTCAATTGGTCGATGACAGCTTTGTCGGCCGAGCCGCGCGTGCCGCCCTTGGCCACCAGAAGGCCGGCGGCGAGCGAAATGATGAGCGCCGGGATCTGCGTCACCAGGCCGTCGCCGACCGAGAGCTTGGTAAAGACGTCAGCCGCGGCGCCGAGCGTCAGGCTGTGCCGGGTGACGCCGATGACGATGCCGCCGAAAATGTTGACGGCGAGAATGATGAGTCCGGCGATCGCGTCGCCGCGGACGAATTTCGATGCGCCGTCCATCGAGCCGAAGAAGGCGCTTTCCTCCTCGAGCTCGCGCCTGCGCGCCTGCGCCACCTTCTCGTCAATGAGCCCGGCCGAGAGGTCGGCGTCGATGGCCATCTGCTTGCCGGGAATGGCGTCGAGGGTGAAGCGCGCGCCCGACCTCGGCGATACGGGTCGCGCCCTTGGTGATGACCAGGAAGTTGATCGTCACCAGGATGAGAAAGACGATGATGCCGATGACGAAATCGCCGCCCATCACCAGGTGGGCGAAGCCGCCGATGATGTAGCCAGCCGACGTCGGCCCCTGTTCGCCATGCGAAAGGATGAGCCGCGTGGTCGAGATGTTGAGCGCGAGCCTCAGGATCGTCGCCACCAGGAGCACGGTCGGGAAGGCCGAGAACTCCAGCGGCTTCTGGATCCACAACGCCACCATCAAGATGAGCACCGAAAGCGCGATCGACAGCGCGAGGCCGAAGTCGATCATCACCGCCGGAACGGGGAGGAAAAACAGGCAAAGAATGAGGACGATGCCAACGGCGAAGGCGATGTCCTTGCCGCCGCGGTTCGCCGCCGGCGCGGTTCCCACCGCCGTCAATGACATCGCCGCCCTCGCTCGTGAGGCGGCCAGCACACGGCGCCCCTGCGCCGGCAGAATGTGCCGTGAACCTTGCGCGAGGATCGAACCGTGGCCGCTGAGCGCTCGGCGGCGCCTACTTGTCAGGACGAAGGGCGCCGGCTACCTGAACTTGTCGCGTGTCGGGCTCGCGAACCGCGAAGAGGCCTTAGGCGCCGGAGAGCATCATGAGCTTCCCCATTCTGGAGCATGTCGCCAAGAGCGCGCGGCACACGACCTTCTTTCTGTCTTGCGGCGCGGCGCAGGCGACGCCGATCATCTTCCTGCACGGCTGGCCGGAGCTGTCGATCTCCTGGCGTGGGCAGCTTTCCGTGTTTGGCGGCTTGGGCTTTCGCGCGATTGCGCCCGACATGCGCGGCTACGGCGCTCCAGCATTTATTCCCGCCACGAGGACTACGCGCTGGAAGCAATCGTCGCCGACATGCTCGAGCTCTTAAGTTCGCTCGGAGCGAAGAAGGCGATCTGGGTCGGGCACGACTGGGGCGCGCCGGTCGTCTGGTCGATCGCCCAGCACCATCCGGAGCGCTGCCACGGCGTCGCCAACCTTTGTGTGCCCTACATCCCGGACGGCTTTGCGGTCGAGACCGTCGTTCCGCTGGCCGACCGGACCGTCTATCCGGCCGACAAGTTTCCGGCGGCGCAATGGGACTATCAGTTGTTCTACCGCGAGAATTTCGCGGCCGCGCAGGCCGGCTTCGAGAGCGACGTGGGCGCGACCGTCCGGGCGCTTTTCCGCGCCGGCAATCCCGCAGGCAAAGGCAAGCCCGCGCCGACCGCGTTCACCCGCGCCAACGGCGGCTGGTTTCGCGCCGCCAATCGAGCGCCCGACATTCCGCGCGACGCAGCCGTGCTCAGCGAAGAGGACGAGCATCGCTACGTCGCCGCGCTCGAGCGCAACGGGTTCTTTGGCCCCGACAGCTGGTACATGAATTGGCAGGCCAACCTCGCCTACGCCGAGCGCGCGAAAGCCGACTGGCGACTCGAACATGCCGGTGCTCTTCCTGCACGGCGCATATGATTATGTCTGCGAGACCCTCGTCTCGCGTCTCGCCGAGCCGATGCGCGCCCACTGCGCGAATCTGACCGAAGTCACCGTCCCTTCCGGCCATTGGATGGCGCAAGAGAAGCCGGTCGAGGTCAACGCGGCGCTGGCGAAATGGATAGGCTCGCAGTTGCCGACGTTGTGGGCCGTCTAAAGCTTATTTGTACCCCTGCTCGATCCGCGCGTAGATCGACTGGGTGAAGATCGAGAACTTGCCCCCGACGAATGAGGCCGTGAGGCTCGCGGCGACAAAGACGGCGATCATCTTCGGCACGAAGGTGAGGGTCATCTCCTGGATTTGTGTCAAGGCCTGCAGGAGCGCGATCACCACGCCGACCGCCATCGCCGCTCCGACGCAAGGTCCGGCGCCGACCACCACCATCCAGATCGCCGACTGGACGAGATCGATCGCGTCGCCTTCGTTCATTGCACGCTCGCGCCGTTCGCGAGCGACACGGTTCGCGCCATTGGTCAGCGTAGCCACTCGCGCCCGCGTTGCCAACGCTGACCGAGGCGACCTCGCCCGAGGTTGACCCGTCGGCGGAGGTGACGGTGCGGCCGATCAGCTGCTCAGCCTGGCTGAGCGAAGTGGCGGTCAACAGCGAGGCCAGAGTCGTGTTGCTCTGCACCGCTTGCCCGACCTCGGAGACGGTGGCGAGTTGGGACACCATCTGCGACGGGTCCATCGGCTGCGTCGGGTCCTGGTTCTTCATCTCCGCCATGAGAAGGGTCAGGAAATCGTTATAGCTGAGGCTTTGGGTCGCCGCGCTCGCCGCTGACGAAGCGGTCGACGTGGCGGGGGAGGTGACAGGGGTCGTGGCGTTGACGGTCATGGCGTTCTCCTGGGTCAGGCGGCGCTCGGCGTTTCGGCGAGCGGCTGAAGCTCCTTGTCCTCGACGGCGAATAGGCCGCGCAGAGACTTTCAGCGCGTCGAAATTGCGGCCACGGAGCAGCGACGCATCGACGCTCTTGAGCCCTGCGGTCAACTCAGGCGCGCGATAGGCGGCAAGCGCCGTCTCGATCAGGGAACGGGCGAGCGGCGCCGCGCTGGGCGCCGCCGTCGGATCCATCAGCATGATCTGGACGGCGAAATAGATTTGGCGGACCAGCGTCGTTGCTTCGTCGGCCTGCATCACATGGTTTTCGAGCAGGAAGGTGACTTCGTTCAAGAGTTCGATCGAAGCCTTTCGGTCGATACGGATGACCGCGCCGTTGATGAAGAACCGTTCGCCGGCTCTGAGTGTGATGTTCATTCCGCGATGATCCTCACTTCAGCCCGTTGCGGATCAGCACGTTGATTTCGATCATCGGCGTCAGGTCGTTGGTCGGCGCCGCCGCGCACGCGGTCGATCTCTTTCATCATCCAGACGCCAATCGAAATGATCCCGCCCGGAGTTGCGCCGGCAGCTCATTATTCGGGTCGTTGAGGTCGTCTATGAAAATCGTCCATAGCCGGCGGAGGTAGAACAGCGCGTCAATGAGCTCGCGCGATTGCGGGCCCTTCTCCTGGGCCGCGCGCAGCATTCCGATCACCCGATCCATCGCCGCGCGCTCGCGGGCGCGCAACGTCTGATGGGAATCTTCGATCACGTCGTTGTAAGCGAATTCGTACATTGCGTCCTTCGCGCTCTTAGGCAACGGGCAGGTATTGCGCCAGATTGAGCTGCTGCAGGCGCGCCGTGAGCTCGTAGGCCATCTGAATCTGATTGGTCAGACTGCTGATCTGGGTGGCCGTCGTCGTGGGATTGACGGTGTCGAGATTGCCAAGCTGACCTTGCAGGATCGTGAGCTGTGAGCTCATCGAATTGTTGGCGTTGGTCACGGCGCTCTGGCTCAAGCCGAGCTCTGCCTGAGTGTTGATCATCGAATTGACGCCTTGCGAAACAAGCGAAGTGGCGGCCGTCGCCACGGCCTGCTGGGCATCGCTGCTGAGCGCGGATCCGCCGAATTCGCTCAGCATCGCATACGCCTGGGACAATTGTTGGAAGCCCGGCTGATTGGCGTTGGTCGACGTTGTGACCGTCTGACCGGGCGCGATCTGGGCGCTCGTGTTTGCGCTCGAGGCCGACGACCAGTTTGTGCTCCACGCGGCGCCTTGGAACAGCGCCGCGAACGGTCCTGAAAGAAAGCTCTGCATGTCCGACGCGGAGATGTTGGCCGCGGCCGGATCGGTCGGCAGAACGCCGAATGTGGTTTGAAAAGCCTGGTCGACCGCGGTCTTGGCGGCCGACGTCGGGGTCGAATAATAGTCCGCCATCGGCGCGACGGCGGAATTGATCCCGCCGAACACATATTGATCGCCTGACGTCGTATTGGCCCCGCTGATCAACGCTTGCAGCGACGATTGGCCCATGCCTTGGAGCGACGGGCCTGAATCGCCCACAGGAGTCCAGGCTGCGAGATTGTTGAGTGTCGTCTGAGCGCTTTTCTGCATCGCAGACAGCGCGTTCTGTGCCGTCGACAGGCTGGTCGAGACGACGCTGTTGCCGGTAGTCAGCGTCTGCAGCTGGCCGACCTGTTCTTTGAGCGAAAGCTCGTAACCGGACTGGTCGCCGAGCTGCAGGCCGAGATTGGCGTATTGGCCGGTTGATTCCTCGGTCATCGCAGTGGTGAGTTGCGACTGAGCCTGCATGACCGGCCCCACCAGGCTGTTGGCCAGGTAGTTGGTCGAAACGAAGTTTGCGCCCACGGTGGTCATGCCGCCTGCAGCAGGGCTGTGAACATGCTGGTGACGGTCGTCAGCAACTTCGCGGTCGAAGCGTAAGAGTTTTCGAGGTTCAGCATGTTCGTCATTTCCGCGTCCAGATTGACGCCGGTCGCGTTCGACAGCGCTGAAGCTTGCCTGCGTCGCGACCGCGTTTTGATAGGAGGAGGCGTCGCTTGCCTGCTGATTCTGCGCCTGCAGCC
This sequence comes from uncultured Conexibacteraceae bacterium, assembly GCA_963836485.1. GTDB lineage: Bacteria > Actinomycetota > Thermoleophilia > Solirubrobacterales > Solirubrobacteraceae > Baekduia. The sequence continues at coordinate 49,426 of CAWIJS010000006.1, read as the reverse complement.
AGCTCACGGAGGCGTTGGCGTAGTCAGTGAGGCTGGCCGATGCGTCGAGGCCCGCGGACGGGTCGAAGCTCTGCGTCGCGCTGATCTCGCCGACGAGTTCCTGGATGCGCCCCGTATAGCTGGCCGCGCCGGTCGTGTTGTAGGTATAGGCGGGGTTTCCAGGGTCGGAGATCGCCGCCGTCGCGCAGCAAATTCGGATTGCCGCCCTGCGACGGATCGACATTCGGATTGACCTCGATCGCGGCGGCGAGACCCGTGGTCGCCGACATCGAGGGAAGGCTGGTCGCTCCCGCCGTCGTGAACAGGCCTGGCAGCGAGGGCAGCGTGGGGGTACGCCGACTGGTCGCTTTCGGCGAAGGCGTTGATGAGGCCGCCGGCGACCTGGTCGAGCTGGGCCTGATATTCGGGCGCGAGCGTATCCCGTATCGCGGCATAACCGGCGAGCGCGCCCGAATGAATGGGCATGGGCGAATTGGCGCCGGTGATCGGCACCCCGCCGACAGTGACCGCGCCGCCGTTCGACGCCATCGACCAGCGTCGGGGTTGGGGTGAAAGAGACCGTGCGCGGAGTGTCCTGGAATAGGGTCACGCCGCTGTCGGTGTAGATCGACTCCGAGCCATTGGCGGCCACAGTGGTCGAGACGCCGAGCTGCTGGGCGAGCTGGGTCACGATCGAGTCGCGCGTATCCTCGAGCGCTGGAGATGTTGGCGCCCGTCTGAAGCCCGGTGACGACGGCGTTGTTGGCGGCCGTGAACTGGTTGAGGAGCGAATTGATCGTACCGACCGACGAGGCCATTTTCTGGTCGGCGGTTTCGCGCACCTGCTGGACCGTTGCGCTCGCGCTGTTGAGCGACGAGGCGAGATCGGAGGCCGCCGACACCACCGCGTCGGCGGCGGACGATGAGGTCGGCGAGTCGGCGTAAGTTGTGAGCGCGCTTTGCAGGTTGGCCAGCATGGCGGAGGGCGAGGCGCCGTTCTGGTTGGCGCCCGAAGTCGCGGAGGTCGATGAACTGTCGTCGACGGTTTGAGCGAGCGTCGTCAACCCGTCGGAAATCGCCTGCTGCGCCGCAGCCTGGGAGGTCGAGCTCGAGACCTGCTCCAGGAGCGCGGCGTTGGCCTCGCGGGTGATCGAAATCGACATCGGCGCCGCCATAGGAATTTGTGACCGACATTCGCGATCTCGCGCGAATAGCCGGGCGTATTGACGTTGGCGATATTGTTGGAGACGACGGCCGTCTGCGCCGCGTTGGCGGCGAAGGAGGAGCTGATGACGTTGAACGCGGTCGACAGGCTCATCGAAGATTACTCAGGCTTGTTCGAGCTTACGGCTTCAGCCCATTCAGGACGTCGAGAATGTCGGCGCCCGTCTGAAACACTTTGGAGTTGGCCTCGTACGCGCTCTGCGCCTGGATCATGTCGGTCAATTCTGTGGCCAGGTCGACCGTTGAGCTTTCAAGCGACGAGGATTTGATCTTGCCAAACCCCGCCCCGCCGGCGGTTCCGAGATAAACCGGGCCGGAAGCTGACGTCTGCAAATAGGCGCCGCCGTTGACTGAGGCGAGATTGTCGGGGCTCACGACATTGGCGAGCGGAATGTCGTAGGCGACGTTGGAGGTTCCGTTCGCATAGTTGAAGGTCAAGGATCCGCTGGTCGAGATTGAGACCCCGCTGATGCCGCTTGGCGCCATTCCGTTCGCGGTCGCCGCAGTCACGTTGAAGCCCGCCGCAAGCTGCGTCGTGTTGCTCAGATCGAGGTTCATCGGCTGCCCATTCGGCACCGTAAGCGACAGCGGGGAGCCCGAGGACAGCGCGCCGTTCGTCGGATTGAATGTGAGGGTCTGCGTCGCAAGCGGGCCTGACGAATAGGGGAAACCGCCGCTCGGCGGAGGCTTTCGACGCATCGAATGCGTCGACCTGCCAGGTGTTCGGCCCGGTGTTGGTGTAATAGAGATTGATCGTGTGCGAGGCGCCGAGATTATCGTAGACGACGAGCGACGTCGCCTCGGTATAGGTCGAACTTGCAGAATTGGCGGATGGCAAATTGGCGGCGGCCACCGGCGTCGCGGTCGATGGCACGTTGGCGGTCAGCGAGGCGGTGGTCGTCGGCGTCGCGGTCTGGCCGGCGTTGACGACGTTCACCTTCTGAAGGCCTGTCAGCGAATTCGCCGCGAGCGGCGAAGCGCCGTTTTGCACATTCGCCGCCATCAAGTAGTAGCCGGCGCTGTTGACAAGATTTCCTGAGGCGTCGGGCGTGAAGGAGCCGTTGCGCGTCAGATACATGGTCCCGCTGGAGTCGGACACGACAAAGAACCCGGCGCCTTGGACGGCGAGGTCGGTCGTCGTCGAAGTGGAGACGACATTGCCCTGGAGCGCGTTGAGCGAGACCTGGCTCGTGGAGACGCCGGCGAAATTCGCGTCGCTGGTGGAGACCTGATCGACCAGACTGGAGAACTCGGTCTCGACGTTCTTGTAGCCGCTGGTGTTGGCGTTGGCGACATTCTGGGAAATCGTCGATAGCCAGTTCGAATTGCCCTGCATGCCCGAGACGCTGGTGTTCAAAATGCTCATGAAGTGTCCTCGGCGGATGGTCCATTTGAGCCGCGCGGCCTTGCGCCAGGCTGGCGCCGGATTGGATCTCTCCGGCCTCGATCAGCTTGCCGAGCGCACCAGGCTGCCGATCAGGAGGTTCCAGCCGTCGATCAGGACGAAGAACAGGATCTTGACCGGGAGCGAGATGACCGAAGGCGGCAGCATCATCATGCCCATCGACATCGTTAGCGTCGCGACGATCATGTCGATGACCAGAAACGGCAACACGATGAGAAAACCGATCTCAAAGCCGCGACGGAGCTCGGAGATCATGAAGGCGGGGATAAGGAGCCTCAAATCCGCTTTGGATCGGTCCGCGACGTCGAAGCGCCCTTTGGACAAGCCCTCGAACAGCGCCACATCCTTTTCCCGAACCTGACTGAGCATGAATTCCCGGAACGGCTCGACGACTGCGGCGAGCGCGTCCTGCTGACTGATCTGATTGTCCATGAGCGGCTTCAGGCCATTTTGCCAGGCGCGGTCGAAGGTCGGCGCCATGACGAAGAAGGTCATGAACAGGGACAGGCTGATAAGGACGAGATTGGCGGGCGCGCTTTGCAAGCCGAGGCCCGAGCGCAAGAACGAGAGCGCGACGATGAATCGCGTGAAGCTTGTGACCATGATGAGAAGGCCCGGCGCGACTGACAACACGGTCAGAATCGCGACGAGCTCCATGATGCGGCCGCTGGCCGTAGCGCCGCCGGTAGGGATCAGGGAATTAAGGTCGACGTTCTGAGCCGCCGCCGGACAGCTTGCCGCCAGAAGCGCAACGCCTACGCAGATCGCCCGTTTCATTGCACCACCAATGTTCGGATCACGAACCCGCGCACCTTGCCACCGCTGCGGGTCGCCGCTCGCTCGCTGAGGTCCTGGCGGATGTTCTCAAGTCCGATCGGCCCCTCGAGCTGATGCAATGAGACGGTTCTGAGATAGGCGAGAACGTCGTCGCCGATCTGCGCCGCCATGGCTTCGGGGTGCGACAAGGTCTTGGGGTCGAAGATGATCGACCCCTCGAGTCGAACCCACGTGTCTTGCGGGGCGCCCAGGTTGGTGACGATCGGCGGCAGATCGACAATCGTCGACGCTTGGCGCGTAGGTGCGCTGGCCGACGATTCCTGCGTCGTCTTGTCGGCTGCCGGCGACGGCAGCGGGGCGCACACCTCGAAGGCCGCGCCGGCGCAAGCACGCCAAGAGAGATGGCGATCGTCCAATTCGATCAACGATCCTCTTCCGCGAGATTCCTTCACGGCGACGCCTGGGGGCAAAGCGGGGTCCGACATCAGCGCTCCGGCTAGAATGGCCTGGCGGCGTCGTAAATCTGTTGCCCCCAAGACGGCTGCTGAAAGTCGGTCTGACGTCCACGGCCGCCGTAGGAGATGCGAGCCTCGGCGATCCGGTCATAAGCGACGGTGTTGTTCAGCGAGATGTCGAGCGGGTTTACGATGCCCGCGACGGTCAGCTGGCGCAGCTCGAAATTGACGCGAACTTCCTGCGATCCCGAGATGACAAGATTGCCATTGGGAAGGACGCGGGTGACAACCGCCGCCACTGACACCTGAATCTGTTCAGACCGGTCGATGTTGCCCGTCCCCTGAGTTGAGGCCGAAGAAGAAAGGTCGCCGAGAAGTTTGGCTGGCTGGTTGGACGACGCCGACGACGAGCCATTGTTGTAGCCAAAGTCGACGACAACCCCGTCCTTGGTTGTTTGTGAGCGGCCGGACGCGTTGCCAAGCGTCGCCTTGTCGTTCATCGAAATCAGCACGCGGACGATGTCGCCTACGTTGGCGATGCGCGGCTGGCTGTAAAGCGACGGCGGCGTCCCATTTCCGGAAGGCGGAGGAGGGGGAAGCACTTTCGCGCTCTGGATGCTCGCCGTCTCGTCTGTGACGAGCCCCGAGCCGACGGGCGAGAAGAAGGGTTCGCGCATGAATTCGTTGGCGCTCGTCCAGCAGCCCGTCATCGACATGGCGATCGCCAGCAGAAGCGGCGGCAGAAGCGGCCGCATCAAGATTTCTTCCCCGCGTCTGTTGCGCCCGAGAGAATCGTCGCGAGCTTGCTCGCCCGCTCAGCCTCCATCTCATTGAGGATAGCCCCCGCCGCGCCAGCCTTGAGTTTCGCCCAAAATCGCGGCCGCCATTTGATCGTCCATTGCGGCGATCTGAGTGGCGGCGGTCTCCGGCCGCATCTTGGCGTAAATGGCGACGAGGTTGTCGCTCGCCGACTTAAGGGCGGCGTCTCGCTTGGCCACCCATTCCTGCACCGACGCTTCTGCTTTTTCGAGATCGACGAGCCGTTGCTTGACCTGCGCGTCAAGATCGCTGAGCTTTTTCGTCTCCCAGGCGACGCGTGCTTCGGCAATCGACGGGCCGGCGTTGGCGCAGAAGCGACTGGCCTCGATTTCCGGCGTTTTGTCCGCAGTGGCTTTGTCTGACGTTTTGTTCGCCGCGGCTTTCGGCTTTTCCTTCTCGGGCGCCCTCCCGTCCTGAGCGAAGGCCGGACAGGCAAGGAGAACGGCGGCGACGCTCAGCGCCACGCGCGCGCGACGCGATCGAGCCGTTAGGCGTTGCAACAGAGAAAGAGAGGGCATGTGTCGGCCTCGAGGATGCGCGCAATCCTCGACCGCGCGGCTTGCGCTGGGCTGACTTGAGTTAACTTTCGCCGACCGCCGCCCGCGCCGAGACGCCGTCACTGAATGACGAGATCGGCCTGCAGCGCTCCGGCAGTTTTGATCGCCTGAAGGATCGCGATGATTCCCGGCGGCTTGACGCCGATGCGATTGAGGCCGGCGACCAGCGCTCGGAGGCTCGACCCGCCGAGAATGGCGACGGGTCCGCCCCCCTGCTCGACGTCGATTCGCGTGTCGGGTGTGACGACCGTCCTGCCGTTCGAGAACGGGGCTGGCTGCGAGACGCGAGGCCGCTCGGCGACCCGAACCGTCAGCGTTCCGTATGTTACCGCGACGGTTGAAATCTGCACGTCCTGGCCGACGACCACCGTGCCGGTCCGCGCGTCGAGAACGACGCGTGCGGCCATGTCCGGGGCAACCTGAAGCTCCCCAATTTCGGCCATGAACCGGGCGAACGAGATCCTGCGGGGGCGAAACAATTCGACCCTCCGGCTGTCGACCTCGTAAGCAGCGCTCGCGCGGAACCGCTCGCGGGAATAAGCGTTGATCGCGTCGACAATCCTGACCGCCGTCGCGTAGTCGGGATTCTTCAATTCGAGCATCGAGCGCAATTCTTCGCGCGAAACCGGGCAGCTCGTGCTCGACGATGGCGCCATTCGGAATGCGGCCCGCGGTCGGCACGCCTTGCGACAGCGTCTCGCCCTGGCCGACGGCGTCGAAACCGGTCACCGAGACTGCGCCCTGCGCGCTCGCGTAGACCGTTCCATCCGCCGCCTGAAGCTGAGTGAGCAGCAGTGTTCCGCCCATCAAAGACGGCGCGTCGCCGAGGGCCGAGACGGTGACGTCGAGCCGCGAGGCCGTCTCCACTCCTGCGGAGAGGTCCGCGGTGACGATGACGGACGCGACATTGCGGTTGCGGAGCGAGGCGCCGTGTACGTCAAGACCCAGGTGCGTGAGCATCGCCTGGACGGACTGCTCGGTGAAGGGCGCGTTGCGCAACGTGTCGCCCGATCCCTGCAGACCAACGACGAGGCCATAGCCGACGAGCTGAGTGTCGCGGGCGCTGCGCAGGACCGAGATATCTTTGATCCGGGCAGCAAAGGCCGGCGCGGCGGCGAGACAAAGCGCGAGCGCCAGAATCAGTCGCCGCATTATCCCCCGCTCACTTGGACTGAGCCGTCCGGCTGGACGGCGCCGGACACCGTGACGCCGCTGTCGTCGTTGCGAACCCTCACAATGTCCCCGATCGAGCCGTCTTGCAGCGCTGAGCCGGTGGTCATGATGAAGAGATCGCCCTCGGAAAAGACGAGCTTGACCTCGGACCCGTTGGAAACGAGCTTGCGGTTGGAGACGCCCGAAAAGGGAATTGCGTGCCCGGGAAGCAGCGTGAGCCGCGCGGCCTTGCCGACGATGAGCGAGCGCGAATTGACGAACGGTCCTGATCCGTCCCGTGCAACATTGGGAACGTCGACGAGCATCTCGTCCAGGATCACGTCGCCGGGATAGATGACCGACTTCGGTGTCGGGACGAGGGTTTCCTGCGCCGAAGAAGGGGCAGCGCAAGCCGCCGCGAACACGATGATCGCGGCTTTGAGAACCGATCGGGCTTGCGCGAGGAGCATGGTCGATTCTCCGGGGTTTGGCCTAGCTGCGCATGTTGGAGATTGTGCCGGACATCTGATCTGCGGCCTGGATCACCTTGGAGTTCATCTCATAGGCGCGCTGAGCCGCAATGAGGTTGGTGATCTCGGTGACGGGATCGACGTTGGAAGCCTCGACGTAGCCCTGCTGGATGATCCCGAATGAAGTGTCGCCCGGAACGCCGACCGTCGGCTGGCCGGATGCGGCCGTCTGCTGGAAGTAGTTGCCGCCGAGCGCCAAGAGGCCAGCTTCGTTGACGAAATTCGCGATCTGTCAATTGGCCGAGCTGCTGCGGCGTCGTCTGGCCTGGGACCGTCGCGGTTACGAGACCGGTCTGGCTGACGGTGACCGCGGTGGCCGTCTGGGGAACGAGAATCGACGGGTTCACATTATAGCCGTCCATAGTGACGAGCTGGCCATTCGCGTTGGTGTTGAACGCGCCATCGCGGGTGTAGACCGTGTCGCCATTCGGCGTCGTGACTTGGAACCAACCCCGCCCTTGAATCGCCAGATCGAGCTGGTTGCCAGTGTTGGTCAGGGCGCCCTGTATGTTGACGCTGCGGATCGCAGCCGTGCGAACGCCAAGGCCGATCTGAGCGCCTTCGGGAACGGTTGCGTCGCGGCCGCGATTTGAAACGCCCATCAGGCGTTCGGTCTGATAGATGAGATCGGTGAATTCCGCCCGCGAGCGCTTGAAGCCGGTCGTGTTGATGTTGGCGACGTTGTTCGCGATCACCTCGAGATTTTGTTCCTGGGCGCTCATGCCCGTCGCCGCGATCGCCAACGCTCTCATTTCAACATCCTTCGCTTCCGCCTAAATGCGCACATCAAGATCGCGACTCGATCAGATCGCCATGCGCGCAACCTCTTGATAGGCGGAGACCGCCTTGTCGCGGATCGCAAGAACCGTCTGGAGCGAACGTTGAGCCGCCATCACCCCGTCGACGACCTTCATCGGCGAGACCGCGCCCTGGACGCCCTGGATGGCGACGGCCTCCCCGGCTTGCAGCGTATCGACCGCGGAGCCGATCACCTGCGACAGCGCCTGTTCAAAACTCGGTCCTTGGGCCGGTGCAGCTGCGGCGGCCGTCGGGGATCGAACCCCGGCGCTCACACTCGCCGAGCCGATCCCAGAAACGCTCTCGATCATCGTTTTATCCTCACAATCGTGACGCTCACGCGTCCTTCATCAGGCTGATAGTGGTGTTCAACATGTCAGCCGACTGCTTGGCGACTTGGAGATTGGCTTCGTAGCTGCGATTGGCTTCCCGCATGTCGGCCAACTCCGTCAGCACATCGACGTTCGGCATCTTGACCATGCCGCCTTCGTCCGCCGCCGGATTGCCGGGGTCGTGCTCGAGCTTGAAAGGAGCCGGGTCCACGCCGATCGATTTGACCGCGACCACATTCGCGCCGAGCGTCTTGTCCATCTCGCTTTCGAACGAGACGGTCTGGCGGGTGTAGGGGTCGGCGCCGGAGGCGGAGCCGGTTGATTGGGCATTGGCGATATTCTGCGAGACGATGCGAAGCCGCGTCGATTGAGCCTGAAGCCCGGATGCGGCGATGCGGAGCGCGGTCTGTAGCGAATCCTGCATGATCGTTCACTTCAGCGCGGAGAGGAGAAGTTGGTGAAAGACTCGGCGGATGTCGGAATTCATCGTGTAGTCCCGATTGACGTCGCCGAGATTGATCATCTGCTGTTCGATGTTGACCGTGTTGCCGGACAAGGTCTGTTCGGCCGGGTCGACGTCGACTTGGCGCAGCGCGCCCGCTTCCGATTGAGGCAACGACAGGTGAGCAGGATTGGTCGTCGCCAGTTCGATCGGTGACGAGTTCGAGCACTGCGGAAAACGGCTGGATGTCGACAGCGCGATAGCTTGGCGTATTCGCATTGGCGACATTGGCGGCGATCGCCGTTTGGCGCGCGGACAGCCACTGCGCCTTCTGGGAGCCGATCTCGAAGAGATAGACCGATGACAATTGCACGCCGTTCCTGGAAAGGGACTGGATGAACCCTGCGCGTCGGGGCTTGCACGGGGCTTGCTGCAAAGCGCGATCAGTGGGAGCTAGAGCCGAGCGGTCTCGAGAGCGTCGGCGAGGCGTTCGGCCTTGGCGAAATCGTCCAAGCCTCGCTCTTCGAAAAGAATGTCGAGGATTTCGACCCCCGCGCGGCGCTGGCCAATCGTGAGCCGGAAGAAGGCGCAGACCGCGGCGTGGCGAAACTCCATGTCGATCTCGACAGTCGGCGTCGCGTCCCACGGCGCCTTGAAGCTTGCCGACAGAGCGTAGCGCAGCGTCCCGCTCTTGAAGAAGAGCTCGGTCGACGAATTGACGAGGTCGGCGAGATTCGCCGCATGCTCGTTTTGGATCATCGACATCAGTTCGCCTGCGTCGGTGAGCCTGAGCTCGCTCGCGAAATCCACCAGCGCATCGGCGATGATTTGCTCGCGCTCGAGCGGACGGCGCTGTCGTAGACCTCGTCCAGGCGCGTTCAGTGTCTTCGTTGGGCCCATTGACCCTTCCTTTGCTGGATCAGGTGAACGATCTCGGCGACGGCTCGATAGAATTCAGCCGGAATTGGCCGATCGACATCGACAGCGGCATAGAGCGAGCGCGCGAGCGGCTTGTCCTCGACGATCGGAATGGCGTGCTCCTCGGCGATCGAGCGAATCTTCAACGCAATGAAATCGGCGCCCTTGGCGACGACCATTGGCGCGCCGCCCTCGGCGCGGACGTAGCGGAGCGCGACTGCGTAATGGGTGGGGTTGACCACGACCATCGTGGCGCGCGGCACTGCGGAAAGCATCCGTTTGCGCGAGCGATCGAGACGAAGCGAGCGCAAGCGCGCTTTGATCATCCGGTCGCCCTCGGCCTGGCGCAGCTCCTCCTTGACTTCCTGTTTGCTCATCCGATGGTCGCGCCGCCATAAGATCCGCGACCAGGCGAGATCGGCGGCGGCGACCACAACAGTCGCGACGAGAACAGCGGCGATCGTCTTGACGGATAGGTCCAGCACGCGCTGCGGCAGCAGGCCCGGGTCGATGTCCATCGCCGTGAGCAGGACGACCTTCTGGCCGATCAGCATCATCATCGCCACCACGATCACCGCGGCGAGCTTGAGGAGGCTCTTCACAAATTCCGTCCAACCGCGCGCGCCAAACACACGGCTCAAGCCCTTGCGCAACGAGATGCGCGAGGCGTCGGGCATGATCCGATCGGGCACGATGCGAGGCGGGCTCTGGGCGACGGAAGCGATCAGGCCCGCGACGGTAAGAAGAATGACCGTCGGCATAAGAAAATGCAGGCCGGCGTCTACGAGAGGGCCGGCGAGAGCAAGGACGTCCTCGCCGCGTTCGATGCGCCAACCGGCAGGATCGTCGATGAGACCGATGAGCGCTGTGAGGAGAGCTTCGGCGTGGCCGGGAATGACGAATATGAGCACGAGGAGCGTCGCGGACAGCGAGGCGAACAGCGGCGCCTCTCGCGAAAACGCGACTTCGCCGCGCTCGACCGCATCATGGAGCCGCTTTTCTGTCGGCTCCTCAGTTTTGTCTTCCGGATCGACGTCGCCGCTCATCGCTCAACAGCCGGCGCTTTTCGCAGCCGCCTCCAACCTTAAGCGGCTTCGGCTGGCGGGCCGCCAAGCTCGATCTCATTGCGGCTCGCCATGCCGAGCACGATGTCGGCAATGGCCTTGCGCGCCTTGGCGATGTCGCGAGGCGGCGCATCCGCGCCGGAACTGAGTTCGCCTTCGACCAGACGGCGTCCGCGCGACGGCATGGACGACAGGACCGTGTTGCGGAAGTCCGTATCCGTCCCCCTGAGCGCCATGACGACGATGTCGATCGAGGCGCGATCGAACAACAAAGCCCGAGCGCGTTCGGACAGTCGCGGAAGATCGTTGAACGAAAAGAGCATCCCTTTCACAATGGCCGCCTCTTTCGGGCTGGCCTGTTCGAGCGCTCGCATGGCGTCCTCCGCCTCCGGCGCATCGAGGCCGTTGATAATGCCGGCGAGACGCGACCGCCCGCCGACATCGGCGGCCGCCTTTGGCGCCTGTTTCAACGCGCTCCCGACCGCCTCTTCGATGAGCCGCGCAGCGAGCGGCGTCACGGCGAGGGGCGCGACCAGCCCGCAGAGAGCCGCGTTTCGCCGATCGCGCGGCAGCGCGGCGATCGCCTTTGTCGCGACTGCAGAATTGAGCTTGGAGAGGATATAGGTCGCAGTCGTCGCGCGCTCCGCCATCAGCAAGGCGAGGATCGCGGCTTCCGGCGCTTGCGCCAGCGCCCGCCATACATCGACCTCGTCGGTTTCCCCGGATTCCACGCCCAGAATATCAGCGATCTGCCCGGGCGGCAGGCTATCGGCGAGCAGGTTCTTGACTTGGCCCGCGTCGCTAAACAGATCCGCTCCGGCGGAGAAGTCGGTTGCGAATTCGTCGACCAGCCGATCCAGAGTCGACGCCGAAATCGCGCCGAGCCCGGCCGCGGCCCGCGCCACCGCTTGCAAGTCGGGTTGATCGAATTGCTTGAGCAGCCGAGCGGCGGGCGGCTTGCCCATCATCAAGAGCAAAGCCGCGGCTTTTTCGGGCCCGGTGAGCATCCTCTCGCCGCTGATCGCCGCCTCAAGCATGACCGGTCTCCTGCGGAGCCTTTGTCGGCTGTTTCAGCGCCGCCGCCGGCGATAACCTCGAGCAGCGACACGCCGAAGCGCTGGCTCGCGTCGTCGACGACGACAATCTCGCCGCGCGCGATCACTGTGCCATTGACGACCACGTCGACCGGATCGCCAACCCGCTGGTCAAGCGAGACGATCGCGCCGCGCGCGAGCTTCATGAGCCCGGAGACCGGCAGCGACGTCGAGCCGAGCACGACTTGCACGGTGACCGGAATCGACAGGATCGCGCCGATATTGGAGGGGCCCCCGAGAGGCTCCGATTTCGGAGGACTCGATGGCGGTCGGCGGCTCGGAAGTGATGGCGGCTGCGTCCATGGAAGGTCTTGCTCAATGATGTCGGAGTTGTGGGCGGCCGGAGCGGTCGCCGATCTAAGGCTTTGCGGCTTCGTGTCCTTGTGCGATCGGGCTCTCGACTTCGAGACGGTAGCGTCCGTCCGCTTGGCCGAGCTTGCAGGTGAACATTCCCCGGCCCGAACATTCGAGGCGGATGGCGGTGAAGTCATTGCATTGCAGGGGCAAAAGTCCTCGAGGTGGTTGCGGCGCTGGACGCGGCCCGCGTCGGTCAGCGTGCCCTCGGCGGTCCGGCCCTGCTCACCGAAGGCATACAGGTTGGTGTAGCCGACGAGGTAGATGCGCTGGCCGTCGGAGATAACGGGGTTGAACGCGCCACGGCCGATCGACCACACCATCTTGCCGTTAGCCGCGCCGACGACGCCGGTCGAGTGGCGGCTGAGGTTGGAGTAGAACACCAGGTCGCCGATGACGACCGGGCCGCCGGAGATCTTGCCGCCGCTTTTGTGCGTCCAGCGCACGCTGCCGGTGCGGGCGTCGAAGGCATACAACTTGCCATCGTAAGACCCGGCGTAGACCGTGCCGCCGTTGACGGGCGAGATCGCGGGGGAGGAGTAGACGTAGCCTCCCGTCTTGTGGCGCCAGGCGAGTTTGCCGCTGCCGGCGCCGAAGGAGTACACGAACCCGTCGGTGTTGCCGATGTAAACGCGGCCGTAGGCGACCGAGGGCGTGGCGTAGAAGTTGCCCGACTTCAACCCGAAGGCGCCGCCGCTGGTGCCGGTCTTCCAGAGCTGCTTGCCGTCGGCACGCCGCAGGGCGGTGACCTGTCCGCCGTAGTCGCCGAAGAACAGACGGCCGCTGTCGAGCGCGAGCGCGCCCTTGACCGCACCCCCGGCCTTGGAGGTCCACACGACCGCGCCGTTGGCGGAGTCGAGCGCGTAGACGGTCCCGTCCTCGCTGCCGAAATAGAGCCGGCCGTGATCGATCAGCGGCGAGGACTCCGCCCGGCTGGGCAGCTTGCGCGACCAGCGCGTGCGGCCCGTGCCGGCGGCGACCGCGACGACGCGGCCTGCCTTGATCCCCTTGCCGCGTGCGAGCAGCACCGCGTAGACCGTGCCGTGCGAGCAAGCAGGCGAGGCGGCCGCGAGGTAGCCGAGCTTGACGCGCCAGAGGACGCGCCCGGTCCGGCGGGAGATCGAATAGAGCGCCCCGTTGTTCTTGAGCAGGAACAGCGAGCGGTCGCAGAGGACCGGCGGGAACTCGAGCAGGATCGAGCCCGTCACCTTCCAGCGCAGCGTGAACGGCGGGCGCAGCGGGCGGTTCAAGGGCAGGTAGCGCGCGCGGTTCTTCGTATAGCCGTAGACCGGCCACTCGAAGCCGTCGTCAAACGGATTCTTGGCGGAGCTGGAGGTGGTCTTCGGCTGCGGTGTGGTCGGCGCGGTGGGCGGCGCCGTGTCGAACTCGACGTCGGGGTTGGAGACGTCGCCCGGGCCGCCCGTCAGCACCTTCACCGCGCCGGCTGCGAGCAGGAGGGCCACGACGACCGGCACGATCCACACCAACCGGCGGCGTCGGCCGCCGGAGGGACGGGGCATGCCAACAGGGTATGCGTTCGGACGGCATGGCAGGATCGCCACCGTGCGCACTGCAACCGAGGCCCTCGACGCGCTGCGCGCGCTGCCCTGCGGCGCGCGACTGCTCGACGTGCTCGCACAGCATCCGGGCTCGTGGGTCGTCGGCGGCGCGGTCCGCGATGCGTTACTGGGGCGTCCGCTGGGCGAGCTGGATGTCGTGGTCGAAGGTGACCCGGAGCCGGTCGCGCGAGCACTGGGCGAGATCGTGGCCTTCCACGAGCGCTTCGGCACCTACGACGTGGTCTCCGGCGACTGCTTCTACGACGTGGTGACCGCGCGCGCCGAGCGCTACACGGCGCCCGGCGCGCTGCCCGACGTGCGCGCTGGCGACCTGGAGGACGATCTGCTGCGCCGCGACTTCACCGTCAACGCGCTGGCGCTCAACGGCGCCGGGGAGCTGGCGGCTGCGCCCGCGGCGCTGGAGGACCTCGAGGCCGGACGGCTGCGGGTGATGCACGCCGCGTCGTTTCGCGACGACCCGACGCGCCTGTGGCGGCTGGTCCGCTACGCGGTCCGGCTCGGCTTCACGCCCGAGCCGGCCACCGACCGGCTGGCCTACGAGGCCGTGCAGCGCTGTGCGCTGGAGACGGTGAGCGGCGACCGGCTCGGCGCCGAGCTGCGCCTCGCGCTGGTCGAGCCCGATCCGCTCGCGGCGCTGCACGCGGCGCAGAACCTGGGGCTGGTGCAGGGACTGACGCTCGAACCTGCTTTGGTGGCGCACGCGCTTGCGCTGTTGTCGGGCGAGGCGCGGCCGGATCTCACGATCCTGGGCGCCGTGATCCCTAACGCAGCCTGGCCGCGGAGGTTCGGCTTCACCGCGGCCGAGCAGCGGATCCTGGCGCGCTGCGCCGAGCTGGCGCCGATTGCGCCTGGCCGCCCGTCGGAGGTCGTCGCCGCGCTGCGCGGCGAGCCGGTCGAGGCGGTCGCCGTCGCCGGGGCACGTGGCGACGCGGCCACCGCTGCCCGGTTCCTGGTCGACTGGCGCCACGTCGGTCTGGCGATCGACGGTCGGGATCTCATCGCGGCCGGCATCCCGGAGGGCCCGGAGCTGGGCGCGCGGCTGGCCGCGGTCTTGGCGCGGCGGCTGGACGGCGAGCTCGCGCCCGGCCGCGAGGCCGAGCTGGCCGCCGCGCTGGACGCGTCGTGAGCCGCGCCCGAACGACTGCTACAACAGCGGCCGTGCCGATGTCCCTGCCGCTCGAGCTCGACCTGCTGGGCGCGCACGTGCGCTTCACGACGCGCGCGGGCGGCGTCTCCGAAGGGCCGTACGCGTCGCTCAACCTCGGCCGCTGGACCGACGACGATCCCGACGCGGTCGCCGAGAACCGCCGTCGTGCCGCCGACGGCCGTCCGCTGGCCTTCGCGCGCCAGGTCCACGGCACGACGGTGCTGACCGTCGACGGTGCCACGTCCGAGCAGGCGATCGCCGACGCCGACGGCGTGGCGACCGCCGCCACCGGCGTGGCTGCGCTCGTGCTGACCGCCGACTGCCTGCCGGTCGCGCTAGCCACCCCTGGCGCGGTCGCGATGGTGCACGCCGGCTGGCGCGGTCTGGCCGACGGGGTGCTGGAGGCCGGCGTGCAGACGATCCGGGCGCTCGATCCGGACGGTGAGCTTGCGGCGGCGATCGGTCCCGGGGCGGGTGGCTGCTGCTATGAGGTCGGCGACGAGGTCGCCGCTCGCTTCCCGGAGGTCGCGCGCCGCGCCGACCGCACGATCGACTTGAAGGCCATCGCCGCCGATCGCCTCGTGGCGGCCGGGGTGACGCGGCTGCTCGACGTTGAGCGCTGCACGATGTGCGAACCCGACCTCTTCTTCAGCCATCGCGCCTCCGGCGGTCTCACCGGTCGGCAGGGAGGGCTCGTATGGCGCAGCTGATCGAGGGCCTCACCGTCGAGGGCGTCCGGGCCAACGTCGAGCGCGTGCGCGCAGAGATCGCTGACGCGGCTGCGCGCGCAGGGCGCAGCGCCGAGGACGTCCAGCTGTTGGCCGCCGTCAAGTACGTGGCGATCGACGAGCTTCCCGTCCTTGCCCAGGCCGGCATCTCGCTGGTCGGTGAGAACCGGGCCCAGGAGCTCGAGCGCAAGGCTGCCGCGCCCGGCGGCGAGCAGCTCACCTGGGACTTCATCGGCCACCTGCAGAGCCGCAAGGTCAAGGCGATCCTGCCGCTGGTGCGGATGATCCACTCGGTCGGCAGCGCGTCGGTGGTCGAGCAGCTCGCTCGCCATGAAAACGGTCCACACCCGCCCCCCAAGATGCTCATCGAGGTCAACATCGCCGGCGAGGAGGGCAAGAGCGGTGTCGTCCCGGCCGCTCTGGATGACCTCCTGGATCGCACCCAGGCGCTCTCCGGCGTGGAGGTCGCCGGCCTGATGACCATGCCGCCGCTAGCCGCCGACCCCGAGGACAGCCGCCGCTGGTTTGCCGCGCTGGCTGAGCTGGCGGCCGCACGTGGGCTCCCGGAGCTGTCGATGGGGACGACCCAGGACTTCACCGTGGCCGTCGAAGAAGGCGCCACGATCGTGCGAGTCGGCACGAAACTGTACCTGTGATCCTGCAGGTCGTTGTGCGCGCAGTTTTGGCTGCACGCGGCAGGCTTCACCCGCTTTGGCGTACAGTTGAAGTCGTGGCCGTGAGCGACAGCTGGCATAAGGCACTCGTCTACTTCGGGTTGGCCGAAGAGCGCGACGGCTATGCCGACGCAGATGACGACTATGCGGAGCCCGAACCGGAGGCGCGCGAGCGCCCGAACGTGCGCCGTCTCAGCACGCGCCGGCGCCGCGACGAGTTCGACGACATCTTCGCCGACGACGAGCCGCCGACGCGCGCGAACCTGCGCCCGATCGGTGGTGGCGCCGCCGCCAAGGCGCGCAACGGCAGCGTCAAGCTGCACCTCGTCATCCCTAAGTCCTTCAACGACGCCCAGCAGGTCGCCGACAAGTTCAAGGACGACATCCCGGTCGTGCTCAACCTGCAGTCGACCGACACGGACCTCTCCAAGCGGCTGATCGACTTCGCCTCCGGTCTGACCTACGCGCTTGACGGCGGCATGCAGCGCGTCGCTGACCGCGTCTTCATGCTGACGCCGCGCAACGTCGAGATCTCGGCCGAAGAGCGCGCGCAGCTGATCGAGAAGGGCTTCTTCAACCAGTGCTAGGCGGGACCGGCGTCGCCGATACAGTGTCGCGCGTGCAGGTCGGACTCATCGGTGCGGGGAACATGGCGCGCGGTCTCGCGCGCGGGTGGGGTCGGCCGATCCTGGCGACCGACGTGCGCACGGTCTGCCGAGGCGCTGGTTGCCGAGGTGGGCGGCGAGGCGATCAGGTCAACGCCGCCCTAGCGCAGAAGGCCGATCTCGTCGTCCTCTGCCACAAGCCCGCGCAGCTGGAGAGGTTGCCGACGAGATCCGCGATCACGCCAAGGCCATTGCCTCGATTCTCGGTGGCGTCCCCCTAGCTGACCTGAAGGCGGCCTATCCCAACTGCCCTGTCTACCGCTTCCTGCCCAGCACGCCGGTCGAGCTACGCCAGGGCGTCGTCGTCCGCGCGGCCGACGATGTCCACCAGGATGCGCGGCTGGACCAGGACGTGCCCTCGCTGTTCGCCGAGCTCGGCCTCCTGGTCGAGGTCGCCGACAACCTCGTCGACGTCGCGATGGGCCTGATGAGCAACGCACCCGCCTACGTCGCGCTGCTGGCCGAGGCGCAGGTCGACGCGGGCGTCCGTCACGGGCTGCCACCCGACAAGGCCGCCGAGATGGTGGTCCAGACCTTCGCCGGAACGGCCGCGCTGCTGCGCGCCCGCGGCAACGACACGCTCGCGGTGCGCCGCGAGGTCACCTCGCCGGGCGGGTCCACCGCGCGCGGGCTGGCGGCGCTGGAGCGCGCCGGGGTGCGCGCCGCATTCCAGGACGCCCTCGACGCCGTGCTGGGGGTGCGTTCCTGATGTTCGTCCTGGCGACGACGCGCGAGTCGATCGCGAGCTTCGTAGAGGCGTTGTTGTTGGTCTACACGATCATCATCATCGCCTACATCTTCTCGTCGATGTACTTCAACGTGGGTGGGCGGCTGCCGTACTCGCGCTGGTCGCGGTCGGTGCTCGACTTCCTGCGTGACGTCAGCGAGCCGTACCTCTCGATCTTTCGCCGCTTCATCCCGCCGTTCGGCCCGCTGGACCTCAGCCCGATGGTCGCGACGATCGTGCTGTGGCTCGTCGGCGGGATCATCGTCAGCCTCATTCACGGGTGAGGGCCGCCGTCTGGGCACGCGCCGGGCTCGTCCTGGCGCTGGTCGTGATCCTCGACCAGGCGACCAAGGCGCTGGTGCGTCACGGGATCGAGATCGGCGAGGAGGACTCGGTCCTGCCGGCGATCTCGCTGGTGCACGTGCGCAACACCGGTGTGGCGTTCGGCGCGTTCGCCGGCGGCGGGATCATCGTGGTGGTCTTGGTCGCCGCGGCGCTCTCGGCGCTGCTCTACTACTTCGTGACCCACCTCGACAAGCCCCTGATCTGGCTGCCGACGGGCATGCTGCTCGGCGGCTCGATCGGCAACATCATCGATCGCGTCCGCGACGGCGCGGTGACCGACTTCGTCAAGCTCCCCGCATGGCCGGCGTTCAACGTCGCGGACATGTCGATCACCTTCGGGGTGCTGGTGCTGCTGTGGGTCATCGAGCAGCAAGCGGGCGGTAGCCCGCGCATGCGGCTGACGGTCGATCCCGCTGAAGCGGGCCGGCGGCTCGACGCGCTGCTGGCCGAGCCGCTGGGCTCGCGGTCGCGCGCCGCGCGGCTGATCGACGCGGGCGCGGTGCTCGTCGACGGGCGCGCCGAGCCCAAGCGCTACGCCGTCCAAGCGGGGCAGACGATCGAGGTCGACGACCCCGACGACGCGCCCGTGCCGCTCGACGTCGGCGCGGCCGTCGACTACGCCGTGCCCTACGAGGACGAGCACCTGCTCGTCGTCGACAAGCCGGCGGGCATCGTCGTCCATCCGGCCCGTGGCCATCTGACCGGCACGCTCGCGCAGGCCTTGGAGGGCACCGCCGAGGGCGGGGAGGACGGCTGGCGCGCGGGGCTCGTGCACCGGCTGGACCGCGACACCTCCGGGCTGCTCGTCGTCGCCAAGAGCGACGCGATCCACGCCGCGCTCAAGGAGGCGCTGCAGGCCCGCGAGATCACCCGCGAGTACCTCGCGCTGGTCGAGGGCCGCCCGCCGTCGCGCACCGGGACGATCGACGCGCCGATCGGCCGCGACCGCCGCGTCCGCACGCGCATGTCGACCGACACCGACAACCCGCGCGAGGCTCGCACCCACTTCGAGATCGCCGAGGCCCTGCCGTCCTTCACCCTGCTGCGCGTCACGCTGGAGACCGGCCGCACCCATCAGATCCGCGTGCACCTGCAGGCGATCAACCACCCGGTCGCCGGCGATCCCGACTACGGCCACGCCGGCCTGCTCGGCCTCGAGCGCCAGTTCCTGCACGCCGCGCGCCTGGCCTTCACCCATCCGGTGACGGGCGTCGCGGTCGAGGTCGAGAGCCCGCTGCCCGCCGACCTGGCCGCGGCGCTCCAGGCGGCGCGAACCCCGGTTCTCTAGACTGGGAGCCGTCCTAGTACCACCGACCCCGCTGGGTCACACGGACGCGGTCCTGCCCAGGAGATCTGATCCTGGGTCCCGCGCTCGCCGGCGGGCCTTTCACACGTCACACAAATAAGGGAGCACCTCCATGGCCGCCACAGACGTTGGCATCCGTGAGCTGCTGGAGGCCGGAGTCCACTTCGGTCACCAGACGCGCCGTTGGAACCCGAAGATGCGTCGCTTCATCTGGGGCGAGCGCGGCGGGATCTACATCATCGACCTGCTGCAGACCGAGCGTCTGCTGCGCCAGGCCCAGGAGTTCGTCGGAGACCTGTCGGCCCGTGGCGGCACGGTCCTCTTCGTCGGCACCAAGAAGCAGGCGCGCGACTCCGTCAAGGAGGTCGCCGAGGCCTGCGGCATGCCGCACATCAACCACCGCTGGCTCGGTGGCTTGCTGACGAACTTCCAGACGATCAACCAGCGCATCAAGCGCCTGCACGATCTGGAGCGCTACGAGGCCGACGGCCAGCTGGCCCTGCTGCCGACGCGTGAGCGTCTGTCGGCCGAGGCCGACCTCGCCAAGCTGCGCGCCAACCTGGGCGGCGTCAAGAACATGACGCGCACGCCCGACGCGATCTTCGTCGTCGACCTCAAGACCGAGCTCATCGGCGTCCGCGAGGCCCAGCGCCTGCGCATCCCGCTGATCGGCCTGGTCGACACCAACTGCGATCCCGACGGCGTCGACTTCGTCATCCCGGGCAACGACGACGCGATCCGCAGCTGCGACGTCATCACCCGTGCGCTGGGCAACTCGATCGCCGAGGGCGCCGGTCAGTGGCGCGCCGCCGAGGAAGCCCGCATCCAGCGCGAGCAGGAGGCCGCCGCGGCCCGCAAGGCCGAGGACGACGCCCGTCGCGAGGCCGAAGAGGCCGCGCGCCGTCAGGCCGCCGCCGAGGCCAAGGCCGCCGAGGAGGCCGCTGCCGCCCAGGCCGCGCCCGCCGAGGCCGCTCCGGCCCCGGCCGCCGAGGCTCCGGCAGCTCCCGCCGCCGAGGCCGCTGCGGCGCCCGAGGCCGCGGCCGCTCCGGCCGCCGCCGAGCCCGAGGCCCCGGCCGCCGAGGCACCCGCCGGCGACCCCGCCCGCCACCCGGCCGCCTAGTTCAACCCCTTCGTAACGGAGACACGCAACCGTGAGCACCACGATCAGCGCTGCCGACGTCAAGGCCCTTCGCGAGAAGACCGGCGCCGGCATGATGGACTGCAAGAACGCCCTCGTCGAGTCCGAGGGCGACATCGACAAGGCCACGGAGCTGCTCCGGGTCAAGATGGGCAACAAGCTCGGCAAGCTCGCCGGGCGCGAGACCTCTGAGGGCACGGTCCAGGCCTACGTGCACGCCACCGGCAAGGTCGGCGTGCTCGTCCAGGTCGAGTGCAACACCGATTTCGTGGCCAAGAACGAGGACTTCATCGAGTTCGCCAAGGACCTCGCGCTGCACATCGCCGCCTCGCCGCAGACCAAGTACATCACCGAGGACGAGATCCCCCAGGAGGACAAGGATCGCGAGATCCGCGTCTTCGAGGAGCTGGCCGCCGACAAGCCGGAGAACATCCGGCCCAAGATCGTCGAGGGCCAGCTGAAGAAGTGGTACGGCGAGGTCGTCCTGCTCGCCCAGGAGCACGTCAACGGCGACAAGCACGACGGCAAGACGATCGAGCAGCTGCGCGGTGACCTCTCGGCCAAGACCGGCGAGAACGTCGTCGTCAAGCGGTTCGTCCGCTTCGCGGTCGGGGAGTGACGTCCTCGCCCGCGGGCGAGGAAACGACATCCCGCCTCAGCGGCCCGTAGGATCGCCCCGTCGTGGCTGATCCCGTCTTCAAGCGCATCCTGTTGAAGCTGTCGGGGGAGTCCCTCATGGGCTCCCGCGACTACGGCACCGATCCGGAGCGCCTGCGCGCTGTCGCGTCGGCGATCAAGCGCGTCCACGACCAGGGCGTTGAGATCGCCATCGTCGTCGGCGCCGGCAACATCTACCGCGGGATGAAGGGCGCGGCCGCCGGCATGGACCGCGCCACCGCGGACTACATGGGCATGCTCGCCACCGTCCTCAACGCGCTCCCGCTGCAGGACGCCCTGGAGTCCCAGGGTGTCAACACGCGGGTGCAGAGCGCGATCAAGGTCGAGGAGGTCGCCGAGCCCTACATCCGCCGCCGCGCGATGCGCCATCTCGAGAAGGGGCGCGTCGTGATCTTCGCGGCGGGCACCGGCAACCCGTTCTTCACGACCGACACCGCGGCGGCGTTGCGGGCGGTCGAGATCCACGCCGAGACGATCCTGATGGCCAAGAACGGCGTCGAGGGCGTCTACACCGCCGACCCGCGGTCAGACCCCGAGGCCATGCTGATTCCCGAGATCACCCACATGGAGGCGCTGCAGCGCGGCCTGCGGGTCATGGACGCCACGGCGCTCACGCTCTGCATGGAGAACCGGCTGCCGATCCACGTTTTCAACATGGACGACGAGCACAACATCGAGCGGATAGTGTCCGGCGAGCGGGTAGGCACGTTGGTGAAGCCGGAGGCAGGAGAGCCATCATGAGCGAGCTGATCGACGAGCTGCTGGCCGAGGCCGGCGAGCGGATGAGCGCGGCCGTGCAGGCCGCCCAGAACACCTTCTCCTCGGTCCGTACGGGCCGCGCGAGCCCGTCGGTGCTCGACCGCATCATGGTGGACTACTACGGGGCGATGACGCCGGTCAAACAGCTGGCGACCGTCAACGTCCCGGAGGCTCGGCTCATCACCGTCCAGCCCTATGACGCGTCCTCGATCAAGATCATCGAGAAGGCGATCATGGAGTCCGATGTCGGGCTGACGCCGAGCAACGACGGCCGGATCATCCGCCTGGCGATCCCCGAGCTCAACGAGGAGCGCCGGCGCGAGCTGGTCAAGGTCGTGCGCGGCCTGGCCGAGGAAGGCCGCATCTCGGTGCGCAACGTGCGGCGCGACATCATGCACGACCTCAAGGCGCTCAAGGACGAGGGCGACGTCGGCGCCGACGACGAGCGGCGCGGCGAGCAGGAAGTGCAGAAGCTCACCGACGCGCGGATCGCCGAGCTCGACGGGCTACTGAAGGTCAAAGAGGAAGAGATCCTCGAGGTTTGAGCGACGACGTCGGCGGTGGCCCGAAGTACGTCGCCATCATCACCGATGGCAACGGGCGCTGGGCCCAAGCGCGCGACCTGCCCGTCGCCGAGGGGCACAAGGCCGGCGCCGACGTGGTCAAGGCGCGGCTGCGCGACGCCGCCGAGTTCGGCATCCGCGAGCTGACGGTCTACTCGTTCTCCACCGAGAACTGGTCGCGGTCGGCCGAGGAGGTCACCGCGCTGATGCGCATGTTCTCCCAACGGATCCTGTCCGAGACGCCCGAGCTCAAGGACGAGGGCGTGCGGATGCGCTTCATCGGCCGGCGCGATCGTGTTGCCGGTGCGCTGCTGGAGCAGATGGATTGGGCCGAGGCCGAGACCGCCGCCAACGACCACATCACGCTCTTCGTGGCCTTCAACTACGGCGGGCGGGCCGAGATCGTCGACGCTGCCGCGCGTTTTCAGGGCGGCAGCGAAGAGGACTTCCGGGCGTTGTTGTACGCACCGGACATGCACGATCCCGATCTCGTGATCCGCACCAGCGGCGAGCAGCGGATGAGCAACTACCTGCTGTGGCAGTCGGCCTACTCCGAGCTGGTCTTCCGCGACGAGCTGTGGCCGGATTTCTCACGCGACGCCTTCCGCGCGGCGCTCGACGAGTACGACGTGCGCACGCGCCGCTTCGGGGGGCGCTGAGCGATGCCCCAGCCACGGCGCCGGCCGGCCGGTGGTGGTGGCGGTGCCCGCCGCCCGCGGGGCGGTGGCTCGGATCTCGGGGCGCGCATCATCGTCGCGGTCCCGGCGCTGGCCGTCGCGCTGACGATGGTGGCGCTGGGCGGGACGGTCTTCGCGGCCGGGGTCGGGGTGCTCGGCCTGATCTGCCTGCACGAGCTCTTCTCGATGTTCGAGCGCGCGCGGCCCGCGCGGCTGGCGGGCTTCGTCGGCTTCATCGGGCTGCTGGTCGCCGCCTCGTTGGGCGATCGCGAGACGATCCTCCTGGCGTTCCTGGCCTGCATCCCGCTGGTCTTCGTCGTGACCGTCAACCAGGCGGGCGGCGGTGGCGCGCCGGGGATCTCGGTGACGCTGTTGGGGTTGGCCTGGATCGGGCTGGCGCTGGCCCACGCGGTGCTGCTGCGCGACCTGCCGCACGGCGGCGGGCTGGTCTTCGCGGTCCTGCTGGGTACCTTTGTCGGCGACACCGGCGCCTACCTCGGCGGCCGCGCCTTCGGGCGCCGGCCGCTGGCACCGACCATCAGCCCCAACAAGACCGTCGAGGGGCTGGCGATCGGTGTGGTGATCGCCACCGCCGCGGTCTGGTGGGCGGGGCTGAGCCAGGAGTGGTTCGGCGGCACCAAGGGCGCCATCATCGGCGTGTCGATCGCGCTGGCCGCGCCGCTGGGCGATCTCTTTGAGTCCTATCTGAAGCGCGACGCCAACACGAAGGACACCGGAACGCTCTTCGGCGCCCACGGCGGCGCGCTGGATCGCCTCGACGCCATCCTGTTCACCGCGGTCGTCGGCTACTACGTGTGGCTCGCGCTGACCTGAGCGACGCGCTGCGCGGAGGGCTGCTCGGGGTCGCGGTCGGCGAGGCCTTGGGCCTGCCGTGGGCGGGCGTCTCGCCGCGGGCGATCAAGCGCGACAGGTTGCTCGATGAGGTCGGGCCGACCGGCGCGGCGATGGCGGCGGTGCTGGCCGCAGCGACCGGCGCCGGTGCGCCCGGTGGGCTGCCCGACGCGCTCGCGCTCGGCTGGCGTGAGCCCGTTGCGCTGGCCCGCCGCACCGCCGTCCTGCATCTGGGCTTCGCACCGGTGATGGTCGCCGACCTCGCCGCGTGGGCGCTGGCCGGCAAGCCGCTGCACCACCTCGTGGCCGACCACGCCGACGACTGGCCGCCGCCGTTTCACGGGGTCGCAGCCGATGATCGGTCGGTGCTCGACGCGCTGATGGCCGTCCTGCACCGCCACGACGACCCGACCGAGGGCATACGCGCTGCCGTGCGTCTGGGCGGCGGCGGCACCGCGCTGCTGGGCGCGCTGGTCGGCGGGATCCTCGGCTGCCGCCGGCCCACCGCGATCGACCGCGTGCCGTGGCGCGAGCGGGTTGCGCTGCCTGACGATGCTGTCCTCGATCTTGCGGTGCATGAGATGCTCGATGCATGACCGAGATGCTGCTGCAGGGCGGTCGGGTCGTCAGCGCTGACGGCGAGTACGACGCCGACGTCCTGATCGTTGGGGAGAAGATCGCCGCCGTCGGCGAGGTGCAGGCGCCGCCGGGCGCGACGGTGATCGACGTCGCCGGCTGCCGCGTGCTGCCGGGTCTGATCGACAACCACACCCACTTGTCGATGCCGTTCATGGGGATGATGTCCTCCGACGACTACAACACGGGCACGCAGGCCGCCGCGGCCGGCGGCGTCACCTGCCTGGTCGACTTCGCCATCCAGCGTGAGCCCGACCAGCTGCGCTCGGCGCTGGCCGAGTGGCAGGGGCGTGCCGATGGCGCAGCCCATGTCGACTACGGCTTCCACATGGCCATCACCAACGCCAACGAGGCGACGATCGACGACATGGCCGCGATCGTCGACGCCGGCGTCAGCTCGTTCAAGTTGTTCATGGCCTACAAGGGCGAGCTGATGACACGCGACGACGCGATGACGGCGTGCATGGAGCGCGCCCGCGATCTTGGCGCGCTGACCATGGTCCACGCCGAGAACGGCGATGTGGTCGACCTGCTCGTCAAGCGCGCGCTGCACGCCGGGCAGACCGACGCGATCCACCACGCCTTGACGCGCCCGGAGTTCGTGGAGGCCGAGGCGACCTCGCGCGCTGCGCGGCTGTCGGAGTACACCGGCGCGTCGCTCTTCGTCGTCCACGTCACGTGTGCCGCGGCCGCCGCCGAGATCCAGGCCGCCCAGCAGCGCGGCGTGCCGGTCAGCGCCGAGACCTGCACGCAGTACCTCGTCAACACGATCGATGATCTGCGCCGTCCAGGCGTTGAGGGCTGCCGCTACATCTGCTCGCCGCCGCTGCGCGACGCCTCCAACCACGAGCCGCTGTGGGACTACGTGCAGCGCGGGATCCTCGAGTCGGTCTCGACCGATCACTGCCCGTTCACCAACGAGCAGAAGGCCCGTGGCCTGGAGAACTTCAGCCTCGTGCCCAACGGGCTGGCGGCGATCCAGCATCGCCTCGCCAAGCTGTGGGACGAGGGCGTCGTCGCCGGACGGATCACGCCGTCGCAACTGGTGGACCGAACCTCGACGACGATCGCGCGCCGCTTCGGCCTCCAGGACAAGGGCGCGATCGCGCCCGGCAAGGACGCCGACATCGTCGTCTTTGACCCGTCGGCGCCGCGGGATTACGGCACGCACACGTCGTTCATGAACGTCGACTACGACATCTACGACGGCGAGACCGCGAGCGGCTCGGTCCGCCACACGCTGTCGCGGGGGACGATGGTCTACGACCAGGGCAAGATCGTCTCCGAGCCCGGCCACGGGCGCTTCGTGGCCCGGGCGGGCGCCGCGGTCGGAGCGACCGCATGACCTTGACGGTCGACGCGAATCGCGTCCTGGCCGATCTGCAGGAGCTCGCCGCCGCGAGCGGGGGCGAGCACGCCGGTGCCAAGCGGCTGGCGTGGTCGCCCGACTGGACGGTCGCGCGCGAGTGGCTGCTGGGCAAGCTCGCCGAGATCGACGGCGTGTCCGTCGACCGCGACGAGGCGGGCAACCTCTGGGCCCAGTTGCCCGGAGACGGCAGCGCCGAGGGCTTCGTCATCGTCGGGTCGCACATCGACGCGGTGCCGTCGGGCGGCTGGCTGGACGGCGCGCTGGGCGTGATGGCCGCGCTCGGCGTCCTGCGTGCGCTCGCGGCGGCCGATAGGCCGCCGCCGGTCACCGTGCGGCTGGTCGACTGGGCCGACGAGGAGGGCGCGCGCTTCGGTCGCAGCCTCGTCGGCTCCTCGGCGGTCGCCGGCACGCTCGATCCCGACGACGTCCGCGGGTTGCTCGACGCGCAAGGCACGACGCTGCAGGACGCGATGGCCTCGGTTGGCGTCGACCTCGACGACGCGTCGGCGGCGACCGCGCGCCTCGACGGCGCGCGCGCCTATCTCGAGCTCCACATCGAGCAGGGCCCGGTCCTCCTGGACAGCGGCCGGCTGGCCAGCGCGGTCAGCGGCACCTTCGGTGACGAGCGCTACCTGATCGCGTTCAGCGGCCAGTCCGCCCACGCCGGTTCGACGCCGATGCGCCTGCGCCGCGACACGCTGGCCGCGGCGGCCGCCGC
Source organism: uncultured Conexibacteraceae bacterium (assembly GCA_963836485.1). Taxonomy (GTDB): domain Bacteria; phylum Actinomycetota; class Thermoleophilia; order Solirubrobacterales; family Solirubrobacteraceae; genus Baekduia. Next base: position 22,964 of record CAWIJS010000006.1, on the reverse strand, counting down.
GGCGCTGGAGATCCGCGAGGTCGGCATCCGCCACGGCGGCGTGACGACCGTCGGCGCGATCACCAGCCAGCCGGCGGTGATCACGGCGATCGCGGGGGAGTCGGAGCTGATGCTCGACCTCCGCCACCTCGACGCCGACGTCTTGGCCACCATGTTGGCCGAATGCCTTGAGGCCTGCGAGCGCGCGGCCGCAGCGTTTGGCTGCACGGTGGCGCCGCGTCGCGTGTTCGGTGCGACGCCGACGCCCTTTCATCCCAAGTTGATTGCCATCGCGCGCGCGGCGGTGGACGCGGCCGGTGGCGGCGACGGAGATCCCATCCCGTCCGGGCCGCTGCACGACGCGACCGAGATCGGGCGCCGCGTGCCGACCGTGATGCTCTTCGCCCAATCCGACCCGCCGATCTCCCACACCGAGGTCGAGGACTCGCCGGAGGCGGCCCTGCGGATCGCGATCGCGGCCTACGGCCAGACGGTGGGCGAGACCATTGCCTTGGTCGCCGCCGGCGAGTTGGAGGAAGCTTGATGATGGACTTCGGCCTCGTCCTGCAGAACGACCCGCCGGCCGCACGGGTCATCGACCTCTGCAAACGCGCCGAGACCTACGGCTTCTCGCACGCCTGGACGTTTGACTCCCACCTGCTGTGGGAGGAGCCCTACGTCATCTACAGCCGCATCCTCAACGAGACCCACAAGCTGATCGTCGGCCCGATGGTCACCAACCCGGCGACGCGCGACTGGACGGTCACCGCGTCGCTGTTCGCGACGCTCAACGAGATGTATGGGAACAGGACGATCTGCGGGATCGGCCGCGGCGACAGTGCGGTGCGCGTCATCAACGGCACGCCGGTGCGGATCGCCGAGATGCGCGAGGCGATCGCGGTCATCCGCGGCCTGGCCAACGGCGAGGCGGTGGACTACAAGGGCACGACCTTGCGGCTGCCGTGGAGCCCCGACAGCCGGCTGCCGATCTGGGTCGCCGCCTACGGACCCAAGATGTTGGCCTTGACCGGCGAGATCGGCGACGGCTTCATCTTGCAGCTGGCCGACCCCGACATCACGGCCTGGTCGATCGCGGCGGTGCGCAGAGCCGCCGAGGAGGCCGGCCGCGACCCCGCCAGCGTCACGATCTGCGTCGCCGCGCCGGCCTACGTCACCGACGGCACCGAGGCAGGCCTGGCCCACGGCCGCGACCAGTGCCGCTGGTTTGGCGGGATGGTCGGCAACCACGTCGCCGACATCGTCGCCCGCTATGGCGGCGACGGGGCGGCAGTCCCGACCGCGCTGACCGACTACATCGCGCAGCGCGAGGGCTATGACTACAACGAGCACGGCCGCGCCGGCAACACCCACACCGCCTTCGTGCCCGACGCCATCATCGACCGCTTCTGCCTGATCGGCCCTCCGGAGACCCAGATCGAGCGCCTCAACGAACTCGCCGACCTTGGCGTCGACCAGTTCGCGCTCTACCTCCAGCACGACGACAAGGACGCCACGCTGCGCAGCTACGGCGAGCAGGTCATCCCGGCGGTCAACCGGCGGGCGGTGGCGAAGCTGTAGCAGGGAGGCTCCTGGACTCTTGAGCCGGTCTTGAGGTGCGCGCGGCTACCCTTCGGGCACATGCCCCGCCGTCTTCTCGTGCTCGGCTCCACCGGGTCGATCGGCACCCAGGCGCTCGATGTGGTCGCTCGCACCGATGATCTTGAGATCGTCGGGCTCAGCGCCGCCCGCTCCTGGGAGCCGCTCGTCGAACAGGCCATCCGCCACGGTGTCAGCCGGATCGCGCTCGCCGATCCCGACGCGGCCGCCCGTGCGGCCGAGGCGTGGACCGATGGTGAGGTCCTCACGGGCGCCGAGGGGCTCGTGCAGCTGGTCCTAGAGTCCGGCGCCGACCTCGTGCTCAACGCGCTGGTCGGCTCGGCGGGCCTCGGGCCGACGGTCGCGGCGCTGGGGGAGGGGATCGACCTCGCGCTGGCCAACAAGGAGTCGCTGGTCGTCGGCGGCGAGCTCGTCACGCAGCTCGCCGAGGCCACCGGCGCGCAGCTGCTGCCGGTCGACTCCGAGCACGCCGCGCTGCATCACCTACTGCATGGCGTCCCGACCGGTGCGCTGGAGCGGATGACGATCACCGCCTCGGGCGGTCCGTTCCGTGGTCGCAGCCACGCCGAGCTGGCCGACGTCACCGTCGCCGAGGCGCTTAACCATCCGACCTGGTCGATGGGCGGCAAGATCACCATCGACTCGGCCACGTTGATGAACAAGGGTCTCGAGGTCATCGAGGCCCATCACCTCTTCGGCTTGCCGTACGACCGCATCGACGTCGTTGTCCACCCGCAGTCGATCGTCCACGCGCTCGTGGAGACCGCCGACGGCGCGCAGCTGGCCCATCTCGGCCTGCCCGACATGCGGATCGCCATCGCCTACGCCTTGCACCACCCCGACATCGTCAAGCTCCCCACCAAGCGGCTGAGCCTCGCCGAGCTGGGCGCGCTGACCTTCGAGGAGGTCGACCGCGACGCCTTCCCCTGTCTGGACCTCTGCCTGCAGGCCGCCCGTGCCGGCGGCACGGCGCCCTGCATCCTCAACGCCGCCAACGAGGTCGCCGTGCACGCCTTCCTGAACGAGCGGCTCGCCTTCACCGGCATCGCCGACGTCATCGACGCGACGCTGCAGCAGATGCCCAGCGGCCCCGTCCGCGCCTTCGAGTCGCTCTTCGAAGCCGACCGCGCCGCGCGCGAGCTGGCGACCGAGCAGATTGGAGCGCGCGCCTAAATGAGCTGGCTCCTCGCCTTCGTCGGCTTCGCGCTGCTGATCATCCTGCACGAGTTCGGCCACTTTGCGGCCGCCAAAGCCGTCGGGATGCGCGTCGAGCGCTTCGCGCTCTTCTTCCCGCCGCTGCTGTGGACCGTCAAGCGCGGGGAGACCGAGTACGGCATCGGGGCGATCCCGCTCGGCGGCTACGTGAAGATCACGGGGATGAACCCGGCGGAGGTCATTCCGCCGGAGCACCAGCACCGCGCCTATTACAAGCAGCCGGTCTGGAAGCGCCTGGTGGTCATCGGCGCCGGCCCGGCGATGAACGTGCTCGTCGCGTTCGTGATCCTCTTCGTGCTCTACGCGGCCAAGGGCGACCAGGTCGTCAACAACAAGGTCGGCGACGTCGCCCCCAAGTCGGCGGCCGTCGGCGTCCTGCAGAAGGGCGACCAGCTCGTCGCCGTCGATGGGGTCAAGGGGACGCCCGACGTCCTGCGCACGAGCATCGGCAAGCACACGTGCGCCGGCAACGCCAAGGTCGAGGGCTGTGTCGCCGCGTCCCCGGCCGCGGTCACGATTGTCCGCAACGGCCGCACGCAGGTGCTCGAGGTCCGCCCGCGCTACAGCAAGGCCAACAAGCGGATGCTGATCGGCTTCTCCTTTGGCGGCACGTATCACCCGCTCCCGATCGGCGAGTCGGCCAGCCGGTCGGTCACCGGGATGTGGTACGTCACGAAGGCCACCCTCGACACCGTCACCAAGCTCTTCTACGACTCCTCGGCGCGCAAGAACCTCTCGGGCGTCGTCGGCTCCTACGAGACGACGCGCCAATCGATCGCCGCCGACAACGTCGAGCGCTCGCTGACGATCCTCGCGCTGATCTCGCTGTCGCTGGCGATCGTCAACCTCTTCCCCTTCCTTCCTCTGGACGGGGGGCATATCTTCTGGGCGCTGGCCGAGAAGCTGCGGGGGCGCCCGATCCCGTTCCGGATCATGGAGCAGGCCAGCTACGTAGGCTTCGTATTGGTCCTCATGCTGTTCGCCGTGGGGCTGACCAACGACATCGGTCGGCTGCAAGACGGAGGCTTCGGGGTGAAGTAGGTCAACTGGAGGAAGCGGAAGTGGAAAGCAGCACGGCACCAAAGCGCGGGGTCGACGCGGCGACGATCGCCGAGGCGTTTCGCCTCACCTCGTCCCAACGCGCCGAAGAGATCGCCATCCGGACCAAGGGCGACGAGGTCTCCTGGACCTGGGCCGAACTGCGCGAGCGCGTCGATCGCCTTGCCGGCGGCCTCCACGCGCTGGGCCTGCGCAAGGGCGACACCATCGCCTTGATGCTGGGCAACCGGCCCGAGTTCCACCAGGCCGACCTCGCGGCGATGATGGTGGGGGCGACGCCCTTCTCCATCTACATGACCTATGCGCCCAACCAGATCGAGTACGTGGTCTCGGACGCCGGCGCGAGGATCATCGTCACCGAGCAGCAGTTCTTGGCCAACGTGCTGGAGGCGCGCAAGTCGCTGCCCGACCTCGAGTACGTCATCGTCGTCGATGGCGAGGCGCCAGAGGGCACGCTCGCGCTGGCCGATGTTCCGGCCGGCGACGGCTTCGACGTCGAGGCGTCGATCGCGCAGCTGGCCCCCGAGGACGTCCTGACGTTGATCTACACGTCGGGCACGACCGGGCCGCCCAAGGGCGTTGAGCTTGAGCATCGCAACCTGCTCGCGGCGGTCAGCGGCATCGAGGAGATCGTCCAGTTCCCCGAAGGCGCGCGCGTCATCTCCTGGCTGCCCAACGCGCACATTGCTGAGCGCGCCGCCCATCACTACCTGCCGATCGTCTTCGGCTTTCAGGTCACCTGCTGTCCCAACCCGCGCGAGATCATCGCGTTCCTGCCCGAGGTCCGGCCGCACTGGTTCTTCGCGGTCCCGCGGATCTGGGAGAAGCTGAAGGCCGGCCTGGAGGCGATGGTCGCCTCCCAGCCCGAAGAGCAGCGGGTCAAGGCGCAGGCGGCGCTGGCCGCGGCCCAGCAGAAGGTGGCGTTGGAGCAAGCGGGCGAGCCGGTGCCCGAGGAGCTTGCCGCCGCGGTTGCCGTGGCTGACACCGAGATGTTCGCCGGGTTGCGCGCGATGCTCGGCCTCGACCAGGTCGTGGCGATCAACGTCGGCGCCGCGCCGACGCCCGTCCCGGTGCTCGAGTTCTTCCACGCCATCGGCCTGCCGCTCTCGGAGCTGTGGGGGATGAGCGAGACCTGCGGCGGCGGCTCGGTCAACCCGCCCTCGCGCATCAAGATCGGCACCGTCGGCCCGGCGGCGCCCGGCGTGGAGCTCAAGCTCGCTGACGATGGCGAGCTGCTGATCCGCGGCGACCTCGTGATGCGCGGCTACCGCGGGTTGCCCGACAAGACCGCCGAGGCGATCGATCCCGACGGTTGGCTGCACACCGGCGACATCGCGCAGATCGACGAGGACGGCTACGCCAAGATCGTCGACCGCAAGAAGGAGATCATCATCAACGCGGCCGGCAAGAACATGTCGCCGGCCAACATCGAGGCGACGCTCAAGAGCGCGTCACCGCTGATCGGCAACGCGGTCTGCATCGGCGACGCCAAGCCCTACAACACGGCGCTGATCGTCCTCGACGCCGACTTCGCCCCGGCGTGGGCGGCCCAGAACGGCCTCGACGGCAAGGCGCTGGAGGAGCTCGCCCACGAGGACGCCATCCGCGCGGCGATCCAGGAGGGCGTCGACGGCGCCAACGCCACGCTGGCGCGCGTCGAGCAGATCAAGAAGTTCGTGATCGTCGAAGGCGATTGGCTGCCCGGCGGCGACGAGCTGACGCCGACGATGAAGCTCAAGCGCAAGCCCATCGCTGAGAAGTACGACGGCGACATCGCCGGGATGTACTAGGGGTTGAGCTGGCTCCGTGCCCGGCGGGTCAGCTCGACCGTCGCGGCGCGCAGGCCGGCCGGCTCGGTGACCGGTTCGGCGAAGCCGACGCGGGTCGGCGCGCTGCCGCGGGGCGTGCCAACCATGAGGTCCAAGCCGTAGCGGTCGGCGGCCGTGCAGCGGGCGGTCTCGGCGTCGGGATAGCCGCCTAGCGCCTGGGCCATGATCAGCAGCGCGTCGGCATGGTCGTCGTTGAGGTGCGTGATCGCGGCGCGTGCCTCGCCGACCGGATCGGCCTGCGCGTTGGCGTAGGCCTCGGCGTCGGCGGAGTCCATCCGGCCGTAGCCGCCGACCCAGCGCACGCGCTCGACACCGAGCACGTAGAGCGAGAAGTCGCCGAACTCGGCGTACATTGCGGCGGGCGGGACGCTGGCGAGGTAGGCGGCGCGGGCGACGCGCTCGGTCTCGCCCGAGGGGCGAGTGACACGGCCGGCCAGGGTGACGCGGCCGGCGGCCAGCGGATCCTTGCGACGCTCGGCCGCGGCCACCACCAGGCTGGCCCGCGGATCGCGGTCCAGATTGCGGCCGTGCTCGGCAAGCGTCGAGACGAACAGGACCGGTGAGCCATCGTCCAGTGCCGCGTAGCTGACCAGCGACGCCCATGGCGTGCCGTCGTCAGACAGCGTGGCCAGCGTGGCGACGTTGGTCTGGGCGACCAGCGTCCGCGCCTCTTCTCCGGCGGTGCGGCGGCGGGTCGCCGGGACCTCGGTCAGCGGTGGTGGGGGCGAAGGAGCCCCGCCCGCCCGTCCGTCACCTGCGACCTGGTGGTCGCCGGTTGCATAAGTGGTGGTGTCGGTCACGAGGGGTTCCTGATGGTCGCAGTGGTCGAGCTGGTTAGGTTGCCCTAAAGAATGTTAGGGTGCCCAAACATACCCGACTTCGCACCTCGGGCTCCACGCCCTGACCCGACCAGCCTTGATGCCCTCTCCCCGACGCTCCCTGCTCACCGCGACGCTCGCCGCGCTGCTGGCCCTTGCCCTCGCCGGCCCGGCCCAGGCGGCACCCAAGCGCATCGCCGCGCTCACGCCGTTTACCGCCAACACGCTGGCCGAGCTCGGCGTCCGCCCGGTCGCCGTCGGCCAGACGCTCGGCGGCCACGACCGTCTGGATCCGCGGCTGAAGGGCGTGCCGACCCTCGCGCTGTCGCATCCCAACGGCCCCAACGCGGAGCAGCTCGCCCTGCGCAACCCGCAGCTGGTGCTTTCGGCGCCGATCTGGCGCAAGGGCGAAGAGGCGATGAAGCGCCTGGGGATGAAGGTCGCTTACAGCGACCCGCGCAGCGTGACCGATCTGCTGGTCCAGACGCGCCGCATCGGTGGCCTAGTGGATAAGCGCGCCGCCGCGGATCGGCTGGCGGCGCGTCAGTCCGCTGCGATCGCTGCTGCCCGGCGCGGTGTCCGCAAGCACCCGTCGGTCCTACTGATCATGGGCGTCGGGCGCACGAGCTACGCGATGCTCGCCAACAGCTGGGGCGGCGATGTCGTGCGCCAGGCCGGCGGCCGGCTGCTGACCGGCGGGCTGACCGCCAGCGGCGGCTACGCGCGGATCTCCGACGAGGCCGTGGTGGCCCGCGACCCGGACATCATCATCGCCGTCCCGCACGGCGCCCCGGCCGACATCCCGAAGCTCGCGAAGTACTTGTCCAACAAGGCCGGCTGGCGGACGACCAAGGCCGCCAAGCGCCACAAGATCTTCGTCGCCACCGGTAACTCGCTGTTGCAGGCCTACACCGACCCGGGCGCGACGATCCGCGACGTGCGGGCGAAGTTCCTCAGGAACTAACGACGTGGCCGTCCGTCAGACCTCCGTCGTCCTCGTCGCCGCGCTGATCGCGCTGGCGGCGGTCGCCGCGTCGCTGACGCTCGGCGCGGTCCACGTGCCGCTGCGTGATGTGGTCGACGCGCTGACCGGCCGCGCCGACGCCGGGCCGCTGCGTGAGATCGTCCTGGCGCTGCGGGTCCCGCGGACGGTCGAGGCGATCGTCGTCGGCGCGGCGCTCGGCGTCGCCGGGGTGCTGCTGCAGGGGGGGCTGGGCAACCCGCTGGCCTCGCCGGACATCGTCGGCGTCACCGGGGGCGCGGGCTTCGGCGCGATCCTCGTGCTGCTGGCCTTCCCGGGCGCCGTCGCGCTGCTGCCGGTCGGCGCGCTGGCCTTCGGCGCGCTGGCCGGCGCGTTGGTGTTGGCGATCGCTTGGTCGGGGCCGTCGGGTGGTGCGACCGGCCGGTTGATCCTGGCCGGGATCGCGGTCAGCGCGCTCTTCGGTGCCGGCACGACGTCGTTGATGGTGGCCTACTCGGATCGCGTGCAGTCGGCGGTGCTGTGGATGGCCGGCGGGCTGTCCTCGGACGGCTGGTCGGGACTGCGCGTCGCGTGGCCGTACTTCGCCGTGGGCTTCGTGGTCGCCGCGGTGCTCTCGCGACCGCTGGATCGCCTGGCGCTGGGTGACGACGTCGCCGAGTCGCTCGGCGTCCGGCCGCGGCTGATCCGGCTGGCGGCGGTGTCGGCGGCGGCGCTCCTAGCCTCGGCCGCGGCAGCGCTCGTCGGATTGTTGGGGTTCTTGGGTCTCGTCATCCCGCACCTGGTGCGGCTGGCCGGCGGAACGGCGAGCCATCGCTACGTGATGGGCGCCTCGGCGCTGGTCGGCGCTGCGCTGCTGCTGGCCGGCGACACGCTGGCGCGGACGGTGCTCGCGCCGATCGAGTTGCCGGTCGGGCCGTTCATGGTGGTCTTGGGTGTGCCGGTCTTCCTCTGGCTGTTGCGGAGCGCGCACTGATGCTCTTCGTCCGCGATGCGGTCGTGCGGCTGGGTGGGACAGAGATCCTGCGCGGTGCCGATCTTGATGCGACGCCCGGCCGGCTAACCGCCGTGGTCGGACCCAACGGCGCCGGCAAGTCGACGCTGGTCCGTGCGGCGGCAGGACTGCAGCGGCTGGAGTCCGGCAGCGTGCGCTGGAACGGACAGGACGCTGCGAAGCTGCGCGGGCGCAAGCTGGCCCGGCTGCGCTCGTTCGTGCCCCAGCGCGCGCGGGTCCCGGATGGCGTGCGCGTTCACGAGGCGGTCGCGATCGGCCGGGCGCCGCACCTCGGCCCGCTGCAGCGCCCGACGCGCGGCGACCGCGACGCCGTCGATCGCGCGATGGTGCGCGCGGGCGTGACCGCGTTCGCCGAGCGCCGGCTCACGACGCTGTCGGGCGGCGAGCTGCAGCGCGTACAGGTCGCCGTCGCGCTCGCGCAGGACGCGCCGGCGCTGCTGGCCGACGAGCCGACCTCGAGTCTCGACCTCGGCGCCACGTCGGTGATCGCGCGGCTGCTGCGCGGTCTGGCCGACGATGGCCTCGCGGTTGTTCTCGTTGTCCATGATCTTGCGCTTGCCGCCGCCGTCGCCGATGAGATCGTCGTCGTCTCCGGTGGGCGCACGGTCGCCGCGGGCCCGCCGGCCACCGTGCTCACCGCGTCGCTGCTGTCTGACGTCTGGCACGTCGACGCCGGCCTCGTGCAGCGTGACGGCCGCACCGCGCTGCACGTTGACTGGCTCGGGGCGAGTCTGCGGTCCCAACCCCTTCCATTGTCCCAACCAGGAGTTGTTGTTCATGATCGGTCGTAGCGTCCTCTGCTGTTGCATCGTGGGAGCGATCGCGCTGCCCGCCGGGGCAAGCGCCGCGACGCCCGCGGGAAGCGGGACGTCGGTCCTGACGCTGCAGACCGAAGCGCTCGGTGTCCTGGGGGTGACGACCTCCGCGGTCGCGCCGGCCAAGGCCAAGGGCTCCAAGTTCACGTTCCCGGTCACGACGGCGAGCGTCGGCACGGCGGCCACGCTGGGTCATGCCGGCGGGTTGCGCTTGCGAGCCGGGACGCGCTCGGTGGTGCTGAGCGCGCCGAAGGTGCGGCTGGCCAAAGACTCGCGCCTGACGGCCAGGATCGGCAAGGCCACCGTGACGGTGTTCACAGTCGATGGCGCCAAGCGCAAGCTGAGCGGCGCCACCGGCGCTGTCACGCTGCGCGGCGCGAAGGTCCGGCTGACGGTGGCGGGCGCCGCCGCCCTGCGGCGCGCGCTGCATCTGCGCCGTCTGGCGCCCGGCGTGCTCGGCACACTGACCGTCGACGCCAAGCGCAGCGCGACCACGACCGGCAGCGGGACCACCGGTGCCACGACCGCACCCGGTGGCGCGACGACGGCGCCTGGCGGGACGACGACGCCGGGCCTGAACACGCCCATCGACCTCGGCGGTCCGGCGCCGCTGGCGCGCCCGGCCACCGCGGTCGACGTCAGCGCCGCCGCGATCACCTGGCACGTGCGCGAGTCGTTCATCCGCTACATCAACACCGGCGAGGGCACCACAACGTCCGGCGGCGCCACCGCCGATCCGCCGACCGTTCTGCCGGGCAGCAGCGTGCCGCTGGTCTACGACTTCCACTTCCCGTTCAAGGACGGGTGGTATGACCCGGTGAGCAAGACGGCGCGGGTGACCTACGCCGGCACGGTCACCTTCACCTACAACGACCACGACATCAAGCTCACCGCGAGCGATCCGGAGATCGAGATCGCTGCCGGCACCGCGTCGCGCGCGATCTTCGTCACCGCGAACATGACACCGGCCAAGCGCGGCGTTCTGGTCAAGCTCGACCCGGGTGCGGCGGCGTCGACGGTCCACAGCCCGGACGGCACCGATCATGCCTACACGCAGATCCCCGGTTCGATCCCCGCTGACGCGGGCGCGTCGGTCTTCGCCGGCTTCTACGTGGCCAACGATCCGTTCGGCTGGGTCAGCGTCGAGCTCACGACGCCGCCGGTCTAGGAGGGCCTACGGCCAACCCGCGCCGGGCGTCGCGAGCCTCGCGGCGTCGCGGCCGGCCGCCTTGGCCTCGTACATCGCCCGATCGGCCGCCTGCAGCAGCGCCTCGGCGCTGCGGTCTGGCCGGTCGGGCAGCGCCACACCGATCGACGCGGTGATCTGCGCAACACCGGTCGCCAGCGGGATCGGCTCGGCGAGCAGGAGCCGCAGGCGCTCGGCGACATCCATGGCCTCCTCGGCGGAGCCGACGTCCTCGCACAGGGCGACGAACTCGTCGCCGCCGAAGCGCGCGACGGTGTCTCCCGGCCGCAGATCCTCGTCGATGCGCGCCGCGCTGATGCGCAGCAGCTCGTCACCGGCGTGGTGGCCGAGCGTGTCGTTGGTGTGCTGGAAGTTGTCGAGGTCGATGAAGAGCACCGCGACGGTCGTCTCGGCGCGCTTGGTGCGCTGCAGCGCGTGGCGCAGGCGCTCGGCGAGCTTGGCGCGGTTGGCCAAACCCGTTAAGGGGTCGTGGTCGGCAAACGGTTTCGGCAGCTTCTCGCCCGCTCGGCTGGCGTCCAGGGCGCCGGCAGCGTGGTCGGCGAAGAGCCGCAGGATCTGCAGGCGCTCGCGGCCGGGGATGAGGCGATCGGTCGGATCGTCGACCCAGATGACACCGCGCAGCTCGCCGGTGCCGTCGCGCAGCCCGACGACCAGCCAGTGACGCTCCCACGCGTACGGCCCGCGGCCGTTGGCCTGCGAGCGGTAGACGGTGGCCTGCATGTTCAGGGTGCTCTCGGCGTCCTCGCGCGTGAGCAGATGGCAGCCGTGGCGCTCGTAGACCGGTGCCATGATCGGCTCGAACTGGCTCAGCGTGAAGGCGAGGTGCGCGAAGACCGGGTCGTGCATGGTCCAGCCCGCCGTGGCGGCGGGCCGCAGCAGCCCACCGTTCTCGGCCAGCAGGACGGCGGTTCGCTGGAAGCCGAGCGTCTCGCAGATGCCGGTGCAGACGGCCTGCAGGACGCCGGCGCGGCGGCGCTGCTCGCCGGTGAGGAGCGAGAGGCTGAGCAGCCGGTCCAGCGCGCTGCGATGGCTCGCGTCGCGCTCGGCGTCGGCGGCCTGCTCGACGGCCAGCGCCGCGATCTGGGTCAGGGAGACGAGGCGATCGCAGTCGTCGTCGGCCGGTCGGCGCCCGTCGAGCGGCTCGTCGACGGAGATGATGCCGAGCACATCCCCGTTGCCGCGGCGCATCACGGCCAGCAGCAGATCCTCGTCCGGCACGACATGGGCGCCGCGGCGTTCGAACCGCGCGGCCAGGTGCGGGGCCCATTGCTCCCAGCTCGACGTCTTGCCCAACAGCGCGACGCGTGTGTCCTCCGGGCCGTGAACGGTTGACGCCTCGAAGTCGTCCCACGCCGGCCGGTGCAGGTTGATGGTGACCGAGCGGTAGCCCAGGCCCTCGGCGACCACGGCGGCGATGCGGTCCAGCGCGAAGACGAGGTCGTTGCGGGAGCGCACGCCGCGGGCAGCCTCCAGCGCTTCGCGCAGGGAGGCGATCAGGGACAGGGGCGATGATCCGGGCACGGCTTCTCCCTGTTAACGGTCGCGACGGGGCGCGGCTTGAGGTTGCCGTCCGCGCCGCTCAGCGCACGTGCGCGCGCGTGACCTGCGCGGGCGTGGCTGCGCCGAGCAGCATCAGGCCCAGCTCGAGCTCGGCGCGCAGCGTGTCCAGCACCCAGCGGGCGCCGGCCTCGCCGTCAAAGGCCAGGCCCCAGAGCAGCGGGCGGCCGACCAGGACGGCGCGGGCGCCGAGCGCCAGCGCCACCAGGACGTCGGTGCCGCGGCGCACGCCGCCGTCGACGAAGACCTCGACGTCGCCGCTGACCTCCTGGACGACGTCCTCGAGCAGGTCGATCCCGGCCGGCACGCCGTCGAGCTGGCGGCCGCCGTGGTTGGAGACGACGATGCCGGCGGCGCCGTGCTGGATCGCCAGCCGCGCGTCGGCCGCGGTGTGGATGCCCTTGACGAGCACCGGCAGGTCGACGGCCTCGACGAGCGCCTCGAGGTCTTTGAAGGTCAGCGACGCGTCGACCAGCGAGAAGAAGTCGGCGGGCGTCATGCCGACGCTGTGACCGGCGGCAGCGCTGACGCCGGGCATGTCGATGCCCGGCGGGACGGCGAAGCCGGTGCGCAGATCGCGCTCGCGGCGGCCGGCGCGCGGGGCGTCGACGGTCACGACGAGCGCCTGGTAGCCGCAGTCGACGGCCTCGTCGACGAGCGCGTGGGTCACGCCGCGGTCGCGCAGCACGTAGAGCTGAAACCAGCGCGGCGCGCCGGGCGCGGCGTCGGCGACCTCGCGGGCGGTGGCCGTCGCCAGCGTCGAGACGCACATCAGCGTCCCGGCGCCCGCGGCGGCGCGCGCCATCCCCGGCTCGCCGTCGGGATGGGCCATGCGCTGCAGGGCGACCGGCGCGACCAGCACCGGCATCGAGATCTCGGTGCCCAGGACGCTGGTGGCTGTGGAGACGGCGCTGACGTCGACCAGGACGCGCGGCAGCAGCTGGCGGCGCGCGAAGGCGGCCTCGTTGTCGGCCAGCGTGCGCTCGTCCCCGGCGCCGCCGGCGAAGTAGCCGAGCGGGCCCGCGTCGAGGCGCTCGGCGACAAGCGTTTCGAGGTCGCGGAGGCAGATCGGTTGTTGGCTCATCGCGGCCTCACCGGGTCGATCGCGATCCAGCTCTTGGCCAGCGGTCCCAGCCGCTCGGCGTGGACCGGCGCGCCGAAGAGCCGCGTCAGCTCGTCGCGCCGCAGCAGGTCGATCTCCTCCCAGTGGCCCTGGGCACCGAACCGCCACAGCGGCCGGCGGATCCGCGCCGGCAGCCAGTGGGCGAAGGGCAGCAGGCTGTGCGGCTCGATCGGGAACGAGTAGGCCGGTGTCTGGACATAGAGCCCGCGGCCGACGCGGCGGACCTCGGCGGCAAACGCGCCACGACGCTCGCGCGGGACGTGCTCGATCACGCTGGACGAGTAGACGAGGTCGAACGTGCCGTCCTCATACGGCAGGCCCGCGGTGACGTCGGCCTGCAGGAACGGGCCTGGGTAGCCCGGCCGCGCGACGAGGTCGACGCCGGTGATCTCGAGCCCCGGCTCCAGCGCGCGGAGGCCGATGGCTCCGCAGCCGACGTCGAGGACCTGCATCCCGGGCGCGAGGCCCGTGAGGCCGAAGAACTGGGCGTGGCGGCGCGCGCGGGCGCGGGCGGCGAGCGGGGACGCGATGCGCGCCCGGGTTTGGCCTCGCGCGGTCCCGTAGACGTCGGTGGGGGCCACGGGGCGGGAGGCTAGTCCGTTTGCCTCCTAGAATGCGTGCATGGCCTCTGCGCGTCAGATCCACGTGGGTGACGTCCCGATCGGGGGCGGCGCACCCGTGGCCGTCCAGACGATGACCAAGACCGAGACGGCGAACCTGACCGCGACGATGGACCAGATCCGTCGCGTCGCCGACGCCGGCGCCGACATCGTGCGCTGCGCGGTGCCGCGCGAGGCCGACATCGAGGCGCTCAAGACGATCGTCGTCGAGTCGCCGATCCCGATCATCGCCGACATCCACTTCAACCACACGTTGGCGATCAAGGCAATCGAGGTCGGCGCGCACTGCGTGCGGATCAACCCGGGGAACATCGGCGGGCCCGACAAGGTCGCCGAGGTCATCGCCGCGGCCAAGGCCAAGGGCACGCCGATCCGCGTCGGTGTCAACTCCGGCTCGCTGCCCAAGCACCTGCGCGACATGGAGTTCACCAACCCGGTCGAGGCGCTGGTCACGGCCGCGACCGAGTGGGTCGAGTTGATGCACCGCCTCGACTTCTATGACTTCAAGCTGTCGATGAAGTCGACCTCGGTGCCCAACACGATCGCCTCCAACCGCCTGCTGGCCGAGAAGATCGACCACCCGCTGCACCTTGGTATCACCGAGGCGGGGACGAAGTGGTCGGGCTCGCTCAAGAGCGCGGTCGGCCTCGGCACGCTGCTGGCCGACGGCATCGGAGACACCATCCGGATCTCGCTCTCGACCTTCCACGCCGAGGAGGAGGTCAAGGTCGCCTGGGAGATCCTGAAGGCCTTGAAGCTGCGCGAGCGCGGCCCGGTGCTGATCGCCTGTCCGACCTGCGGGCGCCTGCAGTTCGACATGGACTCGGTCGTCATGGAGGTCGAGCGCCGGCTGGAGGCCTACGCCGACCCGATCGAGGTCTCGATCCTCGGCTGCGCGGTCAACGGCATTGGCGAGGCGCGCCATGCGGACTTCGGGATCACCGGCGCCAAGGACTCCGCGATGATCTTCTCCAAGGGCGAGCCGCTGAAGAAGGTGCGCACCGAGCACCTCGTCGACGAGCTCTTCGCCGAGATCGACAAGTACTACGCGTCGGGCAAGAAGGTCGTCGTCGACGCGGGCGCCGCGGCCGAAGCCGCGCAGTGGCTGGCCGAGAACGAGGACGAGACGGCGATGACGCCCGAGCGCCTTGCCGCGCTGGAGGCGGCGCAGGCCGAGGCTGACGCCGACGCGATCGACGAAGCCGTCTCCCCGGTCACCGGCCGCCGGTTCACGCGGGCCTAGCCTTGACTTCAAGCGTGGTTGAGGTCGCATCATGAGCGGCGTGAACGTTCCTGCTCTTCAGATCACCGACCTGACCAAGCGCTACCCGACCGGGACCGAGGCGCTGCGCGGCGTCTCGCTGGAGATCGGCGCCGGTGAGTTCTTCGGACTGCTCGGCCCCAACGGCGCCGGCAAGTCGACGCTGATCCACTGCACGACCGGGCTGGCGTCGCCAACCTCGGGCGCGATCGAGGTCTTCGGCCACGACGCGATCGACCACTATGAGCAGGCGCGCGTGGCGGTCGGCCTCGCCCCGCAGGACCTGAACCTCGATTGGTTCCTCACGCTGGAAGAGACGCTCGACTACCACGGCGGCTACTTCGGGATGCCCAAGCGCGACCGGCGCGAGCGCACCAAGGAGCTGTTGGAGGCCTTCTCGCTGACGGCCAAGCGCAACGACCGCACGCGGACGCTGTCGGGCGGCATGAAGCGCCGGCTGATCCTCGCGCGGGCGTTGATGCACCGGCCGAGGCTGCTGATCCTCGACGAGCCGACGGCCGGGGTGGACGTCGAGCTGCGCCTGGAGCTGTGGCACTACGTCCAGCGCATCAACGCCGAGGGCACCACGATCCTGCTCACCACGCACTACCTCGAAGAGGCCGAGCAGTTGTGCGACAAGATCGCGTTCATCAACGACGGGCAGATCGTGGCGCAGGGCACCAGCGACGAGCTGGCCGCCCACTACGGCGTGTCGGGCCTGGAAGACGCCTACCTGGAGCTGGTGGGACGCAAAGAGCTCTCGCGCGCGACGGTGTCTGAGGTCATCTCGTGACCGCCTCCCAGATTCGCTTCGCCGCGCTGCTGCGCCGCGAGTGCAACCGCTTCCTGAAGATCAAGCGCCAGACGCTGGGCGCGCCGCTGCTGGAGACCTTCTTGTACATCTCGGTCTTCGGCGCGGCGCTGGGCTCGCGGATCGACAAGCTGCACGGGGTTGACTACGTGGTCTTCATCGTTCCCGGGCTGATCATGATGGCCTGGGCGATGAACGCGTTCTCCAACAACGCATCCTCGATCTTGCAGCAGAAGTTTCAGCGCTCGATCGACGACCAGCTCTCTTCACCGGCGTCACCGCTGCAGCTACTGCTGGCCTTCACCTTCGGCGGCTTCCTGCGCGGGATGATCGTCTCGACGCTGACCTTTTGCGCGGCGTCCGTGCTGGTCGACATCCCGGTCGACCACGTCCTCGTGCTGCTGCCGGCGCTCTTCTTGGTGGGCTTCTTCTTCGCCAGCCTCGGCGTGCTGATCGGCGTGCGCGCCGAGCAGTTCGACGATGTGTCGGTCGCGCAGACCTTCGTGCTGCAGCCGCTGCTCTTCCTCGGCGGCGTCTTCTACAGCGCGTCGCTGCTGCCCCAGCCGTTTGAGACGTTGACCCACATCAACCCGATCTACTACATGATCGGGCTGGTCCGCTACGGGTTCTTGGGGTACAAGGAGACCAACATCGCGTTGTCGTTGGCCTTCCTGACGGTGGCGACCGGGGCGCTGTTCCTGGTGAACCATCGCCTGTTCGTGCGGGGCTACCGCCTACGGGCGTAGCTGCGCGAACGGGATGAACGCCTCGTGGCCGTTGGCCTGCGGGCGGAAATCGGGATCGAGGACGAGCAGGCCGAGGCCGTTGAAGGCGCGGCCGCGGATCTCGTCTGAGAGCGTCGCGTCGTCGCGGACGCGGTAGCCGGGCACGAAGTCGGGCAGCCAGAGGCCGACCTTGGGGTGCTCGTCGAGCTGGAGCTCCTCCAGGCCGCGGCGGACCTCGGCGTGGGCGGTGTCGTGGAAGACGATGGTGGTCGCGACGCAGGCATCAGCGGCCAGCAGCGCGCGAGCGTCGGCCTGCACCGCGTCGTAGGTGTGCAGGCCGTCGACCAGCGCGAAGTCGACGGCCTCGCCGCGTGCGTGGAGCTCCGCCAGCACGCGCGGGAGCTCGACCGCGGCGTCGCCGAGATGGAGCGTCGCGTTGGCCAGTGCCTCGGCGTGCGGCACGGCGCGTTCGTCGATGTCGAACGCGTGGACGTGGCCGGCGTGCGCGGCGATGCGACGCAGGCTGCCGCCCTCCCAGGTGCCGATCTCCACGGCGATCCGCGGTCGCAGCTGGGCGAGGAGGCCCTCGAAGGCGAAGCGCTCGCCGAGTTGCATCATCCAGTGGGCCTCGGCGGCGACCGGTGTCTGGTGGAAGCGGGTCATCGTGTGGGGGTCACCTGCAGGATGTCGCTGGTCACGTTGGGCACCGGCGATGGGTCGGCCGTCCGGTAGCGGTAGCGCGCAGCCTTGCCGATCGGCGGCGCGAGCGTCTTGACGAACGTCCCGCGGGCGTCAGTCCGCAGCCGCGCGATCGTCACCCACAGCCCGCTCGGCGAGGCGCGTTGCAGCAGGACGTCATGTGCACGGCCCGGGCGGACCTCTCCCCAGAACCGCACCTGGGGCGCCTTCGTCTTGACGTCGGCGAAGAACGGGTGCTGAAAGCCCGCCAGCGCCGGCTTCGCCTTGCCGTTGGAGAACAGCAGCCCCGACTGCCAGCCGGCGTACTTCTTGCGGCCCGCGCCGACCGACTTGACCCGCTCGTCCTGCCACTCGTATTGCACGAGCGTGCGGACACGCGGATCGCGCCAGGCCACATACGCGGCCTCCTGCAGCCAGCGCGACTGGCGCGCCGGCGGGATGCCGTCGTAGGGATCGGGCGGGTTGGTTTGGTAGCCGAACTCGGTCAGGTGCAGCGGGGTGTGGGCGCCGGTCGGGGTGGTGAACCCGCGGGCGCGCTGGACCGCGTCGAGCGTGTCCTCCAACTTGCGCAGGTCGGCGATCGTGGCGTCATCGGTGTGGGGCGAGGGGGTCGACGGGCTCGCCTTGATCGGGTGCGGGTGGTAGGCGAAGCCGTCGATGCGCGCCGGTTGGAAGCCGGCGCAGCGGCCGGTCCGGATCGGCTTGTAGCGGTCATCGACGCAGCCGAAGGCGCGGATGAAGGCCAGCGGGTGCAGCGGGCGGTTGCGCTGCAGCGGATCGGCCCCGCGCGGGGCCAGCGTTCCGGCGATGACCTGTGCGCCCGGGTCGGCACGGTGGATTGCGGGGTAGGCCGCGCGTACGAGCGCCCGGTAGGTGTGCGGGGCGACCGGCACGCATTTGCGCCCTGTGACCGGACACTCCTGTTGGGGCTGCAGCCACAGCGGCTGGTTGGGCTCGTTCCAGATCAGGTAGCGGTCGGCGACGCGGCGGTAGCGGCGCGCCACCGCCTCGGCGAACTGTCCGAACTTGCCGGGGTCGGGCTGATAGCGCGGGTTGCCCAGCGACGGCACGCGGCTGGCCCAGAGCGGTCCGGAGCCGGTGACGGCCAGCAGCGGGGTCATGCCGTTGGCGACGACGAGCGCAATCGCTTGGTCGGTCACCGCCCAGTTGTAGTGCGGATCGTCGGGGTCGCGCGCGTCGAAGCCGAGGGGCTGGGACGGGTCTAACGCGCCGGGCGCGATGGCGACCCAGCGGACCTGGATGCGCACGGTGTCGATGCCGGCGGCGGCCCAGCGAGCGACGATCGTGGGTGCCCGCTCGGGGGAGTGGAGCAGGATGCCGTCGTCGGAGATGCCGGTCTGCAGCTGGGGCGAAGCGGTCGCGCCCGCGGGAACGGCCAGCGCGAGCAGCGCCGCCACGAGGGGGAAGGCGGAGCGGAGGGGCACGCGTGCATCGTGGCACGCGCGCCCGACCGCTGGCGGTGCTACTTGGCCGCGGCGTACCGCTCGGCGACCTTGGCCCAGTTGACGACGTTCCACCACGCCTTGAGGTAATCCGGGCGCTTGTTCTGGTACTTGAGGTAGTAGGCGTGCTCCCAGACGTCGTTGCCCAGCAACGGGGTCTGGCCCTCGAGCAACGGGCTGTCCTGGTTGGCGGTCTTGGTGAGCTTGAGCTCGCCGCCGTCGAGGACCAGCCAGGTCCAGCCGGAGCCGAACTGCGTCACGCCGTTGTCCTCGAACTTGGCCTGGAAGTCGGCGAAGGAGCCGAAGGCGGCGTTGATAGCGTCGGCCAGTTCACCCGTCGGCTCGCCGCCGCCGTCCGCACTCATGTTCTCCCAGAAGAGCGTGTGGTTGGCGTGGCCGCCGGCCTGGTTGCGGACCGGACCCTGCTTGTCGGCGGGCAGCGACGACAGGTTCGACAGCGTCTCCTCGACGGGCTTGTCGGCCCACTCGGTGCCCTCGAGCGCCGCGTTGGCCTTGTCCACGTAGGCCTGATGGTGCTTGTCGTGATGGAGCTTCATCGTCGCCTCGTCGATGTGCGGCTCCAGCGCGTCGTAGGCGTAGGGCAGATCAGGAACGGAGTAGGGCATGGGTCTCCTAGATGCGGTGGTGTCGGGGTCTGGGGAACGTCGTACCCGAAACATATCCCTCTCTTCATCCGTTCCCTGCCTCAGAATGCCCGGACCCATGCACGGACGCCTCACCCTCCTCACCACCGCCATCCTCCTCGGGCTCGCCGCGCCGGCCCTGGCGCAGCCCGCCACTACGCCGTCTGATGCCGGCGCCACGGTGACGCTCGGCAGCCCGCTGACGCTGGCGCCCGACTCGACGGGGTTCCCCGTGTCAGGCCCCGTGGAGGCGATGCGGCAGCCAGTCCCGGGAGGAGTGGACTTCGCGCCGCATGACGGTGTGCTGACCCGCTGGCGTCTGCGCTCGCAGCCGACCGCGGGTGCCATCGTGCTGCAGCTCCTGCGTCAGGACGACGACGGCACGACGTTCACGGTGGTGACTGAGTCCAACCCGGTGCACGTCACGTCGACCGACATCACCGCCGTCCCGGCGCAGATGACCGTGAAGGCTGGCGACCGCATCGCTGTGCGCTCCGTGGCCACCGACGGCGGCTCGTCAGATCTCGGCGCCATCGCCGCCGATGCCGACGATGCCGACGACACGATCTTCGTCAAGCAGCCGCCCGCGATGCTGCACGGGGCGTGGGCGCCGCCCGTCACCTCCGTCGGCGGGTTCCGCCTGCTCGTCCAGGCCGACATCGAGCCCGACGCCGACCAGGACGGCAAGGGCGATGTCACCCAGGACCGCGCCGATCTGGTGCTGACCGGCAGCACGCCCGCCGCAGTCGGCAACCTCGAGCCGTGGAGCATGTCCTACACCGTGCGCAACGTCGGGCCCGACGCTGCGCTGGGCGTCGTCCTGGAGCTCAGCGGCGCGGGTGTGTCGCCCGGCACCGCCCCGGCCGGGATGGAGTGCGAGAACGCCGATCCCAACACGGTCGGCACCGCCATCACCTGCAAGCTTGCAAAGCTGGCGTCCGGAGCGTCGGTGAGCGTGTCGCCCTCGTTCATCACCCCGGCGATCTACCCACCACTCGGCGGCACCTTCGCCACGCGGGCCACGGTGACCGCGCTCACGCCGGATCCGATCACCACCAACAACGCCGCGTCGCTGAAGACCGTCGTCGATCCGCCCTCGCCCTACCTCCCGAATATCCCGCCGCAGGAGCCGTTCGTCATCACGCCGTGCGCGAACATCATCCGCGGCACGCGCGACGACGACGTCCTGCGCGGCACTGCCTTCGGAGATCGTCTCGTCGGCGGCGACGGCGACGACCTGCTCAAGGGCAACGGTGGCGACGACTGCTTGGAGGGCGGCTCGGGCGACGACGTCCTGGACGGTGGCGACGGCAACGACCGCCTCGCCGGCTCCTCGGGCCGCGACCGGCTCAGCGGCGGCACCGGCGACGACAAGCTCACCGGTGGCAAGGGCAACGACCGGCTGACCGGCGGTCCGGGCAACGACACGTTCTCGCCCGGCTCCGGTCGCGACGTCGTCGACGCCGGCAGCGGCAACGACACCATCAACTCGGTCGACGGGGTCAAGGAGACGATCGACTGCGGCGCCGGCGCCGACACTGTCCGCGCCGACCGGCGCGACCGCCTCAAGCACTGCGAAAAAGTCACCAGGAGGTAGGAGATGTCCAGACGGATCATTGGCCGCGCGGCGCTCGCCGCGGGCACCGTGCTCGCTGCTCTGCTGGGCGGTGGCGCGAGCCCCGCCGGAGCTGTCTACCAGCCGCCGTTCACCTCGGCGTGCACCACGTTCACCTGCGTTGGGCTCGACGATGTCGTCCCGCACGACGGCGTCGTCGTCCGCTGGCGCGCGCGCTCCGCGACGGCCCAGAGCGTGCAGTTGCGCAGCGTGCTCCCACGGGCCGGCGGCGTGGATGTGGACCGGACCGTCGCGCTCGGCGATCCGGTCGCGCTGCCGGCCGGACAGGTCCGTGAGGTCGACGAGCGGATCCCGGTCCTGGCCGGCGGCGTCCTGGAGCTGGTCGGCGCGACGGGCCAGGTGGACTTCGAGGCCGTCGCGGAGGATGACGGCGACGGTGACGGCGCGACCGGTGCGGGCGACGCGTGCCCGTATGACCCGGCGCGCGCGGCGGCGCCGTGCTCGCCGGTCAAGACGTTCGGCGCGCCGCTGAACCGGCCGCTGCCCGACACGACCGGCTTCCCGTACAACGGCCTCGACGTTCCGGTCGCGGTGTTCCAGCGCGACAGCGGAGCGGCGAACGCGACGGCGCCCGCGGACGGCGTGATCGTCCGCTGGCGGGTGCGCACGACGTTCGGAGCCGGCTTGTCGCTCCTGGTCATGCACCCGGCCGGTGGAGGGACGTTCACGGAGGCCGCGCGGTCGCCGTACGGCTCCTACCTTGGCGACGGCCCGATCCAGACGATCGACGACCGGCTGCCCGTGCGCGCCGGTGACCGGCTCGGCCTGGCCACCGGCGGCCAGATCCCCACGATGGGCGCGCTCGGCGCGCTTGCCGCCATGGGCGACGGCGAGGGCCTGAGCCTCCTCACGCCCTCGGCGGGCGGGGATCTGAGCGGCTACCGGCTGCTCGTGCAGGCCGACGTCGAGCCCGACACCGACGACGACGGCTACGGCGACGTCACCCAGGACGCGTGCCCTGCCGACAGCACGCGCCACGACGGGTGCACCGCCGACCTGCGCCTGACGTCGTGGAGCACGTCGGTCTTCCGCGGCCGCGACCACGGCGTGTACTTCGAGTTCGATCTCATCAACGACGGGCCGGACCCGGCCTTCGGCGTCGCCGTGCGGTTCACGCCCCCGGCGGACGGCACGATCCCGAGGGACTGCGGGAAGCTCGGCGACGGCCGGATCGAGTGCCACGTCGATCGGATCGATCCCGGGGTGAGCGGGTCGAAGATGTTCCAGTTCTTCATCGACCCGCCGTACACCGCCGACGGCCTCTCGATGATGATGTCGGCGGCTGCGCAGACGCCCGACCCCAACCTGTCCAACAACGCGCTGACGCTGACCGCGCGGCCGGAGAGCGGATCGCCGCACGGCGACCCGCCGAGCGGTCCGGCACCCCCGCCGGCCGTCCTCCCGTGCGCTACCACGCGCCGAGGCACCGGCCGGGCGGACGTCCTGTGGGGAACCTCCGGCAGCGAGCGCCTCATCGGCCTTGGCGGCAAGGACAAGCTCTACGGGCTGGACGGTGACGACTGCCTGCGGGGTGGTGCCGGCGACGACCTGCTGAACGGCGGCGCCGGGAACGACACGCTGATCGGTGGCGACGGCCGTGACCACGTGGCCGGCGGCTCCGGGAACGACACGATCTCCGGCGGGGCTGGACGCGACATCGTCAGCGCGGGATCGGGCAACGACACCATCAACGCGGCCGACGACGTCGTCGAGACGATCGACTGCGGCCCCGGCCACGACGCCGTCCGGGCCGACCGGCGCGACGTGCTCAAGCGCTGCGAGAAGGTGACGCGCGTGCGCTGAGCCTTCGGTACCTGCGCGGCGCGGGGCGGGCGGGGTGGGCGGTTCGAGCCGCGCCGCGCGACCCTCGCGTCGCGCCGTATCGTCCGCGC
>CAWIJS010000005.1:0-324039 GCA_963836485.1 uncultured Conexibacteraceae bacterium | reverse complement strand
GATCTCGAAGAACTCGCCGTCATCGACGACCAGCCGGATGACGTTGCGCATGTCATACGGCTTGTTGGGGTTGTCGGGGACGGCGGAGTCGAGCTCCTCGTCCATGCGGTTGGGATCGTCGGTCGGCGCGAGCCGCGGCGGGATCTCCAGGTTGTTCTGCGGCAGGAAGCCCATGAAGTAGCGGGTGTCCTCGAGCAGCTGATCCTCGTCCTCGGCCGCGAGGTGGGCGACGCCGGACTTCGTGTTGTGGGTCATCGCGCCGCCGAGCGACTCGAAGTCCACCTCCTCGCCGGTGACCGTCTTGATGACGTCGGGGCCGGTGATGAACATGTGCGAGGACTCCTTCACCATGAAGATGAAGTCGGTGATCGCCGGCGAGTAGACCGCGCCGCCCGCGCACGGGCCCATGATCAGGCTGATCTGCGGGATGACGCCCGAGCACTTGACGTTGCGCACGAAGACGTCGCCGTAGGCGCCGAGCGAGACGACGCCCTCCTGGATCCGCGCGCCGCCGGAGTCGTTGATGCCGATCACGGGGCAGCCGATCTTGGCCGCGAGATCCATGATCTTGCACATCTTCTCGGCCATGACCTCGCCCAGCGAGCCGCCGAAGACCGTGAAGTCCTGGGAGAAGACGCAGACGCTTGCGGCCCTCGATCGTGCCGTGGCCGGTGACGACCGCGTCGCCCCAGGGGCGCTGCTTCTGCATGTCGAAGTCGATCGTGCGGTGGCGCACGAACGTGTCGAGCTCCTGGAACGAGCCCGGGTCGAGCAGCTTCTCGATCCGCTCGCGGGCGGTCAGCTTGCCGCGGGCGTGCTGCTTCTCCTCGGCCTCGGGCGAGGAGTGCATGGCCGCCTCGCGCAGCTCGTTGAGCTGGGCGAGCTTCTCGTCGAAGGTCTCGGGGTTGTGCTGGCGCTGGGTCATGGGCGGCGGCGAACTCTAGTTCGCCGGCCCGGCCCTGCGCCGCGCGACCCCGGGTCAGCCGCGCGAGAAGGGGCGGTGGTGCGCGGAGCCGAGGTCGTCGAGGACCCCGACGAGCACGGCCTCGACCTGCTCGGGATCGAACGCCGCGGTGGCAGCCGCGGCGCTGGCGGTGATCTCGCCGTCGAGCTCGGGCTCGGCGATCTCGGGGGCTTCGACGACCTCGATGGCCTCGGGGATCTCGGCGACGGGCTCGGGCTCCGGCTCGGGCTCCGGCTCGATGGCGACCGGCTCGGGCGACGGGTTCAGCGGTCCGACGACGACGCCGCAGCCGGGCGAAGAGGCCTCGTCGTGGCTCGGGCGTCGCGACGATCTCCTCGACCACCACCTCGGCCTCGACTGGCGCCGCGTCCTTGTCTGCCTCGGGCTCCTCGGCGACGATCTCCGGCTCCGGCTCGGCATCCACGACCTCGACGACCTCTGCCGCCACCTCTTCGACTTCGACCTCGACCTCGGCGTCGTCCGTCGCGATCGCCTCGGCCGTGATCGTCACCTTCGTTCCCCAGCCGGAGGCCTCGAGCTCCACTGTGCCGCGTGCGCGGTCGCCCTCCCAGACGACGGTGGTCTCGGCCTCCAGCCGGGTGATGCGGATCTCGCCGAACTCGCCGAGGTGGCGCGCCAGGGTGCTGACGTCGCTGACCTCGGCCCAGATCTCGGGCGGAGACTTCACGAGGGTGCGCTGTGCTCGGGGCTCGGGCATCGGGCTCGGTGTTCGCCTCCTGGCGCGGCGATCCCTGCGTCTGCGAGCCCCTGCAAGGGATGTCCCGCGGCGAGGTGTGGCTATCCGAACGCGCCAAGTTCACCGGGGATCTCCCTGATGTACGGGCAGCCGCCCTTCACCCATTCTTCACTTCCCCGTAGATTGCTCGCGCGGCGCCCAGCGCGGGAGCTGGTGAACCGTCCAGCAAGCTCCTCCAAACCAGCCAGTTGGGAGTCGTTCGTGCACAGAAGGTCCAAATTCGCGTTTGCCGCGGTGATCGTGAGCCTCGCGGTCCCCGGTGCCGCCTCGGCGGCGACCAAGAACGTGTTCGCCGGGCCGCCCATCAAGAAGACGCCCGCGGGCGTCCCCAAGGACGGCGACATCAACCAGTTCTTCCCGTCGGCCGTCAAGGTCCACGCCGGCGACAGCGTGAAGTTCACGATCGCCGGGTTCCACCTGATCAACTTCCCGAAGAAGGGCCAGCCGGCGCCGCCGCTGGCCGTGCCGGACGCCACGCATCCGGCGACCAACGTCCTCGACGCCGCGGGCGCGCCGTACTGGTTCAACGGCCAGGGCACCCCGGTGATCCCGGCGATCGTCGGCCTCGGGTACCGGCAGCGGGAAGGCCTACACCGGCGCCAACGAGCTCGGCTCCGGCTTCCCGGCCGGCAACGGGCCGCCGAAGCCGTTCGTCGTGAAGTTCCCGAAGGCGGGCTCCTACACCTACTACTGCCCCCTCCACGCCGGGATGAAGGGCAAGGTCACGGTCGTCGGCCAAGTCCAAGCCGGTGCCGAGCGCCAAGGCTGACACCGTGCGCGCCACGAGCCAGCTCGTCAAGGGCCTGGCCACGCTCAAGAAGCTCGACAAGCAGAAGGCCCCGGCCGACACCGTCGTCGCCGGCCCGGACAAGTCCAGCGCGGTCCTGTACCGCTTCACGCCCGCGGCGCTGACGACCAAGGTCGGCACGCCGATCACGCTCACGATGACCGACGGCACGAGCGAGGACCACACGTTCACGTTCGCCAAGAACATCAAGGCCGCGATCAAGGCCGCCGACGCGACGTTCATCGGCCCGCTGCCCGGCACCGGGACCAGCGGCCCGCCGACGCTCGCGTTCGATCCCAAGTGGGCCTACCCGAGCGACGTGCCCGGCGCGCCGGTCACCTACGACGGCAACAACCACGGCGACGGGCTCGTCAACTCCGGCGTCCTGGACGGCAACCCCGCGACGCCGTTCCCGCAGAAGATCACCGTGTCGTTCTCCCAGCCGGGGACGTACTCGTTCTTCTGCGCGATCCACACCAACATGGTCGGGAAGATCACCGTCACGTCATGAGGCAGCACGCCGTCAAGCTCGCCGCGCTCTCCGCCCTGGTGGCGGGGGGCGCGGTGGCGGCGCTGCCGGCCATCGCGCCGGCGGCGGCCAAGCACCACGCCACCAAGGGCAAGACGCGCGAGGTCGGCGTCCAGTCCGACTACTACGACCCGGCCAAGCTGACCGTCCACGTCGGCGACAAGGTCAAGTGGGTCTGGCACTCCAGCGGCTTCGCCCTGCACGACGTCTACGTCGACTCGGGGCCGACGAAGTTCAACTCGCCCACGCAGGCGGGCGGGACGTTCTCGCAGACCTTCAAGAAGCCCGGGACCTACAAGCTCTACTGCACCCAGCACGAAGAGGACATGACGATGACGCTCGTCGTGCGCAAGGTGCCCAAGTGAGCCTGTCGCGCCGCGACCTGCTGTGCCGCCTGGGCACGGGATCGGTCGCGATCGCCGCCGGTGGCGCTGGCTACCGGCGCGCAGGCGGCGAAGGCGCCGGTGCGCGCCCGCGCGGCGCAGGCCCCGGCAGAGCCGACCGTCCGCGAGTACTGGGTGGCGGCGCGCAACGTGCGCTGGTCGATCGTCCCGACCAAGCACGACGCCTGGAAGGACCGCCGGATCAAGAACGTAGCCTACGACGCGCTGGCCTACGTGGCCTGCACGCCCAACTGGGAGCAGCCGCTGCCGCCCGGCGGCGTCGGCGACAACGCCGGCATCCCTGGGCCGGTGCTGCGCGGCTACCCCGGCGACACGCTGCGGATCCACTTCCGCAACGAGGACAAGAAGTACAACATGCCGCACACCATGCATCCGCACGGCGTGCACTACGTGCCCGATCACGACGGCACCTACATGGGGATCTACTCGCGCAAGTCCGGTGCGGTCGGCGTCGGAGAGACGTGGACCTACGAGTGGACCGTCGGTGAGGACTCGATCGGCGTGTGGCCTTACCACGACCACGGGCCGATGGAGATGATGTCCACCAACTTGGGGCTCTTCGGCGCGATCGTCATCCGTCCCGCGCGACGAGCCGCCGCCGGACGTCGAGCACACGATCTTCTTCCACATGTACATGCCGGCCGACATCAAGGCGCGCAAGGCGTTCAGCGCCATCAACGGCCGCGCCTATGCCGGCAACACGCCGACGCCGACGGCTGCCGCCGGCCAGGACGTCGCCTTCAACGTCCTCACGCTGGGCAGCGAGATCCACACCTTCCACATCCACGGCCACCGCTGGAAGGACGCGGCGGGCGCGGAGGTCGACTCACCGGCCCTCGCCCCCTCGGAGGGCATTCGCGTGCGCTTCCGCGAGGACGATCCCGGCCGCTGGCTCTACCACTGCCATGTGATGACGCACATGGAGGCCGGGATGGTCGGCTACTACCTCGTGAGCTGAGCCCCGCCCGGGCTACGGCTTGGCGGCCATGAAGAAGATGGCGACGAGCACGAGCGCGATGACCGTGACGCCTGCGGCCGCGACGCGGCGGAAGAGCTCGTCGTACTCGGCGCTCAGCTCGCTACCCGCCGCGAGGTCGCGGGAGGCGAGCGCGGCGAGCTTCCGGTCGCTGGGCGCGAAGAACATGCCGCCCAGGCCGCCGATGATGATCAGGATTACGAGCGGCACCGAGACCCAGATCTCCGACCACGCGTCGGCGTCGCTGGCCAGGTAGATCCCGCAGCCCAACACGACGACGAGCCCAGGGGAGACGACCATCCGTCCGATGCGGGCGCTCAGTTCGTGGATCACCGGCATCGCCTGCGGATGGTTCTTGCGCGCCCACGGCATGAACGCCGGGTAGGCGAAGAACGAACCGAACGCGACGACGACGCCCATAATGTGGACGGCCAGGACGACGCCGTAGAACGTGATCGACACGAGGAGCATGGCTTAGAACGTGGGCGTGTACTTGCCGAAGACGTCCTGCATCGCCCCGCAGACCTCGCCCATCGAGGCGCGGTCGCGCAGCGCCTCCTTGATGGAGGGCAGCAGGTTGTCGCTGCCGCGGGCGGCGTCGCGCAGCTCTTCGAGCCGCTGGTCGACCTTGGCCTGGTCGCGGTTGGCCTTGAACTCCTTGAGGCGCGAGACCTGCTGGTTCTCGGACTCGGGGTCGACGCGCAGGAGGTCGGGGACCTCGATCTCGTCTTCCTCGTACTTGTTGACGCCGACCACGATGTCCTGGCCGAGGCGGTAGCGCTCCTGGTAGCCCCAGGCCGACTCGTCGATCTCGCCGGTGATGAACTCAATGGCGTTGACCGAGCCGCCGAGCTCGTCGACCTTGGCGATCAGCTCCTGGGCGCGCGACTCGATCTCCTCGGTCAGCGCCTCGATGAAGTAGGAGCCGGCGAACGGGTCGACCGTGTCGGTCGCGCCGGACTCGTGGGCGATGACCTGCTGGGTGCGCACGGCGATCTTCGCGGCCCGCTCGGTCGGCAGCGCGAGCGCCTCGTCGTAGCCGTTGGTGTGCAGCGACTGCGTGCCGCCGCAGACCGCGGCGAAGCCCTGCAGGGCCACGCGGGCGATGTTGTTCTCCGGCTGCTGGGCGGTCAGCGTCACGCCGCCGGTCTGCGTGTGGAAGCGCAGCATCTGCGACTTGGGGTTCTTGGCCCCGAAGCGGTCGCGCATGATGTGCGCCCACATCCGCCGGGCGGCTCGGAACTTCGCGACCTCCTGGAAGACGTTGTTATGGCCGTTGAAGAAGAAGGCCAGGCGCGGGGCGAAGTCGTCGACCGCCAGGCCGGCGTCGACGGCCGCCTGCACGTAGGCGATGCCGCTCGACAGCGTGAACGCGACCTCCTGGACGGCGCTGCAGCCCTTCTCGCGGAAGTGGTAGCCCGAGATCGAGACCGTGTTCCACTTGGGGATGTTCTCCTTGCAGTAGGCGAACAGGTCGGTCGTCAGGCGCATCGTCGGCACCGGCGGGTAGATGTAGTTGCCGCGCGCGATGTACTCCTTGAGCACGTCGTTCTGCGTGGTGCCGCGCAGCGCCACCGACGGCACGCCCTGCTCTTCGCCGACCAGTTCGTAGAGCAGCATCAAGACGGCGGCGGGCGCGTTGATCGTCATCGACGTCGAGACCTGATCGAGCGGGATGCCGTCAAAGGCGGTGCGCATGTCGTCGATCGTGTCGATCGCGACCCCGGTGCGGCCGACCTCGCCGAGACAGCGCGGGTTGTCGGAGTCCAGGCCGAGCTGCGTGGGCAGGTCGAAGGCCATCGACAAGCCCGTGCCGCCCTTGGAGAGCAGGTAGCGATAGCGCTCGTTGGACTCCTTGGCGCTGGCATAGCCCGCGTACTGGCGCATCGTCCAGAACTGCTTGCGGTACATCTCGCGGTGCGGCCCGCGGATGTAGGGGAACTCGCCCGGCTCGCCCAGCTCCAGGTTGGCCGGGACGTCGTCGGCCGTGTAGAGGTTCTTGACCTCGATGCCGGAGTCGGTGAAGCGCCTGGGGTCATCCGGGCCCACGATGGGCGCGACCGTCAAGCGCTCCTCTGCAGGAGTCGTCGCCATGCCCTGAAGGTTACGGCGACGACCCCTGCAGTGCGTCTGTGGCTAGCTGCAGACCTTGATCTTCGAGCTGATCGACTTCGTCGGCGACTTGCCCTTGGTCACCTTGACGTAGGCACGGGCCTTGACGGTGATCGTCGAGCCGGCCTTCGTCCCCGCCTTGACCTTCAGCGTCTGGGTGAACGGCGCCTTCTTGTCGATCTTCACGCGCTTGGAGCCGATGTAGAAGTCCGCGCGGCGGACCTTGACGAACTTGTTGCCCTTGCGCTTCTGCTTCTTCCAGGTGAGCGTGACCTTAAAGGTCGAGCCGGCCTTGACGCACGTGTTGGGCACGCCGAAGCTGATCTTCGCGCCCGGGACCGAGGCGGTCGTGGTCTTGATCGGCGAGACCGGCTTGACCGGCACCGGCGCGGTCACGGTGACCGACAGGCTCGCGGTCGCGGCGTTGCCGGCCAGGTCCTTGAAGGTGACCGACACCAGGTAGAAGCCCGGCGAGGGGAACGTGAACGTCGCCGGGTTGCCGGCGGCCGGCGGGACGCCCTGAGCGCTCCACGCGAAGCCCGCCGGGTCGATGCCCGCGCCGCCCGCGTTGTCGGCGACGTTGGCCGTGTAGACCGCCGGGGTGCCGGCGACCACCGTCGTCGCGCCGGTCACCGTGCCCGCGGGGGCGACGATGTCGGGGATCGTCGTGGCCTGGCTGGTGGTCAGCAGCGCGCCGCCGCGGCCACCGACGACGGCGTGCGTCGCGTCGAGCTTGTCGACCGACAGCCAGTCATTGGTGGCGTTGGCGCCGTCGGCACGCTGGAAGTAGGCGTTGCGGCCGTCGTTCTCCACGAGGATGGCACCGGCGTTGCCCACCGCCACCGCTGAACCGCCGGCGATGGCGACGTCGTTGAGGCCGGTCAGCCCGTCACCATCACCGGCGAAGTAGTGCTGCTGGAGCTCCCAGGTCGAGCCGCCGTCCTGGGTGAAGCCGAACTGCAAGTCGCCGTTGCAGCGGTCGGTGGCGAACGCGCGGTTCGGGTTGTCGAAGTCCAGCGCGAGCTGCGGGTGGTTGTCGAAGCAGTTGACGGCGCTGTCGGTCGTCTGCGCTGTCGTCGAGGAGGCCAGGCCGTTGGAGGAGACGTAGAGCGTGCCGAAGTCGTCGGCCAGGAACCAGACCAGGTCGGTACCCGGCAGCGCCTTGACGTCGGTCAGCGGATCGCCGTCGGTGTCGACGCGGCAGGAGCCGTCGGCCTGGCGGCTGACGTCGGTCCAGGTGGTGCCGCCGTCGGTGGTCTTGAGGACCTCGCCGAGGTCGGTGGGGATGGCGTAGCCGACGGTGTCGCTGGCCCAGGAGACCGCGTTGAAGTTCCCGGCAGGAGCGGCGGTGCGGGTGTACGGGCCGCCCGCGAAGCAGGTGGGTGACTGCGGGAAGGTGGTGTTGGCGAGGCTCTTGATCGCCCAGCTCTCGCCGCCGTTGGTGCTGATCAGCAGCTTGCCGTTGTTGGCGGCCGCGAGCCCGATCGTCTTGCTGGGGTTGAACGCGATGTCGTTGATCGCGCTGCCGCCCGCGGTGCCCTTTTCGAAGCCGTTCTTGAAGATATGGCTGCTGGCCGTGCCGTAGACCAGCGTGCTCGCGTTGAGCTGTTGGACGGCGGTGATGTCGCCGGTCGTGGCGGAGACCACGGGCGTCCAGATGCCCGCCGACGCGGTTGCGGGCACGATGGCGAGTGTGCCGGCCGCGATGGCGGCGAGCCGGATGAGCGTGTGTTGGACCTTCATGGGCGGCGAGCTTACGCGGCGCTCCGGCGCCTTCTCGGGCAGACGTCCACCGACGGCGCCCGCTCCCTACTGTTCGCTTGGTGAAGGTCAGCATCAGGCTCTTCGCCGGGCTGCGCGAGCGGGCAGGGCGTGACGCGCTGGAGCTCGAGCTGCCCGACGGGGCGCGGGTGGCCGATGCGCTGGCTCAGGTCCAGCATCTGGCCCCGGGCGTCTCGCTGGTGCTGGCCGTCAACCGCGAGTACGCCGACGGCGATGTGGTGCTGCAGGCCGGCGACGAGCTGGCAGTCGTCCCGCCGGTCAGCGGCGGCGCGGTCCTCGACGGTCCGCTGTCGCTCGAGACGGTCGTCGCGCGGGTGCAGGACCCGCGGGCCGGCGCGGTCGTGACCTTCAGCGGCACCACGCGCGAGGTCGCGTTCCTGGACTACGAGGCTTACGTCGAGATGGCGACCGAGCGGATCGACGCGATCGTCGCCGAGGCGGTGCAGCGCCATGGGCTCTGCCGAGCCGCGGCCGACCACCGCTACGGGCGCGTGCCGCTCGGCGAGGCGTCGGTCGTGGTCGCCGCCAGCGCGCCGCATCGGGGCGAGGCCTTCGCGGGCGCGCGCGAGATCATCGACCGGATCAAGGCGCAGGCGCCGATCTGGAAGCGCGAGGAGGGCGCGTGGAAGGAGGGGACGGTCCCCGTCGCCGGCGCGCCGGAACCGGCGTCGCCTGCCGCGACGTCGCCCGCCCCGGTCGCGCCCACGATCCTCGACGTCGCCATCGACGCGCGCCTCGACCACGGCGCCCACGTCCTCGTCGTCCATGGCCAGGCCGAGGCCGAGGCGCGCGTCGGCTGGCTCGGCGGCCGCTTCCACCAACTGCGCTGCGACGAGCCCCTGAAGGTCGTCAGCGGCGATCTCCTGGAGATCCGGCGCCTGCGCGACGACGAGTTGCTCGGCGAGGCGACCGTCCTAGATGCCGACGCCGCCCGCCACGGACCGACCAACGATGCCCTCGTCCGCCTCGCGGCGCTCGAGCGCGGCGAGGAGCTCGGCGCCAACGCCGAGGTCGCTCCGCCGCCGCTGGACGCCGAGGCGCTCGCGCTCGAGCAGCGCTACGTCACCGCCGGCGGACAACCGCCGGCCGACGCCGACCTCACGCCCAACGAGCGCGCCGCCCTCTTCGCGCTGCGCGAGGCCGGCCGCGTCGTCTTGCTCGAACGTGGCCGCCACGTCCACGTGGACTTCGCGGCGTAGCGTCCCACGGAACCCCGGCCCGAGGGCGGGGGAGAACCCCGTCCTCGGGCTAGGTCGGCGCCCGAGCGATCTGGCTACGCTCTGACCCATGGCTACCTGTCTGGTCACCGGCGGCGCCGGCTTCCTCGGCTCGCATCTGTGCGACGAGCTGCTGCGACGCGGGCACCGCGTCATCTGCGTCGACAACCTCGAGACCGGGTCGCTGACCAACATCGCGCACATCCGGGTCCCGGAGTTCACGCTCCTGCACAAGGACATCGTGGAGCCGTACTTCGTCGACGAGCCCGTCGACTTCGTCTACCACCTCGCCTCACCGGCTTCCCCGATCGACTACCTGCGCCTGCCGCTGCAGACGCTGAAGGTCGGCTCGCACGGCACCCATCACACGCTCGGGCTGGCCAAGGCGCATCGCGCCCGCTTCCTGATCGCGTCGACCTCCGAGGTCTACGGCGATCCGCAGGTCCACCCGCAGCCCGAGAGCTACTGGGGCCACGTCAACCCGATCGGCCCGCGCGGCGTCTACGACGAGGCCAAGCGCTACGCCGAGGCGCTGACGATGGCTTACCACCGCCAGCAGGGCGTCGACACGGCGATCATCCGCATCTTCAACACCTACGGCCCGCGCATGCGCCCCAACGATGGTCGCGCGATCCCGACCTTCCTGCGCCAGGCGCTGACCAGCAAGCCGATCACGGTCTTCGGCGACGGCAGCCAGACCCGCTCGTTCACCTACGTCGACGACCTGGTGCGGGGCATGATCGCCCTGCAGGAGTCCGGCTACCACGAGCCCGTCAACGTCGGCAACCCCAACGAGTTCACGCTGCTGGAGCTCGCCGAGGCCGTCATCGACATCACCGGCTCTAGCTCGGAGATCGTCTACGAGGCGCTCCCGACTGACGACCCGAAGATCCGCCAGCCGAACATCGACCTGGCCAAGCAGATCCTCGGCTGGGAGCCCACCGTGGCGCTGCGGGAAGGCCTGCAGCGCACGCTCGACGAGTCCGGCGTAGACGTGCTCGTCGGCGCCGCGCGATAGCGTCAAGGGTTCTGGGCCTCCTGGCCCAGCGCCCTGCAACGCCTTTCGCATGACAAACCCGCGACATCTGCCACCCTCACCCGTTGAGGAACGGAAGATGCCGAACGCGAACCCCGCAGACCTGGGGAGCGTGGACCTGCCACCGCTGGACGTGCCGCTGCCCGACCGGGACATGCGCTCCAAGCGACCGCCGGTCCTGAGCTTCCTGCTGCGGTGGTCGACCCTTCGGCAGGCCGCGCGTGTCCTCTCCCTGCTGGCGCTGGATCTCGGCGCCATCATCCTTGCGATCTTCACGGCCCTGTGTTTGAAGGCGGTGGTGCGCGATGCGTGGGATCCGCGGGTCTCCTGGGAGCAGTCCAAGGACTACGTGCCGTTCGCGTTCCTGGTCGCCTCGCTGCTGTTCGCACGCTCGGGGCTGTACGCGGAGCGCTCGCAGCGCCCCGGCCTGACGCGGATCGTCGCCTCGCTGTTTCAGACGACGCTCGTGGCGCTGATCTTCGCCGTCGTCAACGGTGAGGAGTTCTCCAGCTACTACATCTTCTACGGCACGCTCTTCTTCTCGGTCGCCTACGTGTCGACCGCGCGCTTTGCCTACGAGCAGGCGACGGGCGCGCTGCTCAGCGCCGCCGGCTACAAGCGCCGCGCGATCCTCGTGGGCACCGGTGAGCAGATCGAGGCCGTCGCCCACGCGCTGCAGGCCTCGGGCGGGCACAGCCCGGTTCAGGTCATCGGCTTCATCTCGCTGACGCCCCGGCCCGACAACGGCCTGCGCTCGCTCGGGCCGCTGGAGGAGATCGGCGACATCGTCTCCGCGCACAAGGCCGACGAGGTCATCATCGCCGACCCGGCCTTCCCTCAGCAGCAGGCCGTCGAGCTGGTCGACACCTGCCACCAGCGCGGCGTGGTCGTGCGGATCGCGCCGTCGACGATGGAGATCCTGATCCATCGCGCGGAGTTCGTCCCGGGCCAGTCGGTGCCGCTCTTCGAGCTCAAGCCGCCGGTCTTCGACGGCATCGACTTCGCGATGAAGCGCACGTTCGACGTCGCGGTCTCCACGATCCTGCTGGTCGTGCTGAGCCCGCTGCTGGTGCTGACCGCCGCCGCGGTGCGCTTCACCTCCCGCGGGCCGATCTTCTACCAGTCGTGGCGCCCGGGCATCGGCGGGGTGCCGTTTCCGTGTCTGAAGTTCCGGACGATGTACCACGACGCCGACCGCCGGCAGGCCGAGCTGGAGGACAGCAACGAGGCCTCGGGCGCGCTCTTCAAGATGCGCCACGATCCGCGCGTGACGAAGGTCGGCCGCCTGCTGCGGCGCTTCTCGCTCGACGAGCTGCCGCAGCTCATCAACGTCCTGCGCGGCCAGATGTCGCTCGTGGGTCCGCGCCCGCTGCCCCAGCGCGACTTCGACCGCCTCGAGGACTGGCACAAGAAGCGCTACCTCGTGCTGCCGGGGATCACCGGGCTCTGGCAGGTCTCCGGCCGCTCGGACCTCGACTTCGACGATCTCGTGCGGCTCGACTTCCTCTACCTGGAGCGCTGGTCGGTCTTCCTGGACCTGACGATCCTGGTCAAGACGGTCCCGGCGGTGTTCACGCGCCGCGGCGCGTTCTAGAAGAGCTGGTCGCCGACGTACCCGCCGGGCTTGATGCCGGGCGGGACGGCCCACAGGCCGGAGCCGACGTGCTTGATGTACTCGTTGAGCGCGTCGTGGGAGCCGAGGCGGTTCTGCAGCGCGATGAACGCCTTGGGGTCGCGCATGTAGGCCAGGAAGAAGAGGCCGGCGTCGAGCTCGCCGAGGGACTCCAGGCCGTCGGTGAACGAGTAGCCGCGGCGCAGGATCGCGATGCCGTCGTTGGTCTCGGGATGGGCGAGGCGCACGTGGCTGTCGATGGGCAGCGTCTTGGGCTTGAGCGTCTGGAACTCATCCGTGCCGCCGAGCGGCGCGCCGAGGACCTTCGTGCGCCCGATCGTCTGCTCCTGGTCGGCGAGCGCGGCGCGGTCCCAGACCTCGATCAGCATCCGGATGCGACGCGCGACGAGGTAGGAACCGCCGCGCAGCCAGGCGGGCTCGTTGGCGCGGTTGCCGACCCAGACGTGGTCGGCCAGCCCCTTGGCGTCCTCGAGCTTGATGTTGGCCGTGCCGTCCTTGAAGCCCATGAGGTTGCGCGGGGTGGCCTGCGCGCGGCTCGTGGTGGAGGTGCGGCCGAAGCCGAGCTGCGACCAGCGGACGGTGACTAGGCCGCGGCCGATGCGCGCGAGGTTGCGGATGGCGTGGAAGGCGACCTGCGGATCGTTGGCGCAGGCTTGGACGGCGAGGTCGCCGTCGCTGTTGTCACGGTCCAGCGCATCGCCGGGGAGGTCGGGCAGCGGGGTGAGCGCTGAGGGCTTCTGCGCGGCCAGGCCGAAGCGGTCGTCGAAGAGCGCGGGGCCGAAGCCGAACGTGACGGTCAGGTTGGCGGGCGTGAGGTCCAGCGCCTCGCCGGTGTCGTCGGGCGGGGCGAGCTGGGCGCCTGCGGCGCCGGTGCCGATCGGCTGGCCGCCGGCCATCGTGGCCGCGGCGGCCGTCCACGCCTTGAGCAGGTCGCGGAGCTGGGCGGCGGTGGTGCCGTCGGTGATATCGAAAGCGGCGAAGTGCAGGCGATCCTGGGCGGGGGTGGCGATGCCGGCCTGGTGCTCGCCGTGGAAGTCGACGATGTGGCTGTCGCCGTGGGGCGTGGAGTCGTCGCCCTCCTGGCCGGCGGCGTAGCCAACGCCGGCGGCTGCGGCGACCGCGGCTGCGGCGCCGCTCGAGGCGAGAAGTGCGCGTCGGGTGAGGGCCATGGTGTTTGGGCGCCCTGATTAGGGCGCCCAAACATGGTAGTCCGTGTGGCCTTCGGACGCCGCTAGGGCTTGACCACCATGAAGAAGATCGCGACCAGAACGAGCGCGCCGAGGGTGGTCTCGGTGATCAGGTAGCGGCGGTAGACGCTCTCGTATTCCGGTCCGAAGACGACGCTGTCGCCGCCGGCATCGATGTCGGCGCGGGCCAGCTCGGAGAGCTCCTTGGTCCACTTGACGATGCCGCCGCCGGCGACGGCGATGATCGCGATGATCGTCACGCCGACCATCACCCAGGACTCGCCCCAGAGGTGGTCCTTGGTTGCCATGTAGACGCCGAAGGCGAACAGCGCGACGGTGCCCGGACCGGTGAGCGCGATGGACAGGCGGTGCTGGATGTCGTGCACGCCGGGCAGCGTGCGCGGGTGATTGCGGCGCAGGTAGGGGATCACCAGCGGGTAGCCGAACGGCAGGCCGTAGGCGGCGAAGGCGGCCATGACGTGCAGGGCCTTGATCACCAGGTAGAACGTGACGGCGCCGGTCATGCGACGACCGGGTCGGAGGTGGTGTGACGAGGACGGGTTTCAGACATCAGGATTGCTCCAAATTAGGTAGATCGCTCTAGCGGGACGCTAGCTATCCTGGACGCAGATGTCGACCCCCACCCGTCAGCGCATCGTCGAGGCCGGCGCCGATCTCTTGCGCACCAAGGGCTACACCGGCACCGGCGTCAAGGAGATCGTCGCCGCCGCCGAGGCGCCGTTCGGCTCGCTCTACCACCATTTCCCGGGTGGGAAGGAGCAGCTCGGCGAGGCGGTGATCCGCTGGTCGGGCGCGATGTACGGCCAGCTCGGGCCGCTGATCTTCGACGCGGCGCCCGATGTCGTTACCGGTGTGCGGATGTTCTTCGCAGGTGCTGCTGAGAGTCTCGAGGAGACCGGGTGGACGGACGCGTGCCCGATCGCCACCGTGGCGCTGGAGGTCGCGTCGACCAGTGAGCCGATGCGGCTGGCGACCGCCGAGGTGTTCACGTCGTGGATCGATGGGCTGGCGCCGCGGTTTGCGGCGGCGGGGTTGGATGATGAGCGCGCGCGGGAGCTGGCGGTCGCGATGATCTGTGGGCTGGAGGGGGCGTTTGTGTTGGCGCGGGCCTGGCGGTCGCGGGAGCCGCTGCATGTGGCGGGGGAGGTTGTGGCGCGGGCGCTGGAGGAGGCGTTGGGCGTGGCGTAGCCCCGGCGGTAGGGCGCGGACGACAGACGACAACTAGCGCCCTAAGTCGCCGCCCCATCATGCAACCCCCGCCGCCGCTCCTCGGCCCGATTCCCCGGAAGCAACTCCATCAACAAGTCCTCGACCCGGTCGGCATAGAGATCAGCCCCGAAGCGCGCAGCGCGCTCGCGTGCCGCCGCGCCCATCGCCTCACGCTGCTCCAACACCCGCAGCACCGCGACGGCCAGAGCGGCCGTGTCACCCGGCTCCACGAGCGCCCCCGTCACGCCGTCCACGACGAGCTCGGGCAGGCCGTCGACGCGGGTCGCGACAACCGGCGTTCCGGCCGCCATCGCCTCGGCGACGACGGTCCCGAACGGCTCCTGGCGGGACGGCAGGACCAGCACGTCGAGGTGCCCGAGGATCCCCGCGGCCTCGGCGACGCGGCCGACGTGGTCGACGTTGGCCGAGGCGCGGACGGCCGTCGCGTAGTCGGACTCCTCGTCCTCGTAGGGATCGTCGCCGACGATCACGACGCGGACATCCGGCCGCGCAGCGCGGATGGCCGGCGCGGCCTTGACGAGATCGAGCGCGCCCTTGCGAGGGATCAGCCTGCCGACGAAGCCGACGACCGGGCCAGTCCCGCCGTTGCGTGCCGGCCACGGAGCGGGCATCGGGGTGGCATCCAACTCGACGGGACACCCGATCACGTGCACGTCGAGGGGATCCAATCGTCCGCCGACGGCTTTGGAGTCGGCCAACACCAGATCGGCACCATGCCAGTGGCGCGGCACGCGCTCGACGATGTCGTGGACGTGCAGGACCGTCGTATGCCCGCGCAGCGCGGGCAGCAGCCGCCCGGCGACGGTGCCGTTGAGGTAGGTGATG
This sequence comes from uncultured Conexibacteraceae bacterium, assembly GCA_963836485.1. Classification (GTDB taxonomy): domain Bacteria; phylum Actinomycetota; class Thermoleophilia; order Solirubrobacterales; family Solirubrobacteraceae; genus Baekduia. The sequence continues at coordinate 308,579 of CAWIJS010000005.1, read as the reverse complement.
TCGGCGTCCTTGGAGAGCTTGCGCGCCCGCGGCCAGGAGGCGACCGCGCGGGCGCCGGCGCCCTGCTCCAGGCCCCCGACGGCCAGCGGCTCCCACGGCCAACCGGCATCGGCGAGCGCCGGCGCTTCCGCGCTGCCCGGCGAGGTCAGCGCGATCTCCCAGCCTCGTGCCTCAAGACGGCGCAGCAGCCGCAGGAGCCCGATCTCGGGACCTCCCGGACGGTCGACCTGGCAGACGGCGAGGAGCCGCATCGGCCGGCCGGCTAGCCCTTCTTGCGCTGCTTCTTGGCCTCGCGCTTGGCCTTCGCCTGAGCCTTTGCCTGGGCCGCGCGATCGGCCTTCGCCTGCGCCTGGGTCTGCAGCAGGCGTAGCGCGGCGAGGTAGTCCTGCGCGCCGGTCGGGGACTTCGGATCAAGGTAGAGCGCGGGACCGAGCAGCCGCAGCGCGAGCTTGGGGTTGTTCTCCTGGTCGACGGCGAAGCGCGACAGGTACTCCCAGGTCTGCGGGTTGGACGGCTGGCGGCGGATCGCTTCGACCAGTGCGACGCGCGCGCGGTCGGGATGGTGGGCGCTCGTCTCGACGAGCGCACGGGTCAGCAGCGGATCGATCGACAGCGGGTTCTGGTCGCCGGCCTTCTCGGTCAGCGCGACGGCCTTGGCGTAGGAGGCCGGGCCGGGGGCGATCGCGAGCGCGTCATTGTCGGAGTCGACCGACCGCAGCGGCTGCCATGCCGCCCAGCCGGCGAGCAGCCCGAGCGCCAGCGCGGCGCAGGCCAGCGCGACGTTCACCGGCTGGCGCAGGCCCTGGGCCACCCGTGCACCGAGCATCCGCGCATCCGGCGCCGGCTCGCTCAGCGGCCCGCGCCCGGCAACCCAGCCCGCGGCGACGAGCGCCATGACGGCGGTGCCCGGAACGAACCACGTCCAGTCGACGAACGAGTGCACGCCGAAGACGAGCACGACGGTCGCCAGCGTGGCCATCGCGACGTGCTCGGGGCCGAAGCCCACACGGGGGTCCAGCCCGCGCGCGCCGGCCTCCGGCGGGTCGCGGCGCGCGAAGGCCGGCAGCTGCCAGCCGAGCGTGCGGCCCGTCGCGCCGATCCACGCCACCAGCAGCAGCAGGCTCACCAGCAGGCCGAACAGCCCGAGGTCGGCGGCGGTCTGGACCGCGTAGCCGTGTGCGTGGCGCACCGCGAGGTTGTCGGTCCGGTAGCGCAGGCGCGCGGTCGCATACGCACCCGCGCCGACGCCCTGCCACGGATGGGCCCGGAAGATCTTGATCGACTCGTCCCAGTAGCGGGCCCGCACGCTGCCGACCGACGTCAGCCGGCTCGGATCGTTGAGGACCTGTGTCTGGTCGTTGGGATCGGTGAGCGACTTCCACCCGCTGGAGATCGTCCCGCCCAGGCCCTTGGACGACATCGCCAGTGCGATGACCAGGATCACGGGGACCAGCGCGAGGCCGACGATGATCGTCGCGCCCGCGCGCTTGCGGGCCGGCTCTGACGGCGAGCGCCGGGCGGCGGCAAAGCCCAGCGCCAGGCCGACGGCCAGCAGCACGAGCGCCATGACGAGCACCGCGATGCCCAGTTCGTGGCCCGAGGTCGTGCGCTCGTCGATCGGCACGCCGTCCTTGGTCAGCGTGTCCTGGGCGAAGACCCACCCGCTGACGACCAGCGCGCCGACGGCGCCCACGGCGAGGACCGCGACGCCGCGCAGCCGCAGTGGCACGACCGCGAACCAGAAGGCGCATCCGACGGCGACCGCGAGCAGCGAGCCGCGCGAGTAGGCCAGCAGGACGGTCAGCAGGAGGATCCCCATGATGGGGAAGGCCAGTGCGTTGATCGCCGCGTGGCCCGAGCGGCGCGCGCCGAGCCAGAGCGTCGGCGGCACGCCGAGCGCCGCAGTGAGGCCGACGGCGTTCCAGTAACCGAACGGCTCGCGCAGGCGGGCGTAGACCTCGTCGGAGGCCAGCGCGCCGGGGAAGACCTTGGTGAGGATCGCCCAGACGCAGATCACGAACGTCGCGGTGCAGAGCGCGCCGAGCAGCCCGCTCCACCACGCGCCAACGGTGCGCGACAGGGTCACGGCGCCCGCGAAGACCAACAAGTAGGAGAAGGTCCGGTTGGTTTCCAGCCAGGAGTCCGACGGCTGGATCGACCAGGTGATCGACAGCGCGGTGACGCCGGCCAGGACGGCGAAGAGGCCAATCGTGATCCCGCCCCACCAACGGCGAGCGCTGACGGCCAGCGCGGCGAGGGCGGCGAGGACGCCGCCGACGATGTCGAGGGTGATCTCGACCTTGGTGGTCGGGTCCAGCGCAAGACCGCCGCCGGCGCGCAGGCCGACGGCGGTCAGCGCGGCGGCGAGCGCCACGCCGAAAAGGAGCTCGGGACCCGGCCGCCACAACCTGCGGGGCCGGTCGGCGCTCAGGAGACGGGGATCAGGCGGGGCGGCGACTGTGGACAAGGCGTCTGGTTCCCAAGCCGGCGGCGCTCAGGCCGCCGATGGCCAGCAAGGCGAGGATGGCGAGCAGCGGCGCGGGCAGGTCGGCCACGCCGTTGGACTTTGCGCCGCCGAGCGCGCCGGGGTCGATCGGGCGGCCGTCGACCTCGACCGGCGCGTCGCCCGAGGCGATGGCCTTCTTGAAGCTCGCGCGCTCCGCGGGCGTGGCGGTGTCCAGCGGGTTGCCGGCCGGGGGCGCCGCGGTGCCGGTGTCGCCGTTGCCGGTTCCCGCGCCGCCACCGGTTCCCGTGCCGACGCCCCCACCGCCGGAGGTGGTCCCGCCTCCGCCGCCACCGCCCGAGGACTTGCCGCCGCCGCCCAGCTGCGCGCGCTGGATCTGGCTGCGGCAGTCGCTGTACTCGTCGAGATCGGCAGGCAGGTTGGCGAGCGCCTGCGCGTAGTCCTTCTGGGAGTAGTGGCCGTCCAGGGTGCCGTCCGCGCAGTCGGTGAACAGGGCCTTCGTGCTCGCGTGAGCGAGACCCGGCGCGGCGAGCGCGAGCAGGAGGGCGAGGGCGGTGGCGATCCGGAGGCGGAGGCGCAAGGTCGTACGCGGGCCTCCGTCGTGACGATCGTGATGGAGCTGGAGTCCCTGCTGAGCGGACACGTTACCTGTCCCCTTCCTGGCCCGCGCCCACGCTCACCAGTGCCGAGGAGACGCCGGCGGCCCACGCGTCGAACGTGAAGGCGGCGGCGTCCTGTGCGGCGGCGGCGCCGAGGCGAGACCGCAGGGCGGAATCCTCGCGCAGCCTGCGCAGCGCGCCGGCGAGCGCGGCGGTGTCCCCGACGGGGACGACCAGGCCGTTGCGCTCGTGGCGCACGAGGTCTCCGGCGGCGGCGCCGACGGCGGTGGTGGCGATGACGGGCAGTCGTTGGTGCATGGCTTCGTTGGCCACCAGCCCCCAGGGTTCAAGGAAGTCGCGGGTGGCGATGGCCGACATCACCAAGACGTCTGCGCCGGCGTAGAAGTTGCGCAGTGCCGTCGGATCGAGGCGACCGGCCCGGTGGACGCCGGGCGGTGGTGGGGCGTGTTCGCTCTCCGTTTCCCCTACGAGGGTGAGCGCCTCCGTGGGTGGTCCGAGCTCGGACAGGCGCCAGGCCTGCTGCAACTCCGGGATGCCCTTGTAGCGCGCTGCGCGGCCGACGTTGAGGGCGACGAACTCGGCGCCGTCTGGCCGGGTGGCGCGTGCTGCTGCTGGGTCGATGGTTTCCGACCAGAACGCGACGTCGACGGCCTGGGGCGCGACGTGGATGTTGCGCGCCCCACGCCGGGCCACGAACGCGCTGACGTGCGGGCCGTAGGTGATGGTCGCGTCGGCGCGGCGGTAGAGCGTGCGCAGCAGCGGTGTGCCGGCGACAGTGAACGCGGCGGTGTGCGGGTGGGCCCAGAGCGCGGTCCAGAGCAGGAAGGGGACGCGCGCGCGGCGGGCGCCGGCAAACGCCGCGGGCAGCGCGGTGCGGCCGGCGGTGCCGGCGATCACCGCGCGGTAGCGACCCGAGGCGGCCAAGGTGTAGGCCTCGCGCTGGCTGATCGCGCGATGCGGGACGCCGGGATCCTCGACGCCAGCCGTCGCATGGTGGGAGCGCCCGCCGAAGAGCGCGAACTCGACGTTCTCGCGTTGGTGAAAGGCCCGAAAGGCGCCGGCGCGATCCGGGGCGACGAGGTTGGTGACGAACAGGACCGGCCGCGCGTCGGCGCTCATCCGCTGACGGCCTCTTCGTAGGCGGCGACGGTCGCGGCGCCGCAGGCGTCCCAGGTGAAGTGCGCGGCCACCGTCGCTTGGGCGACCGCGCCGATCCGCGTGCCCCAGTCGGCGTCCAGCAGATGGTCGATCTCGCGCGCCAGTGCCTCGGGGTCGGCGGGTGGCACGAGGCGCATCCCGTGGCCGAGGCTGGCGATGTCCTCCGGGCCGGGCTCGCCGCGCGAGCCGATCGCGGGCAGGCCGGCCGCCATCGCCTCGACGTAGGCCACGCCAAAGGCCTCATCGGTTGACGGCATGACGAAGATCGAGGCGTCGCGGCCGCGCTTGAGCGCCTCCTCATGCGGGAGCGGGCCGGTGAACTCGACGCGCTCGGTGAGGCCCAGCTGACGGGCGGTCAGCGCGAGCGCGTCGCGCTCCGGACCGTCGCCGATCAGCCGGTAGCGCAGGTCGGGGCGGCGGTCGCGCAGGATCCACATGGCGCGCAGGACGTCGGCCTGGCGCTTGCGCGCGATCAGTTGGCCGACGGTGACGAGTGTCGGCGCCACCGGCGGGCGGCGCTCCATCGGGATCAGGTCGGTGCCGAGGTGGACGACCCGCGTCGTCCGTGCGCCGAGGTCGTGGCAGGCGCGCTCGATGCCCATCGAATTGGCGAGCACGATCCGCGCGGCGCGGAAGGCGCGCTCCACGCGGGTGCGCCCGGCGGGCGTGCGCGCGGTGTGGAAGACGTCGCCGCCGTGCTCGGAGATGACCATCGGCGTCCGGTCGCGCGTGTGCAGCAGCGCGTCGGCGGCCGGGACGGCGTAGTGCGCGTGGAGCACGTCATAGGGGAACTCGCGGCGGATGCGGCGCAGCTCGAGCGCGAGGCCGGGGGCGGCGAACGCGCCCCAGTGCGCGTAGCTGCGCCCGCGCGGCGGGGAGACGAACTTCAGGTAGCGGACGTCGAGCCCGTCGAGGTGTTGACGTCCTGGTTGGCTAAGCGCGGCGCGCCAGGCGTCGGGCTCGCGGAAGCGCGCTGCGGGCGCGATCGGGCGATGCAGGACGACGACGCGCACCTCGGCGCCGTGGTCGCGGGCGGCGAGCGCCTGGCGGTGGGCCCAGATGCCGAGCGCCGGATCGGCGACGCGCGGATAGAACTCGGCGACGACTAAGACCTTCAACGGTCAGCGACCCTGTGCGTGGCCAGCGTGCGGACCTCGTCGCGGGCGACGTAGGGGCGACCGTCGAGGAAGCGCCGCGCCTCGGCGGCGGCGGTCTCGCGCGGGTAATCGGAGGCGGCGGGGCGGATCGTGTGGCCGATCGGGGTGGCATCGACGACGCCGATCGGCCAGCCGCGCTCCCGCGCGACGGCACTCCAGTGCGCGTCCAGGCCCCAGCCCATCTTGAGCTCCTTGGGGAAGGGCAGCAGTGCGGCGGCGGCGGTCGCGTCAAACGCGGTGAGCGGGCCGATCTCGACGAAGTTCGTCTCGCGCCAGTCGCTGCCGGTGCGTCGGCGCGTCACGTCCCAGGCGGCGTGGGAGTGGCGGCGATGGGCGGGCTGGGCGAGGCGCAGGCCACCGGCCTCGGCGCAGGCGAGGAAGGTATTCAAGAAGTCGCGCGGGAGCGCGACGTCGTCGTCGGTGACGAGGATCCAGTCGAAGCTCGCGAGGTCGTGGCGGGCCAGCAGCGCGTCGAGGTTCTCGAACTTGCCGAGGCCGGTGGCGGCGGGCGCGACGTCGATCGTCACGTCGTGGCGGGAGCGCAGCAGCTCGGCGCGGGCCTTGGCCATCACGTTGGGGACGTCGTGGCGCTCGACGCCGACGATCAGCACGCGGCGGCGCGGCGCGGCGGCCGTCGCGGTGCGCAGGCGGCGGGCTCTGGCCGGCAGCGCGGCAAGGTCGAGCAGCGCGTCGTGGGCGCGCAGCAGGCGGCCGCGCTTGCCGGCGACGTAGCCGCTGCGGCCCGAGAGGAAGTCGTCGACGCCGGCGGTGGCCGGTGGGGTGGGCGGGAGCGCGAGGCGCTCGTCGAGCAGCGAGCGCAGGCGGCCGAGCGAATGCGCGGTGAGGATCGGGCCGTTGGCGCAACGACAGCGCGGGCCGTGCAGCGCGCAGCCGGCGAGGATGCGTAGCTCTTCGCGCGGCGTCGGTGCGGTGTCTTTGAAGACGTCGAAACGGCGCGAGGCACGGCCGCGGCGGTAGGCGGCGAGGGCCAGCGCGCTGATGCGGGCGTCGGCGCCGGCGCGGCGGTGGTCCAGCGCGGCGCCGGCGATGTAGCGCAGGCGGCCGCCGCCGTCCTTCAGCCGCGTCTGCCACTCCTGCTCGTCGCCGTAGAGCTCGCGGCTCTCGTCAAACGGCCCCGTGCGCTGCAGCGCGGCACGGCGCACCGCCATGTTCGCGCCCCAGGCGTAGTCGCAATCGCGGTCGTGGGGGCCGAGGTCGAGATGGGTGATCGGCGGGTCTTCCCGGCCGCAGAAGTGACAGGTCGTGACCGTCGAAGCGGGCGAGGATCGGTCCCGTGAAGACGCCGACGTCGGCTGGCTGGGCGGCATCGGCGACGATCAGCGATGCGAGCCAGCCGGCATGGACCTCGACGTCGTCGTCGACGTAGGCCAGCAGTGGCGCCGTCGTCTCGCGCGCGCCCGTGTTCCTGGCGGCGTTGAGCCCGAGCGAGCGTTCGTGGGCCACGTAGCGCGCGCCGTGACGCTCGGCGACCGCGCGGGTTGCGGCGCTGGGGCCGTCGTCGACGACAAGCACGTCGGCGCCGAGCGCCTTGGCCTGCGGGGCGATCGACGCCAGCGCGACGTCGAGGTACGCGGGGCGCCCGGCGGTGGGGAGGATGACGGCTGCGGGCGCGGGCACTGGCCCGACGGACGTTAGTGGAGGAACGTACGGCGGCGAGAGAACGTCAGGCGCGGCGTGGCGAGGACGAGGTGCGGCGTGGAGAGGTAGCGTCGCGCGCTCGTGATCCTCTTCTTGCACAACCGGTACCGCACGCCCGGCGGGGAGGAGCGGGTGGTGGAGGACCTCGCGTGGCTCGTGCGCGAGCACCTGGGCGAGGAGGCCGAGGTGCTGGAACGCGACAGCGCGGCGTTGGGTCCCGCGCGGGCGGCTGCGGGATTGCTCCGCGGCGGGCTGGCCCCAGAGGAAGTCGCCGCGGCGGTGCGGCGCACGGGCGCACGGATCGTCCACGCGCACAACCTCACGCCGAGCCTCGGCCCGCGGGCGCTGGAGGCGGCGCGGGCGGCGGGCGCCCGAACGGTGCTGCACCTCCACAACTATCGCTTGGTCTGTGCGGTCGGGACGTGCGTGAACCCGGCGGGCGAGGACTGCACGCGCTGTCACGGGCGCGACACGCTTCCGGGCGTGCGCTTGAACTGCCGCGGCGGGCGCATTGAGGCAGTCACCTATGCGACGGCGATCGCCGCCCATCAGCGGCGGCTGGTCGCGGCGGCCGACGCGGTGGTGGTGCCGAGCGCCGCGGCGCTGGAACGACTGGCGGTGCTTGGTGCTCCCGGCGCGGCGGGGGCGCACGTGCTGGGCCACGTCGTGCGGACGTTCGTCGACGCCGCGCCGGTCGCGCGTGCGATGCCACCGCGTGCCCTCGTCGTCTCCCGGCTGGCGCGTGAGAAGGGCGTTGATCTTGCTATCGACGCGTGCGTGCGCGCCGGGCTGCCGCTGACGGTCTGTGGCGACGGTCCGCTCGCTGCTGAGTTGCGCGCGCACGCCGCGATGGTTGGCGCCGACGCCACCTTCACCGGCCGCGTCGCCGCCGCGGAACTCGCGCGCCTGCGCGCCGAGGCCTCCGTTGCCCTCGTCCCCTCGCGCGCGCACGAGACGTTCGGCCTCGCCGCGGTCGAGGCGCTGGCCGCGGGCCTGCCCGTCGTCGCGACCCGCAGCGGCGCCCTGGCCGAGCTCGACGGCGACGTCACGCTTGTCGCTCCCGGTGACGTCGCGGGGCTGGCCGCCGCCGCCCGCGCGGTCGCCGAGGACCCGGACGCCGCCGCCCGCGCGCTGGCTGCGGCGCGCCGGCGGGCCGCCCCCGAGGTCGTCGCGCCGCGCCTAGCCGCGCTCTACGACGCGGTCGCGCCGCGCAGCTGAACTGGCCGAGAGGCCAGCGTTCCTGGCGACCGGACTTGTAGCCTCCGGCGCTCTCATGCGTGCACTCGTCACCGGCGGCGCCGGCTTCATCGGATCAAACCTCGTCGACGCGCTCCTGGATCAGGGCGCGGAGGTCGACGTGGTCGACACGCTCGTCACCGGGCGCCGGAGCAACCTCGAGGCCGGCGCGCTGGACCGCGGCGCGCGGCTGCACGAGGTCGACATCACCGACGCGCCCGCGCTCAACGCGCTGGTCGCCGACGTCGCGCCCGACGTGATCTACCACCTCGCCGCCCAGATCGATGTGCGCAAGTCGATCGAGGACCCGGCCTTCGACGCGTCGGTCAACGTGGTCGGCACGATCAACGTCCTTGAGGCTGCCCGGCTAGCCGGCGTCGGTCGCGTCGTCAACACCTCGACCGGTGGCGCGATCTACGGCGACGCCGACACGATTCCTTCCAACGAGACGACCACGCCCCTGCCGATGGCCGCCTACGGCCAGAGCAAGTTCTGCGCCGAGCGCTATCTCGGCTGGTACGGCCGGCTTTACGGGCAGAGCAATGTGACGCTGCGGCTGGGCAACGTCTTCGGCCCGCGCCAGGATCCGATGGGCGAGGCCGGCGTCATCGCGATCTTCTGCGGCAAGCTCCGCGACGGCACGCGCCCGACGATCTACGGCGACGGCACGCAGACGCGCGACTACGTCTACGTCGGCGACGTCGTCCGCGCGCAGCTTGCCGCGGGGCAGTCGTCGGTCACGGGCGAGATCAACGTCGGCACCGGACGCGAGACGTCGGTGCTCGACATCGTCGAGGTCATGAAGGAGCTCGAGCCGGAGGCGGCCGCGGGCTTTGACCCGGCCTTCGAGGACGCACGCCTCGGCGAGATCGAGCGCTCCTGCCTCGACGTCACCCGCGCCCGCGAGGACCTGGGCTTCGAGGCCCAGACGACCTTGCGCGACGGGATGCGGGCGACGCTCGAAGCGACGCCGTAGGCCCGCGGCGGCCGTCGCGCCGTTGCAGGCGCGACGCCGCAGTGGGAGGAGAGCGCCGTTTTACGCCACGCCGGCGGGCGTTGCGGGCATCCCGGAGTTGACGCCGGACGTCGACGGTGCGGTGTGCTGCTGCTGGTGGTGGGCGCTGCTGCGCTTCTTGGCGACCACCGCGGCGGTGCCGACCGCGGCGGCAGGCACGGCGACCTTGGCGGCCCGCTTGCCGGCGATCCAGGCGATGCGCGCCTTCAGGAACGTCCAGGTGGCCGAGCCGGCCTTGCCCGCGGCGCTCGCGGCGCGCTGCTTCTTGGTCTGGCGGCGACGGATGGAGATGATGGCCATGTCCTTTGCGCTACCCGGCCCGCGGGCACGCAAACGCCGGTCTCAGGCGGCGGGCATGGCGCTGCGCAGCCAGTCCGCCGTCTGACGGACGCCCTCGCGCACGCCGATCTGGGCCTTCCAGCCCAGCAGCTTCTCGGCCTTCTCGACGCTCGGCCAGCGGCGCACGACGTCGACCGGATAGGTCGGCAGATGCTCGAGCGCGAACGCCTCCGGGTCGCGCCCGGTCTCCTCCCAGATGACGCGCGCGATCTCGGCCACGGTCATCTCGTCGGCGGCCGAGATGTTGAAGTCCTCGTGGAGCCCGGCCTCGGCGCCCATCGCGACGACGATGCCGTCGGCGATGTCGTCGATATGGGTCAGCGTGCGCGTCTGGGTGCCGTCGCCGAAGATCGGCAGCGGAGCGCCCTCGGGCAGCGCCAGACACTTCTTGATGACGTCGGGAACCATGTGCGCGATGCCCGGCTCGTCCTCGGGCATCTCGCCCGGGCCGTAGGCGTTGAAGGGGCGGCAGATGGTGTAGGGGAAGCCGTGCTCCTCGTGGGCGGCCTTCACGTACACCTCGCCCGTGAGCTTGGAGAACCCGTAGGCGCTGGCCGGGATCGGCGTGTCGTGGATGTGCGCCTCGGTCGTCGGGTACTCGGTCGCGCGCTCGAAGACCATCGAGCTCGACACGTACACGAACCGCTCGACATCGTGATCCAGCGCGGCACGCACGACGCCGTTGTAAAGCGCGTTGTTGACCTCGGTCAGCGTGTGGGGCAACTTGTGGAAGTTGCCGATGCCGCCGACGATCGCGGCAAGGTGGATGACATGGCTGCACCCCTGCGTGGCGGTACGCGCCTCATCGAGGACCCGCAGATCCCCCTGATGGACCTCGCACCCCTCACGCATCCACTGCGGCGCCTCACGCTGGTCGCTGACCCGCACCTCATAGCGCGGGTCGCTGAGCAGACGGCGGACGACAGCCGCCCCGATGGTGCCGGCTCCGCCGGTGACGAGGACGCGATTCATGCGGTCCCGGACGCTATCGCGCTTGGGCGGCGAGGCGGTCGGTGGTGATTTCGGTGAGGAGGTCCTGGTCGGGTCCCAGCCGATGGCGGTGATGAGCGCGGTCGCCGCGCTGAAGCGTGGTGTGTGACGTGGTCTGTCGGCACCGAGGAGAGTGAGCGGGATCGGCACTTCGCGGCGTTGGCTCGTCATCCGCTGGGCGTCTGGGGCGGGGACTCGGGTGAGCTGGGCGACGGCTGGCACTTGCACGTTGGGTCTCAACGTCCAGGTGCCAGCCGTCTCGCGGGGTCGGTTCGCGAAGCTCATTCGTATGTAAGTGCTCTCTACGAGCACCTCTATACGAACGACCTTCCGTTCGGAGCCGAATCGTGGCTTGGGGTCGGTCTGAACGTCAGATGGACGTCGAAAACGACCCGGATCTCCCGCCGGGCGCGCCGCGGCTTGCGCGGAACGCCTAGAGAGACGCGCCACGAAGGCGCTCGCAACGCCAGGCGTTCGTCCCGCGGCCAGCGCCCCACGACGTCAGTCTCGGGCGGTCGTCACCCGGCCCGAAACAAGCGCGTCCTGCTGACGGTCCTCGACCTACCGCGCCCCCACATCAGCCAGCGCCACAACCTCATCGGCATGCGCAAAGACCTGCGCGGCTCCCCAGCAGTTCCAGGGATCGACGATCAGCGCCTCGCGCCTCGCGCCCGAGGCAATCTGGCGCAGCGCGTCACCGGTGCAGAACTCCGCGTGGTTGGTCGCGACGATGACCGCGTCGGCATCCAACACCGCCTCGCCCAACGACGACGTCGGCGTCGGCACGTGCGGATCGTGGATCGCCACGTCGGCCAGCTCGCGCTCGAGCATCCGGATCAACTTATGCGACAACGAATCCCGCTCGTCGTCCGTATCCGACTTGAAGGCCAACCCGAGCACCGCGATCTTGCGGCCGGCCAACGATCCCAGCCGCCGCTTCAAGCCCTGCACCAAAAACAGCGGCACGCTCTCGTTCACGCGCGAGACCGCCAACAGCATCCCCGGCGCGTTCGAGCGCTCCTCCGAGAAGGCGAAGTCCTTGCGCAAGCACGTCCCCGCCGTGAAGCCCGGCAGCTTCATCCCGCCGCGCGGGTAGTCGCGGTTGATGAGGTCGATGACCTCGAAGACGTTCGCGTCGTACTGCTCGCAGTCCATCATCATCAGGTTGGGCAGCGAGAAGGTCGCGTACCTGAGGATGTTGGTCCAGATCTTGGCGAGCTCGGCCTGGACCGGGATGGTCTGCACGATCGGCGCGCCCAGCCGCTCGAACAGCTCCGCGGCGACCTCGCCGGAGCGCTCGCCGACGCCCCCGACGATGCACGGCAGCGTCGAGATCTCCTCGAAGAACTTCGCCGAGGCGATCCGCTCGGGCACGTGGGCGACGAAGACCTCTTCGCCGATCGCAAAGCCCCGGTGCTTGGTGAGGTAGCCGGCGACGAACTCGGTGGTGTTGGGCGCGATCGTGGAGCGCAGGTGGATCGCGTGGCCCTCGCGCAGATGCGGCAACAGGTCGTCGAGGACCGAGCGGATCTGGCGCAGGTCGATCTCGATGTGCGACATCGCCGGCGTGCCGAGCGTCAACACGATGTGCGTGGCGACGTGGGCGTCGGCCGCGCGCTCGGCGAGCTCCAAGCGGTCGCGAACGCGGTCCAGGACCGCCTGGGCGCCGGGCTCGTCGAACGGCATCCGGCCGGCGCGCAGTGCTTCGATCCGCGCGGGATCGTTGTCGACGCCGAGGACGCTCAGGCCGGTGTCGGCAAAGGCGAGCGCGAGCGGCAGGCCGACCCGGCCCAGCCCGATGACGGCAACGTCGGTCATGGCCGGCAGGCTAGCGGGAGGCTAGGAAGCGAAGTCGCCACGCGCGCGGCTGCGGCGATGGCGTACGTACTGCCGGGCGAACCCGTACACGAAGCGCGGGTTGTAGGTGAGGTAGCGCTTCCAGAGCCGGCGCGGCTCCTTGGCGAGGCGGAAAAGCCACTCGAGGCCGGCGGACTGCATCCACGCCGGGGCCTGCGGGACGAGGCCCGCGTGGAAGTCGAACGCGGCGCCGACGCCGACGAGCACCGGTGCGTCGATGCGATCGCGCAGCGCAGCCATCCACTTCTCCTGCTTGGGCACGCCGATACCGACCCACACGACATCGGGCTTGGCGTGGTTGATCTCGGCCACGACGGCGTCGATCTCCTCGTCGCTCAATGTCCGGAACGGGGGCGAGTAGCCACCGACGACCTGCAGACCGTCAAAGCGCCGGCGCAGGTTGAGCGCGAGCTGGACGAGCGCGCCCTGGTTACGGCCGCCGTAGAGGAACATCCGCGCACCGGTGAGGGCGCTGCGCTCGCAGAACTTGGCCATCAGGTCCGGGCCGTAGACGCGATTGGTGAGGTTGTGACCGAGCGCGTTCATCGCCCAGACGACGGGCTGGCCGTCGGGAACGACCAGCGAGGCGTTGCAGACCGCGGCGCGCAGCTCGGGATCGTCCTGGGTGGCGACCACGGTGTGGGTCGCGGCGACACAGATGTAGCCCTTGCCCTGCTGCTGGATGGTGGCGTCCATCCAGTCCATCGTGCGCTCGTAATCGGTGAGCGCGAGCGGGACCCCGAGGACCTCGACAGTGGGCGGCGGCAGGGCGGGATCTCCGGCTAGGGCCGCACGGGCATCGTCGATGGGGGCTGGGGAGAAGGGCATGCAGGTGTTACAACGCTCCTACGCTGGCAAGGTTTCGCTCCTGCGTAGGACGTCTGTCCAGTTCCCTGGACAAGACGGACCGTAACCCGGGCGCCGGTCGGCTTGACGTAGGCTGCCCCGCGGTGCGGTGGTCCACACAAGTCTGGCACACCTCGTGAGTGCGCGCAGGGCGCTGATTACCGGTATCTCCGGGCAAGACGGCTCGTATCTGGCCGAGTTGCTGGTGGCCAAGGGCTACGACGTCACGGGCGTGGTCCGGGATCCGGAGGATCGCTCGCTGGCGAACCTCGCGGGCGTCCGTGACCGCGTCGCGCTGGTCGCAGGGGACCTGCTGGATCCGATCACGCTGATCGACGCGCTCGGCGCCGTCCGGCCCCACGAGCTCTACCACCTCGCTGCGCCGACGTTCGTGCCGACCTCCTGGGAGGACCCTGCGGAAGTGCTGGAGGCGATCGGCGGCGCGACGGCGACGCTGCTGGGCGCTGCCCGCCGCCTGGACCCGGAGATGCGGGTCTTCGTGGCGACGTCGTCGGAGGTCTTCGGCGACGCGGGCGAGTCGCCGCAGCACGAGCGCTCACCGATGCGCCCGCGGTCGCCCTACGGCGTGGCGAAGCTCGCCGCCCACGGGCTGGTCGGCGCGCTGCGCGAGCACTTCGGGATGTTCGTGGTGAGCGGGATCACCTACAACCACGAGTCGCCGCGCCGGCCGGCGCACTTCCTGCCGCGCAAGGTGACGCGCGGCGCGGCGGCGATCACGCTGGGGTTGGAGGAGGAGTTGGTCCTCGGCGATCTGGATGCGGTGCGTGACTGGTCGCACGCTGCGGACATCGTGCGGGGCGCGTGGCTGTCGCTGCAGGCCGGGACGCCGGGTGACTATGTGTTCGCGTCGGGCGTCGGCCGGACGGTGGGCGACCTCGTCAACGCTGCCTTCGCGGCGGCGGGAACCTCACCGGACGGCCGCATCCGCGTCGATCCCGCCTTCGTCCGTTCGCCCGAACCGTGGGCGCCGATTGGGGATCCGTCGCAGGCGCGCACGGCGCTGGGCTGGGCGCCGGAGATCGGCTTCGAGCAGCTGATCTCCGAGATGGTGGCGGCGGACCTTGCCGACCTGGGCGCGTAGCGATTGCCCGTGCCGTGGGTACGGCAGTCGTCAGACCACCTGATCGTCCGGTGTCTTGGCCACGTCCAGCCACCGCTGCTCCGCGGCGCTCCTGGCATCGCCCGCCTGCGAGCGCACGACGATCATCTTCCACGACTCGGCGCACAGCGAGGTGCGGCGGGCACTGGAGGATCTCAAGCTCCACGAGCACCCCAAGGTCGCCCTGGTGATCCTCGACTTCGTGCCCGGCTTCCTCGTGCGCGACAGCGCCGAGACCAGCGAGGAGGTCCGGGGGCGGGTGTTCAACGGCCTGGCGCTCGTCGTCCTGGACGCGACCCGTCACCCTGGCCCGGTCGCGCAAGCGAAGTTCGTGCCGGTGCCCGAGCTTCAGCGCGCGTTCGCTGAGACCAGGCGCGAGCCGCCAGCCGCCCGCCGCAGCTTCCGCCGCCGGTTGGGAGTTCGCTGACCTCCGACTTTCCTAAAGGGCTGTGTCCTCGGGCGCACTGCTGGCGGAGAGACCGGGTCTACTTCCTCGCCTTCTCCCTTGCGGGACCGGATTCTCCCCCTTACCGCGAGGTCGGCCAGCGTGTCATATCAGATCGTCGATGTCAGGCTACTTGACAAACGAGCCTAGCCGCCGCCCGTACCTCTGATGGCGCAACTGTAGTCAACGAGTCCGACGGCCGAGACCGTGCGATCTAGGTTGGTTCCTCCTAGTGTGTTCAAGATGTGGATCTTGTCGCCTACCTTCAGCGGGACGTAGTCGCTACTGCTGGAGGTGCTGACGCGAGCATGAAAAAGGTAGTAGGGGCTAACCCCGAATTTCGGATTGGCCGGTGGCATGGTCTTGCCGTTTACCCATGTCTTGTTCACGAAGTTGGCTGCTACTCCGGCCGTGGCCGCTGCGACTTGAAGATCATGAACCATGCGCCAGCCCCAGGTGACGACGTAGCGGCCAGACGACGATGTCTGCACCGAGAAGACCATGTTGTTCTTCACCCTTTTGCCGGGCCCGCAAGGCTGTGTTCCGGCGCTTGCGGTCGTGGCGGTAGCGTCTGGCGCTGCGAAGCCTGATAGGCCTGTGACATTGACGCCCAAGCCATCCACGTCACCGGCTAGAGCACCCTGCGCGCTCAGTGTGGCTTCGGCCGTATTTGTCTGCCAGCTGCTGAAGGCAGACTGGTCGGACGGCGTTAGCCCGTTGAACAACACTGCGGCCTGGTCATATGAGCTGCCGTCGAGGCGGCTTTGCAGATCTGTGAATTCCGAATCGAGGTTCACACTGTGGTCTGTCCCCCCGTAGTGCCAGCTGGTCGGGTAGGCGGCGAACCACCACATCCTGTCGCGATCTTCGGGCCGCAGGTGGTCCCAGGCCCATTGGCGGTCTGCCGCCGAGGAGGCGTTCCAGGCGTTCTGGAAGTTGGTGATCTCCTGCGACGTTTCGATGAAGCCGTTGCCATTGAGGTCGTACATGTTGCTCATGGCCCAGGGGTCGACGGGCCATGTCGCTTTGTTGGTGGGGTCACCGAGGCTGGCCCAGGCCTGCCAGACGCCATTGCTGATGAAGGAGTGGATGACCTGGCCGTCGGTACCGCGGCCAAAGATGTCCTCGTGGCTGGCGCTCCAGGACACCGAAGAGATGTTGCCGGCCACATTCCATGCACCGATCCTGGTCCAGTCGCTCCAGTCGCCGTTCGATGACGGGAACCACTTGTGGTAGACCGCGCCTCCGGTTGAGGTGATGAATGCGTCCTCGTGGCCGGCTGCCGGTACGAGAACCTCAGGGCGATTGGTCACGACGCCGGCGAGTGACGAGAACTCGGGCTGCCAGCCGCCAGTGCCGAACCAGTTGTGGTTCATCGCACTGTCGGTGCCGACGGTGAAGACGTCAATCGCCCCGTTCTGAGGTGCGACAGCGGCTGGCTCACTGACCGCGATCCAGTTGCCGACCAGCTGATAGGCGGACCACCCTGCGCTCGGGGTGTAGAACTTGTGCCAGATATGGTTTTCATAGCCACGCACGAACACGTCGAGGTGACCGGCGTACCACGAGACGGCCGATGGCTTGCCGATGATGCCGCCGCCGAGGCTCTCCCACTCCGACCAGCCGTCGTTGGTCGGGCTACCGGTGGAACTCCAGGCGTGGATTAACGCACTATCGAGGCCTTGGGCGAAGACATCCTCGCGGCCGTAACTCCACGAGACGACCTCGGGATCGCCGCCCAGGCGCCACGAGCCGAGTCTCGTCCAGGGCGACCACGCGGTGCCGTTCCAATAGCGGTGCGTCAAGTAGTCGTTCGCGTCCCGAATGAGCACGTCCATGTGGTTGCTGGCGTAGGAGATGGCAGCGGGGTTGCCTCGGACGTCGCCGCCGAGATCCTCCCATGCGTGCCATCCCCCTTGGCCGAACCAGGCATGCCAGAGGTGGTTGTCCGATCCGCGCACGAACACGTCTTCGGTCCCGTTCCCGTGAGAGATGACGACCGGGTCACTCGTGGCGGCGGATGCCTGCGCGGTGATCGCAACAGGGAACAGCAGGGCGGTCAGCACGAGTGCGACGCGGAGATGACGCATAAGGCTCCTCGATTGCCGCGAGGCGCGCGGCGGGTTCATTGGACCGATCGTCGAAGCGGATCGACAACCCAAACGACCTGGTGATACGGACCCTCGCCGATTAGTAAGGCGATCGTGACTGTACACATCGGCTCTCTAACCGCTCCTGCAACATTCGTCCAGACACAGCACTAGTTCTGGGGACCCCGAGCGGGCGCAGCGGTACTGGGCAGGTATGCGGGTACGCCGATCAAAGGGATGAAGGCCGCGCCGAGGGCAATACCACTCGAGGGAGGCCTGGCCCGTTATCCCGCGGGATGTGCAAGGGCATCCCGGCTCTATGCCTGTGGTCACCTTCGCGCGGTCTCTCGACCACAGAACGCCGCAGGGCTCAGGGCTTGAGCATTTCGAGGTCCGCCCGCGTCATCAGGCGGATCAGCTCCTCGAAGCTCGTCTTCGGCTCCCAGCCCAGGTCCTTCTTGGCCTTGGCCGGCGAGCCGATCAACTGGTCGACCTCGGCGGGACGCAGGAACTGCGGGTCGATGTGGACGTAGCGGTCGATGTCGTCGCCGAGGCCGGCCTCGTCCAGCGCGATCCGCACGCAGTCGCGGACCGTGTGGATCTTGCCGGTGGCGATCACGTAGTCATCGGCCTTGTCCTGCTGGAGCATCAACCACATGGCCTCGACGAAGTCCTTGGCGTAGCCCCAGTCGCGCTCGGCGTCGAGGTTGCCCAAGGACATGTTCTTGCGCAGGCCGTGCTTGATGGCGGCCGCGTGCCAGGTGATCTTGCGCGTGACGAACTCCAGGCCACGGCGTGGTGACTCGTGATTGAAGAGGATGCCGCTGGTCGCGTGCAAGTCATAGGACTCGCGATAGTTGACCGTGATGAAGTGGCCGTAGGCCTTGGCCACGCCGTAGGGCGAGCGGGGGTAGAACGGGGTGCTCTCGGTCTGCGGGACCTCCAACACCTTCCCGAACATCTCGCTCGACGACGCCTGGTAGAAGCGGGCCTCGGGGCAGACCTCGCGCATCGCTTCGAGCACGCGCGTGACGCCCACGCCGGTGAACTCGGCGGTCAACGTCGGCTGGATCCACGACACGGCGACGAAGCTCATCGCGGCCAGGTTGTAGATCTCGTCCGGCGCCGAGGCGCGCATCGTGTCGGTCAGCGAGCGGTGGTCGAGCAGGTCGCCCTGGTGCAGGGTGATCCGGTCGCGCAGGTGCTCGATGCGGTCGAACTTCTCGGTCGAGGCGCGGCGGACCATGCCGTGTACCTCGTAGCCCTTTTCGAGCAGCAGCTCGGCAAGGTAGGAGCCGTCCTGGCCGGTGATTCCGGTGATGAGCGCAGACTTGGGCATCGGCGGAGGAGCCTAACGAGCGGCGGGCGGCGACGTTTCGCCGCTGGCGCGCGCCGCCGAGACCGCCGGGAGGATCGCGCTCGCGCGCTGCAGGCCCCGTGCGTAGCCCGCGACGCAGGCCGCCGACCAGACACGCGGCGCGAGTCGTCCAGGCAGTGGCACGCCGGCCGCCATCCGCAGCACCGGGTAGAGGCGCCGCAGCAGGTCCCACCGTGGCCCGTCGGTCGCCAGCGCCGTGCTCGTGTCGTCGGGATGGAGCGCGTGCAGCAGCGCGGCCGAGGCGCCGGCGCGCTCCATGCGGCCGACGTAGGCCACCGGATCCTGAGGATGGTCGTGGTGGACCAGCAGCGCGGGGTCGTAGGTCATCGTCAACCCGTCTCGCTGCAGGCGTACGCCCAGTTCGGCGTCCTCCACGGCGGCGAACGGGAAGCGCTCGTCGAAGCCCCCGGCCGCCGCCAGCGCGGCGCGCGGCAGGCTGACGTTGGAGGTGAACAGGTACTTGGCGGGCTCGACCGGCCCGGGCGCGAGGGTGTCGAACGGAAACTGTGGGCCGCCGTGCTCGAGCCAGTGCATGAACGGCGTGACCGGACGATCCGGGCGCCAGACGACGCGCCCCAGCACGGCGGTGCCGCCGCACGCCAGGTGGCCAGAGAGCAGGGTGGGCGCGGCGGCGATCATGTCGTCGCCGAGGAACAGGACCAGCGGCGCGCGCGTCGCCTCCCAGCCGCGGTTGCGGGCGGCCGCCGGGCCGGGTCGGCGCTCGACGAGGACCCGCAGGCCGAAGGGCCCGGGCGCGCGCCGCTCCAGCGCCTCCACGGTGCCGTCGGTCGAGCCGTTGTCGACCACGACGAGCTCGGCGTGTCCCGGTGCAAGGTCCTGGCTGTCGAGCGCGTCGAGCGCGTCCATCAGCGTCTCGCGCCGGTCGCGCGTGGGGATGACGACCGCGATGCGCGGGTCAGCCATCGGCGCGGTCCAGCACGGCGATCGTGCGGTAGGTCGGGGCCGCGTCGCGCCCGCGCAGTGCGGCGAGGGCGGCCGCGGCCGGCCGCCGCAGCGGACCGCCCGCGGCCGACGGACCCAGCGCGCGCAGCAGCGCGACGTTCAGCAGGGCCAGGCGCGGGCGGGCCTCGAAGGCCATCAGCCGCTCGTGGGCGCTGACGCTCTCGTTGCCGACCAGGCGGACGCTTCCGAACGGCGCGAGCACCTCCTTCAGCTCGGCCGGCTCGGGGAACCCGTTGTCGAGGTGCTCGGCCAGCCAGCCGGGCGGGTCTACGCCCCGCCGGCGGTAGTCGGCGTCCAGCCGGCGGTCGGCCTCCAGCGCCTCGGTTCCCGCGGGGCAGGCGGCGATCAGCCGGCGGCGGGAGACGCGCGCGAGCTCGCGCAGGACCACGGATCGGTCAGCGGGAGCGACGTGCTCGAGCATGTCGAGCGTGAGCACGACGTCGAACGACCGGTCCTCGAACGGCAGCGCGCGGGCGTCGGCGACCAGGCGCGCCACCCCGTCCTGCGCGGCCCCGTCCGCCGTGCCGTAATCGTCGAAGGCGATGTCGGTCGCGGTGATCGTCCACTCCGGTCCTAGCCAGCGGCTGACGCCCACGCTGCCGCTGCCCACGTCCAGGAGGCTGCCGCCGCCGACGGCGCGGATGAGGTCGGTGACCGGGGCGTAGCGCACGAGCTGGTTGAGCATCCGGCGGGTCACGGTAACGGCCGCGGCTCGGTGGCGGAGCGCCGCCACGCCGTAGGGTCTGGGCCGCATGGAGTCCGTACCGGCGCCCGACTCGGCGATCATCGAAGACGTCCTGGACTCGCAGGCCGCGGGCGCTGCGGCGATCCGCGGCGGGGCGGTGCGCATCGTCGGCTACGCCGCCGGCGCGCTCGTGTCGCTGGTCTCGATGGCGGTGCTCCTGCGCTACCTCGGGCCTGACGACGGCGGCCGCTTCGTCACGGTGCAGGCGATCGCCGCGCTGGCTGCCGGGGTCACCGACGGCGGGCTGGCGGGCATCGCGGTGCGCGAGTACGCGGTCCTGCGCGGCCGCGAGCGCGACGCGGCCCAGAGCAGCCTGCTGGGCATCCGCATCCTCCTCACGCTCGCCGGGACCGTCGGGGCGCTGATCTTCACGGCGCTGGCCGGCTACGGCGGCGCGATGGTCTTCGGCTGCCTGCTCGCGAGCCTCGCGCTGCTGTTCAACGGCCTGCAGAACTCGCTGGCGACGCCGTTGAACACCCAGCTGCGGATGGGGCCGGTCGCGCTGGTCGACCTGCTGCGCCAGGTGCTCGCGGCCGCCATCGTCGTCATCCTGGTCGTCGCCGGCGCCGGGCTGGTCGCGCTGTTCTCGGCGAACTTCGTCGGCGGTGCCGTCGCGATGGTGGTCATGGCGATCGTGGTCCGCGGCTCGATGCCGCTGCGGCCTTCGCTGCACGTGCGCCAGTGGGGGCCGATGCTGCGCGAGACGCTGCCCTACGCAGCCGCGACCGCGGTCAGCGCGGTGTACTTCCGCTTCGCGATCATCTTGGTGTCGTTGATCTGCTCGGCGGAGCAGACCGGCTACTTCGCGGCCTCGTTTCGCGGCGTCGAGGTGCTGCTCGTCGTGCCCCAGCTGCTCGTCGGCGCGGCGTTCCCGATCTTCTCGCGGGCGGCGCGCGACGACCACGTGCGGCTCTCGTTCGCGATCGGCCGCGTCTTCGACGTGATGCTCCTGCTCGGCGTCGTGGTGGCGCTAGCGCTCTTCTTCGGCGCGCCGTTCGTGATCCAGGTCGTGGCCGGTCCGGACTTCGCGCCCGCCGCCGACGTCCTGCGCTGGCACGGCCTGTCGCTCATGGCCAGCTTCGTCGGCGGCGCGTGGGCCTACGGCGCGCTGAGCCTGCGCCGCCATCGCGACGTGCTCGTCACGACGATCGTCGCGCTGGGCACGACGGTCGTGCTGACGTCGGTGCTCGCGGCCACCCACGACGCCGTCGGGGCGGCGGCCGGGACCGCGATCGCCGAGTGGGTGCTGAGCGCGGGGATGGCGGTCTCAGTGCTGCGCGCGGGGGTCTCGCTGTCGCCCGACCTGCGCGCGCTGCCGCGCGTCGCGCTGGCCGCCGGCGTCGCGCTGTGGCCGTTGCTGCTCCAGCACGACGGGACCTGGCCGTCGTTGGTCGCGGCGGCGCTGTCGGTTGGGACCTTCGCGGCGCTCGCGCTCGCGCTGCGCGCCGTGCCGCCGGAGCTGCTGGCGCTCGTGAGGCGGAGACCGCGTGGCGCCTGACGTCTCGATCGTGGTGGTGAACTTCCGCAGCGCCGAGCTGACGCTGCGGGCGCTGGCCGACGCGGCCGCCGCGGCCGGCGGGCTGGCGCTCCAGGAGATCGTCGTCGACAACGGGTCAGGTGCCGAGGAGGTCGCGCGGCTGCGCGCGGCGCGCCCCGAAGCCGAGGTCGTCGCGCTGGCCGACAACCGCGGCTTCGCCGCCGGCAACAACGCCGGGATCGCGCGGGCGACCGGCCGTCACCTGCTGCTGCTCAACCCCGACGCGTTCTGCCAGGGCGACGCGCTGGCCCGGCTGGCCACCCACCTCGACGGCCACCCGCGCACCGGGGTCGCTGCGCCGCGGCTGGTCTTCGGCGACGGCGCGCGCCAGGACAACGCCTACCGCCGCTTCCCGAACCACTGGACGTTGTTGGTCGACTACTGCGCGCCGCTCGCCCAGGTCCTGGCCCGCACGCCGTGGGATCCGCACCGGGTCCCGGCCCGCCGCTACGGCGCCGGCGCACCGCCGCTGGCCGTCGCGCACGTCACCGGCGCGGCGCTGCTCGTGCGCGCGCAGGCCGCGGAGACCGCCGGCCCGCTCGACGAGGGGTTCTTCCTGTACTACGAGGAGACCGAGTGGCAGCGTCGGATCGGCGCCGCCGGCTGGAGGGTCGAGGTCCTGCCCGACGCGGTCGTCACGCATCTGGGCGGCGGCAGCACCGGGACCTTCCCGCTCGCCTCGCCGCACTACCTCGACAGCGTGGCTCGCTACTTCGGCGACAGCCGCCGCAGCCGGGCGATCGTCGCGGCCGGATCGGTCGTCTCGTGGCTCGCGCTGACGGCCGCCGTGCGCCTGGGTCTCGGCAACGACATGGTGGCCTTCCAGGCGCGCGGCTACCGCGAGGTGCTCGGCGCGCTAGGTCGCCGGAGGGGCGGACGGTGAGGATCGCCGTTGAGGCGTGGGCCGCCGAGGAGGTGCCGGCGGGTCGCGGCCGGTACGTGCGCGAGCTGCTGCGGGCGATCCGCGCGCTCGACCCGCCCGACGTCGAGCTCGTCCTGCTCTGCCGCGAGCCGTGGGCCGGGTTGGAGACCGGCCCGCGCATGCGCTGGCGCCCGGTGCCCGGCACGGGACCGGTGTGGCAGGCGCGTGCCGCCCGCGTCGCACGGGCCGAGGCCGACGTGCTGCTGGCCACCACCAGCTACGCGCTCCCGGCGCTGACACCGATGCCCTCGGTCGTCGTGGTCTATGACTTCGTGGCCTTCGACCGGGCGCTGGCGCCGCCGCGCGGCGCGCTGCTGGAGCGCCTCACGCTGCCGCTCGCCAACCGACGCGCGAAGGCGTTCGCGTGCATCTCGACGGCGACGCGCGACGAGTTGGTGGCGCGCTTCCCGTCGGCCACCGGGCGCGCGCACGTCACGCCGCTCGCCGCCGACGAGCACTTCGCGGCGGCCGTGGCGGACCCGGCCGTGGCTGCCCGCCACGGCATCGCCCGCCCGTATGTGCTCAGCGCTGCGACGCTCGAGCCGCGCAAGAACCTGCCGCGGCTGATCGAGGCCTTCGCCGCCTTGCCCGACGTGCTGCGCGACGCCCACGAGCTGGTGCTCGTCGGCAGCCGCGGGTGGCAGAGTGCGGAGCTGGACGCGTCGCTGGAGCGTCATCGCGCGCTGGTGCACGCGTTAGGCTTCGTCTCCGATGATGACCTTGCAACGCTCTACGCCGGCGCGCGGGTCGTGGCCTACATGTCGCTCTACGAGGGCTTCGGGCTACCGGTGCTGGAGGCGATGGCTGCCGGTGCGCCGGTGTTGACATCGCATCGCTCCAGCCTGCCGGAGGTCGGTGGCGACGCGGTGGCCTACGCCGATCCCGAGAGCGTCGAGGCGATCCGCGACGGCCTCGCGGCGCTGCTCACCGATGGTCAGCGCCGTGCCGAGCTGACCGCGGCGGGGCGCGAGCGTGCCCGCGGCTTCTCGTGGGCGCAGACCGCCGAGCAGACGTTGGCGCTGCTGCGAGAGGTGACGGCAGAGGGCGTCGGGAGGCGCGGCCACTCGTGACCGTCCGTCGGGCGCTCGCCGCGCTGCTGGCCGTGCAGGCCCTCGCCCTGTGGCTGGTGGCCCGCACCTCCTACTTCCGCCAGGACGACTTCCAGTACTTCGCCGAGATGCACCGTTCCGGCGGCCGCTTCTCCGAGGCCTGGCTGACGAGCATCTGGTACAAGCACATGGCGCCGGGGCACCGGTTCATGTACTCCTTGCTGGACTTCGCGACGCCCGGCGCTTACCGCTGGGCGCTGCTCTTCGAGATCGCGTTGATGGCCATCGCGGGGCTGGCGCTGTATGGCGTCTGCGAGCTGCTGTTCGGCCGCAGTTGGTGGCTGCTGGTCCCGGTCTCGGTGCTCGGCTTCTCCCATCACTTCGCGCTGCCGCTGATCTGGCCGGCCGCCGGCTTCCAGATCATGCCGTCGGCCGCCGCATCCCTGGTGTGCGTCTACGGCTACCTGCGCTTCGTCCGCGACCGTTCGTGGCCCTGGCTCGCGGTCGCCGTGCTCGCGCTGAGCGTCGGACTCTGCTTCTACGTGCGCCCGCTGCTGGTGTTGCCGGTGCTGGTGGCCCTGCGCGTGCTGTTCTTGGCGCCGTCGATGCGGCCGGCGGCGGTCGTCCGCGCGCTGGTGCGGGAGTGGCCGGCGTGGGTCGCGCTGTCGGTCCCGGCACTGGTCTACACCTACATCTACCTGCGCCGCGACGCTTTCGGGCACAGTCCGCCGCTGACCTTCGACGAGATCCAGCAGTACGTGCGCACCGCGTGGCTGCGCAACGTCGGCCCGTCCTTCCTCGGTGCCCGGCTGCCGGCCGGATCGCTGTCGGCGCGGCACATCGTGCTCCAGGTGCTCGCCCAGTTGCTGCTCGTCGGGCTGATCGCGCTGTCGCTGTGGCGCAAGGGGCTGGCGGCGTTGCGCGGTTGGGCGTTCGTGCTGATCGCCGTGGCATTGACGTTCATGCTCACCGCCAAAGGCAAGCTCGAGCCCGGGCGCGTGGCCGAGGTCGGGTTCGACAGCCGCTACGTGACCGACCTGATGTGGTTGATCCCACTAGGGGTGACGATGGCGTTGCAGCCGCGGCGCGTCGCGGTGCTCGGCGCCGACTGGTCGCGGGATGAGCCACTGCGCCCGTTCCCGGCGCCGCTGGCGAGGCTGCTCGCGCCTCGGACCGTCGCGGGCCTGGTCGGTGCGCTCCTGCTGGCCGTGACGCTCGTCCAGCTCCACGCCCGCGACACCGTGGCCCAGCAGTGGCAGGCCCGTGAGGGCCGCACGTGGGTACTCAACGCCCGTGCCTCCGCTCAGCAGCTGGCCGACGCCGGTCGGCGCGTGCGCGTGACCGACGGGCTGGTCCCCGCGAGCGTCGATGACGCCTCGTTCATCGGCGCCTACAGCTTCCGCAGCGTGATCCTGCCGCTGATCCAGGCGCCCGCGGACACGGGCACGCCGGCCACCGGTGTGCAGCTGGCCGACGGCACAATCGTGCCGGTCGCCCTGAAGCCGCGCGCCGTCATACGCCCGGGGGCCGGGACGGCGCTGACCGGTCTCACGCGCCGCAACGGCTGCCTGGTCGCCGAGTCGGCTGCCGAGGGCACCATCGACGCGCCGCTGTCGGCGCCGGTCAGCGGGCTGGCCGTGATCGTCCGAGCCTCGGACGCCAGCCGGCTGCCGCCCGGCGGGGTCGGTGTCGACATCGACTCGGGCTACGGCCTGCCCCAGGTTCCGCAGCGCACGCTGCCGGCGACGGGACGGCCGCAGGTCGACACCGGCGAGACCACGGTCGTGCGCCTGCGCTTCCACGTGCCGGCGGGCGGTCGTCTGTGTCGGGCCGTCTTCATCGTCGCCGCGCTCGAGCAGATCCGGTAACGCCCCTACGCGTCAGGCGCGCCGCGCGACCACGTACACGTTGCGGCGCACGACCGGCAGCCACGCCGCGGCGCGCAGCGGCGCCGGGCGGCGGTGGCTGGGCATCCGCTGGGAGACGATCGACGTGCCGGGCATGACCGACTCGTAGCGAGCCTCGCTGACCGCGAAGCCGTTGTCGGCGAAGAGCATCTTGTAGGCCTTGCGCGTGAACGGGCGCTTGTGCGTGTAGTCGTTCCACACCCATCGCTGCGCGTCGGGGGAGGAGGCGAAGACCGTACCGCCGGCGACGAGGACGCGGCGCGCCTCGCGCACCAGGGCGACCGGGTCGTTGACGTGCTCCAGCAGGTCCTTGAGGACGACGCCGTCGAACTGCTCGTCGACGAACGGCAGCGGCGTGTCGACATCGCCGAGGCGGATGTCGCGGCCGCGCTGGCGCCCGAGCTCGACGGCGTCGGGCGAGCCGTCGATACCGCTCCAGTTCGGAAAGTGCTCAGCAAGCCATCCCGTTCCGCAGCCGATGTCCAGCAGTCTCGCCTCAGGCGCGAAGTGCCGCGTGATGTCGCGGAAGTAGCCAGGCTGCTCGTGCCAGTCGAAGTAGGCCATCGGCGGCGGGACCGTAGCATCACCGGCCGTGCCGACCCCACGACACGTCGTCCTCAACGCCCTCTTCCTCGACCCCGGGATCTCGGGCGGTCCCGAGACCTACCTGCGCGGCCTAGCGGGTGGGCTGCGCTCCGAGTTTCCCGCCACGCGCTTTGAGGTCGTCACGACGCGGCGCGGCGGCGCGGCGCTGCGCGCCGAGGGCTGGGAGGACGTCACGGTGCTGCCCGCCGACGAGGGCCAGCGCGGCCGGCGTGCCTTCGCCGAGCTCGTCGCTCTTCCCCAGCACGCACGCCGGCGTGGCGCCGACGTGATCCACAGCCTCGCCTCCACGGGCCCGGGGCGGACGCCCGCCGTCGGCCACGTCGTGACGCTGCACGACGTCACCTTCTTTCACACGGCGACCTTCAACCCGATCACTACGTTCGGGATGAAGCGCATGGTCACGGCCGCCGCGCGCGACGCCGAGGGCCTGATCTGCGGCGCGGCCGCCGCACGCGACGAGGTCGCCGCCACGCTGCGCTTCGCTCCGGAGCGCTTCACCGTGGTTCACCACGGCACCAAGGCCATCGGCCCCGCGGCGGACGAGGACACGGTCCGCGCGACGTTCGAGCTGCCGCGCGGCCGGCCCGTGGTGCTCAACGTCGCCACCAAGCGCCCGCACAAGAACCAGGAGCTGTTGGTCCGCGCGCTGGCGCTGATGGCGGCGTCGGACGCGATCCTGGTCCTCGCCGGCCACCCGGAGCCCTACGACCAACAGCTGCGCGCGATCGCCGCCGAGTTGGGGATCACCGCGCGCGTGCGCTTCGCCGACCGCGTCAGCGACCCCGAGCTGGAGGCGCTTTGGAAGCTCGCCGCCGTCGCTGCCTTCCCGACGCGCGCCGAGGGCTTCGGCCTGCCGGTCGTCGAGGCGCTGGCGCGCGGGGTGCCGGTCGCCTGCTCCGACATCCCGGTCCTGCGCGAGGTCGGCGGCGCGTTCGTGCGCCCGTTCGGCACCGACGATCCGGCCGGCACCGCTGCGGCGATCGACGCGGCGATCGCCGACGGCTTCCCCGGCGGCGACCCCGACGCGGCGCGTGACTACGGGCGCTCGTTCACCTGGGCGCGGGCCGCTCGCGAGACCTTCGCCGTCTATGAGGCCGCATGCTCCACGTCGGCCTGAACCTCGTCTTCCTCACGCCCGGCGAGCAGGGCGGGATGGAGATCTACGCGCGGGAGCTCATCCGCCGGCTGGCGCTCCGCGATGACCTGCGGCTGACCGCCTTCGTCAACCGCGACGGGCAGGGCGGGGAGTGGGGCGAAGGCGTCGAGGAGGTCCTCGTCCCAGTGCACGCCAGCGACCGCAAGCAGTGGGTGATCGGCGAGCAAGTCCACCTGCCGCGGCTGGCGGCGCGCGCCGGCGTCGAGATCGTGCACTCGCTCGCCTCAACCGCACCGCTGCGCGGCGCGTTCAAGCGCATCACCACGATCCACGACCTCAACTACAAGCTCGTCCCCGGGACGCACTTCGGCGTCCGCGGCCTCGCGATGGCCGTGCTGGTCCCCACCGCGGCGCACCGCTCGCACCGCATCGTCGTCGACGCGTCCTCGACGGTTGACGACCTCGTGCGCCACCTGCGCGTCATGCGCGCCAAGGTCGACGTCGTGCCGCTGGGCGTCAACGAGCGGCCGCCGGTGACGCCGACGCCGGAGGCGGAGTTGCGCGCGCAGCTGGAGCTCGGCGACCGCCCGGTGCTGCTGACCGTCAGCGCCAAGCGCCCGCACAAGAACCTCGCCCGGCTGATCGAGGCCCACGCACGGCTGGCACAGCCGCGGCCGGTGCTCGTGCTGCCCGGCTATCCGACGCCGTATGAGGCGCAGCTGCGGGCCGTCGGCGACGACCTCGGCACGACGCCGGATCTGCGGTTCGTCGACTGGGTCAGCGCCGAGGACCTCGAAGGGCTCTACGCGCTGGCGGAGCTCTTCGCGTTCCCGTCGCTCTATGAGGGCTTCGGCCTGCCGCCGCTGGAGGCGATGGCCCGCGGCGTCCCGGTCCTGACCAGCGACCGCGGCTCGCTGGCCGAGGTCGTCGGCGACGCGGCGCTGGTCGTCGATCCCGAGTCGGTCGACGCCATCGCCGCCGGGCTGGCGCGGCTGCTGCGCGACGGCGCCGAGCGCGACCGCCTGCGCGCGCTGGGCCGCGAGCGCTCGGCGTCCTTCACCTGGGAGCGGACGGCCGAGCTGACCGTCGCGGCCTACCGCCGCGCGTTGGACCGGTAAGAGGCCACGACGCGCTCAAGCGACGTGCGCATCGACAGCTCGGACTCGTGCTCGGCAAACCACGCCGCGGTCGACGCGCGCAGCGCCTCGCGGCGCGTGTAAGCCACGACGATCGCCGCGCCTAGCGCCTCCGGCGAGGCGTCCGGCGCGACAAAGCCGTTGACGCCCTCCTCGATGTGCTCGACCGCCGCGTTGTCGGGCGCTGAGACCAGCACGCTGGGCACGCCGTGGGCGGCCGCCTCGACGACGATTGCGCCGTAGCCCTCGCGGACCGACGGGAGCACCAGGCAGGCCGCGCGCGACAGGCCGTCCTCCACCTCTGCGGCATCGACGAAGCCCGGCGCACCGACGAACGCGCCGGCGTCAAGGCGCTCGATCGCGGCGCGGACGTCGCCCAGTTGCGGTCCGTCGCCGAACAGCACCGCGCGCAACTCCGGGATCTCCCGGCGCGCCGCGACGACCGCCGCGACCACCGCGGGTGCCTGCTTCTCCGGGATCATCCGGCCCGCGAAGACCGCCAGCGCCTCGGGCGGGCGGCGCGCCGGCGGCTCGGACGGCGGTGCGTACTCGCCGCGCAAGACCGTCGGCTCTGAGCGCAGCCCCTCCTCGCGCAGCCGCCGGGCGTGCAGCTCGCTGAAGCAGAACGCGCGCTGGGGCACTCGGGCGCAGGCGCGCTGGATCAGCCGCGCCACCCGACCCTGCGCGCCGCCGAGGTACTCGGCCCAGTAGGACGCGCTCCAGACCTCGTGCCAGTCGGCGATGATCCGGTAGCCGCCGCGGCGGCGCATCGCGCCCGCCGCCAGCAGTGAGAAGTAGGGAAACGAGGCGGTGTGAACCACGTCGTAATCGCGGCCGTGGCGTGCCAGGTGGACCAGCACGCCCCATCCGAAGCGCAGCGGCTCGCCGATCGTGCGGTTGCCGTCGGGCCCGTAGAGCGGCTCCTCGCGGGAGACCGCCACCACGCGCACGCTGGGGATCACGGGCGGATCGTCCACCGGCCACTGACGGCGGGTGAGGTAGGTGACCGTGTGGCCGTCGGCGGCAAGCGCTTCGGCGACGTTGCGCATCCACCGCTCCGCGCCTCCCACGGTCCACGGGAACAGACAGTCATAGACGATGGCGATCCGCACGACGCGCTAGCCTTGCAGGCCGTCCAACGGCGCAACCTTCTGCCTCGTGCGCCGTTGTAGGTCCGGAGTCGTCAATGAGCACGATCGAACACATCTCCCCGTTCCCCAGTCAGGACGATGTCGCCGAGCCTTTGGTCTCGGTCGTCATCCCGTGCCTGAACGAGGAAGAGAACATCGAGGCCTGCGTCGTCGCGGCCCTCGACGCGATGCGCGGGGCCGGCATCGCTGGCGAGGTCGTCGTGGCTGACAACGCTTCGGAGGACCGCTCTGCGGAGCTGGCGATCACCGCTGGCGCTCGGGTCGTGTCCGAGCCGCGCCGCGGCTACGGCTCGGCCTACCTGGCCGGCTTCGGGGCCGCCCGTGGCAAGTACATTGTCATGGGCGACGCGGACCTCACCTACGACTTCAACGAGATCCCTAACTTCGTCCGCGAGCTCGACGACGGCGCCGAGCTCGTCATGGGCGACCGCATGGACAACATCCAGCCGGGCGCCATGCACTGGCTGAACCGCTACATCGGCAACCCGATCCTCAGCGGCACGCTCAACCTCTTCTTCAAGACCGGGATCCGCGACGCGCACTGCGGCATGCGCGCCCTGCGCCGCGACGTCCTCCCGCAGCTGGACCTGCGCACCACCGGCATGGAGTTCGCGTCGGAGATGGTCATCCGGGCTTCCAAGGAGAAGCTCGACATCCGCGAGTTCCCCATCCACTACCACCCCCGCGGCGGCGAGACCAAGCTCTCCCGCGTCCGCGACGGCTGGCGCCACCTCCGCTTCCTGCTCGTCCACTCGCCGACGCACCTGTTCCTGATCCCGGGCGCCTTCGTCAGCCTGTTCGGGGCGATCGTCGCGATCATCTCGCTCGCGCAGATCGACGTGCTCGGGCGCCAATGGCAGCTGCACACGATGATCGCCAGCTCGCTGCTGATGATCGTCGGCACGCAGATCGTCTCGCTCGGCCTCTGCGCCCATGCCTACGGCACGTACTTCATGGGCGAGAAGGACCCGTGGTTTGACCGGATGCGGCGGCGGTTCCACCTCGAGGACGGCCTCCTCCTCGGCACTGCCGTGGCCGGTGTCGGCCTGCTCGCCGCCGCGGCGATCGTCGGCCGCTGGATCGCCGACGGCGCCGGCGCGCTGTCGGAGGAGCGGCTGGCGATCCTCGCTGCCACGCTGATCATCATCGGCGTCCAGATCTTCTTCTCCTCGTTCCTGCTCAGCATCCTCGGCCTGCGTCGAGATCACTAACGCGGTTTGCGCCGCGTGCTTCGCACGGTCCCCGGGCCGCTCTGGCTGCTGATCGTCATGAGCTCGGTGCTGGCCCTCGCTTGGGCGACGGCCACGCCGCCGCTCACCAACGCCGACGAGACCGGGCACTTCGCCTACATCCAGCACCTGGCTGAGACCGGTTCGGCGCCGTCGGACAAGGGCACCAGCACGCTGTCGACCGAGGAGTCGCAGTTGCTCGTCGGGCTCGGGATCAGCCCGGTCATCAACAACGTCAACGCGCGACCGAGCTTCTCGGCGCTGGACCGGCAGGCCTTTCAGCGCTACGAGCGCGACGTGCCCGACCGCGACCGCGACAACGGCAACGGGCCCAACCAGTTCTCCCAGAACGGTCCGCTGTACTACACGCTTGGCGCGATCGCCTACAAGCTGACACCGGGCGGGCAGATCATCGACCGCGTCTTTGCCGTGCGTCTCGTCGGCGGCCTGCTCTTCGTCGGCATCGTGATCTTCACCTGGCTGTTGGCCGCCGAGCTGTTCACGGCGATGTGGCCGCGGGCGCTGGCGGCGAGCGCCGTCGCGCTGCAGCCCAAGCTCGGCAACGCCGCGGGCATGGTCAACCCGGACATCTTGCTCGCGTTCCTGTGGGCGGCCTTCGCGTTTCTCGGGGTGCGCACGGTCCGGCGCGGCCTCACGGTGCGCCGTGCGATCGGGCTCGCGGTCCTCACCGGCGCCTCGGCGCTGACGCACGGCCGCGGCCTCGCGCTGATCCCGCCGCTGCTGGTGGTCCTGGTGCTCTCGATCCCGCGCCTGCGGGCCGACTGGCGCAGCTACGTCAAGCCGGCGGGGCTGGCGCTCGGCGTCGTCGGGGTCTGCGTGATCGCCGGCTTCCTCTACACCCGCGCCAAGACCGGTGGCGGCTACGGCGGCGAGGTTGGCCAGGCGGCCGGTGGCGAGGGCAGCAGGGGCAGCCTCAGGGGCCTGTTCGACTACGTCTTCAACTTCTACGTCGACGTTCGGGCGCCGGGCGCGAGCTACGGCTACCGCCAGGGGTACATCGAGACGTTCTTCTCTGACCTCGGGTCGCTCGATGTCGTGTTCCAGCCCCACATCGTGGGCGACCTCCAGATCCTTGCGGCCGCCGGCCTGCTCACCCTGTGGAGCCAGGTCATCTGGTTTCGGGAGCTGCTCGTGCGCCGCTGGCGCGAGATCGCGGTCCTGGTCGCGCTCTGCGTCTCGCAGATCGGGTTGCTGCACCTGGCTTCCTACCGCGACCTGGTGTCGAGCAACGGTGCCGCCGTCCTGTGGTCGGGCCGCTACCTGCTGCCGCTGATCAGCGTCTTCGGCGTCACCATCGCCTACGTCTGCTCGCACCTGCCGCGGCGGATCGCGGCGGTCTCGGCGGGCGTCGTGATCGGCGTCGGCGTCGTTCTACAACTCGGCTCGCTCGGGCTCATCCTCGACCGGTTCTACGGATGAGGCGGGCGGTCGACATCTGGCAGCGCGTGCCGCTCCCGCTGTGGGCGCTGCTGGGCGCGGTCGTCGTGATCGGCGGCATTGGCCTGCGCTGGGAGCTGCCGTGGCTGACGCGCGACGGCGGCGTGCGCGTCGCGACGCCCGTGCCGCCGCAGGGCTTCGGGCTGTCGACGGTCGCCCTGCAGCGCGGCAAGCCGGTCTGCATCCAGGACGTCCTGTTGCCATCGGCCACGCAGGTGGTCAGCGTCGGCGGCTCGGTTCCGACCGGCAAGCCCGGCCCGTCGGTCGACGTGACGATCGCCGCCCCGGGCTACCGCCACACGGCGACGGTCGCGCGCGGTTGGCCCCAGGGCCTGCAGGTCACGATCCCGTCGCCTCCGCGTGACGTGCTGGCGAGCATTTGCCTGGAGAGCCGATCCAAGATCCCGGCGGTGCTCAACGCCAACGGCGGCACCGTCGTGCGCGCGTTCACGACGGTCGACGGCCAGCGCGGAGGGCCGGTCGTGTCCGTCGATCTGCTGCGCAGCGAGCCGGCGAGCCGCCTCTCGCGGCTGGGGCTGATGCTCGACCGCGCCGCCGAGTTCACCTGGCGCCCGCTCAGCGGCGGCCTCGCGCGGGTCCTTGTGGCACTTGTGCTGCTGCTGGTCCCGGTCGGCGCGGTCGGCGCGCTGCTGTGGACGATGGAGCTCGACCGCCGTCGCCAGACCGGCACGCCCGATGCTGACCCGCCCGCCAGCGCTTACCCTGAGGGACTATGAGCACCTCCGGCTCAGCGCCGGCCGTCCTCGTCGATGGCGTCTTCAAGGAGTTCCGGATCCCCGAGGAGCAGGTCCACACGCTCAAGGAGCGCGTGCTGCACCCGGTGCGCCGGCCGAGCCACCATCAGTTCCAGGCGCTGCGCGACGTCTCGTTCGATGTCGGCCGCGGCGAGTTTTTCGGGATCGTCGGCCGCAACGGTTCGGGCAAGTCCACGCTGTTGAAGTGCATGGCGGGGATCTACGGCGTCGACCAGGGCCGGATCTTCGTCGACGGTCGCGTCTCGACGTTCATCGAGCTGGGCGTCGGCTTCAACGTCGATCTGCCGGCGCGCGACAACATCCTCATCAACGCGACGATGCTCGGGCTGTCGCCGCGCGAGTCGCGCTCGCGCATCGACGCGGTGCTGGACTTCGCCGAGCTGCACGACTTCGTCGATCTCAAGTTGAAGAACTACTCGTCGGGCATGTTGGTCCGCCTGGCGTTCAGCGTGATGATCCAGGTCGACGCCGACATCCTGTTGATCGACGAGGTGCTCGCGGTCGGCGATGCGGCCTTCCAGCAGAAGTGCTTTGACGAGTTCGCGCGCCTGCGCCGCGAGAACCGCACAGTTGTTCTTGTCACCCACGACATGGGCTCGGTCGAGCGGTTCTGCGACCGGGCGATGCTGCTCGAGCGCGGCCGCGTCGCCGAGATCGGCGAGCCTCAGCCGGTGTCGATGCACTACCTGCAGTTGAACTTCTCCCGCGATGCGCGCGACGCCGAGGAGGCAGCCGCCAACGCGGGAGACGGTGAAGCGCGCACGGTCACTGCACCGGCGCTGCGCGGGCGCAACGCCGAGGAGCTGCGTGCCGGCGACGGCAGCGCCGAGATCGTCAGCGGCTGGTTCATGAACGCCGATGGCGAGCAGGTCGAGAGCCTCGATGCCGGCTTGCGCTGCACGTTCTGCATGCACGTGCGCTTCCACGAGGACGCCGAGGCGCCGCTCTTTGGCTTCACGCTGCGCAACGGTGCCGATGAGCGCGTGGTCAGCGCCTCCACGCACAAGGAGCTCGCGGACGAGTCGTTCAAGGCCGGCGAGGAGATCATCGTGTACTTCGGCTTTGAGAACGTGCTCGCTCCCGACCGCTACGGCGTGAGCGCCGTGGTGGCCAAATCCGGCTCGGGCGACGCGTGGATGGACAACCGTGAGCGCTTCCGCTCGATCGTGATCAGCTCCAGCGATCCGTCGGGTGCCATGGTCGATCTGCCGTTCCACATGGAGTTGCAGCGCCAGGTCAAGGTGGAGGCGACGCCGTGAGCACGGCGACGCCAGAGCGGGCAGCGGAGATCGTGCCGGAGGCGTCAGGCACGGGTCTGCGCGAGGTCAAGGGCCCGACGGCACTCGGCGACGATCCGCAGCGCCTCTTCCGTCTGACCTGGACGCTGGCGACCACCGACTTCAAGTTGAAGTTCTTCGGCTCGTTCCTGGGCTATCTGTGGCAGCTGATGAACCCGCTGCTGCTCTTCGGCGTGCTGTTCGTGGTCTTCAGCTTCGCGCTCAACCTCGATGCGGGGCTGAAGTACTACCCGGTGGCGCTGCTGCTCGGCATCGTCATGTTCTCGTTCCTCAACGAGGCCACGAGCCAGGCGGTGCGCAGCCTCATGATGCGAGAGCCGCTGGTGCGCAAGGTCAACTTCCCGCGCCTGGCGGTGCCGATGGCCAGCACGCTGGCGGCGACCTTCAACCTGCTGCTCAACCTCGTCCCGGTCCTGATCTTCCTGTTGATCTCCGGAGCCACCCCGCGCCTCTCGTGGCTGCTGTTCGTGGTGGCCGTCGCGGTGCTCGTGCTGTTTGCCTTCGGCCTGTCGATGATCCTGTCGGTCAGCTTCGTGCGCTTCCGCGACATCGAGCCGATCTGGTCGGTCATCCTGCAGATGTTGTTCTACGCCTCAGGCGTGTTCTTCACGGTCGACGCGATCCACGGGACGTTTTTGCGGGACCTGTTCTTCTGCAACCCGTTTGCCGCGATTCTTGCGACGGCGCGCCATACGCTGGTTGATGGGTCGTGGACGTCGCCGTCGGAGGCGATGTCGAACGACTGGCTGTTGTTGATCCCGATCGGGCTGATCGTGGGGTCGGTGGTGTTCGGGTTCTTGTTGTTCCGGGCGCTGGCGCCGAAGGTCGCGGAAGACCTTTAGGTCCCACTACGATGCCCGGAGATGACTTCCGGACAGTCCGAGACCACGGCCTCCTCGGCGCGTTCGCGCGCGTTCGCCCAGGATCCTCACGGCCGCTTCTGGTGGCACCACCTCCACGGCGTCGACTACGTGCCGACGATCTACTCGGTGCTTACCGACGACGAGTGGCAGCTCATGGAGGACTGGTATGCCGCGACGCTGGCGGCGGACTCGATCGGGGAGATCAACGTCCCGGCGATGAGCTTCATCCAGGGATTGATCTCGGGTAACGGGATCAGCCGGGTTGTGCAACTCGGGCATTACTACGGGTACTCGGCGCTGCTCGTCGGGTTCTGGCTGCGGCACATGGGCCAAGGCGGGAAGCTCGTGTCGATCGACATCGATCCGGTCGCCACGGCGTTCACGCAGGAGTGGCTGGATCGCGCGGGCTTGAGCGACACCGTCTTCCTCAAGCTCGGAGACTCGGCAGACCCGTCGAACATCGAGGACGTCAAGGCGACGATCGGCGGGATGCCACAGCTGATCGTCCTGGACTCCTCGCACCAGTACGCGCACACGCTGCGCGAGCTGGATCTTTGGGTCCCGAACATGGACCGCCACTCGCTCATGCTGCTGCACGACACCAGCACCTACGCGCGTGAGTGGGACGCGGCCGGCAAGGGGGGCGTGCAGAAGGCGCTCGATGATTGGCTGCCCAAGCACAAGGGCGAGGTCGGCTTCCTCAACCTCAACCGCCAGGTCGGCGATCCCGACAAGCCCGGCGATCTCGTCTACCAGGACGGCGTCGGGCTCGGGATCCTGCAGAAGTTGTAGGGGCTGCCGGAGTAGGCAGCGCGTCCGCCACGACGGCGTCTCCGACCTGCGCGTCTCGCGCATTCCGTACGCTCCAACGGTGACCAGTCCCTCCCCGCTGCCGACGACGAACGTGACCGGCCATGGTGCCGCTCTCGCCGGGCGGCCGTGCGTGGTGTGTGGCGTGTCTGTGGTGCCGAAGGTCCAGCCGTGGACCGCGCGCTGCCCCTCCTGTGGCACGTGGACCTCCGATCTCGCGGTCGAGATCAACCAGCACAACCGTCATATCGACAGCGCGGTGGAGATCGACACCGACGCCCGTGTGGTGGGTCTCGAGGCACTGCGCAAGCGCAACTTCACTGACATCCTCGATGGCATCGAGGCACTGCGTCCGCTAGGCGACGCCCGGCTGCTCGACGTCGGTTCTGCCCATGGTTGGTTTCTCGATGCTGCGCTGGAACGGGGCTGCACCGTCACCGGGGCCGAGCCGGAAGCGGCGGTCGCCGCGGAGCCGCTGGCGCGCGGGCTCGATGTCCGGGTCGGCTACTTCCCCGATGTGGTGAGGGCCGGAGAGCAGTTCGACGTCATCACGTTCAACGATGTGCTGGAGCACATTCCCGACGCCGGCGCGACCGTCGAGGCGTGCCTTGAGCATCTTGCGCCTGGCGGCGTGCTGAGCATCAACATCCCCAACGCCGACGGGCTCGGCTATCACGCCGCCTCCGCGTTGGCCCGCGTCGGCGTCACCGGTCCCTACCGACGCTTCTGGCAGCAGGGGCTCCCAAGCCCCCATCAGCACTACTTCCCACGTGCGGCGCTGGCACGGCTGGTCACCGAGTGCGGCTTCGAGGTCCGCGGTCTGACACCGCTGACGTCGATCCTGCGCGATGGGCTGTGGGAGCGCGTGCACACGTTCCGGCGTGTCTCGCCGGCCAGCGTTGCCAGCTTCATCGCGCTCTTCGCTGCGGCGCCGATGCTCAACCGCCCCTCGCGGTCTGACATCGTGCTGCTGCTCGCGCAGCGCCCCGACGCATGACGCTCACCTTCACGCTCGATCTCGAGGACCATCAGCCACCCGGTCGCCCAGCGCGGTACGAGGCGCCGACTGAGCGGGTGCTCGCGTGGCTCGAGGACAACGGCGCGCGAGCGACGGTCTTCGTCGTGGGGGAGTTGGCGCGGCGGTCGCCGGGCATCGTCACCCGGATCGCCGCCGCCGGGCACGAGATCGGCGTCCATGGGTTGCGCCACGTTCCTCTCACTGAACTGGATCCGAACACGGCAGTGGCCGAGTTGCGTCAGGCCCGCGAGGCCGTCGAGCAGGCCGCCGGTGTGGCCGCACTCGGCTTCCGCGCGCCGATCTTCTCGCTGACGCGCGCCACCCCCTGGGCGCCGGCGGCGTTGCTTGAGGCCGGCTACAGCTGGTCGTCGAGCGTGCTGCCGGCCAGCAACCCGCTGCACGGCTTGGCGGGCATGCCGATGGAGCCGTTTCGCTGGGCCGAAGGGCCCGTTGAGCTGCCATGCCCTGTCGGCGGTGTGGGCCGGGTGCGCTTGCCGTTCATGGGGGGCGCCTATGTGCGGTATCTCCCGCTCGCGTTCTCGCGCCGCGCGCGCCGCGCCCTGCCGGTCGGCGTGGCCGCGTGGAGCTACCTCCACCCGTACGACCTCGATCCTGACGAGCCGTTCTTCGTCTTGCCCCACGCAAGCTGGCTCGTCAGCCGGATCCTGCACGCACGGCGCGGTGCGACGCTGGAACGTGTTGCGCATTTGACGCACGACGCCGGCGGCTTCGGACCGCCGCTGGGCGAGATCGCCGCGCGCGCTGCCGCCGACGACGATTTGGCGGTGATGGCGCTGTGAGGCTCGTGCGCGCCGTGGTCGGCTCGATCTGGCTGCGAATCACGGTGACGGTCGGGCTGCTGGTGCTCGTGTTCAGCGGGATCGACTGGGACAGCGTGCGCGAGGGGCTGTTGGACGGCGACCCATGGTGGTTCGTCGCCGCCGTGGCCGCACTCGTGGCTGCGCTCGTCGTCGGCGCGCTGCGTTGGCGTGCACTGCTGGAGATCGCCGGGATCCATCTGAGTGCCGGGCAGCTCGGCCGTGTCTATGCAGTCTCGACCTTCGCACAGACGTTCCTGCCGACCACGGTCGGCGGTGACATCGCTCGCTCGCTGCTGGTCACGCGCAACGGACCGATCCTCGCGCGGACCGCGTCGACCGTGGTGGTCGACCGTGCCGGCGGTCTCGCGGGTCTGCTCGCGGTCGCCTGGATCGCCATCGCCGCCGGGTCGGGCCCGGTCCCGCATCACGCCGTCGCCGGGCTGGGGTGGGCGACGCTCGGAGTCGCTCTCGGCGCTGCGGTGGTCGTCGTCTTGTTGCTGCGGCGCCCGCGGTGGTTCATGCGCCTGATCCCCGCTCGGGCCTTCGAGACCGCGCGCAATGCCGGTCGCGTTGCGCGC
Organism: uncultured Conexibacteraceae bacterium; assembly: GCA_963836485.1. Lineage (GTDB taxonomy): Bacteria > Actinomycetota > Thermoleophilia > Solirubrobacterales > Solirubrobacteraceae > Baekduia. Next base: position 270,242 of record CAWIJS010000005.1, on the reverse strand, counting down.
GATGTCGTCCGCAACCCAGGCGCCCTCGTGTTCCTGTTGTCGACGAGCGTCCTTTTCCAGGCGCTCGTCGCCTTTCAGGTCTGGGCGCTGGCGCGCTGTCTCGGCGATCATCCGTCCTTCGGCGCGGCGGCCGTCACGCTGACGCTCGTGACCTTCGCGACGCTGATCCCGTTGTCGATCGGTGGCTTCGGCATCCGCGAGGGCAGCTACGTTGTCCTGCTGGGCTCGGTCGGAGTCAACACCACCAACGCCACGCTCATCTCCCTTGGCACCGTCGTGGTGCTGCTTGTCGCCAGCCTGCCCGGGGCCGTGCTGATGATCACCCACGGCATGCGCCCCGCGCTGGAGCAGACACCAACATGAGCACCCAGGCCGCGATCCTCATGGCGGGAGCGTTCCTGCTCCTGCTCTCGACCGTCCGCCTCGTGCGGATGGGCCTCCTGTCGATCCGCTACGGCCTCGGCTGGCTGACGCTGGCCGTGGTGGGCATCGCCGGAACCCCGGTGCTGAGCGCGGCCTCGGCGCGGGTGCAGGATGCGGGGTTCACCGCGACGGGCTTCTCGCTCGGTGTGCTGCTGGTCTTCCTCGGGCTCGTGGCCATGCAACTGTCGACCTCGGTCAGCGGCCTGCATCGTGCCGTGCAGGAGCTGAGCGAGCACTCGGCGCTGCTCGAGCAGCGCGTGCAGCAGTTGGAGAGCCCCGTTGAGATGCCGGTGCCGCCCGCCGCCGGCGAGCCCCGCGTCCTCGTCCTCCTGCCGGCCTTCAACGAGCAGGAGTCCGTCGGGGCCGTCGTGCGCGCGGTGCGCGAGCTCGGTTATCCAGCGGCCGTGGTCGATGACGGCTCGCGCGACCTGACGGCGGATGCCGCTCGCGAGGCGGGTGCCGTGGTGCTGTCGCTGCCGTTCAACCTTGGCGTCGGCGGCGCCCTGCGCGCAGGCTTCCGCTACGCGCTGCGGGCGGGCTATGACGTCGTCGTCCAGGTCGACGCCGACGGTCAGCATGACGTCCGCGACATCCCGGGCCTCGTGACGGAGTTGGCCCGGACGGGGTCCGACATGATCGTCGGGACGCGTTTCACCCACGACGAGGTCGACTACCCCGTCGGCGGCGCGCGCAGGGTGGCGATGAAGGTGCTCGCCAAGCGCGCCAGTCGCGCCGCCGAGGTCCCGCTGACCGACGCCACCTCCGGCTTCCGCGCGATCGGCCCCACGTTGCTGGCCCGCTTCGCCTATGAGTATCCCGTGGAGTACCTGGGCGACACGGTCGAGGCGCTCGTGATCGCCGGCGAGCACGGTGCGAGCGCCGCCGAGTATCCGGTCCGGATGACCGTCCGCGCGACCGGCAGGGCGAGTGCCGGCCCAGTGGCCAGCGCCTGGTACGTCATGCGCGTGCTGCTGGCGATCGAGCTGATGCGCGGCCGTCGCGCCACGCCCCCGCCGCCGCTTCCCGACAACCATGGAGCCGGACGATGACCTCCGGCGACGAGGACCGCGCCCGGACCTCGCAACTCCTCGACGAGGTCTTCCCGGGCACGCGCGTAGGTGATCGGGACTATCTGCGCTGGCTGTACGCCGACAATCCCGACGGCGACGCGTTCGAGGCCAACCTCGACGACGAGCAGGGCCGGGCCGCCCACTACTCGGTCACGCCATGCGTCATCCGAGAGCGCGGGCGCGACGTGCCGTCGGTCCTGTCGCTCAACAGCGCGGTGCATGAGCGCGCTCGTGGCCAGGGCTTGTTCACCACCTTGGGCGAACAGGCCTATGCCAAGGCAGCTGCGCAGGGGCGCGAGATCGTGATCGGCGTGGGCAACGCCAACTCCACGCACGGCCTGGTCGGCCGGCTGCGGTTCGACTTGGTGGGCCCGCTCCCCGCCAGCGTGCTGCTCGCATTGCCAGGTCGCGGCGTGTCGATCGCTGACGGACTGCCCTCCGATGACGTCCGTCTGGGGGAGGTGCTCGACGCGGCGGCTGAGCAGGGGGAGGCGACGGTGCGCTGGACGCCCGAGACGCTGCGTTGGCGCGTGGCGTCGCCCCGTGCGGGCTACGCGGTCCACGACGGCGGCGACTGGATCGCGGTGACGACCGTCGAGCGTGGGAGTCACGTGCCGGTGGCCGTCGTGCTTGCCGTCCTGGCCGCGCGCCCGCTGCGTGTGTCGGAGGTCGGCGCGCTGGTGCGGCGTGCGTGCCGCCGCCATCGCGCGCCGCTCGCTCTCCACGTTGGCCACAATGACCGTCTCCCGTTGCGCGGCGTCGCGCTGCCAGATCGGTTGCGGCCGAAGCCGCTCAACATGGTCTTCCGCCGGCTGTCGGGCGAAGGGCCCGTCCCGCGGTTCGGCCGCTTCGAGTTCCTCGACTTCGACGCGTATTGAGCGGCCCGCCGCTGGGCACGACCGCCGCCCAGCGTGGTCGATAGCCTGCCGCCGGTGATCGCGACCCTGGTCTCCGCCATCGCCGTGGTGCTGAGCGCTGCCCTCGGTGGTCAGCTCATCTGCACGCTCTTCGGTGCTCGCCGTTGGACCCCCGCCGCCCCGGCGGTTGGGCTCAGCGTCGCGATGCTCATCGCTGCTGCGTCTCCGCACCTTCCCGGGCGAACCACCTGGCCGTTTGTCATCACGGTGCTCCTCACGCTCGCCGGTCTCGTCAAGGCCGCGCTCGAGCCGGAGCACCGTCCGCCGGTGGGCGCCTGGCTGGCGGGGGGGCTCACGCTCCTCGTCGCACTGGTCCCGTTTTATGCCCAAGGCCGCTTTGGGGTCCTTGGCGTCAGCTTCAACAACGACATGGCCGCGCATCTGCTCTATGCGGGCGCCTATCGCGACGCTGCGTTGGAAACGGCGACGCCGCTGCTGAACTACTACCCCTTCGGCCCCCATGCGTTCGTGGCCGAACTGGGCCATGGTCTCGGCCTCGGGCTCGACGGCGTCTTCACCGGCCTGACGATCGCGATGCCGGTGCTCAGCGCGATCACGATCTTCGGACTACTCGGGCGCGTTCGCTGGCCTGCTGCCGCGTTGGCCGCCGCAGCCGCGGCCATGTCGTACCTCTCAGCCGCCTACATGGGGGAGGGCGCGTTCAAGGAGTTGATGTTCCCGCTGTTGCTGCTCGGAGCGGTTGGCCTGCTCGTCTCGTTACGCCGTGGCGACGTCACCGGCCCGGCCCGGCTGGTTGGGCTGGGCCTCATCGTCGGTGGCGTGTTGTCGATGTACTCGATTCCGGGCCTCGCCTGGATCGGTGGGACGGTCGCGTTGTCCTCGCTCGCGCTGGCGTTCCTGCCGCGGCCCGAAGGACGGCCGCGTGCGCTTGGAGCAGAGATCCGCGCGCTCGTGCTGCCAGCGGTCTTCGCAGTTGTCGTTCTGCTCGTCGCTATCGTCCCGCAGATCCCGCGCATCCACGGGTTCTGGGACTACATGCACCGCACGGGTGCAGCCGGCACCGGGATTGCGAAAGACGACATCGGGAATCTCGCAGGCCCGCTGCAGTTCCTGGAGTCCACCGGCATCTGGTTGAGCGCCGACTTCCGGTACGCGCCGCTGGTGCAGACCGCCTCGACCCTCCTGGGGCTGCTCGTCCTCGTCGCTGCGGCGTGGGGCGCGGTGCGGCTGTTGCGCCGGAGCGAGCCCGAACTCGTGGCAGCGACCGTGACGTGCGTGCTGCTCGCCGCGTGGTCGGCGCATTCGCAGTCGCCCTACACGACGGCCAAGTCATTTGTCATCGTGTCACCGTTCTTCGTCGTGCTCGCGGCAGTCGGGCTGCTGGAACGCCGGGCGGACCCCGCGCCGCTGCGGGTGGGGCGCGGCATCGTCGCCATCGGCCTCGTGGCGGTGGCGGCGGTGTCGTCCTTTCTGACGCTCCGCTACCTGCCGGTCGGTCCGCGCGCCAACGAGCAGCAGCTCGCCAAGCTGCGCCCGTTCGTGCAGGGCAAGAAGGTGCTGCTGACGCTCAACGACGAGTTCGGCCAGTGGTACCTCTCTGGCGCGACGGTGGCACAGCCGACGTTCCCGGCAGGGCGCGTCGACGTTGGCGGCGCCCCGCCACTCCCGGTCAAGGATGCCGGCGTGGGCCACGCCTACGACTGGGACTCGTTCGGCAACATCGACCGCTTCGACGCGGTCGTGACGGCGCGCGACCCGTCTGCCAGCCAGGCGCCGCCCAACTTTCGGCTGCGTGCTGCGAGTGGTCCATGGCAGCTCTGGGTCCGCACGGGGCCGTCGAAGCTCCGCGGCGTTCTGTCTGGTGAAGGCGCGGACGCGGGCCAGGCGTTGGACTGCTCGTCGCTCGAGGGCAAGGCCGTGCTCAAGGGGCGCGGTGTGGCTGGGATCCGCCGCGCGCCGGTCCGGGCCTTGACGCCGCCCATTGCGCAGGGCCAGACGGTGTCGGTGCCCGTCGCGCTGTCGCGTGGCCGGTGGCTGGTCAACGTCGCCTACGCGTGGCGTGGGGACGTTCGGGTCCAAGGTCAGGGCATCGACACGACGCTGCCGGCGAGCCTCGAACGCCAGGGCACGCGTTATCCGGCGGGTGCAGTGACAGTGTCGAAGGCCGGCACGTTGCCGTTCACGGTTTCGGCCAGCAAGACGCGGCTCGCCCGGCCGGGGCTCGCCACGGCGCCGGTGGAGCTGTCGTTCACGCCGGTGGCTGCGGAACGCACGGTGCCGGTGCGCCAGGCGTGTGGGAAGTACCTGGACTGGTACGAGCCAGCGGCGAGCTGACGGCGGCCGGCCGCCGCGCCCACAGCGGCGGGTAGATTCCGCCCGTGCCCTCCGCTTCGCCTCCGGCCCTCCTGTTGGTCCTGCACGACGCCGAACAGGCCGCGCGCTGCCTCAAGGCGCTCGCGGCGGCAGGGATGCCCGAGGCACTCGCGGTCCTGGCCGGCGGCGCGCCCGCGGCGCGCACGACCCTCGATGAGCTCGGCGGCTTCCTCGCTCCGCGGTGGGTGGAGGGCGAGGGTGGAGCGCTCGTCAACGCCGCTGTCGCCGCGCTCGACGGCGATATGATCCTGCTCGACGGCGCGACCGAGGTCGGCGTGGGCTTCTTCGCCGAACTGGCGGAGGCCGCGGTCGCCGAGCCCGATGCCGCGACGATTACGCCCCTGAGCAACGACGCAGGGTTTCTCAGCGTTCCGCGGCGCAACCTCCCGTGGCCGCTCCCGACCGGGGGGGTGACCGCGGAGCAGGCGGCGGCGCGTCTACGCACCGGCGCGCTGGGGCTCCATCCCCGCATCCCGACCGCGCTGCCGCACGCCACCCTTCTGCGGCGTTCCGCGCTCCAGCTCGTCGGCCCGCTCGACGAGACGCTCGCGCTGCGCGACGCGCTCGCGGACTTCTGCGTGCGGGCCACTGCGGCGGGGCTGGCCCACGTCGTCGCTGACGAGCTTTTCGTCGCCCATCGCGGCGCGGTCCCAGGCGGCACCGTGACCGGATGGGACGGCGAGGTCGCCGCGCGCCATCCCGCGCTCGGGCCTGCAATCGCCGCCGTCGCGCAGGATCGCCACTCCGCGCTGGCGCGCACGTTGCTGGCGGCGTCGGTGGCATTGGAGCCGCTGACGGTCACGATCGACGCCCGCAACGTCGCGGGCGCGATGAGCGGCTCGGTTGTGCATGTGGTTGAGTTGCTCGGCGCCCTGGCCGAGCGCGACGATGTTCGCGTGCGGGCGCTGCTGCCCGCCCAGGTCGGGGCCGACGCGGCGCGCGCGCTGGAGCGGATGCCGGCGCTTGAGCGCCTCGGCATCGAGGACGCTGAAGACGAGGGCGTCGCGCGCACCCACGTCGCGCACCGCCCGTGGCAGGTCGAGTCTGTCGCCGATATGGCGCTGCTGGACCGGCTCGGCGAGCGCACGGTGCTCACCCATCAGGACCTGATCGGCTACCGCACGCCCGATGTCTTCGGCTCGGTGGACGCGTGGCAGGATTACCGCGCCACGACGGTCGACGCGCTCGGCCTCGCGGCGATGGTGTTGTTCTTCTCGAAGGCCGCCGCGCACGACGCGGCGGTCGAGGACCTCGTCGCGCCCGAGCGGTCGCGGGTGGTGCCGATCGGTGCGACGCCGGAGCTGCTTACGGGCGACGGCGGCATCGCACCGCCGGCGCTGACCGGTCGCGACCGCCCGTTCCTGCTCGTCCTCGGCGCCCGCTTCCGCCACAAGAACGTGCGCTTCGCGCTCGAGCTGCTCGGCGCGCTGCGCGACGAGCACGAGTGGGACGGCGAGCTCGTGCTGGCCGGTGGGGACGTCCTCAACGGCTCCGGCTCGGCCGACGACGCAGCCTGGCTACTGCGCGCGCCCGAGCACGCCGGCGCGGTGCGCGAGCTCGGCGCGGTGACCCAAGCCGAGAAGACCTGGCTGCTGGCCAACGCGGCCGCCGTCGTCTACCCGAGCACCTACGAGGGCTTTGGGCTCGTCCCGTTCGAGGCCGCGCAGGCCGGCACGCCCGCGCTCGTGGCCGCCACGTCGGCGTTGCGCGAGACGGTGCCGGAGGCGCTGGCGCTGCTTACCCCGTGGGATGCGCAGGCCAGCGCGGCACGCGTCGCGCCCGTGCTGGCCGACTGCGCTGCGCGCACCGAGCTGGTCGAGGGCCTGCGCGCGGCGTCGGCCACGCTGACCTGGGAGCGCACCGGCGGTCTGCTGGTCGACGCCTACCAGGCGGCCATCCGGCTGCCCGCCCCGCCGGCAGCCCGCCTGGCGGCCGACCTGGCCCGCGCCGAGCGCGACTACTGGTCGGTGCGCGACGGCATCCCGGACGAGACGTGGCCGTTGGTCCGCCCGGACGATCCGCTGGTCGACATCCCGCTCGCACGCGACCTCGTCGCGCTCCTGCGTTTGGGTGGCGGGCGGCAGCGGCTGCTGCGCGCGTTGAAGCTCGCGCGGCGCCTGCCGGGTCGCGGCTAGGCGGCGTCGATCCCGTAGTGCTGGGCGACTTCGACCGCCGCCTCGTGCGGCGCGTGTGCCTCGATGCCGTGCGCTGAGTCCAGGATGAACTTCGGCCGCTGCTTGACCTCGTCGTAGATGCGCCCGACGTACTCGCCCATGATCCCCAGCGAGAGCAGCTGGATGCCGCTGAAGAGCGACACGATGATGACGATCGTCGGGTTGCCGGTTGGGAAGCCGACGCCGACGAGCTTGGCCAAGCCATAGCCGAGCGCAAGCAGGAATGCGAGGAGCGAGAGCAGCATGCCGCCGAACGAGATCAACTGCAGCGGGTAGCGGCTGAACGAGATGATGCCGTTCATCCCGATGGTCAGCGACCCGAGGAACTTGTTGTACTTACTGGATCCGGCCACGCGCGGGTCGCGGTCGTAGAGCAGCGCAGTCTGGTTGAAGCCGACCAGCGCAACGAGGCCGCGCAGGAAGCCGTGAGCTTCGTTGAGCGCCACGACCTCGTCGACGACGCGACGGCTCATCAGGCGGAAGTCACCCGTGTTGGCGGGGATGTTGACATCGGCGATCCGGTTGATGACGCGGTAGCCGACCGCTGAGACGATGCGCTTGGCCAGCGTCTCGCCCTCGCGTGTGCGGCGCTGGGCGTAGACCACGTCGTAGCCCTCGCGCCAGCACTTGACCATCGACTCGACCAGCTCGGGCGGATCCTGCAGGTCGACGTCGATGACCACGACGGCGTCGCCGCCGGCGGCTGCCAGTCCGGCGAGCGTTGCCGCCGGCTGGCCGAAGCGCCTCGAGAAGCGCAACAACTTGACCCGAGGGTCGGCGTCGCGGAGTGCGAGCACGCGCTCCTTGGTCCGGTCGGTGCTCGGGTCCTCGGCGAAGATGATCTCCCAGTCGCAGCCTGTGCGCTCCAGGACGCTGGCCATCCGGTCATAGAACGGGCCGACGTTGTCCTCCTCGTTGTAGATCGGGACGACGATCGACAGCAGGCTCATGCCGGACGCTCCAGGACGACGAACGAGCGGATGCCGAACGGCAGGCCGATACCGCGGTCGATCAGCTTGCGCTCGAGCGTGGTCGTCGCGGCGCCCAGACGCGAGTCCGTTGTCTGCGCGATGTCGCGCTCGACGAGCTGCTGCATCTCCTGATCGGACGGGTTGGGGTGGCGGCGGCGGTTGCGCTGCTTGACCGCCCAGAAGGCGGGATAGAGGAACGAGCCGATGTGGTGGTCGGCGACCACCCGTAGCCCGGCGTCGCGCCCCTTGGCCGCCATCTCACCGCGCGCGTAGCGCCGCTCGTGGCCGAGGAAGCGGTCGTAGTAGTCATAGGTCGACGGGCCGGCCGGGACGATGATCGCGGCGCGGCCGCCGGGGCGCAGGACGCGCGCGAACTCGCGCAGTGCGCCGGCGTCGTCGGGCACGTGCTCGAGCAGGTTGGCCGAGACGACGGCGTGGACCGTGGCGTCCTGCAGTGGCAGATCACAGACATCGGCCAGCAGCAGCTGCGCCTCGGGGACGAGCTCGTGGGCGCGGCGCAGGCCGGCGGCCACGAGGTCGACACCGATGAGCTGGGCGTCGGGGCGCTCCCGGCGAAGATCCTCCAGCAGATAGCCCGACGAGCAGCCCGCGTCGACGATGACGCCTCCGGTGCCTAGGGCGGGGAGGGCTGCGTCGAGGAGCGCACGGCGGGTCCAGACGTCGAGAAAATGGTCGCGGCTTGCCTCGCGGTGCAACGCCTCGAGATCATCGGACCAGTTGACGTCCAGCCCCTCGGCATACGCCGTGAAGCCTTCCTCCGGCGGGAGGTCGGCCGGCGGGTCGCGGAGCAGTTCGGTGATCGTTGACACCTCGCCGGAAGAGTACGCTTCCGTGTGCAGATGTCCGCGCTGTCCTATGACAACTGGCATGCACGCTGTGCGCCCTGACGGATTTCCGGAAGGGCGCTCGTCGATGGGGCTTGTGCACCGCGCACGATATTGGCGTACATCTTCGACTGGGCACCATCAGGCGCTGCGCTTCGTCCTCTCGGGGGGGACCGTCGCGGCCGTCTACCTCGGGCTCGGCCTGCTGCTGTCCGGGCCGTTCGGCGTGCCGATCCAGATCGCGATCCCGGTCTCCTACGTGATCAGCGTGTTGTTCAACTACAGCATGCAGCGCTGGTTCGTCTTCGCCCACAGCGACGAGTTCGCGCTCTCGCGCCAGGCGCAGTTCCTCCGCTATGTCCAGATCGGCGCGGCGCAGTACGCGCTGACCGCGCTGGCGACGGCCGTGCTGCCGGACCTGCTCGGGATCGATGAGCAGATCGTCTACGTGGTCACCGCGCTCGTCGCCGCGGTGATCACGTTCATCGTGTTGCGCCTCGTCGTCTTTCACGGCAGCCAGGGATCGGGCGCATGACACCGCTGCTGCCCGTCTGCATCCTGGCCGGTGGCCTAGGCACCCGCCTGGGGCAGGTCGTGGCCGACACGCCCAAGCCGCTGCTGGAGGTCGCCGGTGCGCCGTTCCTGCGCCACCAGCTTCGGCTGCTGAAGGCGCACGGGGCACGGCGGGTCGTCTTGTGTGTCGGGTACCTGGGCGAGCGCATCGAGGCCGCGCTCGGCGATGGCGCCGATGAGGGCTTGGAGTTGGGCTATGCCTACGACGGCCCGGATTTGCGCGGGACGGCCGGCGCGATTCGTGGTGCGCTGGACCAACTCGGCGACGCGTTCTTGGTGCTCTACGGCGACACCTATCTGCGCCTCGACTACACGGCGGCGCAGGCCACGTTCGTGGCCTCGGGTCTACCGGCGCTGATGACGGTCCTGCGTAATGAGGGCCGCTGGGACGTCAGCAACGTCCTGCTCAGCGAGGACGGTACGCGCATCGCGGTCTACGACAAGCGCGCGCCGACGCCCGGCATGAAATGGATCGACTACGGCTTGGGCATCCTGACCGCCGAGGCGCTGGATGCAGCCGGCCCCGACGAGCCGGACCTCGCCGGCGTCTACCACGAGCTCGCCCGCACCGACCGCCTCGCCGCCTACGAGGCGACCGAGCGCTTCTACGAGATCGGCACGCTGGAGGCGCTGGCGGAGACCGACGCGTTCCTGCGCGGCACCCGCTAACAATGGCGCCCCTAGGGCTCGTCCGACGATCCCTGCCGCGCGTCACGATCGCGCAGGGCTTGGACGATCTCGATGGTGTCCGGGATCTGCAGGACCAGTGTGAGCGCCCCGAGGACACAGACGGCCTGGACGAGCCGATACGGCGCATCCATGGACGACAGCACGATCGCGAGGAGCACCAAGGCCACTGTCAGTGGGAGCAGTTTGCGAGACATCACGGCACGCTCGAGTCTAGTTCCACGGGTCGATCGAAAAGTACGGTGCGCTGTGAGGCACGACGTTGTGCCACGACACGGTCATCTTGACCCCCACTGTGATGACGATGCCCGGATGGCTTGACTGACCGAGATCGTGAGCTATCTCGTTGACGATGACGGTCGCGGTAAGACCCAAGGAGCCGCAGACGCGCGTCACCACCAGCGCAACCCCCTTAGCGACAGGTGTCGGCGCATCCGCGGCAACGATGCCGGCGATCAAGGCACACGCCCCAGCCCCAGCCTGCACCTGCTGGATGCGAAACCGCAGGTTGTCCGCCTGAGCCTGGTTGAGCCGGACCTTGACCAGGCCGAATTTGAACAGGTCGATGCCCGCTCGAGGCACGTACCCGCTCGGACTGTTGTCCGTGTAGGAAAGCGCGACCTGCATCACATAGTCCTGCTCGTCGGTCGTCATCCCCGTCCATAGCGGCGAGGTGTTCCAGGTGTCGTCGTACTCGTCGGTGGAATCGGGAAGATCGCTGAGTACATGTTCAGCCTCGTCTCCCGTGCTCACTACGCGGTCCGGGCCGCCGTAGGTCCAACTCGTCGCGTAGTTGCCGATATCCGGGCCAAGGCTGTACGGGGCCAGCATGTGGTGGGTGACGCGCTTGGCGGCCCCGGTGTTCGCACCTAGCGCGAGACCAACGGCGTAGGGCATGTAACGAATCTGGCCGGCTGCGTAGTTGTAGATCTTGGACTCGTCCATGTCCCATACGAGGTCGCCGTCGCCGATCGTCGAGCGCACAGAGGCTTCGACGCGTGCCAGCTCCTGCGGATAGAGACCATTGAGGAGCGTGCGGGCGGCTGTGTCGGTTGCTGCAGCGTTGAACGCCGAACGCACCGCGGCCGCTTCTGGGTCGGTATCGATGCGGTGATTGGGACCGCCGTACTTCCAGGACGTGGGCGGGGCGGCGCGCAGACCGCCGGAGACGGGAATGTCGGTGGACAGGCCCCACGGCTGCCCCGATGAGACCGTCGCATTCGGGAATGCGTACCACTTGGTGGTGGAAGGCCGGAAGACGGCGAACGTCGTCTTACCCTCGCCGTGGTAGTCGCCTGGGACCGGGATGTCGCCAAGGAGGCCGAACGACGTTCCCGTTGGGTTCGGGTAGACATACCACATCGAGGTCGACGGTCGGAAGACGGCGAAGTCGGTCTTTCCGTCGCCGTTGTAATCGCCTGGGGCCGGGAAGTCTCCGGGTAGGCCCCATTGTGCACCGACCTGATCGGGGTAGACGTACCACGTCGAGTTTGACGGTCGGAAGACGGCGATGTCGGTCTTTCCGTCGCCGTTGTAATCGCCGGGCACGGGGATGTCGCCCGCCAGACCCCATGCGAATCCTGTCGGGTTCGGGTACACGTACCACGTCGAATTGGACTTCCGGAAGGTGGCAAAGTCCGTCTTGCCGTCGCCGTCGTAGTCACCGGGCATGGGGATGTCATTCGCCAAGCCCCATTGGACTCCGGTCGTGTTCGGTAACACGTACCACATCGCTGTCGATGGTCGGAAGACAGCGAAGTCGTTCTTTCCGTCGCCGTCGTAATCGCCGGGGGCAGGCGTATCGCCCGCCAAGCCCCACGCAATTCCGGTCGGGTTCGGGTAGACGTACCACAGCGAGTTCGACTGGCGGAACACCACCTGGTCAGCGACTCCGTCACCGGTGTAGTCACCGAAGCCATCACGAGCCAGAACCGGTGGGAACAGCGACCCGATCGTCGGGCCAGCCGGGGGATCAGATGGGTTGGGCGTGCCGGGCGGGTTTGAGACGGGTGGATCGGGATAGGGGGCGGTTCCGACATGGGCGGTGACGCCCGTGCTCGATCGGCCTACGGCGTCGGCGTGGAGGTTGCCGTCGACGTCCGCGACACCGAAGGTGTAGGTCGTTGGCAGGACGGTGGTGAAGGCGCCGGCCCCGAACGACGTTCCACTCGACGGGAAGTAGCGGACGATTCCGTCGGCGCCTCGGGCGATCAAGTCGGCAGTGTGGTCACCGTCGGCGTCGGCAACCTGGAGATCGCCGCTCGGTGCGGCGCCCCAGTCTTGGACGCTGCCAAAGGTCGACCCGTCGGACTTGCGCACCTCCATGCGTCCCGCTCGCGAGAGCACGAGGTCGGCGCGGCCGTCCCCTGAGACGTCTGCGGCCTGTGGCTGGCTGCCCGCTGGCAGGGTCGTCCAACTGCCCAGGCTGGTGAACGCGGAGCCATTTGAGATGGCCCCTTGGATGGTTCCGCTGCTCTGGACGATCACAAGGTCGTCTCCGCCTGTGCCGTTCAGGTTGGCGGCCAAGAGGCTCCCCGCCGGAGCTGACGCGAGCCAGACGGTGGGCGCGGCGAACGCGGTGCCGCTCGACCGTGCGACGCGCACGTCGATGCTCGAGGACGTGCGGCCGACGAGATCGTCGTCGCCGTCATTGTCCACATCGGCGAGGAGCAGCCCGGTTGCCCCACTCCATGTAGCCCATGTTGCGGCGGATCCAAAGCCGCCGATCCCGTCGGACGGGAACACCTTCACGGTCCCCGTGCTCGAGACGGTGACGAGATCAGAGGTGCCATTGCCGTCCACATCACCGAACAGCGAGGTGTCTGTGGAGGCGACGGCGGTAGTCGGCCCCGCAGCGGTGGTGATCGTGAACGAGCTGGACAGACGGGTGTTGCCCGCCCAATCGCTGACGTAGGCCGCGACGGTGTGGGAACCGGGCGACAACGATGATGCGTTGACACGCAACACGTTGTCGGTGCTGCCCGGAATCCAGCTGTCCTGCTGCGCAAAGTCCTTCTGATCACCGACCACGGTGCCGTCGATCATGAGACGGATGCGCTTCACACCCGATCGACGTGACGCCATCGTTGTCGTCGATCCCTCGCCCGATAGCGGCACGTGGACAGTGCGGACTCCGGAGAACGATGTCGTGCGGTCGTCATACAACGAGCCCGATAGCGTGCCGATCGTTGGAGCGACCGTGTCGATCCGCACGGGCAGCGTGGCCGAGAACGGCCCTGTGGTGTTCCATTGATCCTGGGTCGAGGCGTCCACCGTGTGCGATCCGTCGCCGACGCCGCTGACCGACAGCGTTCGCGTCACGTTCATCGGGCACACGGCGCATTGCGGGTCATCGGGGTCCACGGGCTGCCAGCTCAAGGTGCCGCCGTCCGCGCGAAGTCCGACGGCACGCACGCCCAGGCCGGCGTCGGATGCATTGACCGTGACCGGTACCGGCGTGGAGTTTGTCCAGGACGCTGCGCCTCCGGATACCGTCGGGACGTTGGCCGTGTTGTTGTCCTCCATCACCACGGAAAGGGCGCCGATGTACTGCTGCATGTACTGGTAGTCGCCTGCCTGTGCCGGAATCAGCCCCACTTGGGCCGTGTTCCCGGTGGTGCCCAGGTTGTCGAGGTAGAAGCCGGCGCTGATCGAGTAGTCGCTGAAGCTGTCGCACCGGTTGACCTGGCCGCCGAAGTCGGTGCCGCCCGTCGGTGTCATCACACGCCAGAAGGTGCATGACCCGAGAACGTTGCCTGCAGCGCCCTTGCCTGGGGCGTGGGCCATGCTCCCGATCAACAGCTGCGTGATGCGTGCTTGCCGGCCGGCGAGACTCAGGTACCAATAGGCACCCGCACCCACGTTGTAGTGCCTCGTGCTGTTGACGAGGTCGATGCCCTGATGAAAGCCGGTCCCTGTCCAGCCCGCTCCGTAGCCCACGTCGATCCGGGCCGCCGTGTCGTCGTGCCACGCCCACGGATATCCACGCACGCCCGCCGCCACTAGGTCCGCGCCGGAGATGGAGGGGACGATGAGCGGATCCGCGACGACCGGATAGGCGACGTCCTTTCCGAGATGGGCAACGTGGAGCACCAGCCGATCGCCGACCCGTTGCCACTCGCTCGACACCGAAACATGGTCGGCGTCCCACGCGACCGGCGCGGAGACCGTGCCGATCGTGTGCTGCTGACGATCGACGATGACCAGACCGCCCCGGTTGTCATCGTCGAAGGCTGCGAGCCGTACGGTCATACCCTCGGGGAGGTCCAGTGCCACCGGGATGTCCTCGGGGCTGTTGGCCGAGCGCAAGGTCGCGGTGATCTCGGCGCCCTGAGGCACGGCGTTGGCGATCACGTCGGTGTCGACCAAGGTGTTCGGCCACGCCACCGTATCGCCGATCCTGATCGCTGAAGTAGGGCTCTCGCTGCGATCACCCACGTGGAGACGCAGCGACCCGATCTGCAGGCCTTCGGCGAGGTCGTTGGGAAAATGGACCTTGACGAAGGGGTTCACGGTCTCAAAGCCGTCGGCGTTGCGCTCCAGTCCGAGGTCGACCGGTGCGATCTTGCCCGAGTCAGGGTCCTTCCGTCGCAAGGGCATCGTGGAGGAGACGAGCAGGCGATGCCCAGACGCGGAGGTGAAGCTGGCAAGACGCTCATCGCGCTGATACCGAAGGGCGTGTGCGCCCTTCGGAAGTTCGACCCCATGCCATGCCGTGCGGTCAACGATCTCCGATGCCCTGTGCTTCAGAACAGCGACGGCTTCGCCGGCGTGCAGGTGGGCGAAGGTGGTGCGAGAGGCAGACCGGTGGGCGCGCGCTGCGGCGTTCTGTGCGTGTCGCGCCGGCAACGCGGCCAGCAGCTCGGAAGGTGTGAGCGCCCTCGGACCCGTCGGAGCGGCGATGGAGGATCTAGCCTTGCCGTTGGGTTGGCTGCCCGATACGGCCGCCGACACCATGGATAGCACGCCAACGAGCACGACTGACATCGTCGCGCGTCCCCGCCTCGACCCCATTGCTCATCCCTTTGTCGCGGTCTCTGGCGGTGGTCCGCCAGTGTCCGTGCTCGGACCGCGGTCAGCAAACAGTATCAACGATCAAACGTCAAGGAGATCTGCGCAATCAACGGACGTAGCACCGTTTGGCGGCCGTGGTCGGCGTGAGTCGTGCAACGCTTCTTGGCGTGTGGGCAAGCGCCTACTCCCGCTCGCCCCACCTCTGGCCGCGCTCGGCCGGGATGATGCGCCGCAAGGTGTAGATGTCGGTCCCGTCGAGTTCGTCGGCGTGGGACTCCAAGTCCTCCCACGGATCCCACACGGCGCTCAGCAGGCGGCCGGTGATGCCGTCGCTCTTGCGCGAGCCGAGGTAGACAGAGAGCGCGGCGCCGCGCTCCAGCGACGTGCCGCCGCTGTCGCGCTGCTGCAGCGCCTTGGCGTAGAAGGCCTCGCCGACGGCCTCGGGGCCGGCCTCGAGGACTTCGTCGAGCATTCGCGTGTTCAGCGCGCCGGGCGCGATCGCGTTGACGTCGATGCCGTCATCGGCGACCTCGCCGGCGAGCGTCTCGATAAAGCGCACGACCGCGGCCTTGGAGGCGGCGTAGGCCGACAGGAATGGCAGCGGGTTGGTGGCGCCGCCACCGGAGAGCTGGACGACCTTGCCGCGCTCGGCCGCCCGCAGGTGCGGGAGCGCGAAGCGCGCGGGCAGGACCGACCCCATCAGGTTGATCTCGATCGCCTTGGCCCACGCCGTCCAGTCGACGTCGTCGATCGCGCCCTTGGGCCCGTAGACGCCGGCGTTGTTGACCAAGACGTCGAGGCTGCCGAGGCGCTCCACCGCGAAGGCGACCAGCGCCTCGACCTCCTCTGGAGAGGCGACGTCAGCGGGGCAGCCGTGGACCTCGCCGAGGCCGGCGAGCTCCTCGTGTGCATCGCGCAGCGTCTCCTCGGAGCGCGCGCAGATGACGATCCGGGCGCCCTCACGGAGATACGCGCGCGCGATCTCCAGGCCCAGTCCTTGGCTGGCGCCGGTGATCAGCGCCGTGCGGCCGGCCAGCGCGCCGCTCACGAGGGCCGCCGCCCGACCGAGGCATAGCGCACGCGCTCATCCGCCAGCAGCGTGCCGGCCAGGAAGCCGTTGGCGTCGACGACGAGTGCGTTGGCGCCCAGCGCGCCGATGAGCTGCTCGGGCTCGAGCGCGCGGTACTCGGGCCACTCGGTGGCAACGACGAGCGCGTCGGCTCCGGCCGCGGCCGTGAAGGGATCGTCGAGCAAGTCCATCACCTCGGTCAGATCGTCGGGCAGGGCGGTCACCGCTGGGTCGTGCGCGCGGACCGCCGCGCCGGCGGCGGCGAGATCGCGGCAGAGCTCGACCGCCGATGAGCGGCGCAGCGTGTCGGTTCCGGGCTTGTAGGTCAGACCCCACACCGCGATCGTGCGACCGGCGAGCGGGGCGGCATCGGCGGCAGTCGCGTCGGGCGCGAGCAGACCGACCAGCGTGCGCCGCGGCCAGCCGCGGTGGGCCGTGTTGCTGTCCCACACGCCGTGCAGCAGCGGCGTCGTGAGCGCCTCGGCGTCACCGATGCCGGTCAGCGCCCGAATGTCGCGGGCCAGCGTGCCGCCGGCAAAGGCGCCGCCCGGACCGAGGTAGGCCTTGGGGCCGATCCGCTGCTCGGTCTTCAATGCTCGGGAGACGTCTCCGGCATCGGCGCCGACGCGCTCGCAGACCGAGGCGATCTCGTTGATGAAGGTCACCGACGTCGCCAAGAACGCGTTGAGCGCGTGCTTGGCCATCTCGGCCGACTCGACGCCCATCCACTCGATGCTCTCGGTGATCGGCGCCAGCACGCGCGCGACGGTCTCGCGAGCGCGCTCGTCGCGGACGCCGACGATGACGCGGTCGGGCTCGGTGAAGACCTCGATGGCCTTGCCCAGGCGCAGGTTCTCCGGCGAGCAGCCGAACGACAAATCCAAGCGCTCTGCCGACGCCGCAGCCTCTAGGCGCGCGACGCTGCCGACCGGCAGCTGCGAGGAGACCAGCACGGTCGCGCCCGCCTGGAGATAGGGCAGCAGCGCGAGGACGTGGCCGACGACGAGGTCGACATCGGCGACATCGTCGGCGTCCACGGGCGTGTCGTAGGTGACCCAGAGCAGCTCGGCGCCGCGCACCGCGCCGGCCGGATCGCCGGTCACGCGCAGCGCGCCGGAGGCCAGGCCCGCGCCGACGAGCTCCTCCAAGCCGGGCTCGAAGAGCGGCGGCTTGCCGGCGCCCAGATCGGCGACCACGTCGGCGTCGGGGTCGAACGCCGTGACCTCGTGGCCCGCACCGGCCAGGCACGCGGCCGTCACGGTGCCGAGGTGCCAAAGGCCGGCGACGCAGAGCTTCACGCGCCACCGCCCGGCGTCGGGTAGCCGTTGGCCGCGTAGGCCTGCTCGATCAAGTCCCAGCAGTAGCGGACCGAGGCCAGATCCTCGGGCACCGGCGCCCCGGCGGCGATCGCCGCACGCACCGAATCCCACTCCAGACCCCACGACACGTCGACCGGGTCAAAGGCGATGATCTCGGCCTCCGGCTTACCCATCTTCACCGGGTCCATCGTGAAGATGCTCAGCTTCTGCGGGCCGTAGGAGCCCTGGAGGCCATCGACCACGAGCTTGCCCGTGCGGCAGGTGATCTCCAGCGAGAAGAGGTTGGTCCACTCGGTCCACGTGACGTGCAGCGTCGCCCATGGCGCGCGGTGGTCGCCGGGGACGCCAAGCAGGATCGCGGCGTTGTCTTCAACCGGCATGTCCCAAAAGCTCGTGCGCAGCAGCGCCGAGTGCAGCGGCAGCTCGCCCAGTAGCCAATGCGAGAGGTCGAGCAGGTGCATGCCCTGGTCGGTCATCTCGCCGCCGCCGCCGGTCTTCGGATCGGCCCGCCACTCCTTGTCGTAGCCGGGGCGCCCGCCGTGGCCGTAGCGGCCGCGCAGGAACAGCACCTCGCCGAAGCGGCCGCTGCGGGCCGTTGCGATCGCCTGAGAGATGGCGGGATGGAAGCGGTGGTTGAAGCCGACCTTGGCGATCTTGCCGGCGGCCTGCGCGGCAGCGGCGATGCGGTCGACGTCGGCAACACCGATGCCGGCGGGCTTCTCGACCAGGACATGCGCGCCGGCCTGCAGCGCGGCGACCGCGCAGGGCGCGATCTGGTCGTGGCTGGTGGCGACGATGACGACATCGGGCTCCAGCGCGAGCAACTGCTCCAGCGTGGCACAAGCGGTGCCGCCGAACTCCGCGACGAGCTCGTCGGCGGCCTCCAAGCGCAGGTCGTAGGCACCGACGACGCGGTCCTCGCCAAGGGCGGCGGACCGCTTGCGGCCCATGAGGCCGCAGCCGATGATCCCGACCCGCAGGCTCACGTCGACTCGTTGCCGATCGCGCCCTGGAACTCGAAGTCGAACGGCAGCTCGGACACGCCCGCGGCGGCCATTGCCTGGCGGGTGTCCTCAGGGCGCTGGGCGTAGACGAGCAGGAAGCCGCCGCCCCCGGCGCCGACCAGCTTGCCGCCGAGGCAGCCCGAGCGTCGTGCCAGCGTGTAGAGACGGTCAATATGCTCATCGGTCACACCCGGAGAGCGCTTACGCTTGTTCTCCCAGTGCTCGTGCATCAACTCGGCATAGGCCTCGAGGTCGCCGCACTCCAACAGACTGCGACTGCGCGCGCCCATCTCCTTGGTCCGATGGAGGTTCTCCACCATCTCGTTATCGCCATCCCGGGTGCGCGAGACCTGGTCGGCGAGGATCCTCGAGGCCGCGCGTGTCTCGCCCATGTAGAAGAGCAGCAGGTTGTTGCGCAGCCCGCGGTGCGTGGCGTCGTCGATCTGCAGCGACTCGACGTCGACCGAGCCGTCGCGGTTGAAGGTGTAGGCGCAGATGCCACCGTGGGCCGAGACGTACTGGTCCTGCTTGCCAACCGGCTCTTCGAGGATGTCGAGCTCGATCTCGCACGCGGCCTCGGCAAGGTCGCCCGCGGTGATCGACTGGCGGCTGGCCAGCGCGAGCGCCTTGATCAGGCAGACGGTGAACGCCCCGGAGGAGCCCAGGCCCGCGCCGGCGGGGACGTCGGCGACGACGGCGATCTCCAGCGGGTTGCCCTGCCAGTGCCTGAGGATCGTTTCGCGCAGGATGGGGTGTTTGATCTCCTCCGGCGTGTCGACCTCTTCGGTCTCGGAGTACTTCAGGCGGTAGCGCTTCTGAAAGACCGTGTGCGTGAGCATGTACACGTACTTGTCGATCGAGCCGCTGATCAGGTAGCCGCCGTGCTCCCCGTAGTAGGACGGCAGATCGGTGCCGCCGCCGCCGAGCGAGATGCGCAGCGGCGCACGGGAGAAGATCACGCTCACGAGGTCGTTGGCTCCTGGTCGAGGACGATGGCGGGCTCTGACTCAAACCAGTCGAGGGTCCGCTCGATGGCCTCGGGAATAGTGAGGGTGGGCGCCCAGCCCAGCGCGCGGATCTTGGTGGTGTCGAGGTGGATGAGCGGCGAGTCGCCGGCCCAGCCGCGCGTGCCACCCTCCTTCTCGATCGCGGGCGTCACGCCCATGCGGTCGGTGATGATCGCGATCGAGTCGTCGACCACCACCGTGGCGTCGGTGCCGAGGTTGTAGACGTGGGCACCGGGCTCGTTGCCATGGTGGGCGGCGGCAGTGAGCATCGCCTCGACGCAGTCCTGCACGTAGAGGTAGCTCTTCTCCTGGCGCCCGTCGCCGAGGACGTAGAGGTGCGACGGGTCGCGCTTGAGCGCGCGGTAGAAGTCGATGACGTGGCCGTGGGTGTAGCGCTCGCCCAGCAGTGAGACGAAGCGGAAGATGATCCCCGTGAACTCGTAGCCGTGAGCGTAGGCGCCGATCAGCCCCTCGCCGGCGACCTTCGAGGCGGCATAGAGCGAGGTCTGCACCGGGAAGGGCGCGCCCTCGGGGGTCGGGAAGACGTCGGGCTCGCCGTAGACCGAGCCGGTCGAGGAGAAGCAGATCCGCCTGGCGCCCACCGCGCGCATGGCCTCGAGCACATTGGAGGTCGCGATCGTGTTCTGGTGCAGATCGCGCTGCGGATGGTCGAGGCCGTGGCGCACGTCGGCGTTGGCCTGCAGGTGAAAGACCGTGTCGCAGCCGGCGACGGCGCGGGCGAGCAGGTCGCGGTCCAGGATGTCGCCCTCGAAGAGGTCGGCGCCGCGCTCCAGCGCCCCGGCGATGAACTCGCGCCGTCCGGTGCGGAAGTCGTCGAGGATTGCCACCTCACAGCCGTCGTCGAGCAGCCGGTCGGCCAAGGTGCTCCCGATGAATCCGGCGCCGCCGGTGATGAGCACGCGTTCCATGACCGACGTTCTACAGTGTGAAGCCGGCCGCCGCTGCGTTACGGTGAGACATCTGGACCGTCTCCAGCGAGAGCCGGTCGAGGTCGTCGCCCAGGCTCTTGACCTTGGGCACCAGGTCGTGCGGCAGGGCGATGATGGGACAGCCTATGTCGTTGGCCTGGACGAGGTTGAGGACGTCGTGGGGACCGGCCCAGATGAGCTCGGACCTCGGCGCCGCCGTCATGACGTCGAGCGCCCGCCGCATGATCGGGCGCGGATCGATGCCCGCGTCGGCGATGCGGCCGGCGACGACCGAGATGTGCGACGGCGCGCCGCCGGCGACGGCCGCGGTGGCTAACTCGACCTGCGCAGTCGTGAGCAGCGCAGTGACGTTGACCTGCACGCCATCCTCGGAGAGTTCGCGCACGAGCGGGGTGAGGGACACGCCGCCCGTTGTCGCGGCCGGGATCGTCACGTAGACGTTCGGACCCCACGCGGCCATCTGCTTGGCCTGGCGGCGGATCTCGGCCTCGTCACCTCCGACGACCTCGAACGCGATCGGCTTGTCGCGGATCTGCTCCAGCAGCCGCTGCGCGAAGTCTGCGTAGTCCGTCAGACCCGCCTTCCACATCAACGTGGAGTTGGTCGTGAAGCCCTCGACCATGGGGTCCTCGACCAGCCGAAGGATGCCGTCGAGGTCGGCGCCGTCGGCGAAGATCTTGGTCGAGATGCCATCAAGCATGACTGTGGTTCCTAGCTGACCTATCGGGAGCTGACGCGTGCTTTCACGTGGTGATGAACGCTGCGCCAGCGTAGAGGTTTCGCACGACCGCGTCGGGTCGGGGGATGCCAATGCGCCTATGTGCCGAACCTGGGTGCTCTACGAGCACCGTCCGGCATCCTGCGCGCTGACCGGCCTCGATGTCGCCGTCGCTGTCGCCGACCATCCAGCTCGCCGGCAGGTCGACCCTGCGGGCGGCGGCCGCCTCCAGGAGCATGCCTGGCTCCGGCTTGCGGCAGTCGCACGGTCCGCCCAGCTCGGGGACGGTGGCCTCGGGATGGTGGTGGCAGTAGTGCCACTCATCGATGACGATGTCCGAGTCGGCGAGCAGCCCGACCACCCGCTCGTGAATGGTCCAGAGCTCATCGAGCGTCGTCTTGCCCTTGGCGGCGCCGGGTTGGTTGGAGACCACGATGAGGAAGAACCCGGCGTCCTGCAGCAGACGACATCCCTCGACCGCGCCGTCGGCCAGCACCACGTCGGCGGCGTGCAACGGCGACTCGAGCCGCCTATCGGCGGGATCGAACACGGGATCGTTGAGGACCCCGTCGCGATCCAGGAAGACCGCGCGGGTGCCGGCGCCGCTCATCGCGTCATGACGACCGCGTACTCACCGCTGTGGGTGCGGTCGGCATCCCAGTCGCCCTGGCCGTAGGGCGCGAACGCGTAGCCCTCGCCGAAGCCCGCCTGGCGGCAGAGCTGCAGGAGGACCTCCGGGAAGATCGGGTGCTGGTGGCTCAGGTCGACCCAGAACGCCTTCAGGGCCCAGGCCGAGTGCGGGTTGACGGTCTCGAGGATCAGCCGGCCGCCGGGGGCCAGCGCGCGATGGGCGGCGGTGAGCATCCGCCGAAGGTCGTCCTCGGGCACGTGCTCGACCACCTGCATAGAGACGATCGCTCCGAGCGAGCCCACATCGAGCCCGGCGAGGACCGTGACGGCGTCGCCTTCGACCACGTTGTGGCCCTTGCCCGTGCAATAGGTCACGAGCTCGGGGTCGAGGTCGACGCCGCGCGCCGCGATCGACGCGTCGCGCAGCAGGTCGAGGAACTCGCCGCGCCCGCAGCCGGCGTCGAGGACCGGCCCGTGGCCGGTCAAGAGCGGGAGGTAGCGCCGCTGGCGCTCCCGGATCATCGCCTCCGATCCGCGGAAGACGTCCTCGAAGGCGTGGTAGCCGGCGTCGCCCGCAGCATCGCGCCCGTCGTCATGGAAGCCCATGACGCGGCCGACATCGTCGGCCTCAAAGCGCGTGAACGGCGTTCCGTCCATGTAGGGCTCGGCGGCCGCGGCGTGGACGAGGTCGACCGCTGGATGGAGGTCGGCGGCGACGTCGGTCAGGTGCCGGCGAACCGCTCCCAGCTCGTTGCCCAGCATCCGGAGCTCGGCCGAGCGCCGGCCGTCGGCCAGGCGGGTGGCCGTGGCGTGGGCCTCGAGCTGCCCGAGCCGCTGGGAGTGGTTCTCGAAGGCCTGCAGCGTCGCCGCCGCCTGGCTCTCGATCGACCACCAGAGTGCGTGGTTGATCGCTTCCTGACGTTCAGCGCTACGCCGCAGGACCTTGCGCGTCAGCCGCTGGAGCAGGCTGCCGAGGCTCGACACCGGCGGCGCGACGGGCGCCTCGATGGCGTGGAGGGTCTCCGTGCGGGCCTCCTGGGCCTCGTTGAACATCGGCGGGTCGAGCACCGCGGCGTCTGCCGACGCTGCCAGGCGCGCCAGGCGCTGCGCCATCGCGCGGCCTGCTGCGGCGGCGGAGTGGTGCTCCATGATGAACGTCCGGCCACGCGCGGCACGGGCTGCAGCCTCGTCCGGGTCGTCCACGACGCGGCGCAGCAGCTGCGCGGCGTGGTCGAGGTCGGGCTCGGCCCAACGGCCGTCGGCCGGGTAGGGCGCTGCGCCCTCGCCGATCGCGACGAGCTCGTGGCGGACGACGAAGCCGGTGTCGTCGGACAGGTAGTCGCCCGATCCGGAGTAGCCGGTTCCGACGACGGGCTTGCCGAGCAGCATCGCCTCGGCGAGCGTGAAGCCAAAGCCCTCGGAGCGATGCAGGGAGACGTAGCAGTCGCAGCTGGCGACCAGCACATCGCGCAGCTCCGGGTTCAGGAACTCGTCGCGCAGCAGGATGTCGGCGCGTCCGCCGGTCGCGGCCTGCAGCTCTGCGACCGCCGCCGGATGGCGCTCGCCGTTGATCGACTTGATGACCAACGACACGCCGTCGCGTGGCTCGGGGAACGCGCGACGGTAGGCCTCGATCACGCCCGTCGGGTTCTTACGCGCGACGACGCTGTTGTAGTCAAACGCGAAGAGGAACACGAAGCCGTCGGGCAGTCCGACGGCCGCGCGGTCCGGAGCCACGCCCGGGCGCATCGTCACCGGTGTGGGGATGTGCGCGACCGGCACCGGCGAGACCTTCGCGAGCGTCTCGGCCACGAAGCGGCTGCCCGCCCACACCTCGTCGACCAGGTCGAACGAGCCGTGCCACTGCTCGGGCAGCGCGTCGGACTCCCACCACCACCAGCCGATCGTCCGGCGGTCCTCGAAGAACTCGGGACCGAGCTGGCCCGCGACGGTCGGCAGCATGTCGGCGTTGACGCAGATCAGGTTCGCACCGAACGGGCCGTGGGCGTGGGAGGCGTGCTCGAAGTCGTGCTCCTCGCGCCCGACGCCCGCCGCGACGCCGACCGGCACGACCGGGATACCGGCGGCGTCGAGCGCGCCGATCGCCTGGCGCGCCACCTCGCCCACGCCCAGTTCGGCGTTGAGGTAACCGACGACGTTGACGCCATCGATGTCGCTGGCACCGCCGCCATGGCCGGCCTCCCGGCGCGCGAGGCTGTAGGGCCACGTCGTCGTCTCCGCGAAGCCCTGCTCACGCAGCGCCTCGCCGTAGAGGTCACAGACCGCCTTGACGTCCGGGCGCTCGCTGAAGCGAATCCGGTCCTGGTGCTTGGACAGCTCGTCTGGGCGGTCCGGGTTGTAGCCACTGAAGTGCAGGAAGCGCACCGGCCGGCCGTCGATCGTCGGGTGCCGTGCATCGCCGTTGACCTCCAGCATCCGTGCGTGCAGGTTCCAGTAGGCGATGTTGTAGGCCGGATCGCGCAGCAGGTGGGTCTCGGGCCAGATGCCGGGGACGAGGTCGATCCACTTCTGGTCGACGAAGCGGCCCGAGGCCGGGTCGACGACGCAGTCAGTCTCGAGGCGCTCCGACCACCAGTCCAGCAGCCTGGTCGCGGCATCGGATCGCCCCAGCCCGATGAAGCCCAGGTTGTAGGCGCCCGCGATCAGGATCGACTCCTCTGACGGGTAGCGGCCGTCGCGCGGGATCGGCGTGAGGTTGTGCGGGGTGAGGACGATGCCGTGCTCGACGGCGAGCTCGCGGATCTCGTCCAGCGGCGAGACGACCCGGATGTCCGGATCGAGGTACACCGCGTGATCCTGTTCGGTGAGCAGCTTGCGCAGCAGCCAGGGCTTGACCGCCGTCGATAGCTCGATGACGCTGTAGGCCGACACCATCTGCTCGAACGGCTCGCAGTCGATGTCCTTCGGACCCCAGAGCCGGTAGGGCTCCTGCGCGGGGTCGACATACCCCTCGAGATCGTCGAGGACGAGGACCGTCAGCTCGGAGTCCGGATGCTGCTCGCGCAGGGACTGTGCCAGGACCCTCGCGTGGGCGAGGTAGTTCTTGGCGACGATGGTGCAGACGTTCACCAGGCGATCGTAGCGGCGGGGACTTTAGGATCCGGCCATGCCGTTCTCGATGTTCTCGCGCTCGCGATCGAAGGGCGGCACGCGTTCGACCGCGCAGGAGTCCGGCGTGGACGCGGCCACCGCCGGTGATGTCGTGCTGCTCTATGAGGCGTTCCTTGGACGTTCTCCCCGACCGGAGGAGATCGAGCTCCAACTGGCCGGCGCGCCGAGCCTACGGACGCTGTTGGGCATCGTGGCAACCAGCGAGGAGCGTCGCGCACGCGACGCCGCCCTGGCCGACCAGGCCGTGGCGGCAGCTGCTCCGCTACAGCGCTTCGTCAACGTGTACACCGAAGAGCTTGAGCCGTTCGGCTTCAGGCCAGGCACATGGTCGGCCGACGGCGTGGCGGTCACCGGGCGCAGCGGCTGGGTCTTTCTCGGCGCCGGGACCAACGCGATTCTCGATCAGTACCGCGGAGCCATGGAGCTCGCGCCCATGTTCCACGAGCGCTGGGCCGAGGCGATGGCGGCGCGACGAGCGGGTGCCGAAGCGCTGGGCGCCGCGTTCGTCGGCCTGATCGTCCCCGACAAGCTGCCGGTGTTGGCCGACGCGTTCCCGGATGCGCTGCCGTCGGCCGCGGAGGCGCCCGCGGCCGTGCTGGCCGCCCGGCCCGAGCTGGGGCTTTTGTACCCGGTGGCCGAGCTGACCGCGGTGCCGGACGGCGCCTACTTGCGGACCGACACACACCTGACCTATGTGGGCAACGCGGCGCTCGCGGCCGTCGTGGCCAAGGCTGTCGGCGTCACGATGCCGCCGGCGCTGACCTCCGAGCAGCTTCATCGCTACGTGATCAGCGGCGATCTCGGATCGCGCTTCTCGCCGGAGATCGTCGAGGTGGTCGCCGAGCCGGCGGGCTGGGGCGAAGCGCGGGAGGTCGAGAGCAACCGCGAGGAGATCGGCAGCGTCGGTGCGCACATCGGGACGCGGCAAGTCCTGCGCAACGATGCCGCCGGCGACGAGCGCACGGTGGTCGTCTTCGGTGACTCCTACGCCTTCGCCGCTCCCAACTACCAAGGGCTGGCCTGGTTTCTGGCCCAGGCGTTCCGCGAGGTCCACTTCGTCTGGATCCCGTTCGGATGGGACCCGGACTACGCCGCCGCGGTGGGCGCCGGCGTGGTGGTCTGCCAGGGCGCCGAGCGCTTCGTGATCCGCCCGCCGGAGCTGCGGGTCGACGTCCACGAGCTGGCCGCCAACGCGCTGGCGCGCGACGGCGCCGCCTGAGTCCTAGGCCGCGCCCGGCGCGCTGCCGACGCCCTCGACCTCTTCCCACTTGCCCGGCTGCGCTTCAACGGCTGGGTGGGAGACGACGAGGTGCCAGAGGATCGCCTGAAAGCTCTCGACGTGCGGGGTGCGGCGGGCGGCCTCGCACTCGACGACGATCGCGACCTCGGCGACCTGCGCGGCGTGGCCGTCGGCCTTGCCGATGATCGCGTAGATCGGCGCGCACACCTCGGTGGCGAGCTCCATCGCCTGCACGAGGTTCATGGAGATGTTGTGCTCGCGCGAGCCGCCGCCGACCGAGAAGACGAGCATGCCGTCCTTGGCGCTGATCCGCGACGTCTTCAGCCACGCGCTGTAGCTGGTGTCCCAGCCCTCGTCGTTGACCCGCGCGGTGAGCTCGCTGACGTTGTCGGACGGCGTGTAGCTCTCGATGTGGGCGATCTTGCGGAAGTCGTTGACCGCATGCGACGCATGGCCGGCGCCGCCGCCGACGCCGATGATGAACAGGCGCCCACCGCGCTCGCGGATCGCGGCGATGCCGGTCGCCATCCGCTCCATGTCCTCGCGCGAGATGCTCGCGGCGATCTCGGCGACTTCGTCTAGGTAGGTGGCGGCGTAGCTCATCGCGGGCAACGTATCTGATGGATGGCACCGTTCAGCGACCTGTCCCTGCCAATGCACAGGGGAAGCTCACCGCGTGGCGGCGAGGGCTGATCGTAGGATGGCCGCGATGCCGCTGCTCGCCCAGGACGTGGAGCTGCTGTTCGAAGGGCTGCTGGACCGGACGCCCTCGCCCGCGGAGGTCGAGGCGCTGCTGCCGGCCTACGCCGAGGCCGGCACGGAGGCGCTCGCCGCCATGATCGTGTCCAGCGAGGAGTTCCGGCTCCGCCGTGAGCGCCTGGCAACAGCGGCGCTTGCGGATCCGTCGGCGGACCTCATGCCGTCGGACGTCGGGTGGGCACGTGCCTTCCCGCCGGCCGAGCAGCCGTGGGACGTGGAGTACGTGGAGCGCCATCGCCGGCTCGTCTCGGCGGCCGTCGACGATCCCGGGTTGCGCCGGGCGGTCACCGGCGACGATCCGCTGCCCGACGGCTACGCGATCGGCTACGACGAACGGACCATCGAATACCCGTGGCTCTTCGGCCAGTGCCTCGGCGGCCGGGTGCTCGATGCCGGCTCGACGTTCAACCACCCGCACATCCTCGATCGTGCGCTCCCGCTGGTCGACGAGCTGACGATTCTGACGCTGGCACCTGAGGCCGACGCGTTCCCGCTGCGTAGCGTGTCCTACGTCTTCGGCGACCTGCGCGAGCTGCCGTTTCGCGACGGGTGGTTCGACACGGTGGTGTCGCTCTCGACGCTCGAGCACGTCGGCAAGGACAACGCGATCTACGGCGCTGACGGCGTGGCAGCCGGCGATGCCGACGCCGAGGTTGCCCGTGCCGCGCGCGAGCTGCGACGGGTCGTGGCACCCGGCGGCCGCATCCTGCTGAGCGTCCCCTACGGACGGCGCGAGGACCACGGCTGGTTTCGGCAGTTCGACGCCGAGGACCTGGAGTGCCTGGTCGCGGCCTTCGAAGCGCCGCGCGCCGCGGTGTCGCTCTTCGCCTACGGTCCGGGCGGCTGGCAGCATGCCGCGCCGGAGGCCATGATCGATCTGCGTTACCGCGCCGCGGATGCCGATCCGGCGACGGTCGTCGACCTCGCAGCCGCGGCGCGCGGCGTGGCGTGCGTCGCGATCGACGTTG
This sequence comes from uncultured Conexibacteraceae bacterium, assembly GCA_963836485.1. Classification (GTDB taxonomy): domain Bacteria; phylum Actinomycetota; class Thermoleophilia; order Solirubrobacterales; family Solirubrobacteraceae; genus Baekduia. The sequence continues at coordinate 242,439 of CAWIJS010000005.1, read as the reverse complement.
GCTGAGCGGCGGGCTCAGCCGAGATAGGCGAAGGGGAGGCCGTCGGCGATCTCGGCGAGCGCCGGAGCGTCAAGGTCGCGTTGCGACACCTGCAGCTCCTCGGCCGGCACCGGCCAGCGGACCCCGAGGGCGGGGTCGTTGTAGGAGATCTCGCGCTCGGTGGCGGGGTCGTAGTAGGCGTCGAGCTTGTAGACGACGTCGGCGACCTCTGAGACCACGCAGAACCCGTGGGCGAAGCCGGGCGGCGCGTAGAGGATGCGCAGCGTCTCGTCGTCGAGGTCATAGCCCTCCCACTCGCCGTAAGTGGGCGACCCGCGGCGGATGTCGACGAGCACGTCGTGGATCTGGCCGCGCGCGCAGCGCACGAGCTTGCCGGCGCCACGGCCGACGGTGAAGTGCAGCCCGCGGACTACGCCGCGCGTCGAGCGCGAGTGGTTGTCTTGGACCATCTCCTCGTTGATGCCCAACGCCATCAGGTCGTTGCGGCGGTAGGTCTCGACGAAGAAGCCGCGGTCATCGCCGAAGGCCTTGGGCTGCAGGAGCAGCGGGCCGTCCAGCCGTGTCTCGATCACCTCGTAGGGCACGGCGGGGAGCCTAGCGGCGACATAGGGTTCTCCGACGATGGCCTCCTTCGTGCGTCGGATCCGCTTCCTGCTCGGCCGGACCTATGCCGCGCTGTGGCGTGGCGCCGAGGGGGCGCTGGCGCGGGTGGCGCCGCGGTCGGTGCGCGAGGCCCAAGCGCTGCCGGTGCTGCCCGACGCGCCGGTCCACCGTCGCTACGGGCTGCGCGTCGGTCGGCCGGTGGATCGCTTCTACATCGAGCGCTTCCTGGAACGTCACGCGGTCGACATCCGCGGACGCACGCTCGAGGTGCTCGACACGACCTACACGCGGCGCTTCGGCGGCGACGCGGTGGCCCAACCCGACGTGGTGGATCTCGATCCCGACAACCCCGCGGCGACCATCCGCGCCGACCTGCAGACCGGCGACGGCGTCCCGACCGGCGTCTTTGACTGCGTCGTGCTGACCCAGACGATCTCGATCACCTATGACTTCGCGGGCGCCCTGGACACCGCGTGCGCCGCGCTGGCGGCCGGCGGGGTCCTGCTGCTCACCGTGCCCGGGATCTCCCACCAGGCCGAGCCCGACGGCGAGCTCTTCCCCGACCACTGGCGCTTCACCTGGCGAGCGATCGCCCGGCTGCTCGGCGAGCGTCTCGGCCCCGAGAACGTGGAGGTCGGCGCCGAGGGCACGGTCGCCGCGTGCGCGGCGTTCCTGTACGGGATCCCGGCCGGCGAGCTGCGCCCCGCGCAGCTCGATCCGCACGACCCCGACTACGAGATGGTGATCTGGGCGCGGGCGGTGAAGCCGGCGTAGCGCCGCTGGCCGCGCGGCTACCGAACCGTCGCGGCGCCGGCCCGCCGCTCGGTGCCGAAGGCGGCCACGTCGGCGAAGAGATCGCCGATTACCCGCGGCCAGACCTTCGAGGCCGCGAACTGGCGGCTCTTGTGGTGTCCGCGGATCCGGATCCGGTCATGCATGTCGGGCATCTGCATCAGCTGGTGGACGCGCAGGTTCAACTCATAGCGGTCGCTGACCTGCAGCACGTCGATGCCCGGCTCGAGCCCATAGAGGGGCTCGAGCACCTCGGTGACCACCAGCTGGCCCGCGGCGAGATGGAGCAGCACGCTGTGCTCGAACAGGCGCACCCACTGCTCGCCGTGGACGTTGAGGCCGACGTCGGCGCCGTGCAGGACCTCGCGCAGCTCGTCGCCCATCAGCGCATGGGCGTAGTGCGGGAGGTCGAACTCGTGCTTGAGGCTGACCAGCGACTCCTCGCGATGCATCGTGGAGTGCCCGATGAAGACGATCCGCGGCGGCCGGCGCGACGGCGTGGGCGCGCGGTAGAAGCGGTCGTCGACCGGCAGCGGTAGCGCGCGCCAGATCGGCACCACCGCTGCTGCTGCCGCCCAGCTGTTGGGATCGACGCACGCCACGCGGTCGACGTTGCCGCGATCCAGGCGCCGAAGCTCGGCCAGGTTGTAGTCGTAGTTGGGGTGCGGCTCACGATCGCTGCGTGGCAGCGGCTCGGTCAGGATGCCCAGGACCGGCGCGTCGACGCCGTCCATCGCGCCGGCCGGCAGCGCATCAGGGCGAAAGACGACGACGACATGCGGTGCGCAGCGGCGCAGCGCGTCGTGCAGCGGGCCGGTCTCGCCGCCGCCGCGATAGTCGATGAACGAGGGGATGAGACCGCCGGCCGGCGCGCTGAGCGCGCACGGCTCGAAGTACGTGCGCTGCCCGACGAACGCTACGCGCACCGGCGCGCCCGGCTCGGGCAGGGCGTACGGGAGGTCGTCGCGGCGCACGCGTCCGTACGATAGGTCACCAGTGCGCGTCGCGTTTGTGCTCCAGGATCTCCAGCTCTCGGGCGGGGTTGGTGTGATCGTCGAGCACGCCGCCCAGCTGCGACGCCATCACGGCCTGGACGTGCAGCTGGTCCTGTCGCGCCCTCAGCAGCATCCCGACTGGAGCTATCGCGGTCTGGGGGAGGTGCCGGTGCTCACGCTCGACGAGGCGCTGGAGATCGACTGGGACGTCGCGTTGGCCACCTGGTGGGAGACGACCTCGGCGCTCTTCGCGTTGCGCGCGCAGCGGTACGCCTACTTCATCCAGCTGCTGGAGGACTCGACCTACCCGACCGGCGCGCCCGAGCAGCTGGCGGCGGCGATGACCACCGCGCTGCCCGTGCGGTTCATCACCGAGGCGCGCTGGCTGGCTGAGTTGTTGGAGGACTACCAGCCCGGCAACCGCGTGCTCTACGTCCGCAACGGGATCCCCAAGGACGTCTTCCACTCGCCGCCGCAGGTCCCGATCGCTGCCGGCGGCGAGCCGCTGCGCGTCGTGCTTGAAGGCGCCCGGGGCTACGTTCACAAGGGCGTCGACGACGCGCTGACGGCGGTTGCCGCGATGGCCGAGCCGGCGCACGTCACCTGGGTCTCGCCGCATCCGACCGATCCGCCGCCCGGCGTCGATCGCGTGGTCACCGGGCTCAGCCACATCGAGATGGCTGCGCTCTTTGCCGACAGCCACGTGCTGCTGAAGCTCTCCCGCGCCGAGGGGATGTACGGGCCGCCGCTGGAGGCCTTCCACATGGGCGCGACCGTCGTGACGACCGCGGTCACCGGCCACGACGAGTACGTCGAGCACGGGGTCAACGGCCTGGTCGTCGGCTGGGACGACCTGCGCGGGACCGCCCGGACGCTCGACCTGCTCGCCCGCGACCGGCGGTTGCTGCACGAGCTGCGCTGCGGGGCGTTGCGGACGGCAACGGCGTGGCCGGACTGGCGCCAGTCGTCGCAGTGGATGGCAATGGCCTTGCGTCGCGTGGCCGATGAGCCGCCGCCGTCGGTCGCAGCGGCCGGTCGCCGGCTGGTCTCGGACTTCTCGTCGGTGACCAGCGAGGGCCAGGAGGCGCAGTGGCGGCTGGAGATCGAGCGCGACCTGCGCGAGCAGCTCGCCGAGCAGAAGGCCATCAAGTACGCGCTGGCGCTGCGTGGCCTGCGCTATCGCGTCCGGCTCGCGCGCCGGCGGGCCGTGGCGCGCGTCAAGCGCGTGCTGGGACGCTGACCGCGACCTCGCGGTGCGTGCCGAAGGCGTGCAGATCCGCGAGCAGGTCGCGCATCAGCGCCGGCCAGACGCGCGAGGCGCGGACCAGCTCGGCCTTCTGACGGCCGCGCACGCGGATGCGGTGAAAGGCGTCCGGGAAGGCGCGCGCCTCGGTGGCCACCGCCAGCAGGTCCTCGGGATGGCTGACCTCGACGAAATCGAAGCCCGGCTCCAGGCCGTGCGTCGGGCTGAGCGGCTCGGAAATCACCAGATGGCCGGCGGCGAGGTGCAGCAGCACGCGGTTCTCGAAGCTCGGGTACGGCTCGTTGTGGATGTTGAAGGTGATCTGGTGGGCGTCGAGGAGCTCCTCTAACTCCTCGACCTGGATGCCGAAGGCGACGTGCAGGCAGTCGAAACGGTGCTTGACATCGATCAGGAAGCGTTCGCGGTGCACGGTCGAGCGGCCGACGAAGAGCATCCGCGGGGTGCCGTTGACGCGCTGGACGGGGCGGTAGAGACGGTCGGCGACCGGGATCGGCAGCGAGCGCCAAACGTCCATGACCTCGTCGACGGTCGGCACGATCAGCGGGTCGAAGGAGATCAGGCGGTCGACGTTGGCGCGGTCGAGCTTGGCCATCGCGCGGCGGCGCTCTTCGAGGTCCCAGTGCAGGGCTCGGGGTTGGGTGGGACCGACTTCTCTGGAGATCGGCTCGGTCAGGAAGCCGAGGATCGGCACGGCGAGGTCGGCCAGCAGCCCGGCCGGGACCGTCTCGGGACGAAAGACGACGACGGCGTGGGGCGCGAAGGCGGCCAGCTGCGCGCGCATGAGGTCGGGGTCGCGGCCGTCGCGGTAGTCGATGAACGCCGTGCGGATCCGCGCTGAGTCCTCGTCCAGCGCGCAGGCGCGGAAGTAGGTCTGCTGGCCGACGAACGCCAGGCGCAGCGGTGCGCCCTCAGGCGGTGTGGGATATGGCGAGCCGGCGGGACGAGCCATCGAGGGGCATACGTTACGCTGCCCGCGATGCCGACTTGGGAAGCCCGTGTGACGCGCGGGACCGCTCCGGCCGACCGGGTCGACGCCGAGCTGCGCTACGCCTACGCGGCGCCGCTGTTGCGCGATGCGGCGCTGTGGGTCGACCTCGGATGCGGGACGGGCGTCGCCGCCGGCGCTGTGCTGCGCGAGGCCTCGATCAGCGCGCGTGCGCTGCTGGTCGATCACGAGCCCGACGCGCTGGCGGAGGCGCGCCGCGAGGTCGGCGTGGAGGTGGTGGGCGTCGTTGCAGCAGATCTGTCTTCGGCGTCGGGGGCCGACGCGGTCCGAGCGGCCGTCGCCGAGGCCGGCGCCGGCGGCCCGATCGTTGTCACCTGCTTCGACGTCCTGCACCAACTTGCCGACTTCACCGCCGCCGTGGAGTTGCTGCTCGGGCTGGGGGAGACCGCGACGGTCATCCTGAGCGTGCCCGACGACGCCGCCGGCGCGCTGGACGACCCGCATCGTCGTAGCGCGTGGTCGGCCGGTGCGGCCGAAGAGCTGCGGCGCCTCTTGCCCGCCGGTGCGGTCGCCGCCCGGCAGGTCCCGGTGCGCGCGGCGGCGATCGTGCCCGCCGGCGCACAGGAGCAGAGCGTGGCGCTGGGGAGCGTCGCGATCGGTGCCGATCGCGCGCCCGCCCATCACCTGCTCGCGTTCGGTCCCGACGTCGGCCGTCTCGATGCGGTGGCGCGTGCCCGCGCCGCCGACCTCGATGCCGAGCGCACCGATGCCCGCCGGCGCGAGAGCGACCTGGCCTATCTCGAGGCGCGCCTCGCGCAGCTCGAGGCGCCAGCCGCGTCGGGCTAAGGGGGTCGTCACCGTCGTGCGCGTCGCGTTCCTCGTCCCCGCGCTGGATCTCTTCGGTGGTGTCGGCGTCGTCGTCGGGCACGCCCGGCGGCTGCGCGAGCACCACGGCGTCGACGCGGTGCTGGTGCTCACGCGCGCCGACCGTGCCACCAGCGAGCACGGCCATGATGGTCTCGACGGGTTGCCGGTGCTGGAGCTCGACGGCGCGCGCGAGGAGCGCTTCGACGTCGCGGTCGCCACGTGGTGGGAGACCACGCTGCAGCTCCACGAGCTGACCGCCGACCGCTACGCCTACTTCGTGCAGTCGATGGAGGATCGTTTCTACGGGGCCGACACGGCGGAGCGCGCGGCGGCCGCGATGACCCATGCGCTGCCGGTGGCGATGATCACCGAGGCGCGCTGGATCGCCGACCAGCTCGAGGCGCTGCGTGGGACCCGCAACGGGTTCTTGGTGCACTACGTTCGCAATGGCATTGACAAGTCGGTCTTCGCGGCGCCGGCCGGCGAGGCGGCCCCGGCGCCGCGGGTCGATGGTCCGTTGCGGGTGCTCGTGGAGGGGCGGCCGGGCGTGCCGTTCAAGGGCGTCGACGAGGCGCTGGCCGCGGCCGGCGCGATGCGCGAGCCCGCGCACGTGACGCTGGTCTGCGGCGACAGCGCGGTGGTTGACGGACCGGCGCCGGCGGGGGCCGACGAGGTCGTCGGGCCGCTGGATGCGGCCGGCATGGCAGCGTTGTACGCCAACACCGACGTGGTGGTGAAGCTCTCGCGCGTGGAAGGGATGGCCGGGCCGCCGCTGGAGGGCTTTCACTGTGGAGCGACGTGCATCACCACGCCGGTCACGGGGCACGACGAGTACATCTCCGACGGCCGCAACGCGCTGCTGACCAGCTGGGACGATGAGCGCGGCACGTCGCGGCTGCTCGACCTCCTGGCGCGTGACCGCCGGCTGCTGCATCGCCTGTGCGTTGGCGCGTTGCGCACCGCGCGGTCGTGGCCGTCGACCGAGCAGTCGACCGCGATGCTCGCGCTCGCGCTCGGCCGGATTGTGGCGGCGCCGTCGCCGGATCCGACCGGCTCTGCTGCGTCGATGGCCGCTGACATCCGCACGACGATGCAGCGCCATCAAGCGGCCGAGCGCGATCACGAGCGGTTGGAGGTGCGGATGCGCCGGATCGAGTCGCTGCTGTCCAAGGGGCCGCTGAGGATCGTGCGCCGTGCCGTGGCGGGGCGCCGCTAGATGGGGCTGGGGATCAAGACGAAGTTGAAGCGGATGGCCAGCGGGCCGTACGTCAACGACGAGTACGTCGAGGCGCGGGTCTTGGGCGAGCTGCTGCGCGCGCCGACGGGCGCTGCGCTGGATGCGCCGGCCGAGGGCGCGGCGCTACACGTGGCGTTCGTCGTCCCGTTCTTTCAGCAGGGCAGCGGTGGGCACATGACGATCGCCAACCTCGTACGCGCCTTGGAGCGCCGCGGGCACCGGTGCTCGCTGTGGATCGACGATCCGGGCGGGCGCTGCGCGGGTGGGGCCGACGGCGCGGTGCGCGACCTGCGGGCGTGGTTCGGGCCGTTCACGGCGAGCGTTGCCTACGGGTTGGAGGCGTTTGCGGGCGCCGACGTGGCGGTTGCCACCGGCTGGCAGACGGTCGCGCGCGTGCGCACGCTGCCGGCGGCGGGGCGTGCGTACCTGGTGCAGGACCACGAGCCGGAGTTCTTCGGGACGAGCGTGCAGCGGGCCTGGGCTGATGACTCCTATCGCCACGACCTGTATCCGATCACCGCGGGCCAGTGGCTGGCCGACACGATGGGCGAGATGTACGGGTTGCCCGCGACGCCCTTTGACCTGGGCATCGACGGCGAGCGCTACCGGCCGCTGCCGGAGGTGCAGCGGCGCTCTAACGTGGTGGTGGCCTACGCGCGCTCGACGACGCCGCGCCGCGGGGTGCCGGTCGCGCTGGCCGCGCTGGCCGAGCTGTACGACCGGCGTCCGGAGGTCGAGGCGTGGCTCTTCGGCCACGGCGGGCCGCCCGGCGTCGACTTCCCCTACAAGAACCTCGGCGTCGTTTCCGAGCCGGCGCTGCCGGCGGTCTATGCCGAGGCGACGGTCGGGTTGGTGTTGTCGATGACCAACTACTCGCTGGTTGCCCAGGAGATGCTCTCCTGCGGGCTGGCTTGCGTGGAGCTGGACGCGCCGAGCGTGGTCGCCGCCTTCGGCCGCGGGGGCCCGGTGGACTTCGCGCCGCTGGACCCGATTGCGATCGCCGACGCGCTGGAGCGGTTGCTGGCGGATCCGGCGCTGCGCGCCGACCGCGCGGTGCAGGGCGCTGCGCTGCGGGCCGCGCGTACGTGGGACCACGCGGCGGCCCAGGTCGACGCGGGCCTGCGCGCCGCGATCGCCTACGCCCACCGCGACCGCGGGGCGGTCTGACCGTGCCGGCGCTGCGACGCCGGCGAGGCGGTGGTGACGAGGGCGGCGGCGTCGCACCGGCGGTGCCGTGGGCGCTGGGCGAGCTGCTGCGGGTCGGGCCGGCGCCGCTGGTCGATCGCCCGCTGGATGGTGATGGACTTGCTGTCGCGCTCGTGCTCGGGCCGGGGCAGCGCGAGGCGCGTGAGGCGGGGGTGCCCGCGGAGTTGTTGCAGGCGTTGAAGGCCGACGGTGTTGTTGTCCGCGTTGTCGCGGGCGACGTCGCGGAGGAGATCGCGGCGGTAGACGATGAAGCCCGTGCGGTCGCGGCTGCCGATGCGGTCGGCGACGATCTCGCGCGCGCCGATGTCGTCCTCGCAGCCGGCTGGCCTGCCGCGCCCGCGGTGCTCTGCGCCGCAGGGGTCCGGGCGCGCGCCGTGCTGGCGACGAGCACGCCGGCGCCGTTGGTCGAGTTGGGGTGGACGGCGGGGATCGAGGTGCTCGGTCCGCCGTGGCTTGGCGGCTCGCTGCCCGGCGGTGCTGACGCCGCCTACACGCCGCTGCCCGTCCACCGCCGCGAGGATCTCGTCCTGGTCCACGGCGACGAGCCGTTCGGCTTGCTTGCCGCGGCCGAGCTGCACCGGCGCCGCGACGACCTGACGTTCGCGGTCAGCGGCGTGCGTCAGGATCTCGAGCTGCCGTTCCCGTTCCTCGGTGTCGAGCCCGGCGGCGTCGCGCTCGCGCACGCCTTCGCCTCGGCGACGGTGGCGCTTGCCCCGGCGGTCCGCGGCTGGCGGCCGGCCGCGGTGGCGATGCTGGTCTGCGGCCAGACGATCGTCGCGCCTGACGACGCGCCGACGCGCGCCGCCCTCGGCGCGACCGCGTCGTTTGCCTCCGGGCCGCTGGACGCGGCCGACGCGGTCGAGGCCCTGCTCACCGACCTCCCGCTCCGCGCGCAGCGCGCCCGCGCCGGCTTCGCCCGTATCACGCCCGGTTGGTCAGCCACGGCCGCGGCGCTGGCCGCCGCACTGCGAGCGCTGCCATGAGCACCGTCGCCCTACGCGTCGAGGGACGACTCAACCACGCCTTCGGTGGTTCAGTCGTCCCTCGACGGGCTGTCGAGGTAGTGGTGTGACGGTTTGCGTTGTTGTTGTGGTCGCCCCGGGCGCCGACGGTGATCCGGCGGTGGCGGCGCTGCGCGCTGCCGGCGTCGAGGAGGTGATGACCGTTGCGCTGGAGCGGCGGGGTGCGTGGGCGGCGGCGCGCAACCGTGCGCTCGACCTCGCGGCCGGAAGCGACATCATGGCCTTGGTCGAGGATGATGTCCGGGTTGATCCGGGGTGGAGTGCAGCTGTGCTGGAGGCCTTCGCCGATGCGCGCGTCGGCGTGGTCGGCGGACCGCTGCGGGCGGCCGGCGCGCCCGCGTGGCTGGATGACAAGGGCCATGCCGAGGTGCTCGGCTTGCACGATGGCGATCCGCAACGATCCGGGCCGTTCCCAGGCGGCAACGTTGCCTTCCGCGTGACGGCGCTGCGTGGCGTCGGTGGTTTCTTTCCCGCACGCGGCCACGCCGCCGCCCGTGACAGCGTGGGGGAGGAGCGTCGCGCTCAGCGCGAGCTGCAGGATGCGGGGTGGCGGGTTGTCGCCGCGCCCGGGATGTCCGCGGCGCGCGACCTGTCCGCGCTGCGTCCCCCCGAGCTGCTGCGTCGCCGCGCACAGACCGGTGCTCGCGCCGCGACCCTTGGCTCCACCGATCGCCAGACCGGCGCGGCGCTGGCAGCACGCGCGGCGGCGTCGGCCACGACCAACCTCCTGCAGGGCCGTCGCTCCGCTGCGATCGATCGCGCCGCCTGGGCCGCCGCGGGCGCCGGCGCCATCCTTGGCCCGGCGCTCGCCCACAGCGGCCTCCAACCCGACCGCTCTGCGACCAGGCTGCGCGCCGACGTCCCGGCGCCGCTGCCGCACCCGCTGCGCAAGCGCCGCCGCGCCGCGCCCCCGGACGCGGTGCACGGCGCCATCCTGCTCTACCACCGCGTCGTCGACATCGGCCCCGACCCGCTCGGCCTCGCCGTCACGCCCGCCCACTTCGCCCAGCAGCTCGAGGCGCTCGCGACCGGCTGGACGCCGGCGCCGCTGGAGGCCGTCATCGCCGGCGACGCCGGTCCCCGCGCCGTGGCCGTCACCTTCGACGACGGCTACCACGACAACTTGGTCCATGCCCTGCCGGCGCTGGCCGCGGCGCGCATCCCCGCCACGCTCTTCGCCTCCACCAGCCACATCGCCACCGGCGTCGGCTATTGGTGGGACGGCGTCGAGGCGGCGCTCACCAGCGCCAACGCCGACGGGGGCGACCGGGACATCCTCACGCTCGCGCTCCCCGAGGGGACACGTGCCTGGGCGCCGCGCACCCAGGACGAGCGCGCTGCGGTCCGGGCCCACGTGCACGCCGCGCTGCGCACCCGCGACCGTGCCACGATCGCCGGCGCGCTCGCCCAACTGCGAGGCTGGGCCGGCCAGGACGGAGCGACCCAGCCGCCCGACCGCGATCGCCCGCTGACGCCCGACGAACTCGTCACCCTCGCCACCGCCGGCCCCTTCACCGTCCAGGCCCACGGCCGCACGCACCTCAGCCTCGCCCACGCGCCGGCCCCGGTCCGAGCCGGCGAACTGACCGGCAGCGCCGACGACGTCGCTTCCTGGCTCGGCGAGGCCAAGCGCCCGACGATCTTCTCCTACCCCTTCGGCGTCCCCGGTGTGGACGTCGACGACGCCACCAAGGCCGCCGCCCGCGCCGCCGGCTACACGCACGCCACCGTCAATGCGCCCGGTCTGGTTCACGCGAGCACCGACCCCTACGCCTTGCCCCGCCTCGCGGTCCCGGACGTCGACGGCGCCGCCTTCGCGCGGTGGCTCCAAGCCGTCCTCCCCGGTCGCCGCTGACCGGCGGCTCCGCCGGCCGCCTCGACTTGTCATCCTGTCGGGCGCATGTCCCGTCTGGATCGCCTGCGCGAGCGGTGGCCCGTCTCGCCCCGCGTGCACGCCTACGCCGCGTGGTCGGCGCTGGTGCTGTTCACCCTCATCGTCATCTCCGGCGCCGCGGTGCGGCTGACCGGCTCCGGCCTGGGCTGCCCCGAGTGGCCGCGCTGCAACGGCACCTCGGTGACGCCGTCCAACGGTCACGCCTACATCGAGTTCTCCAACCGGATGATCACGACGCCGGTCTCGATCGCCGCGCTGCTCTGCCTCGCGTTCGCGCTGCTGCGCCGGCCCTATCGCCGCGACTTCACGGTTCTCGGCGCGCTGCTCGCCGGCGGCGTCCTGATCCAGGCCGTGCTCGGTGGAGTCACGGTGTTGACGGGCCTCAATCCCGTGACGGTCATGAGCCACTTCCTGCTCTCGATGGCGACGCTCGTCGTGGCCATGACGCTGGTCTGGCGCGTGATGCGCGAGCGCTCCGGCAAGCCGCAGACGCCGGTCCACGACGCGCTGCTGGTCGGCCTCACCCGCGCGCTGACGGTCGCGGGCGGCGTGGTCGTCGTGGTCGGCACCGCCGTAACCGCCTCGGGTCCCTACGCCGGCGGCGAGGGCACCGACGACACCGTCTCGCGCCTGGGCATCTTCGGCGACGACACCTTCAAGACGGTGATCATGGTCCACGCCCGCGTCGCCGCCGTCTTCGGCGTCGCCGCCGTCGCGCTCTGGCTCTACGCCCGCATCCGCGGCGCGCGCGACCTCTCCGGCCCCCTGACCGCCGTCTGCCTCTGCGTCGCGCTGACCGGCGCCATCGGAACGCTCCAGTACCACATCCTCAACTACCCGTCCTGGACCGTCTGGCTCCACGTCTCCTCGGTCTGCCTCACCTGGAACGCGCTGATCTGGTCCTACCTGGCGGCCGGGCGCAGCGAGCGCATCGCCGCCGAAGCCGAGCCACCGCCGCTCCCGCGCGAGCCGGCGACGGTCTAGGCCACGTGCCGCACGCGATCGTCGCCGAGCGCGGCGCGCGCGCTGGTCGCGAGCCCGCGGTCGCCGGTCATGAGGATCGCGCCGTCGAGCGCTTCGGCCAGCGCTAGGTAGGCGGCGTCGTAGGCCGTGAGGTTGTGGCGGAGCTCCCAGATGCGTGCGCGCAACGGGTCGTGCGGGTAGCGGATGAGCCGCATCGCGCCGAGGTCGTCAACCGCTTCGTCTGCGCGCTGGTCAGTGACGGCCCTGCCCCTGACGAGACTTCGCAGTGCATTGAGTGTCTCGGGCTCGACGACCTCGGGTGCGTGCAGAGGATCGTGCTCGCGCCCGGTCAGCTCGCGGTCGATGGCCTCGATCGCCTTGTCGCGCCCTAGGAGGAAGTCGGTGAGGACCGACGCGTCGATGACGATCAACGGGTGTCACGCGCGGCGCGGATGACGGCGGCACTCGACGGGCCGTCGTAGCGTTCCCGTCCGCGGATGCGCTCAGCCAGTTGCGGCACTGTCGGCGTGCGCGCGATGTCGGTCATCCGTGCCAGGAGGAACTCGTTGAGGGACTGCCCGGCGAGTGCTGCCTGAGACTTCAGCTGGCGATGGACGTCGTCGGGTACCCCGCGAACCTGGACGTTGATCATGGCAGCGATGCTATCATTGTGCATGCAGTCCATGCATTTTGCATGCAGAGGGCGCTGCTGGAAGCCCGGACTAGCCCAGGCGCTCGGCGCCCACGACGAGCAGTGCCACGAGCGCCGCGGCAAGGCCCATGACACCCGGGCCCACGAGGCGCGCCCAGCGCCGTCGGCGACGCGACCATCCGCGGCCGTGGCCACGGCGGCTGGCGGTACTGGCGTAGATCGGTAGCGACCGTTCCATGACCCTCCTCGAAGGCGGCATGCCACGCCCGTTGGCCCGGTGGGTCAACGATGCGTGCGCGAGCATGCCGCACGTTCCGGACGAATCTTTTGACCGGGCCGGAAGGTCAGGCCGCGCGGGTGCCGGGCGCGTCGCCGGCGACGGCCGTCTGTGGCGCGCCCTGCGCCGTTCCCGCCAACACCAGGACCGCGACGTCGTCGCGCTGCTCGCCGAACTCCTGCAGCGCCGCATCAATGCCGCCGGCGATCGTCTCGGCGTCCGCCGGGCCGATGGTGCGTAGCAGCGCCTCCAGGCGCTCGGTCCCGAAACGGCCCTCGGGCCCGCGCGTATCGGTGACGCCGTCGGTGTAGAGGACAAGCGCGTCGCCGAGCCCCAGCGCGACGTCGGAGACGCTCCAGCGTCCCTCGGCAAACGCGCCGAGCAGCGTGCCGGGCCGGCCGACCGGCCGCACCTCCCCGTCGGCGGTCACCAGCAGCGGCGACGGGTGTCCGGCGCAGACGATCTGCAGCCCGACCTCCGGTTCGCTCTCGGTCGGTAGCCGGACGCCGACGCAGACCGCCGTGCAGATCTGGCGCCGCTCGGGGTCGGAGCCGAGCGTCGCGTTCAGGCGGCGCAGCATCGCGGTCGGGTCGTCCTCGTACTGGGCCGCGGTGCGCATCGTGTAGCGCGCCAGCGAGGTGATCGCCGCCGCCCCCGGCCCCTTGCCGGTGACGTCGCCCATCATGACCATCCAGTGCTCGCGCCCCTCGAAGAGGTCGTAGAAGTCGCCGCCGACCTCGGTCGCCGTGCCCGCCGCGCGGAAGCGCGCCGCGATCTCCAAGCCCGGGATCACCGGCAGGCGCGGTGGCAGCAGCGACCGCTGCAGCGTCGTGGCGATGTGCGTGCGAACTGCGTGCACGCGCGCGTGGTCGACCGCGATGGCCGCGCGCCGCGCGAGCTCTTCGGCCAGCTCGAGGTCGGCGGTGCCGAGCATCCGCCCGCTCTCGGAGGTCGTCGCGAGCTGCATCGTCCCGATCACCTGGTCGCCCACGACCATCGGGACGATCAGGATCGAGCGGGTGTCGATGATCCGCATCAGCTCCGCGTGACGCGGCGACTGGGCGTAGCGGACGACGTCCTCGGGATCGACATCGGCCCAGACGATCGACGTCCCGGTGCGCAGGACCTCGGCCGGGCCGCGGTCGTCGGACTCCACCGGCGGGAAGTCGCGGCGCCACTCGTGCAGCAGCTCGACGCGCTCCAGATCCCGATGGGCGACCGCCATCTGCACCAGGGCGCCGCGCTCGTCGCGCAGGTCGATGCGCGCCCAGTCGGCCAGCTCCGGGACGACCGCCCACGCCGCCTTGTCGATCGTCGCATCGACGTCGAGCGAAGAGGAGAGCAGCTTGCTGGCGTTTGACAGCAGCCGCTCGCGCACCTCCTGGCGCTTGACCGCGGTCACGTCCTCGCCGACCCAGACGACGAAGTCGATCGCCCCGGTCTCGTCGTGGACGGGCACGGCGCGGGTAAACAGCCAGCGGTCGTGGCCGGTCTCGCGGTCGACGGCGTGATGCAGCCGCGGGCCGGGCGTCTCGCCGGCCAGCGCCCGCACGACCAGGAGATCCTCCATCGCAATCTCCGCGCCGGTCTCGTCGAGCACCATCCAGCGGCGCAGCAGAGCGGCGCTGCCCAGCGCGATGAGCGCGGGGACGTCCGGCACGCCGGCGAACTCGGCGGCCGCGCCGTTGGCGAAGCGCAGGCGCCCGTCGGGGGCGATCGCGGCGATCGCCTCGCCGAGGTTCTCGACGATCGCCTCCAGCCGCCCCTCGGCGCGGCGCAGGTCGTCGAAGAGCCGTGCGTTGTCGAGGGCCTGGGCGGCACGGGCGGCGAGGTCGCGGCCGAGCTGGACCTCGTCGTCGGTGAACGGCTCGCGGCTGGCACCGCGGACGAAGGACAGCGTGCCGAAGGTCGCTCCGCGGCCGATCAGCGGCAGGACCAGCACCGACTGGTAGTCGGATCCGAGGACGTGCGCGATGTGCTCGGCGCTGGCGGTGTAGTGATGGATCTTGTCGGCCAGGTTCTGCAGCAGCACGGGCTCGCGCGTGCGCAGCGCGGTGGCGACCGGATGGTTGCTCGTGAGCTGGAGCGGATGCTCCTCGCGCAGCCGGCGCAGGTCGTCGGCGACGGCCGGATCGACGGCGGCGGTAACCGCGCCGCGCAGCGTGCCGTCACGCTGGAGCAGGTCGAGGACGGCGACGTCGCCGAGCTGGGGCACGAACAGCTCGGTGAGGCGCTCGACCATCACTCGCGGCTCGAGCATCGACTCCAGCAGCTCGCTCACGGCGGCCACGAGGTCGGCCCGCCGGCGCGCGGTCCGCTCGGCGTCGCGCTCGACGGCCGTGTGCGCGAGCGTCCGCCGGACGCGGATCAGCGCGAAGACCACGGCGGCCAGCAGCGTGACCGCGACGATCGTCAGGATGGTGTGCACTGCGAGCGATGCTATGCGCGCGGCGCCGGGTCCGCCATCGCAGACCCGACGCGCATGCGCTATTGCACTGCTATCTGGTCGAGCTTGCCAGCGACTCCGCAGCCTTGGGGGCTGGCTCGAGCGCCTGCTCCAACACTTCGGCGACGGTCATCACCGGATGGAACGTCATCGCCTCGCGGACGTCGGCGGGGACGTCGTCGAGGTCGCCGCGGTTGCGCTCGGGGATGATCACGTCGGTCAACCCGGCCGCGTGGGCGGCCAGCACCTTCTGCTTGAGCCCGCCGATCGGGAGCACGCGGCCCTGCAGCGTGACCTCGCCGGTCATGCCGACCGTGTGCTTGACCGGTCGACCCGTGAGCAGCGACGCCAGCGCCGTCGTCATCGTGATGCCGGCGCTCGGCCCGTCCTTCGGGATCGCGCCCGCGGGCACGTGCACGTGGAACTCACGCTGCTCGAAGATGTCGGGGTCGATCCCGAGCTCCTCGGCGTGGGCGCGCACGAAGGTCAGCGCGATCCGCGCGGACTCCTTCATGACGTCGCCCAGCTGCCCGGTGAGCTGCAGGCCCGGCTTCGAGCTCTTCGTCGCATTGGCCTCGATGAACAGGACGTCGCCGCCGGTGCCCGTGACGCTGAGGCCCGTCGCCACGCCGGGGACGGCGGTGCGCTGGGCAGCCTCGTGGAACACCTTCTGGCGCCCGAGGGCGTCGCGGACGGCGTCGAGGTCGACAGAGACGGTCCCACCCACCCCGATGCTCTCGTCTGTGGCGATTCGGACCGCCGTCTTGCGCAGCACCTTGCCGAGCTCACGCTCAAGCTGGCGGACGCCGGCCTCCCGCGTGTACTCGGAGACGACCGTGCGCAGGATCCCGTCCTCGACGGTCACCTCGTCCTCGCGCAGCCCGTTGCGCTCCCGCTGGCGCGGGAACAGGTAGTCGCGGCCGATGGCGACCTTCTCGTCGACGGTGTAGCCGTCGAAGCGGATGACCTCCATGCGGTCCAGCAGCGGCCCGGGGATCGTCTCGGCCTGGTTGGCCGTGGCGATGAACACGACCTCTGAGAGGTCGAGCTCGACGTCGAGGTAGTGGTCGCGGAACGTGGAGTTCTGCGCCGGGTCCAAGACCTCCAACAACGCTGCCGACGGATCGCCGCGCCAGTCGGCGCCGACCTTGTCGACCTCGTCGAGCAGAATCACCGGGTTCATGGTTCCGGCGTCCCTGAGCGCGCGCACGAGACGGCCCGGGAGCGCGCCGATGTAGGTGCGGCGGTGGCCGCGGATCTCGGCCTCGTCGCGGACGCCGCCGAGCGACATGCGCACGAACTCGCGGCCCATGGCGCGGGCGATCGACTCGCCGATCGAGGTCTTGCCGGTGCCGGGCGGGCCGATCAGGGTCAGGATCGCGCCGGAATTGGCGTTTCGCCGTCCGCGACTCGCAGGCTCGTCTCTTCCGGCGATGTTACCCGTGATGCCCCGCTCCTCGCGCAGCTTCTTGACCGCGACGTACTCGACGATGCGGTCCTTGACGTCGTCCAGACCGGCGTGGTCGGCATCCAGCACCTCACGCGTGTGCGTGGGGTCGAGCTGGTCCTCGGAGCGCGCGCTCCACGGCACCGACACGAGCCAATCGAGGTACGTGCGGATCGTCTGCGCCTCGCCCGACTGCTCGCCGGAGCGCTCCAGGCGGGCGAGCTCGCGCTCGGCCTGCTCGCGCACCTCGTCGGGCATGCCGGCTTCAGCGATCTTGGTGCGGTAGTCCTCGCCGACGGTTGCGTCGTCTTCGCCGAGCTCGCGGCGGATCGACTCCATCTGCTTGCGCAGGACGTACTCGCGCTGCTGCTTGGCCGCGCCGGACTCGACGTCCTCGCGGATCTTGCGGCGCACCTGCAGCTCGGCCAGGCGCTCGCGCTGGCGGCTCAGCGCCAGCTCCAGCCGGGCCGTCACGTCGACGGTCTCCAGCAGCTCGACCTTCTGCTCGAAGGTCAGGTCCGGGGCGTAGCCGGAGGTGTCGGCCAGCGCGCCGGGCTCGGTGATGGCGCGGACCCAGGACGCGATGCGGCCGTCGTCGCCACGCAGCTCGAGGATCTCCTCGACGGTGGCGCGGTACTCGCGCTCGACCTCGCGCGTGCGACCGTCGACGGGCACGTCGTCGACGCGCTCTTCGACCTCGACGCGCAAACGTCCGGCGTGATCGGTGTGCGCCGCGCCGGCGATGCCACGCGAGATGCCCTCGAGCATCGCGCCATGGCCGCCACCGGGCAGGCGGACCCGCTGGGCGACCTTGGCGATGGTGCCGACGGAGGCGTACTCGCCCTCGTGGCGCGGGACGAGGAGGACGCGATCGTCGTCACCGGTGTCCACCGGCAGCGTCACGTCCATGGTCGGGAAGACGACGGTGTCGTCGAGCGGGATGAGGAGGAGAGAGGTCATTGGGCGCTGAGATCCTTTGGTCCGCGAGTCGTTGCTTCTGCAACGGTCTCGATGATCTTAGCGCGTTGGACTTAGATGTCCTACGGCGTTGCCGTTGTGGCACGAAGGTGTTTCGAACTACGCGCATTTGGTGTCCAAAATCCGCTGCGACGGATGATTTCGCACCCAGATCTGTAGCCTCGTGCTAAATGGACCAGCCCCTTCCCTCGGCGCTCGGCGACGCGCTGCGTCCGATCCTCCCCGGTCTCGCCGAGGAGATGATCGCCGCGATCGGCCGCGAGGTCCCCGAGTACGCGCGCCCGCTCGAGGGGCCGTTCGGGCGTGGCCTGCGCGCGGGCGTCGAGCAGGCGCTGGGGCGCTTCGTCGAGACGGTCATCGACCCGACCGCCGACGAGGATCCCGGCTTCCGCGCGATCTACGTCGCGCTCGGTCGCGGCGAGATGCGGGCCGGTCGCTCGCTGGACGCGTTGCTGAGCGCCTACCGCCTTGGCGCGCGGCTCGCGTGGGAGCGCTGTGTCGCCGCCGGCCAGGCCGCGGGCTTCGATCCCGAGACGCTCTACCGCCTGGCGAGCGCGATCTTCTCCTACATCGACCGGATCTCGGCCGAGTCGGTCGAGGGCTACGCCGCTGAGCAGTCGGCGACCCTGGCCGAGCGCCAGCGCCGCCGCCGCGCGCTCGTCCGCCTGCTGGCACGCGACGACGCCGGCGCCGAGGAGGTCCGCGATCTCGCGCAGCTCGCCATCTGGCCGCGGCCCGCGACCGTCGCCGGCCTCGTCGTCCGCACGCCCGACGCCGATCGTCTCGCCTCACGCTTGGGCGGCGAGACGATCGCCGCCGCCGACCACGAGCTGACGCTCGCCTTCGTCCCCGACCCGGGCGCACCCGGCCGCCACGCCGAGTTGACCGCTGCCCTGGGCGGGACCCCCGCCGCGCTCGGCCCGACCGTCGCGCTGGAGCGCGCCGCCGGCTCGCTGGCCCGCGCGCAGGCGGCCTTCGGCCTCCAGGAGCTCGATCTCCTGCCACCCGCCAGCCCGCTGCTCAGCGACGAGCACCTGCCGGCGTTGCTGCTGCACGGCGACGGGGCGCTCGCTGCCGACCTCGCCGCCCGCGCGCTCGCGCCGCTGCACGACCTCCGCGCCGGCGCACGCGACAAGCTCGTCGAGACGCTGCGCGCGTGGCTCGACGAGCCCGGCCAGGTCTCACGCGTCGCCGAGCGCCTGCACGTGCATCCGCAGACCGTCCGCTATCGGATGGCCCAGCTGCGCGAGCTGTTCGGTGAGCGTCTCGACGATCCCGACGCGCGCTTCGAGCTCGCGCTGGCGCTGCGCGCCTCGGCGCCCGCGGTCAGCCCAGCGACGTGACGTGGGCGGCGCCGCGGCGCGCCGCCACCTCGACGACGAACGTCGTCACGGCGCCACGCGTCACCACGCCGATGCCGACGTCGCGGTAGCGCGTGCTGGTCAGCAGCCGCCGCGTGCTCGCTGACGCCAGCCAGTTCTTGACTCGCCGCGCCGGGGTTGCGAGCGACCCATTGGAGCGCCCGAGCGTCTCGGCCGCCGAGAAGGGGCCACCCCGCGGATAGCCGACCGCGGCGATGCGCTCCAGCGGCGACGTCCCGCCGTGGCCGTCATGGGTCAGCGGCTTGGCGGGGTCGAGCGCGCGGGCGAAGCGCTGAGCGGCGCGGGCGAGCCGGGCGTCGGGACGCAGCGACGCGCCGGGGTCGCGGGCGGCGTTGAGCAGGCAGGTGATCGCGCTGCGCGTCTGGGTGACCGTCAGCGTTGCCGGCGTCTGGTCGGCGCCGGCGCAGACCGGAGCATCCGCCGCGGAGGCGGTGGGGCTGCCGGCGGCCAAGGACAGCGCCGCGACCGCGATAAGGGCTGACCCACGCACGCCACCGGATTCTGGCACGGCTCTCATACCAGGAGCCTTACCGTTGGAGGAGGTTTGCCTAACCTTGATTAGGCCCGTCGAGCCGCGCGCGCAGCATCGCGATCTCGGTGACGACGGCGCCCATGTAGGCCGACCGGTAAGTGGCGATCTCGTCCTCGAGGTCGGCCATGTACGCGCGATCGTGATCCAGCCCGGCCTCGTGCGCGAGCACGCGCTCCTCACCGAGGAGCATCAGATGGTGGCGGACTTCGGTGGCGTACATGGTCGGAATTTGGGTGGGCATGTCGATGCAGTTGGGAGGTGTACCCCGGGACCGTGCTTCTGCACGTGGGGTTACGCTCATCCAACCGAATCGGATGTCTCACTTCGTGGGGGCGGGCCGGTGTCCTGCGCTGCGGTTATCCGTACACCCGAACCGGCGGCCCCACGTAGATGGCTCCGCTGGGGGCCGTCCAACGAACGCGCCAGGTCCGCCCGGCGCGCCACGGCAACCGCGCGGTCCAGGTGCCGCTGGCGTCGGTTGGGCGGGTCGCGACGGCCGTGGAGTGCGCGGTGCTGCGATCCCGGGCGAGGAGCTCGACATGCGTCGCGCCAGTCGCCGGCCGGACGAGACCCCACAGCAGCGCCATCGCACCGCTGCGCCGGACGGTCAAGGGCATGCGGAACTCGTCGAAGCTCGGCTTGGCATGACCGGTCGCCGTCATCAGCCCGGACTGAAAGCCACTGAGCGCCGTGTCATCGGTGAGCAGGTACTGGGCGGTCGCCGCGATCCGCGGATCGGCGCGCAGGATGCGCTCGGAGATCGAGCGGTACTCGGCCTGCTGGGCGAGCGGGACGCCGAGCGTCGTGTCGGGCGTGCTCTGCACGCCGAACTCGGTCACCCAGACCGGCAGCTTGCGATGGGCTGCGCGGGTCAGCGCCGTCTCCAGGCGTCCCATGACGCCGACGGTCACGTTGTCGCGATCGGGCGGGACGTAGAACGGGCCACGCCGGTTGGCGTAGGGGTGATGCGCCCAGCCGTCGATGCGCAGCTTCGCGCAGCCCGCGCAATACACGCCGCGCAGGAACTGCAGCGGCGGGACGGATCGCTTGCGGTCGCCACCCGGCGCGGTCTCGCCGCCCAACATGGTGTCCTCGGTCTGGCCCGCGGCCTCCAAGCCACGCACCGCGGCAAGGTGCAACCCGCGATAGAGCGCGGGCGCCGCCGGCTTGCCCTTGACGTACTGCGGCTTGAGGAAGCGCGGGTGGTTGGGCTCGTTCCACATGCCCCAGGCGTCGACGGCATCGCCGAAGTGGCGCCCGGCGGCGGTTGCGAAGGCGCCGAACTCCGGAGCACTGGGGCGGGTGACCTGGTCGGTGTGCGCCGCGGTCGCCCACTTAGGCACCGGGGCGCTGAAGGTGATGAGCACGCGCCAGCCGCGTGCGTGCGCAGCATCGACGAGGCGCCCGTAGCCACCCCAGTTATAGGCATTGGGATCGGTGGCGTCGAAGGCCGGGCGCACGGCGCTGCCGGCGTCCGGCGCGACGGCGGCCCAGACGAGCGTCAGGCGCAGCGCGCGCACGCCGAGGACGTCGAGGCGCGCCAGCGTGGCGTCGCGTGTGTCGTCGTGCACGGCGGCCGTGCCGGCATCGAAGTACATCGGCGCGCGGGAAGAAGCCTGGGCGGCCGGCGCCGCACAGGCGACGCAGAGCAGGAGGGCAGCGACCAGCGCCGCCCCTGGAAGGGCGTGTCGGGACATGGGAGAAGACGGCCCCGGAGCTGCTCATCTGGGAGGACTCTCTCGCTCCGGGGCCGTGTGAGGAGAACGGCCCGGGGTGCGCGGAAGTTGCGCGGAGCTAGGTGGTGCTGTCGCTCGGTGCCGCGTCGAGCGCCGGTGCGGACCGCACCGACGGCTCCTTGAGCATCCCGTGCGGCGGCCGGTCGCCCGGCGCGCTGCCGCGCTCGTAGCCGGCCGCCTCATAGGCCGCATCCTGGTCGAGCGTCTCGCGCTCCAGCAGCTTGGCGGCCAGTCCGTCGAGGCGCTCGCGGTTCTCGCGCAGCTGGTCGACGGCGCGCACGTAGCACTCCTCGACGATCCGCCGGACCTCGCGATCGATGAGCTCGCGCGTCTCTTCGGAGGCCGGATCTGTCCCGGGGTACTGCGGCTCATCAGAGATGACGGTGACCAGGCCGATCGCGTCCGACATGCCCCAGCGCCCGACCATCGAGCGCGCGATCTGGGTGACCTGCTGAAGGTCGGACTCGGCGCCGGTGGTGACCGACCCGTACACGATCTCCTCGGCCGCACGGCCGCCCAGCGCGCCGACGATCCGGCCCAGCAGGTAGGCGGTGTCGTAGCCGTAGCGATCGCTCTCGGGCGACTGGAAGGTGACGCCGAGCGCGCGGCCGCGCGGGACGATCGAGACCTTGCGGACCGGGTCGGCGCCCGGCTCCAGCATGCCCAGCAGCGCGTGGCCACCCTCGTGGTAGGCGGTGCGCTCGCGCTCCTCGTGGCTGAGCGTGATGCGCCGCTCGGTGCCGAGGACGATCTTCTCGAAGGCGTTGTAGAAGTCGGCGGACTCGACCGACTTGTGCCCCGACTTGGCAGCGCCGAGCGCCGCCTCGTTGACGAGGTTGCGCAGGTCGGCGCCGACCATCCCGGGGGTCGTCGCGGCCAGGCCCTTGAGGTCGACGTCGTCGGCCAGCGGGACCGAGCGCGTGTGGACCTCGAGGATCTTCTCGCGGCCCTCGACGTCGGGCGGGTTGACGGTCACGCGGCGGTCGAAGCGGCCCGGCCGCAGCAGCGCTGCATCAAGGACATCAGGTCGGTTGGTCGAGGCCAGGACGATGACGCCTTCGGAGCCCGTGAAGCCATCCATCTCGGTGAGGATCTGGTTGAGCGTCTGCTCGCGCTCGTCGTGGCCGCCGAGCGACGCGCCGCCGCCGCGCTGGCGGCCGATCGCGTCGAGCTCGTCGATGAAGATGATCGACGGCGCAGCGGCCTTAGCCTGCGTAAAGAGATCGCGGACACGAGAGGCGCCGACGCCGACGACCATCTCGATGAACTCAGAAGCCGAGATCGAGAAGAACGGCACGTCGGCCTCGCCGGCGACCGCGCGGGCCAGCAGCGTCTTGCCCGTGCCGGGCTGGCCCGAGAGCAGGACACCCTTGGGGATCATCGCCCCGAGCGAGCGGTACTTGTCGGGGTTCTTGAGGAAGTCGACGACCTCTTCGAGTTCGTCCTCGGCCTCGTCGATGCCGGCGACGTCGGCGAACGTCGTGCGCGACGTCTCAGCCGAGTCATAGCGCTTGGCCCGCGAGCGGCCGAGGCCCGAGAGACCGGCGGCGCCGCCACCGGCGCGGCGGGCGATGACGACGAAGAGGCCGACGATCAGCAGCGTCGGGCCGAAGAAGAGCAGGATGTCGGCCCACAGCGAGCGGCCGTTGTCCAGTGGCTTGGCGTTGACGATGACGCCCTTGGCCTGCAGCTGGGCGAGCAGCGTCTCGTTGGACGGCGCGAAGGCCGGCCGGAAGGTCTTGAACTTGGTCTCGGACTCGTGCTTGGAGTCCTGCGGGTCGACCTTGACCTTGAAGACGCCCTGGATGTCATCGCCCTTGGAGGTGACCTCGCGGACGTTGTTCTTGTCGACCTCGGTGAGGAACTGCGTGTACGGCACCGAGATCCGGTTCGGCTGGCTCGGCACGAAGAGGCCGAACAGGACGTTCAACGCCAGCACCGCGACGACGAAGTAGAGGAAGCGGCGGCCTCCGGGAGGGCGCGGCATGCCCATCGGGCCCTGCTTCTTCTCGGTCGGTCCGCCCTCGACCCGCCATGGCGTCGGCTGGCGGTCATCCCTGCGGCGGGGTGCTTCTGGCTCTGGTGGCATGCGCTGGGGCGCAGTGTACGAACCAGGACGGCGCGGCTCGTCGACGGCTCGGTCCCGAACGTTCTGTCACCCAGCATGTGTCGTGCCGATGTGCTTCCCTTCACGGCTGTACACCAGCCGAGTCCCGGTGGCGCCGTGTCGCCGGGAGCGGGGGACCCAACTGGATCCGCGTGAGCGGTCCCGGGGCGAATCGCCACCTCTGTGGCGTAGCGCAGCTCTATAGCGCGAGCCCGTCAGCTAACCCCGTAGGCATGAAGAGCAAAGGAAGCACCCTTCGTGATCTACGACTTCGAACGCGCCTGCCAGGCGTCCCTGGAGCGCTCGCGGGCGCGCCGGATCGCCGTGGCGCAACACCTCGCAGCGGTCCGTCGACGGCGACGCCGCCGTGGCGGCGGGACCTCCGTCGCGCTGCTCGGCGCGCTGCTGGCGCTCGGTGGCCCGCTGGCCCTGGCGCAGACCAGCGCGCAGGCGCCGGCCCCGAGCATGCTGAGCACCGGGTCGTCCGGCGACGCCGTCTCCGCGCTGCAGGCTGCGCTGGGCATCAAGCAGACCGGCCGCTTCTCGGCGGCGACCGCGCGTGCCGTGCGGTCGTTTCAGCGCGAGCATGGCCTGACGGTCGACGGGATCGTCGGCCCGCAGACGGCGGGCGCGCTGAAGCTGCCGTCCGGGACGGCGACGTCGGCTGCGAGCAGCGCCGGGCCGGAGGCGGTCGCCTCCGCGGTCGGATCGGGCTCCGCGACGCTGGACCGGATCGCCCGGTGCGAGTCCGGCGGCGATCCGACGGCGATCTCCGCCGATGGGCAGTACCGCGGCAAGTACCAGTTCACCCGCGCGACGTGGCGGGCGATGGGCGGCAGCGGTGACCCCGCCGCTGCGCCCGAGGCCGAGCAGGACCGGCGCGCCGCGGCGCTGCTGGCGGCGCAGGGCACCACGCCCTGGCCGGCCTGCGGCACGTAGCGCGCGTGGCCACCGTGGCGCAAGCGTCGCGCACCTGCGACGCTTGCGCGCGGTGTCCGCTCCCGACCAGCTCTCCCTGACGCTCGGCCCGTCGTTCATGGTTGAGGTCGACGATCGCTTCAGCCCGGGGCTGACGGGTCGCCATGACCGCGCCTACGCCTCGCCGCCGCAGCCGCGCGACGAGGCGCTGACGCTTGCGGCGCTGCTGCTCGACGCGGGCCAGGATCTCGATGGTGTTGGTCCCTGGCAGCGCGCGCTGGCCGGCGGTCGCCGGACGGTCCGGCTCGTGCCGGCGCCCAACGGCACGGCAGACTGACCCGCCGGCCGGCCGGCCATGCCGTGCCTGGCCATCTCAAGTCCGCAGGGGCGGGTGCCGACTACTGGAGTGAGCGTGCAGCACCCTCCTCCTCCGCTCATGTTTGACCTTCCTCATCCGAAGCCCTCTGTGCCAGCAGGGGGCTTCGGGAGTTAACGACGGGGCGGGCGCTGTCGCATACTGATGGGGTTCGGTGCGCTGCACCGGCGACCTCGACGCATGCGGCTCTCCCTCCTCACCGGCGCAGCGTGCGCCCTCCTGCTCGGCGCCTGTGGTGGCGACAAGCCGGCCAAGCCGGTTGCGCCCGTGCGCCTGCAGGTCACCGCGCCACAGGACCTCGGGACGGTGCGGACGGCGAACGTGGAAGTGCGCGGGACCGTGATGCCGTCGACCGCCAAGGTGACCGTGCGCGGCGAGCGCGCGCAGGTGAGCGGCGGCTCCTGGAGCGCGCAGATCAGCGTCGAGCCCGGCGTCAACGTCGTCGACGTCCTCGCCAGCGCCGGCCGCGCTCGCCCGGCGCTGACCGCTGTGCGTGTCCGGCGCGTGGTCGACGTTGTGGTCCCGGATCTCGTCGGTCTCAGCGCCGACGACGCCAAGTCCGCGCTGGCCGACGCCCATCTCGAAGGCGATCTGCAGACCACCAACGGCGGCTTCTTCGACGAGCTGCTCGGCGGCAAGCCCGAGGTCTGTGCGACCGATCCGAGCGCCGGCGCCCACGTCGACCCGGGGTCGACGGTGGTCGTGCAGCTCGCGCGCCGCTGTTAAGCCCGCGGCTCGGTCGCGATCAGGTCGATCGCCGCCTTGCCATCGCGGCGGATGACGCCGAAGACGATCCGGCCGGTGATCGGCGGTGCGCCGTCGCGCGTCACGGTGTAGCGGCCCTCGGCGCGGCCGGCCGTGCCGCCCGAGACCTTCAGGTTGTCGAGCGCGTAGTGCTGGATCTTGCTCGTGGCGAACTGGCGGTGGTACTCGCCGACGACCGCCGGGCGACCGCGCTGCGCCGCGCCGCTGGCGCCCCAACGCCGGACCGCGGGCGTCAGCGTGCGCCGCAGCGCCGCGTCGTCCTCGTTGCTGTAGGCGTCGGCAAACGATTGCGCTGCGTCGCGCACCTCGCCGGCGCTCAGCGGGCCCGTCGCGGTGCCGCCGGCACCGGCGACCCAGCGGACGACCAGCACCGTCGGGATCGCCAAGACCGCGACGGTCGCCGCCAGCGCGAGCTTGCGCCCGCGGCCGCGCTGGACCTTCACCGCGGCGGGGCGGCGGTGGTCGCGTGGGAGCGATGGTGGTGCCCCGCCCGCGCCGTTGCTCACGCCCGCGTGCGCCGTCGCCGCCGTCGCCGTCGCGGGGGCCATGACCGCGGTGGCGCCCGGCGCCGGCGCGATCCGCGTCGGCTCGGCCTCCTCGGGCGTCGCCGCGCCGGTGGCCACCGAGCCGCGCGCCGTGGACACCCATTCGCCCGCGGCCGCCGCGCGCGCCGCGCGGCCGAGATCGCCCGCTGACGGATAGCGGTCGGCCGGCTCCTTGGCCAGCGCCCGCGCGATCACGGCGTCGAACGCCGCGGGCACGCCGACGGTCTCCGACGGCCGCGGCGGCGGATCGTGCAGGTGCGCGGTGATCGTCACCGGCACCGTGTCACGCCGGAACGGCGGCGTACCGGTCAGCGCCGTGAACAGGACGCAGCCCAAGGCGTACACGTCGGCGCGCGCGTCGGTCGGCTCCCCGCGCAGGTGCTCGGGCGCCATGAAGTCCACGGTCCCGATCCAGTTGCCGCTGTCGGTGATCCGCGTGTCGGACGCCTGCACGCGCGTGATGCCGAAGTCGCTCAGATACGCGTGATCGTTGTTAATGAGGATGTTGGCCGGCTTGACGTCGCGGTGCACGAGGCCCGCGGCGTGCGCGGCGTCGAGCGCGTCGGCGACCTGCGCGACGATCGACGCGGCGCGAGCTGGCGCCAGCCGTCCTTCCTCGCGCAAGACGTGATGGAGGTCGGTCCCCGGCACGAAGCGCATGACGAGGTAGAGATGGCCGTCCTCCTCACCCGCCGCGTAGACCGGGACCACGTTTGGGTGCTCGATCGACGCCGTCATCCGCGCCTCGCGCTCGAAGCGCTCGCGCACATCGGGGTCCGAGGCCTGCTCGGTGGCGATCAGCTTGAGCGCGACCGGCCGCCCGAGCCGCAGCTCGGTCGCCCGGTAGATGACGCCCATCCCGCCGCGGCCGAGGACCCCCTCGATGCGACAGCCGGCGAACTCGCTGCCTGTTGGAAGCTCGGCCACTGCCCTGCATTCTGCCGCGTGCAGCGTTGCTACTCGCGCCGATCGCCGATTGGCGTCGACCGGCGAGCCTCCGCGCCGCACACTGAAGGCCATGACCACCGCCTCCTTCCCCCAGGCCACCGACGACTCGTTCGCCGCCGACGTGCTCGAGTCCGACGTCCCCGTCCTCGTCGACTTCTGGGCCGCCTGGTGCGGTCCGTGCCGCGCGATGCACCCGATTCTCGACGCGCTCGCGACCGAGCGTGACGACCTGCGCGTCGTCGGCCTCGACGTCGAGGCCAACCAGGCGATCGCCGCCAAGTACGGCGTGCTCTCGATGCCGACCTTCCTGCTCTTTCGCAACGGCGAGCCGATCCTGCAGCTGATCGGCTCGCGACCGCGCCGGCGGCTGGAGCAAGAGCTGGCCGAGGTGCTCTAGCCGAGCGTCGCCCGCAGGTGCTCGGCCAGCAGCCGGGCGATCGGCGTCGGCGTCGCCCGCCGGGTCAGCAGCGCGACCGCGTGCACCGCGGTCGCGCCGGCGACGGTGGCCATCCCGACCTCCGGGCCGTCGAGCGCCAGCCAGGACGCCGGGACCAGCGAGACGCCCAGACCGGCGCCGACGAGAAAGCGCACCGCGGTCGGCTCGCCGACCTCGAAGAGCGGGACCGGCCCGAAGCCCTCGGCGCCACACGCCGCCAGCGCCGAGCCGCGCAGCGCGGTGCCCGGCTCGGCGAGCACGAACGGGCGATCGCGGACGTCCCAGAGCTTGACGCCCGACGTGCCGGCGAGGACGTCGTCGGGGGCGACCAGGAGGACCAGCGGCTCGGCCGCGAGCGCCAGCGCCTCGACGTCTTCCGGCAGCGCCGTTGCCTCCGGCAGCGCCGCCACCGCGAGGTCGACCGCGCCGTTGGCCACCAAGTCCACCACCTCGCTCGGGCCGCCTTGGCGCAGGGCGATCCGGACACCCGGATGCTCGCGCCCGAAGCGTGCCAACGCGGGCGCCAGCCGCAGCGCGTCGCCCGTCGTGGCGGCTGCTCGGACGCCGCCGCGCAGCGTTCCTGCGTGCTCGTCCATCGCCGCCCGCGCGCCCGCGACGTCGGCCAGGATCGCCTCCGCGCGGCCGAGCAGCTCCTCGCCGGCCGGGGTGATCTCCACGCCGTGCGATGTCCGGCGCAGCAGCTCCAGCCCCAGCTCGGCCTCCAGCCGCCGAACCGCCTGGGAGACCGCCGACTGCGTGACGTACAGCGACTCCGCCGCGCGCCGGAAGTGCCGATGGCGGGCGACCGCGGCGAAGTACTCGAGCTGTCGCAGATCCATGCTGATGCATTCTGCCCGCCGGTCCATGTCCACGGCCGCCGCACGCCACTAGCGTGGGCGCGACATGGACACCTCTGACCTCGAGCTGCTCGAAGCAGTGGTCCGCGACGTGCTCACCGAGCAGTGCGGCGCCGACTTCGCCGACACCGTGACGTGGCTGCATGCGACCGCCGCGCGCGTGCGCAAGAGCGAGGAGGGTGCGGCCGAGGTGCTGCTCGCCCGTCTGCACGCGCTGCCTGAAGACGGGCTGGAGCCGATTATCCGCGCGTGCTCGCTGCAGCTGCAGGTCGCCAACATCGCCGAGGAGCGCGAGCGGTTGCGCCGCCGCCGGACCTATGACGCTCAGGGCACGGTGCAGCGCGAGTCGCTGGCGCAGACCGCCGAGCTGCTGGCCGAGCACGCGGTCGATCCGGTCGCCGCGCTCGCCGACCTCCACGTCGAACTGGTCCTCACCGCCCACCCGACCGAGGCGTCGCGGCGCTCGGTGCTCGATCACCAATGGGCGATCACCGAGCTGCTGGATCGCCTCGAGGACGCGCGGACCGGCCGCTCCCGCCGCCGCGCGCTGCTGGCCGAGCTGCGCGAGGTCCTGACGATCTGGTGGCAGACCGACGAGGTCCGCCGCGCGCGGCCTCACGTCGAGGACGAGGTGCGCCGCACGCTCTACGTCTTCGAGTCGGTCCTCTATGACACGGTGCCCACCGTCCTCGACGAGCTCGAGCGCGATCTCGGGCCGTTGCCCGCCACGCCCGTGTTGGAGTTCGCGTCGTGGCCGGGCGGCGACATGGACGGCCATCCGGAGGTCGGCGCCGCGACGGTCACCCGGACGATCGAGCTGCATCGGCGCGCCGCGATCCGGATGCTGCGCGAGCGTGTCGCGCGGTTGGCCCGGCGCTTCTCGCACTCCGAGCGGCGGGTAACGGTGAGCGAGGCGCTGACCGCCTCGCTTGAGCGCGATGCGCAGGAGCTGCCCGACGCGCGGGTGCTGCGCCGACCGCATCACGTGTGGGAGCCGCTGCGAACCAAGTTGGGGTTCATCGAGCGCAGGTTGATCAACATGCTCGAGGCGGGCGGCGGGCAGGCAGGCTACGAGAGCCCCGCGCAGTTGCGCGCCGACCTCGAGCTGATCGCCGACAGCCTCGGCTCCGCGCACGTCGCCTACGGATCGCTGCGGCGGCTGCTGCGCCAAGTCGACACCTTCGGCTTCCACCTCGCCGGATTGGACCTGCGCCAGAACGCGACGGTCATCGACGCGGCGGTCAGCGCGCTGCTGCCGGGGTACGCCAACGCGCCGGAACAGGAGCGCCAGGCGCTGCTCGGCGACGCGATCGCGACGGGGGACGTCGGCCTGCGGCGCCGGCCGGCCGGCACGGCTGGTGAGCTGGTCGCCGCGCTCGACGCGGCTGCGCTGGCGTCGGAGGCCTACGGCCCGGAGGTCGTCCGCTGCCTCATCGTGTCGATGACCGAGCAGCCCTCCCACGTTCTGGGCGCGCGCTGGCTGGCGCAGCGCGCGGGCGCGGTGCTGGACCTGCGCTTCGTCCCGCTCTTCGAGACGCTTGACGACCTCGACCGCGCGCCGCAGACGATGGCCAAGTTGTATGGGTCGGCCCCGTATCGCGAGCTGCTGCGCGCCCAAGGCGACCGGCAAGTCATCATGTTGGGGTACTCGGACTCCGGCAAGGACGGGTCCTTCTTCGCGAGTCAATGGGCGCTGCGCGGCGCGCAGCTCGATCTCGCCCGCCAGGCCGCCGAGGCCGGCATCGAGCTGGAGCTCTTCCACGGCCGCGGCGGCTCGACCTCGCGCGGCGGCGGCCCGACCTACCGCGCGATCGTCGCGCAGCCGACCGGCTCGCTGCACGGGCGCATCCGGATCACCGAGCAGGGCGAGACGATCAGCTCCCGCTACGGCCATCCGGAGCTGGCCGAGCGCTCGTTGGAGCAGACGCTGAGCGCGGTGCTGCTGGCCTCCAACGTCGCGCGGGCGGCGGCGCCGGAGGACTGGCGGGCCGACGTCGACCGCCTCGCGCGCCGCTCGCGCGAGACCTATCGCGCGCTGGTCTACGAGGACCCGGACTTCGCCCGGTTCTTCTTTCAGATTACGCCGGTCGAGGCGCTGGCCGATCTCAACATCGGCTCGCGGCCGCCGTCGCGCGGCAGCGACGGCACGATCCAGTCGCTGCGCGCGATCCCGTGGGTCTTCGCGTGGACGCAGAACCGGATCCTGCTGCCCTCCTGGTACGGGGCGGGCACCGCGCTGGCCGAGGGCGACCTGGAGCGCTACCGCGCGATGGCCGCGCGATGGCCGTTCTTCGCCACGCTCATCTCCACGCTGGAGATGGCCCTGTTCAAGACCGACCTCGGCGTCGCCGAGCGCTACCTACGGCTGGTGGATCCCGCGCTGCGCGCGCACTTCTGGCCCCAGATCGTCGCCGAGCACGAGAAGGTCAAGTCCTCGGTGCTGGGGATCACCGGCGGCGATCGGCTGCTCGCCGGCGCCGCGCGCCTGCAGGATCGCCTTGCCCACCGCGATCCGTGGGTCGATCCGCTCTCCCACCTGCAGGTGGAGCTGCTGGAGCGCACGCGGGCAGACGCTGCCGCCGATCGTCAGGCGCTGCTGGGAACCGTGACCGGAATCGCGTTCGGCCTGCGCAACACCGGCTGAGCCGGCTAGGCGCCGGCGTCGGCCGCGCGGGCGGCCTCGCCCAGCACGGCGTGCAGCGCGTCGGCGCGCAGCGAGGCCATGGGGTCGAGCAGTGCGGCGACGAGCGGGTAGATCTCCTGGTCGTCCTCGCGCATCCAGCCGCGCTCATCGGCGGCGGCGATCCATTCAGAGAGCGCGTCGTGCAACGCGACGAAGCGTGCGAGCGGGAGGACGACGGTCGCGTGGGCGCCCTGATCGGCGAGCATGTGCAGCTCGTCGGAGAGCCCGGTTAGCTCGCGCAGGGCCAGCACGTCGTCGGTGCTGAGGGCCTGGTGGCGGTGGCGGTGCAGGCGCATCGCCTCGGCGGCACCCGCCGTGGCGTGCAGCTGCTGGGCCGAGAGATCGAACGACACGTTGCAGACGGGGGTTCCGTCTGCGGCGTGGAGCGTGCGGAGCTCGGCGTTGACCATGACGTGACGCTAGCGACCTGGGAGGACGCGCAACGTTGTTCCCAGGTTATCGGCCGTTGACGCGTGGCTCTGGAGACCGGCCGCGCGCCCGGTCAGGAGAGTGCCCCTTCGAGGGCGAAGATCCGGCGCAGGATCGCGATCGAGGTCGCGTAGGTGGAGTCCATCCCGTAGTAGCTCATGCCGCGGGCGCCGAGCGTGCGGGCCTGCGTAAAGGGCGTGTCTGACGCGTAGTGGACGATCCCGAAGTCGATCGGGAGCTTGGAGAAGTTGACCTGCTGATCGGCGGGGTAGCGGTCGGGCTCGGCGATCTCATAGACCGCGTCGCAGTAGGGCCCGGCCTCCATCTCGACCACCGTGTAGGCCTCGCGGTAGTAGCGGTCGAGGTAGTTGCGGTTCTGCAGGAACGTGGAGCGGACCGTGACCGCGCGCTGGTTGTCCAGCCCCGATCCGAAGCGCAGGTAGGGCGCGATCGCGTCGAAGTCGAAGGCGTTGTCGAGCCAGTAGGTCGTGCCCGAGTGCTCGTCGTAGATCGTGTTGGAGATCATCACGTCTCCGACGTCGGCGTTGAGCGTCGCGGCCTTGCCGAGGACGTAGACGCCGCGCAGCGTGTCGCGGTCCTCGGTGATCTCGCGCAGGATGTTGTAGGCCGCGAGGCCGAGCGGGTAGTCGATGTTGATCAGGACCGCGCGGCTGGCCTGCAGGGCGTCGGCGTCGACGTCGCCGAGGCGGTCGTCGATCGCGGCGGGGTCGAGCTTGTTAAGGGGCATCACCTGGGCGGCGACACGCAGGCCCGACTCGGCGTTGAGGTGCAGGATGCCGCGTGCAGCCTCGGCGTAGCGGCGCGTCTGCGGGCCGGGCTCGGAGACCGCCTGCTCGCGGGCCAGGAAGTACAGGAAGTTGTTCCACGAGCCGGCCGTGCGCTCCTCGCGGAAGGCGGCGAGCTCGTCCTGGAGGTCACGCGCGCCGGCGCGCTGAACCCAGTCGACGAGGTCGGCCTCGCGCGCTCGGGCGTCCCCGGAGAGCAGGTTGACCAAGGAGTGGGTGTTGGAGGAGACGAAGTAGATCGGGGCGTCGCGGCGGATGCCGTGGTCGCGCATCGTCTGGCCGACGGGCGCCCACCAGCGGCGGGTTAGGCGCGCGTAGGAGACCTGGGAGCCGCCGAGCATGCGGACGCGGAGGCTCAGGTTCGTCTCGGCGACCTCGCCGAGGCGACGCGCGAACGCCGTGCCCCAGGCTTCTTGGAGGCGCTCCCAGTCGTCGACCGAGCCGCCGAGGACGCGCGCGCACTCATCCGCGCCCGGCAGACCCTGCGGCCGCGGCCAGCCGATCGCCCGCAGCTTGCGCCGCAGCTTGTTCCACTCGATCTGGTAGGCGACGAGGGTCGGGACGAGGTCGTCGACGTCGGAGGTCGACGAGAGCAGGACGCCCCACTGGCCCTCGGGTCCCTCGTGCCACTGGCGGCGACGGGCGGGCGCCTCGGTGGTTGGCCAGTCGGCGAGCGGGAGGCCGACAGCGGCGAACTGCTCCTCCTCCTGACCCATGATCACCACGCGGCCCGCGTAGATGCTGGCCGGCAGCCGCTGCG
Source organism: uncultured Conexibacteraceae bacterium (assembly GCA_963836485.1). GTDB lineage: Bacteria > Actinomycetota > Thermoleophilia > Solirubrobacterales > Solirubrobacteraceae > Baekduia. Next base: position 209,570 of record CAWIJS010000005.1, on the reverse strand, counting down.
TGGCATAGAGGAACGCACCGAGGTCCAGCTCCTCAGCGCCCGCGAACGGATGCAGCGAGGACTCGATCGCAATATGCGACGACTCCAAGATCCTCAACTTCGTCTCACCCCGCGACCGCAACAGGGTCGAGTAGGTGCGCTGGTAGAGCTCGACGTCGGAGGGCATTGGCGTGCGGGTATACCGCACACCGGGAGGGCCGCGCCGGCCGTCGTCAGCAAGTCGCTTGAGCTATCGGCCTCGCTGCACTCGGCGAAGTGCCTTTAGGAAGGTGTTGAGGACCTCGGGGTCAGCAGCCGGGAAACCGCTTTGGCAGCAGGGCGGCTTGTCATGGCCGGTGGGTGGGTTCTTGACGTCGAAGAGCTCGTGCAGGATGTCCCAGACATCAGTTTCCGTGCGATGTCCGGGCTCTCGCTTGCCGACGTAGAGCACGACGACCTGCGTCCGAGGATCATCCCTCGGCGTTAAAGGAGGCTGAGTCGTGAAGGCCAGCCGATAACCCCGCTTGAGGTGAAGGCCGCACACGACGGGTGCCAACGGACCGCTGAGCCGATAGGCCTTTAGGTCGGTATGGCAGGGGTCGACGCCGAGGAGCCTGCGGACGTTCTGGTAGCCGGCTTTCTTGCCGGACAGGGCTTCGACCTGACGCTGGACTGGAGGCGGGACGAGGACGTTGAACGGCTCGTCCGCGGACTTCGCCATCCTCAGTCTTCGGGACCGAACGTGTCCGGGATCGTTGCGGGGATGAGGTCGCCGCGCTCAGCGGCGGCAAGGCTTTCGCCGTACAGCTTTTCGAAGTCGCTGCGGTATCGAGCGTCGTGCTGCTGCAGATGCAGGATCGCCGCAGCGAGAACGCCGGTGGTGTGCCCCGCTTCGCGTAGGTCTTCCATGGCGGTGGCGAGATCAATGAGCCCCGTAAGTTCGACGAGCCGCTTTCCGCTAGCTGCTCGCACGGTGCGGATGCTGCCTCGCGCGATCCACTTGTCGACGGTGTTGACGCTCACGCCGAGAACGCGTGAGGCCGTCGTCTTCGACACGCCTGGACCGACGCGCTTGCGCATGCGGTCCTCGACGTTGCCGACGCGCTGCCGTGGCTTGCCGCGGCTCGAACGGTGGGCGACCTGCAGGTCGACCAGATCGTGCACGAGTTCTTCGACGGGCGCCATGGAATGCAGCGTAGTTCGAGAGTTGGTGGAAATCAAGTTAAAACACCAACCTCTAACTGACGTCGGCACCGCCATCCGGAGGCGATAGTGCAGGCTGGGTGTCGAATCGGGCGATCCCGTCCGTCGACTCATCGACAGGCCAACTATCCGACCAGGAGGTCGCAGATGTCTGATGTCGTCGTCAAGCGGGTGGAGGAGTTCGATTCGCCCAATGGCGGAGGGTTCTGCCGGGCGCGTGCTGGGTTGGGCGTGACGTCGTTCGGGATGCAGGTGGAGAACTTCCCGCCGCACTTCGAGCACTTCCCCGAGCACGATCACCTGGCCGACGGTCAGGAAGAGGTCTACACCGCGCTGTCGGGCTCGGCGACGCTGCATGCCGACGGCGCCGAGCATCGGCTGGAGCCCGGTGTCTTCGCGCGCGTCGGCCCGGGCGTGAGCCGCAAGATCACGACGGGGGACGAGCCGGTGCGGTTGCTGGCGATCGGCGCGACGCCGGGCCAGCCGTACGTCGCGCCGGCGTTCACCGAGCCGGGCGCCGCGCTGCCGGGCTGACACGCCAGCAGAACGAGGAAGGGGCGCCCACTGGGCGCCCCTTCCCTCAGAGCTTCGACGCGGGCCGGCGCCGGAGCGGCTGGACCTGGCGGTGGCTCAGCCGCAGCCGGTGTTGTTGCCGCAGGACGAGCAGGTGTAGCAGGAGCCGGTGCGCTGCATCATGCCGCCGCACTGGCTGCAGGCCGGGCCGAGGTCGAGGCCGACCAGGCGGGCGGGGCGGACCGGCGGGGTGTCGGTCAGCGCCGAGGTCGGCGGCTTGGAGCCGCCGTTGGACGGCGTCGCCTGGGGCGTGGCCGGGCCGGCGGTGTCGCTCGAGAAGGCCACGGCCTCCTCGGCCGACTTCTTGGCCCGCACTTGCGGCGTCAGGATCCCGAGCTCCTCCTGGATCTCGGCGTCCAGGAAGCGCGACGCGAGCCAGCGCATGATGTAGTCGGGCATCGACTTCGCGAACGGGATCTCCGGGTTCTGGGTGATCCCTTCCGGCTCGAAGCGCATGTAGGCGAACTTCGAGACGAGCGTCTCGAGCGGCACGCCGTACTGCAGCGCGATCGAGATCGCGGTTGCAAACGAGTTCATCATGCCGCGGAGGGTCGAGCCCTCCTTGCCGACGTCGGTGATGAAGATCTCGCCGACCTGGCCGTCCTCGTACATGCCGGCCGTGATGTAGCCCTCGTGGCCGCCGATGGTGAACTTGTGCGTGATCGACTGGCGCTCACGCGGCATCTTGTTGCGCCGCGGGCCGATCGAGTCGAGCTGCTTGGCGACCTCGTCGGAGACCGCCTTCGCGAACTCAGCCGAGTCCAGCGACGGCACCAGCGCTTGCTCCTCCTGCGCGTCGGTGCGCAGCGCCTGCGCGGTCTTGGACCCGTCGCGGTAGATCGCCAGCGCCTTGATGCCCAGGCGCCAAGCCTGCGTGTAGGCGTCGATGATGTCGTCGACGGTCGCGGTGTTGGGGAGGTTGACCGTCTTGGAGATCGCACCCGAGATGAAGGGCTGAACCGCGCCCATCATCTTGATGTGACCCATGTGGCTGATCGCGCGCGAGCCGACGGCGACGTCGAAGACCTCGAGGTGCTCGTCCTTGATGCCGGGCGCCTCGACGATCGTGCCGTACTGGTCGATATGCGCGACGATCTGGTCGATCTCCGCGCGCTCGTAGCCCAGCGTTTGCAGCGCGAGGCCGACCGTCTTGTTGACGATGATCATCGACCCGCCGCCGACGAGCTCCTTGTGCTTGACCAGCGAGAAGTCGGGCTCGACGCCCGTCGTGTCGCAGTCCATCAGGAAGGAGATCGTGCCGGTGGGTGCGAGCACCGTCGCCTGCGCGTTGCGGTAGCCGTAGGTCTCGCCGACCTCGACCGCCTCGTCCCAGACCTCGCGGGCCGCGGCCAGCAGGGTGTCGTCGCGGCCGGTGCCGACCGGGATGTGCGCCGTTGCGTCGCGGTGCATGCGCATGACCGAGTTGTGCGCCTCGCGGTTCTCCGCGTAGCGCTCGTAGGGGCCGATCGCCGCGGCGACCTTGGCCGACTGCAGGTAGGCGCGGCCGGTCATCAGGGCGGTGATAGCCGCCGCGGTCGCGCGGCCGGCATCCGAGTCATACGGCATGCCGTTGGACATCAGGTAGGCGCCGAGGTTGGCGTAGCCCAGGCCGAGCTGGCGGAACGCGCGGGCGTTGACGCCGATCTCCTCGGTCGGGTAGCTCGACGGCCCGACGACGATCTCCTGGGCGAGGAAGACGACGTCGACGGCCTTCTCGAACTTCTCGACCTCGAAGGTGCCGTCAGGACGACGGAACTTCATGAGGTTCAGCGACGCGAGGTTGCAGGCCGAGTCGTCGACGTGCATGTACTCCGAGCACGGGTTGGACGCGTTGATGCGCCCCGAGTTCGGGCACGTGTGCCACTCGTTGATGATGGTGTCGTACTGCACGCCCGGGTCGGCGCAGCGCCAGGCGGCGTCGCCGATCTTGCGCATCAGGTCGCGCGCCTGCATCGTCGGGCCAATCGGCTTGCGGTCCTTGCGCGACAGCGTCTGCCACTCGGCGTCGTTCTCGACGGCTTCCATGAACGCGTCGGTCACGCGAACCGAGTTGTTGGCGTTCTGGTACTGGATGGACTTGAAGCCGTCGCCGTCGATGGACATGTCGAAGCCCGCGTTGCGCAGCGCCTCGGCCTTGTCCTCTTCCTTGGCCTTGCACTCGATGAACTCGACGATGTCGGGGTGGTCGACGTCCAACACCACCATCTTGGCGGCGCGGCGCGTCTTGCCGCCGGACTTGATCGTGCCGGCCCAGGAGTCGGCGCCGCGCATGAAGGAGACGGGGCCGGACGCGGTGCCGCCCTTGCTCAGCGGCTCCATGGACCCGCGGATGTTGGACAGGTTGATGCCCGACCCGGAACCGCCGCGGAAGATCCGGCCCTCGCGCGTGTTCCAGTCGAGGATCGAGTCCATCGTGTCCTCGACCGAGAGGATGAAGCAGGCCGAGCACTGCGGCGACTCTTCGAAGCCGACGTTGAACCAGACGGGCGAGTTGAACGCCGCGAGCTGGTGCAGCAAGATGTAGGTGAGCTCGTCCTGGAAGGCGTCGCCGTCTTCGGCGGTCGCGAAGTAGCCGCGCTGGCGGCCCCAGTCGGAGATCGTGCCGGCGACGCGGCCGATCATCTGCTTGACGGAGCGCTCACGCGCGGGCGAGTCGATCTGGCCGCGGAAGTACTTCTGCGTGACGATGTTGGTGGCGTTCTGCGACCACGTCTTGGGGAACTCGACGTTGTCCTGACGGAACGAGCCGACGTCTGCGGTGCGCAGCTCCCAGTCGACGGTGTCAAACGGGGCGACGCCCGCGGTGGTGAAATACCGCTCGATCGACAGTGCGCGACCCGGCTGGATCTCCGATGCGAATGCGGTCTGTGGTGCTGTGTCCATGCGCCTCTGCTTCCTTCCTCGCCGCCGGCCCGCGGCACGCTCGAAACCTTGAAGGTGGGTCGAGCAGGGTGGCGCGTGGGGCGGACGGAATGACGGGTCGATCCCGCTCGTTCCGTGTTAACCCAGTGTAGGCGGCTCGGGCTAGCGCCCGAGACGGACCCAGTCACGGAACTCGGCCCAGGCGGCGGACGTCCGCCAGCCGGCCTCAGCCGTCGCGTGACGCCACCGGACCCACCACATGGGCTCGGCGGCCCACCACCGGGCGGCGCCCCAGAGCGCGGCCGCGAGGAGCAGGAGAAGGCCGATGACGGCGAGCAGGACGATCGTCTTCGTGTCGTCGTCCGATGACGGACGGGAGCCCTTGCCGGAGGTCCCCGCGGGGACGGTGCTTGATGCCGGCGCCGCGGTGGTGGCGGGCGCTGTCGTCGTCGGTGGCGCCGTCGTGCTCGCCGTCGGCGGGACGGTGCCGGCCGGGAGCGACGAGCTGGCGGGCGCGCTTGACGTTGCGGTGCCCGGTGTGCTGGACGTCGCGGTGCCGGGTGCGGTGGTGCTGGCCCGCGACTGGCCGGGCGCCTGCGCGGAGGCAGGCAGGGGCGCAACCGCCGCCAGCGCGGCGCAGCACATCCCGATGGTGACGAGGCGGCGGCGCATCCGGCGGCACAGGCTAACCGACGCGCCGCCGCTCAATGCAGCACGTCGGTGAGGCCGCCGGTGACGAGCGCCACGCCGGCGACGACCGCGATGAAAAGCAAGGCCATCACGATGAGGCGCTCACGGCGGACCTCGGGCGCGAGCAGCGTGCGGTCCTCGCCATCTTCGCCGAGGGCGGCCAGCAGTTCGTCATCGATGACGAGTCCGGCTGCGGGCGATGCGGCTTGGGCCCGTTCGGCGGCGCTGCGGAGCTCCTCGAGCTCGGCGCGCAGCGCGGCCTCGCGCTCGCCGGCGTTCGCGTGGGCGGCGTCGACCGCGGCGCGCAGTTGCTCCTCGCGCTCCTGGGCCTCGGCGAGCGCCGCCTGCAGGGCGTCGTGCTGGGCGGTGAGCCGGGCGACATCATCCTGCGTGTCACTGCTGCCGGCCAGGCGCGAGCGCAGCTCGGCTTCGCGCTCACGGCCCTCGGCCAGCGCGCGCTGGATCTCGTCGAGACGATTGGTGAGATCGGCTTCGCGGGCGGCTGCCGCGTCGGCGGCGCGCTCGAGCTCGGCGATGCGGGCGACGGTCGTGGTGCCGGCGTCGTCGGCCTCGGCGAGGCGACGGTCAGCGTCGCGAAGTTCGGCCTGGGCGGCGACGAGCCGGCCCTCGGTGGCGCGGGCGCGGTCCTCGGCGGCGGACTGGGCGGCCGCGATGCGCTGCTCGGCGTCGTGGTCGGCCTGCGCGCGAGCATCGGCAACGGCGGCGGCGATCCGCGCATCGGCCTCGGCTTGGTAGCTCGCGCGGGCGGCCTGGAGATCGTGCTCGGCCTGGGCGCGAGCGGCCTCGAGCTGCGCGGCGGCCTGGGCGCGCGCCCTCTCAACCTGTTCGTCACCAGTGCTGCCCGCCTCGGCGCGGACGGCTTCGAGCTGCTCGGCGGATTGGGCATGGAGGGCTGCGATGCGTGCGGTCGCCTGCTCCTCGACGGCGGCGACGCGCGCCTGTGCCTCGTCCTGCGCTGTTGCGATGCGGGTAGCCGCTTCGGCTTCGAGTGCTTCGAGGCGCCCAGTGGAACCCGACTCGGCGGCCTCCAGCTGCTCGCGCAGCGCGGCGATGCGGCTCGCCGCTTGGGCCTCGGCCTCCGACGCCTGCTCCCGCGCAGCAGCGACCTGTGATGCCGCTTCGGCCTCGACCTCGGCAAGCCGCGCTTGTGCTGCGTCCTCGATCGCTTGGACTTCCTGAGCGGCTACCTCGCGGCCGCGGGCGAGGGCGTCCTGCGCTGCTGCCAGGCGCGCCTCGGCCTCGGACCGGGCGGCGGTGACGCGCTCGGCGAGCAGACCGCGTTCGTGCTCTTGCTCGGCGATGATCGCCGCCACGCGCGCGTCGGCGTCGGCCTCGGCGGCCGCGATGCGGTCGCCGGCCTCGTCGCGTTCGCGGTCGAGCTCGTCCTGGAGCGCGGCGATCCGCGCCTCGCCCTCGGCCCGCGTCGCGGCGATGCGCTCCTCGGCGTCGGCCCGTGCCGCGGTCTGGGCGGCCGCGACCGCGAGGCCTGCCGCCTCGGCCTCGGCGGTCGCCTCGTCGCGCGCGGCGCGTGCGTCGGCCTGCGCGCGTGCCACGGTGGCTTCGGCTTCGGCGACCGCCTCGTCATGTGCGGCGCGTGCGTTGGCCTGTGCACGTGCCGCGACGGCTTCGGCCTCGGCGATCGCTGCCGCGGCTTGCGCGCGCGTTGTCTCCAGCTCTGCGCGCGCGTCGTCGATCGCCTCTGCGCGCGCCCGCTCGACGGCCGCCCGGGCCGCGGTGACCTGCTCGTCGGCGTGATCCTGAGCCGCGCGCGCCTCGGCTTGGACGGCGGCGACGCGCGCCTCGCCTTCGGCCTCGATCGCAGAGATTCGCTCATCGATCTCGGCTTGTGCGCGCCCGACGGCCTGCTCGGTCTCCGCCTCCGCTCGCGCGCGGGCATCTTCGGCCGCGCTGGCGCGATCCTCGGCCTCGGCCACCCGCACGCGGGCGTCCGTCTCGACCGCTGCGACATGCTGCTCGGCCGCCGCCCGGGCCGCGGCCACGCGCCGCTCGGCTTCGTCGCGGGCGGTCGCGACCTCGCCGGCGACGGCGGCGCGCGCCGCGGCGACCTGCGCTGCGATCTCCTCACGTGCCTGCGCCGCCTCGGCCTGTGCGGCGGCGACGCGCTGCTCTGCCTCCGCGTGTGCGGCTGCGGTCTGCTCTTCGGCAGCCGCTTGCGCTGCGGCGACCTGCTGGGCGACTTCCCCGTGTGAGGTCTCGGCCGCGGCCTCTGCGGCGGCGACGCGTTGCTCAGCCTCGGTGTGTGCTGCGGTGACCTGCTCATCGGCCGCTGCCTGTGCGGCGGCGATTCGCTGGGCGACTTCGTCGCGTGCTGTGGCGGCTGCGGCCTCTGCGGCGGCAACGCGCTGCTCGGCTTCTGCGCGGGCGGCCGTGGCCTGCTCGTCGGCGGCCGCCTGTGCGGCAGCGACGCGCTGAGCGATCTCCTCACGTGCCTGCGCCGCCTCGGCCTGCGCGGCGGCGACGTGCTGTGCTGCCTCGGCGCGCGCTGCTGTGAGCTGCTCGTCGGCGGCTGCCTGTGCTGCGGTGACCTGTTGAGCGACCTCATCGCGGGCCGTTGCCGCTTCCGCCTGCGCTGCCGCGACACGTTGCCGGGCCTGCTCGCGTGCGTCGTCGATCGCCTCGGCGGCGGCCGCCTGCGCCGCTGCAACCTGGTGTTCGGCTTCCTGGCGCGTCGTGGCGGCTTCGGCCTGTGCTGCGGTGACCTGCTGCTCGGCCTCTTCGCGCGCGGTCGCGGCTTCTGCCTGCGCCGCCGCGATGCGCTGTCGAGTGCTCGCGATCTCCTCGGCGGCCGCGGCGCGCGCCGCCGCGATCTGCTCGTCGGCTTCTTGGCGCGCGGCAGACGTCGCGGCGTCGGCGGCGGCTTGGGCCGCCGTGACCTGCCGGTCGGTCTCTGCCAGCGCCGCGGCCACTCGCTGCTCGGCTTCGGCGCGCGCTGCCGTGACTCGTTGGTCGGCCTGTTCCTGCTCAGCGGACGTCGCGGTCTCGACGGCCGCCTGCGCAGCGGCCATCCGCTCGTCAGCTTCCTCGCGCGCCGCCGCGACCTGCCGCTCAGCATCCTCGCGCGCCGCTGCGACCTCGCGCTCGGCCTCCTCGCGTGCCGCCGACGCCTCCGCCGCGGCCGCCGCGCGTGCCGTGCCCACGCGCTCCTCGAAGGATCCCTCCTGCGCGTCAGCCTCCTCACGCGCGGCCGCCTCACCGGCCCGCGCCGCGACCAACTCCTCCTGCAGCTCGTCCAGGACGGCGGTTGCCTGCGCCTCGGCGTCCTCCAGCCGGCGGCGCAGCGCGTCGGCCTCGGCGGCTGCCGCCGCGTCGGTCTCGCGCAGCTGCGCGCGCAGCGCGTCGGTCTCGGCGGTCGCCGATGCCTGAGCCTCCTCCAGCCGTGCGCGCAGACCTTCGGTCTCCGACGCGGCGACCTCGGCCGCCTCGGCTGCTGCACGGCGCAGGCGGTCACGCTCGCGTGCCGCCTCCTCCTCGAAGCTCGCCAGCCGCCCCTCGACCTCGACGACCCGCTCCTCAGCTACGCGCTCGACCGCCGCCAGCCGCTCGCGCAGCCCGGCCGCCTCGGACTCCCCCGATGCCTCGACGACCGCCAGCCGTTCCTGCAGCGCCGAGAGCTCATCGGCGGCGGCGCGCTGCGCCTCCTCCAGCCGCGCGCGCAACGTCTCCGCTTCGGCCGCCGCCTCGGCTTCGGCCACCGCCAGCCGCTCGCGCACGGCGCCGGCCTCAGCGGCCGCCCGGCCGGCGCGCTGCTCGGCGTCGGCGAGCCAGTTGCGCAGGTCGTCGGTGTCGGCCTGCAGCGCCTGCTGGGCGCCCTCGGCGTCCGCTTGGGCGGCGCTCAGCGCGGCCTGCAGGGCCAGCGTCTCCTCGGCCCTCGCCGCCTCGGTCTCCTCCAGCCGGGCCCGCAGCGTCTCTGCCTCGCCGGCGGCGGTCTCACGATCCTCGGTCGCCGCAGCCAGTCGACGGCGCAGCGACCCGGCCTCCTCGCCGCGCGCCTTCGCTTCGGCCAGCTCGGCCTCCACACGTGCCAGACCCGCGGTCGCTTGCTCGGCCAGCGATGCCCGCTCGCTGGCGGCGGTCGCCGCGACCCGCAGCTCCTCGAGCTCGGTGCTCGCCGCCTCCGCGCGCGCCTCGGCCTCGCGACGCGCGGTGTCCTCGGCGTCGATCCGGCGGCGCGCCTCGCGCAATTCCGAGGAGAGCAGCGCCGCGCGCTGGGCCGACTCGTCGGCGCTCTCGCGCGCGGCCTGCTGCGCCTCGGCCTCGGCGGCCCGCCGTGCCGCGCGCTCCTCGCGCACGCGCGTGGTGAGGTCGTCGGCGCGGCGTGCCGCAGCCTCGGCGCGCTGGGCAAGCGCCTCGGTCTCGGCCAGCTTCTGCTCCAGCGCCCGGACGCGCTGCTCGGCCTGCTCGGCGCGGCGCTGCGCGGTCCCGGCGCTCAACAGCGCCTGGGAGCGCTCGTCCTCGACCGACTCGGCGCGCTCGCGCAGCTCCGATAGCTCGGCCGCGCGCGCCTCGGCGACCTGCCGCGCTTCGTCGACCGCGGCCAGCCGCGCCTCGGCCGCACGGGCCGCGCGGCTCGCACGCTCGGCGACCTCCTGAGCAGCGGCGATCTCGTCCTCGCGCTCCTGCAGCGCGCGGCGCGCCTCGTGGGCGACCTCGACGGCCTGGCGCGCCTGCTCGGCGGCGCGCGTCGCGCGTTCGCGGTGCTCGCGGGCACGCTCCTCCTCGGCCGCGGCGCGCTCACTGGAGCGGACACGCTCCTCGGTCAGCGCGTCGACGGCGCCGACGCGCGCGGCCTCGGCGCGGGCGGCGAGCTCGGCGATCCGCTGGGCCTCGTTGGCGGCCTGCTGGGCGATGGAGTGCGCCTCGCCGGCACGGCGCTCGGCGTTCTCGCGCGCCGCGCGCTCCTCGGTCAGCCGCGCGTGCAGCGCGGCGACGTCGGACGCCCGCGCCAACTCGCCGACGTCGAGCGTCGACGGCGGAGGCTCTTCGATCGGGCGCACCAGCCGCCGCAACGCGCTCCGACCGCGCTCGGCCTCGGGCTCGGCGGGCGGCTCCTCGACCACGGCCTCGGGCGGCGGCGCGACCGGCACCGACCGTCCGCCTCGCCCCGTCGGCCGCGGCAGATCCGTGATCTGGCCACGGCCCGCCTGCAACGCGAACGCCACACGCGCGCTTGCCACAACCTCCGCCGGCGCGCTGAACGCCGCGCGCCAAGCCGGACCCTCGGGGCCGACCTGCGGCGCCGCGTCCTCCGGACCAGGCAGCGGAGACAGGCGATGCGTCCGCCGGCCGTCGTCGAGCAGCAGGAGCGGCATCGGCAGACGCTCCCGAGACGGGCCGATCCAGCGACCAGCGATCCGCAGCAGCACCGTGCCGGGACCTGCGGGGACCTGCTCGAAGGACTGAACCTCGAAGCGCGGAGTCATAGGGGAAGGGCGCAACGAACCCGGCGTCGCCCGCCGATCGTAGTCGCCGGACCGGCTATTGCAGGCGCTTGAGGACCGTCAGCGCGGCTGCGAGGACCACGTCGGGTGGGTCGGTGCCGTCCAGGACGACGTAGCGATCGCGCTCCTTCGCGGCCAGCGCGTCGTAGGCCGCGACGACCGCGGAGAAGAACGCCTCGCCCTCCTGCTCCAACCGATCTTCGCCGCCACGGCGTGCCGCGCCTACGTCGGGATCGACCCGCAAATAGAGCGTCAGGTCGGCGGCGAGGCCCGCGGTGGCGAAGCGGTTGAGCTCGGCGATCTCCTCCACGCCGAGGCCGCGGCCGGCGCCTTGGTAGGCCAGCGAGGAGTCCACGAAGCGATCCAGGATCACCGTGCGCCCCGCAGTCAGCAGCGGCAGCAGCTTCTCGCTGACCAGCTGCGCCCGCGCCGCCGCGTACAGCAGCGCCTCGGCGCGCGGATCGACCTTCAGCGCCGGGTCCTTGACCAAGTCGCGGATCCGCTCCGACACGATCGCGCCGCCCGGCTCGCGCAGAACGATGACGTCCGGAAGCGCCGCCGCGATGCCCTCCGCGAGCGTCGTCTTGCCCGCGCCGTCGATGCCCTCGACCGCGATCAGTCGTCCACTCCGCGCCATCGCCGCGTGACAGTACCCTGGCCCGCGCATGCTCGAGGTCGTCGATCGCCATCCCCACGCCCGTGCGGTGCTGCACGCGGCGGTGCCGCCGGACGGGTCGCCGTCGCACGCCTACCTCTTCCACGGCCCCGCCGGGGCCGGCAAGCGCGAGGCCGCTCGCGCCTTCGCAGCCGAACTCCTGGCCGAGGGCGCGGCCGATCCGGTCGACGCCCGCCGCCGCGCTGTCGAGGGCGTCCATCCCGACCTCACCTGGGTCCGTCCGAGCGGCGCGGCCGAGATGCTCGTCGGCGACATTGAGGAGCCGGTGATCGGCGCCGCATCGCGCACGCCGTTCGAGTCCCAGCGGCGCGTCTTCGTGATCGAGGGCGCCGACACGATGAACGACCAGGCGGCCAACAAGATGCTCAAGACCCTGGAGGAGCCGCCGCCCTTCGCGCACCTCGTCTTGCTTACCGACAAGCCGGGCAACATGCTGGCGACGATCCTGTCGCGCTGCCAGTTGGTGCGGTTCGAGGCGGCGACGTCGGCGGAGTTGAGCACGCGCCTGCAGACCAAGCATGGTGTGCCGCCGCTGACCGCGGATGCCTGTGGGCGGCTTGCTTTGGGAGACGCCGAGCGCGCGCTGGCGCTTGCGCTGGCTGAAGGTCCCGCGTTGCGGGCGGCCGGCGAGGGCATTGCCCGTGCTGCCTTGCACTCGACGCTGGCGGAGCGCCCGCACGTCGCGCTGTTGGATCTGGCGCGTGCCCGCGGCGACCTCGCTGCCGCCGTCGTCGCTGAGCAGATCGCCGCCGACGCCGACCTGCTGCCTGATCGCGAGGCCAAGCGCGCCAAGCGCGAGGGGGAGACGACCGGCAAGCGCGCCCATCGGCGGGCGTACGCGGCCACGCTCGACCACGGGATGCAGCTCGTCGGCCTCTGGTTGCGCGATGTCGCCTGTGTCAAGGACGGTGTCCCGGAGCTTGTGCACCATGTTGATCGCGTGGTCGAGGTCAGTGCTGACGCGGAGGCGTCGGATGCGTCGGCCAACCGGTTGCGCGATGCGGTCGGGCTGGTCGAGGAGGCACGGACGATGCAGATCCTCAACCCGTCGGAGGAGTTGGCGCTGGAGGCGCTGGCGTCGAAGCTCGAGCGGTTGTTGCACTGAGGCTGGGACGGCGCGACGGACCCTTGTCCGCCGCGCCATCGGTGCTCAGGTCGCGCGAGCGGCCTTGGTGTAGGTGTCGAAGAGGCGGTCGAGGGCTTGGGCGGCGAGGCGGTCGGTGGTGATCTCGGCGAGGAGGCCGGGGTCGATCGGCTCGTCGATGGGTTGGCCGTCGAGGCGGTCGTTGTTGCAGCGCGCGAGGTCGTAGCGACGGTGGCGCAACTGCTCGATCAGGTCGTCGGTCAACGGGACCTCGAAGGACTCAGTGTTGGGGTCGTCCTGGTCGGGGTCCCAGCCGATGGCGGTGATGAGCGCCGTTGCTGCGCAGAAGCGCATCGCCAGGATGTATTGGGCTTCGGGACCGTAGAGGAGGAAGTCCTCAAACAGCTCGTGGCCGAGGTCCATCATCTTCTTGGTCTCACGCCGAAGAACATCGGCGGTCTCGCGATCGACGACGAGCATGCGAGCGTGGGTACGCTGCGGGGTACTCATGGGAGCTGTTACTCCTTTGGGTCATGCCCCCGGCTTGGTGCAAACAGGCGCGGGGGTGCTGTATTTGGATAGAGGCGGAGCCTAGCTGGGTGGTCGGACGGAATTGGTTGACTGCGCAGAAGTGTTGCGAGGTCGCAATCTTGTTGCAGTCCGACCACACCAACAACTCTGGGTGCTGACGTCGGGGTGCTCAGCGCGACCGGGGTCGTGGTGTGCGGCGTGGTCTGTCTGCACCGAGGGGAGTGAGCGGGAGAGGTGGCTCGCGGCGTTGGCTCGTCATCCGCTTTGGCCTCGGGCGAGAGATCCACTCGGCCCAAAGGATCCGGGTCGGATCGAGCACAACAGTTGTGCTCAAGGTGACCCCGATCAGCAAAGCCACGATCCAGGGCGTCTCGTGGTGACCTATTCACCACGAGACGCCCCGCATCTCCCGCGCCCCGACGCCCGCGGACAACAGACCAACGCCCCGAGCCACCGACACCGCTCACTCCCCTCGATGCCAAACAGACCACACTGCGAACTCCGACCAACGCCCGCACGGAATACCACCAACAACACGCGCCACAACAGCGTTCGCAACACCAGCGCACGGCGGGTGGGACGGTGTCATCGCCCCACGACGTCAGTCTCAGCCGGACCGCTACCCGACCCGACACAAGTGCCGTCGTCAGCTACCCGTTCAACGCCCCACTCGCCACCAGCACCAGCACAACCACACCCAGCACCACCCGGTACACCACGAACACCGTCACCGGATGCCGCGTCAAGTACTTCAGGAACCACGCAATCGACGCATATCCCACGATGAACGCGAAGACCGTGGCGATGATCGTCGGAACCGCGCCCGCGCCACCCCCATTGCCCACGTCCTTGAGCTCGAACAGCCCCGAGAGCACGACCGCCGGAACCGACAGCAGGAACGAGTACCGCGCCGCCGCGGCGCGCTCCAACCCCAGGAACAACCCAGCCGAGATCGTCGAGCCACTGCGGCTCACGCCCGGCACCAGCGCCGCGGCCTGCGCGCAGCCGATGATCACGCCGTCGCGCATCGTCAACGAGTCGATGTCGCGCTCCTTGCGCCCGACCTTCTCGGAGATCTCCAGCACGATGCCCAGGACGATCATCGCGATGCCGATCAGCACGAGCTGGCGCGCATCGGTTTCGATCTTGTTCTTGAAGAGCACGCCGAGGATCGAGACCGGGATCGTGCCGACGATCAGGTACCAGCCCAGGCGGGCGTCGAGCGTGCCGCGCGCCTCGGGGTCGCGCAGCGAGCGCAGCCATGCCCGCGCGATGTTCCACAGGTCCTGGCGGAAGTACAACAACACGGCCGCCATCGTCCCGAGCTGGACGACCGCCGTGAACGCGGTGCCCGGGTCGTCCCACCCGGCGAAGGCCGGGACGAGGCGCAGGTGCGCGGTGGAGGAGATCGGCAGGAACTCGGTGAGGCCCTGCACGATGCCCAAGACGATGGCCTGGAATGCGTCCATATGCGCGGCGCACAGTAACCGCCGGATCGGCTGCGGCGACGTCCGACCGGCCAGGTCTGCACCTGGTGTTCAGGTTGCGTTCAGGCGCCGGCGATCGGTCCCAGGCGCGGCGTGCACCCGTGCAGCTCGAAGGCGCGGAAGGCGTTGAAGCGCGGATGGTCGGGGCCGTGGAAGTCGGCCGAGCCGGTGCTCAGCAGCCCGCGTTCCTCGCACGCACGCGCGGCGAGCAGCGTCTGCTCACGCGTGTGGGTGATGTAGAAGGCCTCGACGCCGTCCAGCCCGTAGCCCACGAAGCGATCGATGATCGCGGTGACCTCGTCGGGGTGCTCGACGTCCCAGAACGGGTGCGCCCAAATCGCGACACCAGCGGCGGCGTGGATCGCGGCGATCGCCTCGGCGACCGTCGGCGTCGTGCGGCGACGGTAGGCCGGCGTGCCGGAGATCAGGTAGGCCTCGAGCAGCTCGCCGAAGTCATTGAGGCCTTCGTCGGCAAGGCGCGCAGCGTTGTTGGGGTGGTTGAACGCGGCCTGGGCGAGATGCGGCCGGCCGATCGGCAACCCGGCGGCGCGGCGCGCGTCCAGCGGCGCGCGGTCCAAGGCGAAGCCGCACGCCTCGAGCGCATCGGCCATCCGCTGCGCGCGCGCCGCGCGGTCGGCGCGGAAGCGCTCCAGCTCCGCAAGGAACGCCGTGTCGGTGTGGTCGATCCCGTACCCGAGGACATGGAGATCCTCGTGGTCGCCATCGATCGTCGACAGCTCGGTGGCGGCGACGACGCGGATCGCGCTGCCGGACGCGCGCGCGGCGGCCTGCGCCTCCGCCACGCCGTCGACCGTGTCGTGATCGCTCAGCGCCAGCACCTCGACCCCCGCGGCGGCGGCGCGGGCGACGACCTCGGCCGGCGCGAGCGAGCCGTCGGAGCACGTCGAGTGCGACTGGAGGTCGAAGGTCGGGCGCGTCATCGCTGCGGACCGTACCCCGCGACGAGCGCTCGGGCCGTCGAGGGACGACTCAACCACGCCCTCGGTGGTTCAGTCGTCCCTCGACGCCGCGAGCGTGCCGTGGCGCTGGTGCCGCGTGCGTGCCGTCGGCGCGCCGCCACCGCTGAGCCCATCGGCCACCGCCGCGACCACCTCGGGGTCGAACTGCGTACCGGCACAGCGCCGCAGCTCGACGAGCGCCACATCGAGCGGCCGCGCCTCGCGGTAGGGCCGGTCCGACGTCATCGCGTGCAGGGCGTCGCAGACCGCGACGATCCGCGCGGGCAGCGGGATCGCGTCGCCGCTGAGGCCGTCGGGGTACCCGGCGCCGTCGTAGCGCTCGTGCACTGCGCGCACCAGCGGTGCGACCGCCGTCAGCAGCGGGATCCGCGCCAGCAGCGCCGCGCCGATCGCCGAGTGCTCCTTGATCTCCTCGAACTCGTCGGGCGTCAGACGTTCGGGCTTGGTGAGGAGATCAGAGCGGACGCCGATCTTGCCGATGTCGTGCAGCAGCGCGCAGTAGCGGAGCGGGCGCAGCTCGGCGTCGGAGAGGCCGAGGTCGCGGCCGGTCTGCAGCGCGAGGTCGGCGACCACGTCGGCGTGGTCGGCCGTGTAGGCGTCCTTGGTCTCCAGGACGTCGGCCAAGACGCCGAGCGTCGTGGCGAAGGACGTCTCGAGCTCCTGGGTCAGCGCGCAGCGGTGCAGCGCGGCACCGACTTGGGCCACGACCGCGTCGGCGAGCAGGAGGTCGTCGTCGCCGAAGGCGTGGGTGGCGAGCTGCTCGAGGTTGAGCACGCCCCAGATGCGGCCGTCGACGACGATTGGGAGACTCAACTCCGAGCCCGGGTCCGAGCGTGGGTCGCGGCGCAGGTAGTCCGGGTCGGTGGTCGTGTCGGCGATGATCGCCGGCTGGCCCGTGCGCGCGACGCGGCCGTTAACCCCTTCTTGTATGGGTTGCTCGTAGGCCAGGAAGTCGTCGTGGTCGGCGAGCGGGCCGGCGGCGGCGACGACGCGCAGGGTGTCGTCGGGGTCGAGGCGCTGGATCACCGCGAGGAAGAAGCCGAACGCGCGGTGCAGCTCGTCGACGGCGGTCTGGGCGACGGCGTCGGGCTCGTCGAGCGGCGCGAGCTTGGTGGCCAGGCGCGCGGCGACGGCGAGCCGGGCGTGGGGTCCAGGATCCTCGCGCACCGTCTGCGGCGCGCGCCCCTTGTTGGTGTACATGGCCGAGTCGGCGGCGAAGAGCAGCGCGTCGCGGGTCGTGCCGTCGGCCGGGAAGGTCGCGATGCCGAAGGAGACGCCGTGGTGGTGGGCGACGCGCTCGATCGCGTCGGCGGCGCGGCGGGCGATCCGTGAGGCTGCCTCAGCGTCGGCGCGTGGCAGGACGAGCGCGAACTCGTCGCCGCCGATGCGGTACGCGGCGTCGGTCGTCCGGCACGCGGCCGCGACGGCGCCGGCGGTCGCGCGCAGGGTGCGGTCGCCGGCCGCGTGGCCACCGAGGTCGTTGACCGACTTGAAGCGGTCGAGATCGAAGATGACGACCGAGAGCGCGAGCGGCGGCGTGGCCCGTTCTGCCCGGTGCAGATGCGCGTCGAGCGCATCGTGGAACTCGCGGTGGTTGAGCAGGCCGGTGAGCGGATCGCGCCGCGCGCGGGCGTCGTGCTCGGCGATCGTGAAGAGGTTGTCGAGGACCAGCGCGGCGTGCTCAGCGAAGGTCGCGATCGCACGGCGCTGCCGGCGGCGGCGCGCCGGAATCGGGGTTGCGGTCTGCAGATAGCCGATCGTCCTGCCGCGGGCGACCAGCGCGAAGACCGCCTCCGGCGGCCCGTCCGGCCCGGTCCCGAGCTTGAGTTGCGGCTGCAGCCCGGGGAACAGCTGCACCGCCCGCCGCTGCACGACGGCAGCGCAATGCTCGACGCTCGTCGTGGCCGCGACATCGGCCACCGCGGCCATCAGACGGGAAGAACTGCCTCTGCTCGGCATGCCACCGGGAGGTCGGCACCACGGTGTCGATTCTGTTGGGACCGACGGTCCAAAGCGCCTCCGACCGGCGGTCCACCACCCTTGTCTCAGCCGATGATCACCCGCGTGCTCGCCCGCTTGGCCGAGATCGCTGGCAGCACTCGGCCCTTGGCGGTCACGCCGACGACCAGGCTGGCGCGCACGGCGTAGCGCCCCTTGGACGCCTTGACCGTGAACGGGACGCCACGGCCTGCCCCGAGGTCGGCGAGCTGCGTGGCGCTCAGCGCCAGCGCGCCCTTGCGCACGCTGCGCGTGCCCTTGCGGACCTGCCAGGTCAGGGTCGCGCTCGCGGGCACCGTCGCCGCGGGCAGGCGGAGCTTCGCGGTCGCCGTGACCTGGGCGCCGCGGGCCTTGAGCTTGAGCGACCGGACCACGGTTGCGCCGCCGCCGGCCCTCGTCCGCAGCGTCAGCCGGCGCAGCGCGCCGCCCTTGCCGCGGATGCTGACGCCAGCGCTGCCGGCCTTCGACCAGGAGCCGGGCCGCACGGTCGCGGTCTCGCCGCGGCGCAGGCGCAGACCGTTCAGCGTCAGCGACCCCGTGCCGCGCTTGGCGACCTGGCCGAGCGTGAGGGTGACCGGGCCGCTGCCGCGGACGGTCAGCGCGCCGCCTGCCGCGAGGCCGATGGCCGCGTCACCGCCGGCGGCGTAGCGCGCGGTCGCCGCACGGGTGGCGCCGCCGCTCGTGCCCGTCGTCGTCAGCGTCAGGCCCTTGGCGGCGCCCTGGGCCCCGACGGTCGTGCCGGCGGCGTCCATCGTCAGCGTCTTGGCGGTTCCCGCCAGCTGGAAGGCGTGGTCGCGGCCGAAGAGCGCCAGCGTTCCACCGCCGCCCTTCAGCGGCGCGCGCAGCGCGTGGCCGCGCGGGATGACGTCGGTCAGCGGGCCGGGCTCGTTGCCGGTGTCGGAGGCCAGTTGGACGGCGCCGGGGATCGGCTTGCCTGCGGCGTCGGTGACCTCCGAGATCGCCGTGGCGTCCGGGTGCATGATGGCGACGAGGATGTCGGTCACGCTGGTCGGCGGTGAGATCTTCTGCGGGATCGCGTCGACGTCGTAGGCGCCGATCTTGTCGAAGTCGCCGCTCCAGCTCAGGCCGGGGAACGACCAGGTGCCGTTGAGGTTGACGTGGATCCGGCTGTTCTCAAGCGCGCCGTCGTGGGTGCCGGAACTCGCGTCCTCGGTCCCCATGTGTGGCGAGTTGGGGTTGTAGGTCTCGATGTCATAGCCATTGGGTGTCGGCGTCAGGCCGTAGGCCAGGACGGCGTGGCCGGCATCTCCCTGTCGGATCGACATCATCGCCGGGTGGCCCTTGCTCAGCGCGCCCTGGATCGCTTGGAAGAGCGTGCCGACGTTCTGGCGGCCGACCGAGCCGGCGCGGATGAGCATCGTCTCGCTCGCCGACTGCACGATCATCATCTGGCGGATGTAGAAGCGCAGGTCGCTCGCGGCGCCGGCCGGGCCATCGAGCTGGAACGGCCATGAGGCGCCGGCCGGTGTGAAGCCGTTCATCGACATCTTCTGCGCCCACAACCGGTAGCTCGCGAGGTCGAGGCCGAAGCAGTTGCCCTTCTCGCCGTAGTCGTCGACGGCGGCGTAGTAGATGGCGACCTCCGGGCGCGGGATGCCGGTCGGGATGCCGCAGTCGGCGATGCCGAAGGTCAGCGCGCCACAAGGGTCGATCTCGATCGTCGTCTGGTCGTTGCCGTAGAGCCGGACGATGTCCCCCCAGCTCGGGCCGTCGGACTTGAAGTTGGCAAACGAGAACCCCATGGTGTTGCGGTAGGTCGCGACGGTGAGCGCGCGGTCGGAGGTGACGCTGCCGGCGGCGTGGCCATCGCTGTCGGGGTTGCCCAGGGTCGGGTTGCCGTTGGTGGCGGTGAACGGCACGTGGACGAAGGCGCTGGTGCCGTCGGCGGCGCGGTCCTCCAGCGGGGCGCCTACGGAGTCGCCGGGGCCGAAGAAGATCCGCGAGTCGGCGCAGAAGCCGCGGCCGAGCACGCGGAGGCGGGTGCCGCCCTGGCCGAGGCGCGGCGCGACGACCGGGCCGGCGTTGATGTCGGCGATCGCCGGGATCTTGATGCCGGTGATCGCGCCGGGGTTGCGATCCACGTCGACGATGGCGACCTTGGTAAAGCCGCCGCTGCTGGCCGTGATCGTCAGGCGGTCATCGGCGGACTTGCCGGTGCCGGGCGCGGCGTTGAGCGCCAGCGTCTTGATTGGGTCCGAGAAGCCGGGCGTGAAGCGGGCCGGCAGTGCGGCATCGACGGTGCCCGAGCTGTGGGTGATCGAGAGGTCGATGGGGTCGGTGTAGCCGGGCTCGACCTCCAGTGCGAAGGGCATCGATGTCGGGGTGCAGGGCGAGACCGATGCGGTGCTCTGAGCGCTCAGCCGGAAGGGCGGCACGACGTCGACGGCGAAGCCGGCTGAGTCGGCGACGTCACCGGCGCTGGCGGCGGGGTTGGCCGTGACGGTGGGCGTGAAGTGGCCGGCCGAGGCGTAGGACTGCGCGGTCAGCTTGAGCGTCGCGGTCGTCAGGAACGACGAGCCGCCCGCGGGGTTGGGCGTGAAGGCGGCGCTGACGTCACCGGGGAGGCCGTCGGCGCTCAGGTTGACGTTGCCGTTGGAGCCGTTGAAGCGCAGGATGCGGACCGTGACGTCGGCCGTGCCTCCCTGGCGCAGGCGCGCGTAGCCGCCGTTGTCGATGCCGATCGCGATGTGCGGGTCGGGCGGGACCGGCGGGTTGTCGAAGGTGAAGTCGTCAAAGCGGGGCGAGGTCGGGTAGATCCCGTCGCGCTGCAGGGTGAAGAAGGCGATCTGGGGCGTGCCGAGCGAGATCGAGAGGGTGCGCCCGGCGGCGCTGATCGGGACCGATGCTGTGGCGATCTGGTTGCGGCGCACGTCGTAGACGCGCAGCGTCACGTCCTCGGTGAGGTCGTCGGCGCCGTTGCCGCTGAAGACCTTCATGCCGACCTTGCTGCGGAAGCTGCTGAACGCGCCCATCGAGGCGTAGTTGGGGAACTCGGCGGCGCCACCGCAGAAGCCGAGCGAGGCGGCGCCGGAGCGGGCGGCCGGCGCGTTCGGTGAGCAGCCGTCGTAGAGCTCGCCGAAGCCGAAGGCGGCCGCGTCACCGAAGAGCACGCCCTGGGCGGCGTACTGGTTGGTGATGTCGCTGCCTTCGGGGAGGCCGTCGAAGGTGATGGTGGTGTCGGCGGCGCGCGCGGCGGCGGGGACGAGCAGGACGAGAGCGGCGAGCAGCAGCGCGGCGGTGGTGAGGGTCAGACGGCGGGGGCGGAGGTGCGTCATCGGTGGTCCCTCTTCTTGGTGGTCTTGGCGATGCGTCGCGACGTGGACGTCGCGGTGCCCGCCGGGCGGCCGGGGAGCGTCGCGGTCACGCGACAGGCGAGCTTGTGGCCTGCGTCGGCGCGGACGATCTTGTGGGTGGACTTGGTCGCGCGCTTGATCGCCTTGCCGTCACGCAGCCAGCGGTAGGCGAACTTCGGCTTGCCCTCCCAGCGGCCGGGCGAGCAGCGCAGGACGTTGGCGTGCTTCTTGTCGCGCGCGATCGTGGGCAGCTTGAGGTTGTGCGGGGCCTTGGGCGGGATCGCGGTGTCGCTGCCGCCCCGAGGCGGCGGGGCGGGCTCGACGCCGGGTCCGCCGGCCGCCGGCGGTCCGGTGACGTCGACCGTCGTCGTCGCCGTGGTCGTCGCACCGTCGTTGTCGGTGACGGTGAGGACTACCGAGTAGCGGCCGGGCGCTGCGTAGCGGTGCGGTCCCTGCGGGCCGTTGGCCGAGCTGCCGTCGCCGAAGGACCAGCTGTAGCCGTCGACCCAGCCGTCGACATCGCTAGAGGCGGTGCCGTCGACCGAGATCTCGAGGCTGCCGGACGTGGTCGTGATGTGCGGCGTGGCGACCGGCGCCGTGTTGATCCCGTTGTCGCGCAGGTAACCGTCGGTGGCGGAGTTGTTGTCCCCGCTGGCATAGGCGTTGAGCGACTCGAACAGGACGAAGCGCCCCGTCGGTCCGACGACCGCCGGGACGCCGGCGCTGCCGAGCGCGTTGCCGCCGTCGGAGAGCACCGAGGCGCGCTGGATGGCGCCGGTGTCGCGGTCGACGACGTAGATGTCGTAGTTGCTGGACGTGTCGCTGCTGATCAGCTGGGAGATCGTCTGGAAGGCGACGTACCGGCCGGTCGCCGAGATCGCGGGGCTGGTGCCGCCGTATGGGGACTCCGAGCCGTTGGGGCCGACGCTTGCGCGGCTGGTCTGGCCGTTGCGCAGGTCGCGGACGAAGACGTCGTTTGCGCCGTTGAGGTCGCCGGTGACGATGTTGGTGCCGACGCTGTCGAAGGCGACGACGCTGCCGTCGGCGCTGATCACGGGGCGGACGGAGTCGGCGCCGGTGACCTCGCCGCCGCTGGAGGAGACCGAGGCGCGCTGGGTGGTGTGCAGCGTGCGATCGCGCACGAAGACGTCGAGCTTGCCGTTGGTGTCGTTGGGCACCAGGTCGCTGGCCGCGGAGGAGAACGCGATGAAGCGACCGTCACCGCTGATCGACGGGCCGTCGTTGGAGATCTCGCCGTTGGAGGCCGCACCGTTGGGCAGCCCGTCGACGCGCTCGGCGGCCGGCTGGTCGAGCTGGCGCGCGAACACGTGGAAGGTGAGGCCCGAGCCGTCGTTGTTGAAGGCGAAGTCCGGGCCCACCCACGCGACCGTCCGTCCGTCGGCGCTGATCGCCGGCTGCATGACGTCGTCGTTGTTGATGGTCGCCGGGCCAGCGACGGTGCCGTCGGTCCGCACGCTCGCGCGGACGGTGGTTCCGGCCGCGACGTTGCGCACGTAGACGTCCGAGCCGCCGTTGATGTCGTTGGCGACGAGGTTCTCCGAGAGCGACTCGAAGGCGATGATGTTGCCATCGGTCGACATCGACGGATGCGAGCTGGAGCCGTCGAAGATCTGCAACGCCGAGTCCGGCACGCTGATCCGCACGACGTCGTTGGTCCGGCGATCACGCCGGTAGACGTCGCGCGTCCCGTTCGTGTCGCCCGCGACCAGGGGCACGGCTGTGACGAAGGCGACGTAGCGGCCGTCCGGCGTCATCGTCACATCCGTGGCGCCGGAGCCCAGGGCACTGCCGGTCCCATCCGCCGATGCGAGCATCGTGCTCGGCAGCGCTTGCGCGGCGCCGGTGAAGGCCAGGCAGGCGACGAGGCCGCCAACCACGCGGGTGAGACCTCTGAGAGCGCGCATGTGCGCAATCTGACCACACTCAAGCCACCCGCGGCCGGAGCCTGGACGTCCGGGCAGGACGCCGCGCGCCGTCCAACTGGCAGGCCCCACTTGCAGGAACCTCCCACCGAGCCCTGCTCACCGCTACCATCTGGCCCGTATCGCCACCGTAGCTCAGCTGGTAGAGCACTTCACTCGTAATGAAGGGGTCACGGGTTCGAGTCCCGTCGGTGGCTTGCGGGGAAGGTCCTGCAAATGCGCTTGTTCTGCACTCGTCGTTGGGTGCCGCGCATGACGTCGACCCCCTGAATTGGGGGCGAAATGGGGTCCCGGAGCGTCGTCTGGCGTCCTGTCGGGCCTGCTCCTGTCCTCGGCCGACCGAGGGTGTTTCGGGCGTGTCATCGACTGAGTCGTCGATGTCGCAACTCGAATTGCCGTTCGATGACGAGCGCCCGCCGGAGGTCTCATCGCCGGGGTATCTCACGATCGCCGAGGCCGCGGAGCGCGTCCGCTGCCACGAGCGAACCGTCCGCCGCGCGATCGACCGCGGGGCGTTGCGCGCCGGGCGCGTGCGGGGCGCAAACGCCGCTCGTGGCGCCTACCGCATCCGCCCAATCGACCTCGACCGCTGGCTGTTCTCCGGTGACGAAGACGACGCGGGCGGTGGTGTGCCGTGACCGTCGCCGCCGACCCCGCAAGCCGCGCGTCGAGCTACGTCGCCGCCGTCGCGCTGACGGCACCGTGTCGGTGAAGTCCACCGTCCGCTGGACCGACCAGGACGGCACGCGCCGCCGCCGCGGCTTCGAGACCTTCGAGGAGGCCGACCTCGAACGCGCACGTCTCGCGTTGGAACTGGCGCAGACCGGCACCATCGGCGGAACCAAGGACAACACCTTGGCCGCGTTGTGGCCGATCTACCGCGCCGACGCCGTCGCCCGTCTGGCCGAGGCGACGATCATCAGCTACGACCGGTGCTGGTCCCGGCACTTGGCGCTGCGCTTCGGTGACACGCCGCTCGACGAGATCACGCCACGCGCGGTCGCTCAATGGCGTGCCGACATGCTGGCCAAGGGCATCGGCCGCGAGACCGTACGTCGAGCGATGGTGTTGTTGCAGGCGATGTTCACGCTCGGCGTCGAGTGGGGCGAGGCCGAGCGCAACCCCGTCTCCGTCGTCCGCAAGCCGCGCCAAGGGCGGCTCCGCGCGATCGAGGTGCTGGACCCGGCGACCGTTGAGGCCGTCCGCCGTGCGCTCCTCGCCTCCGGCGACTACTTCTCGGCCACGCTGGTGAGTGTGCTCGCCTACGCCGGCGTCCGTCCCGGCGAAGCCATCGGGCTCGAACGCCGCCACATCCGCGAGGACACCATCTTGGTCGAGCAGGCGGTCTCCTACGGCAAGTTGAAGTTGCAGAAGACCGGCCGGGTGTACCGCACCGTCGACCTCCTGCCTGAGTTGCGCGAGGACATCCTGACCTGGTGTGACATGAAGGACATCACGCGACCCGGCACGCCTCTGTTCGGCCGGAGTGACGGCGCATGGATGACGCTCGACGACTGGAAGAACTGGCGACGCCGCAGCTTCAACGCGACGACCGAAGCGATCGGCATCGGCCGCCCGCGTCCCTACGACCTGCGCCACTCTTTCGCCTCACTGATGATCCGCGACGGCAACACCTCGATCGTTGAACTCGCCGAGCAACTCGGCCACTCGCCGACCGAGACGCTGAAGACCTACGCGCACGTCTTCGCCGAGCACCGTCGCCAACCCCGCGTCCCCGCGAGCGACCTCATTCGCGGCCGCCCGCGGGTCGACGACCGCCTGAACGCCCAGCGGGCTATCCGTCGAGCATCGTTGCCAGATGCTCGATCATCGCCACCAGTTCGCGGATCGGGTCGAGGTCGTCGAGCAGCTCTTCCCACTGTTTGGTGGTGTGCGGGCGGGCGTCGGGCATCCACCAGTCGATGGCCTCCTTGCCCAGCGCGATCAGCGTCTCAGCGGGCAGATCGCCGCTGTCGAAGTCCTCCAGCTCGCGAACCGCGTTGCACACGGGGTCGATCGCCTGCGGCACGGTCACGGTCTTGCAAGCGTTCACGACGCGCCACTCGGCTGCGACGCGCACCTTTACTCGCAGATGCTCGGGGATCGCCGCGTCAGCGCTAAGGGACGGGGTAGCGTCCTTCTTGCTCATGGGAGTCACTGCTCCTGTGGGTCATGCCCCCGGCGGTTGCCTCCGCGCGGGGGCGCTTGATTCAGGGTCCTCCTACGGATAGGTCCCGGCACCCGCTCTCTCGCCCCCTCGACGTCCCCGGACGGACCCGCACGGAGGCCGAGAGACTCCCTATCCCGAAGAGTGGCCGAAGCGCTCGCACAGGGCAGTGCAAGTGTGTGCCGGTCCTGGCATCTCGGTCCGGGCGCGGCCCGCCGGCGCCGTCTAAACATGATCGGCGACCCGTCGAAACGAGCGCCGGAATGTCAAGAGCAGAATTTAGACGCCGACTATGGGTGTGATCTAAGGTGTGATCTAATGCCCTACGGACCCGATATCCCTGCCGTCGATCATGAGGTCTTCGCTAAGCCGCCTCTCAAGGCGATGCTGGGGCAGATCCGCTTCCTGCCTGTTCTGAAGGTCGCCGACACGGCGTCGCTCATCGCGTTCCAGGAGGTCATCCGGCACGAATTCCCGACCTTCGACCGTGAGCAGCAGTTCAGCTTGGTTTTTGGACCGCAGGGACCGCAAGGTGCATCCTCGCAAGAGGCGTTTCGCTTCTCAACGAGTGACGGCGCCTGGAGCGCGTTGCTGACGACCGAGGCTCTGACGCTTGAGGCCGACGTGGCGGTGAGGTACACGAGCTACGACGAGTTCGGTGAACGGTTTCGCCTTGTCTGGCAGGCGCTGGTCGACGTCTTCAATCCGACGCATGTCTCCCGGCAGGGCCTGAGGTACGTGGATCACATCGAAGGAGAACGTCCTGCGGCGGAGTGGGCGACGCTCATCAAGCAGGAGCTTCTGGGTCCCCTCGTTGGGGCGTTCGCTACCAGCGCGGTTCAGTCAGTGAGCGAGCTTCGCTTTCCGCGTGAAGATGGCGTTATTGTTTTCAAGCATGGTGTGCTTCCGCTGGGACCACAGGGAAGCATCGGGTATCTGCTCGATTTCGACTACTTCACGGAGGAGCCAGTGGCGGATGCGTCTGTCGAGAGCGTGATGGACCGCTTTGATAGCTATCACCGCGCGCTTTACAGCTTCTTCCGCTGGTGTCTCACCGACGAAGCGTTGAGGTCATTCCGCGATGCCGGTTAAGGGCTTCGTCGAAAGCTACGACGTCGCCAGCCCTACGCTCCGGCACCAGGCTCACGACGGCGTCCGGGTGGTTACTCGCGGCGACGGTCGAATCCTAGACGTGGTGTGCAGTCCCTCGTCTGCCTACTTGCTACCGGACTTGTCCGGCTTCTCCTTGATGAAGCGAGAGACGGACATCGGCTTCGGGCATCTCATGTTCGGCGGACCTACTGTGCGCGTCGACGAGGTCGGAGTTTTCGAGGAACCATCGTACCTCTCCAAGCTGCTGAATCCCGAGCGGCAGGCCGCCTTGCCTTTCGCTGCCGTGGGGGTACTGCACCGCTCGCCGGCCATCTCGCATGGCGAGGCGGCACCGTCCCATCACGCGTTCGTTTGGGAGCCAGGCCCAGGGTCAGAAAGCACGAGCGTCACTTCGAGCGAAGGCGAGGTCGAGCGCGAGGAGTTGCGCGCCGATGCGTCGGTCGCGCAGATTGCATCGCGACTAGCTGGCCTGTCGGGGCTCAGTGACGAGCAGTTGGCTCGCTTGTTCAAGGTCGAGCGGGAGACGTTCCTCCGGTGGCGGACAGGAGCGCTCGCCAATCCGCGCCCTGCCAACAGGCGCCGCCTTGGCTTGCTGTTACGCCTTGTCGAAGATCTGGAAGGGCGCAGTGTCAACATCAAGAACTGGATGTTGAACCAGGTAGCCGGCGAAGGCGCGACGCCTTATGAGTTGTTGGCGAACGGTCAGATCGAGCGTGTCTCCTACTTGGCCGCTGCTCATGGAATCCACGCTGACCGAGATGCGTCGATCGTGGCGAGTGTCGATCGCGAACCTCTTCAGTTCGGTGATGACGACGTCTGGGAGCTTCCGGCCAAAGACGACGAGGCCTAGGCTTGGACTTCCCCGCTGAGCTATACCGCTACCGGGCGGACGACTCCCACGCAGGCCCCGGCCGGCCGCTCTCCCAGGGCGATGTCTTTCTGGACATTCCCCTCGTCGGACCTGCGCAGCCAAACCCGAGCCAACCAGGCTCGTGGGTGAGTCCAAAACCTAGGACGGGCCCGAAAGCCCTAGGGCTATTCATTACGCATCCATGCGCTTCGAGGTCGAGCTCGACCTACAAGCTCGGTCCGCATATCTCGCTCGCTCCTGTTGTGAAGTGCCCATCGAACTGGGGACCTCCGTGGGACGGCTGGTACGAGTACTTCCCGCTTCCGGGCTTGCGCGATGGTGCCGATTACGTTGCGAAGCTCAGCGAGGTTTGCCCGGTACCCTCCGCTGCCCTAACTGGTCGCCGTGTCGCGTGTCTGTCGGGGAGGGGGCTGGAGAGCCTGTTCCACCGCTTGGCTATGAATTCTCTCCGGTTCCCCGAGACGCCGGCGCACTACTCGATGGAGGCTTCTCGTCTCACGAACGAGATCGACCTCTGGGAACGCTGGGTGGAGGCGAAAGGGACCGAAGACGGCTTCCAGCAATGGCTTGACGAGCCGTTCGGCGGCCAGCCGGAGGAGGACGCCCTAGGGCAGGTCGTCGCTGGTACTGCGGTTGCTACGGGCGCGAGCCGGCGCTCTGTGCTGGTGTGGAATCTTGATGAGGTACTAGCCGAGTTGGAGCAAGCGCTCGCGGGCCGATAGACCCGGCCTCAACGGGCTACTTCTGGGGAACAGATGGGTCCCAAACTCCGCGTCCGCCCGGTACACTCCCGCCATGCCAAGTCCGCAAAGCTCCCCGCTTTGCAGGCACTCCACCACCACCGACACCCCAACCCCAATCACTGAGCACCTCCCAACGGCGCTCGTAATGAAGGGGTCACGGGTTTGAGTCCCGTCGGTGGCTTCCCCCAACGTCCGTGCAAACGCCGCAAAACCACGACGCGCAGCGCTCGCCCGAGAGCGCTCATGGGGTCCGTTTGGGGTCCGGAACCGGGTCCCATCGGGTCCTGAGCAGTCCCACCGGCGCCCGCTCTGCCGGCATTCCGGCGAGGGGAAATACGTGTCCAAGCGGACGCGATCGACGCGGAGCTGGACAGCCTCTCGCCCGGCGTGTCGCCCAATGTCGAACGCGCCCGAGCGGTCCTTGAGGACTTCGGTCGGAAAGCGGGGAGCGACGGGACTCGAACCCGGATTTCAACCTCCGTCGGCGCCGTGGAAATCCGGCTCGAGGGGCGGGGCCGGCCCGACGGCTGCATGGCTGTGTGCTTGGCCCTCGCGTCATGACTGGTCTCGCTGTCCTGACCCGATCCAGTCGTGTACAGGCTTGGGCTGCAGGAGGACGAACAGCACGGCCTTGAGCAGGCATCGTCGATCCAAGGCGAGAAGAGCGAGCGCTGGTTCCGCGCCGGGTTGTAGGAGCGCCATCCGCATCCGGGCCGGCTCAGTTGCTCGGGTCGCTTGGTGGCGTCTGGGGTGACGGCGCGGAGTCGAACACGTCGGTGACCTCTTGCGGCCGAGGAAAGCCGAGAACGTCTGCGCTGATGTAGAGCGCTGTTCCGAGGAGCGCCACCATCAGGCCGAATGTGGGAGCCACTTCGGTGGTTGGTTCTATCTGCGTGACGGTGTGCCCACCGGCTCGCGTCGACACGAAGTTCAGCCCGGCGATCGTCGGGTGTGCTACCGAGCTGGCAAGACGGTAAAGAGTGGAGTAGGCCGCTCGCAGCGAGTACAGCGGATGGTGCTCGGTCGTGCCTGGCACAGAGAATTGAAAGCGGGCCTGCCAATCCCTGTCCGCTGCTTCAGCCCGCTCGGTGAGAGGGGGCAGCGGGCTTCGGTTCCCGACGCTGGCCTTGATCGCGTCAACGCGTGCGCGGTTCTCGGGACTGAGCACCGGAGTTCCGGTCAACTTGGTCAGCTCGGCGTCGATCTTGCCCCGGTTGAGTTCGTCGTCCGCCTGCCACCTGGCGATGCGCTCCTCGCTGTCTGCCCCCGTGAGCCAAGCGAGCATCACGACGTGCTCGAAGACTGAGCGCTCGACAACGGCAAGGTCGGCCCGTCGTTCGAGCACGGAAAGGTGAAGCGCGGCTTCGCCACCTCCGACAATCCGAGCGAGAAGGCCAGCCGTCACGATCTTGATCGCCGGCGCGTCGTTATCTAGGACGTACGGAAAATGAGACCTGGACGTCGCAAGCAACCTCGCTGCCATCGTTCTAAGGTCTTCGATCGCGTACAGGCTCATAAGTGCGAAGTTATAGGGGAAGGTGACTATCGGGCGTGTCGGCCGCCCTGCAAGGACATCTTCGACACGAGGGACCGCTCCGCCACCGACCGCTACGTGAGCGCCAGCTCGCAGTATCGGCCCGGATGAGCACGGCTTACGTCGCGGGACTAGAGGTCGGACTGGCAGGCCATGTAGCCCGAGCTGTCGTCGGTGCCGTCGCCGTCGGTGTCGTCCCATTGGCCGTGGCGGGCGTCATCTTGGCCGATCACCTCGATGTGTTTGGCCCAGCTCGCGCCGTAGCCGGAGATGACCTGGTTGCAGGCGCCAGCGAACTCGTTCTTGTTGTCGCTCTTGGGATACATGTCGGTCCTGATCGTCACCGTCGAGCCCTTAACGCGGATCGTTTGGATGCCGTAGACCTTCGTCATCGACTCGGGGGCATCGATCCCTACGACGTACAGGTCGCTAGGCGTCATCTTCTGCGTGCGGAAGAACCGGCTGATCTTGCGGGCTCGCGTTCGGTCGCGAGCCGCCTGCCGCTTCGCTGCGGCTCGCTTGGCGGCCTGGTCCGCTGATGCCTGCGTCGTCGTGCTGACGTCGGTCGCCGCAGCGGATCCAGACGACGAGTCCGTGTCACCGCAGCCGGCTGCGGCCAACAGCGCGAGGGCGGCTACCAGGCCCGCGCGAAGTCGCTGCCGGTCGGAGACCACAGGAACAAGAAGCCGGTTCATCGGTGCGGCAGCGTACCCGGCCACTGCCGTCCGGGGAAGCCCGGCGGACGCAAACAGCTGATGGCCCATGAGGATCGATGAGCGATGCCCGCGGCTTCGCGGTTCGGTGTGGCTTCTACGCTGTTGCTTGCTGGGTTGGTCCGGGATAGGGTCCGCGGGCTGATGCCAGGACGGCTGATTGCTCTCATCGCCCTCGTGCTGTGCATAGCGAGTCTCGGATGCGGCTCTGCTGCGCCGGACGACACATCCGCCCCGGGCGACGACGATGCGCAGGCGCAACTGGTCGTCCCCGACGTTTCCAACGAGGACGGCGACGAAGCCGTCGCCGACATCGAAGACGCGCGGCTGACCGCGACGCTCGCCGACGCCAACGACGATCCCGGGTTCGACAGCGGCCGCGACGCCACCGGCTGCGAAGTCACTGACCAGGATCCCGCCGCCGACGCACCTGCCGACGAAGGCGACGAGGTCACCGTCACCGTCGACTGCGCTCAGGTCGACTGGGAAAACCAGGAAGGCGCGCAGTGGGGGGCGTTCGACGACGCCTACCAGGCCGGCTTCGACGACGGCTGCCAGCAGCTGTTTGACGAATCACCCGATGGCTCGCTGTATGAGGACGACACCGAGTACACGGCCGTCGACTGCCAGAACGAGAACCCCGGCGACGCCTCCGACGCCTCCGAGGCCTCCGACGTTCCCGGCGACGTGCCGGATGACCCTGAGGATGCCGGCACCGAACTCGGTCAGCTTGACGGCTGCCAAAGCCTCTTCGAGCAGGACAGCGTCATCAGCCTCAACTACGGCGAGACCAGCTACGCCGAAGACGACTGCCCCGTCAGCGCGGTCGCCGCGGCGCCCAGCCGCTCTACCCACAAGTCCACCAAGTCGACGAGTACCACCACACCGTCGGCAGAGCGCAAGCAGGCCGGGGAGATCTGCGGCGCCACCGAAGACGACGGCACGCCACTGACCTTGGACATCACCAAGGGCTCGGTGAAGTGCTCGGGTGCCTTGGCGTTGTTCAACGAGTGGCTGCGCCGCGCTCCCAACGAAGGCCAGGGCTCCGGGGGCGCACTCAGGTTGTACGGGTGGACCTGCGTCGGCGCCCTGGCCACCCAGGCACCGCGTCTTGGCAGCTGCTCCCGAGAGGGCAGCGATCCAGCCGCGTTCGAAATCCGCGAGGCCGACGACCAGTGACGACGACGGCAGCGACGGCGGGCCGCGCGTGGTGATCGACGATCTCGTGCGCGTATCACGCCGTTCCTCCATGACGCGCTTCGCGCGTGGTTCGGGTGCGGGAAGGCCAGCTAGATGAGCGAAGACGGTGGCGTGTGTCGCTGGATGACGGTTGCACGTTCATGGATGGGGCATCGAGCGGAACCGCTGATCTATGAGCGGCTCTGGGGTTATCGCTCGGAGCTTGATGACGGGCAGCGCGATGTCTTTGGCTGGCTTCATCAGGCCGGCCTCGATGCTCAGGGGCGCGTCATGTGTGTGCGGCATCTTCCGCCGGTCGATGATCCGTACGGTGCCCAGGGGTGGACGGAGACGGTGGTCTACGGGCCAGGGCGTATCGAGGTCGATGTAGGGGACGGGCGCGTGGTCACGACCTTGGACGACGAGGGGCGACCACTACGGACTGCCTATGTCGGGTTTCCCGGCCAGAACGAGGAGACCTACTTCTACGACGACGGTCTGCTGGTCGGGATCGAGGAAACGGCTGCGCTTGGCATGACCATCGAGGCCGGGCGCAGTCCGGGATGGCAGACCGGCGGAACACTCGTCGTGCGCCACGACAGTGCCGGCGTGTCTCAGATCGTGCACACCTCCTCGGGCGTCGAGGTCTGGCAGCGCTGCCAAGAAGACTGGGCCGAGGTCCTCGATCGCGGGGTGCAGCGACTCTACGAGGGTGCCGTTCGCGCCGTCTCGGTTCACTGTGAGCACGCGGCGGTGCCGGCCAGCAGCGATGTGTCCAGTCTCGTGCTCGACTACACCGCGGACGTCGGACTGGCGTTCTTCGTTCAGCTTCGGCTCAGGCCGTCCCGCGATCTGCGCCTCCGGGATCAGGACGCGCATGTCGACAGCGGCTACGCGCTGAACGACTATGGCGGGCCCGACGTCATGATCGACGATGTCGTGGTACTCGACTTCGAGTCTGAGACGATGCTGACTCGGGAAGCGGCGTTTCACCAGCCCGAAGACGCAACGTGGTTCCTGTTGTCCAACGTGGCCGCGCGCCTTGCGCGACACGACTGGAGCTCGGTCTTTCGGACGAGCGAGGACTTTGTTGCCTATATCGCTCGGCACGACGGGGACCCGGAAGTGAAGCGCGCCTCCCTACAGGCGGCGAACCCTCCTGAGCGAGTCGCTCTGTGGGAGACCCGCGGGCCGCGTGCCACCGGCGGCTGACGCCACCTAGCTTCGCGTTGCCGCGTGGCCATCGAGGTACATCCACTTGTGAGTCGGCAACCGGCCGATGAATCACCTGCGTCGCGGTCCGGGTCCGCGGGACACCAGGATGGCGACCTTGGCGCGCGGCGCGAGACGCGTGCCAGGCTTCGTTCCGTAGGCAATGACGATGCCAGCGCGGCGGCTTCTGCTCTTGGTCGTCCGTACGCGGCCGACCGTGCAGCTCGCGGCGCGGAGGCGGGCCTTGGCGGTCGCCAGGCGCGTATGCGGTTTCAGGGCGGGGACGCGGCACGGCGCGCCCGTGGAGAACACGGCGTCCACGAGACCAGGAGGTTCTACAGGCGTGCTCGCGGCGGTCCCGAGGCGGATCAACGTGCCTCGCGGCTGGGAGGTGCTGGGAGCGAGCGTCACCCTGCCCAGAGCGCAGTGCTCCGCCATTAGAGCCGCGACCACGCGGACGCGCGGCGTTCCGGCCGGAATCTCCGGGACGACACAGCGGACGAGCGTGGAGAAGGTCGCCTGCTGCGGTCCCGCGAAGGGAGTGAATGGCCCAAACGGATCGGTCAGCCAGACACACACCATCGTGTCCGTGGCGAAGAGATCCGTGGTCGTCGCGCTGAAGGAGAACGCGCCATGGACGGCGTGGTTGCCCACTAGGGTGCGGCCGCCGTCGTCGCGGTAGGACGCGGCGCAAGGGAAGTTCACGCCGCCGTGCAGTGTCGCGTCCACGGTCGCCGGCGCTTCCGATGAGCCGCTGATCGTCACCGTGATCGCCTCGCCGAGCACGATCTGAGGCGTTGTGAGGTTCACGGCGATTGTCCCGGTCGGCGCGCGGAAGGTCACGACCTGGCCGATCGGTGTCACGTCCTGTGTTGGCGAGCTGGCGAGCCACATGCAAAGGAGCTGCGCGCCAACCGATGGCCAAGGGCCGGTCAGCCTCAGCGAGAAGTCGCCGCTGACCGGGTCGGCAAACGAGTCGCCGGTGTAGGAGTGCGTGAAAGGAAGGCCACCCGGATCGTCATGCCACGACGAGGCGCACGGAGCGCCGCCGGCCGCACGGTACTTGACGTAAAGGTGCTCGGGCGCGGACGTGGTCCCGGAGATCGTCACCGTACGAATCGCTCGAGCGACAGGATCCGACACGCCGTTTGCGTCCGTAAACGCGATCGTCGCGGTGTCGGCCGACGCCGTTGCGGCAAGGATGCACGAGCCGAGCGCAGTGGCGAGCGCAACGAGCAGAGGGCGTGTGCCGGGCATAGCGGGGGCACCTTAGTCGAGAAGCAGAGCGTGTAACAAGCGTACGTGAAGCTCGCTCCCCAGCGAATGCCTACCGCTTGCGTTCACGGAACCTGATCGCATAGGTAGTCGGCGATACGGTCATCGATCGCGCTGGGAACCACTACGGGATCCTGCAGCACGTGAACCTGGCCGACGCCCGGGAGACCATTCGCCAAACGGCGAGATGGGCTCTTTCGCTATGCCACGGTCGCGGCGTGCGAGGGTTCGCAATCATCCCAGGCTGTGTCTGTGCCTATTGAGATTCGTGACCACGTCATAGGTCCGTGCGCAACGCGGATTTCCGACACCGAGGTGGCCGTCGATGTGGGCGCTTTAGTGCGTCGCTTGGTGCTCTTCGAGCGTTACACGCTCCAGACCATCGGAATGCGCGAGTTCGCAAGGCTCGTGAGCGCTTTCGGCGAAGGTGGGCTGCGCGACCTTCTCGCCGACGGCTGTCTCCGCGTGTACAGCGACTTCACCAGCTTCGCCCTCGCGGGCGGGCAGGAGGTTGGCACGCTGAAGATCCTGATCATCGCGCCGCCCGAAGGGCAAGAACAAGTCAGCTCCGACCTGCGACAGATCCATCGAATCGACGGTCTCAGCGACAAGCAAGCAAAGAAGCTCAAACGGGCGATTGCGGATGTGCTCGTCAACGCCGGCGACAGCACCAATCTCGCGTGGCAGCAACTCGAGTACGACCTAAGCCAGTCCTCGACCGTACTGCGCGACGGGATCGTCCTTGCGGCGCGTGAACTGCACGGCCTTCAGCTCGATTCGAAGGCTCTGCGCTTCGAAGTCGATCGCATCGAAGGCTCGGCGTTCAAGATCGAGAGCAACGTCGCGACGCTCCTGGACCTCGATGCCGTAGTTGCCCACAAGATCGTGGAGCGGGGTGTGCTGGCCGTCGCTGGGATGGACTTTCGCATTGGGCTCATGGAGAACCTCGGTGGAATCAGCGGCTGTGCACCGGGCGAGTTATCGGTCATGGACGGCAAGCTTCGCCTGCTGCAAGCTGAGCTCGACCCTGACGCTCAGGAACGGCGGCTGAGCCGAGTTGTTGAGCTGGCTGGGTTGCCTGAGCCTGACTTGACCCGCTCACCCGCTGTCGACGTTGATGAACTCCTCAAGGTGCGTGACCTCCCTGAGACCAAGGCTCTGCGTGCCTGGTTGCGAACCGCCGATGGGATGTCGGACGACGAGATCCGCGAGTCCTTCCGCAAGGTTCAGGAGGCGCTCTCGCGCGCCGTCCATGGCACCCCTGGCAAGGCGGTTCGGTTTGCCGTCTCGACCGCCGCTGGCTTTATCCCGGACGGCGGCATCACGGGCCACGTGGTCGGCGCCCTCGATGCCTTTGTCGTCGACAAGGTCGTCGGCGAGCCGGGTCCCTACTCCGTTATCAGCAAGCGATGGCCCAGCCTGTTCACAGGCAGCTGAGGAGTGTCGGTACGGGGTCACTGAAGACCGCCCAGGTCTCGACCCCGGTCAAGCAGCGTATCCGGGTACTCGCCGATTGCTGAAGCACGGCTTGAGACCGGGCGATGCACTGCTGGCGGTTGGTGTTCGGGGAGGGTCGGCGTACCATTCCCCGAACCTATGGAGAGCCAGCGCCGCACCGAGCTCGCGTGCGCCTCGGCGTCGGTGGTCGCCGCCGCCGGCATTGCGCTGTTTGTAGAGCCGCTGCCGCCGTTACTGGGCGCGCTCGACTCTGGGTTTTGGACGCGGGGTACCGAGTTCCTGGGGCTCGTGCTGGTGTTCTGGGTGTTCTTGAGCGCCCTGGGCTTCCTTCGGGCGAAGTTCGCCTTCGGCCGAGACGGCCTCGCGGTCGAGCGCTTGTTGGATAACAACGAGCAGCGGCAGACGGAGCTGACCGCCTGGGCGGACGATCTGGACGTGATGAAGCACAGCCTTGACGAGGTGAGACGTCTTCTCGCCGAGCTGACCTCGGACCGCACCAACGCCTATGAGCGCCGCATCGGCGAACTCGAGGCGCAGATGCGCACCCTCAGACCGCCGGAGGGCCAGGATGTCTGACAAGCGGCTGTTGGTGCTCGACGACGAGCTGCGCACGCTGCAGGAGCGGCTGGCGGTGCGTACGGCCGAGCTCGACCAGACGCGTAAGGCCTTGGAGGATGAGCATCGGACGTTGATGGCGCTGCGGGCACGGGCGAGGAAGCCGGCTCGGCTGCCGCGCTACCTGGTCGAGCGACGGCTCCGGGTGTTGGTGACCGTCGAAGTGCTCCTGTCGTTGGTGGGGCTCGCTGTGTTCGTCATGGCCGCGGGGGCGAGGAGCGCCGCGCTGGCCATCCTGCTCGGCGGGATCGCCACGGTGGCCGGCTGGGTCGTGGCGCACCGCATGGTGGGCGATGCAATGGTCCGCGAGCCTGACGCCCATGAGGCGCTCGCCACGGCGCTGGCCGATACCGTCGTCGGTCCGGAGAAGTTCGAGCGCAAGCTCCGACATGCGGAGTGGCTTGCGGAGCTGATCCTGGAGTCGCCATCGGGCGACTCACTCGCCGTCTATCGCGCGATGAACCAGTTGGCGATGGAATGGCGCCATGTGGAGCAGACGCGCCCGACAACACCCAGTGAGCGATTGGGGCGTCGCGTGGAGATCACGGCGCTACGCGCAAGAGCGCTGCACCGAGCCGGCGAGAGCCGACGCGCGCTGAGCGAGGCAATCGCTGCCTACACCGCGATCGAGAACTACGCCGGCGGGCGGGAGCGGATGTTGGATCGGCTCGGATCCTCGGACCGCGTGGTGACCGAGTCGCTGTTGAGGATCCTGGCGTCGCTGGCGCCGGCGCTCTCGGAGGAGGCGCCGCCGCCCAGCGCTTCCGGCGAGTACTGGTTGGGGGAACTTCGGGATATCGTGGACCGCCTGCTGCCGCAGTTCGACGGCCAACCTACGGAGACGGAGCCCCTTGGGTCTTCGCTCGTGCAGGTGCTGTACCTCCTATGCGAGCAGAGCGACCCGGCCGACGCACAGCGCATCGCGGCGTTGCGAAGACTCGATGCCGCGCTGAGGCCGGGTGACGCGGGCAAGGCTCGCCAGCTGATGTACAAGGAGCAGGCCCGAGTTGTCGAGCACGACTTCGGCATGTCCGCTTCCGCTGCGATTCCTTCGTTCGTCAATGGTTTCTGGAGCTAGCCCGAAGCGGCAAAGCGCCCGCGGCGCGCCGCTTCGGCGGCAGTTGCGATAGCGACCTACTACCGG
Organism: uncultured Conexibacteraceae bacterium; assembly: GCA_963836485.1. Classification (GTDB taxonomy): domain Bacteria; phylum Actinomycetota; class Thermoleophilia; order Solirubrobacterales; family Solirubrobacteraceae; genus Baekduia. The sequence continues at coordinate 172,746 of CAWIJS010000005.1, read as the reverse complement.
GCTGGCGGCACGCTGCTACGGCGCAGCCAGGCCGAGAGGCCCGCGAAGGGCTCGACCGTACCCGCGACCACACCGCCCGGTGGGGTCCGATGGGGTCTGGATGGGGTCTAAACCCGGAGATCGGCCGGGTACAATCCGGTCATGCCAAGTCCGCAAAGCCTTTGGCTTTGCAGGGACTTGGGGGAATCCCAGCAGACACGAGTGGACGCCGGAAACGGCTCAGCTGGACTCGTAATGAAGGGGTCACGGGTTCGAGTCCCGTCGGTGGCTTTCGGGAAATCCCTGCCAAGACGCCATTTCCCTCTCCCTGAGGGAAGGCCCCAGGGCCCCTTCGGGGCCATCTCGGGGCCACGACGTCTTCCGCGGCGTCGAGTGTCCCTGACACCCCGCTGGCGCTCAGGCCGCATCTCTCTTCAGCGCCTGATCGTGAACGTGCGTCTGACGGTCGTGCCGCCGACGCTGCCAAGCACGGGCCGGGCGAGCAGGCGGTAGGAGCCGGGGGACAGGGGCTTGCCTGCAAGCGCCCCGGTCCATCTCACGATGTTGCGCCCCGCCTCGTCGATGTGGGAGAAGCTGCCTTTCAGCAGGACGTAGCGGGTGCACGCCTTGGGCTTGCGGCCGGCGCGCTTGTGTTTCGGGGGCGCGGCGCAGAGCTTGCCCTCGCGCATGCCCTTGACGGCGTGCTCGACGGTGAAGGTCGTCCTGGCAGCGACGCTGTCGGTGTAGCTGATCGTCGTGCCGTGGTTCTTCTTCTGCTTCCTGGTGACAGGACGAAACGACACCGGGCTGAGGGAGAGGTGCGTCAGCGCGACACCCGTCGCCACCGTGCCGGAACCGGAGCCGGGGGTTGGCGTGGGGGACGGCGTCGGACGCGGGCCGGGTGTCACCGACGCGTCGGTACTGGCGACTTCCACGGCGCCGATGTCCGATCCGTCGCCGGCGTCGGCGATCGCCCCGAAGTTCGACGGTCGTGTCAGCCCGCGCTGATCGGTGAGTGCGCCGAATGCCGAGCCCGCGTCGATGACAGGGCTGCCGGCGGCGGGCAGCAGGGTCTGCGTCGGACCGCCGTTGTCGGCCAGCGGACCGAGCTGCGGATCGGCCGTGAGCGGCGAGCCGGTGATGGTGGCCGCGCCGACGGCGTGGGCGGAGTCGACGAGGTCGAACGCAGAGACGTCGGCGCTCGCCGATCCGAGGTTGGCCGGGGAGCCACCCGTCGGCTTCGTCGAGGCGAGGTCGAACGGGCCGACGCCGCCGGCGACGATCGTGTCGCGCAGCGTCGTGGTCGCCGCGCGCTCCGTGTGACCATCGAGGACGAGGTTGTAGATCGCGGCGCCGTCATAGTCGGCCGAGTTGCCGGCGAACGTCGTGGTGTCGGCGTGCAGGCTCCCGTTGAGGTTGAAGACCGCGCCGCCGATGCCCTTGCCGGGATCCGAGGTGGTGGCCGGCCCGCCGAGCGCAGCGTTGCCGGTGAGGGTCGAGTTGACGATCTCGAGATCACCCTGCATGGCGAAAATCGCGCCGCCGAGCCCTGCCCCGGCCCCGCCGGCCGTTGCGCTTCCGGTGCCGCCACCGAAGCCCGCACCGCCGCCCAAGTCCTCCGAGGCGCCGCCGCCGCCGCCGAAGCCGCCGCCGCCACCACCCGCGCCGGCGTTGCTGTGCCCACCCCCGCCTCCACCGCCACCGAAGCCGCCGTTGCCCGCGTGGGAGGTGAGGTCCGCGCGCGTGAGCGAGGAGCTGCTGCCGCCCCCGCCGCCGCCGACTCCACCACCCCCGAGGCCGCCGCCGTCACCACCGCCGGGTGCCCCCGACCCGAAGCGGCCGCCGTCGTAGTGGCCGCAGGTGCAGGCGGTACCGGACGGGTCACTCGGGCCGCCGGCGCCGTCCCCCGCCGCGACGGCGCCCGTCCCGTTCGCCAGCCCGCCGTCCCCGCCCAGCCCGGTGCGCGCACCGCCGCCGGCGCCCGCGGCACCCGTCTCTCCCGCCGCGAAGCCACCGCCACCGCCGCCCAGGCGGTTCACGGATGCCGAGGTGCCGCCAGCCGCGCCGCCGAAGGTGCCGGCGCCGAACCCGCCGCCGGCCGCGCCGCTCGAATCGGTCCCGATCCCGCCGCCCCCGGTCCCCGCGGCCGGGTTTGCCGCCCAGCCGCCCTGCGCGGTGTTGCGGGTCAGTGTGGTGTTCTGGACGATGACGGTGCCTTGGCTGAAGATCGCACCGCCCATGCCCGCGCCGCCGCCCCCGCCGTTGGCGTCGCCGCCCTTGGCGTAGCCGTCGGCGAGCGTGAGGTCACGGACGGTGAGCCGCCCGGCGCCGGGGGTCGTGTAGTTGAGCGTCGTCGGCTTGGTGGGGTCGGCGCCGACGAACAGCAGCCGGAACTTCGGCGCGGCCAGTGCCCGTGTCAGCGTGGCGCCGTGGCCGTCGAGCGTGATGTTGCTGGCGATTGGCGGCAGGCCGTTTGGCCCGTACCAGTGGTTGTCGACGGCGGTCAGCGTGTACGTGCAACCGGCGCCGAGGGCGATGACGTCGGGGGCACCGGTGGCGTTGGCGGCCGTGATTGCGGCAATCAGGGACCCGACGTCACCCGTGGTGCCGGTGCAGTCTGCGGCGAGCGGGGCGGCCTCGGCGGCTCGGCAGAGCAGAGCCGCAAGGAGGATGGCGATGGCCGTCGCCCAGCGCTTCATCGCGCGAAGCTACTCGTTGGCCCGGCGTCCGCGCAAACTCGCTCGTGAGAAGTCGAAGAAAGGGTTCTCGGGAAGAGGCACGATCAGACACCCTGCCCAGCGCGTACTCGCCCTCTGCGACCGAGGGTTGGCGGTTCCTAGCGTGTGGCCGCTGGTCGGATGCGCGCGTCTACGAGGGCGGTGGCGAGCAAATGGGTGATGCTGGTGACCACTGGTCCGTGTAGAAAGTAGTCGTCCGAGCAGTTCAGATCTGCCGTGCCGCTGAGCTTGATTTGGGAGTAGCGGTTATGGGCGATCCGGAAGGAGGACGTGCCGAGCCATCTGCGGTGGGTGGCGGTCACTCCGTACGGGGTGTCGCTCACCTCATCCAAGCGCCAGGGTCCTGCCGATCCGTTGCCCGACGCGATCGCCTGGAGCCGTTCTTCGTTGGGGCCGAGGCTGGTGACCTGACTGCGTGGTAGGGCGTTGGTTGCGAGATCGGTGACGTAGAGCGTGATGTGCGGGTGGCAAGGAGCGGAGGTGTCGCCGCGCAATTTCAGGAGGACGCCGCCGTCTGCCTGCTCTCGAATGAGAGGAGAGCCAGCAACGATGGTGGCTCGTCCGATCGCTTGGTGGCCTTCGTCCCCACGGATGATGTGCGAGAGCGAGACGTGGCCTTTGTGGCTTCCGGAGGTGGCGAGTGCGCTCGATGTGCCAAGAGCCGCGATTGACAGCAGCGCCAGCGGGACGGAACGCGAGACGTTGTACATGTCTCTCAAACGCCGCTCATCAGCCGGAAGTTACGCGATCACTCTGGTGCCGGTCGCTGCGGGCATTGGCGGGAAATCTGGTGCCCGATTACTCGAACATCTCGCGTTTGCCGAGCGTCACGAGGCCGCCATGGCCGCGTGGCTTCTCGCGACTGTCGTAGTGAGAACGGCCTTCGCGTTGTGGTCGAAGGAGGCGGTTGACCCACCTTGTCTCGTCATCGTCCGCCAGCACGGCGAGGTGTTCCGTCGTCTTTAAGTTCGACTACGACCGCGATCTTCTTGTCGTGCCACAGGAAGACAAGCTCGTCCGGGTGGCGCTCGATCGCGTCGGGCTGCGCAAGGCCCTCGACCGCCAGTAGCTTTCGAAGGCGCGTGTCGGTTGTGGTCGGCGTCTCGTCGTCATGGACATGCATGGACGCAGCACACCGTCGATCGCGTGCCATCTCTACACGCGACTGCGGCATCTTGTGCGCAGAACGCGTCGAACTTGACTACGCCCGTTCCATGAGCGTCAACCAAACTCTGCGGCGAGCGCGGTCGCTCACACCATCGCCATGATCCCGCCCGCGTACTTCGCGCCGTCAGGGTCCCACCCGGGGGCGAGCTCGTAGGTGCTGTCGAGTCGTCGTGCCGAGATGATCTTCTCCACGTTGAAGCTCCGCCAGCAGGGAAGCGCACCGGTGGACGTGAAGCCCGCGACCTGAAAGACGTCCACGAGCGTTTCGCCCGCCGTGCTGAGGAAGAGCGCGTGTGGATGGCCGATGCGCGCAGGTAGGCCGTCGCCCTCGTAGCTGAACGAGAGCGCCCGCCGCTCCAGGATCGCCGCCTGCACGATGGCTTCGATCGTCACCGGTTCATTCTAGGAACATTGAAGAGTCCGAGGGGACGTTTGACCGACGGCGTTTCAGCCGCGGTGGTGGTCGACGACCTCGATGTTGTTGCCGTCGGGATCCAGCACGTAGGCGGCGTAGTAGCCGGGGTGGTACTGCGGACGCTCGCCGGGCTCGCCGTTGGGGCGGTACCCGGCGGCGACCGCGTCGGCGTAGAAGCGCCCCACGGCCGCCTCGTCGCCTCCAAACGCCATATGCAGGCCCGCGGTCACCTCGCCGCCGGGCACGAGCGAGAACGAGCCGCCCTCGCCGCCGATGACGGTCGTGCGGTCCTCGCCCGCGTGGCGGACGTGCAGCCCGGCCGCCGCGGCCACGGTGGTGTAAAACGCGGTCGCCGCCGGCAGGTCAGCGACGCGGATCCACAGGTGGTCGATGACGCCTTCGCGGCGCAGCCGGCCGTGGTGGACGGCCTCGACGCTGTTGCCGTCCGGATCGCGTAGGAACGCGCCGTAGTAGTCCTCCAGGTACTGCGGCCGCGGGCCGGGCGCACCATCGTCGGCGTGGCCCGCGTCGATGCCCGCCTGCCAGAACGCGTCGACCTGCTCACGGGTGGGCGCGACGAACGCGACGTGCAGCCGCTGCGTCGCCGGATGGCCGCCGTCGGCCTCGGTCAGCGAGAAGTCCCGCCACTCGGCGTAGGCGCTCGTGCTGTAGGTGATGTCGATCCCCAGCTGCGTGAGGACCGTCGCGTAGAACGCTTCTGACACCGAACGGTCGGTGACGCGGATGGTGACGTGATCGAACACGGTCTCTAGCGCTTGCGTGCCCGCACGGCCGTGCCGTACGCGCAGATCTCCGTCCACGTCGTTCCGAGCTCGCTCGTGTCAAAGCGGAACGCGAGCACCGCGTTGGCGCCCCGCGCCTCGGCCTCCTCGACGAGCCGCTGCGACGCGTGAGCGCGCCCTTCGGCCAGCATCTTGGTCATGCCCTTGAGCTCACCGCCGACCAGCGACTTCAGCGAGGCCCCGATCTGCGAGCCGACGTTGCGCGACCGAACGGTGAGGCCGAAGACTTCGCCGAAGACCTCCTCGATCTCGTAGCCGGGGAGGTCGTTCATGGTGCTGATGATCATGGCTGCAGAGCCTAGCCCCAGGAGCGGCGGGCGCTGCCACGGGTCAGTCGCCGGCGAGACGCGCCAGCGTGCGGCGCAGTCGCGTGCGCTCGGCCGTGCTGACGTCGGCCAGGACGCCGTCCTCCATCTTGCGGATCGTGCGGCGCGCGGCGGCATGGCGCTTGGTGCCCGCGGCCGTCAGCGAGATGATCCGCGCGCGCCGGTCGGTGGGGTCGGGCGTGCGGGTGATCAGGCCGTCGGCCTCGAGTTCGTCGAGCAGTCCGATCAGCCGCGTCTTGTCATAGCTGATGGCCTGGGCGAGGGCGAGCTGCGTCTCGGCGGGCGCATGGGCTAGGTGCGACAGCGCGATGTAGCCCCACATCGACAGCCCCAGCTCGGCCAGGAGCGGCCGCTCGGCGTCGATGAGCCGGCGTGTGATGCGCGCGAAGAGCGCGCCGAGATCTTCCTCGTCCTCCGCCATGGACGCGGAACTCTACGCGTTGACAGATCGTCTGTGCTGTTAGATCATACGCGTATGCATACGAATACCCCCGTCACCGGCCCGGTCGAGACCCGCTCGATCTCCATCGCCGCGCCGCCGGAGGCCGTCCTGGCGGTCGTCGGCGACCCCTACCGGTTGCCCGACTGGGCGCCGGGGTTTGCCACCGCCGTCGCGCCGCACGGCGACGACTGGTTGATCGGCAGCGGCGACGCGCAGTTCGCGATCACCGTCCGCGTGTCGGCCGAGCACGGGACCGTCGACCTCCTGCGTCCAGACAACGCGACGTTCGGCGCCCGCATGCGCGTCCTGCACAACCACGCGGGCAGCGAGTTGGTCTTCACGCTCGTCTTCCCGGCGGGCGTCGATCCGGAGGCGATTCGCGCCCAGATGGAGACCGTGGAGGGCGAGCTGGAGACGGTCCGCGCCCTGGTCGAGACGCCATGAGGACGACGACCTGACGCGTCGCCATCCCATCGGTGCGGCACGATGCAGCGGTGCTGTTCGCCGATCTCGCCGCCACCTCGCTTGCCGTTGGCGCGACCCGCTCGCGCAAGCGCAAGGCCGAGCTGCTGGGCGAGGCGCTGCGGGCGCTGGACCCCGGTGAGGTCGAGCCTGCCGTCGCCTACCTGAGCGGCGAGCTACGCCAGCGGCGCACGGGCGTGGGCTGGGCCTCGCTGCAGGATCTCCCGGCGCCGGCCGACGAGCTCGTCCCTCCAAGTTGGTGATGTCGATCTGGCCCTCGAACGTGTCGCCGAGCTGTCGGGCTCGGGCTCCCAGGCGGCGCGACGCGACGCGATCGCCGACCTCTTCGCGCGCGCGACCGCCGACGAGCAGACGTTCCTGCGCGGGCTGATCTCCGGCGAGGTGCGCCAGGGCGCCCTGGCGGGCGTGATGGCCGATGCGGTTGCGGTCGCCACCGGGATTCCGCGCGCGACCGTCGACCGCGCGACGATGCTGCGCGGTGACGCACGGGTCGTCGCCGAGGCGGCGCTGCGCGAGGGCGAAGAGGGCCTGCGCCACTTCCGGCTGGAGGTCGGCCGACCGGTGAAGCCGATGCTCGCGTCACCGTCGCCATCGCTGGAAGAAGCGCTGGAGAAGGTCGGCAAGGGCGTGGTCGACTGGAAGCTCGACGGCGCGCGGATCCAAGTCCATCGCGACGGCGATGACGTGGCGATCTCCAGCCGCTCGCTCGACGATCTGACCGCGCGGCTGCCCGAGGTCGTCGCCGCGGTGCGTGCGCTGCCGGCGCAGCGGGTGGTGCTCGACGGCGAGGCGATCGCGCTGCGCGAGAACGGCCGGCCCGAGCCGTTTCAGGTGACGTCGTCGCGCATCGCGTCAGGAGCGCCCGGGGTCACGCCCGTGCTCTTCGACATCCTGCACTTGGACGGCGAGGACCTGCTCGACGCGCCGATGGCGCGGCGCGTCGAGGCACTGGCGGCTGCGGTGCCGCAACAGCTGCGCGTGCCGCGCCTGATCACCGGCGACCTCGCCACCGCGCAAGCCCACTTCGACGCCGCGCTGGCCGCCGGCCACGAGGGCGTGGTCGTCAAGGCACTCGACGCGCCCTATGCCGCCGGCCGGCGCGGGGCAAGCTGGCTGAAGGTCAAGCCGCGCCACACGCTCGATCTCGTCGTGCTGGCGGTCGAGTGGGGCAGCGGTCGGCGGCAGGGCTGGTTGAGCAACCTGCATCTCGGCGCGCGCGCGGTCGACGGCGACGGCTTCGTCATGCTCGGCAAGACGTTCAAGGGGCTGACCGATGCGCTGCTCGCATGGCAGACCGAGAAGCTGCGGTCCTTGGCGGTCGAGGAGCGCGGTCACACGGTCTACGTGCGGCCCGAGCTGGTGGTGGAGATCGCGTTTGACGGCGTCCAGACCTCGCGCCGCTATCCCGGCGGCGTCGCGCTGCGCTTCGCCCGCGTGCTGCGCTACCGCGAGGACAAGACCGCGGCCGAAGCCGATGACTTGAACGCCGTGCTCGCGCTGCGCCAGTGAGCGTATGCTGCGCCGGCGATGCGCCGATCGGGCGCGCACGCCCGACCGCAGAGGAGCAAGATGATGGAGTTGCTGCGCACCCCCGACGAGCGCTTCGCCGGTCTTCCGGGCTGGAGCTATGACCCGCACTACGCCGAGGTCACGGCCGAGGGTCAGACCGCCCGGATGGCCTACGTCGACGAAGGTCCGCGCGGCGGGCGGCCGGTGCTCCTGCTGCACGGCGAGCCGTCCTGGTCGTACTTGTACCGGTCGATGATCGAGCCGCTCGTCGCGGCCGGCCTGCGCGTGGTCGCGCCCGATCTCATCGGCTTCGGCCGCTCCGACAAGCCCGCCGCGCGTGAGGACTACACCTACGTGCGCCACGTGGGCTGGCTGACCGACCTCGTCGTCAACCACCTCGACCTCACCGACATCGTCCTCTTCGCCCAGGACTGGGGTGGCCTGCTCGGCCTGCGCATCGCCGCCGAGCAGGAGGAGCGCTTCGGCGCGATCGTCGCCTCCAACACCTTCCTGCCTGCTGGTGAGCGGCCATTGGGTGCCGGCTTCGAGGCTTGGCGAACCTATTCGCAGCAGACCCCCGAGTTCAACATCGGGCGGATCGTCGACGGCGGCACGGCCCGCGCGCTGGACGATGCCGAGATCGCCGCTTACGACGCGCCCTTCCCCGACGAGTCCTATAAGTCGGGCGCGCGTCAGTTCCCGATGCTCGTGCCTGACGGTCCGGATGACCCGGCGGTGCCGGCCAACCGCGCGGCGTGGGAGGTCCTCAAGCGCTGGGAGAAGCCGTTTGTCTGCGCGTTCGGCGACAGCGATCCGGTGACGCGCGGCGCGGACACGGTGCTTCAGGAACTGATCCCGGGCGCGGCCGGTCAGCCGCACATCACCCTGGAAGGCGTCGCCCACTTCTCCCAGGAAGACGCCGGCTCGCGGCTGGCCGAGGTGATCCTCGCGGTCGCGCGCCGCTAGGCGCCGACGGTCAACCGGTAGTCGGCCCCGGTCATCAGGATCGGGTCGCCCACCATCTGCATCAGCCGCGAGTAGGTGCGCTCGCCGATGTGGTCGGCCAGCCCTCCGGGGTCCAGCGGCGCGCCATAGGGCGTGTCGCTGGTGAAGACGATGGCCTTGTTGTGTTCATAGCGTCGGTTGACGATCGTGTAGAGCTGCTCGAGCACCCAGTCGTTGGGACGCGGGACGGCGACGTCCTCGAGGTGCAGGAGCTCGACCTGGGTGACCGCGTCGATGATCTGGCGGGTCGTCGGCTGGGCGTCGGGCTTGTAGCTGTCGCGCAGCTCGTTGAGCAAGTCGGTGGTGTTGCGCGTCAGCACCGACATGCCGGTGGCGCGGGCCTGCTGGGCGACGTAGTAGCCGAGCGTCGTCTTGCCCGTGCCCTTGTTGCCGAGCAGCCACAACCCGCGGCCGGAGCGGACGTTGCGCTCGATCGCCGTGGCGTAGCGGCGCACGACGGTCGCCGCCGCGCCGTGCTGCTCGGCGATGCCCGAGAGCGGCAGCGCGTTCCAGTCCAGGTCCTGGAAGCGGGGCGGCGCGTAGCGGCCGACGCTGGCCTCCATGTCGCCGTGCAGCCGGCGGCGCAGCCGCTCCTCGCGGCAGGTGCATGGGTAGGCCTGGCGGCGCTCCTCGTCAAAGAGGAAGCCGTTGGCGTCGCAGCCGTGGGGGCACTCGAAGTCGGGCTCAAGCATGGTGGGCGATCTTCTTCTCGGGAATGCGGCTGGCCAGCAGCGGCTCACCGGCCGCGCAGGTTAGGCGGTGCAGCGTCTCGGGCGACAGCGCCTGCTCCAGCGCCTCCAGCGGCCAGCCCGTGCTGACCAGCACGGTCGCGCGGCAGTGCTCGTAGCGGCCGTAGGCGATCAGCTCCAGCTGCTCTGACAGCCACTCGCGCTGCCACGGCGCGGCGCGCGCGAGCACCTGCTGATCGAGGGCGACGAGCACGAGCAGGTCGCATTCGGCCAGCGCCTGCAGCCGCGCGCGGTAACCGCCGTACCTCGACAGGTACACCAACGACCGGTAGAGCGAGGAGAGCGAGTACAGCGCGACGCCGTAGCCGGCGTTATAGGCGGCGCGAGCGATCGCCGCGGCCGAGGAGCCCGCCGCGGTCTGCGCGACCTTCTGGACCTCCATCAGGCTCAGCTCGCCGCCGGCGCGCGAGCCGCGCTCGGTCCGCGCCACGCTGGCGACCGCATCGGCGTCCAGGCGCCGACCCGCGCGCGCCGTGGCCTGCGCGAACTCCTCCTGGGTCTGGGGCGGCCGTTGGTCGTCGTCGAGCACGGCGCCGACGCCGCTGCCGCGCTCCTGGCGATCCCACGGCCCGACGGTCATCCACAGTCCACGCCCGTCGCGCAGATGGCCGTCGATGTCGCGCGTCCAGCCCGCGACGACCGGCGTCAGCGCCGGATGCAGCTCAGGGTGCAGCGACGAGGCGAGGCCGAAGTTCAGCGTCTCGGTCGTCACGCGGCCGCCGAGGCGGCGGTCGCGGTTGCGCTGGATGCGCAGCGGACGGCAGCGGCAGGCGCGGGAAACCCGTCCTCCTCCTCGCCCGCCGTCGACGACCCAGCCCGACCCATCACAGTACTCGCCCGGATCCATCGTGCCCTTGCGTCGCCGCTGGGGATGAAAGTCGCAGAGCTCCTCGTCATCGGCGCCGTGCGCCCCGGCCGGGCCGCTTCCCACGGGCGCCGCCGGGCGCAGGAAGACGAACCGTCCGGCGTCCGGCGTCGGCGGCGTGGGGGGGAGCGTCGCGACGCCCGCGGTGCGCCGGCCGGCGGGGGTGATCAGCACCCGCGCGGGATCGGCGTCGATCGCCTGGACCAGCCCGCGCTGATGCAGCCGGTCGACCACGACGCCGACCACGCGCTCGTCGAGCTCGGCCGCCTCGGCCACGCCCGGCAGCGGCAGCTCCCGCACACCGAGCCCGAGCTTGAGCCCCTCGACATCGAGCCCTGCGACCTTGGCGAGCACCCACTCCTCCAAGGCACGGTCGTGGGCATCGACGGACATGCGTCGATCGTAGAAGGGGGCGAGGTCGGGTTCGGGTGTCGTGCCCGGAGTTTGCGGTGGCTACGGACCGAAGAAACGCACCTGGCGCCCCGTCGAGCCGTCGGCGATCAGGCGGTTGCCCGAGAACGCCGTGGTACCGGTCCGGACGACCGTGAAGGTGCCGTCAGCCGCGATGGCCAGCGTGGTGTCCGTCCCGGTCTCGGACTCCAGGACCAGACGGGTAATCGAGCGGTCGACGATCCCGTAGAGCACCGTTCGCCCGCCGGGGATCGCCGAGTCGAAGTAGACGCGCGACGTCATCACCAGGTGTTGCCGTGAGAGTGGCCCGCAGACGCCGCTCGCGCGCGCCGGCAGCTCTTTGAACTGGCCCATCCGCACGATGCCCAACCGATTGCCCACGATCCGTCCGAGGGTGAGGCAGGTCTCGCCTGATGCGCTCTTGAAGGTCCGGATGCCCCAGGCGCGGTGATCGATCGGATCGCGCGCCGACGCCTGTGCGAGCTGGCGATAGGACGGCTCCGGCGTCACCGGGCCGGTGAGGCCAGGGGAGTCGGGGTTCAGTACGCCGCCATCGCCGAGGAAGAGCTTCGTTCCGGTCGCCGCCACGGCGATGAGCAGCAAGAGGGTGAGCGCGATGATCACGACCCGCGTAGCGCCCCGCGGCACGCGACGGCGGCGCTTCTGCTGCTGGCGTGCCCGGACCTGCTCCTCACCCAAGGCACGGAAGGAGTCCTCTAGGGCGCGGGCGGCGGTGTGCTCAGGTGGGATCTTGGTCATGTCAGCAGTTCCTCTGGCTCGGCCGGCTCGGCTTCGGCGAGCGACTTCGCGAGCTGACGCAGGCCCCGCGACACACGGGCGCGAATCACCTGCGGGCTTGCCCCGCATTGTTGCGCGATGTCGTCGTATTCGCGATGCTCCAGTACACGGAGGCGCAACGCTTCGCGCTGCTCGCTCCCGAGCTGGTCGAGCGCCTGCTCCAGCTGCGGGCGGACGCGCTGCAGATCGGCGAGATCCTCGATGCGCTCGTACTCGACCTGGCCGAGCGTCGCAATCGGTATTCCGAGGCGCTCGATACTGCGTCGCTCGACGATCCCGCGCTCGCGCCAGCGATAGAGCTGATGGCGCGCGACCGTCCACATCCAGGCGCGTCCTTGCTCCTCAGTCTCGCCCCGGAAGGCGTCGATGTGGGCGAAGAGCTCGGCGAACGTCTCGGCCATGAGGTCGAAGGCCGTCTCAGGGTCGAAGGTGCGGCGGGCAAAGAAGCGCAGCACCTGCTCGTGGTACTCGACGTAGACGTCGGCGAACGTCGATGGATCCTCGCGGGCGGCGACGAAACCGGGTGCAACACGTCCACTCCCGAATCTCAACAGCCGACGACCCATGAGCGCCGCATCCTCGCACACTGCTCAGAGCTTTAGAAACCGTCCCAGACCTGAATACGGGGCATCCGCTCTGACGGCCGACGTCACAAGATCCGGGTTCGTTCGTCACAACCGCGTCGCTCATCGCCCTAGTCCTCCGAACGCCGGACGAAACGGAGCTTTGGATGACGACGAAGAGCGATGGGCTCTCTCGCGGGATCGTACTGCTAGCACTGCTGTGTGCCTTCTCCTTCGGAGCGATCGTGAAGGTGGCGCTCGCAGACAGCTACCACACGACCTGCGTCGGACACGGCTTCGTCGAGGGCGGGAGTCAGACCGACGGCAGCTTCTTCTCCCGGGTCGAGGCAGGGTGCAGCGCGACCTACCGCACCTGCGCGATCTACAGCTACAACGTCGCGCGCGGATCGCAGACGACATGGGACGCGACGACCTGCAACGCCTGGTCGCTGGACTTCGGCAACTACACCGAATGTGCCGGCTCGGCGAGGGTCTATGACCAAGGTGTCTTCTCCGAACACACCCACAACGCCCCCAACTGGTGTCTTTGATGCGTCGCCTGGGTCTTGGCCTCGCCGCTGTGCTCGCCATCGTGGCGGGCGTCGCCAGCGCATCGGCGCTGACCTCCAGCAGCGGGAACGACACGCCTCTAGGGCCCGAAGCGGTCCAGCCCGACGGTCGCGGTGCGAGCCTGCCGGTGACCGTCGCCGACCCGGACGGCGGTCCCTCGTGGGCCGTCCGCGTCTATCGCTCGCAAACCGGCCTGACCTGTCCTGAGGCCGGACGAACCAAGGATGGGAACTTCGGACAGGTGTATGACGACGGCGACTTCCACGTGCTCGACATCGAGGCGGCCGGATCGTGCGCCGACCTTGCGAAGGCCCCGATGTCGGTTGCGGTCAACCACTATCCCCCTAACGGCAAGCTGCCGGCGCGGGCCGTGATCTTCGGCGTGATCACCCCGAAGGTCACCGGTCTCACGCTCACCAGCGCCACCGGCTCGCGGCCCGTCGCGGTCACGGGCGATGCGTTTGTCGTGGTCACCCGCGAGGACGCCCTACAGGGTACGTCGCTGGAGGCGGCCCTCGCCGACGGCTCAACCAAGTCCTATGCCTTGAGGCCAAGCGACTTCCCAGTCACCGAGCCCGAGGACCCGGCGACCGGGTGACGGCGATCGCCCTAGGCCGCTGCCGTGCGCTTGGCCGTCTCGCGCACGATGCGCTGCACCTTCGGGCGCAGCGTGTTGAGCAGCTTCTCCAACTCGCCGCGCGCCTGCGCGTCGAGGGCGATCGGCTGGGGGTAACCACCGTTGGACACCGGAAGCGTCAGCGCGCCACACAGCTTCTGCAGCCCGATGACGGGGTCGTTGAGATCGGCCTCGTTGTCGGGCACGAGCGCGTAGAAGTGCTCGACCGCGCCGCGCACCCTGCCTTCCTCGGCCAGGGTGACGACCCCGGCACCGAGCAGGGTCCGCACGTGGTAGGCGACCGACCCCAACGTGTTGCCCGTCACCTCGGCAAGACGCGTTGGGCTGATCGGCTGTCCGTAGCTGCGCATCACGTCCACGATCTGATCACGCGCCGGATGCGGACGCAGGGTCTTGCGGCGTTGCTGTTGCTGACGTTTGGAGATGGCCATGGGGTTCAGGCTCCTGTTTTCGGGAAATGCTGAGCGAACGCGTGAGTGGCATCTCCGACCAGGCTGTGCACATCCTTGCGGAGCTGCGCCACCCCGTGCGGCTGCCGATCCTGCTCGCGTTGGAGGAGCGCCCGCGCAGCCCGTCGGAGATGGCCGATGACCTTGGCGAGCCCTTCGACCGGGTCAACCATGCGATGCGTGCCCTCGCGGCCGCCGGCTTGATCGAGCCGGTGCGCCAGGAGCGCGCGGGGTCGACGCCGAACCTGTTGCGCCGGGTGTACGGAACGCGCTATCGCGGTTGGCCTGCGTTGGTCGCGGCGCTGGAGGCGATCGTCACCACTGGCGCTGGCCCGGGCTAGCGCGCGACGGCTCGGAAGCACGCTCGGAGCGTCCCGAAGGAGAAGCGTCGCCCACGTTCGATGCCGGCGACCATCGTGGCGTAGAGATCGGGCGAGACGGCCTTCATGCTCGCCAGCGCCATCGCGACCTTGTCGTGATGGCTGATCGCGACGCCGTCAGGCGCAGCGAAGCGCACCTCGCTCTGGGAGTACTCGGTGGAAGGGTTGCCCAGCGTCGCCGTGATCATCACCCGGACCTCCGGCGCCGCGCCGGGCTTGGCGTTGAGCGTCTGCCGCAGCGCGGTAACGGCAGCGTCGCGCGCCGCGATGACCGCATCCTCCACGAGCTCGGTATCAGCGCGTGCGTCGGCGCTCTCCGTGGCGTTGGGGAGGATTCTGGGTGACAGCCGCGACTCGGTGGAGGCGGCGTCAGAAGGTGGCAGCGGCATGGGTGAAAGGCATCCCTGTGCAACGGCCGGCAGGCAACCGGCCGCAGACTGGCAGACGTCAGGAGTGGCGCGGCACTGTAGCTGTACTCACTGCTGTGTGCAACAGCTACGCTGAAAATAAATTCAGTTGGCGCATATCAACGCCTGGCCGTGCCACCCAAGGGCTGAGGTTCGGCGGCACGGCTCAGGCGATGGCATCCCTCAGCGCGCTGCGGTCTGCCAGCTCGTGCCGTCGCCGACCTCGCCCGCAGCGGCCTGCGTGACGGCTGCGCGGGCCTGGGCGCCGACGCCGACGACGGTGTTGTAGCCCTCGGCGGCCAGGCGGGTGGCCTGTGCCTGGGCGTCGAAGGTGCCGTCGGCGCGGCGGACGATGACCGTGCCCTCAGCGCGCTGGGCCGCGGCGGTGACGGCCGAGGACGGGGCGTCGGCGCCGGCCAGGACGGCCGTGCGCTCGGGCCCCGAAACGTCGAGGTGCTGCTGGGACGCGGCGGCTCCGGCGCAGCCGGTCAGGATCAGGGCCACCAGCGCGCTGCGCGCCAACATGCTCGATGAACGGTGAAGGTGGGGAGGGGTCATACGTACCAGCGTACTACGTATGACGATAGGACACGAATCCCGTGCTCGCGCCCGCCATCGCCGCACCCGACGGCGCCGCGTGGTGAGATCCGTCCATCGCCTCGAGCTCCCGCAGCCCCCGCCCCGTCACGGGCGCGCCCTCGGCGCGGTCACGCAAGGTCACGAGCGTGGACGTCGCCAGGCGTGCCGGCGTGTCGCAGAGCACGGTCTCGCTCGTGCTCTCCGGCAAGGCGCCGGGGCGGGTCTCGGCGACCACGGCCGACGCCGTGCGTATCGCGGCGCGCGAGCTTGGTTACCGTCCGAACGCCGCGGCGCGGGCGCTGCGGTCGGGGACGGCGTCGGCGGTCGGCCTCGTCGTGCGCGACGTCACGCACCCGTTCTTCGGCCGCACGCTGCGCGGCGCGCAGCAGGCCGCGCGCGAGGCGGGGCACGTCGTCGTGCTGATCCAGGACGATTACGGCGGCGGCGGTGGTGACAGCGCGGTGCAGGGCCTGGCCGAGGGCAGCATCGACGGCTTTCTCTTCTTCGCGGCCAAGGTGCCGCGGTCGCTGCGTGAGCCCGGCGGGCGGCCGATCGTCATCGTCGAGTACGAGCAGTCGCGGATGCCGTTCGTCCGGCTGGACTCCGAGGGCGGGACCGTTGCGGCGATGGCCCACCTGCACGCGCTCGGCCATCGGCGGATCGGTCACTTCCGGTCCGCGGCGGGCGGACAGACCTTCGACCGTCGCCACGACGGCTGGGCCGCCCACCTGCGCGCACACGGTCAGGATCCCGAGGCGCAGGTCACCGGCTTCGCGGCCTTCGATGCGACCAGCTCGATCGCGGTCGCCAAGGAGCTGCTCGGGCGCCCCGACCGCCCGAGCGCGTTCCTCTGCGACGACGACCTCCTGGCCGCTGGGATGATCGCCGCTGCCAACGAGCTGGGCATCGACGTGCCGGGCGAGGTCGCCGTCGTCGGCTTCGACGATCTCGATCTTGCGCGCCTGACCAACCCGCCGCTGACGACCGTGCGCTTCGATCCCGAGGCGCTGGGCGCCGCCGCGTTCGAGTTGCTGCACGCCCGCCTCCAAGGGCGGCGCCCGAAGAACCGGGTGCTGCCGTCCGAGCTGGTCGTCCGCGCCTCCACGGCGGGGTAGGTTCAACGCATGGAGATGACCAGCACCGTCGCCGAGGTGATCCGCCGCAGCGCGCGGCGCTGGCCGACACGGATCGCGCTGCACTTCGGTGAGCGCCGTTGGAGCTATGAGGAGCTCGACGACGGTGCCAGCCGGGTCGCCGGCCGGCTGCTGGAGCTGGGGCTGACCAAGGGCGAGCGGGTGGCCGCGCTGGGCACGAACTCCGACGCCTACCTGTTGCTCTACCTCGGCTGCGCGCGGGCGGGCCTGGTGCACGTCCCGGTCAACTACAACTTGGTCGGCGGCGAGTTGGCCTACATCATCACGCAGTCGGGTTCGACCGCGCTCTTTGCCGACCCGGCGCTGCAGCCGGCCGTCGCCGCGATCGCCGGCGACCTCGGCGACGTCCGTCGCATCGGCACGCTGCGCGATGGTGTTGATCCGCTGATCGACGTCCTGGACTGGGCGCTCACCGGCGAGGTCCCCGACGTCAGCGGAGAAGTACAGGTCGCCGACGATGACCTCGCGCAGTTGTTGTACACCTCGGGAACGACGGCTGCGCCGAAGGGCGCGATGATGACCCACCGCGCACTCGTGCACGAGTACGTCTCCTGCGTCATCGCGCTCGACATGGATGCCGCCGACGTCCCGCTGCACCCGCTGCCGCTCTACCACTCGGCACAGATGCACGCGTTCTTAATGCCCTACCTGATGCTCGGCGCGACCAACCACGTCGTCGAGAAGCCGGACCCGTCAGACATCCTGATGCGCGTCGAGCGCGACGCGATCACCAGCCTCTTCGCGCCGCCGACGGTCTGGATCGCGATCTCCGAGCATCCGGACTTCGCCACGCGCGACCTGCGGTCGTTGCGCAAGGCCTACTACGGCGCGTCGATCATGCCCGTGCCGGTGCTCCAGCGCTTGCGTGCGGCGCTGGACGGCGTCGGCTTCTACAACGCCTTCGGTCAGTCGGAGATTGCTCCGTTGGCGACCGTCCTGCGTCCGGAGGAGCACGACGCGCGTCCTGACTCGGCGGGGCGTCCGGTGCTGTTCGTCGAGATCAAGGTGATTGATGAGGCGGGCAATGAGATCGTCGGTGCCGGCCAGGGTGAGGTCCTTTACCGCTCGCCGCAACTCTGCACCGGCTACTGGGACAAGCCCGAGGAGACCACAGAGGCGTTTGCCGGCGGCTGGTTTCACTCCGGCGATCTTGTCCGTGTTGACGAAGACGGCTTCATCTTCGTCGTCGATCGCGTCAAGGACGTCATCAACACCGGCGGCGTGCTGGTCGCCAGCCGCGAGGTCGAAGAAGCGCTCTACACCCACCCGGCGGTCGCCGAGGTCGCGGTGATCGGCCTGCCGCACCCGCGCTGGATCGAGGCGATCGCGGCCGTGGTCGTCACGCGCGAGCCCGCCACCGAGGAGGCGATCCTCGCTCATGCCCGCGAGCATCTCGCGCCCTTCAAGCTCCCTAAGTCGGTGCACTTCGTCGACGAGCTGCCCAAGAACCCGTCGGGCAAGCTGCTCAAGCGCGAACTGCGCGAGCGCTTCGGCGGCGGCGACGGCTCGGCCGTCGGGCGCTAGAGCCCGAACTTCGCCCGGTCGCCCTCGGGTTTTCCGGAGGTCGCGCTGACGGGGCCGCCGCCTGGCGGGTGCCGGGCCGGGCGACGAACATGATGGCCATGGCCACCTCACCGCTCCCCACCCTCTCCTCCTCCGCTGCCACGCCCGTCCGGATCCCGCGTCCGGCGACCATCGCCCGCGACGCGCTCTACCTCTGCGCCGGGCTCCCCGCTGGCATCGTGACGTTCTCTGTGCTCGTCACGGGTGTGTCGCTGGCCGCCGGCCTAGCGATCACGCTCGTCGGCGTCCCCGTCATGCTCGCCACGCTCTACGCCGCCCGTCTCATGGGCGACGTCGAACGCCGGCGTTCCGGGTGGGTCCTCGACGCGCCTGTCATCCGCACCGCGCGCCCCTGGCGCGGCGGGATCTGGGCGCGCACGAAGGTTGCGTTCACCGATGTCGGCGCCTGGCGCGACATGGTCTGGGGACTGATCCTCGCGCCGCTGGGCATCTTCGGCTTCACGGTCGCTGTCACGGTCTGGAGCACCGCGCTCGGCCTGGTGACCTCACCGCTCTGGTACTGGGCGCTGCCCGACAACGACAACCCCGACAACGCGACGCTGAACTACCTCAACAGCCACGCCGCCGGCCCAGCGGCCGTCCGCGTCGCTGTCGGCCTGGTCCTGATCCCGGTCGCGATCTTCCTCTGCCGCGCGCTGGCCGACGCCACCGCCCGCGCCGCGCGCGCCCTCCTCAACCACTAGGACAACGCTGCGAGGTGGTCGCCGACCCAGTCGTCGACCACCTGCCAACGCTCATACAGCCACACGATCTGCGCGTCGCGGTCGGTCGGCACCTCGGCGGCCGGGTAGCGCCAGAACTGCACGCTCACCGTCCCGCCGACGAGGCCGCCACGCCAGATGTCGGAGATTCGCTCGAAGCCGTCGAGGCCGACGTGGCCGCAGAAGACCACGTCGGTTCCACGCGTGCTCTCCAGCAGCGCGAGCGGCCCGCCGAGGCGCGGCGGGAGCAGGTGCTGCAACTTGCTCGCCAGCGGTGCGATCTCCGGCTGGCGCTCGGCGATCTTCGCCTTTGCGGCGGCCAGCTTGGGCGGCGTCGAGCGCGTGCCCTCGGGGTAGATGAGGATCCCCTCGTGCGGGTCGAGGTCGATCCCCAGCTTGGCGAGATCCTCGAGCTCGCGCACCGTGTCGCCCGAGCCGCGGCGCACGAAGTTGGTCGGCACCCAGCGCCCGCCGATGTCGATCGTCGGGATCATCTCCAGCTCGCGCTTGAGCACGAAGCGCAGGCCCAGGCCATGGGCGCGGCCGACGACCGTGTCGGGCATCGTGTTGTCGATGATGCTCGCGTGGCGCATGAAGATCAGCACCGGTCCGGGCGCGACGTCATCTAGCCCGCGGACGTCGAAGGTCAGGTTGAAGAGCCGCTGCACGCCGCCGAGGTGACCCCCTGACCAGAGCTGGCGTAGGCGGTAGACGCGGAAGCGGCGCGTGCGCGTGTCGCGCCCCAGCGAGGCCAGGCCGATGAGCGTCAAGCCGGCGATGCCGCGCAGTTCGCCGAACAGGAACCACCACAACATGGCGACCAGCCGCACGCCCATCCACGGCTTGCGCTTGACCACGCCCAGCACGAGGTCGACGGCGACGGCTGCCGCGAGCAACAGCGGCAGCGTAAGCGTCACGACGACGAAGGCCGTCGTCTCGATCGCGATGCCGCGCGCACGGCGCGCGTAGCGGGGACCACGAGGTCCGGTGTCCGGCAGGAGCGGTCCCACGCCGGGCACCGTACTGGGAAGCCGACGCAAAGCCGTGACTGGATCGTCGCGCACACTGCGTGTATTGTTCAATGTATGCATTGTACGATCTCGCGATGGCGTGGGAGGTGGAGATGACCGAGCAGGCAGAGGCTTGGTTCCTGGGGCTCGACCGACGCGACCGGCGGCGTGTCGCCGAGGCCGTTGACGCTCTCGTGGTTGGCGGTCCATCGCTGGGGCGTCCCATCGTCGATGGCGTCAGGGGCTCGCGTCATCGCAACATGAAGGAGTTGCGTTCGGTCGGCGGCCATCTGCGGGCGCTGTTCGCGTTCGATCCGCGCCGGACGGCGATCGTGCTGCTCGGTGGTGACAAAGCGGGTGACTGGACTGGCTGGTACGAGCGCAACGTCCCGGTTGCCGATGATTTGTATGACGCGTACCTCGTCGAGATCGCGCGGGAAGGGTTGATCTGATGGCCGGGCGGAAGACTTGGAAGGATGTCCGCGCCCAGGCAGCGCGTGAGGATCCGCACTTCGAAGAAGGCGTCGCCGCGGAACGGCGCCGGCGTGAGTTTGTCCACGGCCTTCACGGACTTCGCCATGCTCGTGGCTCGCTCCAAGGCGACCTCGCCGAGGTGCTGGGCATGACCCAGGCCAACGTCTCGCGCATCGAGCGCGAGGACAATGTGCAGCTCGGAACGCTCGCGCGCTACGTCGAAGGGCTTGGCGGCCGGCTGGAGATCCACGCGATCTTCGACGACGTCGACTTGGTGATCACGCCCGGTCGTCCGGATTAGTCGCGGCAATGATCAACCGGACCAGCGGCGCTTCTACCCGTCGAGCAGCGCGTCGATGATCCGGACCAGCTCGACCCGCAGGTCGGCCTCGGCGACGTCTTCGGCGATCGCGCCGGAGAGGGTGAAGGACTGCGCGACCAGCAGCAGCGCCTGGGCGATGGTGCGCGGGTCGCCTTGGCGGATCGAGCCGTCGGCCTGGCCGAGGGCGAGATCGCGCATGACCAACCCGATCGCCGCGCGCTGGGTCTCGCCCATACGGCCGAGGACGTAGGGCAGCAGCAGCTCGGGCTCGGCCTCGATGATCTTGTTCATCAACGCGTTGGACCGGACCGCGTCGACCGATTTGAGCACGTGGTCGCGGAGGCGGGTGCGGCCGTCGCCGCCGCTGACGTCGGCCGCGACCTCGGCCATCGCCGCGCCGAACTCGCGCGTCATCAACTCGCGCAGGACCGCGTCGACGTCGGGGTAGCGGCGGTAGACCGTCATGCGGCTCACGCCCGCGCGCCGGGCGACGTCGGTCAGCGTGGTGCGCCGGATCCCGAAGTCCAGGACGGAGGCGCGGGTGGCATCGAGGATGGCCTCGGTGGTGGCGTCGGTCACACTGCCGAAGCTTGACGAGCTTCGGCGACGAGCGCTTGGACAACAGGATGGGCCTGCGCGCGATGGTCGGCGACCAGACCGATGCGGGTGCGACGGTCCAGGACGTCGTCGGCGTCCAGCGCGCCCTCGGCGCGGACGGCGTGGAGGACCTCGACGCCGAGGATGTCGAGGCCGGGCACGACGGGCTCCAGGAGTCGCGGGTCGCCATCGGCGAGCGCGACGACGGCCGGCGCCTCGGTGCCGTGGCGGTCGACGAGGCGTGCCGGCGCGGCCACCGCGCCCAGCGCGTCGCGCGGGGCGGCACCCACCAATGGGAGATCGCGCGTGCGGCACGGGCCGGCGGTGTCGGCCAGCCCGCCGGCTCCGACGGCGGCGTCGACGGCGTCCTGCGCCATCTGGCGGTAGGTCGTGAGCTTGCCGCCGACGACGCTCACGAGCCCGCCATCGCCGCGGATGACCGCGTGGCGGCGAGACAAGTCGGCCGTCTTGCCGCCGTCATCGCGATCGACGAGCGGCCGCAGCCCCGCGTAGGTGCCGAGGACGTCATCCTGGGTGAGCGGGACGGCGAGCGCGCTCGAGAGCGTCGTGAGCAGGAAGTCGATGTCGGCTTGTGGTGCCTGCGGGACGTCGGGGATCGGGCCGGGTGCAGCCTCGTCGGTGATGCCGACATAAGCCAGTCCGCCGCGCTGAGCGATCGCGAAGACCCAGCGGTTGCGCTCGCCGGCCACCGGGACGTTGAGCGTCCCGGCCAGCCCGCCGAGGCGATCGAGCCCGACCACGAGGTGCGTGCCAAGGCTGGGACGCAGGCGCAGGCCGTCGACGAGCTCGCCGGCCCAGACGCCGGTGGCGTTGACCACCGCCCGGGCGCGGACGTCGAAGGATTCACCGGTCAGCTCGTCGTGCAGCCGCGCGCCGTCGCCCGCGAGCTCGATCGCGCCGCAGCGCGTGACGATTCGCGCGCCGTGCAGCGCGGCGGTCCGGGTGAGGCCGACGACCAGGCGCGCGTCGTCCTCGAGCTGTGCGTCCCAGCCGACGAGGCCGCCGCGCAGGCCGTCGCGGGCCACGCCGGGGGCGAGGCGCAGGAGCTCGTCGACGTCCACGCGCCGCGCGCGGGGAAGCTCGCGGGCCGAGGTGCCGGCGACGCGGCGCAGGCCATCACCCAGCGCGAAGCCGATCCGGGTCTGGCGCTCGGCCTTGGCCGTGATCGCCGGCGTCAGCGGCAGGGTCTGCACGATCGGGCGGACCAGGTGCGGCGCGGTGCGGGTGAGCAGGACATGGCGCTCGCGGGCGCTCTCCATCGCGATCCCGACCGCGCCCTGGGCCAAATACCGCAGTCCGCCGTGGACGAGCTTGGAGCTCCAGCGGCTGGTGCCCCAGGCGAGGTCGCGGCGCTCGACGAGCGCGACGCGCAGCCCGCGCGCGGCGGCGTCCAGCGCGACCCCGGCGCCGGTGACGCCGCCACCGATGACCAGCAGGTCGAGCGGCGCGCCGTCGCGCAGGGCCTCGAGGTCGGAGGTCCGGCGCTCGGCGTTGAGGAAGCTCTGTGACATCTGGGCAGACAATGTAACATCGTCTCCCGCGATGAGCCAGCCGACCGATCTCTTTGACCCCGCCGCCCGCTGGGCCGCGCCCGACCCTGAGCCGATCGTCGGCGATGACCTGCGCGCGCTGCTGCGCCAGGCGTTCGCGATCGAGGAGGACGGCGCCGGCGCGTCGCCGGCGGCGGTAGTGCTGGAGGTCGCGCCGTCGCGGCTCTCAGCAGGTGCTGCGGAGGCGCTCCGCGCCGTGGTCGGTCCCGAGCGCGTTGTCGCCGAGGACGCGGCGCGGGCCGCACATGCCAACGGCATGTCCTACCTCGACCTCGTCCGCCGCAGCGCCGCGCCGCCGACGGTGCCGGATGCGATCGTGCTGCCCGCTGACCACGAGCAGGTCGGCGCGCTCCTGCGCGTGTGCTCGGAGCATGGCGTCGCGGTCGTGCCGTTCGGGGGCGGGACGAGCGTCGTCGGTGGCGTGGCCCCGACGCGTGGCGGCTTCGACGCGGTCGTCGCCCTCGACCTTCAGCGCCTCGACGCGCTGCTCGAGGTCGACGACGTCTCCTGGACCGCGACACTGCAGGCGGGCGCGACTGGGCCGCGGGCCGAGGAGCTCCTCGCTGAGCACGGCTTTACGCTCGGCCATGTTCCTCAGAGCTTTGAGCGCGCGACGATCGGGGGCTATGCGGCGACGCGCTCGTCGGGACAGCTGTCGACGGGCTGGGGGCGCTTCGACGCGCTCGTCGAGCGCGTGCACGTCGCGACACCCGCCGGCGACCTCGACCTCGGCCGCGCGCCCGGCACCGCGGCAGGGCCGGATCTGCGCCAGCTCGTCCTGGGCTCCGAGGGCGCGTTCGGCGTCATCACGTCGGTGACCGTGCGCGTCCGGCCGATTCCCGAGGTGCGCCGCCACGAGGGCTGGCGGGTCGCGGACCTGGCGACGGGGGTCGGGGTCCTGCGCTCGCTTGCTCAGCGCGGCCCGAAGCCCGACCTCGCACGGCTGTCGGATGAGATCGAGACGGCGATGGGCGTCGCCACGGGGGGCGGCGGGACAGACGAGGCGGGCGGCTGCCTGCTGCTCGTCGGTTGGGAGGGCGCTGCGGCGGACGTGGCCTACCGCGCCGAGGCCGCGACCGCGATCCTGCGTGCCGCGGGCGCCACGCCGCTGGGCGAAGAGGCCGCGGAGTCCTGGCGCCACGGACGCTTCCGCGCCCCACGCCTGCGCGACGAGCTGCTCGGCGCCGGCATGTTGATCGAGACGCTGGAGACCGCCACGACGTGGCGCGATCTCGAGGCGCTGCACGCGCGGGTGGGCGAGACGCTGCGGACCGCGTTGGACGGCGCGAGCCCGATCGTCGCCTGCCACGTCTCGCACCTCTACGCCGCCGGCGCCTCGTTGTACTTCACCGTGCTCGCGCGCCGCGACGGCGACGATCCGGTCGGCCAGTGGTCGGCTGCGAAGGCCGCGGTCATGGAGACGCTGACCAGCAAGTCCGGCCCGACCGCGACGCTGACCCATCACCACGCCGTCGGCGCCGACCACGCACCGTGGCTGGCCGCCGAGGTCGGCGACCTCGGCGTCGACGTGCTCCGCGCCGTGAAGGCCCACCTCGATCCGGCTGGCGTACTGAACCCCGGAAAGCTGCTGCCCGCCGACTGAGTCGACGGGCAGCGGGTGCTTCGGAGGGGAGAGGGGTCTGCGTTCCCTGGGTTACTGCTCGTCGCCGTCGGCCGGCGGGTCGCCGGCCAGCAGGCGGTAGAGGCCGCGACGGGCCTCCTCGAGGATGGCCTTGGCCTCCCCGAGCTGGTCCTTCGTGCCCGTCTGGGCGACCTGCATGGCGGCGATCGCCAGCGCCTGGGCGGAATGGCGGAGCTCATGGAGCTCACCCGAGGCACCCTCGCCGACGGTCTCCCACGGCGTGCCCATCCGCTCACGGTTGGCCTCGACGTGGGCGGTGCCCTCGTCGGTCAACGTGAACGACTTGCGGCCGTCGTGCTCGGTGGCGCGGACGAGACCCTCGTCCTCCAGCTGCGACAGCGCGGGGTAGACCGAGCCGGGGCTCGGACGCCAGACGCCGCCACTGCGCTCCTCGAGCTCCTGCATCAGGCCGTAGCCGTTGCGGGGCTCCTCGGCGAGCAGCAGGAGGATCGCGGAGCGGATGTCACCGCGCCGCGCACGCCGGCCGCCACGGCCGCCGCGATGGTGCGGACCCCCCGGCCCGCCACCCGGACCGCCAAATCCGGGGCCCCGACCTAAGCCGAAACCCGGACCGCCGCCCTGACCGCGTCCGCCGCCCATCATGGCGAGGAACTCGGGGAAAAACGCGCGGCCTTCGCCGCGATGCTGCTTGTGATGGCAGCGCCCGTGTGGCGCTGCATACGTGGCACCAGTCATTCGGTGCTCCCTTCGGTTGATCTATCGAACGAACATCACGATATATCGGGAGTGTTCGTTTGTCAAGACCGCGTCGAGCTACGCCGCCTCCGGCACGCCAAACAGCACCGTGTCCACGTCCGTCATCGTCGAGCTCTGCAGGTACCAGCGGTACGACAACCCCAGCGACGCCACGAACGCCGGCAGGACCGCCAGGTCATCCGGCCGGTGATACGCCGCCAGCGCCAGCCGCGGCTGCTGCGTCCGCAAGGTATGGGCGGCGCCTCGCAGCACCTCCAGTTCCGCACCCTCGACGTCCACCTTCACGAAGTCCACCCGATCCACCACGCCTCGCGCCACCAGCGCGTCGATCGCATCGGTCACCGCCGGCAGCACGCTCCGTCCACCCGCAGCCTCGGGATCTGCGTGCGTCGTCGCGCCCGCCGCGATCGCGTCGTCGACCCAGATCTCCCGCCCGGCCTCCGCCGCCAGCGGCGAGGCGTGCACGCTGATCCGCGGCACGAGCTCTACATTGCGCTCCAGGTTGTCGGCGAGCAACTCCAGGTTCTTCGGCGACGGCTCGAAGGTGTGCACGCGGCCGGCAGGCCCGACCTCGTGCGCCAGCCACAGCGCGGTCTCGCCCCAGCAGCCGCCGACGTCCAGCGCGACGTCGCCGGGCAGCGGTCGCGCCTGCGGCGCCGCCTCCACGTCGCGGTAGGCGTACTGCGAGAACACGAGCGTTGAGGCCAGCGGCAGCGGCGGCCCGGCAAGACGCAGCGGCAGGCCGGTCGGCGCGAAGTCGTAGACGTGGTGGCCCCACTCGTACGGCATTCCGGGCATGCCGGCGACGCCGACCTCGCGCACGAGCTTCGCGGTCATCCCGATCACCGAGCGACGGTAGGGCCCCGGTTCCAGTTGCAACCGGACGTGAGCGGGACCGAGCGCGCGATAGGCGAAGTAGCGCAGCAGCAGTGCGCGGCTCTCCTCGTCGCCGAGCCCGTCCCAGAGCACATCGCAGCGATCCAGCACCGCGAGCTGCGTCGCCAGCCGCGCGCCGGCCCCGGCGGGGTCCGGGAGCTCGCGCCCCCACGGCTCGAAGAGCACGTCGACGTTGTCGGCCAGGTGGGTCGACTGCGCCTCGGTCACGACTTGCAGCAGCGCGGCGCGCCGCGCGTCGGGTGTGACGTCCGCATGGGCCACGTCGGTCCCGGGCTGCTCGGTGAGTGCCGCGAGGTTCTCGCGGGCGTCGGCGAACTCCGGCACCAGCGTCTGCAGCGCCTCCAGCAGCCCGCGCGCGCCGGCGCGATCGCCGGCCGCGGCGAGCACGACCGCGAGGTCGTTGACCAGCTCGGGCTCCAGTTGCCGGGCGACGGCGGCGCGCAGCAGCTCGGCCGCCTCGTCGGCGGCCCCGGCCTCGAAGGACGCGACCGCGCGCGCGTGCAGATCGGTGACGCTCATACGAACGTTCGTCGGCCTGCGCGGCGCGCCCTGTAGCGCGCGGGCGCGTGCCTACGAGGCGACGACGTCGCGATAGGTCAGCACGACCCGGCCGAGGACAACGACGTCGCCGTCGTGCAACTCGGCCTCAGTGACGCGCCGGCCGTTGACGAACGTCCCGTTCGCACTGCGGTCATCGAGGATCCGCGAGCCCGTCGGCCGCTGATGCACGATCGCGTGCCGGCGCGAGACGCTCTGGTCCTCGAGCCGCACGTCGACCGCAAAACCGCGCCCGACGTGGGTCGTGCCGGGGGCCAGGGGCAGCAGGACGCGCTCATCGCCGTCGTCGAGCTCGAGGTAGCGGCCCGGTGCAGGGCGCTCGGAGGAGACGGCCTGCCGGCGCTCGCGGAAGCTGACACGGGGGAGGGCGTCCAGGACGTCGGTGCGGGTGCCGTCGAAGGTCTCGGGGAGGGAGGTCACGGAGGGCATGACCGAAGTTCACCGCGCCAACCTGAGCGCCACCTCAAGGAGAGGTGAGAGCTCGCGCAGCCTTTTGGGCCCGTCGAAGCGCGGCGCGCCGCGTCGGCCGTTAGCCTGCCTGCACGAATGTCAGCCGCCCGCCCCTTGACCACCCCCGACGGCCGCCTCGCGCTGCGCCTGCTGGAGGAGGCGGGAGAGAAGGGGCTCAGCGTCGCGGAAATGCGTGCCGAGGGACTGCAGATGCCCGCCCAGGCGCTCTACGAGGTCGAGCTCGCCGGGTGGCCGCTGGTGCGAAAGGGTGGTCGGACGCGGCTGCGCCCGTCTGACGCTCCGCCGCCCAAGCCGTTCGAGATGCCGCCCAAGGTGCGCCTCGTCCCACGCGGCTGAGGTCCCTTGAGGCGCTCAGTCCGCGCCTCCGCCGCCGGGGCTCGATTAGTTCGACCGTTGTTTCAGAAGAAGTCGGTGAGCAACCTAGACCGATGCAGCAACGCCCCCGGTGACGCCGGCTCCGTGAGCCAAGCGCGCCGCCGGAGGCATTGTGAAGAACTTTCTAATTGTGGCGCGTTGCCGCTCTAGGCGGAGGCGCGCCGCGTGCGCTTCATCGGCGTACGCTTCTTCTTCGACTCGGGGATCTGGTTGCTGAGCGGCACCGACTCGAAGCCGAGGAGGACCACGCCGGCGTCAATTGCGCCTTCGTCGCCCGCCTTGGCGATGCGCTTGGCGGCCTCGCCCTCGATCTTGTCGACGCGCTCCAGGAACTTCGCCGCCTCGGCGGTGAGCGCGGTCCAGCCCTTGGCGTCCACGCGCGCGGTCTTGCGCTCGATGACGGCGTCCGGGCGATCGAAGCCGCCGGATGCGGCGGAGGCGTTGGTGTAGTCCTCCAGCATCTTCAGCTGGGAGCCCACGGCGGCCTGCTTCGCGACGGGCGAAGCCTTAGACCAGTTCTCCTGCGTCACCTTCGGGCGCGCCTTGGCCTTGTAGTGATGCTCCACGGCTCCACGTACGCGCGTCTCATCAACAAGCTCGATCAGGCCGAGCTTGTGGAGCGTGCGCACGTGGTAGGCAGTCGCTCCCAGGGTGGTGCCGAGCCACTGGGAGAGCTCGTTCGGGCTGGCCTTGCGCTCCTGCAACATGGCCATGATGCGGACCCGCACCGGATGGCTCATGGCCTTCACGTAGCGAGGGTCGTCAATTGCGGTGATGGGCTTCACGTTCCGTCCAAATCGTTCAGGTAATTGGCGGTAGAGGCGAACCTTAGCCTGCCGCCCCGTCGGGTACCGGCAGATCTTGTACAGGTTCGCCCCGTCGAATTGTGCAAAGACGCTCAACCGTCGTCCATCCTCCGACCGGGGATCTGCACGGTCACACGGAACGATAACGCAGACTCAGTGCTAAGTCTGCCGTTGGAGGCGCGCGGAGCGATTGCTCAGGCGCGGCGGTTGGAGTTGCCCGCCGCCGATGCGCCGAAGCTCCGGCGCGATGCTGCTCAGATACGGCGCCGGGACGACCTCGGCGGCCGTCACCTCGATGTCGTCCTCCCGTGATCCATCCCACGACCGCGCACGTACGGCGACCGCACCGCCACGCCCACCCTCAACCGCTGCGACCAGCGTGGCAAAGCCGTCGTGGCTGATGAGCACCAGCCCATCGAGCTCGACGCGGTCGAAGTCCCGCCATGCCGCCAGCGGCCGGTCGTCGCGCACCGCGAAGACATGCTGCAGCTCACGGTTGACGGTCCCGGAGCGCTCCGTCTCGGCCACACGATGGACCCCTAAGTGCGCCAGATTGTCGAACACGTAGGCCGCACCGAGCTCTTCGTCGACCTCCCGCAGGCCGTCGCGAATCGTCTCTCCCGCCAGCAGGTGCCCGGCCGCCGAGGCGTCGAGGAACCCGGGCCACGACGCCTTGTCGCGCGCGCGGCGCTGTAACAGCACGCCGGCGGGCGCCACCACCCACACATGGAACGCCAGGTGCCAGTCCCCGTCGCGGTGCACGTCGCCGCGACGCTTGGTCCCGACCTGCCGGCCGTGCTCGTCGAAGACGTCGAGGATCTCGTCGTCGGCGCCCACGGCGCTAGGTCTGGTTGACGGGTGTCGCGCCAACCGGCGCGTCAACCTCAGCGGGGCGGCGCCGCTCACCATCGGGCAGCAGGATCGAGCCGTGGCGGCGCACCACGATCGCGATCCAGATCGTGCCGGCGACAAAGAGCGTCAGGCTCTCCAGTTGCGCGGCGGTAAGCCCGAGCGCGACATCGGAGTTGCGGCGCAGGAACTCGACCAGGAAGCGCTCCAGCCCGGCGCCGACGAGGTAGAGCGCGAAGAGCATCCCCGGCCGCACCTTGTCGCGCAACTGCCACAGGGCGAAGGCGAGCAGTCCCATCGTGAGCGTCTCGTAGATCGGTGTGGGATGGACCGTCTCGCCCGGCGCCGTCGGCACCGTGCCGTGCGGGTAGCCCATCGCCCACGGTCCGTCCCAGGCCTTGCCGTAGTCGCCGTCGCCCGAGACCTGGCAGCCGATCCGCCCGATCGCGTAGCCGAGCGCCAGGCCCGGGCCGGCGAGGTCGAGGAGGTCGAGCGAGAGGAAGCCCTTGCGATGGGCCCAGTACAGGACGGCGAGTGAGCCACCGAGGAGGCCGCCGTACCAGATCAGCCCCGAGCCGCCGAAGATGTCACCGGCGCTGAGGCTGTTGTGATTTTGCAACAGGTAGTACCCACGCGCGCCCACCAGCCCGCCGACGAGCGCGACCGTGACGATCTCGTAGGCCCAATCGACGGGCCGGCCCAGCTCCTTGAGCCGGCGCGCCGCCAGCAGTCCCCAGGCCGCGAAGTTCAGGGCGAAGAAGAGGCCGAATGTCTTGATCGACAGGCCGAGGACGTGGATCTCGGGCTTCACGGCTTGGAGACTACGCAGCGTCGTATCGTGGCGAGCCGCCGTGCCGGTCCGCCTCCTCTCCCGCGTCGCTGTCGATGTCTCGCCGTTGCGCGAGTCGCGTGATCTGCGGTTGCTGCTCGGCGGCGAGTTGATCACCGGGCTCGGCACGCAGGCCGCGCTGGTCGCGCTGCCCTACCAGCTCTACGTCGAGACGGGATCGGCCTTCCTGACCGGCCTGCTCGGCGCCGTCGAACTCATCCCGCTGATGTCGATGGCGCTGCTCGGCGGCGCGCTGGCCGACCGCCGCGACCGGCGGCGGCTGCTCCTGATGATCCAGGCTGCCCTCGTGCTCGGCGCGAGCGCGCTCGCCGCGCTGGCCTACGCCGGCTCGCCGCCACTCGTGGCGCTCTACCTGCTCGGCGGGGCGATGGCTGGGTTCGGCGCAGTGCAGAACGTGACGGCCTCGTCGATCGTGCCCAACCTCGTGCCGATCGAACAGCTGCGCTCGGCGCTGGCGCTCAACTATGGGATGAACACCCTGACCCAGGTGATCGGCCCGGCCATCGGCGGCGTCCTGATCGGCGTGCTCGGGTTGGGCGCTGCCTACACGATCGACGCCGCGAGCTGCTTGGCGATCTTTGTCGCCGTCTGGGCGATGTCGCCCCAGCCGCCGCGCGGCGCGGTGGCCGAGCCCGCGCGCGTGCTGCGCTCGATCGTCGACGGCCTGCGGTTCGTGCGCGGCAACCAGGCGCTGCTGGGCTCGTTTGCGATCGACCTGCTGGCGATGACGTTCGGGATGCCGCGCGCGCTGTTTGCCGTGCTGTCGGTCAGCGTCTACCACACGGGCGCCGGCGGCACGGGCTTGTTGTACGCCTCGGTCGCGGCCGGTGCGACGGTGGCCGCGCTGACGACCGGCTGGCTGGCCCACGCGCGTCGCCTGGGCCGGATCGTCATCTGGGCGGTCGTCGCTTGGGGCCTGGCGATCGCGCTGGCCGGCATGGCCGGCTCGCTGTGGATCGCCGCGGCGCTGCTCGCGCTCGCGGGCGCGGCCGACAGCATCAGCGCGGTCTGCCGCTCGTCGATCAACCAGTCGGTGACGCCCGACCATCTGCGCGGGCGGATGTCCTCGGTCTTCACGCTCGTGGTCACCAGTGGGCCGCGGCTGGGCGATGTCGAGTCCGGCTCGGTCGCGGCGCTGACCAGCGCGCGCACCTCGGTCATCTCCGGCGGGCTGGCCTGCGTGGCGGGCGTCGGGCTGGTCATGCTCGCCTTCCCCGCGCTGCTGCGCTTCGACGCCGAGCGCGACGTCATCGGGAGCGTCGAAGCCGCGCCTGCGTAAGCGGCGCCCGCCGCGTCGGCGCCGCTATGGTCGAGGACATGGCCAAGACGCTCTACACGGCAGAAGCCCACGTCACCGGTGGGCGCGACAAGGGACACGGCAAGACCAGCGACGGGGTGTTGGAGGTGGACCTCCGGCTGCCGACCGAGATGGGCGGCCAGGGCGGTGGCACCAACCCCGAGCAGCTCTTCGCGGTCGGCTACGCGGCCTGCTTCGAAGGCGCGATCGGCGCGGTGGCGCGGCGCGCCAAGCTCGAGACCGGCGATGCGGTGATCGACTCCAAGGTCTCGCTGCATCCCAACGAGGCCAAGGGCTTCGACCTCTCGGTGCAACTCGACGTGACCCTGCCCTCGGTTGACGCCGAGCAGGCGGTCGAGCTCGTGAAGGCCGCCCACCAGGTTTGCCCGTACTCCAACGCAACGCGCGGGAACATCCCCGTGACGCTGACCGCCAATGGGCAGCCCGTCGAAGGCTGAGCACGTCCACGACGCCGGGTGCGTCTCGGGCGTCTGCGGGGCCGACGTCCCGCCGCTGATCGGCTCCGTGCTCACCGGCACGGGGCTGACGGTCGCCCAGGCGGCCGTGGCGCTCGAACGCGGCGAAGCGCTCGCGCTCACCGACGTGCAGCGGCGCATCGTCGAGCAGCGCGCTCGAGCGCTGATCCACCGGCCGGCGTTCGCCGCATGTTCTGACGCGGACCTGCGTTGAAGGGTCCCGGTGGGCGGCGGGCCGGCTGAGGCCGCCGTCCACCACTTCGCACCAGCGACCGGCGCGCTACTGCTGCGCGCCACCGTCCATGGGCGGCGACACGGTCGCCTCGTGCAGCGGCGGTCTGCCGGTGTACCAATAGGTGAAGTGGTCGACCCGTGAGCCGTCCGGCAGGCCCGACAGCGCAAGGTCGACACGGCGGGCAAGCGAGCGCTCGTCGCCGTCGATGATCCGCAGGACGTTGGGCTCGTCACGGTCCATGTCACGAGGACGGTAGATGCCGGAAGCCCTGGCGTCACGGGATTTCCTCCTGCTGTCGAGGGCTTTCCGACCGCCGGTCCAGGCCGCCGGCCTACCCTGCGGTGCGTGCTTGCCGATGTCGTGCCCTACACGGGCCACACCACCGAACACCGGCGCATCGTCGTCGAGGTGCGCGGGCGCGCGGTCGTCGGCGTGCGTGTGGGCATCACGCGCTACCCGTGCGCGGACTTTGGCGACGTCGGGCCGCTGGTCGTTCGTGAAGTTGGCCGCGCCGCGATCGGCCGTGACGGTCGCTTCCGCTTCACCGCCGGCGAGCCGGCACAACGCATCACGATCGCCGGCGTCCTGCGCCGGCGCACCCATCGCCTCACCGGCACTGTCCGCGTGCGCGGGACGATCGCGACCGGGCAACGCTGCGCTTCCGGCACGCTGCGGTTCGTGACGGAACGCTGACGCCGCCGCTCAAGCGATCCTGATCGCGGTCGAAGCATCCGGGGGTGGACCGCCTGCTGCGCAGCCGCTTTGGTTCCAACCTGACGCTCATCGCTGCGAGCGCCGCGGTTCCGGCTGCCGTGATGCACTTCCTCGTCAGCGAGGACAAGGCGCCGGTCACCGCCGTCCAGCACCTCTTCATCATGGCCATCGGCTCGACGATTGCTGCCGCGGCCAGCGTCGCGCTGATGCTCGCCGGGTTCAAGCGCCGCGAGACGCGCGCGGTCGTCGCCGGCGGCGCGTTTGCCGCCATGACGCTCATCCTGCTGATCCACGGCCTGGCGACGCCGGGCGTGCTCATCGGGCCCAACGGCGTCGTCGCCGTCGCGGGCGGCCTCGCGCTGCCGGTCGGCGGCGCGATCCTGACGGTCGCTGCCTTGCCGGCCCTGCGTGGTCCGCGCCACCTGCGCACGGTGGCCGTCAGCCTGACGGCGCTGCTCGTCGTCATCGCCGCGCTCGGCGCCGTCGGCTTCGCCATCCCGCAGGACATCCCGTCGGTTCCGGGCTATGACTCACCCGAGGCGATCGCCCTGCTGGCCGTCGGCACGCTCTTCTTCGGCATCGTCGCTTCGCGCGCCGTGCGCACCTTCACGCTGACCCGCCGCACCAGCGACCTCCTCGTGGTCGTCGGGATCGTCTGGCTGGGCATGGCACTCATTCCCGTCCTGGTTCTCGACCCCTACACGTGGGTCTGGTGGATGGGCCACGCGCTGGAGCTGCTCGGCGTCACGCTCGTCGGCGTGCCGGTGGCGCTGGACGTCCACCGTGGCCGCCCGTCGCACCCGCTGGTGGGCGATCTCCCGGCGGCCGAGCTCGTCGCCGAGGAGGAGGCGTTCCTCGGCGCCCGGGTGCGCGTGCTGATGGCGCGGCTGGAGGCCAAGGACCGCTCGACCGAGGAGCACACCCGCCGCGTCGCCGAGTGGGCCGTGGCGATCGGTGAGCAGCTCGATCTCTCGGCCGGTCGTCTGCGCGACCTCGCGCTCGCCGGCCTGCTGCACGACATCGGCAAGCTCTCGATCCCCGACGCGATCCTCGGCAAGCCGGGGAAGCTGACCGACGCCGAGATGGACGTCATCCGCCGCCACCCGGTGATGGGCGACGACCTGCTGTCAGAGCTCGGCTACCCCGAGCAGATCCGGCGCGGCGTGCGCGGCCATCACGAGCGCTTGGACGGCAGCGGCTACCCCGACGGCTTGCGGGGCGGCGAGCTCGATCTCGAGACGCGCATCCTTGCCGTCGCCGACGTCTGGGACGCGCTCGTCTCGCCACGGGTCTATCGCGGTGCGTGGACGCCGGAGCGCGCGATGGCGCTGCTGGCGGTCGACGCCGAGTTCGACGCGCGCTGTGTCGCCGCGCTGCAGGCGATCACCGGCGTGGTGCCGGCCGCGGCCGGCGCGCCGCCGCTTGCTGACGCCGCCTGAGCGGACCGTGGAAGACTCGTCCCCATGATCTTGGGGATCGATCAGGGCACCACCGGCTCGCGCGCCTTCCTCTTTGACGAGCAGGGCAAGGTCGTCACGAGCGCCTACTCCGAGTTCGAGCAGTTCTTCCCGCGGCCGGGGTGGGTCGAGCACGACGCGGCCGAGATCTGGGAGACCGTGAAGAAGGTGTGCCACGAGGCGCTGGCCGCCGCTGGGATCGACGGGTCGCAGCTCACCGCGATCGGCATCACCAACCAACGTGAGACCGCGGTTGCGTGGGACCGCAGGACCGGTGAGCCGCTGCATCGCGCGATCGTCTGGCAGGACCGCCGCACGGCGGGCCGTTGCGACCGCCTGAAGGCCGAGGGCGTCGAGGCGATGTTCCGTGAGCGGACGGGCCTCGTGCTCGACGCGTACTTCAGCGCGACCAAGTACGCGTGGATGCTCGAGGACGGCGGCGTGCCGCGCGACGCGGCCCTCGGGACGATCGACGCCTGGCTGCTGTTCAAGCTCACCGGCCGCCACGCGACCGACTACTCCAACGCGTCTCGCACGTTGTTGTTCAACATCCGCGAGCTGCGGTGGGACCCGGAGCTATGCGACACGCTCGGCATCCCGATCGACGCGCTGCCCGAGCCGGTGCGCAACGCCGAGGTGCTCGGCGAGACGACGGAGTTCGGCGGCTCGGTGGCCGTCGCCGCGATGGTCGGCGACCAGCAGGGCGCGCTGTACGGCCAGGCGTGCATCGACACGGGCCTGGGGAAGAACACCTACGGGACCGGCAACTTCTTATTGCAGAACGCGGGCGGCGGCACGCCCGTGTTGGAGGAGGGGCTGATCACGACGATCGCGTGGGGGATCGGCGATCGTGTCGACTACGCGCTGGAGTCCTCGATGTTCGTCACCGGTGCGGGGATCCAATGGCTGCGCGACGGGCTCGAGATCATCGACAACGCGTCGGACACCGAGGCGATGGCGGCCTCGCTGGATTCCAACGAGGGCGTGTACTTCGTGCCGGCGCTCACGGGCCTCGGCTCGCCGCACTGGGATCCCTACGCCCGCGGGACGATCGTGGGGCTGACACGCGGCTCGTCGCGTGCGCACATCGCGCGCGCGGCGCTGGAGGCGATCGCCTATCAGTCAGTCGACGCCGTGCGGGCACAGAACGCGGCGCTCGGAGGGCGCTTGACCGAGCTGCGGGCTGACGGCGGCGCGACCGCCAACGGCTGGCTGATGCAGTTCCAGGCCGACCTGCTCGGCGTCCCGGTCGTCGTCCCCGAGATCGCCGACACGACCGTGCTCGGCGCGGCCTACCTGGCCGGAGTCGCGACCGGCATGTGGACCGAGGAGGACGTCAAGTCCCTCTGGACCGAATCGGTCCGCTACGAGCCGAAGATGGGCGACGACCAGCGCCAGTCGCTGCTGGTCGATTGGCGCCGGGCGCTCGACCGCGCGCGCCACTGGGTCACCCCAGACTGACGAGCTTCACGCCGCAGCTGCCTCGACCAGCGCCTCGGCCATCCGGTGGCCGCTGCCGTCTGGCCCGTCGACGCAGCGCTCCGGGTGCCACTGCACGCCGAGCGCGAAGCGATGGCCGGGGACCTCCAGCGCCTCGACGAGGCCGTCGGGAGCCTTGGAGGTGACGCGCAAACCGCGCCCCAGCGTCTTGACCGCCTGGTGGTGCTCGGAGACGACGCCGGGCGCATCGCCGAGCAGGCGGCGTGCGAGCGTGCCGCCGGCGGTGGTGACGTCGTGGGCGTCGCGGTGGTCCAGTGCGTCGTAGCCGGAGGAGGGGAGATCCTGGTGCAAGCGTGCCGCCGTGGACGATGTTCAGCAGCTGCGTGCCGCTGCAGACCCCGATGACGGGGAGGTCGGTGGCCAGCGCGTGGCGCAGCGCGGCGAGATCGCGGAGGTGGCGGGTGAGGTCGGTGTGGCGGACGTGCGGGCCCTGAGCCTCGCCGTAGAGGCCGGGGTGGATGTCGGTCTCGCTGCCGCCGAGCACGAGCGCGTCGGCGCCGGCGAGGTCGAGTCCGGCCTGCGAACCGGTGAGGGTCCGCACGCGGGCGCCGGCGGCGCTCAGCCAGCGCTCGTAGGGTCCGGGGTCCTCGCGGCCGAGGAGCAGCAGGACGGTCGGCCGCTCGTCCTCGGCCCCGGCGTTGGCGTAGGCCTCGAGGAACGCGGCACGCGCCCGGGCGACGCGCTTGCGCGCGGCGTCCTCGGAGAGATCGAGCAGTTCACCCAGCTCGCGCAGCGACAACCCCGCTTCGAAGCGCAGCAGCAATACCAACCGTTGGTGGGCCGTGAGCGTCGCCAGCGCGTCGCGCAGCAGCGGGTCACGATGGGCGTCGCTGGCCTTCGGGTCCGCAAGCGCTCCGTGCAGCGGGACGTGGTCACGGCGCTTGCGCCGCCGCAGCTCGTCGAGCGCGAGGTTGGTCGCGGTGCGATGCAGCCATGCCCGGACGACCGGCGTCTGCGCACCCCGCGGTGCACTGCGCCACGCCCGAGCGAAGGTCTCCTGCCGCAGATCCTCCGCGGTCTCCCGGTCGCCGACCATCCGCAGCAACCGCCGCGTCAACGGCCCACTCTGCTCACTGAGGATCGCGTCAAACGTCATCTCACCCCCTCCAGACGCACGAGCCACACCAGACCGGACATGCCGGGAATGCTACGGCTAGCCTCCCGCGCATTCCCGACTGCGTCTTCTGCAAGATCATCGCCGGCGAGTTGGCGGCGTCGATCGTCTACGAGGACGCCGACCACGTCGCGTTCCTCGATGCGCGGCCGCTGTTCGAGGGCCACACGCTGCTGGTGCCGCGCGCGCATATCGAGACGCTCGCCGACCTCGCCCCCGACGCGATCGCCCCGTTCTTCACGCTCACCCAGCGCCTCAGCGTCGCGATCCCGCGGGCGATGGACGCCGCCGGCACGTTCGTGGCGATGAACAACATCGTCAGCCAATCGGTGCCCCACCTGCACTGCCACATCGTCCCGCGCAACTTCAAGGACGGCCTGCGCGGCTTCTTCTGGCCCCGCACCAAGTACGCCGACGACGCCGCGCGGGACGCGGTCGCCGCTAGGATCGCCGGGGCGCTCTAGTCGCTGGTCGGGATCCCGCGGATCACGACGCCCGCCAGGTACGCCGCCAGCGCGTCTGGCTGCCACGTCCCTGGCTCCTCCAGCTGCACCCGGAAAGCGAGTTCGGCCAAGGCCACCAACATGCGGCCCAGCAGCTCGGTCTCGCGCTCGGGCAGTTGCGTCCATGCGGCGAGGACCTCGCTCAGGCGCTGCTCCCAGTGCTCGCGGCTGCGCTCGACGCGGTTCTCGCCGTTGCGCTGGAGGTAGATGACGCGGAACGCGTCCGGCGCCTCGACCACCGCGCGCAGGAGCGCCGCCATGCCGTAGCGGAGCAGGTCCTCCTTGCTGCCCAGCGCGCCGAGGGCCGGAACCGACTCCTCGACCATGTGCCAGAACTTGCGCTCCTCGCGGCGCAGCAACTCCTCGAACAACTCCTCCTTGGAGTCATAACAGGAGTAGAGCACCGGCTTGGAGACGGCCGCCGCGTCGGCGATCGCCTGCATCGAGACGGCTTCGAAGCCGTCGCGTGCAAAGAGCGGCAGGGCGGCGTCCAGGACGAGCGGCCTGCGCAGCTCGGGTCCCAGATGCGCCGCCCGCGCGCGCCCCATTCCGCTAGGCGATCCGCATGCCGGAGATCGCCCGCGCGATGACCAGCTGCTGCATCTCGCTCGTGCCCTCGAAGATCGTGTAGATCTTCGAGTCGCGGTGCCAGCGCTCGACCGGGAACTCCCGGGTGTAGCCGTTGCCGCCCATGATCTGGATGGCGCGCTCGGTGGCCCAGACGGCGACCTCGCCGGCCTTCAGCTTGCTCATCGAGCCCTCGGCGTTCTGGAACGGGATGCCGTTGCGGGCCATCCACGAAGCGCGCCAGACCAGCAGGCGGGCGGCGTCGAGCTCCATCTTCATGTTGGCCAGGGCGAAGCCGATCGACTGGTTCTCAATGATCTTCTTGCCGAACTGCTCGCGCTCCTTGGCGTAGTCCAAGGCGTACTCGTAGGCGGCGCGGGCGATGCCCAACGCCTGGGAGCCGACGATCGGGCGCGTGGCCTCGAAGGTCTGCATCGCGGCGTGCGTCTTGCCCTTCTTGCCCTCACGGACGCGAGCGAGGCGCTCGTCGAGCTTCTCCTTGCCGCCGAGCAGGTAGGCGCCCGGGATCTTGCAGTCGTCGAGGTGGACGTCGGCGGTGTGCGACGCGCGCAGGCCGTGCTTCTTGACCTTGGCGCCCTGCTCGATGCCCTCGGTCTCGATCGGCACGATGAACGCGGCGTGGCCGCGCGAGCCCAATTCGCGATCGGTCTGGGCGATGATCACATGGACGTCGGCGATGCCGCCGTTGGTCGCCCAGGCCTTCTGGCCGTTGAGCGTCCAGGTGTCGGATGCCGCGTCGTACTTGGCGGTCGTGCGGATGTTGGAGACGTCGGAGCCGGCGTTGGGCTCCGAGGCGCAGAAGGCGGCGACCTTGATGTCCTCGGCGGTGCCGTAGCAGCGCGGGATCCACTCCATGACCTGCTCCCACGTGCCCTGGCCGGCGATCGCGGCGGCGGCCAGGCCGGTGCCCATGATCGCCATGCCGATGCCGGCGTCGCCCCAGAAGAGCTCCTCCTGGACGATCGGCATCGTCAGCCCCGACGGATCGGCGGCGAACTGCTGCAGGGACTCGAAGCCGTAGAGGCCGATCTTCGCGGCCTCCTCGATGATCGGCCACGGCGTCTCCTCGCGCTCGTCCCACTCATGAGCGGCGGGGCGCACGACGCCCTCGGCGAAGCCGTGGACCCAGTCGCGCAGGTCCTTCTGCTCTTGGGTGAGGGCAAGCGAGAACGTCGGCTCGGCGGGCGTCTCGGCGGTGTCTTGGGGCGTCTCAGCGGTGCTGGCCATACGGCAAAGCTACCACGAAGTAGGAACGTTGGCGTTCAGTTGGCCAAATGGCCGT
This sequence comes from uncultured Conexibacteraceae bacterium, assembly GCA_963836485.1. GTDB lineage: Bacteria > Actinomycetota > Thermoleophilia > Solirubrobacterales > Solirubrobacteraceae > Baekduia. Next base: position 133,727 of record CAWIJS010000005.1, on the reverse strand, counting down.
TAGCCGGCCGGGAAGACCCAGCCCGCCAGCGCGATGAACTGCACCGCGGCCGCCAGGATCACCAGCGCGTGGAAGATCTCGTGGAAGCCGAAGGTGCTCGGCCACGGGTTCGGGCGCTTGGTCGCGTAGACGACCGCGCCGACGGTGTAGAGCAGGCCGCCGACCGCGAGCAGGACCAGCGGCGCGACGTCGAGCGCGTCGAGCATCTGGGGCAGCGCGAACATGGCGGTCCAGCCCAGCGCGAGGTAGCAGGCGGCGATGAGCACGCGCGGCGCCGTGATCCAAGCGACGCTCAGGACGACGCCGCCGAGCGCGCCGGCCCAGACCGCGGCCAGGATCACCCAGCGCAGCGTCCCGTGCATGACCAGCAGGGCGACCGGCGTGTAGGTCGCCGCGATGAAGATGAAGATCGTGGAGTGGTCGATGCGCCGCAGCAGCGGCCGCCAGCGCGGGTTCCAGCGCCAGCGGTGGTAGATGCCCGATGCGGCGAACAGGCCGCAGAGCCCGATCCCGTAGACGACCGACGCGATCCGCGGGGTGCCGGCCGGTACCAAGAGCGCCAGGACAATCGCCGCGGCCAAGGCCACCCAGAACGCATAGGCGTGGGACAGGCCCCGCAGCAGCGGGCGTAACTCGTCTTCGATGATCGCGGGGCGGCTCATGGGCGTTGGGCGGCCACGGTACTCGTGCTGCCGTCCGCGCAGCGCAGATCCGGGGGCTAGCCCCCGGCTAGGGACTTACAGCTAGGTCGTCGTGTCGGGCAGGTGGCGCCCGACGACGGCGACGACGATGCCGCGCGGCACGTCCGGGTCGCTGCCGTCGGAGACGTGCAGATAGATGCGGGCGATGAACTGCGCGCCGGAGCCCGACCCCAGCCCGATGTGGGGGCCGACCCAGAGCTTCGGGCTGCCCGGGCCGTCGAGGTAGAAGGAGTAGTCGTCCTCGTAGCGCTTGCGCGTGGTCTCGGCGATGTCGCCCTTCCACTGCGTGATGCCATGCTCGGCGGCGAGCTGGCTCAGCGACTTGCCCATGTCGCCGGCCTCGTAGCGCGCGGCCAGGGTGTCGAGCCCGCGCAACATACGCAAGACGAGCCCGGGGCGGCGAAACGGCGACTCGGCCGCGGTCTCGAACGCCTTGGGCGCGAAGCGCAGGTGCCCGGACTCGGCGGCGGCACGCTCGACGGCCTCCAGGACGGTGGCCGGTGGCGCCTCGGGCTCGGTGGATTCCGTCGAGGCCGCGGCGTCCTCGGCGCCCGTGTCGACCCTGGCCAGCAGCTGCGTCAGCTCGGCGATCGTGCGGCGGTCCTGCTCGCGCTCGGCACGCAGCCGCTCCATGCGGTCGTGGAGCTCGTCGCGCGCCTGCTGGGTCGCGGCGGCGTCGGTGAGCGTGCGCTCCATCTCCTCCAACAACTCGTTTTCGGCGGGCGGAGCATCAGCGACCGCAGCCGCCGCGGCGCGCAGGGTCGCGACCTCGGCCTCCAGCTCGACGACCCGCGCCGCCGCCGCGGCGCGCTCGCGACCCACCGCGTCGCGCTCGGCCTCGGCCGTTGCCCGCGCGCCGTCGGCCTCGTCGCGCTTGGCCCGCGCGACCTCCTCGCGGCGCTTGAGTTCCGGAATCTTCTTGCCCTCCTCTTCGAGCTTGCCCGCGCGCAGCTCGAGCTCCTTCTCGCGCGTGGCCAACTTCTCGTGGGCGGCCAGCGCCTTCTCGACGACCACGCCGAAGATCGCGTCGTCGATGCCCGACTCGTCGAGCATCTTGTCCCAGGAGCCGAAGACGGCCTCGACCTCCTCGGCCGTCGGCCAGCCACGGTCGGGGTCGAAGTCCTCGGGCTCGGGCGCATAGCCGGCCAGGCCGGTGAAGCGCCAGACGGCGTGCAGGATCTCCAACCGGTCCAGCGCGTCGCGCGCCGAGGCCCACCAGTGTGCGTCGCCCTTGGGCGGTTCTCGCTCCTCGAGGCGCAGCCCGAGCTCTTCGAGAGCCTGCTCGGCGGCGCGGCGCGCGTAGTACTCCTTGCGCAACTGCGCGGTCGTCGGCTCGGCGCTCTTGGCGGGGCGCGCCGGGCGTGCGGGCTTCTTCTTCGCCACGCGCCGCAAGCTACTGGGTACAACTGCACCATGGTTCCGCCCTACGACGACGATGACGACTGGACCGGCACGCCGCCGGAGGGGCACGTCACGCGCGATCGCGCCGACGCGTCGCACTGGGCCCGCAACTGGCCGGCACAGACGATCGTGTACGCCTTGATCGGCGTCGGGATCGTCGTGGTCGTGGTGCTCGCGCTGGTCGCGAGCTGAGCGTCAGTTGACCGTCGGGTCGACGGGCATCCGCGCCAGCAGCCGGAACTGGCCGCCCTTGCGCACCAGCACGCGGCCCCAGAGCTCACCGGGCTCCTCGTCGAAGACGTCCTGGGCCAGGGCGGGCTCGACGATCCAGTCCTCGCGCTCCAGCTCGGCCTCGAGCTGACCCGGACCCCATCCGGTATAGCCGGCGTAGACGCGGCGGCGGGCGGTGGCCTCGCCAAGACGGTCCAGGCCGGTGCGGTCAGAGACCAGGCCGATGCCTTCGACGACCAGGAACGCGGCCTCGGCAGGATCCTCGAACTCGGCGAGCACGACGATCGAGGCGGGCTGGACGGGCCCGCCGACGAAGACGACCTCGTCGGTGTCCACGACGCCTTCGAGCTCGGGCACGGCCTCGACGACCTCGGTCTCGCTCGGGCGGTTGAGCACGATCCCCAACGCGCCCTCCTCATCGTGGTTGGCGATGGCGACGACCGTGCGCGCGAAGTTCGGGTCGGCCATCGCCGGAGAGGCCACGAGCAGCTGTCCGTCCAGGAAGTCCATCGGTCCCTGCATGGTGCCAGGGCGGCGTTGTTGATGATGTCTGCGAACGGACACAACACAATGAGGGCTTGAAATCGGCTGGCAGCAGACGAATTTCCGGTTGATCCGGAGCCCGCCTGGCACGGACGTTTGGCGCGTGTGTGTTTGTCCTGAGTCAGACGGGGAAGACCGGAAGCCTGGTGTCCAGTCAGACAATGACCTCTCGTCCACTGATCTCGATCCTCGATGCAGACCCGGAGTTGGGGGCCGGGCTCAGCGGGGACGCACGCGATCTCGCCCGCCGCCACGCCGTGGCGCCGGTGTACGCCCTCCCGACAGGGCCCTTCGACTTCCCATCGCCCAACGGCGAGAGCGCGGCCCCGGCCGTCGGCTTGCTCGTCCTCGATGGCCTCATCACACGCGATGTCGAACTCGCCAAGCGCTCGACGACCGAGCTGCTCGGCCAGGGCGACATCATCCGGCCGTGGGACGACGAAGCGTCCCTGGAGCCGCTGCCCGGCAGCGTCACATGGTCGGTGCTCGAGCCCGCGCGCGTTGCGGTGCTTGACCGGCGTTTTGCCGCCGTCGCCGGCCGCTGGCCGACGATGCTCGACACGCTCATCGGCCGCACGGTCCGCCGCACGCGGTCGCTCTCGGTCCAGCGGGCGATCGCCCAGGTGCCGCGTGTCGACGCCCGCGTGCTCGTGCTGCTGTGGCTGCTGGCTGATCGCTGGGGCCGGGTTTCGCCGCAAGGCGTGCGCGTCCCGCTGTCGCTGACGCATGAGACGATCGGCAAGCTCGTCGGCGCCCGCCGCCCGTCGGTCACCACCGCGCTCGGCGTGCTCTCACGCCGTGGGCTGGTGGAGCGGACCGACACGGGCTGGCTGCTGCACGGCGATCCGCAGGACGCCCTGCCCGAGTTGTTGTAGCGCTTCAGCCGCCGAGCAGGCCCGCCAAGAGCGTGGAGAGGCTGCGCGGGTCGACGCCGTGGCGGCGCTCGAAGCGCCGGCGCTCCTGCTCGTCAGCGAGCGCGAGGACCAACTCCTCGCGCGAGGCGCCGGCCTTGCAGGCCGTCGTGTCGAGCACCTCCAGCGCGCGATCCTGCAGGAAGCCCTCCAGCCCGCCGGTCTGCGGCAGGGAGCGCGGTTTGCACGGGTCGGCGAGCTGCACGGCCTCCGGGGCCTTCGCGCCGTGCAGGCCGACGAAGGCCAGCGGCAGCGCCACCGCGGTCGCGGCGACGGCGGCCAGCGCCGGCGTCCAGCGCCGCGGGAGCACCGCGGCCGCCGCCAGCAGCCCCAGCAGGCCCGTCACCAGGAACGCCGTGCGAAACGCCTCGCCGACGGCGAGCACCAGCGTGTCGTCGGTGCGGCGCGCGACCTCGTCGTAGGCGGCGTGCTCCTCGGCGGCGATCGTCCCGCGACCGGTGTCCAGCGCGGCACGCAGCCCGTGGCGCGGCTGCTCGTCGTCGACGCCGGCGAGCAGGACGGGGGCGAGGCGCAGCTTCTCGGTCGGCGCCAGCCGTGCATCGAGGACGACGGCCACCCCGCGCTCCTTGGCTCGCTCGGTCGCGCTGGCCAGGTTGTGGCTGACGATCGGGGCGAGGATTACTAACGCCAAGGCGATCCCGACGTGGCGCAGGACCAGCAGCCGCGCGGCGTCCTGCGGGTCGCGCTCGGGCAGCAGTTCGCCGCCCAGCGCGGGGAGCGCGAGGCCCATCCCGAGGCCGGCCGCGGCCTGCGGCACGACGGTCCAAAGCAGATGGGCGTCGGGCAGGAAGGCGAGCGCGAGGACGCCGGCGCCGACCAGCGCGCAGCCGGCCGCCGCGCGGGCACGGGCATCACCGCCAATCCGCGAGCCCAGCAGCGCGCCCGCCGGGATGACGGTCACCGTGGCGGCAGCGTGCAAGGGGGAGACGTCCCAGCCGGCGACGAGCAGCAGGACGAGCAGGAAGAGGACTGCGGTGAGCGCGGCGGAGACCAGCGCGAGGGCCATCGCCGGCCCGGCCGACAGCCGTGGGCCTTCGGTCGGCACGGCCCGCGGCCGCGTGTCACGGACGGGCTCGCGCAGCGCGACCACCGCGGCGGCCGCCGCCACGGGCGCCTGGACGAAGAAGATCCAGCGCCAGGACAGCGCCTCGGTCAGCACGCCGCCGAGCGCCGGCCCGATCGCCGCCGCCAGCACCGCCGCGCCGAGCCACAGCCGGCGGCCCCGAGCGCCCGCCGCGCCTCCGGGCTCCAGCAGCGCGAAGGCGGCGACTAGCGTCGCTGCACCGCCTATTGCCTGTACCGCACGGGCGGTGAGGAGCATCTCGAGCGAGCCGCTGGCGCCGGCGACGAGCGAGGCGGTCGCAAAGATCGTCAGGCCCGCCGCGCCCACGCGCGGCGCGCCGTAGACGCGCTGCAGGCGCTCGGCCGGCAGCAGCGTTGCGGCCAGCACGACGGTGTAGACGCCGAGGACCGCCGCGACACCCTCGACCGTCGTATTGAGCTCCTGCAGCAGCTGCGGCAGCGCGAGCGTGACGATCGACGCGTCGGCGAGGGCGAGGCCCGCGGCGACGGCGAGCAGGACGTGACGGAGGCGCACGACGGCAGGCTAAGCGACGGCCGCCAAGCGCCACGGCAGTTCGCTGCCGGCGTCGGCCAGCGCGAAGGTCCAGCGCTGCACGGTTTCGCTGTCGGCGCCCTTGCTGCCGCCCAGCACCGCGGCGGTGTCGCGGTCCTCGATGTAGCGGCGGCCTTTCAGCGTTACGACCGCCGTCATGGTCGCGGGTGTGGCGTGCGGGTCCAGCGCGGCGATCGTCAGCGCCGCTACGCGTGCACCGCGCACGACCACGCGCGTGCGGCGCGAACCGTCGCCGCCGTAGAGCAGCGTATCGATCGCATCGCGCTCGGCCAGCGCCTCCAGCGCGCCGTCGTCGCCGTCGATCGCCTCGACCCAGGCCTGCACGGCGCGCCGCACCGCCACCTCGAGAACGTCGGGGGCGAAGCGGCCGTCGGCCAGCGCGAGGTCCAGCGCGGCGGCCCGGGCGTCGGGGTCGAGCTCGGCGGGCGCGATGTCGGCGACCGCCACGCCGGCGGGCAGCGCGTCGGCGACGGCGGTCTCGACCAGCGCGCTGTCGGCCACGCGATCGTCGCCCCACGGTACGGCGATCAGCTCGTCTTCGAGGTGGTGCCGGCCCTCGGTCTCGGCCTCGATGGACAGCAGCCGCCAGCGCTCGCCGGGCGGATGCAGCGTCCACCATTCCGTCAGCGTCGTCTGGGGGCTGCTCGCGCCGTCCTTCATGATGGTGTTGCCGTGCTGGTCGACCACGTAGTCGTCCAGCGTCGCGTGAACGCGGACGACGACGCGGTCCTCCTCCTCGCCCTCGCGGTTGACCAGGCCGACGTACTCGATCTCCGGCTGCGCCTTGGGCTCGCAGCGGTTCTGCCAGCCCTTGCGCCGGAAGTCCTCCAGCCGCCGGCGCCACTCGACCATCAGGTCCGGGCCGACGAGCGGCTCGAGCGCCGCGATGTCGTTGGCCGACCAGTGGCGCTGGATGTCGAGGAAGAGGGCGGCGGCCGCGGTCCGCACCGTCTCGGGGTCGAAGTCGGCGTCGTCGGTGCTCGCCTCGGCGGCGGCCAGCTCGGTCGCGCGGACGCGCGCGGTCCGGCGCCGGCGATAGACGTAGGCCTGCCACGCGCTGGTGACGAGCACGACGGCGACGACCGCGACGATCAGCAGGATCGTGATGAGCGACGCGCCCCCGGGCGCAGCCCCGACGCCTCCACCGCCGCCGAACCCTCCTCCACCGCCGCCTCCGCCGCCACCCCCGCCGAAGCCGCTGCTGCCGCCGCCGGCGGCGGCCAGGATGGTTCCGAGCAGTCCGTTCATCGAATGCGCAGGGTACGGGTAGCCCGTAGGGGACAACGTCCCACGGAGGTCCCACCATGAGCACCGGAGCCATCATCGCGATCGTCGTGATCGCGATCGTCCTCATCGCCCTTGTCGCCGTCGCCCTGCCGCGCTCTCGCGCGCGGAGCCGCGAGCGCCAGATCGTCAATCGTCGCCAGGAAGTCGCCGGCGCGCATCGGGAAGTCGCTCAAGAGCGCCTCGCCGAGGCCGACCGCGCCGAGCGCGAAGCCCGCGCCCAGCGTGCCGAGGCTGAGCTGCATGAGTCGCGTGCCGCGCTGCACGAGGAGGGCCTCGCCGACGAGGACCTTGCCACCGAGCACCAGCGCTTCGTGCGCGACCGCGACGGCACGCCTGCCGGCGACCGCGATAGCGACGGGGTTGCCGATCGCGACGAGGTGGCCCGCGGCGAGCGCGCCCGCGAGCTCTAGGCCGTCCGGGAGCGCAACTCGGCCAGCGCTCGCCGCTGGCGGGCGAAGACGAACTTGACGATCCGCTCGCGTTCGCGATCGGTGAGCCGCTCGAGGCGCAGGCCGCGCAGGCCCCATGCATCGTCGGCGCGCACGACGCGCGCGAGCAGGTCGATCAGGTCGTCTTCGTCGTCGAGCTCGAAGCGCAGCCGCAGGCGATCTCCCGCCTCCAACGCCTCGGCGCCGGCGATCAGCACACCGCCGGCGCTGACGTTGCGGGTGAAGCCGTTGAGCCAGCCGACCTTGAAGCCGTCGGGAATCAGGGCGACGGGCCGCACGAGATCGATGCGGACCTCGTCGCGGCGTTGCGGTGCCCGCGGCGGGGCCAGCGGGACGACGGCCTTCAAGAAGTGCAGGAGGTCGTCGCGGACGCGACCATGAGGCCCGGGAACGGCGAGCAGCCGGCCGTCGATACGGGCGTCGCCGGCCAGCGGGACGATCGTCGCCTTGCGCCGGTGTAGGAAGCGCAGCGGGACGTCGGGGGTCGCGGTGAGCGCCAGTTCGGCAGCACCGGTGACGGCGCGGACGACGGTCGCCTCCAGCGTGGCGACCCGCGGAACGAGCACGCGGACGCGCTCCTCCTGGTCCCTGCGCAGCCCGATCATCTTCCCCCGTGCATCGACGGGCGACGGCCGATCTTGAGGGCCCGATGGAGCTGAGGAGCGACCTGCACTAGCACGCTTGGTGGCCGGGTACAATGCAGGTATGGCAAAGACGCAGCGAGAGCGAGATGCGGCAGCGCGCGAGGCGAAGCTCGAGCGCATCAAGGACCAGGTTGCGACCGGTGATCTGACGGTGCGCAAGATGTCCGACGAGGAACGTGCCAAGTGGGCCAAGCACCGCGAGGAGACCGAGGTGGCGGCCAGCCCGGCCGATCGCCGTCGTGCCGCCGCGGCCCAGCGTCGCCGCCAGCGTCGCGCCGCACGCACGCCGTAGTCGCCCCGCGGCGCGCAACGTCCGGAGCACTCGCGTGGCGCTAGGGTCCGCCGCGCCATGAAGCTCGCGACGTTCCTTCTTCCGGGCGCTCATGCGCCCCAGGCCGGCGAGGTCCGCGGCGACGCCATCGTGGCGTTTGCCGACGGTGCAACCGTCCTCGATCACCTCGCCTCCGGTGACCGCAGCCCTGCGGCCGGGGCCGAGCACCCGCTGGGCGACGTGCGCTTGCTCGCGCCCGTGCCGCGGCCGCGCGCGATCTTCGGCGTCGGCCTCAACTACGCGGCGCACGCGAAGGAGACCGGCAAGGAGTTACCCGCGGCACCGATCATCTTCATGAAGTTGCCCTCCAGCGCCGCGCCGCCCAACGACGCCCTCGCGATCCCGGCGGTCATCCGGCGTCTGGACTACGAGGGCGAGCTGGCCGTCGTGATGGGTCCGGGCGGCACGGTCGCCGGCTACGCCGTCGCCGACGACGTCAGCGCCCGAGACCTCCAGAAGCGCGAGCCCCAGTGGACGCGAGCCAAGGGCTTTGACCACTCCTGTCCCTACGGCCCCTGGATCACGACCGCCGACGAGGTTGACGACCCGCACGCGCTCCGGCTGCGGACCTGGGTCAATGGGGACCTGCGCCAGGACTCCTCAACGGCCGACTTGATCTTCGGCGTGCCGGAGATCGTCGCCTTCCTGTCGGAGACGATCACGCTGGAGCCCGGCGACCTGATCCTCACCGGCACGCCATCGGGCGTCGGCACCGGCCAGGACCCACCGCAGTTCCTCACCAGCGGCGACACGATCCGCATCGAGATCGACGGCCTCGGCGCGATCGAGCACGCGATCGCCTAGCGGGTCAGTGCTTGTGAATCACGCGATCGATGAGCCCGTACTCCACGGCCTCATCGGGCTTGAAGAAGCGGTCGCGCTCCATGTCGGTGTGGACCTTCTCGACCGGCTGGCCCGTGTGGTGGGCGTAGATCTCGTCGATCCGCGCGCGCGTCTTGATGATCTCGCGGGCGTGAATCTCGATGTCAGAGGACTGGCCCTCGAAGCCGCTGGACGGCTGGTGGATCAGGATCCGGCTGTTGGGCAGTGAATAGCGCTTGCCCTTCGCGCCGCCCATCAGCAGCAGCGAGCCCATCGACATCGCGATCCCGACACACATCGTCGACACGTCGGGCTTGATGAACTGCATCGTGTCGTAGATCGCCAGGCCGGCGTAGATCGAGCCGCCGGGCGAGTTGATGTAGATCGAGATGTCCTTGTCGGGATCGGCGGACTCCAGGTGCAGGAGCTGCGCCACGATCAGGTTGGCGACCTGATCGTCGACAGCCGAGCCGAGGAAGATGATCCGCTCGTTGAGCAGGCGCGAGTAGATGTCGTACTCGCGCTCGCCGCGGGCGGTTCGCTCGATCACCATCGGGACGAGGGGCATGGCCCGCACAGTAGCGGTCACCCCGTTCATCTCGCCGTCACGGCACCGTTCCCCGCACGTGAACGCCGTTCCGCCGTGCGTCACGCCCTGAGGTCGTAGGACGACAGAAGCGGCATCGTGAGCGCGAAGGGGATGACGCGCCGCGAGGGGTTCACGGACGGACCCGGGATGGACGCCTCCTCCGGACATTCCGCGCCGCATTTCTCCCATGCCCCCCGGCTTCGTCATGATGCGGGCGTCGGACGGCCCGTCACGGAGCCGGGGGCATGGGAGACCCAGACCGCAAAGCGCAGCACACGACGATCCAGCTTTCCGCCGCCCTCGCGGGCGGCGCGGAGGCGCGCGGGCGTCAACTGGCGCTGCTGCAGGGCGTGGTGGCGGTGGCTGACGCGGCCACCGACGTCCGCCAGGACGGCGACGCGCTGCGGGTGACCTTCACTGACGCGCGCGCAGCGGCGCTCTGCGCCGTCGAGCTCCAGCAGCGGATCGAGGCCGACAACCGCACCGCCGTCGTCCCCGGCGTCCTGCGCATCGCCGCCGCTGGCGAGTCGGGCCGCGACGATCGCCTCTGCGCGCTGGCGGGCGCCGGTCAGATCCTGGTCGACGAGGAGCTCTGGGAGCAGCTGCGCGACAGCGAGGAGCTGCAGATCGAGGCGCCGCGCCGCCTCGGTGGGCCCGAGGCCGCGGCCGAGATCCGCTGGGAGCCACTCCCCGAGCCGGTCGTGCCGTTGCCGGCGCGGCTGGAGGTCGCGCGTCCGGAAGCCTTCGTCGGCCGGGCGCCGGAGCTCGCGCGCCTGGAGCCGCTGCTGGCGCATGCCGGCCGCGGCGGCCGGCAGGTGATCCTGCTCGGCGGCGAGCCCGGCATCGGCAAGTCGCGGCTGGCCCGTGAGCTGGCCATCGCCGCCCACGCGCGCGGCGCCACCGTCCTGCAGGGCCGTTGTGACGAAGACCTGCGGATGCCCTACCAGCCGTTCGTCGAGGCGCTCTCGCACCTGATCGAGCACGCCGCCGACGCGGTCCTGGAGCGCCACGTCGAGGAGCACGGTGGCGAGCTGGGGCGCCTGGTCGGCGCGCTGGGCCGCCGGCTGCCCGACGCGCCCGCGCCGGGCCATACCGATGGCGACACGGAGCGCTACCTGCTCTTCAGCGCCGCCGTCGGGCTGCTCAACGCCGAGCAGGCGCAGCGCCCCGTGGTCCTGTTCCTGGATGACATCCAGTGGGCCGACACGCCGACGCTGTTGCTCCTACGCCACCTCGTCGCCTCCGACCTGCGCTTGCGGCTGACGGTCATCGCGACGTTCCGCACGACCGAGTTCGACGACGAGCACCCGCTGGTCAAGCTGCTGGCCGACCTGCACCGCGAGCCCGACGTCACGCGCATCGACCTCACCGGGCTGGAGGCCGAGGCGGTCGCCGAGCTGGCGCGTGGTGCGACCGGCCGGGAGCTCGACGGCGCGGCGATGGACGCCGCCCGCACGTTGCAGCGCCAGACCTCGGGCAACGCGTTCTTCGTTACCGAGATGCTGCGCCACCACGGCGACGACCTCTTCGCGGCGCAGATGCCCGGCAGCGTCCGCGACGTCCTGGAGCGCCGGTTGCAGCGGCTCGGCGACGGCGTCCGCGATCCGCTGGCCGCGGCGTCGGTCATCGGCCAGGAGTTCGACCTCGAGCTGGTCGGCCGGATGCTCGAGGCCGACGCTGACGCCATCGTCGCCGCGGTCGACGCGGCGGCCGATGCCGCGCTGGTCGTCGCGCCGCGCCATCCGGGTGACCGCTACGCCTTCGCCCACGGGCTGATCGTCACGACGCTCTACGAGGCGCTTGGCCCGGCGCGTCGCGGGCGGTTGCACCGTCGCGCCGCCATCGCCCTGGAAGAGTTGTGTGGTGACGGCAGCGGCGCGGTGGCGACCTCGCGGGTCAGCGAGCTCGCGCGCCACTGGCTCAACGCCGAGCCCGCCGATCTGGAGCGCGCGCTGCGCTACACGCAGCTGGCCGGCGAGCATGCGGTCGCCCAGCTGGCGCCAGACGACGGTGTGCGCTGGTACCGCCAGGGCCTCGACCTCTTCGAGCAGCTCGGCGGCGCTGACGACGCGATGCGCTTCGAGCTGCTCGTCGGTCTCGGCGACGCGCAGCGCCAGGCGGGCGATCCGGAATTCCGCACCACCTTGCTTGAGGCGGCCGCGCTGGCCCGCCGCATGCAGGACGGTCCGCGGCTGGTCCGAGCGGTGCTCGCCAACAACCGCGGCTTCGTCAGCGCCTCGGGCGTCGTCGACGACGAGCGCCTGCACGCGCTGGAGGACGCCCTGGCCGCCGTCGGCCCCGAAGACAGCGCGGAGCGTGCCGTCCTGCTCGCGACGCTGGCCGCCGAGCTGGCCTTCTCGCCGACCGACCGCAATCGGCGTGTCGAGCTCAGCGACGAGGCGCTGACGTTGGCTCGTCGCCTCGATGATCCCGCCGCGCTGAGCCGCGTCCTGAGCCTGCGGTTCGTGACGCTGTGGATGCCCGAGACGCTGGACGAGCGTCTGGCCAACAGCGATGAGAACGTCGCCGCGGCGCGCCGGACCGGCGATCCCGTCGCCGAGTTCCATGCCGTGCACTGGCGCGCGGCCGCGCTGGTCGAGGCCGGTCGCCTCAACGATGCTGAGCGCGACGTCGAGCACGAGGCGGCGCTGGCCGAGCGCCTCGGTCAGCCGACGATGCGCTGGCTGGCGACCTATGACCGCGCCAACCTGGAGATCATCGCCGGCCGCCTCGCCGAGGCCGAGCAGCACGCCCACGAGGCGCTGCAGATCGCCACGCTCAGCGCCCAGCCCGACGCGCTCTCGTTCTTCACCAGCCAGCTGACCAACATCCGCTACGAGCAGGGCCGCCTCGCCGAGCTGCAGCCGCTGATCGCCCAGGTCGTCGCCGACAACCCGGGGATTCCGGCCTTCCGGGCGGTGCTGGCGCTCGCCTGCTGCGAGGGCGATCTCGACGACGAGGCGCGGCGCCTGCTCGCGCACGAGACCTCGACGGCGTTTGCCGAGCTGCCGCCCGATGTCACCTGGTTGCCGGGCCTGGCGATCTACGCCGAGGTCGCCGCGCATCTGCAGGACGGCGCGGCCGGCGCCGTGTTGTATGACTTGCTCGCGCCCTGGGCCGGACAGGTCGTCTACTCCGGCATCAGCGCGTGGGGCTCGGTCGACCACCACCTTGGCGCCGTGGCCGGCGTCATCGGTCGCTATGCCGAGGCCGAGGAACATCTTCGCCAGGCCGCCGATCTCAACGCTGCGCTGCGCGCACCGATCTGGGTCGCGCGGACCGAGCTGGCGACCGCCCGCGTCCTGTTGAGCCGCGACGGCGTGCAGGATCGCGAGCGCGGCCGGGCGCTGCTGGAGCGCACCGCGGCCGCCGCGCAGCGGTTGGGCTCGGCGACGCTGGCGCGTCGCGCCTCCAGCCTGCTCGGCTACGAGAAGGTGCTGAGCGCGCTGCCGATGCCGGTGGTGCCCAATCCGAGCGCGCGGGCCGCGCGGACGCCGCCGCCCAACGGCGACGGGTCGTCGACCGCGCCGCAGGAGCAGCCGGCGAAGCAGGGGCCGGGCGGACCGACGGCGACCCTGCGCCTGGAGGGCGAGATCTGGACGGTGACCGGCGCCGAGACGGTGCGCCTGAAGGACCGCAAGGGCTTGCAGTACCTCGCGACGCTGCTGGAGCGCCCCGACGTGGAGGTCCATGCGATCGACCTCGTCAACGGCCCGGTCGATGCCGCGGCGCGCGGCCGCAGCGATGGTGGCGCCGGCGCTTCCGGCGGCGAGCTCGCCGTCTCCGATGGCGGTGACGCGGGCGCGCTGCTGGATCCCGAGGCCAAGGCCGCCTACCGCGAGCGCGTCGCCGAGCTCCGTGAGGATCTCGAAGAGGCCGAGCGCTTCCACGACGTCGAGCGCGCGTCGCAGCTGCGCGAGGAGTTGGACTTCATCGGCGCTGAGCTGGCCCGCGCCGTCGGCCTCGGTGGCCGCGACCGCCGGGCGAGCAGCGCCGCCGAGCGCGCCCGCGTCAACGTCACCCGTGCGATCCGCGGTGCCGTCAAGGCGATCGCCGAGCACGACGGGCGGCTCGGCCATCACCTCGAGCGCTCGGTGCGCACCGGCGTCTTCTGCGCCTATCAACCAGGGCCGGCAGGACCGGACGCCTGGCGCGTCACCGTCGAACGGTAGCTCCCGGCGCCGCTCAGCCGGCTGTGGTCCCCGGCGCGCTCCAGCGCACCTCGCCCGCATCGATGAGGAAGTCGAAGTGCATGCGCAGCGAGAGCGTCACGCGCTGGTCGGGGACGATCCCGAGCTCGGCCTGCAGCGGGTGGCTGTCGAGCTGGTGCAGCGTTAGGTCGTAGTCGTGACGTAGCTGGGTCACCTTGATGTTCTTGGTGATCGCGGGCGCGACGACGACCTGCTGGATGTCGGCGCGGCGACCGTCTTCGGTGGCGCGGATCTGCTTCAAGAACACCTGGTTGACCTTGTGCTCGTGCAGCGCCTTGCCGAACTCGACGGCGAAGTGCAGGCCGAGGTCGACGTGGGGCTGCTCGAAGAGGAGCTCCTTGAGCTCCTGGCTCACGGTCAGGATGTCGCCGATGGCCAGGTCGACTTCCGAGAGCTGTTCGCCGACCGGCGTCAGCGCCATCAGCGGTCGGCGTTCCGGCGACTCGCCGGCGTTGAAGTTCATGCCGAACACGTCGAGCGTCAACGCTGCGGATGGATCGGCATCGGTCGGCAGCGTCGACCAGCCCATCGTCTTGGGGTAGCCGTAGTCCTCACGTCCCGACAGCAGCGAGATCGGGTTGTCCAACATCATGGCCGCGCAGAACATCCCGAAGTCCTGGGCGACCAACTTGTCGTCCTTCTCCTTGACGCGGGCGACGGGGATCCAAAAGCCGACCTGGGGCTCGCGGACCGCGCCCATCGAGTGCCATGGCTCGAGCGTGGGGCGGATCGCGCCGACGACGCCGAAGGTGACGATGACGTTGTCGCCGAGCGGGCGGTAATCGACGGCGCCGCCGGTTGGATTCTTGAACACCCTCGTGCAGAGCGCGTCGAGCTTGGCGTGGTCGGCCTTCAGTCCGAAGACGTACAACGTGGTGTCGTCGCACTGCAGCGGGCCGGGCGCAGAGCCCAGGCCGCCGAACTCGACGTAGGGGGGTAGATCGGTCATTCAGTCGCTCTCCAGCCAGCCTTCGGTTCCGGGGACCACGGCGGGGCTCCCGCTCAGATGCTGCGCGGCGAGCCGGCCTGAGGTCACCGCCGCCTCGACGCTGCCGCCGCAGATGCCGTTGCGCGTCCAGTCGCCCGCGAGCGCGAGGTTGATCGGCACGGCCTCGCTCGGGCGCAGGCGGAATTCGATCGAGCCCGGCGGCGTGAGCACGTAGCGCTCGCTGCCAAAGATGTTGGCCCGCCAGTACTGGGCACGGACGCGATCCTCGCCTGCCGCGTTGGTCGGGTCGAAGAGCAGGTCCCAGTTGAAAGCGCCGGCACTGTCCGCGCGCTCTGCGCCTGGCCACAACACCAGCGCTTTCTCGCGCAGATGCGCGACGCCGGTGGCGAAAGCGCGTGCGTCGGCGTCGGCCTGCGTGTCGTGCTCGGGCTCCTCCATTGTGCCGCAGAAGTAGCCGATCGACTGCACGTCATCACGCGCCGGCCAGCCTTCGCGCGGCAGGAGATGGGTCATGTCGCAGAGCGTGTCCAGCGGCTTGACGTAGGCGCCGGAGACCATGCCGGGCGGGTTGGGGTCCTTGACCGGTCCCAGCGCCTCCGGCGTCGTCGTCATCCACACCTGCAGCGCCTGGGTGGCGACGGTTGTCGCATGCTCGAGCATCGCGGCAAAGCGCGGGTCGGCTGCGGCCAGGCTCCGGGTGATCGGAGCCAGCGAGCCGATCGAGATGCCAAGCACGACGTCGTCGAACTCCTCGCCGATCTTCAACACGTGCTCGGTGGCATTCGGGGCGCTCTGGCCCGCCTCGAAGGCGACGTCGCCCAGCGCCTCAGCGCCGCCGACGAGCTGGTCATAGAAGGGCGCCGCCGGCCAGCTCATCAGCTCGCCGGCATCGGGCGCGAGCGGCTGGTATTCGGCACCGTCGACCGTCTGCGCCTGCCGGCGCATGTTGATGCGATCGACGAGCTGGCCGTCGGCCGAGACGCCGATGTCGGTGATCTCGCAGAAGAACGCGAAGCGCACACCGCGCGCCTTCAGCGCCTCGTACATCGGCGCGAAGATGGCGTCGCCCATCCCCGCCTGCATCTTCCACATGATCGCGCCGCGGTAACCCAGGCACATGCGCAGCATCGCCTGCAGCGCCTTGCCCGCGGCCAGGCACGGCTGGTTGCGGTCGCCGTCGCGATAGGCGAAGCAGAGCTGGTAGAAGGCGCGCAGGATCGGCGACTCGGCCAGCGTCTCGGGGCGCGCGCCATGGCGCGCCATCCAGGCCATGAACTCTTCGCCGTTGACCTGGGCGAAGCCACCCTTGTCGAGGTCGTCGAGGCTGTCGGTCAGGATGCCGCGAAACACCGTTGCGGTGACGTCGAAGGTCATCGCGTAGCGGCCGCCGTCGGTGAGCTTCCAGACGACGTCGGTGAGCAGCCGCAGGAAGCGGCAGACCAGCGGCTCGCCGCGTTCGGTTGGATCGCCGTCGATGTGCAGGACCGGACCTGCGAAGCGCAGGAAGGCCTCGAAGAGGTCCTCCAACTCGGAGTCGCCATCCTCGCCGCCGAGCAGCTTCTCCAGGCCGAGCAGGAAGCCGTCGAGGAACTTGTCCAGCGCCTTGAGCGCCAGCGAGGCGTGCGCGGGCGGCTCGACGAGGCGCAGCATATGGATCGCGTCGCGCATCAGCCGGTGCAGGCCGGGCGGCTCGCTGGCGATCCCCGGAACGCCGTCGTTGGTGGGGAAATGAAAGCGCCGCGGGATCCAGCGGTCGTCCTCGGTGTCGTCGCAGAGGACGACCTCGTCGGTCGGGTGGAAGGCATCGCGCCAGGTCCGCAGCGGGGCGTCGGCGGGCCGGTCAAGCTCCTCGTAGACGCGACGCATGACGTCGAAGGCGTTCTCGTAGAAGCCGAACCAGACGTGGAGGCCGTGCTCCTCGATGCGCTGGGCACCGGCAATTTCCCGGCGTCCGCTCGCGCCCTTGCCGCCCAGCCGCCAGCCGAGTTGGTAGACGGTGACGTCGTAGCGCTCGCGCAGCTCCGGGGTCGCCGTCAGCTCGAAGGCCGCGGCCAGACTGCCCGCTCCGCCACCAAGGATCGCCACCCGCCGCCGTTCGCTCATCCCCATGAGGGCCGCGACCGTATTGGACCGCGGCTCTAGACACAACTCTGGACACAACCGCTGGTCGGTTAACACCCCAACGCGATGCGTGCTCCAGGTGCTCGGGTGAACGCCGTTCCGTCCCGATGAACGCCCGGATGGTGCATGGAGCGCAATGACTGATGCTGGAGACCGCCATCATGACCACGAACATCGTCGTACCTGCCGACGGCTCCCCCGCCGCTGAGGCAGCAGCTTGGTACGCCGGTGCCGTGGCCGAGGCGCGTCGTGGCACGGTTCATGTCGTGGCGGCATGGGAGCCGCCTGGCGCGCGCGCACAGGAGCTGGCACGGACGCTGGGTCGTCGGGCAGAGGTGGACGCCGTCTTGGCGGACGTCCAGGGGGCGCTCAGCGCCGCCGGCCTGACGGTCAACGGCCATGTCCGCCGGTGCGGGCTGGTCGCGGCGCTGTGCGCGGTCGCCAGCGAGCATGACGCGGAGCTGATCGTGGTGCCGGCGGGCTGGAGCTCGCTGGCCCGTGAGCTGCGCTGGCGGGCCTCCTGCCGCGTGGACATGTTGGTGGTCGACTCCGGCCGCCATCCGGGCTTTCGCCCCTTCCCCGTGGCGGTCGCGCGCTGACGAGGATCCCATCCCGCCACCCGCCCCCAACGCCTGGCCGGCGGTCGTCGTCGAGTGGTGAGTTCAGGCACCACTCGACGACGAGCGTTGGTCGGGCGATGCGGCTACGGTGGCCGGTGTGGAGACGGCGACCGCCCGAGGCCTTCCCGGCCTTGATCGGGCGCCCCCGATCGGCCTCGTGCTGTGCGGGGTCACCTCGATCCAGTTCGGCGCGGCGCTTGCCGCGACGATGTTCGACGACCTCGGTGCGGCCGGGGTGTCGCTGCTGCGTCTCGGGTTCGCCGCGGTCATCCTCGTCGTCCTCTCGCGCCCGCACGTGCGCGGGCGACCGGCCGTCGAGCTGCGGCTCGTCGCGCTCTTCGGCCTGACGCTCGGCGGCATGAACCTGCTCTTCTACGAGGCGCTGGACCGCATCCCGCTCGGCGTTGCGGTGACGATCGAGTTCGCCGGGCCGCTGGGCGTGGCGGTCGCGACCTCGCGACGGCGGCTGGACCTCGTCTGGGCCGCCATCGCCGCGCTGGGCATCGTGCTGCTGGCCAACCCGTTCGGTGCCGGGATCGACGCGGTCGGGCTGGTGCTGGTCCTCGGCGCGGCGGCGTGCTGGGCGGCCTACATCTTGATCGCCCAGCGTGCGACGCAGGCCTACGAGGGCAACCAGGGGCTGGCGATCGCGATGGTCGTCGCCGCGCTCGTGCCGGTGGTGCCGGGCATCGCGCAGGCGGGCACGACGCTGCTGGCACCGCAGTGGCTGGCGCTGGGCGCGCTCGTCGCGCTGGCCTCCAGCGTGATCCCCTACAGCCTGGAGACCGAGGCGCTGCGGCGCATGCCCGCCAATGTCTTCGGCGTGCTGATGAGCCTTGAGCCGGCGCTGGCGGCGCTCGCGGGTTTTCTCGTGCTCAGCCAGGCGCTCGGCGCGCGTGACCTCGTCGCGATCGCGCTCGTCGTCTGCGCCAGCATCGGTGTCTCGCGCGCAGTCCCGCCGTCGGCGGAGGCGTAGGGGATACTGGCTCCGCACCGTGCTCCCGCTCAATCTCCCCAACGTGTTGACGGTCGTCCGGATCCTCTTGGTCCCGGTGCTGGTCGTCGCGCTGCTTGGAGAGACGGGTAACGACTTGCTCGCGGCGATCGTCTTTGCCGCGGCGTCGGCGACCGACGCGCTGGACGGCTACCTGGCTCGCTCGCGCAACGCCATCACCTCGTTCGGCAAGCTGATGGACCCGATCGCCGACAAGCTGCTCGTGATCGCGGCGCTCTTCGCGCTGGTCTCGCTGGACCGACTGCAGGCCTGGATCGCGATGGTGATCGTCACGCGTGAGCTGGCCGTGACCGTGACGCGCATGGCCGCAACCGCCCAGGGCGTGATCATCCCCGCAGCCGGCCTGGGCAAGCTCAAGACGATGGTGCAGGTCGCGGCGATCTTCTTCCTGATCGCCTTCGATCCCACGCCGCTGTGGGTCGATCTGCTCGTCTACGCCGCGGTGGCCGTCACGGTCGTCTCAGGTATCGACTACTTCTTCGGGCTGCGCCGGATGCTCCGCGAGGCCGAGGAGCGGCGCGCGGCCAAGCACCTGGACGTCGTGGAAGATCCCGACGCCGCGCGAACGAGCCGCTAGGCGGCGTCCAGCCACTCGCGCATCGACGTGTGGCGCTCGGAGTAGTTGCCGGCGCCCAGCTCGTGCTGCAGTTCGGAGAGCAGCCCGAAGCGCTCGGCGACGACGTTGTGCTGGTGGATCGTCTCCAGGTTCTCCTGACGGGCCGAGACGAACGCGCCCGGCGCGAGGTTGGGCAGTCGCTCGACGACGCCCTTGACCATCTCGCGGACGCAATCCTCGACGAAGCGCGGGCGGCGGTGGGCCTTCTCGACGACAGCGCCTTCGTCGGAGCGCTTCATCATCTCGTAGATCTCCGAGGACATCGAGTCCTCGACGATCCGCAGCAGCGTCGCGGCATCGATGTCGGTGTCGCAATCCTCGGGGCAGCCGATGTGCAGCGTGCCGAGGCCGCGCTGGTTGTGGGTCGCCACCGGGACGTGATCGAAGATGCGCTCGATCTGGTCATCGTCGAAGCCGTCCGCCGTCAGACGCGACCTTGCCGCTCCGGCAACAAGTTGCTGTGCACAGGGACATGCGGTCATGCCCTGGGCCGCGACGCCGATCAGCCGGCGCGTTCCCGAGGCGGTCGCGACCGCCGTTCCAAACAGGGTGTAGAGCTCCTGGGTCTGGATGCCGGAGACCGGCGCGGGCTTGTGCTCGGGGTAGCGCGCGGCGATCGTCACCTCGGCTCGCCGTGCGTCCTGACGCTCGCGCACGAGCTCGGCGATCCGCTGCGCGAGCTCTTCAGCCCGGAAAGCAGAAGATCCAAGGATGACTTCGCCGATGACCTCGTTGACGGTCTCCTCGAAGCGCGACATGTGCGCGCCCTTCTGTGCCGGACCGAGGTCGACGAAGCACTCCAGGTTGGCCCAGTAGAGCTCCTCGCGACCGTCGCGCGAGATGCGGATCACCTTCTCGACGTTGGTCACCCCGACGCGCGACAGGGAGAGGTGGACGGTCGGCTTCTGAGCCTGGACGTCCGGGGAGTTCACGAGGGTCGATGTCGGCTCCATGACCCGAACTAGCCTATCGACCCCACTTTTTGGGATTCCCTGCTCGTCCTAACGTGTGCTAACAATCCCGACGTCGGCTACGAGTCCCTCCGTCACAGCACGAGAGGAATACGGCTCAGCCTCTTGCGGCGGTCACGTCGCACTTGCACCTCGGGGTGCGTTCCAGAGCAGCACAAGGGAAGAGAGAGGGGTCCGGCACTGGGATGCCTGGCCCGGGAACGACGTCCACAAGGATCGGGTTGAGCACCAAGACCGACGTTCTACTCGCTGACGAGGCACCCATCACGGAGCTCGACGGGCTCCAGACGCTCATCCACGAAGGGCAAGAGCGCGGGTTTCTCACCATCGAGCAGATCACCACAACGCTCGAAGAGGTCGAGATCACCAAGGAGCAGCTGTCCGAGCTCCATGCGCATCTCGACGAGCAAGGGATCTCCATCGTCACCGCCGACGGCAAGCCCGTCACCTCGGAGAGCGGGCGCGCCGAAGCGGCCGCTGCCGAGCGACAGTCGCCGACGCCGGCCGAGACGCGCAAGAAGCCCGAGATCGACCTCACGGTCGAGCCGAGCCTCGACTCGCTGCGTCTCTATCTGCGGTCGATCGGCCGCGTCGCGCTGCTGACGGCCGAGCAGGAGGTGTCGCTGGCCAAGCGCATCGAGCGCGGCGATATGGCGGCCAAGCAGGCGATGGTCGAGGCCAACCTGCGCCTCGTCGTCTCCATCGCCAAGGGCTACCTCGGTCGCGGCCTGACGTTCCTGGACCTGATTCAGGAGGGTTCGCTGGGCCTCATCCGCGCCGTCGAGAAGTTCGACTACCGCCGTGGCTACAAGTTCTCCACGTACGCCACGTGGTGGATCCGCCAGGCCGTGACGCGCGCGATCGCCGACAAGGGCCGCACGATCCGGATCCCGGTCCACATGGTCGAGAAGCTCAACAAGGTCGTGCACGTCGAGCGCCAGCTCGTCCAGGCGCTCGGCCGTGAGCCCTCGCCCGAGGAGATCGCCTCAGAGCTCGACTGCACGCCGCGCGAGGTGCGCGACATCCTGCGGATGAGCCAGCAGCCGATCTCGCTGGAGAAGCCGATCGGCGACGAGGAGGAGTCCGAGCTGGGCGACTTCGTCGAGGATCAGACGGCCGAGTCGCCGTTTGAGCTGGCCGCCGAGAACCTGCGCAAGGAGAACGTGCATCGCGCCCTAGCGGCCCTGCCGCAGCGCGAGCGCGAGGTGATCGAGATGCGCTTCGGCCTGACCGGTGGCCGACCGCGTACCCTTGAGGAGGTCGGTCGCGCGTTCAACGTCACGCGAGAGCGGATCCGTCAGATCGAGAACCACACCTTGAAAAAGCTCGAGTCGCTCCCCGAGGCCCAGCGCCTCAGGGACGCCTCGTAGTCCGGGAGAGAATTTCCCGGAGGAGGAGAGGGGTCAGAGGGGTGCGCTGGGGAGCGCACCCCTCACTTTCCCGAGAGGCCGCGCTGGGGAGCGCGGCCTCTCGACTTAAGGCCCGCCCACCCGGTCCGCCCGCAGCGAGGCCTGGGTCAGCGCCTGCTTGCAGCCGCCGTACTCCTGGCCATCGTCAGAGGCGCGCAGCGCGCCGACGACGGCCGTTGACGGGTAGCTGCCGTCGATCGCGCCATCGGCGCAGTCGGCCTTCAGCTCGGTGGCGATGGCGGCGGTCGCCGCGCCGGGGCGGTCGGCTTCGTGCGTGCGATGCTCGTCGCCGAGACCCCCATATGCGGGGTCTGGACGACGAGCTTCCGCGGCACGCGCCGGCGCAGGGCGTGGCGCGACGGCGGTGACCGCCGGGCCGTGATGCTGAGGATGCGGCTGATCGACCTGGGCCGGGGTGGGTGGGCCCGACATCATCGGCAGCGAGCCGGCGACGACGACGGCCGCGCAGGCGACCTTGGGCGTGGCGCCGGCGGCCAGCGGCTCCCAGGCCGAGGAGGCGCGCTCGACGATCCGTCCGAGCAGCGGCAGCGGCAGCCAGGCGGCGACGCGCCGGCCTTCACGGGCGCGCTTGAGCCCTTGGCGGGCGCGGACGAGCAGCGACTTGACGGCGGGCACGGTGGTGTCGAGCTCATCGGCGATGTCGGCGTAGCTGCGGCCCTCGAGCTCGCGCAGGACGAGCGCCGAGCGCTGTGTGGTCGGCAGTTGGGAGACATCGGCGACCAGGCCGCGGACCCCGAGCGATCGCTCGACGGCCGTCTGAGCGTCTTCTGACACCATCCCCGCCCACCCGGCGTGATCGGCGAGCTCGATGACCGGATGCCGGCGCCGTGAGGCTGTGAGGTCCAGCGCGCAGTTGCGCGTGATGCGGTGCAGCCACCCACCGACCGCGTCGGGCCGGCTGCCGTTGCGCAATGCGCGCACCGCCCGGACCATTGCGTCCTGCACGACGTCCTCGGCATCGGCGGTGCCACCCGGGACGAAGCCGTGCGCGAAGCGCACCAGCCGCCGCCGGTAGCGCGCGTCCAGCGCGGCGAAGGCATCGTCGCTGCCGGCGGCGATGAGACCGACCAGCGTCTCGTCGGTCATCGCGGCCAGCGTGCTCGGTGCGAGGGCGGGCGGAGAGGCATCAATGGCGGCCATCGCCCCATAGACCGCACCTCGGGGTGAAAGGTTGCGGCGCAGGTCGCTAAACTTCGGCGCCGCTTGGCGGGATACCCGAGCGGTCAAAGGGGCCTGACTGTAAATCAGGTGGCTACGCCTTCGAAGGTTCGAATCCTTCTCCCGCCACTTTTCGATGGACGCCAGTCTCCTCACGCTGCTCGGCGACCTCCATCGCGAAGGTCGTGCACACGATGCCGAGCACGAGGATCGCCTGCAGCGGCTGCGTAATCTGGAGCCCGAGACGGGCGCGCTGCTGAACCTGCTGCTGCGGACCTACGGCGTCCGGTCGGTGCTGGAACTCGGGACCTCCAACGGCTATTCGACGATCTGGCTCGGTGAGGCGGTTGCCGCCAACGGCGGGCGGCTCTCCAGCGTCGAGATGGATCCCGCGCGTGCCGCACAGGCCGCGCGCAACCTCGCGCGTGCCGGCCTGTCGGAGGTCGTCGACCTCCACGTCTCCGATGCGGCGCTGGTGCTGGCCCAGACGCCATCGGACAGCATCGACGTCGTCTTCCTCGACGCCGAGCGGTCCGAGTACCCCGCCTACTGGGACGACCTCGTGCGGATTCTGCGCCGTCCGGGCCTGCTGGCGATCGACAACGCGATCTCCCACCCGCACGAGCTGACCGCCTTCCGCGCGGTCGTCGATGCCGACGATCGCGCGCTCAGCGCTGTCGATGCCACCGGCGCCGGCGTGCTCTTCGTGAGCCTTCCCGCGCCCGGATAGCGCGGTCTTTCGCAACGTCGCGGTTCGGTTTGTGTCTTGTCTGGGAACAGCGTCTTTCGCACGCCGGTCCAGACAGGGAGCTCTCAGGTGCATCACACGCGCACGCGTCGCGGCCTCGCCGCGGCAGCCACGTCCATCCTCGTCGCCCTCGCGGGCGCCAGCGCCGCAGATGCGGCGACGGTCACCGTCACCGGCGATTCCGGCAACCCGGTTGGGCTTGCCCAGGGCGCCCCGGTCACGATCCGCAACATGTCGCCCACCGTCGGCATCGGCTTCCCGACCACCGAGGGACGCTTCAGCGCGACGGTGACGGGTCCTGACGGCGTTGCGGTCGCCTCGGCGCTCACGTGCTTTCTCAACGACAACTGGACGCGCATCACCGACTTCCGCGGCAACGGCAACTACACGGTGACGATCACCAACTACGCCAAGGCCGACACGGCCTGCAAGACGCCGACCTCGACCGAGAGCTACGTCTACACGATCGGCTCCAGCGTGGCGCTGACGCCGCCGCCCGGGCCGTTCCTGATCCGTGCCGCCAACAGCTTCTCCACCAACACGCTGTCGCTGCCGGTCGGGCTGAACCCGGGCGCCAGCACCTACGACGTTCAGTACGCCCAGGGAGCGGTGCTGGCGGCCGACGGCTCGATCAGCGGTCCGTCGACGCCCGGCTACGTCAACCAGACGACCGGCACGATCGACCTGTCGCTGCGCACGCCCGGCACGTGGACCGTCGTCGCTCGCGCCAAGAACGGCGAGTACACCTCGCCGTGGAGCCCGCCGGTCACGATCACCGCGATCGTGCCGTTCGACCTCGACCTGCTGACCTTCCCGGACTCCCGCGGCCCGAGCTACCTGCTGCGCGGCACCGTGCGCGACAAGACCATCCGCGGCACGGTCTCCCTCGCGCTGGCGCGCGGCACCAAGGGCGGCAAGTACAAGTCGATCGGCAAGACCAAGATCTCGTCGAAGTCGACGTTCAGCAAACGCTTCACCCAGCGCCGCACGGGGACCTACCGTCTGCGGGTCCACTACGCCGGCTCGGCCACGGCGCCGCCGACGTCGATCATCAGCAAGATCCGGATCACGCGCCGGCTCACCTACCGCTAGGCCGACGGGCGCGCTCAGGTGTCGGCGACGATCGCCCCGACGGCAAGGATGCCGAGGGCGATCGCGAGCCCGCCGATGAGCCACATCGCGCGATCGTCGAGCGTCAGCCAGCGGCCAGCGCGGATCGCGCGGTCCACCTCACGCCCGCGATACAGGCCGTAGGCGACAATCAGCACGCCGAGCAGCCCGTAGCCGGCGCCGAGGACGATGAACGGCCAGGTCGTCCCGCCGCTGCGCAGATCGGGCACGACTTTGCCGACGGCGAGCGCCACGGCGGTCGCGGTCAACCCGGTCCGCAGCCAGGCCAAGACCGTGCGTTCGCTGGCCAGCCAGGTGCGTCGTGTCGCGTCGCCGTCCTGGTCAAAGCCGGCCGGTTCTGGACTCAACGGAGGCTCTTGAATCTCCCGTGGCTCCGGCGGCACATGCCAAACGGTACTGGCCTCGTACACCGTTCCTGCACCTTCCCTTAAGAAAATGCGGTTAGCATGCCGCCCTTCCCATGACCAGAACCCGTTCAATCGCACTGTCCCTGAGCGTTCTGTCACTCGCCGCCGGCCTCACGGCCGGTTGTGGCGGCGGCAGCGACGATGGCTTCCGCAAGGATGGCTCCAAGATCGACGGCGACCCGGGCACGACGCTGCCGGCCTCGCTCGCGTCGACCGAGTCGACCGTCAAGACCCGCCAGCCGGGCGAGCCGCTCCCCGAGCAGAAGAACGTCACGGGGGTGAGCACCGACCTGAAGACCAAGCCCACGGCGCCCAAGGCGACCGGGGCCGCGCCGAAGGAGCTGCAGGGCTCCGACGTCGTCGTCGGCACGGGCGCCGTGGCCAAGGAGGGTGACAAGGTCACCGTCCAGTACGTCGGCCAGCTGTTCGCCGACGGCAAGGAGTTCGACACCTCCTGGAAGAAGGGCCGCACGCCGTTTCAGTTCACGCTCGGCCAGGGCCAGGTCATCCAGGGCTGGGACCAGGGCGTCCCGGGCATGAAGGTCGGCGGCCGTCGCATCCTCGTCATCCCGGCTGACCTCGCCTACGGCGCTGCCGGTTCGCCCCCAACGATCCCGGCCAACGCGCCGCTGATCTTCGTGGTCGACCTCAAGAAGATCGCCAAGGCCTAGCCGCCTCGGCAGGTCCGTCCCGCGCGCCGCCACTGGCGCGCGGGCCGTCGCGGTGCGACCATGGGCGCACCCGCGATCCAAAGGAGTTCCTGTCCCATGGAGTCCTCCACACCAACCCGCGTCCTCGTGGTCGCCCACCGCACGGCGGCCACCCCGGCGCTGCTCGATGCCGTCCGCCAGCGAGCCGCTCGCGGTTCCTGCGCGTTCACGCTGCTGGTGCCCAACGCCGCTCACGGGCTGCACCGGATCGTCGACGCCGAGGACCAGGACGACGATGATGCCCAGGCCGTTCTCGCGTTGGCGCTGCCACTGCTCGAGCAGGCTGCGGGCGCGCACGTCGAGGGCATGGTCGGCGATCCTGAGCCGCTCAACGCCGTCCAGGACGCCGTCAACCTGCACGGCTTCGACGAGATCATCGTCTCGACGCTGCCCGCGCGCGTCTCGCGCTGGCTGCGCCTGGACCTGCCCTCCAAGATCGGCGGTCTCGGCCTGCCGGTCACAACGATCACCGCCACGGAACGCTCCGCCACACCTGCCTAGACCGAGCCTTGACTCGTCGCATTAGAATCGCCCCTTGTCGCATCAAGGGGGCGGCAGGGAGGCCATGGACAACGGCATGAGGGTCAGGGTGTATGTGGCGGACGACCATCCGGTCTTCCGCGACGGCGTCGTGCTCGCGCTCAAGCGGCGGCCGGACTTCGAAGTGGTGGGGGAGGCCGAGGATGGCCGGACCGCGCTGGAGGAGATCCGGGTCCTGAAGCCCGACGTCGCGCTGCTCGACGTCAAGATGCCCGGCCTCGACGGTCACACCGTCCTGCGCGCGGTACAGCGCGACGACTTGCCGACGGCGGTCGTGCTGCTCTCGGCGACCGTGCTGCCGCCCGAGGCGCGCGAAGGGCTCGCCGCCGGCGCGATGGCCTACCTCTCCAAGGAGGTCAACCGCGATGCGATCTGCGATGCCGTGGCGGCCGCCGCCCGCGGCGACCGTCTGCAGGTCGACGTGGCCGAGCCCGTGTGGCAGCGCCCGCTGCTCAGCCCGCGCGAGCTCGAAGTGCTGCGGCTGACCGCCGGCGGCCAGAGCGCGCCGTCGATCGGCCGGGAGCTGCACCTCAGCCCCGAGACCGTCAAGACCCATCTCAAGAACGTCTACGAGAAGCTCGGCGTCTCTGACCGGGCCGCCGCGGTCGCCGAAGGCATGCGCCGCGGCCTCGTCGAGTAGCGGCGCCGCCCCACGTTCTCTTAAGCCAGTTGGCTGCGGATTTCAGAGCCAATTGGCTAGAATTGGAAATCCCTCGCCCTCTTAGCTCAGACGGTAGAGCGCTTCCATGGTAAGGAAGAGGTCATCGGTTCGATCCCGATAGAGGGCTCTCGGAGAAGGACCCGCTCAGGCGGGTCCTTCTGCGTTCTCGGGCGCCTGCGCCTGCCTAGGCATGGTGCGAAAGAACGGAAGTGCTCCGTTTAGTGGAACGCTGGCGGGGAACCCCAATGCGCCAAGAATCGATTGATCCATCGGTCGATCTGAGAGCAAGGGGGCAGCATCGTGTCATGGCCGCTGATCGCAGAAGATCAGGCTCAGCAGCGCGTTGGGCGGGCCCAGGAGCAGGCCGTGGACCTGGTCGTCGACCAGGCGTGCCGGCTGCCGGGCGTCGAGGGCGCGCTGATCCTCGTCGAGACGGGCGCTGATGCGTTGCGGGTCGTCGCGGGCGCCGGCGTGGGTGCGCGCCGTCGCGGCACCGTGCTCGCGCCCGCGCGGCTCGCGGGCCTGGGTGTCGCCGCGCAGGTTGCGGTCTGCGACAGCGATGGTGAGCAGCTCGGAACGCTGGCGGTCATAGGCGGCGACGCGGCGGCAGCCGGCACTCGACTTGATGACGCGGTGTACGGCCTCGCCGTCCTTGCCGGGCTGAGTTGGCGTAGCGCCGAGCGCGCTGCGGCGGCCGAGCGTCTGTTCGAGGCGGGCGTCGGCGCGCTCGCCAAGCTGTTGGATCTGCGCGACGGGTACACCGGCAGTCACGCCGAGGAGGTCGTCGCGCTTTGCGAGGCGATCGCCCGCCACCTGACGTTGCCGCCGGAAGCCTTGCGCGAGCTTGAGATGGCCGCGCGCCTGCACGACCTCGGCAAGATCGGCGTGCCCGACGTCATCCTGCATAAGCCCGGCCGTCTGACACCGGCCGAGTGGGAGGTCATGCGCAAGCACCCCGGCTGGGGCGCCGAGGCGCTGGCCAGCGTGCCCGGCGGCGCGGCCGTCGCCGCGGCGGTCCGCGGCCATCACGAGCGCTGGGACGGTCGCGGCTACCCCGACGAGCTTGCCGGTGAGGCGATCCCGATCGCCAGCCGCATCATCGCCGTGGCCGACGCGTGGCATGCGATGACCTCCAACCGCTCCTATCGCCGCGCGCTCGATGAGGAGCATGCACGCCAGGAGCTGGCAGACGGCGCCGGCACGCAGTTCGACCCCGCCGTGGTCGACGCGCTGCTGGCCGTCACCGTCATCAACCGTGATCGTGCGGGGCGCTTCAGCCGCGACGGTGACGGCGCCCCGGCGCCCGCTCCTGCTTGCGCCGCGAGCGCCGGCGACGAGCGCCGCCGCCGTGCCACGGCGCTCTTCTCCGCCATGGTGCGCGTTGCGCGCCTGCCGGCGTTGCGCGAGTCGCACGAGCGCCTCGAGCAGCTGCTGGCCGAGCCGTCCACCGAGGATGCGCAACTGCTCGGCGTCATCGAGTCCGACCTCGCGCTGACCGTTGCGACGATTCGTGCGGCCAACGCGCTGCGCATCATCGAGCGCCCGATCACGACGATCCCCGAGGCGGTGCGCCAGCTCAGCCGCGAGCAGCTCGCCGACGTCGTCCGCGCGATGGGCTCGGTCGACTACTTCCAGCACATCGCCGGCTGGGAGAATCCGTTGGAGCATCTGCGCCTCCACGCGATGGCCACCCAGCGCGCCACCGATTTGATCGCGCGCATGCTGCACCGACCCGACCGCGACACGCTGCTGGTCGGCGCACTGCTGCACGACATCGGCAAGCTCGTCCTCGAGCAGTCCTCGCCCGGCTATCCGCGTGCGGTGCATGGCGATGCCGACACCCCGGACGGTCGCGTCCGCGCCGAGCGCCGCGTGCTCGGCGTCGACCACGCGGTGGTCGGCGGCCTAATGCTCCGTCGCTGGGCGCTGCCCGAGGAGATCGCCGAGATGGTCGAGGGCCACCATGCCGTCGACGCCGAGGGCCCGGCTGCGGTGTTGCGGCTTGCCGACATGCTCGCCCACTACGTCCATGCACGGCCGGTCGATCCGCAGGTCATGCTCCATGCCGCGGTTGGCGCCGGCCTCGCTCCGCAGCAGCTGCGCGCGCTGATGTTCGACCTGTCGCGCACGGGCGACGCGGCCCCGCGGGCCACCGAGCCTTCGCCGCTGTCACAGGCCCAGACAGCGGTGCTGCGCGGTCTGGCCGAGGGCAAGATCTACAAGGAGATCGCCGTCGAGCTTGGGCTCTCGGCGAGCACCGTGCGCACCCATTGCCACAACGTCTACCGCAAGCTCGGCGTCGCTGACCGCTCTCAGGCGGTGCTGCACGCCTCCGCGCGCGGCTGGCTCTAGCGCCCGCGGGCGCTGCCGCTACGCCAACCAGACGCGCGCACTTGCCGATGCGGCAAGGCGCGCATAGGGTGGCGAGGTCGATCGAACCTTCGGAGGGGACGTCATGAGAGACCGGCGCATTGTTGGGGCAGAAGCACTGGGAACGTTTGTCTTGGTGTTCGGGGGTGTCGGCTCAGCGGTCATCGCCGGTAAGGTGATCGGCCCGCTGGGCGTCGCCTTTGCGTTTGGGCTCTCGCTGCTGGCCATGGCCTATGCCATCGGGCCGATCTCCGGCTGTCACATCAACCCGGCGGTGACGGTCGGGCTGCTGGTCAGCAAGCGCGTCACCGTGGCCGAGGCGATCGAGTACTGGATCGGTCAGGTGATCGGCGCGGTGGTCGCGGCCTTCGTGTTGTTCGTGGTGATCAAGTCACGCAGCGGCGGCTATGACCTCTCAGACAATGGCTTCGGCGCCAACGGCTACGGCAGCCACTCGCCTGACGGCTATCCGCTCGGCGGCGCGCTGATCATCGAGGTCGTGCTGACCGCGCTGCTCGTCTTCACCGTGCTGTCGGCCACCGACCGCATCGCCAACGTCGCGTTTGCGGGCATTCCGATCGGCCTCGTGCTGACGCTGATCCACCTCGTCGGCATCCCGGTCGACAACCTCAGCGTCAACCCGGCCCGCAGCCTTGGGCCGGCGCTGTTCGTTGGCGGCTGGGCGCTCGGGCAGCTCTGGCTCTTCATCGTCGCCCCGGTCATTGGTGCGGTCCTTGGCGCCGCGCTGCACGGCTATCTGTTCACGGGCGCAGCGCCGATTCCGGCGGAGGAGTCGGCGGTCGCCGCGGGGCCCAGTCAGGCCTGAGCCGGTTGGCAGCGACCGCGCCGACATCGGCGTGGAAGAAAACGCAGAGCGTGGGGTCTGGGGAGTGAGGCGATCGCCTCACTCCCATCGAAAAGGACCCCATCACGATGATCCGCCCTCGCTCTGCTCACCTCCTGCGCCGTGGCGTCGCCGTCTCCGGCGCTGCTGCGGTCGCGGCCGCCATCCTGCTGCCCGGCGTCGCCGCTGACGCGAGCTCCTCGGTCTCGGTCAAGCTCACCGACTTCAAGGTCACCCCGTCGGCGAAGTCGGTCGGCCACGGCAAGGTGAAGTTCATCGTCGCCAACAAGGCGTCGATGGAGCATGAGCTCGTCGTGATCAAGACCTCCAAGAAGGCGGCGAAGCTGCCGGTCAGCAACGGCGAGGCCTCCGAGAAGGGCTCGGTCGGCGAGGTCGAGCTCGCCGGCCACAAGACCAAAAGCCTGACGTTGAACCTCAAGAAGGGCCACTACGCCCTGATCTGCAACGTCAAGGGCCACTACATGGGCGGCATGCACGCCGACCTGACGGTCCGCTAGCGCACGACGACCTTGCCATCCATGCCCGGGTGGATCGTGCAGTGGTACTTGAACGTGCCCGCCCGGGCAAAGCGCAAGGTGTAGGACCCGGACTTCTGCGTCTTGCTGTGCTTCGTCGCGAAGGTGACGTTGTGCGGCGTGTCGCCGTCCTTCCAGATCCACTTGACCGATCCGCCCTTGGCGATCTTGACGGTGGCCTTCTTGAAGGAGATGTCCTTGAGCGTGACGGTGGTCGTGCTTGCCGCGTGGGCGCGCGGCGGCGCGGCCGCCAGCGCCGGCGTCAGCGAGGCGATTGAGGCACAGGCGACGAGCGCGCCGGCGGTGACGGAAAGGCGATGGCTCTTCATGACCGTCCCTGCGCTGGCGGCCGCCGAACGGATCACCGTCGGGTAAAGAGGTACACCGCCGACCCGATCTCGGGCGGCACGACCAAGCCTCCGAGCTCCGGATCGGCGACGAGGTCAAACGCCGTCTGCGCGCGGTAGTCCTTCCAGTTGCCGGCGGCGGCCTCGTCGGCGCTGGAGATCACGATGTAGGTCTTGACGCTCGGCGTCTTGAAGACCCAGCGCTCGAAGTCGTTGCCAGCCGGCGGCCAGGAGCACAGGACGACCTCGGGTGCGCGCTCGCGCAGTGCGCTGTGCGCGTCCTGATCGACGACGTCGGCAGCGGCCCGGCGCGTCTGCTGCCAGCTGTGGTCGTCGGTGGCGAGGACGGGGGCGCCGGCGTCGCGCAGGAAGCGCGCCAGCGTGCCGTCGCCGGCAGCAATCTCCACGCACGGGCGACCATCGATCAGCGCGACCAGCCGTGCGATCAGGGAGCTGGAGTAAAAGCAGTAGATCCCGCGCGGCTCGACTAGGGGCATCAGGTAGCGCTTCTGGCGCACCAGTGGCCAGACGAGCCGAAACCAACGCAGCGAGACGGGCTTGCGCTCCAGGCCGCCGCCGGCAAAGAGCAGCCGCTGGGCGAGGAATCCTGAGACGAGGCCGAAGCGCAGCGTGCCGGCGCTGACGCCGGTGGCGGCCGCGACGCCCATCTGCTTGAGCACGCCGGCGGCCAGCCGCTGGCGCGCCAGCGCGGAGACAAGCGCCCGCTCGTCGGGCACCCGTGGCGGGCGCGCCACGCTCGAGGCATAGGCCTTGATCGCTTCCACGTCGTCGCGCTCCACGACTGCGGCGAGCTCACGCTGGACCTGCTCCCATTCGCGCGGGAAGCGCTCGCGGACCGCGGTCAGCGGCGGGTCTCCCTCCAGCCACGCGCGCTGGTCGGAGGGGCGACGTCGCGACATCGCCCCATCCTGACAGCCGGGTGGGCGGGGTGGGCGGGGGCGGGCTCAGTAGCCCAGCGTCTTGTGCGAGATCGTCTCGCAGTTGATGATCTTGTAGCGCTTCTGGGCGCGGCGGCTGATGTAGAGGACGTCCCGGCCGCCGCCGCAGTTGATGGTCCCGCGGCCGAAGTGGGCCTTGATCCAGTCGTCGCCACCGCCGGCGCTGATGACGTTGGTGCCGTGGCTGGCGAAGATGAAGTCGCGGCTGTTGCCGCCGTAGAGGCGGTCGAACTGCGTGGACGGCTGGCCTGAGGGCTTGTAGTCGCCCCAGATCACGTCGCCCTGCGGCCCGGCGAAGATGGCGTCGTTGCCGTGGCCTCCGAGCAGCTCGTTGTGGCCGTGGCGCGCGGCGACGCCGGAGCTGTGGGCACACGAGCGGTTCTTGTGCAGCCCGTCGCACGAATAGGAGCGGTCGGTGCCGCCGAAGAGGTCGTGCCCTGGCCGCGCGTCCAGCGGGCGGCTCTGGTCCTGCTTGTTCATCAGCAGGACGCCGTCGATCCTCGGCCAGCCCTCGTGGCTGGTGTTCGCCACGGCGGTGCCGGATCCAACGACGATCAGCAGCAGCGCGAGCGTCGCGGCGGGGGCCCAACGGCGGAGGCGGATCGTGGACAGGCGCATGGTGGTGGGGGCTCTTCCGACGGTACGGGTGACGGCGGCCGTCCGCTACAAACGACCCATGACAACTGGATCGGGCGCGGCCCGCGGGAGCCTGAGGACAGCGCCCACTTGCGGACGGCTGTCGACGTCGTGCGCGTGACGCTGGCGGTCGTCTGCCTCGTGCTGGCCTGCATCGCGCCGGCTGCGGCGTTGTCGGCATGGTGGGTCTACGGCCAGGCGACCGACACGGCGCGCTTCAGCGAGACCGCGCGGCCGCTGGCCACCGACGCGACCGTGCAGGCCGCGGTCGTCGACGAGCTGGTCACCAGGACGCGCGCGCCGGCGCGGCTGCGGCCGAGCGCTGAGGCGCTCGTGCGCACGACCGCCTACCAGCGCAGCTGGCTAGCGATCCAGCGTTCCGCGCATGCGCGGCTGGCCGTCCGGCTGACCGGCGACGTCCGGACGCCGCTGGAGCTCGACCTCGCACCGGTGACCGCGATCCTGCGCGCGCGGGTCGCCGCCGCAGGTTTGGCGCCGGTGGCTGATGCGATCTCCGATCCGGCGCCGGTCGTCCTGCTCGATCGCGCCGAGGTGCGGCGCGCGCACGACGCCACCAACATCGTGCGGATCGTCCGCGGCATCGCGATCCCGCTCGCGGTCCTCGCGCTGCTCGGCGTCGTGCTGACCGCGCCGCGTCTCGGTGGAGGCCTCGTCCGGGCTGGGCTCTGCCTCGGCGTCTCGACGCTGCTGGTCGTCGTCGGAGAGGCGCTGGCGCGGGAGGCGATCTCCGGCCCGCTGCGACGGGCGGTCTACGACGTGCTGACCGAGCCGCTCGGCGACTGGGTGATCGGCGGCGCTGCGGTCGCTGTGGCGTTTGTGCTCGCCGGCGCCGTCGTCAGCGCGGTCAGCCGACCTCGTCGCGCGCCAGCGCGGCCAGCCGGTCCAGCGCGCGGCGCATGAAACCGCGCCAGGCGATCTTGACGACGGGCGTCAGCAGGAGCGCCGCCGCGCGCGAGCGCGCCTGGAAGGTGTAGGTCCAGCGCACGTCGGTGGCGCCGGCGCCGGCGGCCTCAAACCACCACTGCCCGCGGCCCTCGACGGCGACGTGGCGGACCGGGCCGGAGAACCCGTTGACGGTGTAGGCGAAGACGGCGGGTCGCGCGCAGGCCGTGACGCGTTCATGGGCGGTCGAGCCGTCGGCGAGTTGGACGGTGCGCTGCGAGCCCGGCGTGTCCCACGGGCCCGACTGGTCGCGGGTGGCGACGACGGCCGGTACCGGGCCCCAGCCGGTCAGGATCCGCGGCAGCTCGATCGGGATGAACCAGTCAAAGAGCGGCTCGCGCGCGGCATCGACGCGGACGCTGACGGTGGTGGCGACGTTGGGCATGGACCGCAGATCCTGTCAGCCCTGCGCAACCGCGCGGCCCGCCGCACGGCCGCTGAACAGACAGCCGCCCAGGAACGTCCCCTCCAGCGAGCGGTAGCCGTGCATGCCGCCGCCGCCGAAGCCGGCGACCTCGCCGGCCGCAAAGAGGCCCGGCACCGGCTTGCCGTCGTCGCCGAGCACGCGTGAGGAGAGGTCGGTCTCCAGCCCGCCCAGCGACTTGCGCGTCAACACCGACAGGCGCACGGCGATCAGCGGCCCGGCCTTGGGGTCGAGCAGGCGGTGCGGCGCGGCCACGCGCGCGATGCGGTCGGGCAGGTACTTGCGCGCGCCACGCATGGCCACCACCTGCAGGTCCTTGGAGTACTTGTTGTCCATCTCGCGGTCGCGCGCGAGCACCTCCCGCTCGACCTGCGCGAAGGTGAGCTCGGCGTCGGGCTCCAGCCCGCGCATGCCCGCAACGAGGCGCTCGAGCGTCGGCTCGACGAGGAAGTCGCTGCCGTGGCGCATGAACGCCTCGACCGGTCCAGGCGCGCCGGAGCCCACGCGCGACTGCAGCACCGCCTTGAGCGACTTGCTCGTGATGTCGGGGTTCTGCTCGGAGCCCGACAGCGCGAACTCCTTCTCGATGATTTTCTGCGTCAGCACGAACCACGTGTGGTCGTGGCCAGTGGTCATGATGTGCTCGAGCGTGCCGAGCGTGTCGAAGCCGGGGAAGAGCGGGACCGGCAGGCGACGGCCGAGCGCGTCGAGCCAGAGCGACGAGGGGCCAGGCAGGATCCGGATGCCGTGCAGCGGCCAGATCGGATCCCAGTTGTTGATGCCCTCGACGTAGTGCCACATGCGGTCGGGGTTGATCGACCGCGCGCCCGCCTCCTGGGCGATCGCGAGCATCCGGCCGTCGACGTGCGCGGGGACGCCGGAGATCATCCGGGCCGGCGCCTGGCCGAGGCGCGCGGGCCAGTTCTGGCGCACGAGCGCGTGGTTGCCGCCGATGCCGCCGGAGGTGACGATGACGGCGGGCGCGCTGAGCGCGAAGTCCCCGACGACGTCGCGTGAAGATGCCTCGCCGCGCTTGACGGCGGATGGTGCGAGCACCGCGCCGCTGACGCCGTCGACCGTGCCGTTGGTGACCGAGAGCGCATCGACGCGGTGGCGGAAGCGCAGCTCGACCAGCCCCTGGGCCACGCCCTCGCGCACGCGCGCGATGAACGGATCGACGACGCCCGGGCCGGTGCCCCACGTGACGTGGAAACGCGGCACGGAGTTGCCGTGGCCGATGGCGCCGTAGCCGCCGCGCTCCGCCCAGCCCGGGTTGGGGAGAAAGCGGATGCCGCGCTCGCGCATCCAGGCGCGCTTCTCGCCGGCGGCCCACTGCACGTAGGCCTCGGCCCAGCGCGAGGGCCAGAGATCCTCGGGGCGGTCGAAGCCCGCCGTGCCCTGCCAGTCCTGCCAGGCCAGGTCGTAAGAGTCGCGCACGCCCATCCGCCGCTGCTCGGGCGAGTCCACCAGGAAGATGCCGCCGAAGGACCAGAACGCCTGGCCGCCGAGCGACGCCTCGGGCTCCTGGTCGACGAGCACGACCCGCTTGCCGGCATCGACGAGCTCTGCGGTGGCGACGAGCCCGGCGAGGCCGGCGCCGACGACGATCGCGTCGGCGTTCATTTGCAGTCCCTGTGCAAGAACATTGACGGGAAAGGATATTGGGCGGTGGGGTTCTAGGCTGCGTCGCGATGACGCACTACCGCCGTCGCCGCGGGGTCGAGGAGCAGCGGGCCACGTCGCTTGAGTTGTTCTACGACTTGGTCTTCGTCTTCGCGGTCACGCAGATCAGCCATCACCTGCTCGGGCATCTGACCTGGGAGGGCGCGGGCCAGTCGGCGCTCCTGCTCATGGTCGTCTGGTGGTCCTGGAACTACACGACGTGGGTCACCAACGAGCTCGATCCCGAGTCGCCGGTCGTCCGGCTGCTGATGATCGCGCTGATGTTGGCGAGCCTGATGATGGCCGTCGCGATCCCCGACGCCTTCGGCGACGACGGCCTGCTCTTCGTCGGCTGCTACCTGGCGATCCAGCTGGGACGCCACACGTTCTTGACCTTCGCGGCGGCCGACCGCGGCGAGCCCGAGCGCGAGCGTGCGGGGCGGATCCTCACGTGGTTTGCGTTCGCGGGCATCTTCTGGGTCGCCGGCGCGCTGGCCGACGGTGAGGCGCGCACGCTGTTGTGGCTGATTGCGCTGGCCGTCGACTATGGCGCGCCGCTGACCTTCTTCTGGGTGCCCGGCCGTCCGCGGCTGCACGGCAGCACCTGGGACGTCGAGACCAGCCACTTCAGCGAGCGCTTCGGGTTGTTCATCATCATCGCGCTGGGCGAGTCGATCGTGGTGACCGGGACGACGACGTCGGAGATCGAGCTGACCGGCCAGACGGCTATTGCCTTCGCCACCGCCTTCCTGACGACCGCGGCGCTGTGGTGGCTGTACTTCACCGCGGTGGCACGGATCGGTGAGGAGCGGTTGGAGTCCGCGACGACCAACCGCACCACCTTGGCGCGCGACGCCTACACCTACCTCCACGTCGTGTTGGTCGCCGGCGTCGTCGTCTCGGCCGTCGGCGACGAGCTGGTGATCGCCCACCCGCGCGAGGCGCTGAGCTCCTCGGCGGAGGTCGCCGCGGTCGTCGGCGGACCTGCGCTCTACCTCTTCGCCCACGCGCTCTTTCGGCTGCGGTTGAGCGGCCACATCGGCTGGCGCCGGCCGGCGGCCGCGCTGGCCTGCGTGGCGATCGGCCTGCTCTTTGCCGATGCCGCGGCGCTGACGGTGGCGATCCTCGTGCTCGTCGTGCTGATCGTGACCATCGCCCTCGATCAGGCGATGGCCGTGCGGCGGGATCAGGAGTCGGTCAGCAAGAAGACCGCAAATTGAGCGTTGACCGGCCGGAATCGGTCGAGCAGATTTCCGGCCTCCTTGCTCGATAGGCGATACTCAGCATTCGGTGAGTGCAGAATCCTTTCAAGGACCGGCGCTGACGTTCAGCGTCGTGGTGGCCGACGACCATCCGGTCTACCTCGACGCGCTTAGCCGCGCGGTCGACGCTGTCCCGGAGCTGTCGCTAGCCGGCACCGCGAACGACGGGGCCGAGGCCATCGACGTCATCGAGCGTACGCGCCCCGATGTGGCCGTCCTCGACGTGGAGATGCCCGTCTACAACGGGCCTGCGGTCGCGGCGCGGATCGTCGCGTTACAGCTCCCGACGCGCGTCCTGTTCCTTTCGGCCCACCGCGACGGCGCCACCGTTTATGACGCGC
Source organism: uncultured Conexibacteraceae bacterium (assembly GCA_963836485.1). Lineage (GTDB taxonomy): Bacteria > Actinomycetota > Thermoleophilia > Solirubrobacterales > Solirubrobacteraceae > Baekduia. The sequence continues at coordinate 96,529 of CAWIJS010000005.1, read as the reverse complement.
TAGCCACCGGCGGCTACGGCTACGTGACCAAGGACGCATCGATGCGCCAAATTCAGGACGCGGTGCTGCGTGTTGCCGCGGGTGTGCGCAGCATCGGGCCTGACGTCGAGCACCAGGTCGTCGAAGAGATCCAGGCGCGGGCTGAGCGGCACACGCTCGAGCTCACCGAACGCGAGCGCTCTGTGTTGGAGCTGGCGGTCAAGGGGCTCACGGTTGCGGGGATGGGCAAGCAGCTGCATCTGAGCCCAGCCACGATCAAGGTTCACCTCTCCACGCTGTACGCCAAGCTCGGTGTCTCGGATCGGGCCAGCGCCGTCGCCGAGGCGATCCGCCGCGGCCTCGTGCGGTGAGGTCGCGCTCACGGCGCCACCTCACCGCCGAAGCGGAGCGGCTCGCCGCGCGAGGCCGCGAGGCCGGTGCGCCGGCTGGACAAAAAGCCCAAGCGCGGCTCGGGATCGGGGTGTATGGTCGGTCTCTGGTCAGCGAGGAGGAGGAGACGCGGTGATCAACCTGAGGGCGCCGGAGCGACGGCACGATGCTGACCGCTTGCGCAGCGGTGGCGGCGGCGTGCTGGTGGTGGCCTTGGATGACAAGGCGCTGGCCGAGGCCTTGCCGATCGCCCAAGCGCGTGCAGCAGCGCTGGGTGCGCGCGTGACGATCGCCGGCTCTGCGCGGATGCCGTTCTGGTGGGCCGTGGCCGCCAGCGGCTGGATGATGATCCCGCGGCCGTGGGCCGAGGACACCCGTATGCGCGCCGAGTCGCAGCTGCGCGAGAAGGTCGGAACGCTGAGCGGTGACGCCGAATGCGGCGTCGTCTGCCGCCACGGCAGGGCCGAGGGATGGCTGGGCCGGATCCTCGGCCAGGATCGTTACGGCACCGTGCTGATCGCGACCTCGCGGCTGTCGGGCCGCCGGACGCGCCGGCTGGCGGCCATCGCCGGGCCCGACCGGATGTTCGCGGTCCTCACTCCGCTGGAGTCGCGCCGCGGGTGAGGCCGGCCGCGGCCGGCCTCCCTTTGCTCGTCAGGGCGCCGGGAGCTGTGGCGGGGCGTAGCGGTAGGTCGGCGGGGTTGCGCTCAACCTGATGGGGTTGCGGGTCAGCCGCGCGATCGTGCCGTCGGGGCGCGGGAGCTCGACGATCGGATCCAGGCCGAGTGAGCCTGCGAGCGCGAAGGCGCCGGCGACGTCGTTGACCTGGCCTGCGGGGACGCCGGCGGCCGACAGGGCTGTGACCCACGTTGCCGCGTCGCGTTGTGCCAGCCGTGCTGCGAGTTCGGTGCGCAGCGCATCGCGATGTGCGACCCGCTCGCCGTTGGTCGCAAAGCGCGCGTCGCCTGCCAGCTCTGGCGCGCCGAGCGTCGCGCACAGCGCGGCGAACTGCCGGTCGTTGCCCACGGCCAGGACGAGGTCGCCGTCGCCGGTGGGCAGCAGCTCGTAGGGCGCGATCGACGGGTGGGCGTTGCCCATCCGCCGGCCGACGGCGCCGGCCAGCGTGTAGGCCGAGCCCTGGTTGACCAGCGCTGCGAGCAAGGACGACAACAAGTCCACCTCGACCCGCTGGCCCATGCCGGTCCGTGCGCGGTGGTGCAGCGCCGCCAGGATGCCGGTGCTCGCAAAAAGCCCGGCGATGACGTCAACCAGCGCGACGCCGACCTTTTGCGGCTCGCCGCCCGCCTCGCCGGTGATGGACATCAGCCCGCCGAGGGCCTGGACGAGCAGGTCATAGCCGGGCAGCGGCGCGCCGGCGCCTGTGCCGAAGCCGGTGATCGAGCAGTACACCAACTTGGGGTCTTTGGCCGACAGGGTGTCCCAGCCGAGGCCGAGGCGGTCCATGACGCCGGGGCGGAAGTTCTCGACCACGACGTCGGCGTGCGCGATCAGTTCGCGTGCCCGCGCTACGCCATCCGACGTCCCTAGGTCGATGGCCTCGCTCGACTTGTTGCGGTTGACCGCCTGGAAGTAGGTCGCCTCGCCGCGCTCATCGAAGGGTGGCCCCCAGGCGCGGGTGTCGTCGCCGATCTCGGGCCGCTCGACTTTGATCACCGTCGCCCCCAGGTCGGCGAGCACCATCGTGGCCAGCGGTCCCGCGAGCACGCGGGAGAAGTCGACGATCGTCAGGTCGCCGAGCGCGGCGGGAGGCTCCATCTGCAAAGATCCTAGATCTTCGAAAGTTTGCGCGCAAGGAGACCGACCCGCCATGAGCACCGCCGCCGCCCCGCCCGCGATCCGCCCCAAGGACTTCCTCGCGATCGACCATCTCCTCTCCGACCAGGAGCGCGACATCCGCGACACGGTCCGGGCGTTCGTCGCTGACCGGATCGTGCCCGAGGTTGGTGATTGGTTTGAGGCCGGCCAGCTTCCGATCGGCGAGTTGGCGCCCGCGCTGGGCACGTTGGGGGTCTTGGGGATGCACCTCACCGGCTATGGCTGTGCGGGCGTCTCGGCCACCGCCTACGGTCTGGCTTGCCTCGAGCTCGAGGCCGGCGACAGCGGTGTCCGCTCGCTCGTCTCGGTTCAGGGCTCGCTTGCGATGTACGCCATCTGGCGCTGGGGCAGCGAGGAGCAAAAGCAGGAGTGGCTGCCGCGGATGGCCGCCGGGAAGGCGATCGGCTGCTTCGGCCTGACCGAGCCCGACGCGGGGTCAGACCCCGGCGCCATGCGCACCCATGCTCGTCGCGACGGCGAGGACTGGATCCTGCACGGTCAGAAGATGTGGATCACCAACGGGTCGGTGGCCGATGCGGCTGTCGTGTGGGCGACAACCGACGACGGCGTACGGGGCTTCGTGGTTCCCAAGGACACCAAGGGCTTCACCACGCAGGACATCCACAAGAAGCTGTCGCTGCGTGCCTCGATTACCTCCGAGTTGCTGTTTGACGACGTCCGTCTCCCGGCGAGCGCCGTGCTCCCCGAGGTCAGCTCGCTGCGCGGTCCGCTGTCCTGCCTCAACGAGGCGCGCTTCGGCATCGTCTTTGGCGCCGTCGGCGCTGCGCGCGCGTGCTTCGAAGCGGCGCTGGACTACGCCGGTGAGCGGATCGCCTTCGGCCGGCCGATCGCTGCCACCCAGCTCCAGCAGCTCAAGCTCGCCACGATGGCCACGCAGGTCAACCAGGGGACGCTGCTGGCCCTACACCTGGGGCGGATGAAGGACGACAACCTGCTGCGCAACGAGCACGTCTCGATGGGCAAGCTGGCCAACGTCAACATGGCGCTGGACGTCGCGCGCAACGCGCGCCAGGTCCTCGGCGCCAACGGCGTCACGCTCGAGTACCCCGTCATTCGGCACATGAACAACCTGGAGTCGGTCGTCACCTACGAGGGCACGGCCGACGTCCACGCGCTCGTGGTCGGCGGGGCACTGACGGGGATTCCGGCGTTTCGATGAGCGTGCGTCCTGCGACGCCCGGGACCGCCCAAGAGCATGCGGTCTCCGAGCTGCGCTGGCTGATCGTGTCCGGGACACTGGCGCCGGGTGCGCGCGTCAACCAGGAGGACGTCGCCGCCGAGGTCGGCCTTAGCGTCGCGCCGGTGCGCGAGGCGCTGCGCGTCCTCGAGCAGGAGGGTCAGCTGACCTACCTGCCGCGGCGCGGCTACTTCGTCACCGAGCTGCGGATGGAGGATCTCGAGGAGATATACGAGCTGCGCGCGCTGCTGGAGGCGCGTGCGGCGCGCCACGCGCTGCCGGGCCTCGACGATGCGGCGATCGCGCGGATCGAGCAGGCCGCTCGGGCGTGTGCGGTGGCCGCTGAGCGCGGTGACGTCGCCGCCGAGCTGGCGGCCAACCGGCGTCTGCACTTCGGCATCGTCGATGCGCCCGACCGGCCGCATGCGCTACGGGTGATCAAGCTGCTCTGGGACTCGACCGAGGCCTATCGCGCGATGTACTACAACTCGCCCGAGGAGCGGCGCGCGTCGTTGGAGGCGCACGACCGGATCCTCGACGCGTTGCGCGCGCGCGATGCCGACCGCCTCGTCGCCGAGCTAGACGCCCATCGCGACCGGGCGCTCGCGGTGCTGCGCGAGATCCTCACCGCTTCCTCTTAGTCACCGTCCGGGTGTGAGGCCCCGCTACGGGTGTGGGGCGGGCTGTGTCAGGTGCGCGCAGCGTCTGTGCCGGTTTCGCGCCATCAGGGCGTCTCGCGTGCGCCGTGCCTGATGGTGGCGACATGCATCAGCAACGCCTCGTCCTCAACGGTCCGCCCGCCGCCGTCGCGCGGCTGGCCGATGACCTCGGCACCGCCGGCGCAGTCGCCGTGGCCGGCCCCACGGCCGGTCCGCCGCGCCTGGTTTGGCGGACGGCGCAGCCAGCGTCGTTGGAGGCGCTCTGCGTGCACCATTGTGAGGTGATCGTCGGCGTCGAGCGCTTCGAGCTGCTCGGTGACGAGCTGCAGCGCCTGGTCGTGCGGGGTCCCGAGACGACGGTGCTGGAGCGGCGCCCGCTGGCCGGTGGCGACGAGCTCGATGGGATGGAAGAGGCTGGTGGCTTCGGTCTCGAAGGGGACGGCGCACCGCTGGCCCCGGCGGTCTTGCGTGCTGCGGCGGGGTATGTGCTGGTCATGCCGGACGGCCTGGAGTCTGGCCCGAGTTGCTCGCCGGTCGACGACGCGGTGCGGGTGGGAAAGGCCGTCGGGCGCTTGTGTTCCACGGTGATCGAGGACGGCCCGGACGTCGGCGGCGATGCGGCGATCGCGGCGTTGGCCGCCACCGTGCTGACGCTCGGCAGCGCCGGCTCCGCGTGCCTGGCGGAGCGGGCCTTCGAGCGTGAGTGGCGCCTGACGCAGGCCATGGCACGGGCAGGTCGTGAACATCTCTGGGCGCGGCCCGGCGAGGCCGACTGGCCGGAGTGGCTGATGGATCTGCTGACCGGCGCGGCGCAAGTCATGGAAGGGTGCTCGGCCTGCCTGCATCAACCGCCGCCGCCGTTTGTCTCGCTGCACACCGAGCACTTCGATACGGAGGCCGAGCAGCTCGAGCGTGCGGCGCGGCGGCTGGTCACCACCGCGCTGCAGGCGCTGGTGCTGTTCCCGGTGAGCCGCCTCGTCGACAGATGATTGCGTGCGCAACTACTTCTGCTACGATGGGCCACATCATGGAACTCGGTCTCGCCACCTTTGCCGACCTCGCCGCCGGCGTTAGCCCGCAGCAGCGCATGAGCGACCTCCTCGAGGAGGCCAAGCTCGCTGATGAGCTCGGGCTCGACGTCTTCGCCGTCGGCGAGCATCATCGCCCGGACTACCTCATCTCCTCACCCACGGTCGCCCTTGGCGCCATCGCGGCGATCACGGACACCATCCGCCTCTCCAGCGCCGTGACCGTGCTCAGCTCCGAGGACCCGGTCCGCGTCTTTCAGCAGTTCGCCGAGGTCGACCTGGTCTCCGGCGGACGGGCGGAGATCATGGCGGGGCGCGGCTCGTTCATCGAGTCTTTCCCGCTCTTCGGCAAGAGCCTCGACGACTACGACGACCTCTACCTCGAGAACCTCGAGCTGCTCCTCCAGTTACGCGAGGGCACCCACGTCACGTGGTCGGGTAAGCATCGCGCCGCGCTGGACAATGCTGGCGTCTGGCCCCGCCCTGTGCAGGATCCGCTGCCGGTCTGGGTCGCCGTCGGCGGCTCACCGCAGTCGGTCGTGCGTGCCGCGACGCTCGGCCTGCCGCTGACGATCGCGATCATCGGTGGCCAGCTGCAGCGCTTCGTGCCGCTGGTCGAGCTCTATCGCGAGGTGTGGGCCGCCGTCGGCCACGATCCGGCCGCCGCCCGCATCGCGATCAACACCCACGCCTTCGTCGGTCAGAGCTCCGAGGCGTCTGACCGCGCGCACGCTCCCGGCTATCTGGAGGTCATGAACCGCATCGGCCGCGAGCGCGGTTGGCCGCCCTCTGGCCAGCGCGAGTACCAGGCGCTGCGCTCGCCCGACGGCGCCTTGGCCGCCGGCTCGCCCGAGCAGGTCGCCGAGAAGATCCTGCTCGGTCACGAGCTCTTCGGCCACCAGCGCTACATCGGCCAGATGAGCATCGGGTCGGTCGCCCACGCCGACGTCTTGGCCTCGATGGAGCTGTTTGGCACCGAGGTCGCGCCGGTCGTGCGGGCCGAGGTCGCCCGCCGCGAGGCCGCGGCGTCGGCCACCGCGTCATCGCACCGGCCCGCCCCTGCCGCCGCCCGCGACCCTCGACAAGGATGAGAAGCTCCGGGGCAGATGTCTGCCGACGCTCCTGAACGCACCCGTCGACCGGCCATCGTTGCCGTCGACGACGAACCCGCGGTCCTCGCCGCCGTCGCCCGGGACCTGCGCCGCCAGTTCGGCGAGCGCTACCGCGTCCTGCGCGCCGCCTCCGGGGAGGAGGCGCTGGAGGTCGTGCGGGAGCTGATCACGCGCGGCGACCAGGTCGCGCTGCTGATCGCCGACCAGCGCATGCCCGGCCTCTCGGGGACCGAGTACCTCGTCGAGGCGCGCAAGCTCGCGCCCGACGCCAAGCGCGTGCTGCTCACCGCCTACGCCGACACCGGCGCTGCGATCCAGGCGATCAACGAGGTCGCGCTCGACTACTACCTGCTCAAGCCCTGGGATCCGCCGGAGGAGGAGCTCTACCCGGTGGTTCAGGATCTCCTGACCACGTGGGAGTCCGGCGCGGCCCTGGAGTCCGGCGGCGTGCGCGTCATCGGCCATCGCTTCTCCAAGCCGGCGCACGACCTGCGCGACTTCCTGGCCCGCAACCGCGTCCCCGGTCGCTGGCTGGACATCGAGCGCGACGGCGAAGCGCGCGAGCTGCTGCGCGTCGCCGGCGTCAGCGAGGAGGGCTTGCCGGTCGCGCTGATGGAGGACGGCTCGGTCCTGGAGCGTCCGACGGTGCTGGAGCTGGCCGAGCGCCTCGGCGTCACGAGCCAGCCGGCGACCGACCACTATGACCTGGTCATCGTCGGCGGCGGGCCCGCCGGCCTCGCCGCTGCGGTCTACGGCGCGTCAGAGGGGTTGTCCACCGTGATGGTCGAGCGTGAGGCGCCCGGCGGCCAGGCCGGCACCTCCAGCCGGATCGAGAACTACCTCGGTTTCCCGAACGGCCTCTCCGGCTCGGACCTCGCGCGCCGCGCCACCGACCAGGCTCGGCGCCTCGGCGCCGAGCTGCTGACCGTGCAGGACGCCGTCACGCTCGAGGTCGAGGGCACCGGCCGCCTCATCCGCCTCTCCGGCGGCGGTGCGCTGAGCGCCAACACGGTGTTGATCGCCTCCGGCGTCTCCTACCGCAAGCTCGACACGCCGGGCTTCGAGGAGCTCACCGGTGCGGGCATCTACTACGGCGCTGCGCTGAGCGAGGCGCGCTCCTGCTCCCAGCAGCGCGTCGTGATCATCGGTGGGGCGAACTCCGCTGGCCAGGCGGCCGTCCACTTCGCCGGCTGGGCGGCACAGGTGACGATGCTGGTCCGCGCGCCCTCGTTGACCAAGTCCATGTCCAACTACCTGATCGAGCAGATCGCCGCGCTCCCGAATGTCGAGGTGCGCACCGGTGCACAAGCGGTCGAGGCGACCGGCGAGGACGGCCATCTCAAGGCGCTGCGGATCCGCCACACCGATGGCAGCGAGACCGTCGAGGACGCCGACGCCTGCTTCGTCTTTGTCGGTGCCGCGCCGCGCACCTCCTGGCTCGACACGGTCGTCGCGCGCGACGAGCACGGCTTCATCCTCGCGGGCGCGGAGGTCCGCGGCGCGGGCTGGCCGCTCAAGCGCGATCCCTATCTGCTGGAGACCTCGGTCCCCGGCGTCTTTGTTGCCGGCGACGTCCGCGCCCGCTCGATCAAGCGCGTGGCCAGCGCGGTGGGCGAAGGGTCGATGGCGGTGTCGCTGATCCACGAGTACTTGGCGGCAGCATGACCCCGACGATTCCCGTCTCGCTCGACGAGCTGCGCCGCGTCGATCTCTTCGACGGTCTCGCCGAGGCCGAGCTCGAGCAGTGGCGCGATGCCGCCGAGGCGTTCAACGTTCCCGCCGGGAAGATCATCGCCGAGCAGGACGCCTCTCCCCGCGGGCTGCTGCTCTTGCTCGAGGGCCGGCTGCGGATGTACAAGGTGGTCGACGAGACGCGCTTCGAGCCGATCGGCCACATGGACGCGCCGACCTGGATGCAGGCCATCGCGGCGCTCACCGAGACGCCGATCGGCGTGCGCCTGCAGACCGAGACCGACTGTGTCATCGGGCTCATCCCACTCGCGGCGTTCACCGACCTGGCGCTGTCTCACCGCTCGGTGCACCGCAAGATCATGCAGGCCATCGGCCCGGTCACCGCGCGCCTGGCCCAGATCGACAACGACCGTGAGCGCCTCGCGTCGCTGGGCACGATGGCCGCCGGCCTCGCGCACGAGCTCAACAACCCGGTGGCCGCCGTCAAGCGCGCGTCGTCGCAGCTCGTGGACGCGCTGGACGTCGTCACCGGCGCGATCGGCGCGTTCGTGAAGGGTGGCATCGAGCGGGCCGATGCCGAGCGGCTCGTCGAGCTGCAGCAGGAGGCGCTGCGGCGCTCGGACTCGGCCGCTGCCCTGAGCAGTGTCGACGCCGCCGATGCCGAGGACGACATGTTGGAGCGGTTGGAGGATCTCGGCATCGACGAGCCCTGGCGCCTGGCCGAGGTGCTTGCCGCGGCCGGCGTCGACGAGGCCTGGCTGGCCGAGGTCGCCGAGCGTGCTGGCCCGGCCGTCTCTAGCGCGCTGGCGTGGGTCGTCGCGACGCTGTCGGCACGCGGGCTGGCGACCGAGCTGCAGGAGTCCGCGAGCCGGATGAGCGATCTGGTCGGGGCGATCAAGACCTACTCCTACATGGATCGTGGCGACCTGGTGCAGGTCGACCTGCGCGAGGGCATCGACGCCACCATCAAGGTCCTCGGCCACAAGCTCAAGCACACCAAGATCGACGTTCGCAAGGACTATGACCCGACCCTGCCGCGTTTGGCGGTGCGCGGCTCGGAGCTCAACCAGGTCTGGACCAACCTCATCGACAACGCCGTCGACGCGCTGGGACAGACCGGCACGATCACGATCACCACCGCGCGCGACGGCCCGTGCGTGCGCGTCGACATCGCCGACGACGGCCCCGGCATTCCGGAGGAGGCGCGCCGCCGCGTGCTGGAGCCGTTCTTCACCACCAAGGAGGTCGGCTCCGGCACCGGCCTCGGCCTGGACACCGTGCGCCGCATCGTCGAAGACCGCCACGACGGCAGCCTCGGCTTCGACACCGGCCCTGACGGCACGAGCTTCCACGTCTGGCTGCCGATCCCCGACGGATCGGAGCCGGCGGCTCCGCCCACGACCACGGAGGACTCCTCAACATGAGCACGACCAGCTGCACGCACCTGGACACCATCGAGGTCACCGAACTGCCGGAGGAGGTGGCGGGCTGCGAGGACTGCTTGGCCACCGGCGGCGTCTGGCTGCACCTGCGCATCTGTTTGGGATGCGGCCACGTTGGTTGCTGCGACGACTCACCGGGCAAGCATGCGTCGGCGCACGCGGCGGCCGATGACCATCCGCTGATCCGGTCACTGGAGCCGGGGGAGGATTGGTGCTGGTGCTTCGTTGACGACCTGGCGATGCGGATCCCGCAGATCACGGGGGAGACGCGGATTCCGCGGTCGCCGATGTTGGGGTAGGTGGTTTGGGGCGTTTGGGGGTCGTCCGCGGGTGGTGGGGCACCCGTGGTGCTCAGCGCGCGCCGTGGTCGGGGTGCGTTGCGGGGTTCTGGGCATCGAGGGGAAGGAAGTCGTGGTGGCTCGCGGCGCCATCGGTCTTCCGCGCGAGGGTTCGTGGGACTGGCGGGCGGTTCGCTGCGGACCCGAAGGACGGATGCTCGTCGTTTTGTGACGCTATGTACGTCACTAAACGTCGAGCGTTCGCGATCCGAGGCGGATGCGTCGGTCCGGGTCGCCTGGTGTCCCTATATGGGGTCCGAAACGCCCCGGACCTCCCCAAGCGCCCCGAACCACCCGCGCCCCGGCGCCAACGGACGACAAGCCCGCGCTCCGAGGCTCCAGCCACTGCTCACTCCCCTCGGTGCCACCGAACCCCGCAACGCACCCCGACCACGCCCCGCGCTGGGCGCCACGGGTGTGCCACCCAGGCCCCAAAGCGGACGACACCAACAACAACGAGCTACGCGACCGGCACACTCAATGCCCACGACCCGCTCATCCGCACCTCCCGCCGCGCACCCCGCTCCACCACCACCAGCGCCACATCTCCACACCCCGGACACCGCAGCACCAACCCTGCGCCCCGGTACAGCCGGTGCTTCCCCACCGCATGCCGCTGCCCGCACGACCCGCAGCCCCGCACAGCACCCGTCACCTCCGCGCCACCGAACACCTCGGCCAACAGCCCCGCGACCGCGTTCCCATCCAACACCAACGCTTCGTCGGTCATCGTCATCACCCCGTCGGTCCAAACCGCTCCGTATGCACCAAACCAGCCGCATGCCCCAACTCCACCAGCGCATCCGCCACCGCCTCCACGAACGGCGTCGGCCCGCACACGAACACCCGCGGCCCCGCCGTCGCCAAAGGCCCCACCGCCTCCAACATCGCGCCATCCACCCGCCGCGCAAACCCGTCCCATCCCTCCGGCACCGCGCGCGTCAAGGTGTTGGTGATGCTCAACCCATCACCAGCAGCACCCAACCGCTCCAACTCCTCGCGGTACAACAGCGCCTCCAGCTCCCGCGCCGACACCAGCAATCGCACATCGGCCCGACTCCCCACCGCAGCCCGGTGCCGCACCATCGCCATCAGCGGCACCAGCCCCGACCCACCGGCCACCAACAACAGCGGCCCGCCATCAGATGCCCGCCACGTGAAGTGCCCGCCCACCGGCCCGCGCACCTCGAACTGATCTCCTACAACAAGCTCCCCCGCCAGATAGGGCGAGACCTCGCCGTCGTCGATCCGCTCGACCGTCAGTGCGACATGTGGCGCCTCCTCCGGCGCCGAGGCGATCGAGTACGAGCGCTCGGCCACATAGCCGTCCTCGGCCGTCAGCCGGATATCCACATGCTGGCCGGCAACATGGCCGGGCCACCCCGGAACGTCGAGCACCAGCGTCCGCGCATGCGGCGTCTCGTCGATCAACCGCACCACCGTCGCCATGCGCCACACTAACCGGGCGCGCGGCGGCGCCACCGGCACCACTCCCACCACCGTCAGTCGCCCCAATAGCGCTGCTCGCGCCACGGGTCGCCGTAGTTGTTATAGCCCGCGGCCTCCCAGAAGCCGGGCTCGTCCTCGACGGTCAGCGTCAGGCCGCGCACCCACTTCGCGCTCTTCCAGAAGTACAGATGCGGCACCAACAGCCGCGCCGGCCCACCGTGCGCAGGCTCCAGCGGCTCGCCGTCAAAGGTGTGCACGACCCACGCCTTGCCGTCGCTCAGATCCTCTAGCGGCAAGTTGGTGGTGTAGCCGCCGTCGGCCCAGACGCTCACGTGCTCGGCCTCGGTCACGACGCCGTCTAGCAGCGTGTCGACCGAGACGCCGGTCCACGTCGTGTCGAGCTTGGTCCACTTCGTCACGCAGTGGATGTCGACCGTGAACGTCTCTTGGGGTAGCGCGTTGAGCTCCTCCCAGGTCCAGGACGCCACCCCATCGACGGCACCTTGAATCGAGAACGACCACGCGGCCAGGTCGGGGTGCGGCGTCGGTCCGGCCGACAGCACCGGGAAGTCCTCGACGACGTACTGCCCGGGCGGGACGCGCGCCGGATCGACGTCCGGGCGGCGTGGCCGGCCGTGAAACCCGCGGGTGAAGGGCGGCATGCGCCGATGCTAGACCTGCGCGGGCGCCGCGTCACCCTGCCGGAAGCCTCCGTCAGCCCGGCGGACGCGGGAGGTCGACGTCGGCGAACGCCACCGCCAGACGCTCGAAGGCCTCGTCGACGACGGCGCGCACGCGGCGCTCGACCGTCCGCGCGCTGAGCCGCTCGGCCATCGCGGCCGACAGCGTGCGCGCTCGCAGCGTCATGACCGCGATGACCATCGCGGCCAGCGTCGCGGCACGCGGGTCGCCCTTGGGAAGCCCAAGCTGGTGGGTGAACAGCTGGGCCAGGCGCGCCGTCCACAGCTCGGCGATGACCAGGCGCCGCGTGCGCAGCGCCGGCGACGCCTCCTCGGTGGCCAGGAAGCGGCGGAAGCGCTCGTAGTCCTCCGCATTGCGTAGGCGGCGCCAGCCGTCGTCGTCGAACGGCACGAGCCGGTCGGCCAGGACGCCGTGCAGCGCGCCGACGACCGTCGCGCCCGCCGGACGCTCGACGACCGCATCGACCAGCGCGCCGATCACATCCTCGACGCGATCGAAGAACAGGTCCTCTTTCGAGGGGAAGTAGTTGAACACCGTCTTGACCGAGACCTCGGCCGCCGCGGCGATCTGCGCGACCGTGACCGCCTCGAAGCCGTCACGCATGAAGAGGCCGGTGGCGATGTTGGAGATGGTCAGGCGCGTGCGCGCCTTCTTCCACGCGCGCAGGCCGGCGGGCGGGACGCCGGCCTCCTGCACGGAAGAAGAAGATGCCATGACGAGAACTTTACACCCGTTGCAAAATTCCGTCGAGCATGCAATTCTTCCAGCGTGACCACGAACGCCATCGAAGCCCACGGCCTCGTCAAGATCTACGGCGACAAGCGCGCACTGGACGGTGTCGACCTCGCCGTTGCGCGCGGCGCGGTCTGCGCCCTGCTGGGCCCCAACGGCGCCGGCAAGACCACCGCGGTCCGCGTCCTGACGACGCTGACCGAGCCCGACGCCGGCACGGCGACCGTCGCCGGCCATGACGTCTTGCGTGACCCGGTCTCGGTACGTCGCAGCATGGGCCTGGCCGCCCAGGACGCGACGGTCGACGGCCTGCTGACCGGCCACGAGAACCTGACGATGATCGGTGAGCTGCACCACCTCGGGCGCAAGCGCGCGCTCGCGCGGGCCACCGTCCTGCTGGAGCAGTTCGCGCTCTCCGACGCCTCCGACAAGCTCGCCAAGGAGTACTCGGGTGGCATGCGCCGGCGCCTGGATCTCGCGGCGACGCTGGTCGCCGAGCCCGAGGTCCTGTTCCTCGACGAGCCCACCACGGGCCTGGACCCGCGCGCCCGCAACGACCTGTGGGACGTGCTCGACGACCTCGTCGCCGGCGGCGCCACGATCCTGCTGACCACGCAGTACCTGGAGGAGGCCGATCGCCTGGCCGACGACATCGTCGTCGTCGACCACGGCCGCGTGATCGCCCGCGGTGACGCGCGCAGCCTCAAGCGTCAGGTCGGCGGCGACCAGCTGCGCGTTGTCGTTGCCGACCGCTCCGACCTCGACGCCGTCACCACGATCGTTGGTCGGATCGCCGGCCACCAGCCGGCCGTGGACGTTGGGGCCCGCTCGGTCGTGGCGCCCGCCGAAGGCGGCGTCGCCGCCATCGCCGCGCTGGCCGAAGCACTCAGTGATGCCGAGATCGCCGTGGAGGACCTCGGGCTCGCCCAGCCGACGCTCGACGACGTGTTCCTCACGCTGACCGGCGCACCCCCTGAGGCGGATGACGCATCCGCCGTTCCCGTCTCGACGATCTCCGAGGAGCAGCGATGAGCACCCAAACCGTCGACGCCGGGGTGGGTGGGGACCGATACTCACAGCGGCCCGCGAGCGCGCGCGCCACCTTCCTCTCCGACACGTGGGTGATCGCGCGGCGCGGCCTGCTGCACATGCGCCGTCAGCCGGAGGCGCTGTCGGACGCGACGATCCAGCCGGTCATGTTCGTGTTGTTGTTCGCCTTCGTCTTCGGCGGCGCCATCAGCGTGCCGGGCGGCGGCAGCTACAAAGAGTTCCTGATGGGCGGGATCTTCGCCCAGACGATCGTCTTCGGCTGCTTCGGCGTCGCGCTCGCGCTCTCCAACGACCGCAACAACGGGGCGATCGACCGCTTCCACTCGCTGCCGATCCCGCGCTCGAGCGTGCTCGCCGGCCACGCCGTGGCCAACCTCATCCGCGCGTTCCTGCCGATCGCGTTCATGACGATCACCGGCTTCGTCGTCGGCTGGCGGATCCACTCCGGGATCCTCGACGTCCTCGGCGCCTATGGCCTGATGTTGGTGTTCTCGTTCGCCATGATCTGGGTCGGCGTGCTGCTCGGCAGCATCGTGCCGACGCCCGAGGGCGTGCAGGGCGTGGCCTTCGTGGTGATCTTCCCGGTGACGTTCATCGCCTCGACCTTCGTGCCGACGAGCACGCTGCCGGGCGTGCTCAAGACCGTCGCCGAGTGGAACCCGACGTCGTCGCTGGCCAACGCGCTGCGCCACCTCTTCGGGAACCCCGGCGGCGTGCTGCCGTCCAGCGGCCCGTGGCCGCTGCAGCACCCCGTGGAGTACACGCTGCTGTGGGCGATCGGGATCGTCGTGATCTGCGCGCCGCTGGCGGTGCGGTCCTACCAGCGCTCGATCAAGTCGTAGATGGGGCTCCGGCCCTGTCCTCAGGCCTAGCGCTCACACCGCTTTCGTCCATATCCGATCGCTAGAGTCGGGGATCCGCGTCCCCTCACCGTGGATCCCCTTCTCATGACCGATCTTCCTGACTCCGCCACCCCGACCGATGCGCCCCGGGCGGTGATCGTTGGCGCCGGCCCCTCCGGGTTCTACGCCGCCGATCAGCTGCTCACCGCGGGCTTCGAGGTCGATGTCCTCGACGCGCTGCCGACCCCGTTTGGGCTCGTGCGCGCCGGCGTCGCGCCCGACCATCCGAAGATCAAGGCCGTCACGCGGGTCTACGAGAAGACCGCCAGGAAGGACGGCTTTCGGTTCTTCGGCGGCGTCGTGCTGGGCCGTGACGTCACGCGCGCCGAGCTGCTTGAGCGCTACCACGTCGTCCTCTACGCGCTGGGCACCTCCGACGACAACCGCCTCAACGTGCCCGGCGAAGATCGGCCCGGCTCGCACGCCGCCACCCACTTCGTGGCCTGGTACAACGGCCACCCCGATGCGGCCGACCACGAGTACGACCTGAGCGTCAAGCGCGCGGTGGTGATCGGCAACGGCAACGTCGCTATCGACGTCGCCCGCATGCTCGTCCTGCATCCCGACGAGCTCACGCCGACCGACACCGCCGACCACGCGATCGAAGTGCTGTCGGAGTCGGCCGTCGAGGAGGTCATCCTGCTGGGCCGGCGCGGCCCGGCCCAGGCGGCGTTCACCAACCCCGAGCTGCGCGAGCTGGCCGACCTGCAGCGCGCGGGCGTTGAGGTCGACGCCACCGATCTCGAGCTCGACGAGCACTCCGCCCGCTGGCTGGAGGAGGAGGCCGACATCACGTCGCGCAGGAACGTTGAGATCCTGCGCGACTACGCCGAGAAGGGTCCCAAGGACGCCAGCCATCGCGTGATCCTGCGCTTCCTGCGCTCGCCGGTCGAGATCCTCGGCGAGGGCGAGCATGGCCCGGTCACCGGCGTGCGCGTGGTCGTCAACGAGATTCAGAAAGGTGAGGACGGCAGCCTTCGTGCGGTTCCGACCGGCCGCGAAGAGACCATCGAAGCCGGCCTCGTGCTGCGCTCGATTGGCTATCGCGGCAAGCCCGTCGACGACGTCCCGTTCGACGATCGGCGCGGCCTGATCCGCAACACCGGTGGTCGCGTCTGCGCTGAGAGCGGTGACGCGCATCGCGGCGAGTACGTCGTCGGTTGGATCAAGCGCGGCCCGTCCGGCGTCATTGGCACCAACAAGAAGGACGCGGCCGACACCGTCGCACGCATCGTCGAGGATCGCGATGCCAGCGCGCTGAACACGCCGAGTTTGACCGACCCCGAGGAGATCGCCGCCTTCTACGCGCAGCGCGCGCCCGACTCGGTCACCTGGGCCGGCTGGGAGGCGATCGACGCGCACGAGAAGAGCTCCGGCGAGCCCCATGGCCGCCCGCGCGTCAAGCTCGTGCGCCTCGCCGATCTCGTGGAGCGCTCGCGCGTCACGAGCAGCAGCTAAGGGCGCGGCGCGGGCGCATGCTAGTGCGCTGATTCGCCGATCAGTGCGGGCTGCTCATTGCTGACTCGGCGCGCATTCGGCCGCGGCACCGCCAGGCTGGCCAGCGCGCCGAGGAAGCACGCTCCGCCGGCGAGGATGAAGGCCATCTCGAAGCCATGCTCGGTCGGCAGGGCGGTCCCGACGATCGTCCCGGCGATCACGCTGGCGCCGATCTGGCTGCCGACTGAGCCGCCGAGCGAGCGCATCACGGTATTCATGCCGGTGGCGACGCCCGTCTGCTCGGGGCGCACGGCCTCGACGATGAGGTTGGCCAGCGATGCGAAGGCGAGGCCGATCCCAATCCCGAGGATGCCGGAGGCGACGTAGATCTCCCACTTCTGGTCGTGGGCGATGGCGAGCAGGACGAAGGCCAGACAGGTCGCGATCGAGCCGGCAATCAGCGGGATGCGCGAGCCGACCCGTGCCGACAGCCGCCCGGCGATCGGGCTGACCAAGAGCATCATCATGGTCGACGGCAGCAGGAACAGCCCGGCCTGCGTGACGCTTGCGCCGAAGCCGTAGCCGGCCGAGGGGTCGGTTTCGGTGAACGCCGGCAGCAGCACGAACGAGCTGTACATCCCGGCGCCGACCAGGAACGCGGCGGCGTTGACGGTCCAGACGCCGCGGATGCGCATCATGTCCATGTCGACCAGCGGCTCGACGGCGCGCTGCTCGTTGACGATCCACGCGCCGAGCAGGATCGCGGAGGCGACGAACAGCCCGAGCGTGCGCGGGTCGGTCCAACCCCAGGATGAGCCCTCGCTGATGCCGACCAGCAGCGCCACGAGCCACCCCGACAGCAGCGCGGCGCCGCTCCAGTTGATCTTCCCCGGCGTCTTGATCGGCGACTCGGGCACGAACAGGATGGTCATGATCGTCGCGATCACCACGAGGATCAGCGGGATCCAGAAGAGCCAGTGGATCGAGAGGGCGTCGATGATCGGCCCGGCCAGGATGATGCCCAAGCCGCCGCCGATGCCGAGGATCGCCGAGATCAGCGCGATGCCGTGCGGGACGCGCTCCCGCGGGAACTCGTCGCGGATGATCCCGAAGGCGAGCGGGAAGATCGCGCCTCCGGCGCCCTGGATGACGCGGCCGACGATCAACACGGTGATGGTGGTCGAGATCGCGGCCAGCAGCGTGCCGCACGCGAGCACGACCAGGACGGCGACGAGCGTCCGCTCCTTGCCGAACATGTCACCGAGGCGCCCGAGGATGGGCGTGAAGATGGAGGCGCTGAGCAGGTAGGCCGTCAGCACCCACGCGGCCGACGTCGTGCTGGTGTGGAACTCGCGCTGGATCTCGGGGATCGCCGGGGCGACGAGCGACTGGAGCACTGCATAGGTGGCGCCCGCCAGCGCGAGGACGGCGAAGGTCAGACCGTAATGCTGGCGGTGAGGAGCGGGGGAGGTGGTAGAGTCAGCAGACGATGTCATCAGGTGCTGACAACCCTAGCAGCGCGCTCGCGGCGCCAGAAAACGACGCCGCGCCCGCTGCATTGCGCCGTCGCAACGACGCACAGGCCAGCCGCCGCGCGCTGCTGGAGGCCGCCGCCGCGCTCTTCGACGAGCGTGGCTATGAAGGGGCGACCGTCCGCGACATCGGCGAACGCGCCGGCGTCGATGCCGCCCTGATCGCGCGCTACTTCGGCGGCAAGGAAGGGCTCTACCTCGCGGCGCTGGAGGAGACCGAGCGCCCGCCGCTGCCGACCGATCCCAACGCCGTCTTTGCCAGGTTCCTTGGCAAGTCCGATAAGAACGGCTCCAACAACCCGATCTGCCGCGCGATGGTCAGCCCGTCGTTGAGCCCGGCGCTGCGCGACCAGGTCGGCGCGCTGATGGCCCGCCGCGTCATCGGGCCGCTCACACAGCGGCTCGCCGACGACGGCGTGCAGCAGCCGCAGCTGCGCGCCGAGCTGCTGGTCGCCCTCGCGCTCGGCACCACGCTGACCCGCTCTAGCGGCACGCTGACGGCGCTCGCGGAGGCCTCGCTCGACGAGGTCCACGCCGTGCTCGATCCGCTGGTCGGCACGCTCGTCAATCGGACACGCTGATGGGTCTGGCAACGATCGTGGCGCTCGGCACGTGGGCGGTCGCAGTGGTCGATCGGCTGGTCGGGCGCGGGCGCCGACGCTGACCGTCTGAGGCGCCCTAGCGCGCCTCGTCGTGCAACGCTCAGCGAAATAAACTGTGAAGCGCAAGTTGCACAGTTGTTACGGCGGAGCTACGGTTCCGCCGCATGTCGTCCACCAAGAAGCAGATGGAGAAGCGGCGCAAGACGCTGCGACCGCACCCGGCGCGCTATCAAATCGTCGATGTGATGCGCAGCTACGGGCGGCCGATCAGTCCGACCCAGCTAGCGCGGATCACCGGCGGATCGCTGGGTTCCACGGCCTATCACGTGCGGACGCTCGTCTCGGCCGGCATCGTCGAGCTGGCCGATGAGGGCCGCGTCCGCGGTGCGGTCGAGCACTTCTACGCGCTGGTCTCCGGCAACGAAGATGAGCTGCAGCTCGCCGATCCTGTTGGCCAGCTGCTGGGGCTCTGTGGCGCGCTGACCGTGCCGGCGCCCGACGGTGGCTACCCGCGCCAGACGGTCCTGGATGCGCGGGCGCGCAAGCAGTTGCAGCGCGTGATCGCCAAGCTCCGCCCGGAGGTCCGCGACATCGTCGCGGCCGCCACCGCGCGCAACGGCTCCTGACCCATGCACGACCTGATCGCCGCGGGCGGCGGACCGGCCGAGGGCGAGTCGCTCGCCAGCTGGGAGGCGCGCGCCGAGCACACGATTGGCGTGCTTATCCGGCGCTTTTTGGCGCAGAACCCTCCTCCGGCGCCGAGTCGGGTCGCCCAGGATCTGCAGACTTGGTCGCACGCCCTCGCAGTCGACGGCCGAGCTCGCCTCCAGGAGCTGGGGGAGGATCACCTCCACCTCGCGGAGCCGGAGGAGGAGGCGTAAGACCGTCGCGGCGCACGAGCGCCGCGACGGTGTGCTCGAGCGCTTCGACGCGCTCGACGAGCGCCGGATCCTCGTCCTCGCGGCTGACGGCGCGGCCGAGATCCTCGACGGTGAACCAGGCGTAGGGCAGCGCGCAGGCGGCGGCGATAACGCGCAGGTGCTTCTCGTCGGCGCGGCCGCGGGACGTGCCGAGGCCCTTCAGCGTCGACTCGCCGATCTTCGTGGCCTCGGCCAGTTGCGCCCACGTGCTGATGTGATCAGCCAGCGTCTTTGCGGCAATGATGCGCCGCCGGATCTCGTCCTGTTCGAGCACGGTTTCGCAGACCGTACGGGGACAGAATCGGACAGGACTTGACAGCAAAGACCGTGCCGGTTAGTTTCTAGCCATTCCGAGCAAAAACCAGCCGAATGGGTTAATTGGCCCGGAGATGACCGACCGCGCCGCTCGTCGACCAAGGTGCGACGCTGACCTCCTTGCGACGTGGGATGTACTGCGTTGCAGAGCAGTCTCCAACGGCGATGGATGAGCGAGTTTCCGTGGAAGTCCTGCACGCGGTCGCGCATCCGCTTCGTCTCGGGGCCCTCGTGGCGCTTGAAGAGCGCCAGCGGACCACGGAAGAGCTGGCGGCGGTCCTTCGCGTGTCGTCCCAGGAGCTCGCTGAGCACCTTGCGGAGCTCGCGGCGGCCGGGCTGATCGGCGCCGGCGAGGGTGAAGGGCGCCTGCGCCCTCTGGCACGGGGGTGGGCCGACGTGGCCGCGCGGCTGCGCCGTCTGCAGGGCGGGACGCGGTGATGGGTGGCGCTGCGCTAGCCGACGACGACGCGGTCGCGTCCGTCGGCCTTGGCCTGGTAGAGCGCCTGGTCGGCGGCGTCGATCAGCGTCCGTGGCGGCGTCGTGCCATCGGAGGTCGCGACGCCGGCCGAGAACGTCACGCCGTCGGGCAGCATGCCCCGCAGGCGGTTGATCAGGATGGCCGCGCCCGGTCCGTCACAGCCGGGCAGCAGCAGCGCGAACTCCTCGCCACCCCAGCGCGCGAGCACGTCGGTGGCGCGCAGCGTCGACTGCCATGCGGCCGCGGCGGCGCGCAGCAGCCGGTCGCCGGCGAGGTGGCCGTGCTCGTCGTTGTAGCGCTTGAAGAAGTCGAGATCGAGCATGGCGACCGATACGGGCTTGTCGTGGCGCTCGGCGACGGCCAGCTCGTGGACCAGCAGCTCGTCCCAGGCGCGCCGGTTGGGCAGGCCGGTCAGCTCATCCGTACGCGTCAGCTCGTCGAGGCGGCCGAGCAGGTCGGCGCGCTGCATGGCGAGCGCCGCCTCACCGGCCAGCACGCCGATCAGCAGGATCTCGCCCTCGGCGATCTCCGTCCGCGCCTGCGGCCACGAGATCGCCAGCGCGCCGCGCACGCCCTGGGCGTCGGAGATCGGGTGAAAGAGCACCGATGCGGCGCCG
Source organism: uncultured Conexibacteraceae bacterium (assembly GCA_963836485.1). Taxonomy (GTDB): domain Bacteria; phylum Actinomycetota; class Thermoleophilia; order Solirubrobacterales; family Solirubrobacteraceae; genus Baekduia. The sequence goes on along the minus strand of CAWIJS010000005.1, from coordinate 76,119 downwards.
AGCAGCTCGATGATCCGCCGGTCGCAGTGCGGGCTGGTGCGTGCATCGGCCACGAAGAGCGGCTGCCCGGTCGCCATCACGACGTGCGCGCCGTGGTCGGACTGGTCGAGGCCGACGCGGTACGGCGCGGTCGTCTCCGGGCGCGTGGCCGTCGTGGCGAGCCCGCCGTCGAGCCCAATCTCCCAGAGGCTGACCGCGTGGGCGCCTTCGGCAAGGGCGAGCGCGGTCCGGCAGATCGTCGGCCGCGCGTCGAGCGGGTCGCAGTGGCCGATCTCGCGGATGACGTCGGTGATCGTGGCGAGCTGCTCGGCGTGCTGGCGCTGACGATCCTCGTGCGCCCGCAGCTCGGTGATGTCGCGGACGGTGTTCAAGAAGCAGCGGCTGCCGTCACCGAGGTCGGTGGCGATCGCGGAGATCATCGCCGGGAAGCGCCTGCCGTCGGCGCGCACCAGCTCGATGTCGAACGAGCCGCCGCCGGCGCCGACGACCTTGCGCAACAGCGCGGTGTTGGCCTCGTGTGACTCTGTGGGCCAGAAGGGGAACGGCGCGCGCGCACCGAGCAGGTCGGCCTCCGGGAAACCCGTGATCGCGCAAAGGGCGGGGTTGACCTGAACGATCTCGCCGTCGCGCGTGAGCGCGAAGCCCTCCGACATCGCGGCGAGGATCGCCGCGGAGCGGTCGCGCTCGGCGCGGAGGTGCTCGACCAGCGCGATCACCGCGAAGCCCACCGCGGCGGAGGTGACGAGCATCAGCGTGCCGCCGCGCCAGCCGCTGGAGGGGTACTGCGGTGGTCCCGCGATGAGCATCGGCAGGAAGTAGACGCCCGCGATCCCGACGAGCACGGCCAGCAGCTCGGTGCGCCGGCGCTCCAGCGCGGCCCACATGACGGGCAGGAAGATCAGCGGCCCGAAGCCGGCGTTGGCGCCGACGCCGTTGCGCAGCAGCGCGATCGCGGCCAGCAGCGCGAACATGCTCGCCAGCGTGGTGCCCCGGCGCTCGCGGCCGTTGGCGGCCGCGGCGAGGCCGAGCCCCGCGCCGGCCAGCAGCAACAGGGCGAGGGTGACCTCGCCCCACTGCACGCGCGCCTCGCCCGGCAACAGGACAAGGACGACCACCATGCAGAGGGCGAAGGGCGGCAGGAGCCGGCGGGCTGAAGATGGCAAGGGGGCTTGATCTCTCTGGAGGTCTGCGTCCGGACCCTGACCGAACGGCTAAACCACCTGATCGGCCCCTCGGGCCTCGCTCTGGAGTGCAAATGCGCCCGGTTTTTCGGCCACCCCCTGAACGGGTGGTCCGGTCTCCAGGATTGGCGCACCGATTCTGCAGAAAGTCGTCCAGGGTTCCTGAGAAACCTCAAAGTGGCCGCTCGCGTTCCGATCAGAGCGGGGGACCATGCGTCCTACGCCGACATCCCCTGCTGTTTCGTCCGTTCCCAGCCCCGTCTCACGTCGGCCCTGGCTGGATCACTGGCTCGAGAGTTGTCGCGACCTCGCCGAGCTGAAGGCCTCGCACCCGATGGTCGATGCGGTCATCGACGAGATCGACGGTCGGATGATCCGCGTGGGGGACCAGTGGCTGGCCGACTTCGCGTCCTGTAACTACCTGGGCTTCGACCTGGATCGCGAGATCATCGACGCGATTCCGGCCTACCTCGACGCGTGGGGCACGCACCCCAGCTGGTCGCGCCTGCTCGGCAGCCCGGTCCTCTACGAGCAGATCGAGGAGCGCCTCACCGCGCTGATCGGCTCCGAGGACTCGCTGGTCCTGCCGACGATCACCCACATCCACCTGTCGGTGATCCCGCTGCTGGCCGCTTCGGGGACGATCTTCCTCGACGCGCGCGCCCACAAGACGATCTACGACGGCTGCCAGGCCGCCCGCGCCCGCGGCGCCGCCGTCCGGCGCTTTCGCTTCGAGGACCCCGATCACCTCGACGAGCTGCTCGCCGCCGAGCGCGATCCCACGCGCCTGGTCTGCATGGACGGCGTGAACTCGATGACCGGCAACCCGCCGGACCTCCCGGCGTTCGCCGCGGTCTGTCGCAAGCACGGCGCGCTGCTCTACGTCGACGACGCCCACGGCTTCGGCGTCATCGGCGAGCGCGGCGAGGGCATCACCAACCCCTATGGGTCGCGCGGTAACAGCATCGTTCGCCACTTCGATGAGTCCTACGACAACCTGATCCTCGTCGGCGGCTTCTCCAAGTCCTACAGCTCGCTGCTGGCGTTCATTGCCTGTCCGACCGCGGTCAAGGACCTGTTGAAGGTTGCGGCCCCGCCGTACCTCTACTCGGGTCCGTCGCCGGTCGCCTCGCTGGCCACGGTGCTCGCCGGCCTGGAGGTCAACGACAAGCGCGGCGACGCGCTGCGCGACGAGCTGGAGCGGCTCACGCGCCGCACGCTCGACGGGCTGGAGCGCCTCGACATCTTCACGCCCAACCGCTCCGGCTTGCCGATCATCGAGATCCCGCTGCGCGACCACGGTCAGATCGACTCGGTCGGTCGCTTCCTCTTTGAGCGCGGCGTCTACGTGACGCTTGCCGCCTACCCGTTGGTTCCCAAGGACGAGGTCGGCTTCCGCGTGCAGCTGACCGCTGCCAACACCGACGCCGAGGTCGACATGCTGCTCGTCGCGCTGGAGGAGCTCGCGGCGCGCGGCGTCCTGCGGCCGGCCGGCGAACTCCCCGCCGGCCCGATCAGGAGCGCCGCATGAGCATCGAGCTGGTCCGTCGCCGCGCCTGGATCGTCTACCTGGCGCTCGGCGTCCTGGCGACCGTGCTCTACCTGACCACGGCGCCATTGAAGGGCAACACGTTCGTGATGTTCGGCCTGGGGCTCTCGCCGGTCATCGCCATCCCGTGCGCGATCCGGCTCCACCAGCCCGAGGCCACGGCCCCCTGGTACTGGTTTGCCGGCGGCTTCCTGCTCTTCTGGCTGGGCGACCTGTACACCTACAGCTACCCCAAGCTGACCCACCACGACACGCCGTTCCCGTCGCTGGGCGACGGCTCCTACGTCGCGGTCTACCCGGCGCTGATGGTCGGCCTGCTGCTCGTCGTGCGGCGTCGTGCGGCACGCTCGACCGACCGCGGCGCCATCGACGCAGCGATCCTCACCATCGGCCTGGCGGTCCCGTCGTGGATCGCGCTGATCGCGCCCTACCTGCACGATCACTCGCTGGGCACGGCCGCCAAGCTCGTCTCGGTCGCCTACCCACTGGGCGACGTCCTGCTGCTGGCCGCGGCCCTGCGCCTGGCGCTGGACGGCGGCAAGCGCGGCACCTCGTTTCACTTCATGTCCTCGGCGATCGTCCTGCTGCTCGTCACGGACTTCGTGTACGGGTTGATGACGCTGCACGGCACCTACGCCAACCAGCTCTGGCTCGACGCCGGCTGGGTCGGCTTCTACGTGCTGTGGGGCACCGCGGCGCTGCACCCGTCGATGAGGATCCTCGACCACGGGCGCCCCGCGCGCTCGGCGCTGACGCCCGTCCGCCTCGCGCTACTGGCCGTCGCGTCGCTGATCGCGCCGACGGTCGAGTTGACCCACGACATTCAGCGCGCCGACACCGACATGGCGGTCGTCACCGGCGCGGCGATCATCCTCTTCGGCCTGGTCGTGGCCCGCATGGCCGGCCTGATGCGCAACCAGGAGCGCTCGATCGAGCGGGAGCGTGCGCTCAGCCGCGCCGGCGCCGCGCTCGTCGCGGCAGGGACGCGCGAGGAACTTGACGCTGTTGCGATCACGGCTGCCCGCGAGCTGGCCGGCGGCGACGTCGAAGTGCAGCTGCGCGACGCTGCGATGTTCACCGCGATGGATCGCGTCGCCGCGACCGGGCACACGAAGATGGTCGTCGACCTCGATCCCCGCGAGGGCGATGCGTCGGTGCTGCTGCTCTCCGGCCCGACGGTCGCCGAGCGCGCCGTGCGCGAGGTGCTCGGCGCGTTGGGCACGCAGGTGGTGCTCGCCTTCGAGCGCGCCGCGCTGACCGAGGACCTCGCTCGCCGCAAGGGCGAGGCGCGCTTCGCCTCGCTGGTCAAGCACTCCTCCGACCTCATCACCGTGCTGGCGCCCGACGCGACGATCGCCTACCAGAGCCCTGCGATCGAGCGCGTGCTCGGCTGGACGCCCGAGGACGTCGTCGGCCGCCGCATCGACGGGCTGATGGAGCAGGGCGAGGGCAGCCGCCTGCTGCGGCTGATCGCCGACGGCGTCGACGCGCCGGTCGCGTCGCAGACGCTCGAGTGCACGCTGGCCCACAAGGACGGGACCACGCGGCAGTTCGAGGTCTTGTTCACCAACTTGACCCGTGATGAGCACGTTGGCGGCATCGTGCTGAACTCGCGCGATGTCAGCGAGCGCAAGGCTTTCGAGCGCCAGCTGGCGCACCAGGCCTTCCACGACCCGGTCACCGGCCTGCCCAACCGCGCGCTGTTCGTCGAGCGCGTCCGCCACGCGATCGCCCGCAGCCGGCGTGAGGCGCGGGGCATCGGGATCATCTTCATCGACCTCGACGACTTCAAGATCATCAACGACTCGCTGGGCCACGCCGCGGGCGACGATGTGCTCTGCCAGATGGCGCAGCGCCTCGCGCTGTCGATCCGCGCCAGCGACACCGCCGCACGCTTCGGCGGCGACGAGTTCGCGGTGTTGTTGGAGGACATCGAGGGTGTGCAGGAGGCGGCCGACACCGCCGAGCGCATCATGGAGGCCGTCAGCGCGCCGCTGGCCGCCGCCCACAAGGAGCTCGCGCTGCGCTGCAGTCTCGGCATCGCGATCGCGCCGGAGGACGGCGCAGCCGACGCCGACGAGCTGATCCGCGACGCCGATGCGGCGATGTACATCGCCAAGCGCGACGGCAAGGGCGGCTACCGCCTCTTTGAGCCCGAGATGCACGAGGGCGTGCTGCAGCGCCTGGAGCTGCGCACCGACCTGCAGCGCGCGCTGGCCACCGACCAGCTCGAGCTCTTCTACCAGCCGGTGATCCGTCTGGAAGACGGGACGATCAGCGGCGTCGAGGCGCTGCTGCGCTGGAACCACCCCGAGCGCGGCATGGTCGGCCCCGACCAGTTCATCCCGCTGGCCGAGGAGTCCGGCCTGATCGTGCCGATCGGCCGCTGGGTGCTGCGCGAGGGCTGCCGCGAGGGCCGCCGGCTCATGGAGAGCCTGCCCACCGACCGGCCGGTCTCGCTGGCGATCAACCTGTCGCTTAAGCAGCTCCAGCACTCCGATATCGTCACCGACGTGCGCGAGGCGCTGGAGGAGTCCGGCCTGCCGCCGGCCCAGCTGACGCTGGAGATCACCGAGAGCGTCCTGATGGCCGACACCGACCTCGCCGTCCAGCGACTGGCCGAGCTCAAGGCGCTGGGCATCAAGCTCGCGCTCGACGACTTCGGCACCGGGTACTCGTCGCTGAGCTACCTCTCGAAGTTCCCGGTCGACGTGTTGAAGATGGACCGCTCGTTCTTGCAGGAGGGCGCGTCGCCGCAGGCGGCCGACCTCGCCAACGCGGTCGTCGCGCTGGGCTCGACGCTGTCGCTGGAAGTCGTCGCCGAAGGCATCGAGATGCCCGAGCAGTGGAAGACGCTGCGCGACCTCGGCTGCGAGCTCGGTCAGGGCTTCTACTTCGCCCACCCGATGAACGCGGAGGCCGCGCGGGCGTTCCTCGCCCAGGGTCGTGCCGGGGAGCTCCTCACCGGCCTGCCCGTCGGCGACGATGCACCATAGTTACGAGAGCCTGGACGGTTTTGGTGCAGACCCGTCCGGCGGTCGCTCCGGCGTTCTGACGCCCCTGCGCGACCGCGACTTTCGGCTGCTGTGGACCGGCGCAACGGCGTCGCTGCTGGGCGATGGGGCGTTCTTGGTGGCCTTGGCCTGGCAGGTGTACGCCATGTCGGGCGGGCCGACCGGGATGTCGCTGGTCGGCATCGCGATGACGGTGCCGACGATCACGTTCCTGTTGATCGGTGGCGTGGCGAGCGATCGCTTCGAGCGGCGCTGGCTGTTGGTCGGCGCCGATCTGCTGCGGGCGGTTGCGCTCGCGCTGTTGGCTGGGCTGACGATCGGCGGACAGCTCGAGCTCTGGCATGTTGTCGTCCTTGCGGCGCTGTACGGGACCGGTGCGGCGTTTCACGCGCCGGCCTTCGACGCGCTCGTGCCCGAGATCCTCGACGGTGAGCGGCTGACCCAGGCCAACGCGTTGGACCAGTTGATGCGGCCGCTGGCGCTACGGCTGGCCGGGCCGGCGCTGGGTGGCGTGCTCGTCGGTGTCGCTGGTGCCGGCGGCGTGTTCGTGCTGGACTGCGCGACGTTCTTGATGGCCGCCGGGACGGTGTTGCTGATGTCTCCCGCGCGCGAGAGACATGCGGTGGCCGAGGGCGGTTCGATGGTGGCGGATTTGCGCGATGGCGACCCGTCGCGCACCGGCGCGGCTGGATCCGTTGTCGCTGATTTGCGCGAAGGGTGGCGCTTCGTGCGCGGCCATGCTTGGCTCTGGGCGACCTTCGTCAGCGCTGCGATCGCCTACCTGCTGTTCATGGGCCCGGTCGAGGTGCTGCTGCCGTGGGTGGTCAAGGAGGGGATGCAGGGCTCGGCGTTTGACCTCGGCCTCGTCTTCGCCGCCGGCGGGCTGGCCTCGATGCTGTGTGCGGTGCTGCTCGGCCGCTTCGGCCTGCCGCGTCGGGGCATCACCTTCATGTTGATCGCCTGGACGCTGGCGACCCTCGCGGTCGCCGGCTACGGCGCGGCGTCGGCGATCTGGCAGTTGATGCTCGCCAGCGCGGTCTTCAACGCGCTGGAGACCGCCGGAACGATCGTCTGGGCGACGACCAAACAGCGCCACGTGCCCAGCGCGCTGCTCGGTCGCGTCTCCTCGCTGGACTGGCTGATCTCGGTCGGGCTGCTCCCGCTCTCTTTCGCCCTGACCGGCCCGGTCAGCGCGGCCATCGGCGCCCGCGCGACGCTGGTCGGCGCCGGCCTGCTCGGCGCGATCGTGACGCTCGCCGCGCTCTACGTCCCAGGCATGCGCGTGCTCGACGAGCGCGCGGTGCGCGCCGACGAGCGCCGGCGCGCCGTCGACGAGCGGCTGCGCGCGGCGACATACTGAGGAGCATGGCTGTTCAACGCATCGTGCCCGACCTCCACGCATCGCAGCCGGCGGCGGGACGGGCGTTCTACGAGGGCGTGCTCGGCCTCGAGCTCGTGATGGACCAGGGATGGATTGTCACGTACGCCGCACCGGGGAACGCGGCGGCACAGCTGAGCGTGATGGCTGAGGACGCGACTGCGTCGACCGCTCCGGACGTCTCGATCGAAGTTGATGATGTCGATGGGGCATATGCAGCAGCCCTGGCCGCCGGCCACGAGATCGTGCACCCGCTGACAGATGAGCCGTGGGGCGTGCGGCGCTTCTTCGTACGCGATCCGCATGGGAAGGTCATCAACGTTCTCGAGCACCGCTGACCGCGACCGATGAGTCCGGGCGCTGCGTACCGTCTCGAGGTCATGTTCAAGAACACGAAGGCCTTCAGCGGGTTCGCGGTGCCGGATGTCGAGGCGGCGCAGACGTTCTATGGCGACACGCTCGGGATCGAGACCTCGGTCGACCACGGGATCCTCACGCTGCACCTCGACGGCGGCGCCCGGCCCACGATCGCCTACCCCAAGCCCGACCACGTGCCGGCCGGCTACACGATCCTCAACTTCCCGGTCGACGACATCGACGCGGCGGTCGACGCGCTCACCGAGCGCGGGGTCGAGATCCTGCGCTACGACGGCATGCCGCAGGACGAGCGCGGCGTCATGCGCGAGGGCGGCCCGTACATCGCGTGGTTCGCCGACCCGGCGGGCAACGTCCTGTCGGTGCTGCAGGAGCGCTGACCGGGGCGCAGTTCGCGACACTGTCGCCCATGGTCGACCACCTCGCCCGCGCAGTGCGCGTCGCCCGCGGGCAAGAGCCGGCGGATCTCGTGGTTCGCGGGGCGCGGGTGGTCGACGTGCTGACCCAGCAGCTGCGGGCGGCCGATGTGGCGATCGTCGGCGACCGGATCGTGGCGGTGGGCGAGGGCGTGAGCCTCGCGCGCGCCCGGGAAACGATCGAGGCCGCCGGCCGCTACGTCGCCCCCGGCTTCATCGACGCGCACGTCCACATCGAGAGCTCGATGGTCGCGCCCGGGCGCTTCGCCGACGCGGTCTTGCCCCACGGCACGACGACGGTCGTCAGCGATCCTCACGAGATCGCCAACGTGCTCGGCGTCGAGGGCGTGCGGTGGATGCTCGCGGCGAGCGAGGGCCTCGATCTCTCGGTCTTCATGATGGCCCCGGCGTGCGTGCCGGCCTCGCCGCTGGAGACCGCCGGCGCCCGGCTGGAGGCCAGCGACCTGGTGGCCTTGGCCGCGCACCCGCGCGTGCTGGGCCTGGCCGAGATGATGAACTACCCCGGCGTGCTCGCCGGCGATCCGGTCGAGTTGGCCAAGTTGGTGGCCTTCTCCGGGCGGTCGATCGACGGACATGCGCCGGGGCTGCTTGGCGCCGACCTGCAGGCCTACCTCGCCGCAGGCGTGGTCTCCGACCACGAGTGCCTGACCGCCGGCGAGGCCCGCGAGAAGGTCGCGGGCGGCATGATGGTGTTCTTGCGCGAGGCGACCAACGCGCGCAACCTCCTCGACGTCCTGCCGGCGGTCACGCGCGAGAACGCCCGCCGCTTTGCGTTCTGCACCGACGACCGTGTTCCCGGCGAGCTCCTCGACGACGGCTCGATTGACGCGCTGGTGCGGATGGCGATCGGCGCCGGGCTCGACCCGCTGCTCGCCATCACGCTCGCGACGCTCAACCCCGCCGAGCACTACGGGCTGCGCGACCGCGGCGCGATCGCGCCCGGGCGCCGCGCCGACCTGGTGCTCTTCGAGGATCTCGCCGACGTGCGGCCCTCGCTGGTGATCGCCGGCGGGCGGGTGGTGGCGCGCGACGGCGAGCGCGTCGGCGGTGGCGAGGCGGCGCCCGGCGGGCTGCGGCCGACGATGGACGTCGCCTGGCGCGACAGCCTCCAGCTGCGCCGCGACGGTGATCGCGTGCGCGCGGTCGGGCTGATCGAAGACCAGCTGATCACGACCTCGGAGACCGTCGTGCTGGACCCCGCCCCCACCCGCCCCGGCGTCGCCGCTCCCGAACCCGACGCCGACCTGCTGCGCCTCAGCGTCATCGAGCGCCACCGCCACACCGGCAACGTCGGCCAGGGCTTCGTGACCGGCTTCGGCCTGCGCGCGGGCGCGCTGGCCTCGAGCGTCGCCCACGACTCCCACAACATCGTGGTCGCCGCAGCCGACGACGGCGATGCGCTGATCGCCGCACGCGCTGCCGCCGAGTTGGGCGGCGGGCTCGTCGTTGCCGCCGGCGGCGAGGTGCGGGCGACCGTCGCGCTGCCGCTGGCCGGACTGCTAGCCGACCGGCCGCCGCGCGCGGTCGCCGACGACCTCGCGCGCGCCGAGGCGGTTGCCGCCGAGCTCGGGTGCCACCTCGGCGCGCCGTTCATGGCGCTGAGCTTTCTCGCGCTGCCGGTGATCCCGTCGCTGAAGCTGACCGACCATGGGCTGGTCGACGTCGACGCCTTCGCGCTGACCGACGTGTTCGTATAGGCCTTGACGATGGAGCTGCTGCGCGAGCGCCATCCCGACGATCCCGTGCTCGACGCGGCGATCACGCACGCGCTGCTGCGCCAGGTCGGCGCGGGCACGCGGCCGCCGACGGCGCGGATCTTCCGGCCGGGGCCGACGCTTGCTTTTGGCCGTCTCGACGCGCTCAGCGACGGCTACGCGGCGGCGCGCGCGGCGGCGCTCGAGCACGGCTTCACGCCGCTGCTGCGCCTCGGCGGCGGGCACGCGGCCGGCTACGACGCAGGCTCGGTCCTGCTCGAGCTGATCGTCCCGGTGGCGACGATCGCCGAAGGCATCCCCGAGCGTTTCGCGACCGTGACCGACCTGCTCGTCGAGGCGCTGGGGGCGCTAGGAATCACCGCACGCACCGGCGAGTTGCCGGGCGAGTACTGCGCCGGGGACTGGTCGGTTCACGCTGCGGGGATCAAGCTCGCGGGCACCGCGCAGCGCTCGATCAAGGGCGCGTCGCTGGTGACCGCGATGGTGATCGTCGAGGGCGGCGCGGAGCTGCGCGCGGCGCTGGTCGACATCTACGCGGCGCTGGAGATCGCGTGGCGTCCGGCCACCGCCGGTGGCGCCGCCGACATCGTGCGCTCGCTCACGGCGGCCGATGTCGAGCGCGCGCTCGTTGCCACGCTGGCGGCGCACGAGCGGCTGACCGCCGGAGCGCTAGACGCCGAGACGCTGGCGCTCGCCGCAACGCTCCGCGAGGCTCACGAACGCTGAGCAGTCATGCGCGGCTCGCGCGCCAGCGGCGAGACGCAGGCCGGCAGCGTCAGCGTGAAGCGCGCGCCGGGCGCGGCGTCGGTCACCGCCACGTCGCCGCCGAGCTGGCGCGCCAGCCCGCGCGCGATCGGCAGGCCCAGGCCGAAGCCCGCCGCGCCGCGCGCCGCCGCTCGCTCGAAGCGCCCGAAGATCCGCTCGCGGTCGGCCTCTGGGACGCCACCGCCGGTGTCGCGAACGGCGACCGCGGCGGTCTCGCCGTCGGTGGTCACCGTGACGCTCAGCTCGGTGTCGGGCGGCGCGCCGTGGCGCAGCGCGTTGTCCAGCAGCGCGCGGATGATCCGCGCGACGGCCAGCGGATCGCCCAGCGCCCAGGCGGCGCCGTAGGAGTGCAGGCGCACGACGACGCCGGCCGCCCGGGCCAGCGGCTCGACCTCGCCCGCCAGCGTCCCGGCCAGCTCGGCGAGATCGACCGGCTCGGCGACCAGCGGGATCGCCGCGTCCAACCGCCCGAGGCCGAGCAGGTCGTCGGCCAGCGCCGAGAGCCGCTGGGCTTGCCGTGAGACCGCGGCGGCGCGGACCCGGGCATGCTCGACGTCGGGCTGGGCGCCGGCGAGCTCCTCCTCCAGCAGCTCGGCCGTCCCGCGCAGCGACGCGACCGGGGTGCGCAGCTCGTGCGAGGCCGTCGAGAGGAACGCCTGTCGCCCACGCTCTTGGGCCTGCAGCCGCGCGCGCATCAGCTCCAAGGCGCCGGCCAGCTCCCCGACCTCGTCGCGGCCGGCCGCGTGGACGTCCAACGGCTCCTCGATGCCCTCGTCGGCGAGCCGCCGCGCCGCGCGCCGCAAGCCCTCCAGTCGTCGCAGCAGCCCGAAGCCGAGCACCGAGCCGAGGATCACCGCGACGGCCAGCCCGACGCCACCGGCCACCGGCAACGCGCTGCGGACGACCGACGCCGCGGCGCGTGAGTCGTCCAGCGACTTGCGCAGCACGAGCGTGCGGACGCCGGCGCGGGTGTGTGCGCGGACGACCACGATCGCCTCGCCGTCGCTGACGCTCTGGCGCACATCGCCGGCGCGCGCGAAGCCCGCGTCGACAAAGCGCTCCGGCGTCTGGGAGCGCGGCTCGATGCGCTCGGGGTCGGTGTCGGCGACCTCGGCGCCGTGGACGTCGAAGAGCGCGACGCGGCCGCCGACGCGACGGGCGATGCGGTGCACCAGCCGCCGCGAGCCGCGCGCGCCCGGGCGCAGGTCGCTCGCCGGCATCCGCCCGAGCGCGAGCTCGGAGGTGCGCGCCAGCTCGCGCATGTCGCGCACGCGATCCTGATCGAGGCGATGCTCCAGCGGCGGCACGAGCGTGCCGACCGCGGCGATCAGCGTCACCACGCTGGTCGCGACAAGCGCCAGGGCCAGCTTGACGCGCAACCCCGGCACCCCGGCGCTCCTAGCCGTCGATCCGGTAGCCCGCTCCGCGCACGGTCGCGATCCAGCTCGGATCGCCGCCCGCCGAGGCGAGCTTGTCGCGCAGATGATGGACATGGACGTCGATGGCGCGCGGGTCGCGGAAGTCGTGGCCGCCGAAGATGGCGTCCAACAACTCTTGGCGGGTGAGCAGGCGGCCGCCGACGGCCATCAGCGCTTGCAGGACCTCGAACTCCGAGTAGGTCAGGTGCAGCTCGGTGCCCGCGACCTCGGCGCGGCGCGCGGCGGCGTCGACGCGCAGCGTGCGGTGCTCCAGCGGCGGACGCCCCGGCGTGCGCTGCGCCCGGCGCAATACGGCGCGGACGCGGCTGCGTAGCTCGGCGATCCCGACCGGCTTGGTCACGTAGTCGTCGGCGCCGGCCTCGAGGACGAGCACGGTGTCGGCCTCACCCTCGCGGGCGGTCACCGCGACGACGTGCGCGTCGTCCTGGGCGGCGCGCAGCCGGCGGCAGACCTCGACGCCGTCGGGCCCCGGCCCGAGCGCGAGGTCGAGCAGCACCAGGTCGAAGGACTCGGCGGCCAGCGCGTCGAGCGCGGCGCGGCCGTCGGCGGCGTGGACCACCGCGTGGCCGTCGGAGACCAGCGCGCCCACCATCACCTCGGAGAGATCCGCGTCGTCCTCTACCACGAGGACGCGGCCGGCGGGGCGGGCGTCGTCGGTCAGCACAGCAGCGAATGTAGACCGCTGATCCTGGTGCGATCCTGAACGCAACACGATCCCAACACCCTCTCCGCATGGACGCAACCTGGGCTTGGCGACGGGTTCAGGGCACGCGCGCAGTCTGGTCGCATGGATCGCTCTCCACAGGTTCCGATCACCGGGCCGCTCCCGCGTCTCGCCGGCCTCTCGATCGTGCTCCCCTGCCACGACGAGGCGGCCAACGTCGAGGCGATGATCGCCGATGCGACGGCCGCCGCCTGTCGCGTCGCCGATGCGCACGAGATCCTCGTGGTCGACGACGGCAGCGCGGATGACACGCGCGCGTTGGCGACCGCGATCGCCGGGCGCGACCCGCGCGTGCGGGTGCTCGTCCACGAGCGCAACCGCGGCTACGGCGCCGCGCTGCGTACGGGCTTTGCGGCGGCGCGGCTGGAGTGGATCTTCCTCACCGATGCCGACCGGCAGTTCGACCTCGCCGACCTGGACCGCACGCTGGCGCTCGTACCCGCGGCCGACATCGTCGCCGGCTATCGCGTCCAGCGTGCCGACCCCGCGCATCGTCGCGTCAACGCGCACGCCTGGAACGCGCTGGTGCAGCGTTCCTTCGGCCTGGCGGTCCGCGATGTTGACTGCGCGTTCAAGCTCCTGCGCCGCGACCTGATCGGGCGGTTGGCGCTCGGCGCCGAGGGCGCGATGGTGAGCACCGAGCTGCTGGTGCGCGCTCAGGCGGCGGGCGCGGAGATCGTCGAGCTGGGCGTCACCCACCGCCCCCGCACGGCGGGCCGCTCGTCGGGTGCCAACCCGGCGGTGGTGTTGCGCGCGTTCCGCGAGTTGCGGGACCTGCGCGGGCAACTGCGGGCAGAGGCGGCCGAGGCCCCGGCCGCCCTGCCCGCAGCCGCGGCGCGTCCGGTCTGACCCGCGTGGTCGCCGTCGCGGCTCCCACCGTGGCGCGCGCCCGAACCGACGGGCGTGCGCTGCGGTGGGCTGGTCTGGCTCCGGAGGTCGCGATCGTCGGTCTTGCCGCGGGGCTGCGGCTGGTCGCGCTCGCGCCGGTGCCGGGCGATCCGTACTACGACGCGGCGGTGCGCAGCATGGGCACCTCGTGGGGTGCGCTCTTGGCCGGCGCGTTCGAGCCCGGCCGGCGTGTGGCGATCGACAAGCCGCCGGTGGATCTGTGGCTGCAGGTGGGGGCAACCAAGCTCTTCGGGTTCACCGCGTTGCCCTTGCACGTGCCCGAGGCGCTGGGTGGTGTGGCGCTCGTTGTCTTGGTGATGGCCTTGCTGCGCGCCCTGCTGGGGCGCGGTGCTGCGCTGGCCGGCGGGCTCGCGCTTGCGGTCCTGCCCTCGGCGGTGGTGACCGCGCGCAGCGACACGATGGACTCGGTGATGGCGGCGCTGGCGGTGGCGGGTGCGCTGCTGGTCGTTCGGGCCGCACGAACGCAGCGGCTCGCACCGTTGGTCGGGGCGGGCGTGCTCGTCGGGCTCGCGTTCGACGTCAAGCTCGCCGAGGCGCTGCTGCCCGCGGCGGCGATCGCGTTGTTGTGGTGGTTGATCGCGCCGCGCGTGCCAGGGCAACGGCGCCGCGGTGCGCTGGTCGGCGCCGCGGCCTTTCTGGTCACGGCAACCGTCTGGTTGGTAGTGGTCTCGCTCGCCCCCCTGCACCCGCGGCCGTGGGCGCTGGGTTCGACCTCCGGCTCGCCGTGGCAGGCCGCGCTGGTCTACAACGGCATCGATCGGGTCATCCCCGGCCGCGCGACCCACAGCGGTGCCGCGGTGGCCGCGACCGGTCGGGTCGCGCGTGAGCATGCCATCGCGCTCTCCCGCCGTCCTGGCCCGCCGTCGCCCATGCGGCTGCTTTCAGCGCAAGCGCATCTCGGTCGCTGGATCGGGATCGAGGCGGTCGCCGCGCTGGCCGCGCTGGCGGCGGCGCTCGCGCTCGGACGGCCGTGGCGGTTGGACCGCATCGCCCGTGGTGGGCTGCTCGCCATCGGCGCGTGGCTGGTTGGCGGGATCGTCCTGTGCAGCGCGATGCCCGACCTGCGCCCGCGCTACCTCGCGTGCCTCGACCCGGCGGTCGCGGCGGCGCTCGGCGTCGGGCTGGCGGTGGCGACCCGCGGGCGCGGACCCACAATCAAGGCAATGGCCATCACCACCTTCGGCGCCGTGCTCGCCGTGCCGCTCGTGACCTCCGTCGCCGCCGTGGCCCACGCGACGCAGGACTCCGGCCGCCCCGGTGCGCTGCCCGACGCCCGGTTCGCCGCGCTCGCCGGCTACCTCCATGCCCACGACGCTGACGCCAGCGACGAGCTTGCCGCCAGCGCGCCGGCCAAGGTCGGCCAGCTGATCGCCCGTGACGGGCGCCCCGTGCTGATCCTTTCTGACGGTGCCGGGCGTGCGCTCGTCACGCCCCAGCAGCTCGCCGCCGCCGTCGCGGCCGGCCGCGTCCGCTATGCGCTGCTCGGCGACGCCTGCACGGCCACGTCGGGCAACGGCCGCACCGGCTGTTTGCCCGTCGTTCGCTGGGCGCGCCACCACGGCACCGACGTCAGCCGCGCCGCCGGCCAGCCGCACCGCGGCCTGCTCTTCGCGCTGCGCGTCACGCTGCCGGCGCCCGGGCGGGCAGTGAGCGGAAGAACTCCCACGTCCGCCACGTCGTCGAGAACGCCGCGGTCGACGGCACGGTCCGCGGACCGCCGGGCCAGCCGTGGGCCTGGTGGTCGAGTCGCACGTGCTCGACGCGCGTCGCGTCGCCGCAGCTTCGCCAGGTGAGCTCGTGCACGCCAGGCGCGGGGTCCAGGCGCGCGGCCTTGCCACGACAGCCGTCGATCCGCCGCCAGAGCGCCAGGTAGCGCGCGACGCTGCCCTTGTAGTCGGGTGGCGCGCCGCCGTAGGGGACGACCTGGTCGCCGGTGCCGTGGATCTCCAGGATCGGCAGCTTGCGCGACGGATGGCAGGGCGGCAGCGCCTTGTAGCCGCCGGCGACCGGCGCGGCGCCCGCCAGTCGGTCAGACAGCTCGCACGCCAGCCGCGCGGTCATCCCGCCGCCGTTGGAGACGCCGGTCACGAAGACCCGTGAGCGGTCCACACAGGCCACGCCCTCCAGCGCGTCGAGCGACTTGCCCAGCTCGGCGACTTCCTCGGGCAGGTCGCCCTGCTTTTGGCCGGTGATGTCCCAGAACGCCGTCGGGCCAACCGCCGTCGGGTAGGCCACCAAGAAGTGCTCGCGGTCGGCCAGGCGGCTGAAGCCGGTGTCCTGCGCGAAGTCGGGCCCGGTCTCGCCGGCGCCGTGCAGCGCGATGACCAACGGCACCGGCTTGTCGGCGCCGCTGGCCGGAACGTGCAGCAGGACGGTCCGGTCGCCGTCGGGCGTGTCGACCGAGACCTTGTTGTCGCCCGGCGGCAGGACGGCACACGGCGTGCGCGCGGGGCTGGAGGCGTAGCGCAGCGCGAAGGCGCCGGTCGCCCACGCGGCCGCCGCCAGCAGCGCCAGCGCGCCCAGCGTCGTCGCCAGCGCCCGCCGGTGGCGCGTCACGCGGCGCGCCTCACGCGCGCGGCGCCCGCGCCGAAGACCCAGCGCCGGCAGCAGAAGAAGGTCAGCGCGGTTGCGACCGGCAACGCGACCAGCTCACCCGCGATCCGCGGTGCGTGCTCGTGGGTGACAAGCGCCCAGATCGCCAGCGCGTTGAGGCCGGCGCCGAGCGCCTGCACCGCGGCGTAGCGCACGGCCGGCCGCGCGCCGCGCACCGTCGAGGCAAACGTCCACGCGCGGTTGAGCCGGTAGCCGTTGGCCGCGCCGCCCGACCAGCTCAGCACGGCCGCGGCGACCGTTGGCACGCCGGCCGTCACGAGCAAGGCGTACATGATCAACGTGATCATCGTGTTGGATGCTCCCACGACCGCGAAGCGCACGAGCTGGGTGCTCACTTGAGGTACCTCTCGGTCAGGTCGTGGTTGGCGCGCCCGGCGATCGAGCGCGTCGGGTAGAAGTGCGCGTCGTGGATCAGGCGCGGCATCTGCGGGATCGCGCCGAGCGCCAGCCAGACGGTCAACACGACGCAGGCGGCGGCCAACGCGCGGGTGCGGGCCAGCGCCGCGAACGGCAGGATCCACCAGACGTACCACGGCATCGTCCAGCCGAGCGTCAGCACGCCGGCGAGCATCACGAGCCCGGCGGCGCCCGGCAGACGGTCGCGCCGACGGAGCACCGCGATCGCGGCGCCGGCGCAGACCGCCGCCAGCAGCCCGTGGGCGATCGTCCGGTCCTGCGCGGTCAGGCCGCCGTGGCCGGCCAGCGCGGCGACGACGTTGGCGACGCTCAGCGGCGTCACCAGGCGATCCTGGATCGACGTCGCGGGCAGGTGCCCGCCGAAGGCGATCAGGACCGCGGCGCCGGTCAGCGCGCCGGCCACCAGCGCGCCGGCGAGCGCTGGCAGCCGCCGCCGCGCGCCGAGCACGACCAAGGCCACCAACAAGACCGCCGACGGCTTGATCCCGGTCGCGACCACGACGCACGCGCCCGCGGCGGCGTCGCACCACGGCGCGTCGGACGCGCGGCCCGCCACGACCAGCGCGACCGCGCCGACCATCGCCAGCAGCAACAACGGCTCGCCGTGGGCGCCGCCAACGCCGTAGACCAACACCAAGGGGTTGAACGCGACCAGCGCGACCGCGGCCTTCCAAGATCGGCCGAGCCGCCGCGCCGTCGTGGCCACGAGCGCCAGCGTCCCGAGCGAGGCGGCCAGCAGGAGCGCCTTCAGCGTCCAGTAGGCCACCGGCAGCGAGAGCGGCGACAGCGCCTCGGAGACCAGCGTGAAGAGCGGTCCATACGGGGACGGCAGGTGGTGCCAGTTGCTGTACGGGTAGGCCGCGTCGTGCGGGGCGGCGAGCGGGAGCGAGATATAGGGGTTGAGCCCGTAGCGCGGACCCATCCGCCCGTAGTGCAGGTAGTTGAAGATGTCGGTCAGCGAGAGCGGCGGCCCGAGCAGCAGCACCACGTAGGCGGTGACGATTGCGCCCCACAGCACCGCCGCGGGGATGCGATCGGCGCAGAGCCACGCCACGAGCCAGGCGATCGCCAGCAGCGCGAGCACCCGCACGAGATCGGCCTGCAGGGCCGTCGTGCTGGCCGGCAGCCCACCGGCGCGGTGGGCCAGCGGCCCGACCATCCAGGACGGGAAGCCGTGACGGGCCGGGCCCGACAGGAACGACGGACGTTCCGCGGCGGCCAGGACGAGCACCGTGCAGAGGCCGACGATCGCACCCGACGCCACGGTGCCCAGGAGCGCGGGCAGCGCCGCTGCGAGGCTCGGGCGCGCCGAGCGCAGCCGGCTGCGCCCCGCCGAGGAGGTCGAGCCCGCCGTCACGGCGGCGTAGGCCGGGGTCTCACGCACCGCGTCGAACCCTCTCGCCGGGCGCTGAAGCTGCCCGCAGGGCCCCGTGAGGGTCCGGTGGGCGCGATGTTGGCGTCCTGTTGGGTCGACCATTCGGCCAGAGTCGCCTGGCCCGGGCCTACAGAGCGCTCAGGATCAGCCGACCAAAGTGCCGCATGGACGTCGCGCTCGCCAGCTCCGTCGCGGTCGCCCGCCAGCCGATCCTCGACCGGCGCCAACGCCTCAAGGGCTACGAGTTGCTGCACCGCGGGTCGGCGACCGACGGGGAGCAGGCAACGGCGCAGGTCCTGCTCGCCGCCTTCGGCGACATCGGCCTCAGCAGCCTCGTCGGTGCCATGCCCGCGTGGATCAACGTCTCGCGGCGATTCCTGCTCGACGTCGATCCGCTGTCGCTGCCGCCCGGCGAGGTCGTGCTCGAGCTGCTCGAGGACCAGTTGCTTGACGATGAGCTGCTCGCCCGCCTGCGCGAGTTCGCCGCGGCCGGCTTCCCGATCACGCTCGACGACTTCGTCTACAGCCCCGAGGCCGACGAACTGCTCGGCCTCGCCTCGATCGTCAAGATCGATGTCCTGGCCGGCGGTGTCGAGCACGCCGCCGAGCAGGCGCGCCTCCTGCGCGGCTTCGACGTCACGCTGCTGGCCGAGAAGGTCGAGGACCGGGCGATGTTCGAGGACTGCCTTGCCCTCGGTTACGAGCTGTTTCAGGGCTTCTTCTTCTGCAAGCCGGAGATCGTCACCGGGCGCGAGATCCCCTCGTCGGCCTCCTGCTCGCTGCACGACATCGCCGTCCTCACGCGCGCCGACGCGACGTTCGAGGAGATCGAGGCGATCGTCACCCGCGACCCCGGGCTGACACTGCGCCTGCTGCGCCTGCTGAACTCGGCCGCCTACTCATTGCGCCGGCGTATCACCTCCGTTCACGACGCCGTGACGATGCTCGGCCCGCGCACCGTCCGGCAGTGGGCGATGATGCTCGTGCTCAGCGGCATCACGACGCACTGCGACGAGCTGGTGCCGACCGCGCTGAGCCGTGCGCGCACCCTCTGCCGCCTGGCGCAGCTGCGCGACGGCGACACCGACATTGCGTTCTCGGTCGGCCTGCTCTCGGTCGCCGACGCGATGCTGGGCGTGCCGATGGCCGACGCGCTGGACGGCATCCCGCTGCACGAGGCCGTCATCGACGCGCTGCTGCATCGGGCCGGACCCGACGGTGCGGCGCTGACCGCGGTGCTCGACTACGAGTGGGGCGCCGACTCCGTGGACGGCTCAGGCTCTGAGGGCCCGGTCGGCGAGTGTTACGCCGAGGCGCTGTCGTGGTCGCTGCAGACGGCGTCTTCGGCACGCGCGCTCTGAGCCGACCGGCGCACGGTCGATTCGTGCGAGCTAGGTCGAAGGCGGGCCGCTCCATCCAGGCGGGCGAGAGCAGCCGTTGCACGGTTGACAGCGTTCCAGGCGTGCGTCGTCAGCGAGATCTCACGAGGAAGCGGAGCTGGCAGGAAGGCTTGGCCTTCTACGATCTCGTGGCTGATCGGATCAGGCGCGAGAATCGGGACAGGCGTCCGATAGGGCTATTACCGAGCCGCTGCTGATCCACAGACACAACTATAACCGCGAAAACTTGTGTCAGTGGTTGGTGGGCGCAAGTTCTCTTGGATCTGGACTTCGGCCGGACGTCAGAAGCGCTGATTTCCGAGCCTGCGAGGGAGTTTCTGCCCCCGGGCCTGCGTTTTGGCGCCAGGTTGGACACGGCGCTCGCCGCCCGGTAGGACTGGGGCGGTGTCTTCACTGCGCGACCCCAAGCGGCTCAGCCTGCTCGCCGCGATCATGGGGTCCTTCGTCGTGGGCCTCGATTCGACGGTCGTCAACGTCGCGCTGCCGTCGATCTCGCGCGACCTCGGCGGCGGGCTGGCCGGGCAGCAGTGGATCTCCAATGCCTACCTGCTCGCGCTCGGCTCGCTGATCCTGATCGGCGGCTCGCTGGGCGACCTGCTCGGCGAGCGGCGCGTCTTCTCGATCGGCGTGGCGGGCTTTGGCTTGGTGTCGCTGGTCTGCGCGTTGGCGCCGTCGGTCGAGGTGCTGATCGCCGGCCGCGCGCTGCAAGGGGTGTTCGGCGCGCTGCTGACGCCGAGCGCGCTGGCGGTGATCGTCTCGGCCTTTCCGGCCGAGGAGCGCGGCATGGCGATCGGGTCGTGGACGGCGTGGTCGGGGATCGCGACGGTCGTCGGGCCGCTCTGTGGCGGCTACCTGATCGACGCCACGTCCTGGCGCTGGATCTTTGCCATCAACATCCCGTTCGTGCTCTTCACGTTGATGTTGATCGCGATCGCGGTGCCACAGCGCGAGCGCGGCCGGCGGCACGCGCCGATCGACGTCCCGGGCGCCGCGCTCTGCGCGCTGGGCCTCGCTGGGCCGGTCTTCGCGCTGATCCGCCAGCCGGCGCTGGGCTGGGGCTCGCCGGGCGTCGTCGCGCCGGCGCTGGCCGGGATCGCGCTGCTGGCCACGTTCCTGTGGTGGGAGTCGCGGACGGAGCATCCGATGCTGCCGCTCGACCTGTTCAGGCGCCGCAACTTCGCGGTCGGCAACGCGCAGACGTTCACGATGTACGGCGGCCTGGGGATCACGTTCTTCTTCTTGGTGTTGTTCCTGCAGCAGGTGGCGGGCTACGACGCGTTGCAGGCCGGGCTGGCGACCCTGCCGGCGACGATCGTCATGTTCTTGCTGTCCAAGCGCGCGGGCCGGATGGCCGATCGTTACGGGCCGCGCTTGTTCATGGGTCTGGGACCGCTGGTCGCCGCGGCCGGGCTGGCGCTGATGACGCGCCTGGACGCGACGGTGAACTACTGGACCGACGTGCTGCCGGCGTTGTTGTTGTTCTCGCTCGGGCTCTCGGCGACCGTCGCGCCGCTGACGGCGACGGTGCTTGCCGACGCCGATGAGCGCAACGCCGGCATCGCTTCGGGGGTCAACAACGCGATCGCGCGCGTAGCGAGCCTGCTGGCGGTCGCCGCGCTGGGCGCCGTGGTGTCGGCCTCGTTCTCCTCGTCGATCGACGCCTCGCTGAACGGCCGGCCGCTGAGCGGCGCGTCGACCAAGGCTGTCGCCGAGGCCAAGCGCAGCACGATCGCGACCGTCGACGTCTCGCAGCTGCCGCCCGCCGAGCGCGCCCCGGTGTCCTCCGCGGTCGAGGACGCCTCGGTCGGCGCGTTCCGCCTGGGCATGGGGTTTGCCGCAGCGCTGGTGGCGGCCGGCGGCATTCTGGGCCTCGTGGGCATCGTCAACCCCCGCCGCAAGGTCCGCGGCGAGGACTGCGCCGGCGGCCAACTCGTCGCCCAGCCGTTGGACGCCGCGCGCCTGCCGGAGACCGAGCGCGCGCCGGCGGTGGCGCTGAGCCGCGCTCGCAGTTAGCTAGTCCAACAAAAAACCTCACGGCGCAGAGCGCTCAGTTATGCTGCGCCGTCATGCCCCCGGGTCTGCTCTTCGTGATGGCGTCCGCCACGATGTGGGCGGCGGTCGGCGCGCTCGCGACGCTCCTGACCGCACTCGTCACGATCGCGATCGGCTTCGTCTACACCAAGCGACAGACGCATTACGCGTGGCAGTCCGCGGCCAATGCACGTGTCAGCGCGGTCGCGGCCCAGAAGGCCGCCGGGCTGGCGGAGGAGAACCTCAAGCTGGTCGCGACCCAGCTCAACAGCCAGGATCGGCCGGGGTTCACCCCGGGTCGCTTGAGGTACGAGGCGGCGCACGGCGAATACGCCGTCGATCTCGTCAACGTCGGGCGGGGGACCGGTTGGGTGAGCCACGGGAGGTTGGTCGCCGCGCCGAAGACGATGACCATGCGCGCGGGAATGCGGGCGGCGATGAAGGCTCCGCGGTTCATCGTCGACCTGCTCATCGATCCGCAGGTCGTCGGCGTCGGCGATCCGGTGCACCTCGTCACTGAAGATGGTGCGCCGCCTCCGCAGCCGGGATCAGTCTTCTGGGTGGTCCTCGAGGCGCGCGATTTCGCTGCCGCGGAGGCATGGACGTACTTCTTCGCCTATGTCGTCAACGACGTTACGGAGCTTGTCCCGGGCGGAGCCACGCCCTCGGGGCTCTGGGCGTGTCGCGAGAGCCGCGTCACCGATGACACCATCCTGTGGCCCATCGAAGAGCTCGAAGCACGCGCAGCCAGAGCGATAGGCACTCGTCGCGCGGGTGCGGCGTCTGCGCGCTGACGAGGTCCTCGTCGCCCGTCAGGGCGATGCGTTCGCCGGGGACGCAATGGTCTTTCAGGCCTAGCATGCCCCTCGTGCTCGGACTCCCGGACGACATCCAGGCCGACCTCTTTGACCTCGACGGCGTGCTGACCCAGACGGCGAAGGTCCACGCCGCCGCCTGGAAGACGATGTTCGACGAGTACCTCAAGCAGCGCGACGGCGCCGGCTTCGTCCCGTTCGACGCGCACACCGACTACGACGAGTATGTCGATGGCCTGCCGCGGCCCGACGGCGTGCGCAACTTCCTGAAGTCGCGCGGGATCGATGCCGACGAGGCGACGGTCAAAGAGCTCGGCGACCGCAAGAACGACCTCGTCCTGAAGATCATCGAGCGCGATGGCGTCGAGCCCTACGAAGGCTCGATCCGCTACGTCCACGCCGCCAGGGACGCCGGCCGCAAGCTCGCCGTCGTCTCCTCCAGCGCCAACGCCAAGCAGGTGCTCAAGGCGGTCGGGATCCTCGAGCTTTTTGACCACATCGTCGACGGCCACGCGGTCGCCGAGGGCGGCCTGAAGGGCAAGCCCGCGCCCGACACGTTCCTGGCGGGCGCCAAGGCGCTCGGCGTGCAGCCGGCACACGCCGCGGTCTTCGAAGACGCGCTGGCCGGGGTGCAAGCGGGCCGAGCCGGCGGCTTCGGGGTCGTGGTCGGCGTCGATCGGGTAGGCCAGGCCGACGCGCTGAGCGACCACGGCGCCACCATCGTCGTCCAGGATCTCGCCGAGCTGCTGCCGTGATCGACCACCCCAACTACTCCGAAGATCCCTGGGCGCTGCGCGAGGAGGCCCTCGACCTGGAGATGCTCGCCCAGTCCGAGTCGGTCTTCGCGCTCTCCAACGGGCACATCGGGATGCGCGGCAACCTCGACGAGGGGGAGCCCTACGGCCTCCCCGGCACCTACCTCAACGGCCTGCACGAGGTCCGTCCGCTGCCCTACGCCGAGAGCGCCTACGGCAACCCCGAGGCCGGCGAGACGGTGGTCAACGTCACCGACGGCAAGCTGCTGCGCCTGCACGTCGACGACGAGCTCTTCGACGTCCGCTACGGCGAGTTGCTCCATCACGAGCGCGTCCTGGACTTCCGCGCCGGCGTCCTGCGTCGGCACGTCCACTGGCGCTCGCCGGCCGGCGCCGAGGTACGGATCACCTCGACGCGGCTGGTCTCGCTGACCCAGCGCGGTGCCGCGGCGATCCTCTATGAGGTCGAGGCGCTCGGCGACGGCGCCCGGCTGGTGATCCAGAGCGAGTTGGTGGCCAACGAGGATGGTCAGACCGACCCCAAGATGAGCGATCCGCGCGCGGCGGCCGCGCTGCGCGCGCCGCTCAAGAGCGAAGAGGCTTACTGCGACGAGCTGCGCGTCTCGCTCGTGCATCGGCTGGAGCGCAGCGGCATCGGTACCTGCGCGACGATGGACCACATCGTCGACGGGCCCGACGGCACCGAGACGCGCGCGGAGGCCGGTGGCGACGAGGGCCGGGTGATCATCGCGGCCGACGTGCCGGCCGGCGGCAAGCTGCGCGTGCTCAAGTTCCTTGCCTACTCGTGGTCGAGCTCGCGGGCGCTGCCGTCGCTGCGCGCCCAGGCTCGCGGCAGCCTCGCCGAGGTGCGCCACACCGGCTGGGACGGGCTCTGCGCTGAGCAGCGCTCCTACCTCGACGCGTTCTGGGCCGACGCCGACGTCGAGGTCGACGGCGACCCCGAGCTCCAGCAGGCGGTGCGCTTCGCGCTCTTTCACGTCCTGCAGGCCGGTGCTCGCGCCGAGCGGCGCGCGATCCCCGCAAAGGGCCTCACCGGCTCGGGCTATGACGGCCATGCGTTCTGGGACACCGAGTCCTTCGTGTTGCCGGTCTTGACCTACACCATGCCCGAGGCCGCCGGCGACGCGCTGCGCTGGCGGCTGGCGACGCTCGATCTCGCCCGCGAGCGTGCGACCCAGCTGGGGCTCGAGGGCGCCGCGTTCCCCTGGCGCACGATCGCCGGCCGCGAGTGCTCGGGCTACTGGCCGGCCGGCACGGCGGCGATGCACATCGGCGCCGACATCGCCGGGGCCGTGTTGCGCCATCAGCATGCCACCGAGGACAGCGCCTTCGCGCGCGACGTCGGCCTCCCGCTGCTGGTGGAGACCGCGCGCCTCTGGGCCGCGCTCGGCCACCACGACCGCAAGGGCCGCTTCCGGCTGCCCGGCGTGACCGGCCCCGACGAGTACAGCGCCGTCAGCGACGACAACACCTACACCAACCTGATGGCGCGCCGGAACCTGCTCGGCGCCGCCGATGCGGTCGACCGCCATCCCAAGGAGGCTGCGGCGCTCGACGTCGCGGCCGACGAGGTCGGCGCCTGGCGGACCGCGGCCGAGGCCATGCACGTGCCCTATGACGGGATCCTCGACGTCCACATGCAGGCCGAGGGCTTCACCCACCACGCGCGCTGGGACTTCGAGGGCACGCCCGCCGACCACTACCCGTTGTTGTTGCACTACCCCTACTTTGACCTCTACCGCAAGCAGGTCGTCAAGCAGGCCGACCTCGTCATGGCGCTCTACGTCTGCGGCGATCGCTTCACCGAGGAGGAGAAGGCCCGCGCCTTCTCCTACTACGAGGCGCTGACCGTCCGCGACTCGTCGCTGTCGGCCTGCGTGCAGGCGATCATGGCCGCCGAGACCGGGCACCTGGACTTGGCCTATGACTACCTCGGGGAGGCCGCGTTCATGGACCTCCACGACCTCGAGCACAACACGCGCGACGGCCTGCACATCGCCTCGCTGGCGGGCAGCTGGCTGGCGCTCGTCGCCGGCTTCGGTGGCTTCCGCGACCACGACGGCGCGTTGACGTTCGCGCCGCGCCTGCCGCCGGGCATGGACCGGCTGGCCTTCCGGATCTGCGTGGCCATGGGGCGCGTCCACGTCGAGGTCGACGAGGCCGGCGCGACCTACACGCTGCAGCGCGGTGACGGGCTGGAGATCTCGCACTTCGGCGAGCGCCTGGCGCTGACCGTCGGCGAGCCGGTCCGCCGCACCGTGCCGCGCGCGCCCCAGCGCGAGCGCCCGTCGCAGCCTGCCGGCAGGGAGCCGCGCCGCCGCCGGCCCGTGCCGGAGTAGGCTCGGCGCCATGGCCTGGGACTTCAGCACCGACCCCGACTACGCCGCCAAGCTGGACTGGGCGCGCACGTTCGTCCGGGAGGAGATCTGGCCACTGGAGACGGTCGTGGGCGAGCTCTCGCAGGAGGCGCTTGACCGCATCTACGCGCCGCTGCAGGAGGAGGTGCGCCGGCAGGGCTTGTGGGCCGCGCACCTCGATCCGTCCCTCGGCGGTCAGGGCTACGGTCAGGTCAAGTTGGGGTTGTTGCACGAGGTGCTCGGGACGACGCCGTTCGCCCCCAACGCCTTCGGCTGCCAGGCGCCGGACTCGGGCAACAGCGAGGTGCTCGCGCTGGCCGGCACCGCCGAGCAGAAGGAGCGCTACCTCGAGCCGCTGCTGGCCGGCGATCTGAAGTCGGCCTTCTCGATGACCGAGCCCGACACGGCGGGCAGCGACCCGACGACGCTCAAGACGCGCGCGGTCCGCGACGGCGACGACTACGTGATCAGCGGGCGCAAGTGGTTCTCCTCCAACGCGTCGATCGCGGACTTCCTGATCGTCATGGCCGTCACCGACCCCGACGCGCGGCCCCACCAGCGCGCGACGATGTTCCTCGTCGAGGCCGACGCGCCGGGCGTGAACATCCTGCGCGACGTGCCGACGATGGAGCATCCGTGGGAGGCGTTCGGCAAGCTCGGCGGCCACGCCGAGATCGTCTACGAGGACGTGCGCGTGCCGGCCACGCAGCGGCTCGGCGCCGAGGGCGAGGGCTTCCTGATCGCCCAGCAGCGGCTCTACCCGGGGCGCATCCACCACTGCATGCGCTGGCTCGGCGTCGCCCAGCGGGCCTTCGACATGCTCTGCGAGCGCGCGACCTACCGGGTCAGCGGTGGCAAGACGCTCGGCGAGCATCAGTCGGTGCAGAACTGGATCGCGGACTCCGCGGCCCAGATGCAGGCGGCCAGGTTGATGACCTTGCACGCGGCGTGGGTGATGGATACCCAGGGCGTCGCGGCGGCCCGCACGCCGATCAGCCTGATCAAGTTCTACGGCGCGGGCGTCCTGCACGACGTGATCGACCGCGCGCTGCAGGCCCACGGCTCGCTCGGCTACTCGACCGACCTGCCGCTGGAAGCGATGTACCGCTACGCGCGCGCGGCCCGGATCTACGATGGCCCCGACGAGGTCCACCGCCAGTCGGTCGCCCGCCAGATCCTGCGCGGCTACGCGCCGCCGGCCCATCACGTCCCGACCGAGCACGTGCCGACACGGCGCGCGGCGGCGCGCGAGCGCTTCGCCTCGGTGCTCGACGCGGTCACCGCCAACGACTGACGCGTTCCCGCTCGCCCGCGGACCGTGTCGGTTTCGCGCGCCGCCGCCGCGGTATCTGCTTAGTGGTGACCGATCCGCCACACGACGAGCAGCGCAGCGGTGCGCAGGCCGAGGCCGCCCAGGCGCTGATGGGCGCGCAGTTGCGCACGGCGCGCGCCGAGGTCTTTCGCGCCTACCTGCAGTCGCGCGAGCGGGCTCGCGAGCTGGTGGAGGAGGAGCGCGACGAAGCCGAGCGGCACGGCTCGACCGCGTCCTGAGCGGACGTCGATCCGTACCCTGGTACGCGCAATGTCCTCCACCTCCGCACCTTCTGAGGCCGATGGCCTCGCCTTCGCCGGCCTGCGCCGCCAAGCGTCGCTGGTCGCCTCCGGCGAGGTCTCATCGATCGAGCTCGTCGATGCGGCGCTCCAGCGCATCGCGGCGGCCCAGCCCGACCTCAACGCCTTTCGCACCGTTCGCGCCGACGCCGCGCGTGCCGAGGCCGCCGAGGCCGATCGCCGCCGGAAGACGGGCCCACCCACCCAGACCACCCCGCTGCTCGGCGTGCCGATCGCGATCAAGGACGACATGGACCTCGCGGGGGAGACCACGGCCTTCGGCTGCGCCGGCGAGTTCGCCGGCAAGGCGTGCGACGGCGAGGTCGCCCGCCGCCTGCGCGCGGCCGGCGCCGTCATCGTCGGCAAGACGACCTCGCCCGAGTTCGGCCAGTGGCCGATCACCGAAGGCCCGGCCTTCGGCCAGACGCGCAACCCGTGGTCGCTGGCCCACACGCCCGGCGGCTCGTCGGGCGGCTCGGCTGCCGCGGTCGCCGCCGGGCTCGTGCCCGCGGCGATGGGCTCTGATGGCGCCGGCTCGGTCCGCATTCCCGCCGCGTGGACGCATCTGGTCGGCATCAAGCCCCAGCGCGGGCGCGTCTCGACCTGGCCCGACGCCGAGGCGTTCCAGGGCCTGACCTGCAACGGCCCGCTGGCGCGCACCGTCGACGACGCCGCGCTGCTGCTCGACGCCGTGGCGGGCGCGCATCCCGGCGATCGCCACACGCCGCGCCCGCCGGCCGAGCCGTTTGCCGAGTCCGCCCGCCGCGCCACGCCCGGGCGCCTGCGGATCGCGCTCTCCTTCCGGATCCCGTTCAGCCTCGCGCCCGCCCGTCTCGACGCGCGCGTGCGCGCCGCGACCGAGCGCCTGGCCACCGTCCTCGAGGGTCTCGGTCACGAGATCGTCGAGGACGACCCCTTCTACGGCCCGATCGGCGTGACCTTCCTCCCGCGCTCGCTGGTCGGCCTGCGTGATTGGTCGCGCCGCGTGCCCGACGTCGCGCTGCTCGATCCGCGTACCCGCCACAACGTGGCGATGGGTCGCTGGGTCGGCGGTCCGCTGCTCGGCCTCGCGCGCGCCCTGGAGCGGCCGCTGCGCGCACAGGTCGGTCGCATCTTCCGCCGCGCCGACGTGATTCTGGCCCCGACGACCGCGCAGCCGCCGCTGCCGGTCGGCGCGATCGACGGCCTCGGCGGCTGGGCGACCGACAAGGTCATCGTCGGCGCCTGCCCGTACGCATGGCCCTGGAACATCCTCGGCTGGCCCGGCGTCAACGTTCCCGCGGGCCTGACCGCCGACGGCCTGCCGCTCGGCGCGCAGCTGCTCGGACCGGGCGGCAGCGAGCCGCGGCTGCTCGCGCTCGCCGCGCAGCTGGAGTCGGTCGAGCGCTGGCACGAGCGGCGCCCGCCCTACGTCGGCTGAGAGACTCCGGCCATGGATCTCGGACTCGACGGCAAGGTCGCGCTGGTCACCGGCGCGTCGCGCGGCATCGGGCGCGGGATCGCGGCGGCGCTGGCCGCCGAGGGCGCGCGCGTGGCGGTCACCTCGCGCAATCCGGATGCCGGCGCGGCGGCCGCCGGCGCGGTCCACGGCAAGGCCTACACCTTCGACAGCGATGACCTCGGCGCGGTCGACGGCCTCGTCGCCGCCGTGCAGCGCGACCTCGGTCCGATCGACATCTACGTCGCCAACACCGGTGGCCCGCCGGTCGGCGCCGACCCGCTGGGCTTCACCGATGAACAGTGGGAGGCCGCGCACCGCAGTCTCGTCATCTCGCCGATGGCGATCCTGCGCCGCGTCCTGCCCGGCATGCGCGAGCGCGGCTGGGGCCGCGTGCTCGCCGTCTCTTCCAGCGCAGCGGTCGAGCCGATCCCGGGGCTGCAGCTCTCCAACGCCAACCGTCCGGGCCTGCTCGCCGCGTTCAAGGAGCTCGCGCGCGAGACGGCCGGCGACGGCGTCACGTTCAACGCCGTGCTGCCCGGCTGGATCGCGACCGACCGGATCGCCGGCAACGCCGGCGGGATCGAGGCCGCCCAGGAGGCCGCACGCACCCAGGTCCCGGCCGGCCGCCTCGGCGATGTGGCCGAGATCGCCGCGGCGGCGACCTTCCTGGTCTCCGACGCCGCCTCCTACGTGACCGGTCAGTCGCTGCGCGTCGATGGCGGGCTCACGCGCTCCTGGTGACCGACGGTCACTTCAGGACGATCATCTCCGGGTGCGTGGCCAGCAGCGTCTGGGTGAAGACGTAGTTGAACGCCGCGACGCTCATCAGGCTGATGACCACCGCCTGGTTGACGGCCCGGCCGACGCCCTCGGCGCCGCCGCTGGCGGTCATCCCCTTGTAGCAGCAGACGATCGCGACGATCGCGCCGAAGAGCGTGCACTTCACGAGCGAGCCCCAGACGTCGGTCGTCGTGCCGCTGGAGATGAACGTGGCCATGAACGGCCCGAGCGGGGCGTGGTGGGTGAGCGTCGCGATCATGCCGCCGGTGACCCCGGTGAAGATCGCGAAGATGTCAAACAGCGCGGTCACGATCATCAGCGCGAGGAAGCGCGGGACGACGAGGTTCTTGACCGGGTCGACGCCGAGGACCTGCAGCGCGTCGAGCTCCTCGCGGATCTTGCGGGCGCCGAGGTCGGCGGTGATCGCGGTGCCCGCGACGCCGGCGACGATGATCGAGCAGATGAGCGGGGCGAACTCGCGGATCGACGCGAGGCTGTAGAAGCTGCCCAGCCGGTCCACCGCCCCGAAGAGCTCGAGGAAGCCGGCGCCCTGGATCCCCGGCACCGCGTAGTTGATGCACACCGAGGTGATCAGCAGCGGCAGCCAGCAGAGCTTCAAGGCGAACATGAACTGCAGCGCGAACTCGCCGCCGTACGGATACGGCGGGCGGACGGCCGAGACCATCGTCTTCCCGGTCAGGATCATCATGTCGCCGATCTCGCCGAGGAGTCCCATTGCGCGCGACAGTACCAGTGTGCTGGCACTCTGGGCAACAGGGAGGTGACCCCGAACGCTACCCTGAACCTGGCATGCCGGACAGCTGGGCCACCGCGGCCGGGATCGCGCTCGACCACACGGCGGACGTTCCGCTGGGCGTCCAGCTGGACTGGGTCGTGCGCGCCGCCGTCGCCTCCGGCCGGCTGCGCGCCGGCGACCGTCTGCCGGGGCTGCGCGAGGTCGCCGAGCAGCTCGGCGTCAACCACAACACCGTCCGCGCGGCCGTCGCCAAATTGGAGGCCGACGGCCTTCTGGAGACCCGCCACGGCTCCGGCACGTTCGTCGCCGCCGGGGCCGGGACGCAGCTGCGCCAGGCGGCGCTGCTCGACGAGGTCGCCCAGCGTGCGCAGGACGCCGGGGTCGCGCCGCGCGAGCTGGCCGCCGCGCTCTATGTCGCCGAGCCGACGGCGCACCACGCGCCCGACCAGGCCGCCGCCGAGCGCCGCACGCTGCGCCAGGATCTCGCGGTCCTGGATCGGATTCTGTGCGAGCTCGAGCCCCAGCTCGACAGCCCGTTGCGCCGGGATCCGCTGCCGCCGGCGCGCGGTCGCGGCCCGCGCCTGCTCGGCGCCGAGGAGCTCAGCGCCCAGCGCGACGCGCTCCTGCGTCGGCTCGCCCAGGTCCAGCGCGCGCTCGACGCGCAGCGCGGCGTCAGCGCGCCGGCGCCCGAGCCGGCCGCGGCACCCGCCCGTGCTGCCGCGCCACGCCGCGCCGCGGGTGGGCGCCGGGTCACACCGCGGCCGGGCACGGCACCGGCCTAGACGTTCTCGGTATACCTCTGACCATGCGGATCGCCCTCGGCGAGCGCGCGTCCGGCGTATCGGCGCGCGACCAGGTCTACCTCGCGCTGCGCGAGGCGATCATCAGCGCCGAGCTCGAGCCGGGGCGACGCCTGTCGGAGAACGAGTTGGCCGAGCGGCTCGGCGTTAGTCGCACGCCCGTGCGCGAAGCGCTGGTGCGGCTGCGCGACGAGCGCCTGGTCGCGATCGTCCCGCAGCTCGGGACGTTCGTCACGCTGATCTCCAACGAGGGCGTCGAGGACGCCGCCTTCGTCCGCGAGGCGCTGGAGTGCGCCGCGATCCGGCTGGCGACCGAGATCGCGCGCCCCGAGGACCTCGCCGAGTTGCAGGCCAACCTCGCCGCCCAGGATCGCGCGCAGGAGGCTGGCGACGCCGACGCCTTCGATCGCCTCGACGACGCGCTGCACCGCCGGCTCTGCGAGCTTTCGGGCCGCGAGATCGCCTGGCACCTGAGCCGTCGCGCCAACGGCCACCTCGACCGCGTGCGCCGGCTGAGCCTGCCCGAGCCGGGTTACCTCGGCGAGATGGTCGCCGAGCACCGCCAGGTGGTGGCCGCCGTCGCCGATCGCGATCCCGACCACGCCGAGGCCACGCTGCGCCACCACCTGCGCATGGTTCTCTCCAGCCTGCCCCATATCCGGGAGGTCCACCCGGACTACTTCGAGGAGAGCGAATGAGCGCCGAGGCGCCCGCGCCCGCTGCCACCGCCGGTGCCAAGGGTGCCGTGGAGACCATCGAGCCGACTCGCGCCCAGCGCACGGTCGCCCGCCGGATGGCGGAGTCCAAGGCGACGATTCCCGACTTCCAGGCGACGGTCGAGGTCGACGTCACCGCGCTGCTGGCCGTCCGCGGCGAGGTCACCGTCACGGCCGCCGTCGTCCACGCCGCCGGGGTCGCGCTGCGCGCGCACCGCTCCGTCAACGGCGCCTACGCCGATGGCAAGTACCAGCACTACGAGCGCGCCAACGTCGGTGTGGTGGTGGGTGGCGGCGAGGCGCTCGTGATCCCGACGATCTTCGACGCCGACGCCAAGTCGGCGGCGGCGGTCTCCGCGGAGCTCGCGGCGTTCGTCGCCGAGGTTCGCGACGGCACGATCACGGCCGCTGCCCTGTCGGGCGCGACGTTCACGGTCTCCAGCCTCGGCATGCACGGCGTGACCGCGTTCACCGCGATCATCCAGCCCGGCCAGGCCGCGACGCTCGCGGTCGGCGCGGCCACCGAGCGGGTCGCGCTGCGCGATGGCGCGGCGGTCGCGCGTCAGGTCCTGACGCTCACGCTCAGCGCCGACCAGCGCATCGTCTCGGGCACCGACGCGGCGTCCTTCCTCGGGCGCGTGCGGGCGCTGCTCGAGGATCCCGCCGCGCTGCTGGGCTGACCAGCTAGCTGCTCAGCGCCGTCGCGGTCGCGCTGCCGCGAGCCTCGTCCTTGGCGGCGTACATCCGCTCGTCGGCCAGGCGCATGGCGGCGCGCGCGTTCGGCGCCTCGGTCGGCCACAGCGCGATCCCGGCGCTGCCGTGGACCGGGTCGGCACCGCGGCCCAGGAGCGCGTCGCCGACACGGCTGGCGACATCTCGGCCGGGATG
Source organism: uncultured Conexibacteraceae bacterium (assembly GCA_963836485.1). Lineage (GTDB taxonomy): Bacteria > Actinomycetota > Thermoleophilia > Solirubrobacterales > Solirubrobacteraceae > Baekduia. The sequence goes on along the minus strand of CAWIJS010000005.1, from coordinate 43,856 downwards.
CGAGATCACGCAGAACTCGTCACCGCCGAGGCGGTAGGCGTTGCCGTCGGCGCTCGTGGCGGTGCGCAGCCGTTGGGCGACGTCGATGAGCAGCCGGTCGCCCGCCTCGTGGCCGAGGCGGTCGTTGAGGCCCTTGAAGTCGTCGAGGTCGCAGATCATCACCTGCACCGGGGCGCTTGCTGAGACCTGTGGTGCCAGCGTCGCGAGGTCCTCGGCGAGCCGGCGGCGATTGGCGAGCCCCGTGAGTGGGTCGCCGTCGGCGAGCCGCTGGAGCTCGGCCGTCTGTCGCTGGCCGGCGGCATGGAGGAGACGCTGCGCGCGCAATAGGACGAAGACGACGAGCCCCAGCGCGAGGACGACCACGAGCGCGCTGCCGGTCATGCCCTCGCGGGCGATCAGCGTGGCCCGCGCGTGCTCGGTGTGGGCGATGGCGTCGGCGTTGCTTGCCATGGCGTCGGTGGTCGCGGTGACCTTCGGGGAAAACGTCGGCGGGCCGCCGCTGGACGCGGTCAGCCGTCGGATCTCCTGCAGCTGCGCGCGAAGTCGCTGGGTGCGGGCGTCGTGGCCCAGGACGGCGTCGAGCCGGTCGATGCGCTGCGCGGCCGTGGTCGCGGTGGCGGCGATGACCGGGCGCAGCGCTGCCGCCAGGTCACGTTGGGGAATCGTCTGGGCAAAGACGGTGAGCTCGCCCACCGAATCGCGCAGCCCGGTGGCAAAGAGGGTGGCCTGCGTCTCGGCGCGGCGCGCGGTCTGCTCACGCTCATGCAGCGCGCTGAGCAGGGCGATCGCGGTCACGCCGACGATCGTCGCGAGCAGCACCCAGCGCCAGCGCCCGGGCGGCGCCGTGAGATCGGTGGGAGTGGGGAGGAGGCGTCGGTGGGACATCGGTGTGCAACGAGGGTCGGTTGTGGCGCGGGTTTCCTGAAATGGCCGCGCTGCGGGGTGGCCTCCAACGCGCGCGACGTACGCTTCGCCGCATGGGCCAGGCGCGCCACCGCACCGACAGCCACCGGCACCTGTCGGCGTGAGCGCCACCACGGTCCTGGCCGCCAACGCGGCCAACAACGCGCGCGGCGACGGCGCCCGGCGGCGGCGCTGGAAGCCTGCCCGGGCGGCGGCGTGGGCGCTGCTGGACGGGGAGGTCGCGCGCGGTGCGCGCGTCGCCGTCGTCGGGGCCGGCAACGGCGACGACCTCCCGTTGCGCCGCCTGGCGCGCCGTGCTGGCCGGCTGGATCTGATCGACGTCGACGCGCGGGCGCTGGCGGGCGCGCGGCGCAGGACGATCGCCGCCCGCGCGCTCGTGCAAGACGTAACGGGCGGCGCGGCCGACGCGGTCCTCGCGGGCGCGTCGGAGGCCGTCGCGGTACCGGCCGCGCCGATCGGTGACGGCCCCTACGACGTCGTCGTCTGCGACCTCGTCCTCACCCAGTTGCTCTACCCGGCGCTCAAGGCCGCGGGCACGCTGACGGGTGCCGAGATCGACACGGTGCTCCTGCGCGACGGTCAGCGGATCACCGACGGCGTCGTCGCCCGGCTGCACGCCTCGGCACCTCGCGGCACGGTTGTGATCCTCCACGACCTGCTCGGCTGGTGGGACGGCCACCGCCAGCCGTTCACGCTCGACGACGTGCTCGCGGCGCCCGACCCCGCGTCGGCGCTGCACCTCGCGCGTCGCGGCCGCCTGCCTTACGGCTGTGACCCGTGGCTGGCGACCGAGCGCGCCGGCGCACACATCACGCACATGGCGCTCTGGCGCTGGCCGTTTGCGCCCGGTGCCGACTACGCCGTCTTCGGCCTCGTCACCCGCCGCTCGTCAGACCACTAGGCCGTGGCGGACCGTGTTCTCGGTCACCGTTCGTGCCTCGACGAACTGCAGCAGGTAGTCGGGGCCGCCGGCCTTCGGGCCGGTCCCTGACAACCGCCCGCCGCCGAACGGCTGGCGGCCGACCATCGCTCCGGTGATCTCTCGGTTGACATACAGGTTGCCAACGGGCGTGCGCTCCGACACCAGCTCGACCGTTCGTGGCGACCGCGAGAAGAGCCCGCCCGTCAGGGCGAAGCGCGAGGCGTCGACCCGATAGCACGCCTCCTCGATTGACGCCACCGACTGCAGCGCCAGCACCGGGCCGAAGATCTCGTCCTGGATCACCGGATGCGCGTCGGCCAGCCCGACCAGCAGCGTCGGCGCGACGTAGAAGCCGTTGCCCTTCGGCAACTCGTCGCCCGCCGTCGCGACGTGCGCGGCGGTTGCGGCGCCCTCGGCCACATAGCGGCGCACCCGCTGCTGGGCCTCGGCGTCGATGACCGGTCCGACGTCGGTGGCGAAGTCGTCGGCCGGGCCGACCTGCAGCGTGCGGATCGCGCCGCTCAGCCGCTGTGCCAGCGCGTCGGCCACCTGCGTGTGCACGAGCACGCGCGAGGCGGCCGAGCACTTCTGGCCGGCAAAGCCGAAGGCGCTGGAGAGCAATGCGGGAACGACGTCGTCGAGGTCGGCGTCGGCATCGACGATCACCACGTTCTTGCCGCCCATCTCGGCAATGACCTTCTTGATGTGGAACTGGTTGTCCTGCACCTTGGCGGCGCGCTCCAGGATCGAGAGCCCAGCGGCGCACGAGCCGGTGAAGACGATCGTGTGGACGCGTGGGTCAGCCACCAGCGCTCTGCCCGGCTCATCGCCGCCGGGCAGCAGCGAGAGCGCGTCGTGTGGGACGCCGGCGGCGTGGAGCGCGTCGACGACGGCCTTGGCGCACGCGGGCGCCTGCTCGGCAGGCTTCAAGATCACCGCGTTGCCGGTCGCCAGCGCGGCGCTGGTCATGCCGGCGGCGATCGCCAGCGGGAAGTTCCACGGCGCGATCACCGCGGTGACGCCGCGCGGCACGTAGCGCATCGTGTTGCGCTCGCCGGGGAGCTGGATCAGCGCGCGGCCGCGGTCCAGCGTCTCGGCGCCGGCGGCGTAGTACTCCAAGAAGTCGATGGCCTCGCAGACGTCGCCGTCGGCCTCCGGCCAGGGTTTGCCGCACTCACGCACGGCGAGCGCGGCGAGCTCCAGCCGGCGGTCGCGCAGCAGCGCAGCAGCGCCCCGCAGCACCGCTGCACGTTCGCAAGCGCTGCGTGATGACCACGCGTGCTGACCCTCGACGGCACGCCCGACCGCCGCCTCGACGTACCCCGCCGTCGCGGCATGGGCGCGCGCCACGACGCGCTCGGGCGCCCCGGGGTCGACCGACGCGAACACCTCGCCGCCGACCAGCTCGGTCCCGATCAGCATCGGGACCTCCAGCGGCAGCTGGGCGTCGAGCGCGGCCAGCGCGGCGGTCGCGGCGGTGCGCACCTCGCCGCGGCGCAGCTCCAGCAGCGGCTCGTTGACGAATTCGGCGGTTTTCGTGGCGCTCATGGCTGCTCCAAGAGGGTGGTGAGGTCGACGCCCTCGGCCTGGGCGCGCAAGAAGGAGTCGTTGCTGGTGTTCTCCAGGAGCCGACGCACGAGGTAGGCCATCCCGGCCACGAGGTCGCCGATCGGGCAGTAGGCGCGCACGCGGCGCCCGGCGCTCAGCAGCGCGGCCTGCGTTTCATCGCCGAGGCCGCGCAGGACCTGCAGCTCGAGATCGGCGCCGCGGGCGTCGGCGTAGGCGGCGGCGTGGGCGATTGAGCGCAGGTTGTGCGAGGCGATTGCGGCACGAACAGCAGGCTGTGCGTCAACGAGCCGGCGCGTCAGCTCCTCGAAGTTGCGGTCACACACACGGCGCTCGGTGAAGACCGGGGAGCTCCAGCCGTGCTGGACGGCCTCCACGGTCTCATGGTCCCAGTAGGCGCCCTTGACCAACCTGATGGTGAACGGATGCGCTCGCGGGTGCGTGCGGGCCCAATCCAGGAGGCGATCGAGGTGCGCGGGCGACTCGGTCAGGTAGGCCTGCAGGACGATGCCGGCCGACGGGCCATCGGCGAACTCCGGCTCGCTCAGCAGCCCGAGCGTCAGCTCGGTCACGGCCTCGCGCGTGTCGAAGGACTCCATGTCGACATGCAGGTGCGCGCCGGTCTCGCGGGCGACGCGCAGCAGGTGGCGCAGGCGTACCTGCGCGCCGGCGATGCCGCGCTCGGGCGCGTTGGAGCGCAGCAGCGGCGTGAGCGCCGAGACCTTCACCGACAAGTTGACGCGCGGGATCGCGCCCGCACGATCGGCTTCCAACAGCGGTCGCGCCGGCCACCGCAGCGACGCCGCGTGCAGCGTGCGCAACGCCAGTTCGCAGCGATCGGCGTAGGAGTCGGCCTCCGCTTCGGTGACCGTCGCCTCGCCGAGCAGGTCGATCGTGGTCGCGACGCCGTCGCGCCACATCCGCTCGACGGCCGGCAGCGCGTCGGTGGCGTCGGCGCCGATGATGAACCGCTGCGCCATCTGCCGGACGCCTGCCGCGGCCGCGTGGGCGACCGGGCGCTTGGTGAGGGCGCCGCCGGCGAGCGCCGCACCGCGCTGGGCCAGCGGGGAGTCCTGGGCCTCGCTCAGCAGCTCGCTCAGGTGGCGCGCCAGGTCGCCCGGATCCGCGCAGGCCGGGCGCACGTCGACGAAGCGAAAGACCGCGGCGCGCAGCTCGGGGTCGTCGACCATCGCGCCCATGATCCGGCGCTCGATCGCCGCACGCGGGGTGTGGCGCGCGGCGGGCATCGCGGCGACGAGCTCACGGCCGATCGTCGTGATCGCCGGCTCGAGGCCGTGGGTTGCGTCGGCGTCCATCAGCATGGTTGCGATGTTCCCGGCGCGCGCGGCTTCCAGCAGCACCCGCGCGTCTCGATTGGCGGCCAAGCCTGCGACAGCTGTCGCAGGGCGTATCGTCGTCGCTGATGGCCGTCGAGCTGCAGGATCTCGTGGACGACCTCGCCGACACCCTCGGCCGGCCGGTCGCGCTCGAGGACCGGCGCTGGCGGCTGCTGGCGTTCAGCGCCCACACCGAGCTCGAGGATCGCGTCCGCCAAGCCTCGATCCTCGCCCGCGCGGCACCGCCCGACGTCGTCGCGTGGCTCGACACGCTCGGTCTGGAGCGTGCCGGCGACGTCGTCGACACGCCGGCCAACGCGGCGATCGAGATGGGCGTGCGCACCTGCGCGCCGGTCCGCCACGACGGCCTGCTGCTCGGCTTCCTCTGGGTGATCCCGGGGCCGATCGCCCTTGACGCGGCCCAGCGCACAACCCTCGCCGCGAGCGCCCGCGAGGCCGGGACCACGCTCTGGACCCAGCGCGCGGGCGGCGGCGAGGCGCACGCCCGGATCGCGGCGCTGCTCGCCGAGCTGCTCGACGATCCCGATGCGGCGATCCGCGCTCGGGCGGCCGGCGAGCTCGCTGCGCGACAGGGCTGGACGCGTGGCGCGGCCTTCGCCGTGGCGCTGACCGAGGGTGCCGATGCGGCCGAGGTCGCCGAGCGCGCGCGGCGGCGCTGGCAGGCCGACGACCTCGTCTGGCGCGTGCGCGGGGAGGTTGCGACCGTGATCGCGCACCTCGGCGGCGGTCACGACGCGGCGGCCCTGGCCCGCGCGCTCGTCGACGCCGGCGCTGGGCAGGCCGCGACCTCGTCGCCGTTCGCCGATCTCGCCGCAGCACGCGAGGCGCTTGGGGGTGCGGGCGCGACGCTGATCGCCGTGCAGCACGTCACGACCCTCGGGCCCGCGGCCACCCACGACGAGCTCGGCTCCTGGCCGGCGGTCGCGCGCCTGTGGGACGCCTCCGGCCGGCCTGGTCTTCCCGCGCCGCTGCCGGCGCTCCTGGGCGCCCGCTCTGGCATCGAGCTTGTGCAGGCGCTGGAGGCGACGCTCGACGCGGCCGGCGACGTCGCGGCGGCGGCGCGCGTGCTGCAGGTGCATCGCGCCACGCTCTACCGCCGCCTGGCGCGGGTGCAGGAGCTGACCGGGCTGGCGCTGGATCGCGGCGACGATCGCCTTAACGCCCATTTGGCAGTGCGTATGTGGCGACTCGCGGGCTCGCCCGTCCTAGGATGAGCAGATGCCCGCACTCCAGCGCGCCCGGCGATCAACGCTCTTCGAGACCGCGTTCCTGCTCATCGTCGCGATCGGGCTGGCGGTCGCGCTGCAGGCCTTCGCGGTCAAGCCCTACCGGATCCCGAGCGGATCGATGGAGCCGACGCTGCACATCGGCGACCGCGTGCTGGTCAACCGCTTCGCGCATCGCGTCCTCGGCCACGATCCCAAGGTCGGCGACATCCTGGTGTTCCATCCGCCCAGTGGCGCCGACGCCAGTCAGCCGGTCTGCGGCCAGGGTGGCCAGGGTGGCGGCACGCAGACGCCGTGCGGGAAGCCGACCGCGGAGAAGTCCTCACAGACCTTCATCAAGCGCGTCGTCGCGGTCGGCGGCGATCGCATCGCGGTCAAGGGCGGGCACGCGATCCGCAACGGTCGCCAAGCCGACGAGCCGTTCATCACGCCGTGCGACCCGTCTTCGGGCACCTGCGACTTCCCGCAGGAGATCACCGTTCCCAAGGGCTATGTCTTCATGATGGGCGACAACCGCGGCAACTCCGACGACAGCCGCTACTGGGGCCCGATCCCGGTCGACTGGGTCGTCGGCGGGGCGTTTGCGACCTACTGGCCGCCGGCGCGCATCGGCGGCGCTTAGCGCGCTCAGGACTTCGGGACGGCCACGGCGCCCTTGGCGAGGAGCCGACCGTAGCGGTGGGCTGCGCGCGGGCCGTAGCCGGGCCAGACGTACCAGCGGTAGCGGCCGGCGCTCAACGTGTAGGTGTGGCCGTGGAACTGCCAACGGGCCTTCAGGGTGTAGTGGTTGACGGTCGGCCAGGCGCTGAGGATCTTGCGGCCATTGCGGAAGAGCTGCAGGTTGTAGTACTTGGCCTTGGGCTGGGCGCGCCAGGTCACCGCCGGGCGCTTGGCCTTCGTCTTTGTCGGCGCGCTCGGCGTGCCGGTCGCGGTCGCCTGGTTGGCGGTCGGTGCGCCGGTGGCCGCCACGATGGGCGTGGCCGGCGGCGCGGTCGTGTCGTAGCTGAAGCTGAACGGCAGCGGTGCGCTGACGTTGCCGGCACGGTCACGGCAGGTGCCGGTCGGCGCGACGGCCGGGCCGTCGGGGCCGGCATAGACCAGCGACGTGCAGGTGGCGATGCCCGACGTGGCATCGGTCGCCGACCAGGTGATCGGCAGCGGCGTGGTGTAGCTCAGACCGAGGTCGGGCGGGCGCGCGGGCGTCGCGGCGACGGCGGTCGGCGGCGTCTGATCGATCGGCACGGTGACGGTGTGCGTGACCGAGTCACCAGGGGCAGTTGCAGTGCAGGCGATCGTGGTGCCGGGCGTATCGGCCGTCAGGTACTGGGTGTCACAGCCAGTGGTGCTCGTCTCGCCCGACACCGTCCACTTGACGCTGACGCCGCTGGTGAACCAGCCGTTGTCGCCGGCAGTGCCGGTCAGTGTTGGCACGACCTCGACCGCGCCGAGCGCAACCGCCGGCGCGCCCAGCGCCAGGGCGATCGCCGCGGCGAGGACGCCGAGCAGCCGGGACCGCTCCGTCGCCCATCGGAATGGTGAGTCGATTGACATCTTTCTAGCAATGCTCACCTGCATCATCGCCGCGGTACGGTACGCCGGTGGGGCCGTGCCCGTCAACGGTACGAGCGACCGGCGGCGGCACCGTTGATGACCGATGCTGAGCGTTGCGCGGTGATAACGGGCCTCGCGTTGGGCACACCCCCACCATGCCTCCCGCTCCCGTCGCCCGTGCCGACGCGCTACTCGGCGCCGCCATCGAGGCGACCGTCAAGCGCCATCATCGCCGGCGTCTGCGACGTCTCGGCCATGGGGGCGTTCTGGATCCGCCGCCCGGGCCCACGCTCTTTGCCTCCGGTGACCCCGCGCCGCGGCCGGGATGCACGTTGGAGGTCTTAGTCGATGGTGCGACCGCGCTGTCCGCGATGGCGCAGGCGCTGCGGGCCGCCCGCTCCCACGTGCACATCACGGGCTGGCATCTCGCGTCGCATTTCGAGCTCATCCGCGGCGAGTATCCGATCGCGATCGGCCCGCTGCTGGCCGAGTTGGCCGAGCGCATCGACGTCCGGGTGATGGTCTGGGCCGGGTCGCCGGTCCCGCTCTTTCACCCCACCCGCAAGGAGGTCGAGGTCGAGATCGAGAAGCTGACGCGCGGTACCAGGATCCGGGCCTTCCGCGACCCGCGCGAGCACCCGGTCCACTGTCACCACGAGAAGACCATCGTCATCGACGACGAGGTCGCATTTGTCAATGGCATTGACATGACCGATCAGGCCGGTGATCGCTTCGACAGCTCCGAGCACCCCGCGCGCCGCAAGCTCGGTTGGCATGACGTCGGGACGCGCTTGACGGGCCCAGCGGTCGCCGACGTTGCCAACCACTTCACCATGCGCTGGCGCGAAGTCAGTGGCGAGACGCTGCCGCCGCCGGTCGTCGCCCCGCCGGTCACCGGTGCGCCTACCAGCACCGTCCAGATCGTGCGCACCGTCTCTGAGGACATGTACGACGCGGTCCCCAAGGGCGACTTCCGGATCCTCGAGTCCTACATCCGCGCCATCCGCTCCGCCCAGGACTACATCTACTTCGAGAACCAGTTCCTCTGGTCGCCGGAGATCGTCGACGAGCTGGTGGCCAAGCTGAAGGATCCGCCGACGCCCGACTTCCGACTTCTCGTCCTGCTCCCCGCCCGTGCCAACAACGGCCAGGACGACACGCGCGGCCAACTTGCCGTGCTGGCCGACGCCGACGACACGGGCAACTCCCACTTCCTCGCGACGACGATCCGCTCACGGACCGGCAGCCGCGACGATCCGCTTTACGTCCACGCCAAGGTCGGCATCGTCGACGACCGCTGGCTGACGATCGGCTCGGCCAACCTCAACGCCCACTCCTTGCTCAACGACACCGAGCTGAACGTCGTGACCGACGATGCGATGCTGGCCCGGGCCACGCGCGAGCGGCTGTGGGCCGAGCATCTCGAGGTCGATCAGGAGGCGATCCGCGACCTCGCTCCCGCCAGCGTGGTCGACGACCGCTGGCGCCCGATCGCGATGGAGCAGCTGCGCCGCCGCCAAGGCGGCGAGCCGCCGACGCACCGCCTCATCGCTCTCCCGGGCGTCTCTAAGCGCGCACGCCGGCTGCTCGGCCCGCTGCAGGGGATGGTCGACGACGGCTAGCGTCGCCGCCGCAGGACGACAAGCCCGACGACCAGGCCGCCGACCACGGCGGCGGCGAGCCCGAGCCGCTGAGGCCGGGCCTTCGCCTCGTCGACCTTGTGCGACACCTTGGCCTTGGTCTCTTCGACCTTGTCGTGCGCGCGTGCTTTGACGTCGGCGCGCTGGGCCAGCTCGGCCGCCGTGTCGGCCAGCTCCTCGCGCGTGTGCTCGATGTCGGCGCGGATCTCCTCGGAGGAGCGGGTGTCGCTCATCGTGTCACCTCGTGGTGATGGCGGGCCTCGGCGACGTGCTCCTTGGTGTAGCGCACGTCCTCCTTGGTGGTCTCAAGCGCCTGCTCGGGCACCGGGGGCACGGCCTTCTTGGCCCGCGCCTTGCCCAGCAGCGCCAGCACGCCGGCGGCCGCGAACAGCACGACCGCGACGATGAGCGCCGCCAGCCAGCCGTCAACGGCGGTTGCCAAGGCGAGGATGGCGGTGGCGACCAGTGCGCCCACGCCATAGAGCGCGAAGAGGCCGGCGCCGCCGAACATCCCGGCGCCGATCCCGGCCTGCTTGCCCTTCTCGGTCAGCTCGACCTTGGCCAGCTCGAGCTCTTGGCGGACCAGCGTCGACACCTGCGCTGTGAGGTCCTTGACCAGCTCGCCGGCCGGTCGCTGGCGCACATCGGCGCGCCCGTCGGGTCCTGTTGAGATCTCGGTCATCGTGCTCGGGAGCTACCCGAGCACCTCTACCGGCATGCGAGGCGTTGCGCGCGCGGAGGCCAGGAACGCGTCGAAGAGGGCGAAGGCGCGCACGCAGGCGCCCGCCGCGTGGGCCTCGCCACCGGCGCGCACCGTCGCCAGGTCGGTGCCGGCGCGCGCCATCGACTCCGGGTAGTCGCGCGCCCAGCCTTCCGCGATCGCCGGCGTCACCTCGGGGTGAAACTGAATGCCGAGGTGCGGCCCGCGCCGAAACGCCTGCACGCAGACCGGCGAGCGGGCCAGCAGCTCCGCGCCCGGCGGCAGCGTGAACGCGTCGCGATGCCATTGCAGCCACGGGCCGCCCGGGACGACCTCGGGCACGAGCGTCTCGACATCGAGCCAGCCGACCTCGGGCCGCGATGCCGGGGCGACCACGCCGCCCAGTACACGGGCCAGGTGCTGGCCGCCGAAGCAGATGCCGAGGATCGGGATCCCGGCCTGCAGCGCGCGATCGAGCACCGCCCGCTCGGCCGCCAGCCACGGAACGGCATCGTCAAACGCCGACGCCTCCGAGCCCAGCGACACCACGAACGGCCGGCCGCCGGGGTCCGGCAGCGGTCCCTCGGTCCCGACGACCTCCAAGGTGATCCCGCGCGCACCAGCCCAGTCGCCTAGCAGCCCGACGGGTGCATCCGCCTCATGCTCCAAGACGAGCGCGGCGGGTGGGCGGGCCGGCATCTACGCGGCGGCGGGCATCTTCGCGCCACCGGGCCCGGGCACGGGCTCGACGTCGCGCAACTCGATCGGCTTGCCGCAGGTGCGGCACACACGCCGCTCGTCCATCTCGCCGCCGCAGTCGCGGTGCAGCAGCAGCATCGGGGCGCCCTCGTCGCCGACGAGGTGCTTATCGCCAAACTGGAGCAGCGCGACGATCGACGGCCACAGGTCGCGGCCCATCTCGGTCAGGCGGTACTCGTGGCGCAGCGGACGCTCCTGGTAGGGCACCCGCTCGAGAATTCCGGCCTCGACCAGCCGCTCCAGCCGGTCCTGCAGCACGTTGCGCGCGACGCCGAGGCGGTCGGCGAAATCCCCGAAGCGCCGGACGCCGAGGAAGGCGTCGCGGATGATCAACAGGGTCCAGCGCTCACCCACCAGCTCGAGCGTTCGAGCCACCGAGCAGCGCTGCGATTCATAGGTCCGACCAAGCATCGCCTCCATGCTAGCGCCACTGGATTGCTTCACGCTACCCACAGCCGAACTCGACCGTGCGTACATCAGCGACCCGTCCGATTTCGACGCAGATCCATACACGCCGTCCCGGATTGGGTAGAGGATCATCATCCTGTCCAACTTGGTCACCGATACCCCTGCCTACCGGCCGCCCTCCGGGTACTTCGACGAGGTCTTCGGCCCCGACGGGACGCCGCGCTCCCACGCGATCTCGCTCGCGGCCGAGATCGCCCGCCTGGGGCCCGAGCTGCTGACCGCCGCCGGCCATCGCCGCGACGCGATCTTCGTCCAGCAGGGCATCACCTTCGACGCCACCGGCGAGGACGGCCCCGTCAAGGACCGCCCGTTCCCGCTCGACCTCGTCCCGCGGATCCTGCCCGCCCGCGAGTGGGACCACATCGAGCGCGGGCTGATGCAGCGCATCCGCGCGCTCAACCGCTTTATCGACGACGTCTACCACGAGCGCGAGATCGTCCGGGCCGGGATCGTGCCCTGGCGGCTGATCGTCAGCCGCTCGCACTTCGCCCGCGCCGCGCACGGCGTGCGGCCGCCCGGCGGCGTTTACTGCCACGTCGCCGGCTGCGACCTGGTCCGCGACGCCGACGGCTCGTGGAAGGTCCTGGAGGACAACGTCCGCACGCCCAGCGGCATCTCCTACGTGTTGGAGAACCGCGTCGCGATGACCCGCCTGGTGCCGCAGTTCTTCCAGCACCACCGTGTCCGGCCCGTCGACCACTACCCGCAACTGCTGCTCGCCGGTCTGCGCAGCGTCGCGCCATCGGCCGAAGACGAGGCGACCGTCGTCGTCTGGACGCCCGGCCCGATGAACTCGGCCTACTTCGAGCACGCCTTCCTCGCCCGCCAGATGGGCGTCGAGCTCGTCGAGGCCTCCGACCTCGTCGTCCGCGACGATGTCCTCTACATGCGCACCACGGCCGGGCTGCGCCGCGTCCACGCCGTCTACCGCCGCCTCGACGACGACTTCGTCGACCCGCTGGAGTTCCGTCCCGACAGCCTCCTCGGCGTCCCCGGCCTCGTGCGCGCCTACCGCGCGGGAACGGTCGCGATCGCCAACGCGCTGGGCACCGGCGTCGCCGACGACAAGGCCGTCTACCACTACGTGCCCGAGATGATCCGGTTCTACCTCGGGGAGGAGCCGATCCTCGACAACGTCCGCACCTACCTGATGGCCGACGAGTCCCAGCGCGAGACGGCGCTGGCCCGCCGCCACGAGTTGGTGTTCAAGCCGACCGGCGAGTCCGGGGGCAAAGGCGTCTTCATCGGCCCGAGCACGAGCAAGGAGGCGCTCGACGGCCTCGCCGACGTGATCCGCGCCCAGCCCGAGCGCTGGATCGCCCAGGAGGTCGTCAACCTCAGCACGGTCCCGACCGTCATGCCCGACGGCTCGCTCGCACCCCGCCACGTCGACCTCCGGCCCTTCGCCGTCTTCGGCGAGACGATCAGGATCGTCCCCGGCGGCCTGACGCGTGTCGCGCTCACCGAAGGCTCGATGATCGTCAACTCCTCGCGCGGCGGCGGCTCTAAGGACACGTGGGTGCTGGAAGAGGACACCGGCGCGGGCAGCGTCCGCGAGGGCGACACCGCGCTGCACGACATCGTCCCCACGACGATGCCGGGCTTGCGCTACGGCAGCGAGTGGACGGGGCAGCAGCAACAGCAACAACAACGTCAGGCCGGTGTCGGGCGCCAGGACCGCCGCGAAGTGGGCCGTCGTTAGATGCTGTCGCGCATCGCCCAGGAGCTGTTCTGGCTCGGCCGCAACGTCGCGCGCGCCGAGCACACCGCCCGGATGCTCGACGGCGTCTTTCAGGCCAGCCTCCAGGGCCGGCCCGACGACCCCTCCGGCGTGCGCCTCGGCTGGGGCTCGATCCTCGCGATCATGGGCGCCAAGGCCGACGGGCGGCCCGTCCGCCGCGACGAGGTGCTCAACCGCATGACGCTCACGCGCGAGGAGCCCGCCTCGGTCATCTCGTGCGTCGCCCGTGCGCGCGAGGGCGCACGCACCGTGCGCGACGTCATCTCCGCCGAGATGTGGGAGGCGGTCAACACCACGCACTTGGCCCTGAGCGCCGGCGACCTCGAAGGCCGGATGCAGATGGGGCCCTACAGCGTCTTCCAGTACGTCAAGGAACGCAGTGCGCTCTTCTGGGGGCTCAACAGCCGAACGATGCTGCGTGACGAGGCACGCGCCTTCCTGGTCGCCGGCGGCCGGATCGAGTCGGCCGACATGGTCTTGCGGATGCTGCGCGTCGCGATGCCCGCGCCAGGCGAGCACTCCGAGAGCACCGATGGCGTGCGCGACGGCCAGGCGCTGGCGCTGCTGCAGGCCGTCGGCGGCTTTCAGGCCTTCCGCCGCGCGGTGCCCGCACCGCCCAACGCCGGCCCGGTCGCGCGCTTCCTGCTCTACGAGCGCGCCTACCCCGACTCCGTCGCCGCCTCGGTCGACGCCGTCCACGGCGCGCTGGCCGACGCCGACGAGGCCCCGCGCAGCTCCGAGCCCGTGCTGCGCCTCAGCCGCCTGGCCGCCGACCTCGAGTTCCGGGGGCGCGCCGCCGCCGAGGATGGCAACCTGGCCGAGGCCAGCTCCCTGGTCCAGTCAGAGCTGGCGCTGATCGACGCCGACATCGCCGAGCGCTACTTCGCCGGCGCCGGCGCGGCAACCGGGACCGTGGTCGCGTGAACTACGACATCCACTACTGCACCTCCTACAAGTACGAGTCGCCGGTCACCGACAACCTCAACGCGCTGCGTGTGCGGCCGGCGACGACGTCGTCGCAGCGCTGCGACGAGTTCCACGTGCGTCTGGATCCCGAGGCACGGATCCATCGCCACGTCGACTACTTCGGCACCGAGGTCATGGAGTTCGGGGTCGCCCGGCCCCACGACCACATGACCATCGACGTGCGCGCCCGTGTCGTGACCTCCGAGCCGCCCGAGGCACCCGAGGCGCCGTGGGAGCACCTCGACGGCGAGACCTACGCCGAGGCGGCCGGCGAGTTCCTGCTCGCGGCCGACGACGAGCCCGACGACACCGTGCTCGCCGACCTGCTCGACATCGCCCGCGCACGCACGCCGCTGGCCACGCTGCGCTGGCTCAACGAGCTGATCCCCGACCGCTTCGCCTATCGCCCCGGCGTCACCTACGTCGGCTCGACGATCGAGGACCTGCTCGACGCCGGCGCCGGCGTCTGCCAGGACTTCGTGCACCTCGCGCTCGTGCTGCTGCGGCGCAACGGCATCGCCGCGCGCTACGTCAGCGGCTACCTCTTCAGCGCGCCCGAGGACGGCGGCACCGCATCGGTCGAGGTCCAGACGCACGCCTGGCTGGAGGCGCTGCTGCCCGGTACCGGCGGTCGCGGCGAGCCGATCTGGGTCGGCGCCGATCCGACCAACCGACGTCTGGCGGGGGAGACCCACGTCAAGATCGGCCACGGCCGCCGCTACGGCGACGTGCCGCCGATCAAGGGCGTCTATCGCGGCACCGCACGGGCCGATCTCGAGGCCTCCGTGCAAATGACCCGCCTGGACCCTGCCGCCTCGGCACGGGCTTAGCTCCAGACCCGAACCATCGCGCTCCCTCAGGAGCTCAAGAGCGCTATCCTGCGAGGTCGACTCGCTCCGGGGCGAGTCGTTTCTTTGCCCCGGGTCAAGAGCAGTCGAACCAACTTTCCTCAGTTCACCCTCGACGGGAGCCCGTTATGGCCCGCGGAGACGTGCGCATTGCCGTGACCCTCGCCTGCGAGGATTGCAAGCGCCGCAATTACCAGACGAATAAGAGCAAGCGCAACACGCCTGACCGCATCACCCTGCGGAAGTTCTGCAAGTGGTGCCGCTGTCAGACGAGCCATCGGGAGACCCGCTAGGTCCCTGCGGCATCGCACCATGGCTGACCGAACCAAAAGTGGGGACGACCCGCACGAGCCCTCCGAGCCGACCGAGCTGCACCGGGAGAACATTCCGGGCTCGCTCGATCATGCCTCGGGCGAGGTCGAGGAGTTCGAAGCCAGCCTGGTCAGCGGCGCCAACGGCGACGCGAGCGATGATCCCGACGACGAGCTGACGCGTCAGATGAGCGAGCCGGTCGGCGACCTCGATGACGACGGCGACATCGACGCCGACGATCGGGAGCTTGCTCGCACCGGTGGGCGCCAGACCGCGCATCCGGTCAAGGGCGGGCCGCGTTTCCTGCAGTTCTTGCGCGCCTCCTGGGCCGAGCTGCAGCGGGTGCAGTGGCCGGACCGCCGGCAGGTCTTTCAGGCCACGAGCGTCGTCATCGGCTTCGTGATCGTCGCGGGCGCCTACCTCGGCGTGGCTGACTGGGCCGCGCAGAAGCTCGTCAACTTCATCATCTAGAGCCGGGCACGAACTCAACTCCATGTATCGCTGGTACGTCGTCAACACCTATTCCGGACACGAGAACAAGGTCAAGTCCAACCTTGAGCATCGTGCGAGCTCCCTCGGGCAGCGTCGCGCGATTCGCTCTGTGGTGGTCCCGACCGAGACCGTGTCGGAGATGAAGGACGGGCAGAAGGTCTCGCAAGAGAAGCGGACCATGCCCGGCTACGTGCTGGTCAACATGGACCTCAACGAGGACTCGTGGCAGCTCGTCAAGGGCACGCCCGGCGTCACCGGCTTCGTCGGTGCCTCCAACGAGCCCGTCCCACTCACCCAGCCCGAGGTCGACCGCCTGCTGCACCGCGAGGTCGCGCAGAAGGTCGCCACGAAGGCGCAGTTCTCCATCGGCGAGTCGGTCAAGGTGATCTCCGGACCGCTCTCGGACTTCTCGGGTGAGATCTCGGAGATCAACCAGGACGCGCAGAAGCTGAAGGTGCTGGTATCCATTTTCGGTCGAGAGACGCCCGTCGAGGTGGGCTTCGACCAGGTCAAGAAGATCTAGCTGTGACGTCGCCGCGTTCAGGCGAAACATCGTTTCTCGTAGCTAGCAAGACGCAGAAGGCAAAGATTTAGCATGGCGAAAAAAGTCCTCACCCAGATCAAGCTGCAGGCTGTCGGCGGACAGGCCAGCCCGGCACCGCCGGTCGGCCCCGCGCTCGGTCAGCACGGCATCAACATCATGGAGTTCTGCAAGGCGTTCAACGCCCAGACCCAGCAGGACTCCGGCACGATCATCCCGGTCGTGATCACGGTCTTTGAAGACCGTTCGTTCACGTTCGTGACCAAGACGCCGCCCGCCGCGGTACTCATCAAGCAGGCCATCGGCCTCGAGAAGGGCTCCGGCGAGCCGCACCGCAACAAGGTCGGCACGATCACCAAGGACCAGGTCCGGGCGATCGCCGAGAAGAAGCTCGCTGATCTGAACGCAAACGATCTCGATCAGGCGAGCAAGATCATTGCGGGCACGGCCCGCAGCATGGGCGTCGAGGTCGTCTAGATCATGGCCAAGCACGGCAAGAACTACGCAGAAGTCAAGGGCAAGATCGACCGCGAGCACGAGTACCTGCCCGCCGAGGCGATCAAGCTCGTCAAGGACCTCAAGCGTGCGAAGTTCGACGAGTCCGTCGAAGTCCACGTGCGCACGGGCCTCAACGTTCGTCACGCCGACGAGCAGCTGCGCGGCACCATCGCGCTGCCCAACGGCCTGGGCAAGGACGTCAAGATCGCGGTCTTCGCGCGTGGTCCGAAGGCCGAGGAGGCGACCGCCGCCGGCGCCGACGTCGTTGGCGCCGAGGACCTCGCCAAGCAGATCGAAGAGGGCTTCACCGACTTCGACGTCGCGATCGCGACGCCGGACATGATGCCCATCGTCGGTCGCCTCGGCCGCATCCTCGGCCCGCAGGGCAAGATGCCCAACCCGAAGGTCGGCACGGTCACGATGGACGTGGCCAAGGCCGTGGAGGAGAGTAAGTCCGGCAAGGTCGAGTACCGCACCGACCGGACCGCGATCGTCCACCTCAACATCGGCAAGACCTCTTTTGACGAGCAGGCACTGCTCGAGAACTACGCGGCCGTCATCGAGGAGCTCATCCGCGCGAAGCCCTCGGCCGCCAAGGGTCGGTACCTGCGCACGGTCACCATCGCATCGACGATGGGCCCGGGCATCAAGGTCGACCCGTCCCGTACCCGCGACATCCTCGGACTGGAGAACGCTGAGACCGCGGCTTCGGCCGCGTAATCACGTTCGACATCCGAGGCCGTCCTGAGACCGCCGGCACGTGGATCGCGGATCCACAACTAAGCCCGGCAGAGGAGGCCCGTGAACAGGGACCAGAAAGCAACGGCGGTCGCAGAGATCGCCGAGCAGATCCAGGAGTCAGAGGCGGTCTTCGCCGTCGACTATCGCGGCATCACGGTCGCGCAGGTCGCTGAGCTCCGTGGCAAGCTCCGTGAGACCGACGCGACGTTCCGCGTCGTCAAGAACACGCTCACCGAGCGTGCAGCCGATCAGGCCGACGCGGAGGCCCTCAAGAGCCTCCTCGAGGGTCCGACGGCGCTGACGTTCGTCCGCGGCGACGCCGCCGCGGCCGCGAAGGTGATCGCCGACTTCCAGAAGTCGACCGGCGGCGAGCTGCTGCCGTTCAAGGGCGGCATCATGGACGGCGCCGCGTTTGACGCGGCGCAGATCACCGCCATCTCCAAGCTTCCCTCGCGCCAGGTCCTTTACGGCCAGCTCGTCGGGATCGTCGCCTCGCCGATCACCGGCCTGGCACGGAGCCTCAACGGCCTCGTGTCCGGCTTGGCTATCGCGCTCGGCGGCGTGCTGGAGAAGAAGGAGAGCGGAGAAATTCCGTCCGGTGACGCGCCTGCCGCGGCCGCCGCCCCCGAGGTCGAGGAGGCGCCAGTCGCCGCCGAGGCCGAGGACACCACCACCACTGAAACCCAGGATGCGGAGGCCGTCGAGCCTGCTGCGTCTTCGGAGGAGCCCGCTGCCGCGGACTCTGACGAGCCCACCGAGACCCAGGAGTAACTGACATGGCTAGCAGCACCGCAGAGTGGATCGAGGAGCTCAAGGGCATTTCCGTGCTCGAGCTCTCTGAGCGCATCAAGGCGCTCGAAGAGGAGTTCGGCGTGTCGGCCACGGCCGTCGCGGCGGCCGCTCCGGCCGGGGGCGGCGACGCCGGCCCCGCCGAGGAGGAGTCCACGACGGTCGACGTCGTCCTCACCGCCGCCGGCGACAAGAAGATCCAGGTCATCAAGGTCGTGCGTGCCGCGACCGGCCTGGGCCTGAAGGAGGCCAAGGCGCTGGTCGACGAGGCTCCGAAGCCCATCAAGGAGGGCATCGAGCGCGACGAGGCCGACAAGCTCAAGCAGGAGCTCGAGGAGGCCGGCGGGTCCGTCGAGCTCAAGTAGCTGGCGAACCTCGCCCAGAGGGCGAGGTTCACCCGCGGGTGTTCGCCCAGAGGGCGAAACCCGCAGCGCCGAGGGGCACCCCATCGTGGGTGCCCCTTGTCATTGTTATCCTCGTCGTGTCGAAGGGAAGTAGCCCGACGGCGCGTCTTCGTCAGCACGGTCGGCTCCCATGAGCCCACCCGGAGCGCGCGGCCTCACCTCAGAGGCGGTCAAACCTTCGCGAGTCATCGACCCGCGAAAGGACCCGTCTCATCATGAAGTGGATCGCCCTCATCGGCGCCTTGGCCATCCTGTTGGCCTTTGACCTCTGGCTCGCCCGCCGCGAGAGCCGCGGCGCCGGCATGTCCGCCCGCAAGGCCACCCTGCACTCGATCGGCTGGCTGGCCATCGCGCTGGGCTTCGGCGGCGTCATGCTCGCGCTGCTCGGCGGCCGCGACGCGGGCCTGTACTTCGCTGGCTACCTCGTCGAGAAGTCCTTGTCCTTGGACAACGTCTTCGTCTTCCTGCTGATCCTCACGAGCTTCGGCATCCCCGAGGCCCAGCGCCATCGCCTGCTGACCTGGGGCATCGTCGCCGCGCTGGTCCTGCGCGGGGCGTTTATCGCCGTCGGCGCGACCGCCCTGCACCACGCCAGTTGGATCTCCTACCTCTTTGCGGTGCTGCTGATCTGGACGGGCTGGCGCATGTACCGCCACCGCCACGACAGCGCAGGGGAGACGGCGTTCGTCGAGAAGCTCAAGGCGCGGCTGCCCAACCTCTCGGTGGCGACCGCCGCCGTGGCCGCGTTGGTCATCGCCGACATCGTCTTCGCGATCGACAGCGTCCCCTCGATCCTCGCGATCACCGACGACCCGTTCGTCGTCTTTGCCGCCAACGCCTTCGCGCTGCTGGGCCTCGCGCCGCTGTTCTTCCTCGTCGCCGACCTGGTCGAGCGTCTCTACTACCTCAAGACCGCGCTCGCAGCGCTGTTGGTGCTGATCGGGATCAAGATGGCCGCCGGCGAGGCGTTCGGCAAGCTCGGCCCCGAGTACAGCCTGCCCGCGATTGCGCTCGTCCTCGGCGCCGGCGTGGTCGCTTCGCTGCTGCGTGACCGTCGTCTGGCACGGGAGGCCAGGGAGGGCGGGAGCATGTACACTGCCGCCGTCGGCCAATAGTCGTAGCCGCCCAACAGTCGTCTTCCGCGCCACATACGCGGGGGCCAGGGCGGGGTCCGTGAGCGCTGACAGCCCCTTGATGGGGGTCTGCGTCGGCCTGTGCTAGATTGGCAGGTCGCGCCTCTGCGCCACCGCGCGAGCGCCCCCTCCCGTTTGTTCACCGCCTCCACCCCTGAGGAGTCGCCGTAGTGCCTGCCCTCGACGCCCCCCGGACGCGCCGCAGCTTTGCGCGCCTGGAGAAGGTCCTCGACCTTCCCAACCTGATCGACATCCAGCGCCGCTCCTTTGAGTGGCTCGTGGACACGGAGACCGGCGGTCTCCGCGAGACGATCGACGACATCTCGCCGATCGAGGACTACACCGGCCACCTCGCCGTGAACTTCGGCGAGTTCGTCTTCGACGATCCGCCGAACTCGATCGCCGAGTGCCGCGAGAAGGACCTCACCTACTCGCGTCCGCTCACGGTCACCGTCGCCTTCATCAACCACGAGACGGGCGAGATCCGCGAGCAGTCGGTCTTCATGGGCGACTTCCCGTGGATGACCGAGCGCGGCACGTTCATCATCAACGGCACCGAGCGCGTCGTCGTGACGCAGCTGGTCCGCTCGCCGGGCGCCTACATCATGGAGGCCAAGGACCGCGAGAAGCAGGTCTTCACCGCCAACCTGATGCCGGCCCGCGGCTCCTGGCTGGAGATGGAGATCGACAAGAAGGGCAAGGTCTTCGTCCGCATCGACCGCAAGCGCAAGCTGCCGGTCACGGTCCTGTTGCGCGCCATGGCGTACAACCCGGAGACCGACGCCGACGTCGAGGAGAGCCACGAGGACATCGAGCGCCTCGACAAGGAGCTCGCCGAGCTCTTCGACAACTCGCTCTACATCCGCAACACGATCGAGTCCGATCCCGAGGCGACGAAGACCAAGAAGGGCGCGCTGATCGAGCTCTTCAAGAAGCAGCGCCCGGGCGAGCCGCCGTCGGTGGACGCCGCCTACGCGCTGCTCAACCAGCTCTTCTTCGACCCCAAGCGCTACGACCTCACGCGCGTCGGCCGCTACAAGCTCAACGCGCGCCTGGGCCTCGACATCGACCTCGAGACCCGCACGCTGACGCACGACGACATCCACGCGCTCGTCCGCGAGCTCATCAGCCTGCCCAAGCTCCTCGGCATCCCCGAGGACGGCGAGGTCGAGATCAAGGACTACGCCGCCGAGGCCAACGCGCTTGCCGCGCGAGCCGATCGCCGACCGCCTCGACGAGTACGAGCACTTCGGCAACCGCCGCCTGCGCACGGTCGGCGAGCTGATCCAGGAGGCGTTCCGCATCGGCCTCTACCGCATGGAGCGCGTCGTCCGCGAGCGCCTCACGACGGAGGACGAGGACACGATCACGCCGCAGACGATCGTGAACATCCGCCCGGTCGTCGCCGCCCTGAAGGAGTTCTTCGGCTCCTCGCAGCTGTCGCAGTTCATGGACCAGACCAACTCGCTGTCGGGCCTGACGCACCGTCGCCGCCTCAGCGCCCTCGGCGCCGGCGGCCTGACCCGCGAGCGCGCGCCGATCGAGGTCCGCGACGTCCACCCGACGCACTACGGCCGCATGTGCCCGATCGAGACCCCGGAGGGTCCGAACATCGGCCTCATCGGCTCGCTCTCCAGCTACGCGCAGGTCTCCGAGCACGGCTTCGTCACGACGCCCTACCGGGTCATCAAGGACGGCGAGGTCACCGACGAGCTCGTGCACCTGGACGCCACGCAGGAGGAGCAGCAGCTCATCGCGCAGGCCAACCAGCCGATCGACCCCAAGACGGGCAAGCTGAAGGGCCCCGAGGTCCTCTGCCGCACGCTGGCCGGCCAGTACGTCACGGTCGGCCCGAAGGACGTCGACCTGATGGACGTCTCGCCCGAGCAGATCTGGTCGGTCGCCACGGCGATGATCCCGTTCCTCGAGCACGACGACGCCAACCGCGCCCTGATGGGCTCCAACATGCAGCGCCAGGCCGTGCCGCTGCTGAAGACCGACGCCCCGCTCGTGGGCACCGGCATGGAGCGTCGCGCCGCCCTGGACACGGGCGACCTGATCCTCGCCCAGCAACGCCGGGCACGGTCGCCTACGTCGACGCCGAGCAGATCGTCGTCGAGCACGCCGAGGGCAAGGACGAGTACGAGCTGCAGAAGTTCATGCGCTCCAACCAGGGCACGCTCATCCACCAGAAGCCGCTGATCGCGACCGGCCAGACGGTGGAGAAGGGCGAGCTCCTCGCCGACGGCTCGGCGTCCGACAAGGGCGACATGGCGCTGGGCAAGAACCTGATGGTCGCCTTCATGTCCTGGGAGGGCTACAACTTCGAGGACGCGATCATCCTCTCGAAGCGCCTGGTCAAGGACGACGAGCTCACCTCGATCCACATCGAGGAGTACGAGATCGACGCCCGCACGACCAAGCTGGGCGACGAGGAGATCACCCGCGACATCCCGAACCGCTCGGAGGAGTCGCTGCGCAACCTCGACGACCGCGGCATCGTCCGCATCGGCGCCGAGGTCGGCTCGGGCGACCTGCTGGTCGGCAAGGTCACGCCGAAGGGCGAGACCGAGCTGACGGCCGAGGAGAAGCTGATCCGCGCGATCTTCAAGGAGAAGGCGCGCGAGGTCCGCGACACCTCGCTGAAGGTGCCCGCACGGCGAGGGCGGCGTCGTCATCGACGTCATGACCTTCAGCCGCGAGAACGGCGACGACCTGCCGCCGGGCGTCAACGACCTCGTCCGCGTGTTCGTCGCCAAGAAGCGCAAGATCTCCGAGGGCGACAAGCTCGCCGGCCGCCACGGCAACAAGGGCGTCATCTCGAAGATCGTCGACGAGCAGGACATGCCGTTCCTCGAGGACGGCACGCCGGTCGACGTCATCCTCAACCCGCTGGGCGTCCCGTCGCGCATGAACGTCGGCCAGATCCTGGAGACCCACCTCGGGTGGGCCGCCGCGCAGGGCTGGTTCGACGACGACGAGAAGGGCTTCAAGCACGGCGAGAAGGTCTACACCGCCACGCCGGTGTTCGACGGCGCCTCCCTGGAGGACGTCGACAACGCGCTCGTGCGCTGGCAGGAGGACCACACGAAGTACGGCGGCAAGATCAAGATGGACGTGGACACCAACCGCGTCCCGGGCCGCCAGGCCACCGGCAAGTTCCGCCTCTTCAACGGCCGCACCGGCGAGCCGTTCGAGGAGTCGGTGACCGTCGGCTACATGTACATCCTGAAGCTGCTGCACCTCGTGGACGACAAGATCCACGCGCGCTCCACCGGCCCGTACTCGCTCGTCACCCAGCAGCCGCTGGGCGGCAAGGCGCAGTTCGGCGGCCAGCGCTTCGGCGAGATGGAGGTGTGGGCGCTGGAGGCATACGGCGCCGCGTACACGCTGCAGGAGATGCTGACGATCAAGTCCGACGACACCGTCGGGCGCGTCAAGGCCTACGAGGCCATCGTCAAGGGCGAGAACATCGCCGAGCCGAGCATCCCCGAGTCGTTCAAGGTGCTCCTCAAGGAGATGCAGTCGCTGGCGCTCGACGTCAACGTCGTCTCCGAAGAGGGCCAGCGCGCCGAGATGGCCGACGAGGACGACGACCTGCTGCGCGCCGCCGAGGAGCTCGGCATCGACCTCTCCGGCGTCCGCGCCGGCGACGGCCAGGCCGCCGACGAGGCCGTCGAGGGCACCGACGACACCGACGCCTCCGACGGCGCCAGAGGCCGCCGCCGAGGACGACGGCCGACGAGGCCCCCGACCTCGACGTCGACGGCGAGATCGACCTGGGCGAGCTGCCCGAGGACGTCGCGCCGGCGGTCGTGGACGACGAGGCGTAGGACCACCGAGAAGACTGAGAGAGATCGCATGATCGACATCAACAACTTCGACGCCATCGAGATCGGACTGGCGTCCTCCAAGCAGATCCGCGGGTGGTCCTCGGGCGAGGTCACCAAGCCCGAGACCATCAACTACCGCACGCTCAAGCCGGAGAAGGACGGCCTCTTCTGCGAGCGCATCTTCGGTCCCACCAAGGACTGGGAGTGCTACTGCGGCAAGTACAAGCGCGTCCGCTACAAGGGCATCGTCTGCGAGCGCTGCGGCGTCGAGGTCACGCGGTCCAAGGTGCGCCGTGAGCGCATGGGCCACATCGACCTGGCCGCCCCGGTCAGCCACATCTGGTTCTTCAAGGGCGTCCCGAGCCGCATCGGCTACCTGCTCGACATGGCTCCCAAGGAGCTCGAGAAGATCCTGTACTTCGCCGCGTCGATCGTGACGTGGGTGGACCAGGAGGCGCGCTGGCGCGACCTGCCGAAGCTCGAGGGCGAGATGCAGGAGGAGCTCACGCGCCTGCGCGCCGAGGAGAACGAGCGCGTCGAGGAGCTGCGCACGTCGCCGCGAGGCCCGCATCACGTTCCTGAACACGGGCGAGCAGGGCGACTTCGGCGACGAGGACCACCTCTGGGCCGAGTCGCTGGACATCAACGTCAAGAAGCTCTCCGACGACGAGCGCGAGAAGCTCGTCAAGGAGATCCAGAAGACCTTCGCGTCCGACATCGACGACACGCAGGCCTACTACGAGGACGCCCGCGAGCGCCTCAAGGACGTCTGGAAGCTCTTCGCCAACAAGGACGAGCCGGCCGACGAGGCGCCCCAGGAGGGCGAGGACTGGCCGCTGAACACCTACGTCGACAAGGCGGCCGAGAAGGACGACTTCCGTCCGAAGACGATCATCGCCGACGAGACGTTCTTCCGTGAGCTCAAGCACCGCTTCGGCTCCCCGTTCGGCTTCGGCGAGTACTTCGGCGGCGGCATGGGCGCGGAGCACATCCGCACGCTGCTGACCGAGAAGCAGGAGTACGACCGCCTCGCGCCAGCCGCGCGAGACCGACGCCGGACCGCCTCGCGGGCGACGACCTCGCCCCGCAGGACCAGCCCGGCATCGTGCTCGAGCACGAGCGCGAGGACCTCGAGGACCAGGTCAAGAACGGCAAGGGCCAGAAGCAGGCCCGCGCGGTCAAGCGCCTGAAGGTCCTCTCGGCCTTCCTGCACTCCGACAACAAGCCGGAGCACATGGTGCTCGAGGCCGTCCCGGTCATCCCGCCGGAGCTGCGCCCGATGGTGCAGCTGGACGGTGGCCGCTTCGCGACCTCCGACCTCAACGACCTCTACCGCCGCGTCATCAACCGCAACAACCGGTTGAAGCGCCTGCTCGACCTCGGCGCGCCGGAGATCATCGTCAACAACGAGAAGCGCATGCTGCAGGAGGCCGTCGACGCGCTGTTCGACAACGGCCGCCGCGGCCGGCCCGTCACGGGCCCGGGCAACCGCCCGCTGAAGTCGCTCTCCGACATGCTCAAGGGCAAGCAGGGCCGGTTCCGCCAGAACCTGCTCGGCAAGCGCGTGGACTACTCCGGCCGTTCGGTGATCGTGTCGGGCCCGTCGCTGCGCCTGCACCAGTGCGGCCTGCCCAAGTTGATGGCCCTGGAGCTGTTCAAGCCCTTCATCATGGCCCAGCTGGTCGAGCGCAAGGCCGCGCAGAACATCAAGGCCGCCAAGAAGATGGTGGACTCGATGATCCCGGAGGTCTGGGACGTCCTGGAGCAGGTCATCCACGAGCACCCGGTGCTCCTGAACCGCGCGCCGACGCTGCACCGCCTGGGCATCCAGGCCTTCGAGCCCGTGCTGGTCGAGGGCAAGGCGATCCAGGTCCACCCGCTCGTCTGCTCCGCGTTCAACGCGGACTTCGACGGCGACCAGATGGCGGTCCACCTCCCGCTCAGCGCCGAGGCGCAGGCGGAGGCCCGGATCCTGATGCTGTCGTCCAACAACATCCTGTCCCCGGCGCACGGCGCGCCGCTGGCGACGCCCGCGCAGGACATGGTGCTGGGCACCTTCTACCTCACGCACGGCGAGGACGCCGCCGAGCTGGCGCGAGAAGCAGGCCAAGCTGGCGGCGGGCGAGTGGCCCGCCAACGAGCCGCGCCCGAAGGTGTTCCGGACGGCGCAGGAGGCCGAGCTGTCCTACGACAACAAGATCGTGGGCCTGCACGACCTGGCCGAGTACCGCCAGATCGGCCGCGAGGGCGGCCACATCCTGACGACGGTCGGCCGGATCATCTACAACGACAAGATCGAGCGCGCGCTCGAGGAGGCGCTCGGCGAGGACTACTCGCCCGAGCTCTACACCTTCGTCAACCAGGCGATGCGCAAGAAGGACACCGTCAAGCTGATCGACGCGCTCGTGCAGAGCTACGGCGCGTCGGCGGTGGCGCTGGTGCTCGACGCGTTCAAGGACCTCGGGTTCCACTTCGCGACGCTGGCCGGCATCACGGTGTCCAAGAACGACGTCATCATCCCGCCGCAGAAGCCGCGAGATCCTCAAGAAGTACGAGGACGAGGTCGCGGAGATCCACGACCAGTACGACATGGGGCTCATCACGCAGGAAGAGCGCCACGAGCTGGTCGTCGAGAAGTGGACGCGAGTGCACCGACGAAGTCGCCGACTCCATGCAGGAGAACTTCGACGAGCTGAACCCCATCTTCATGATGGCCAACTCCGGTGCCCGAGGCTCGATCTCGCAGATCCGCCAGCTGGCCGGCATGCGTGGCCTGATGGCCAACCCGAAGGGCGAGATCATCGAGCGCCCGATCAAGGCCAACTTCATGGAAGGCCTGACGGTCCTCGAGTACTTCATCTCGACCCACGGCGCCCGCAAGGGCCTCGCGGACACCGCCCTGCGCACCGCCGACTCCGGGTACCTGACCCGGCGCCTGGTCGACGTCTCGCAGGACGTCATCATCCGCGAGCTCGACTGCGGCACCACCGAGGGCATCGACCTGCCGGTCTTCGACGCGGCGGGCGACCCGAACACCAACCTGGTCGGCCGCATCGCGCCGGCCGACATCAGGTCGGCAAGGGCGCGAGACGATCGCCAAGAAGGGCGAGGAGATCGACCGCGCCGAGCTCGCGCAGGATCGCCGAGCACTACCGGACGAGCACGAGAACGGCGGCCGTCCGGTCGTCCCGGTCCGCTCGGTCCTCAAGTGCGAGGCGACGTCCGGCGTGTGCCAGGCGTGCTACGCCCGGGCGATGGCCACGGGCAAGCTCGCGCAGATCGGTGACGCGGTCGGCATCGTCGCCGCGCAGTCGATCGGCGAGCCCGGCACGCAGCTGACCATGCGCACGTTCCACACCGGCGGCGTCGCCGGCGCGGACATCACGCACGGCCTGCCGCGTGTCGTCGAGCTGTTCGAGGCGCGCAAGCCCAAGGGCCTCGCGCAGATCGCCGAGCAGGACGGCGTGACGACGCTCGAGGAGACCGACAAGGCCCGCACCGTCGTCGTCACCGACGACGCCGGCGAGGAGCACCGCTACACCTTCCCGCGGCGCACGCGCCTGCTGGTCGAGAACGGGCAGCGGGTCCCGGCGGGCACGCAGCTCAACGAGGGCTCGCTGTACCCGCACGACCTGCTGAAGCTCCGCGGCCGGACCGAGACCGAGCAGTACCTGGTCAAGGAGGTCCAGGAGGTCTACAAGTCCCAGGGCGTGGACATCAACGACAAGCACATCGAGCTGATCGTCCGCCAGATGCTCAAGAAGGTCCGCGTCGACCAGAAGGGCGACACGAACTACCTCCCGGGCCAGTTCGTGGACCGCTACGAGTTCGCGCGCGCCAACGCCGACGTCAAGAAGGCCAAGGGCGAGACGGCCCAGTACGAGGAGATCATCCTCGGGATCACGAAGGCGTCCCTGAACACGGACTCCTTCCTCTCGGCGGCCTCCTTCCAGGAGACCACGAAGGTGCTCACCGACGCCGCGCTCGAGGGCAAGAAGGACACCCTCAACGGCCTCAAGGAGAACGTGATCATCGGCAAGCTGATCCCGGCCGCGACGGGGCTGAAGCGCTACCGCCGCATCGAGATCGAGCCGTCCGAGCCGCTGCCGCGCGCGATGGACGAGGTCGGCCTGCTCGACCAGGACGAGATCGCCGCCGAGCTGGGTCTCGGCGACGGTGACGGCCTCGGCGGGTTCGGCGCCGGGCTTCGACCAGGACCTCGCGCAGCTCGAGGACATCGGCGCCGGTGGCGACACCGGGTTCGCCGACGAGCTGGCCGAGCTGGACGTGCCGTCGGACAACGACGAGCAGTAGACGCTCGCGTTCGACCTGAAGTTGCGTTTGCGAGAGGGCGCCCTGCGGGGCGCCCTTCGTCGTTCTGTCCGCATGCGGCCGAAGCTCGCTCAACCCGGTGCGTCGCGTGCCGATCAGCTGAGCCATGGGGATGACGAGTCCGGTCGCCGTGTCCGACGGCCCGGGCCAGGGGACAGCCCCGGCGACATGGCTGAGTCGACGAGTCCGGGCGCGAGCGGCTGCTCGACATGAGCCCGAGGGTCCGCACGCTGCGCAACGTGACGTTCGTCCTGCAGCTGGCGGTGTTGCTGGGACTGCGCACCTGGCTGGGCTGGTGGACGCCCGTGCCGATGATCGCGGTGGCGGTGGTGTTCGCCGTCTGCGATCGGCGGATGCCGCGCGTCGCGCGGCCGGAGATCGCCTACGCTGATCGCGTGGGTCGGGACGCTGCGTCGCGATCACCGCGCGGCGCGCTGCTCACCGACGGGCCGAGGCGCCGTGCGTCGCTCTGGTACGCGCTGGCGGTCTCGTCGCTGCCCGGGCGCTTCACGACGCGCGGGATCGTCGCGGGCGTCGCGCTGGCGCTGGCGCTGCTGGTCGGCGTGACGGTCGGCTACGCGCCGGTCGACGGTCTGGCACCACCCGTCGCTGGTGCTCGTTCCCGGCGATGCGATCGTCGGCGTCGCGCTGTTCGGCTGGGCGCACATGCACTCCGAGGTCGCCCAGCGCGCCGAGGCGGTCATGGACCCGCTGACGCAGATGCTCAACCGCAAGGCCCTGGTCGCGCGCGCCGCGGAGCTCGCGCAGCAGACGGCGCTGACGCGCCAGCCGGTCGGCGTCGTCCTCGGCGACCTCGACCACTTCAAGCGCGTCAACGACACCGCCGGCCACCAGGTCGGCGACGCGGTCCTGCGCGACGTCGCGTTCCGCTGGCGGCTGTCGCTGCGCGCCTACGAGATGGCCTACCGGCTCGGCGGCGAGGAGTTCCTGGTGCTGTTGCCGGGCGCGACGGTCGCGGAGGCCGAGGAGGTCGCCGAGCGGCTGCGCGCGGCGATCGGCGCCGCGCCGATCGCCGGCCAGGACGTGACGATGAGCTTCGGCGTCGCGGCCTCGGCCGACGGCGAGCCGTTCGACTTCGACGCGCTGTACGCGCAGGCCGACGCGGCGCTGTACCGCGCCAAGCGCGGCGGGCGCGACCGCGTCTGCGGCGGGCCCGGACGAGGCGCCGCCCACGCTGAAGTCGTCGAAGGAAGCTGCGTGACCCGGCCGTCGACGCGCTCGACCCCGCCGCCGACGACACGTGGCTGGTCGACCACGCGGTCCGCGCGCGGCTGCACGAGGTCGACGGCCGCCCGCGCACCGCGCGGCAGATCGTCTTCGCGCTGCGAGCTGCTGGTCCTGCTCGCCTGCGTCGCGCGAGCTGGGCTGGTGGCCGCTGGCGCTGCTGCCGGTGGTCGGTCGGCGCGTTCCTGGCTCGCCGACCGGCTGATGGCGCGCACCGAGCACGCCGAGCTCGTCTACGCGGCCGCGTGGTCGTTCGCGCAGGTCGACGATCGCGCGGCGCCGCGGCGGCTGACCGGCGGGCCGGACTCGCCGTTGCTGATGTGGCTGGGGATCCCGTCGCGGCGGGCGTCGGGCGCTTCACGCCGCGCGGGCTGGCCGCCGGCGTCGCGCTGACGCTCGCGCTGCTGTGCGCCGCGACGTTCGGCGTCGACGCCCAGCGCGGGTCCTGGACGCGCCGTACCTGCTGGCGTTCCCGATCTCGCTGGTCTGCGGGATCGCGCTGGTCGGCAGCGCGCTGATGCGCTCGCGAGGTCGAGCACCGCGCCGACGCGATCGTCGACCCGCTGACCCAGATGCTCAACCGCAAGGCGCTGGCCGCGCGCGGGCGCGAGCTGGCGCTGCAGTCCGAGGTCTCCGGCCGGCCGGTCGGCGTCGTCCTCGGCGACCTCGACCACTTCAAGGCGATCAACGACCGCGACGGCCACCAGGCCGGCGACGCGGTCCTGCGCGAGATCGCCTACCGCTGGCGCACGACGCTGCGCGCCTACGACCTCGCCTACCGCCTGGGCGGCGAGGAGTTCGTCGTCCTGCTGCCGGGCGCGACGAGCCGACGAGGCCCGCGGCCTGGCCGAGAAGCTGCGCCGCGCGATCCGCGCCGAGCCGATCGCCGGCCAGCACGGTGACGATGAGCTTCGGCGTCGCGGTGTCGGGCGCCGGCGGCTTCGACGTCGACACGCAGTACCGCCGCGCCGACGACGGCGCTCTACGACGCCAAGGCCGCGGGCCGCGACTGCGTCATCGCTCACGCGCCTAGGCGCGCCGCGGCCGTCGGCGAACGCGCGCAGCTGCGCCGCGGCGTCGTCGTCGAGGCCGGCTCGCGGGCTCGGTCGGCGACGAGCAGCGTGGGGACGCGCGCGCGCGCTCCGCCGCCCACGCGTGGCAGGCGTCGTTGAAGGCGTCGTCGATCCAGGCCAGCGGGCGGTCGCCGGCGTGCGCCTCGATCGCCGCGAGCTTCCAGTGTGCGCGCGCGGACACCTGCGCGCGGGTCGCGTCGCTCGAACGAGAGGTGCGGGCGGCCCCTGGGCACCCCGAGCAGTCGCGGGAGGTGCTCGTCGGCCTTCTCCTCCCAGCCGGTGCACCAGACCAGCTCGAAGCGCGTCTGACGCGGCGAGGAGGTGCTCGGCCGCGCGGGTGGAAAGGAAGTGCGGGATCCCGTCGATGGCTGCGAACGCGCCGGGTGGACGCATGTCCTCCCCAAATCCCCAGAGCGAGATCACACCGTCGACGTCGACGAAAAGCAGCGGTTTCGCGCTCATTTCCGGGCATTTTGACATCTTCATCCAGTCCTTACGCAGGGACGAACTGGGACCGCTACGCTCTGCGAGGACCGTTTGGGTCAAGCGGTTCGGAGGGTTTGCCGATGTCTGGGGCGAGAGATCGGTGAGCCGGGTCCTGTCGTGGCACCCGCTTCGCCTGACCCACGCCTGATCGCCCCACCACCACCACTTCATGACGATCCAACTCGGCATCCTCCTGGCGCTCGTCTGCGCCTTCGTCTCGAACCTCGGGTTCTTCTTCAAGCACCGCGGAGCCTGCGAGTGCACGAAGGTCGACATCCGGCACCCGTTCAAGACGACGAAGAACCTCTACTGCTCGAAGTGGTTCGCCATCGGCATGGCGATCGCGACGAGCGCGTGGATCTTCCACGTCGCCGCGCTGGCGATGGCGCCGATCTCGGTCGTCCAGGTCGTCCTCGCCGGCGGCGTCGTGATGATCGGCGTGATGGCCCAGCGCCTGTTCGGCGTCGAGGTCGGCAACCGGCAGTGGTGGGGCCTCGCGCTCACCTGCCTGGGCCTGATCCTGCTGGCCGTGACGTTCCCGCACGCTACCGACAGCGCGCACTCCAACTTCAACACGCCGGCGATGATCGCCTTCGAGGCCGGCCTGTTCGGCATCGGCGGGCTGCTGATCATGGGCCCGCGCGTCGGCGCCCCGGCCCACCACCACGGCGTCATGCTCGGCGCCGCGGCCGGCGTCCTGTTCGGCGTCTCGCGACGTCGCGATCAAGGCGCTGACCGGCATCGCCGGCCACGAGGGCCTGCTCGGCATCGCCGCCAGCCCGTGGCTGTTCGTCACGATCGCCGCCTCGGTCGCCGCGTTCTTCTCCTCGGCCCGCGGCCTGCAGGACGGCGACGCCGTCAGCGTGATCGCGATCACCGGCACCGCCGCGAACATCACCACGGTCGCGGCCGGGATCATCGTCTTCGGCGACCCGCTGCCGGGCACGACGCTCGGCATCGTGCTCCAGGCCGTCGCGTTCCTGCTGGTCATCGTCGCCTCGGCGATGACGCCGCCCGCCGGTCCGCCGACAGGGCGGTCGCCAGCGGCCACGCGCTGCCGGCCGGCGCCATCGCCGCGGCGCGTGCGTCCGTGCGGGGCGTCATGCGCCGCCTCGTCCTGCTGGCCGCGCTCCTGGCCGCGCGCGGCCCTGGTGGCCGGCTGCGGATCGCAGGCGCTGCCGATCCCGACGCTGCCGACCGGGCCGCTGACCAGAAGCCAGTACGAGGACGCGTTCGGCAAGAGCGCGCTACGGGCTGGCGCCGAAGTACGGCGTCGGCAAGCCGCTGGACCCGGAGGCCTCGGCCGCCGACCAGGCCGGCACGTCGTCGGGCTGCAGAAGCTGCTGCGCGAGTGGGCCGGGCGCGCTCGGCGGGCCTGCAGCCGCCGGCGCGCCGCGGCGCGCGCGCAGGCCCGCTACGTCGCGGGCATCCGGTCGTTCGCCTCCGACCTGGAGCGCGCGCGCGGCGCGCTGGACCGCGGCGACACCAAGGGCGCGCAACGCCTGCTGTCCTCCGGCGCGATCGTCTCGGCGACCGACGCGCGCCGACCTCGTCGCCGCGCGGCGCGCGTTCCACGCGCTCGGCTACGGGCTGCAGGACCTCGACAGCTCGCCGGTCAAGACGAGCTGACGGCCGGCCGGCCGCCGGGACCGCGACCGGCCGAGGCGTGCTCCCTGTGCGGGGGCGCCTCAGCCGGCCACGAGCCGGCGCGGAGATCGGGAGGCCAGGATGGATGAGCCGGCCACCCATCACGCTGGCATTTCCACAATGCTCAGCGTGCGTGCGCAGAGGTTCTCCGACCGCGGTACGTCTGTCAAGCGCAGAACGTCGTTAGGTCATACCTTTGTGGTGCCAGGCGGCAGACCCGCGTGAAGTCGCGTGCGCCTACGGCCCCAGCTCCACCCACGGGCGCGTCGCCGCTGAGCGCCGAGTAGACCGAGGCGCCGACGGCCATGCAGCTCGTCGTGCAGGAGATGCCGTAGAGCACGTTGTCGGTCGTGCCGCTCGGCGTGCCGATCGAGGAGGCGCAGCGACCACGACGTGCCGTTCCAGCTCGCGATCGTCGGCGCGCCCCTGCCGCCCGAGGTCAGCGTAGTGGCCGACGGCGTGGCAGGCGTAGCTCGGCGACGTGATGCAGGAGACGTCCTCCAGGTACGGGTCGGTGGCGCCGGAGGCCGACGGGTCCGGGACGCTCAGCCTCGTCCACGTCGTGCCGCTGCGGGACTCGGCGAGGTGGTGCTGGACGCCGGTCGAGTTGTCCCAGTAGATGCCGACCGCCATGCAGCGGCTGGCGCCGTCGCACTCGACGCCCTGCAGCTGGCCGCTGACGTTGGCCGCCGCGGTCTGCGGCGTCCACGACGTCCCGTTCCAGACCTCGACGAGCGGGCGGCGCGGCTGGCCGGTCGCCTCGTAGTAGCCGACCGCGGTGCAGGCGGTGTCGGAGGTGCAGGAGATGTCGAGCAGCTTCGACGCGGTCGTGCTCGCCGGCAGCGTCGGGGTCTGGATCGACCAGCTCGTCCCGTTCCAGTGCTCCAGCAGGACGGCGTTGTTGAACGACGTGTCCTGGTTCCAGCCCGCCGCGTAGCAGGACGTGCTCGTCGGGCAGGCGACGCCGAGCGACTGCGCGAAGACCGAGCTGCTCGGCACCGCCATCGGCGAGGCCGAGAAGGACGTGCCGTTCCAGGTCTCCGAGTACGGGTCCGGGGTCGACGTGGCGTCGTCCTCACCGGTCGCCATGCACACGTCGTCGGCGCGCACGTGAAGTCCACGAGCTGCGCCGTCGTGCTGACGGGGGTGACCTGGGTGAACGCGCTGCCGTTCCAGGTCGCGGCGAGGGCGGTGCTCGACGTCGCCCGACTGCACGCCGACGACCATGCAGGCGGAGGCGGAGACGCAGCCGACGCCGGCCGTGACGCCGGGGTTGGGCAGGACGGTCCCGGGCGCGACGGTCCAGGAGGCGCTCGCCGGTGCGGCGAGGGGAGGGAGGCGGCGGTCGCGAGGAGCGCCGCTCGTAATCTTGGAGTGCTCAGCATGATGGCGCGGCAGGGTCTTCCTGGTGGGGGCGGAAGTCAAGGTGATGGAGAACTCTTGGCGCGCGGCGGGCCCTGCCAGTTGGCACGACCCGCCGTGAAGGCGCGTTAGGGCGGGTTGCCGGTGCGGCGGCGGCGGTGGGAGGGTGTGGCGATGGCCGCTCAGGAGCTGTCGCCGCGCTATGACCGGATCGGCGGGGGCTACGCGCGCCACCGGCAGCCCGATCCGCGGCTTCGCCGCCGCGATCGAGGCGGCGCTGGGCGACGCGCGGACGGTCGTCAACGTCGGCGCGGGCGCCGGGCTCCTACGAGCCGGCGGACCGGCACGTCGTCGCGATCGAGCCCAGCGACGTGATGGCCGCGCAGCGGCCGGCGTCGCTGGCGCCGGCGATCCGGGCGACGGCGGGGCGGCTGCCGCTGCGCGACGCGTCGGTCGACGCCGCGATGGCGGTCCTGACGCTGCACCACTGGGACCACGAGCAGGAGCGGGGGATCCGGGAGCTGCGGCGCGTCGCGCGCGGGCCGGTCGTGCTGCTCACGATCGACCCGCGGGTCTCGGGCGCGACGTGGCTGCTGGCCGACTACCTGCCCGAGGTCGCGGCGCTCGACCGCGAGATCTTCCCGCCGCCCGAGACGCTCGCCGACTGGCTCGGCGGCGCGGTCGCGATCGACGTCCTCGAGGTCCCGCGCGACACGCCCGACCAGACGCTGCTGTCGTTCTGGGCGCACCCCGAGCGCGTCCTGGACGCCGAGGCGCGCGCCGCGACGTCCGGGTTCGCGCGGATGCAGCCGGCGATCGTCGACCGCTGCGTCGCGGCCGTCGAGCGCGACCTGGCCTCGGGCGCCTGGGACGCGCGCCACGGGCACCTGCGCGACGCTCGACGCCTACGACGCCGGGCTGCGGCTCGTCGTCGCGCGCCTAGGCGGCTTCGCGCGCGGGCGCCGGGCGCCCGGGTGCCTGCGGTGCGGGCAGCTGCGTCGCGGCCTGCTCCGGCGCGGCGCGCTGGTGGCGCGGGAACAGCTCGGCGTCGCAGTACGGGCACGGCGAGGCCGTGCTGTGCGGGGTCGGCGCGTAGCTGGTCAGGCCGCAGCTGGGACAGGAGACGTTCGGCACCTCGTCGTTAAGTACGTTCGGAGACGCGCACTTGTGACGGCCGAGACGCAAGAGCGTTTCCGCGCCGACGCATGCGCCGATCTGGCGTAGCGGCGCGTCCGGAAGCTCCTCCAGCGCGTCGTGCGGGTTGGCGCCACAGTGCACGCGCGGCTACCGTTGTCCACAACGACGGCGGTGTCCGCCGGATCGGACAAACGGGAAAGGGAGAGCTCCGAATGGCGACGACCGCCGAGACGAGCAACGCCGAGCTGCAACAGCTCGCCAAGCAGCACCTCTGGATGCACTTCAGCCGCATGGGCGCCTACGAGGACACGCCGAGGTGCCGATCATCACGCGCGGCGACGGCTGCTACGTCTGGGACCAGCACGGCAAGAAGTACCTCGACGGCCTCAGCTCGCTGTTCTGCACGAACATCGGCCACGGCCGCGCCGATGTGGCGCAGGCCGGCGCCGATCAGGCGAAGGAGCTCGGCTTCTTCACGAACTGGAGCTACGCGCACCCGCGCTCGATCGAGCTGGCCGCCAAGATCGCCGAGCTCGCGCCGGCCGACCTCAACCGCGTGTTCTTCACCTCCGGCGGCTCGGAGGCGGTCGAGTCGGCGCTCAAGCTCGCTCGCCAGTACCACAAGCTGCGCGGCAACGGGACCAAGTACAAGGTCATCGCGCGCGAGACCGCCTACCACGGCACGACCGCCGGCTGCCTGACCGCGACCGGCATCGCCGGCCTGCGCGCGCCGTTCGAGCCGCTGCCGGCCGGCGGCTGCCACGTCCCGAACACCAACACCTACCGGTTGCCCGAGGGCCACCGCGCCGAGGACCTCGCCGAGGCGATCGCGCACCGGATCGAGTTCGAGGGGCCCGAGACGGTCTCGGCGATCATCCTCGAGCCGGTCCAGAACGCGGGCGGCTGCTTCGTGCCGCCGGAGGGCTACTTCCAGCGCGTGCGCGAGATCGCCGACTACTACGACGTCCTGTTCATCTCCGACGAGGTCATCTGCTCGTGGGGCCGGCTCGGCGAGTGGTTCGGCGCGCAGCGCTACGACTACGTCCCGGACATGATCACGACGGCCAAGGGCATCACCTCGGCCTACGCGCCGATGGGCGCGGTCATCGCCAGCGAGAAGGTCTTCGAGCCGTTCTCGACCGGCACGACGTCGTTCATGCACGGCCTGACGTTCGGCGGCCACCCGGTCAGCGCGGCGGTCTCGCTGGCCAACATCCAGGTCTTCGAGGACGAGGACATCCTCGGCAACGTGCGCGCCAACGAGGCCCCGTTCCGCGAGCATGTTGGAGGGGCTGCGCGACATCCCGATCGTCGGCGACGTGCGCGGCGCCGGCTACTTCCACGCGATCGAGATGGTCAAGGACCAGGAGACGAAGGAGTCGTTCTCCGACGAGGAGTCCGAGACGCTGCTGCGCGGCTACCTGTCGTCGGAGCTGTTCGAGCGCGGGCTGATCTGCCGCGCCGACGACCGCGGCGACCCGGTCATCATGCTCTCGCCCCCGCTGATCGCCGGCCCGGAGCAGTTCGAGGAGATCGAGGGCGTCCTGCGCCCGGTCCTCGAAGAGGCCTCGCGCCGGATGCTGGGCTAGCCGGTGCTGACGGTCCGCGAGCTCCTGCGCGATCTGGACGTCGGGGTCCTCGCCGGTGAGGCGAACCTCGACGCGCCGGTCCGCTGGGTGCACATCTCAGAGCTCGCGGACCCCACGCCGTGGCTGTCCGGCGGCGAGCTGCTGCTGACGACGGGGCTGTCGCAGGAGACGCCCGACGAGCAGCGCGAGTACATCTACAACTTGGCCGACCACGGGCTGGCGGGGCTGGGCTTCGGCGTCGGCTTCGGGCACGAGAAGGTGCCGGAGGCGCTGGTCGCCGCGGCGGCCGAGCGCGACTTCCCGCTGGTCGAGATCCCGTACGACACGCCGTTCATCGCGGTGACCGAGAAGGCGTTCGCGCGGCTGGTCAACGAGCAGTACGCGTTGTTGCAGCGGTCGATCGCGGTGCAGGAGCGGCTGCAGCGGATCGTGCTGAGCGAGCGCGGGCTGGACGCGATCGCTTCTGCGCTTGGCGACGCTGATCGGCGGGACGTCTGGTCGTCTTCGACGGCCGCGGCGAGCCGCAGGCGCTGCACGCGTTCCGGCGCGAGCTGCCGGACGACGCGCTTGAGCGCGATCGGCGCCGAGCTGCGCGAGCGCGCGCGGCGGACCGAGGCGCGCGGGTTCGTGCCCGTCGCACCCGGAGCTGGCGCCGCGCGCGCTGGCGCTGCCGGTCGCGGGCGCCGAGACGACGGGGCTGCCGCAGGCGTGGCTCGTCGCCGTCAAGGACTCCGGCGGGCTGTCGGAGTTCGACCGCGTGGTGCTGCACCAGGCGGTGACGGTCGTCGCTCTGGAGCTGCTGCGCCGCCACGTCGCGGCGTCGACCGAGCGGCGGCTGGCGGGCGACGTGCTGAGCGAGCTGATCGGCGGGACCGGTCGAGGGTCCGGATCTGGCGCGGCGCCTGGAGCCGTTCGGGCTCGGCGGGCGCGTCACCGCGCTGGTGCTGTCGCCGCCGGCGCGCCAGCCGGGCAAGGGCGGCGGGCCGGAGGCGTGCGAGGCCGCGCTGGCGTCCGCGCTGCGCGACGAAGCGGTCAGCGGCCTGGTCGCGACGGCGAACAACCACGTGTGCGCGCTGCTGCCGGGGTTCCTGGACGAGGAGCTGTTCGAGCTGTCGCAGCGCGTCCTGGATCGCGTCGTCGCGAAGCTGGGCGCGGCGCCGGCGGCGGGCGCGGGGCGCGCGGTCGCGGCGGGCGACGCGCGGCGGGCCTACCACGAGGCGCGCTGCGCGCTCGAGGCGCGGACGCTCGGGCGCCCGGTCGGGGCGGAGGCCAACGGCAACGGGCACGGCGCGGCGGCGGCGGCAACGGCAACGGCGCGGCGTAGCGACCGGCAAGCCGACGGTCGCGACCTACCGCGACCTGGGGTCCTTCCAGTTGTTGTTGTCCTTGCAGGACAGCGACGCGCTGCGGCTGTTCTGCGAGTCGCTGCTCGGGCCGATCGAGACCGGCGAGGGCCACTACGGCGGCGAGCTGATGCGGTCGCTGGAGGCGTTCATCGAGTGCAACGGGCAGTGGGAGGCGGCCGCGCGGCGGCTGTACTGCCACCGCCACACGCTGCGGTACCGCATCCGCAAGATCGAGGAGCTGACCGGCCGCGACCTCGCCAGCGCCCGCGACCGCATCGAGTTCTGGCTCGCCCTCCGCGGGCGCGAGCTCGTCAACTGACGCCGCCCGGCGGCGCGGCCCATGCCGCGCCGCCTCGGCCCACACGCCGCCCTCGGCCCCCGCGGCGCGACTCGAACGTCAGAGCCGGACGGTTCGTGCGAGGCGGAGCCTGTCGGCGCGCACCTGGATCGCGAAGCGGCCGTGGGGGCGACGCTCGATCGGGATGACGAGCGTGTTCGTGCGATCGGTTCCGAGCTTGACGGTCGCGTGGGCCTTCAAGCCGCCGCGCGCCAGCGAGCGGATGGCGACGTGCGCCGTCGCGGCCGCACAGGCCCGGATGGTGAGGACGATCGCGGGGCGCTTCCCAAAACGCGCCTTAGCGACCACGGTTGCGCGGCAGCCTGCCGCGGGCTTCCTGGGCGGCGTCACGGCGCCACCGGCAGTGGCAAGGGTCGGCGGCGTGGCAGGGAAGATGCCCGGCGCCGCGCCGCCACCGTGCGAACCGCTGTCGCCGGTGCTGCTGGGCGCCGCTGTCGTGCCGTCGCCGGTCTGTGCGCCACTGCCGTCGCTCGGCACGTCCGCGGCACCGTCGTCGTCGCCTGTCGTGGAGCCGTCGGCCGTGTCGCCATCGCGCCTCGGCGCCGCGCGTGCCTCCGACGAGGCGGGGGACGGCCCGAACTCCGCGAAGCCCTCCGAGGGCAGGTCGCTCACGCCGGAGAACACGCCGCCCAGGTAGAGCGTGCCGTTGTCGTCCATCAGCGCGGACTCGACCCAACCACCTTGAGGCACCGGCGCCCAGTCGCGCGCCTGGCCCGTCACGACGTCGAGCGCCGCGAGGCCGTCCCGCTGCGCGTCGGCGGCATAGGTGATGTCGCCGGCCACGTAGAGCGTCCGACCGGTCAACAACAGGACGCCCACCGCCGGCGCGCTGCCGTCGCTGCGGCCGAGGAGCGCGGGGTCGAACGACGTGACGTGGCCCGCCGTGTCGAAGGCCGCGAGGTGGTTGCGGCGCAGGCCCTGGGCGCGGGTGAAGTCGCCGCCGAGGTAGATCGTCCCGTCGCCGATGGCCACGTCGGACGCCCCGGCGTCGTTGAGCTGCGGATCCCACGACGTAGGCCACCGTCGCTCATCCTGATCGCCGCCGCGCCGTTGCGCGCCGCACCGTCGGCCGCCGAGAACCCGCCGACCAGGTAGAGGACGCCATCGTTCGCCGCCATCCGGACGCCGCCGAAGCCTTCAGGTGCGGTGATGGCGGGCGTGAAGCCCGGCACAAGCGCGCCCGCGGCGTCGACCTTCGCCAGCAGCGGCCGCGCGACCCCTCCAACCCTCGTGAAGCTGCCCGACATGACGAGGTCGCCACCGTCGGCCAGAAGCGTCCCGACCGTGCCGTCGACCGTCGGGGCAAAGGAGGTGACCGCGCCGCTCGTCCCGTCGACCTCGCCCAGGTTCCTGCGGGCCGCCCCGCCCAACCGGGCGAACGCGCCGCCGACGACCAACCTGCTCCCGCGGGCGGCCAACGCGTACACCCCGGTGCGAACCGCGTCGGTCCCGGGGTTCCACGGCAGCAGCGCTCCGGTCGCGGTGTCGATCGCCGCCAAGTTGTCGCGCTCGACCGAGCCGAGGGTCCGGAAGCCTCCGCCGACGAAGACCGCGTCCCCGCCCGGCGCCAAGGCATACACCTTGCTCGCGCCGCCCGGGTTCCACGCACCGACCGCGCCGCCGGCGTCGAGCGCGACGGTCCCCGCCCGCACGGTCCCGTTGGCGGCGGTGAAGTCGCCTGCCACGTAGGTCGTCGAGCCGTCGACCGCGAGCGCGCGGACCCACGTCGCCGGCGCGTTGCAGCAGGAGCCGGTGAGGTTCGCGACCGCCGCGGCGACGTGACCGGCTGTCCCGTCCAGCGCCACTAACCCGGTCCGCCTGGCGGTGGCGCCACCGCTGTCAACGATGTCGGTGAACATCCCGCCGACCAGCACCTGGTCTCCGCGTTGGGCGAGCGCGTAGATCGGGCCGAGCGGGCGCGCGGCCGGCCACGCCAAGAACGTATGGGTGCCGGCGTCGTAGGCGGCGATGTGCGCGCCGCTGTGGCCCTGGCCGAGCTGAAGTTCCCGCCGGCGACGATGCGGCCCGCGGAGGCCAGGACGGCCGAGACGCGGTCATCGAGCCGCGGGCGCCAGGACGTGACGGCTCCTGTCGCCGTGGCCACGGCCGACAGCCACGGCTGGCTGACGCCGTCGATCGCGGAGTAGTCGCCGCCCACCACGAGCTCGCTGCCGTTGACCGCCAGCGCGGCGACGCGGCCGCTGACGTCGGCCGACCAACCGGACACGATGGCACCGGTGGTCGCATCGACGGCCGCCAGCGAGCGGTGAGTGACGCCGTCGACGGCCGTGAAGTCACCTCCGACGTAGAGCTTCGAGCCGTCCAGTGCCAAGCTGCTGACCGTTCCGGAGACCTGCGCGGAGAATGCGGGGACGACCGTGCCGTCGTGGCGGAGGTGCACGACGCCCGCGTGGGCCTCGCCGCCTGCGCGCGTGAACGAGCCGCCGGCGTACCAGCCGCCGGCGCCATCGGCGACGACCGCGGTCGTGTCGCCGTCGCCGCCGGCCAGCAGCGCGCTGCCGGGGCGCGCGGTCCCGTCGGACGCCGCGGTGACCGCGCCCGATCCCGTCGCCATCCCGACGTGCTGGAACCTGCCGCCGAGGTAGAGCGTCGTGCCGATCTGGGCGAGGGCGAACACGTCGCCGTCCGTCGTCACGCTCGCGCGGCCGGGGTCGACCGGTGAGGGCAGCGCTGCGCCGGGCGCGGTGGTGAACGTCCGTTCGGCGCCCGGGGCGACCTCGTCGCCGGCGGCGGCGACGATCCGGTGTGGTGGTCGTGCCGCTGCGCATGCCGCAGATCGGCGTGGACCGTCGCGGTTCCGCCGCCGGCCGCCGCGGTCCCCGCCGGCGTCTCGTGACCGTAGGTGGTGGTCGGACCCCACTCGAACGTCAATGCGGCGGGCGTGGCGCCGCGCGCCGCGGCGCTCCCGGAGATCGTGGCGGTCGTGTCGGTCACGGTGCTCGCGGCCCCGGTGGTCGCTTGTGGCGTGTGGGTGGCATCCGGGACGAACCGGCCGATCGCGCGTGCCGCGTAGAGCGAGAGCCAGACGGTGCCGTCGCCGTCGGCGGTCAGCCCGTAGGCTCCGTCGTCCATCGTGCTGGAGATGACCTGCGCCGCGGTGGTTTGGTGCGCGGGGTCGAAGTGGACTAACCGGGACGTCGCGCCGTCGTGCGTCTGGTACCAGATCGTCCGCCCGTCCGGGTCGGCCGCGAAGCCCGACTCCGGCTCGCTGGGCACCGGGACGGCGGTGACCGTGCCGTCGTCGGCGATCCGCAGGAGGTCGCCGCCCGGGCCGTTGACCACCAGAGGTCGTCGCCGACCGCGATGACCTCGCCGTCGGTGCGGTCCGTGGCGACGTCGACCGGCTGGGAGCTGATCCCCGTGCCGGCGGCGTTGACGCGCGCGAGGCGGCCGGGGGCGCCGTCGCTGTCGTAGCCGCTGACGGCGGCGATCGTGCCGTCGTGGGCGCGGGCGATCGAGGCGTAGCCGCTCGTCACCGCCGCGGCCGGGTCGGTGAGCTCGTGCAGCGTGCCGTCGCCATCGACACGCGCGAGCGACGGCGGACCGTCGGACGCGCCGATCGCCACCCACGGGCGCCCCGCGCCGTCGATGCCGACCGCCGAGATGCCGCGGTTGGGCGCCAGTGCGAGCGGGATCTCGGAGACCGTGCCCGACGCCGCGCGGTGACCGAGTGCGACCGGGCGGTACTGGGCGTCGCGCTCGACGAACCAGGGGGTCCCGTCAGGGCCGGTGGCAAGGAGGTACGGCGAGCCGCTGAGGCCGGAGGTGATCTGGGTGATCGTGCCGTCGGGGGCGATGTGGCCGAGGGCGAGGGCCTCGTTCTCCACGAACCACGCGCCGCCGCCCGCGGCGGCGACGATGTCGATCGGACCGTGGTCGCCGGCGCCGGTCGGGAATCGGTCGATCGTGGCCGCCGAGGCGCCCGCACTCGCGCAGGCGCCCAGCACACCGGTCATCAGGACCAACCACCGCAACCTTCGCATCTGCGCCTCCGTGCCCACGCGCCCACCCCCACGGCGGCCGTCCACGCGCGAGATACCCTTTGGACGCCTCAGCAAACAAGATCGCCTGCGCAGTCTGCAAGCGGCAGCGTGGCGACTGAGCGGTTTCGGAAGTACTTCTACACGCGCGAGCGGAATCGAACCCGCCCGAACCCGGCCCGGTCTGCGCCGAAAGCGCGTCAGAACATCGCAGGCGCTGCCGGGGTGGCATGGCCGGAAAGGGACTGGGGCCGAACGCTTGCTACCATCTCGCGCCGCATGCCCACAACGAGCCAACTCGTCCGCAAGGGTCGCAAGCCCAAGCCGCGCAAGATGTCCACGCCGGGTCTCAAGTCCGGCAAGGGCAACAAGAAGAAGCAGGCCGCCCCGCAGCGCCGTGGCGTCTGCACGCGCGTCTACACGACCACGCCCAAGAAGCCGAACTCGGCCCTGCGCAAGGTCGCCCGTGTTCGCATCACCGGCTCGGTCGAGGTCACCTCCTACATCCCGGGCGAGGGCCACAACCTGCAGGAGCACTCCGTCGTGCTCGTGCGTGGCGGCCGCGTCAAGGACCTTCCGGGTGTGCGCTACAAGGTCATCCGCGGGACGCTCGACGCCTCCGGCGTGACCGACCGTAAGAAGAGCCGTTCCATGTACGGCGTCAAGAAGAAGTAGAGACTTCATGCCCCGCCGCTCCGCAGCAACCATCCGGCCGGTCGAGCCGGATCCCGTTCACCGCTCGCGCCTGGTCACCCAGGTCGTCAACAAGGTCATGCTCGACGGCAAGAAGAGCACCGCCGAGCGGATCGTGTACGACGCCCTCGCGATCATCGGCGAGAAGACCGGCAAGGACCCGGTCGAGCAGCTCGAGGCCGCGCTGAAGATCCTGACGCCGGCGCTCGAGGTCAGGTCGCGCCGCGTCGGCGGCGCCACCTACCAGGTCCCGGTCGAGGTCGCCCCGCGCCGTGCTCGCACCCTGGCCGTCCGCTGGCTCGTCGAGTTCGCCCGCCAGCGCCGCGAGAAGACGATGGCCCAGCGCCTCGCCAACGAGCTGATGGACGCCATCAACTCCCAGGGCGGCGCCTACAAGCGCAAGGACGACATCTACCGCATGGCGCAGGCCAACAAGGCCTTCGCGCACTACCGCTGGTAGACGCTCCCAAGCAACAGCATCATCTTGGTCGACGGCCGCTCCGCAAGGGGCGGCCGTCGTCGTTCCGGGGCAGACCCGACGCATCGGATCCTGGACCATCGGCGGGGCGTGACCGCTCAGGGCGTCGTTAGCGTCGCCCGACATGGCGCGCAAGACGCAGAGCCGGGGTGGAGGCGGATCGCTCATCGGCGGGTTCATCGCCTTCGCGATCGTGCTCGCGATCATCGTCGCCGCGCTGTCGGCGGTCGGCCACGTGCTCGGGCTGACGCCGTCGGCCGGTGAGGTGCTCGGCGACAAGCCGGACGGCTGGATCTCCGACCATTACAAGCACGTCGTCTGGGGCTACGTGCTGACGATCGTTGTCCTCCTGGTCGTCGCCGTTCTCGCCTGGCTTGCGACGCAGGGCGACCGCGACGCGCTCACCGGCGGCGTCGTCCTGGCCCTCGCGCTGCTGGTCGTCGTCGTGCTCGTCCCCGTCGGGCGACGGTCCACGGCAGATGCCTCAGCGCGTGCCGACGTACGCGCGATCCATGTCCCTGACGTCGTGGGCCTGAATGCAGCGAAGGCGCGCGACGCGCTCGACGACGCTCAGCTCGACACCCGCTTCAGGCACGACCCCGAGGCCGAGAACCGCTGCCGCGTGTTCGTCCAGGACCCGGCCGCGGGGACGGTCGCCGAAGCCGGCGACGACATCGAGCTGCGCTGCCGGGCCAGC
>CAWIJS010000004.1:0-231831 GCA_963836485.1 uncultured Conexibacteraceae bacterium | reverse complement strand
CGCCGTCATCGCCCAAGGCGCCCTGGGGATCCTCGTCGCGGCCGTCCAGATGAACCGCTGGACGCACCTCGACCCCCACGACCGCGCCACCTTCGACTCCATCGACGCCGGCGTCGGCGGCTACCACCTCGCCCAGCTCGCCATCGGCGTGCTCGGGGTCATGATCATCTCCTCGGAGTACTCGACCGGCATGATCCGCTCGAGCTTCATGGCCGTGCCCAAGCGCCTGCCCGTGCTGTGGGCCAAGATCGGCGTCTTCTCGGCGGTCACGTTCGTGTTGATGTTGATCTCGGCCGCGGTGTCGTTCTTCGTCGTGCAGGCGATCTCCACCCAGCACCACGTCCAGCACGCCATCGGCGACCCGCACGCCCTACGCGTCGTGATCGGCACCGCGCTGTTCTTGACCGTGCTCGGCGTCCTGGCCACCGGCATCGGCGCGCTGATCCGCAACACCGCAGGCGGCATCGCGTTCTTCGTGTTCCTGCTCTTCGTGCTGCCGGGCATCACCGCGATCCTGCCCCATACCGTCGGCGACTCGATCAACCCCTATCTCCCGCTCAACGCCGGCTTCACCGTGGCCACCAGCACCTTCGAGGACTCCCACCACCTCTCGCCGTGGGGCGGCTTCGCGGTGTTCTGCGCGTACGCCGCGATCGCCGTCGGTGCCGCGGTGATCGGGCTGTTGCGCCGCGACGCCTGACCGCCCACGACTTACCGTGCACCAGGTGACGACCAGCTCACCCACACCAAGGCCTTCGGCGACGCGGCGCTGCTGGTCGCGTTCTCCTCCATGGGCCTCGCTCTGCCCCTGCGCACGACGCTCGCCGCCGGAGCGCCGTTGGTGACGACCGCGTCTCGCTGACGCCCACCGAGTTCCGGCTGCTGGCGGCGCTCGCCGCGCAGCCCGGCAAGATCGTCCGCCGCGCGGCTCTGGTCGTCGCCGGCTGGCCCGACGGCGCGATCGTCCACCCGCGCTAAGCAGTCAGGTCAACGCAAGGTTGCCTGGTGCACAGTGCGGCCATGACCACCACCGCCCACGCGGACGCCGTTCCCTCGCTGGGACGCAAGATGCTCAACAAGGTCCCCGAGGTGA
This sequence comes from uncultured Conexibacteraceae bacterium, assembly GCA_963836485.1. GTDB lineage: Bacteria > Actinomycetota > Thermoleophilia > Solirubrobacterales > Solirubrobacteraceae > Baekduia. The sequence goes on along the minus strand of CAWIJS010000004.1, from coordinate 230,738 downwards.
CCCTCTTCTTCTGGGTCATCAAGATCATGTGCACCACCGTGGGCGAGACCGCCGCCGACTACCTCAACGACAACCTCGGCTTCGGGCTAACCAACACCACCTATGTCACCGGCGCCCTGCTCGCCGTGTTGTTGGTCGCGCAGTTCCAACTCAAGCGCTACGTCCCGCTCGTCTACTGGGCGGTCGTGGTCGTCATCAGCGTCTTCGGCACGCTCATCACCGACAACCTCACCGACGCTCACAACGTGCCGCTGGTGACGAGCACGATCGTCTTCTCGGTCATCCTCGCCGCGGTGTTCGCCGTCTGGTACGCGGTCGAGCGGACGCTGTCGATCCACTCGATCGTCACCACGCGCCGCGAGGCGTTTTACTGGCTGGCGATCCTGTTCACCTTCGCGCTGGGCACCGCGGCCGGAGACCTACTGGCCGAGAAGGCCGACCTCGGCTACGCGGTCTCGATCGCGATCTTCGCCGGCGCCATCGCAGCGGTCACCTTCGCCCACTACGTCCTGCACATGAACGCGGTCCTGTCCTTCTGGTTGGCCTACATCCTGACCCGCCCGCTCGGAGCCTCAATCGGCGACGAAATGTCCCAAAACAGCCACAAGTACGGCGGCCTCGGCCTCGGCACCACCGGCACGTCCTACATCTTCCTCGGCTGCATCCTCGCCCTCGTGACCTTCCTGACCATCACCAAGAAGGACCAGACCCCACCGGAGCGTGTGCTGGTCGATGCCTCGAGCCACTCGGGAACGGCCTGAACGCTTCTGTCCTCCTCCCGCCCCTTCCTCCCATACCGAGGGGGTCCGGACACGATGTGAACGGCGTGTTCAGGCGGTGTTCATGCGCGGCAGCCGATCATGGCCGGGTCATGGACATGTCGCTGCTGCGCCCGCTGAACCGCCTCTTCGCTCACCACGACGGGCTCGAGGACATTCTGGTGGCCTACGCCAACGCCTCAGAGATCCTGTTCCTGGGGTTGTTGATCGCGGCGTTCGTGCTGGTCCGCGGCGAGCTCGCCCATCGCTCTGCGGTGCGCCGCGCCGTCGTGGCCGCCGGCCTCAGCGCAGGACTGGGCCTGGCGCTCGCCCAGGTGATCTCACGGCTGGTCGATCGACCGCGGCCGTTCGTCGCCCACCCGGACGCCGTCCACCTATTCGCCAAGCACGCGGCCGATCCGGGCTTTCCCAGCGACCACGCCACGGCGGCGTACGCGATCGCCGTCGCGCTGCTGCTGCACTCCCGGTGGTGGGGCGCGTTCGCGCTGGCGGCGGCGACGATCCTGGCGGTCACCCGCGTGGCGATGGGCATCCACTACCCCACCGACGTCCTCGCCGGCGCCGCCGTCGGCGCGCTGTCGGCGCTGATCCTGAACCTCCGCCCTGGACAAGCTGTTGTGCACCAACTCGCCGGAGCCTTCGGCGGCGTCCTCGACGCAACGGTCCGGACCGCCGGGACGCGGCGGGCTCCGAGCAGCTCGTAGCCACCGGGCGTCGACGACGTCAGCTTCGTTCTCGCCGCCCGAGACGCGGGGGTGGCGCGCTCGGCCGCCGCGGCGGCCGGCGGCTTCTCGCCCTCCGGCTTCTCGCCCTCCGGCGTGGCCGTTCTTGATCTCCTTGAGCATGCCGGTCGCTGCTGCATCACGGCCGAGCCAGTCCTGGGAGCCCCGGCAAGCATGAGTGTCATTGGTGGGTGGCATGTTCGACGTAGTCGGCCACGACCTTGATCTTGTCTGAGGAGAGCTGGCCGCCGAAGGAGGGCATTCCGCCACCGCCCTGCGCAACGATCGCCGCGACCTGGGCGGCCATCGGCCTCATCACGTCGAGGTTGGGGCCGACCTGGCCCGTGGCGCCGGCGTCCGTGAGCGTGTGACAGTTCGAGCAGCCGACCCACGTGAAGAGCTTCTTATCGCGCGAAGTGTCCGACGCGAGCGCGGCGGCCGGTCTGCGAGATCATGGCTTGCCATGAGCCTCACTACGAGCGGTAAGCGCGAGCCAAGTATCTGGGCGAGCCTCGTCAGCGACGACGCCGCGACGCTGCGTGGGTGGCTGCTCTCGCTCGGCTTCACCGAGGACCTGATGATCGCCGGCGAGCGCGAGGGCGCGATCCATCATTGCCAGCTGGACTGGCCCGACGGCGGGCGGGTGATGCTGTCGAGCACCGGAGAGCGCGAGACGCCCTGCCGGCCAGGCACCGCGTCGCTGCACGTCGTCACCGTCGACCCGGATGGCGTCCACGCACGCGCCCGCCAGCTCGGTGCGCCCATCATCCACGAGCTCACCGACCAGACCGACTACCCATCACGCGACTTCACGATCGCCGATCCCGACGGGAACCATTGGACGTTCGCGACGTTTGCGGGCTAGGCGTTTCGCAGAGCGAGACGTCCTCGTCGGTGGTCCAGACACGTCTGGTCAGGACGGAGAAGCTGGTTGGTCCACAGGAGAACGGTGCGCGCTCCTTGCTCATGGCACTGGCCCGTACCAGGGGCGACGGGTACTTCGAGTACGGCGCCCTCGAACGCACGTGAGGTGCGGCCCGGACGCCGGTTTCGTGCGCTGCGATGAGTTGCGCGTCGGCGGGCGGTCTTACGCCCATGACCTCGATTACCGCGCAGACGCACGCAACGCTCGACGGCGTCATCGACGCCCCGCCCGCCGACGCGCTCTTGCCGTACATGAGCGACGCCGGCCGGCAGGGAGCGCTGGACCTCGCGCTGGCGGCCGACGCGCTGCTGCTCGCGCGCGAGACCTGGCAGGGCCTGGCCCGCGCGTGGCGCGACCAGACCGGCCCGATGGCCGAGCGGCTCAACGCGATGCCGAAGTACGTCGTATCCGCGACGCTCAAGTCCGCCGACGCGTGGGACCACACGACGATCATCGGCTACAAGGACATCGCCGACCTGCGCGAGCGCGAGCAGCTTCTGACATACGGCTGCGGGCGCCTCGCACGAGATCTGCTGGCCGACGGGCTGCTCGACCTGCTCGTGCTGTCGCTCACGCCCGTCGTGGCGGGCACCGGCCGGCGCCTGTTCGACGACCCCGGCCACCTCCTCCGGCTGCGGCTCACCGACAGCACGACCTTCGAGACCGGCGCCGTACGGCTGCTCCTCAAAGTTGATTCGGCGTTTCACGGCTAACAAGAACTATGTGCAAGGCATCGCCGGGTTTCTAACCCACCGCTACGGGCGCCGCGACGCCTTGTACACGGGACTCGTTCGGTCCGCCGGACCTGGGGGCAAACCGGGTCTTATGTCCCGGCGCGATCGAGATCCGCGTCGGCTGACATGCCCTCATGCGCCCACGGCTAGTGACAGCGGACGCGCTTCCTGCGCACCGAGCACTTCTTTAGCGACGTCAGCGGCTGCCTCTTCTGGGCCAGCCGCTTGAACGACGCGCGCGTGACCTTCGACTGGCGGTAGTTGCCGACCGCGCGGACGGTCACGCGGCCGCCGGTCGTCTTGGGCACGTTCTTGAAGACCAGCACGCGCGAGCCTGAGGTGGCGAAGCGCTGCGTGCCGGCGGTCAGCGCCAGCTCGTAGCCGGTCGCGCCGGGCACGTCGCGCCAGGTCACCCGCACCGAGGTGCCCTTGCGCTGGACTTCGACGCCACGCGGTGCCGCCAGCACCGGCGGCGGCGGGGTGAAGGTCGTGACCGTGCGCTCCTCGGAGCCGATGCCGTTCAGCGCGATCGACGCGACCACCGTGTGCTTTGCCTTGTCCGGGCCCGGCGTGAAGGTGATCGAGCCGTGGCCGCCCGGCGTGGTGCCGATCAGCCTGCGCGCGCCGCGCCGGTCGACGTCGAAGAACTGCACCCGCTGTGCCGGGCGACGGCGGACGACGAAGGTCAGGACGCGCCGGTCCCCGCGACCACGGGTAACGCGCCCGGAGACCTTGGCATCGGCCGGGTTCTTGGCGATCGAGGTGCCGACGATCGTCGCCGAGCCCGGCAGCGGCTCGATCCTCCATGCGCCTGCCGCGACGCCCTGCAGTCCGACGGTCGTAAAGTGCGCATCGGCGTTGTCGAAGCGCAGGATGCGGATCTTGGCGTCCGGCGAGTACACGAAGCGGCCCGCGCTGGTGTCCAGCGTCTCGCCGTTGGGTCCCGTCACCTTCACCTGCGGCGACTCGCCGGACCCGTCGAGCTGAATCGCCTGGGCGGTCGCGCCCATCTGCACGGTCGTGCCCGCCGCCTGCGCGGCCGTGGCCCGTCCCGCGCGGACGTCGATCTTGAAGGGCGACCACTTGCAGCCGTCGATCGGCCAGATGAACGGCTTGTCCGGGTGCGCCCACTGCACGCCGCCGCCGGCGCTGACCGGGCCGAGCTGCAGGCACGCGCCCGAGCCGCCCTCGAGGTTCGGGCCGCGGGAGATGTTCGCCACCGATCTCGCGCAGAGATCGTCGTCGACGGCGATCAGGCAGGCCGAGATGTCGCCGTGCAGGTTGTAGCGCTGCTTGACAAGGTCCATCTCGCCGTTGATCCCGCCGCCGAAGCGGATGATCCCGAGGAGGTTGAAGCTCGCGTTGCCGCCCATGGCGACATAGCCCGGCAGCTCGTAGACGAAGTAGCCGCCGCCGAGCCGCGTGTAGCCGACGAACGGGAGGTCCAGGCCGACGTCGCCGCCGGCGGCCACCAGCGGCCGCGTGAACGGGGTCGAGTACATCTCCGCCGGGAACGACTGGCCGACCTCGTCGCGCTTCAGGAGGTATGGCGTCGCGGAGCTGGGCGCGGCGAACACCTCGTAGCCGTCGACCTTGACGAACCCGCCGGCCGAGATCCCCGCCTGACCGAACACGCGCGACGGGTTCAGCCCGAACCCCAGGTTCGCGTGGTTCAGGTACACGGCGGGCGGCGCAAGCGGCTTGCCCGGATCGTCGAAGACCAACCCCGTCTTCGCGTAGACGAGCTCATTGCCCTGCAGCCGGATGGAACCGACGGGGTCCTTGAAGTCCAGGCAGCCGGCGCCGAACAGGCACGCGCTCATCCCACCGATCCACTGATCGCTGGCCTGGTCGTAGCGGACCGTCAGGTCGTCGAGCCCGACCGGCCCGAACGCGACGTCCATCGGCCCCATCTTCAAGCCGTCGACGGAGGACAGCCCGTCCGGCGAGGCGTAGATCTGGATGCGCGGCTGCACGTTGATGCCGTTGCGCTCCACGAAGTCCGGCATCTTGATACTGGTCTGGATGGTTGCGTAGCCGCCGCCCAGGGAGACGTTGAAGTCGCCCACGTAGGGGAAGCGCCCCAGCTGTGGGAACGACACCGGGCGCGGGATCGTCCCGAGGTCGATCGCGCCAGCCGACGAACCCACCTTCAGGTTGAAGCCGCCGCCTGCCGGCTTCAGCGCCGTCCCCGCCACCCGGACCGACGCGTTCGAGGACGTGAGCGCCGACGCCTGCGGGAACGCCATCACGCCCGCGCCGCGCGCCGGGGTCACGGGCCACAGGCCGTTGACCAGCACCGTCCCGGTGGCCGCATACCCGTCCAGCAGCTCGATGGCGCGCCCCATCAACCCTGCGTCGGATCGGTTGAGGCCGTACGCGGAGGCGATCGGGTCGAGGACGCCGCGTTCGGCGCCGGGAAGGTCTGCGAGCTCGTCCAGTGGCCTCATGCAGCCGCTCAGCGTGACCCCACCCGAGCGCATATTGACCGCGCCACAGGCCGACGACTTGCCCGTCAGGACCGACTCGGCGCCCGTGGCCACCACGGCGGAGGCGTCACGCGGCTCGCCGCCGAGCACCGTCTTGGCGTCGGCGTCATCGGGCAGGGGCTGGCCGGACACCGAGCGCGTGAAGGTCTGCGCACCGCCCGGACCGGTGATCTTGGCGGTCACCGTCGCCGGACCGGTGAGCCGCAGGCGGATGCTGCGCTGCGACGCGGTCGCGACGTACGTCGGGCCGTTCTTGCCGACCGTCCACTCGATCTGGCGCGCCTCGCCGGTGAAGGCCACCGTGAGGACGCCCGCATGGCCGGAGGTGAACTTCTGGACGACCTGGATCGCGCTGGGGACCGGGGCCGCCGGTGGCGGCGGCGGCAGTGGCGGGGGCGGGGGCGGGCCGCCCGACGGCCCCGGGGTGGATCCTCCGGGCCCGGCCGGCACGGGGATGTCGCCGAAGCGCACGAAGACGCGATCGTTCTCGCCGTCGCTGTCGACCCACATGACTCCGGTCGTCCCGTCCGGGCCGGCAGCGACCACGGGCCGCTGCTGCTGGGGAAGCGTGGCGAGATCGACCGGCGACGAGTAGGCGCCGCCGGGGCCCGGCGCGCGCGTCCCGATCGATACGTGGCGGTTGGCGTCGAGCCGGTAGTAGGACGACGTGCCGCTGTCGTCGACCGCGAACAACCGGGCGCTGTCGGCCGGGTCCGCGAACGGCCGGGTCGCACCGAAGTAAAGGGCGCTCGCATCCATGGAGAGATCGCCGTTGGCGGGCGCCGCGTCGAAGCCACGGCCGTAGGTGGCGGTGAGGTTGCCGGCAGCATCGCTGACGACCGAGCGGAAGAAGTTCGGGTCGTTGTCGTAGTCGTTGGAGATGGGGGTCTTGAACCCGGACCACGCGCCGGTGCCCGTTCCGGTCCGGGTCACGTAGTCCGCCTCCCCGCGGCCGGCGCCGGTCGTCTTGTTCCACAGCACCACGCTGCGGGCGTTGTTGATCGCCGCCACCGGGTCGTCGATCGACCGGCCGACGCGCACGCCGACCTGCTGGGCTGCCTCGAGCGGGTTCCCATTGGCATCGAGCCGCGCCGCACGGACGTATGCCTGGTCGCGATCCTGGTTCCACGAGTTGGGGTTGTCCGCCCAGACCAACAGGGCATTGCCACTCGCATCCATGGCGAGGTCCTGCTGACCAATGAGCGGATCGTGGTTCACGTCGCTCGCCGTCACCTCCGCGATCTTGATGAACCCGCTCACGGCCCCCGCGGTCGTCACGCGCTTGACCCGCTCCTCGACCTGAGCGGGCGGCCCGGTCGTGGTGTCGAGCTGGCTGTACGCCATCAGCAGCCGGTCGTTGGCGTTGTTGACCACCGCGTCACCGAGGGAGGCCGGTCCATCGGTCTCTGTCGCGTTCTGCGACTGCCCGAACGCCCCACCCGCCGGCCTCGACAACACGTAGATGTCGGCGCCGGTCGCCGCGTTCTGCTGTCCCCACAGCACGTACGCCGCGCCGTCGCGCGCGACGACGACGCGCACGCCGTAGGCGTCCGTGCCAGCAGCGGACACCGTCGCTGCCGGCCCGAGGAAGCCGTGCGCCGCGCGCGTGGCCACGTGCACGCGGTTGTGGCCGCCGCCGTCCGTCTCCAGCCAGGCGGCAACGGCGCCGCCGGTCGCGTCGAAGGCCAGCGCCGGGCCGGCCCCATTGGTCGCGTCGGTGGACAAGGTTTGCGTGCTCGACCAGGTCAGGTCGGCGTGGGCGGCGGGCGCGAGCAGCCAGCCGGCGAGCAGCGACGCAGCCACAGCGCGGAGGAGGTGGGTCACGTGCCCATCCTGCCGGAGTGAGGAGCAACGGGCAACCACCGGCGCCGCGTCGTCGGCCGGCCAGGCACAGGCCCCCTTCAGGCACTGTGATCCCCCAGTGCCTGGAACCCCGCGAATCGCGGGGAATCCCCGGCAATCCGCACCGCCAGCCACCCGCCGAGCACTACAGAAGTCCCTGCAAATCGCAAACTTCTGGCGCACAGGCTTCTTGCATCGCACCCAAGAGATCACGGACGGTGAGGAGTCCTCCGCATCTACCCTCAGCGACCGGCCCCAATCCGCGCGAATCGGCGCCCATCGACAGCGATATCGCCGAATAAAGGCACCAGTGCCTGAACCGGCGCCCACTTCGCAGCGCCCCTGCCCGCCCCCAAACACGAAGAAACCCCGCGCTATGCAGGGCCTCTCATCAAGGGTGAGCGACGGGACTCGAACCCGCGACCGCCTGGACCACAAGCACGGGATCTGCAAGCGTCATGTGCCCATAAAGTGCTCGCTTTGCAGGTATTTCCAGTGCCGCGGCCGACTGTCGTGGAGCACGCTTTGTGCGCGAATTCGAGGCGATAATCGGCGATTCAGGCACTTAAGTCCTTAAGTGCCTGGGATACCAAGCCCTACATCTACCGCGCTCGAGGCCGAAACAGGCCTTCGGCTCGGTGGGGACATCGCCGCGAAGGTGTCGCTGATTGACGGACAACCTCCGCCTTCGCAACAACTCTCGATCTTCTGTCGGCAATCTTGGCACCACCACGCCGATCGCATCCAGAACAGCGTGTGCTCCTTGCCCGTCATCGCACAGATCACTTGATAGAGCCTGGCGTCGACATCGGACGTAGTCTGTGGCGCTCACGAGTTCAGCCCATGAGCGAGATCTGCGAACGATAGGCCTGCCATGAACTGGGGGACCGTCGCGAGCCGACCCGAACACTGCCAACTGTCCCAGCGATCGCGGCTCGCATGTCGAGAGTTGTGTTTGACCTCATCGAGACGCTCGTGGCAGACAACGAGCCGCGACGGCGCCCGAGCGCCGACCCGCGGTGATTAGGCGGCGTCGCGGTCGCCGGGATGCCGCTGGGGGGCCGGGGCGGCTAGCGTGCTGGCCGCGCTGTCCGGCGGCGTCGCTGGCACGGCTACTACGGCGGGGGCGGGCACCGGAGCGAGGACGCCCGCTGCAGCGGGAAGGCCGGCGACTTCGCAATGGCGCGGGCCGAGCGCCGCCCGGTACCGCGCGATCGCGTAGGGGCCTGCCCACGCGATGACCCACACCGACAGCAGCACGATCGACAAGTACGCGGGTGCGCCGATGTGCCACGAGACGCCGCCGCCGATCGGCAGGGGAGACAGCTTGAGGGTGTCGGCGGCGAAGGGCGTCATCGTCAGGTGCTGGGGCGGACGGCTACCCGCCGCCGTGTCAGTCGGGGATCGCGAGCTCCCCAGCGCCGCTGTTCTCCGGTGCCACGGCGATGGCCACTCGCGGCTCGTCCCCCGCGAACGGGTTCGGCTCGTCCTCGTCCTCGTGAAGCTGCCCGTTCTGGGGCGTCGTGTAGAGGCCGTCCGGCGTCTTGGCGAGCTGGCGCTCCAGATACATGCGCCGCAACGTCACGTTGATCGCAGCCCGGGTCGTCTCAGAGGGGATCAGCCCTCGCTGGACCAGCACGTCGCGCGCGCGGGCCGCGCTCCAGCCCGGGAGCGGGGCATCCTCGATCGCGGCCCGAATCAGCGGTCGCTTGTTGGAGGGCGGTGCCGTCTTCGCGCGTTCGCCGGACTGGTCGACGTCCGGGACTGGGGTGTCCCCACCGGTCGTCAACGTGGCCGTCGCCGAGGAGGTGCCGTTCACCGGAGCGGCGATGATCTCTGCGCGCGTGGGGGATACGCCGCCGTCGAGGGCGTCGGCGTATGCGTACAGCGCTCGCGCCCGTCGCTTGCGGGCGTCGCCCTCGGCGTCCTCCTCACGGGCGAGTTCGCGCGCCGCGTCAGAGGTGAGTTTTGGCAGTAGCTCCCGAAGATCGTTGCTGGAGTCACCCATGGAACAGTAGGCTACCCGATCGACCGGCAGATGCAACTGGGCGAACAGAGGAGTTCGCACGCCGGCCGCGACGGGCGTACCGGAGCGGGCAGCCGAACACCCGTAGGGCCTACGAGTCCCCGGATGATCTATTCGGCTGTATCCCCGGTAGCGACCGATGGTCGCTAGCGAACCGGAGCCCATATCGCCCGAGGCGAACAGTTGTTCCAGGCGGGGCGCCGTGAGCACCATCAGCGCGCAGCCGTTGGCGCGTCTGCTCGGCCCGGCGCCCTGCCTGGCCGGTGGTACTCGCGCCAGCACCCCGAGCATCGCCCCGCACCGGAGCCCGGCGCGACGTACAGATCCGCGCCATCCATGAGGTGGCCGCGCGCACATCGGGGCTCCGGCAAGGCCACCGGCTCGGCCCGCACGAGCGCCAGTCGGAACGGCACCCTGCCGTGAGGCAACACGCCCGTGCGGTCCTTCGCCTCCGCGGAACTCGCCGATGACCATCCTGTCGGGACGCATCCGCAAGGCATTGCGCAGCAGGTGGCGGATCGTGATCTCGCCGCAGCCCTCGACGTTCGGCGGACGACCTTCGAGCACCTATGCGGGGCGGATGAATCTCAGGGTCGGCTAACGAGGACAGTCAACTGCCGACCTCCGTCCTGTGGTGCGGCTAGTTAGTCGCAGGCCCTGCTTCAGCGCAACAGTCGGCGCAGCCGCGACATGAACTCGGTGAGTTCCGTGTCGTCGATCGTCGGGAGGCCATCGTCGCAGCATGGAGGTCGGAGGTGGCCTTCGGGCGGGTTCTCCTGGTCGAAGAGCTCGTGGACGATCTGCCAGGTGTCGCGACTGCGATCACGGGTGTCGCGAGTCCCGACGTAGAGGATGTCGACGATCCCAGCGATCCCGTAGCGGTCAGGTGGCCGCATCGTGAACGCGAGTCGGTAGCCGTACTTGAGGTGCAGGCCGCAAACCTTCGGCGCGAGCGGACCTGACAGGCGATAGGCGAATGGTCGCGTGCCTCCGTCCTCGGTCGTGAACTCGACGCAGGGGTCGAGTTCGAGCTGGCGAACCGCGGCGGCGTATCCCGCCCGTTTGCCGCATAGTGCATCGATGAGTGGTTCGACCTCTCGGCGAACCAGGACCTCCCAGCGCACCGGCCGTTAGTCCTCGGGGTGCCAGCCGTCTCGCTGCGCCGCAACGTATTGCGAACGATCCAGCGGCTTCGCGGCGCGCTCGACGAGCGGATCGATCTCCTTGCGCCAGTCCTCGTCCTCGGTCTCGAGGCGGCTGAGCGCTTCGATCAGCAGGCCGCGTTTGCGCCCTTGTTGACGCAGCTCCTCGACTTCGGCCACCAGCGCCATTAGAAGCTTGAGTGGGACACGCTCGCGTGCGTAACGAGGATCCTTGACGGTGGGCAGCAGCCCCCGCTCGACCCATGTGTCGACGGTCTGCGCGCTGACGCCCAGCCGCTCCGCCGCCTCGGCCTTAGACGTCGTCCGGCCCTCGAAAGCCTCCTCGAGCTGCTGCTGGGCCCGGTCCACCCCGGCTGCGAGGTCATCGGGACCCTCACGCCGCGCGCGACGCAGCGTCAGATAGGCCAAAGCGACCGGATCGGGGGCTGAAGCTGCGCGAGCCATACTTGCAGTGTACCGCCTAACTTGGGGAAACTGGTGGTTGTATCCCATGTATATCGAGTGTGCTGCGACGCGCTTGAGCGATCGCTCAGACGCGGAGCATGGGCGATCGCCGCTTGGGCGCCAGCGCCAAGAGCTTGATCAGCGTCTTGGCCTTGCGCAGCCGCCAGGCGTCGTCGGCTACGACGCGCTCACCCACGGTGACCGAGAAGGCCCCAAGGAGGCTGATGGACAACACCTCATCGCCCATCGCTATGCCCTTTCGTCCCCGGACCTGCGGCCAGTCGGGAACCTACTCCGGTGCCCAAACTGAAGCGAGAGACCATGTGCGCACAGTGACAGGGTCGTCGGCTGCGGCATGGACGTTGGCGACATACCTGAGTAACGAACACGATAATATTTGCAATGCCTGCTGCGACGACGTAGCGTCGCTGACCGTGTCTATCGGGAAGCGTGGCCGACTCGCGCTGCAAATGGCCGACGACAACACGTCGGCTTCCTTATTTGTCAAAGCTCGAGAGCGTAACGACGCGTTTGCCGACCTCTACACGAGCTACCACGCAGCGGTTCTCAGGTACTTTGAGCGGCGTACCTCAACCGCCGACGTAGCCATAGACCTCGCCGCGGATACCTTCGGTGCGCTGTTCGCCAACATCGCAGAATTCCACGGCACGACCGAAGACCAGGGGCGTGCATGGATGTGGACCATCGCGCGAAACACACTCTACTCTTGGTACAGGCGCAAGAGCGTTGAACACCGGTACTACGAGCGAGTCGGCATCGAGCCACCAGTTCCCGGGACCGATGACTATGAGCGAGTCGAGGAGTTCGCAGACTGTGAGGAGGCAAGGCTGACTATGCAGCGAGCCTTCGAGATGCTCAGTCCGACAGATCAGACCGCTTTGACACTTTACGTCATTGATGAGCTTTCGTATGGCCAGATCGCCGCGAAGCTCGGCGTGTCCGTTGCCGCTGCGCGTATTCGGGCATGGAGAGCACGTTGCAAGCTCCGCGAGATCGTCAACAGCATCGACGTGACCGACGCTCGCGCCTATCATCATCCCCTGGCCCCAACCACCCATGCTCCCACGCCCCCGACTCCGGTCGGTAGTTGTCGTTCTCGATGACACCGTCTAGTTCACGCTCGATCACGTATGCGGTCAAGTACCCCTGGGTGCCACGACCTTCGCAGCGGGCGCGGTTCCGCAGGTCCAGGTACGCCCGTCCCGCGGCCGTGGCACGGCTCGGTGTAGTCATCGGGCGCTCACGATGTCCAACGCGCGGCGCATCGGGCCAAGCACGCCGAGCTCGCGTGCGTACTCCAGCAGCAGCGCAGGCCGACCGTCCGAGCGAGTCATGTAACGGTTCAGCGCGGTATGCGCGATCGACTCGCCCAGGCGATGACGCAACCGCATCAAATCGGTCACGGTACGCGCGGGATCATAAATGCGGATCTGCTCTGCGGGAGCGGCCTCGATGCTCGTCAGGCCAAGCTCGAACGTCTTGAGGTCGAAGCGAAACACCCTCGTAGGCGGATGATCGATCCGCGGCGGGTGCGTCCCATTCGCCACCGCCACCTGCACCCCTATCGGCTGCTCATCGGTCAGCGCATGCACCGCCGCGGCCGACACGCAGCACACGATCGCCCGAGGCGCTCGATACGACACGGTCAGCAGATCGGGATACTCAGCCAACGGCGCATCAGCCCGGCGAAACACCCCACGAGACAACTCGACGATCTCCCCCGCGTCACGCCACCCATAGAGCTCCCGCGGATGCACCCCACGCAAAAACGCCGCCGCCGACGTAAACGTCTCCGGCATATCCACCAGCACAGACATGGATAAATAGAGTACACGGTGCTATCCAGAGTGGAAGCTATCTATCCAACATGCCGAGCGCGCGCACCCGCCCGCGTCCTCACCGGTTGCGTCGAGGGGCCCAGAACGCCGCCGACGAGTGCACCACCGATTTGCCCCGATGAGCCCCGATCCACGCCGTTTCAGGCACTAGTGCCTGAGAATGAGAAGGCCTACAACACGCCTCCTCCCCACCCCCAACGACAAAAGCCCCGCAAAGCGAGGCTTTTCTCTAAGGGTGAGCGACGGGACTCGAACCCGCGACCGCCTGGACCACAACCAGGAGCTCTACCAACTGAGCTACGCCCACCACGGACCGATCGCAGTGTAGACGGTCGGCCGCGTGGGAACTGCGCAGGGGTAGGTCTATCGTCATCGAGGAGGAGCGCACAACACCATGGCCCCTGAGCCGACCACCCGTGAAGCCAAGCTGATCCAGTATCTGAACGAGGCGTACGGCAAGGAAAAGGAACTCGAGACGGCGCTGAAGGCGCACATCTCGATGACCTCGCGCGATGCCTATAAGAAGCGGCTGCGTGAGCACCTGAAGGAGACCTCGGCACAGGCCAAGGGCCTCGAGCGGCGGATCAAGCAGCTCGGCGGCAAGGCCGAGGCCGTGAACCTCCCCGGCCCGGACGTCGCCTCCGAGGCCGCGGCGAAGGTGACCGCCGCCGCAAAGAAGGGCGTCGCGCTCGCCCAGGGCCCGCTGCACGCGATCCGCGGGACCGGCGAGGCCGAGAAGCTCCTCAAGAACGCCAAGACCGAGCTGTTCAACGAGTTCGAGGAGATCGCCAACTACCTCGCGATCGAGGAGCTCGCCAACGGCCTGTATGACCGCGACACCGCGAAGCTCGCCCGGGAGTTCCGCCGCCAGGAGGAGCGGATGGCCGGCTTCCTGCAGAAGCTGATCCCGCAGCTGGCCAAGCAGGTCGTGCGCGACGAGGTCCCCGCCAGCCAGCGCAAGCCCGCCACGGCGGCGGCGACCCAAACGGCATCGACGACCCGCACCCCGCGTGCCGCAGCCGCCAAGCCCAAGGCCGCCGCCTCGCGCTCGCGCACGAGCACCGCCAAGCTGAAGACCGCCGCCGCCAAGAAGCCGGCGACGCGCACCCGCGCAGCATCCTCAACCGCCAGGAAGCCCGCGACCCGCACCCGCACCCGCACGACGGCCGCCTCCGCCTCGCGCGCCAACAAGTCCTAGACCATCGCGGCGCGGCGGCGAGAGACCACCCGCCGCCGCGCCGCCGCCCGCCCCTAGCCCCCGAGCAACCCCACCAACTCGCCCGGCTCCTCCACGACCGCAACAGCACCCGCCTCGCGTAACTCCTGCTCGCTGCCGATCCCCCACAGCACCCCGACGCACGGCAGCTCATGCGCCCGCGCGCCCAGCACATCGAACTTCCGGTCCCCCACCATCACCGCCCGGCGCGCGTGCGGCAGCCCCTCCAGCGCCCGCGCGATTGTCAGCGACTTCGCCTCATCCCGCGCCTGCAGCGACGGCCCGTACACCGCCTGGAAGCGATCCCGCAACCCCAACTGCTCCAACAACGGCTCCGCCAAGGCCTGGGACTTCGACGTCGCGACCACCAGCGGCATCCTCGCGGCCAGCACGTCCAGCGCCTCCGGAATCCCATCGAAGACCGCGCTCTCGGCCGCCATCGTCGCCCGGTAGCGCGCGCGGTAGGACACCACCAACGCATCGACCTGCTCTTCCTCGGCGGCAAACAGCGCCATCGTCCGATGCAGCGGCGGACCGAGATGGGGCAGCAGCTCGGCGACCTCCCGCTGCGGCAGGCCATGCTCGCCGAGCGCCGCGTTGATCGACGCCACGAACGCCACGCGCGAGTCGACCAGCACGCCGTCGAGGTCGAACAGCACCGCATCGGCGCCGGTCAAGTCCATCACCTTGCCGCCTTCCTAACGCTGTAGCGCCGCACGGCCGCGCCAGCGCCTTCCGGGATCGTGAAGAACGACCGCCCATCGCGGCTCAGCGCGAGCGACTCGCCCTGTCCTTCGAGCCCGAGCTGCGCACTCCCAACGCACGGCTTGCGCGCCAGCGTCGCCGCCAGCGACGCGCCCGGCTTGCGCGCCCACACATACAACGCCGTGTAGGTACGGATCGCGACCGTGCGCCCATCGGCGCTCACGTCGCCCGCCGTCGCCAACCCACCCAAGCCAAGACGCAGGTCGCCCGTGTGACGAAGCGCCGCGTCGGCCGGCGCATCGCGCGCCGGCGCCCGGCCCACGTACACCCCAGAGCGACCATCCAGCCGCTTGGTGACGACGACGATCTCTCCCGTCAACCGGTCGGCCAGCAGCGTCTCGGCATCGTGCGCGCCATCGGGATACGTCAGCCGCAACCGTGTGGCAGCGGCCGTCGTCGACGGCCCGTCAGCCAGCCGCGGCTCGGGTACGCGATAGATGTCAATGTCCTTGCGAACTGATCCGTTGTCACCGATGTCGCCGAGCAGGAGATCGCCGGCAGGCCCGACCGCGATGTCCTCCCAGTCGGTCGCCTCAGCGCCCGGCACATCAAGCGAGGCGATGAGCGACCCGTCGCTGCGCAGCGCGAAGATCCGCGCGCGGTCGCCGGAGTCGTTGTGCGCCCACAACACACCGGGCTGGGTCGGGCTGGCAACGAGGCCGGAGATCTCGGTCGCCTCAGGCGCAGCGAGCCTTCCGGTCACCACCGTGCGCAGCTGGCCGCAGAGCGGCGGCGCCGCGGCGGGCTTCTTCGGGGCGGGGGCCGCCCCCGCGACCGTGCCCGTCGTCGCCGGCGCATCGCCGCTGCCGCACGCGGCCAGACCCAAGCCCACCCCGGCGGCGAAGATGACAAGCAGCTGAGCGCGGCGGGAAGGCGGCATGGCGCGCCGCCACCCTATCCCGCAAAGCGGTCGTCGGCGGACTCAGCGTGCGCGCGTCGCGGTCAAGCGACGGGGCGACAGCGCGCGGACGTTGCCGGCCGTGTCGCGAAGACGCGTCGTCAAGGTCAGCGTGGTGGACTTCGACCGCGCCAGACGGTGCCGACCGCTCTTGGACAGCGCGAGCCGGAGCGTCACCGTGCCGGCCTTCTTGACGGACTTCGAGGCCGTCGCGAGGGTCGTCTTCCCGGCCAGCAGGCGCTCGGTGACCGTCCCCGGCTCGTTGACCGTCACCGACACGGTGAAGGTCCCGGCGACCAAGGCCTTGTACGCCGCGGCGGGCTTCGTGCGGACGGTGAGCCGCCCGAGCGGCGCGACGGTGTCGGCTGGCGCCGGCACACCGGATGGGACCGAAGCGGGCGGCGTGGGATCCCGAACCGGCGGGGTCGGGAGAACCGGGGCGGGCGCGGGCGGCGCGGGCGGATCCTGCGGAGGCGTCACGACAGGACAGGTCCCACCGACGGTCACGCTCAGCGCATCGAAGACGGTGAACTCCGCGTCGACCACGCGGCCCTGGGACGCCTGAACGGTCCAGCCCGTGGTCAGCGCCTTGGCGAACGACCCCGAGTAGGTGGTCCCGGGGCCGAAGCGCTGCACGGTCGGCACCGTCTCACTCCCCATGCTCGCGCTGACGTCGACGGTCGCCCCTTCGTCGCGGGCGCCGCTGAACGCGGACGTGCCACACGACGGCGCCGTCAGCGTCGGGTTGCCCGTGAACGTCGCCGTGTGCGTCGCCGACGTGGTCGTGTCGGTGAGCACGATCTGGTCATCGGGCAGGAGCGACGGCGGGGTGAGGAGCACGAAGTCGGGAGCCTGCGTCGTGGCAATCGTCACGCCACCACGGACGAGGTCGAGCTGGAAGGTGTCCTGAATCTGGGTCGTGCCGTCCAGCGCGTATCCGCTGATCGACACGCTCCCATCAACCGCGCGTGCGGTCGACACATACATCCTGGTCGCCGCCGAAGCCGATGCCGGCATCGCGAGCAGTGCGGCGAGCACCGCCGCTCGCGTGACGATCCGTCCCATGCCTTTGCGATCGACCATGCGCCCATGGTGCCTGATCTACGCATCCCGCCGCCCGTCCGCGCGCAGACCCTCGCACCGTCCGTTGCACGACGTCAGATCCGCCGCGTAGCGTCGCGCACATGCTTCGCGAGGCAAAGAACGCCGCCTGGACGCCGTCGGGCCGCTGGTGGTGGCGTCGCACCGTCTTTGGCGCCGGCCGGCTGGTCGCCACCCGCGGACTGCGACCCACGGAATACACAGCGCTCGAAATCGAGCAGCGAGACACCGCGGTCGCGGTCCTGCAAGCCCCCGGCGGGCGCACTTACTGGTGGTGCATGGGCCGTTTCTTCTGGGAGGACGATGGCCTGAGCCCCGACGACGTGTTCGCCTTGGTCTACGAGCGCAACCACCGCGCGCAGCGGCGCCTGGCCCGCGCCCATCAGACCGTCGCCCTCGGCCAGGCGCCGCCCGCGCCCCGTCGCGAGACGATCTCCCGCGACGTCCGCCGCGCGGTCTGGGAACGCGACGGCGGCGCCTGCGTGCAGTGCGGCGACGCCTTCGAGCTCCAGTTCGACCACATCATCCCCGTCGCCCTCGGCGGCGCAACGACGCCGGAGAACCTCCAGGTCCTCTGCGGTCCGTGCAATCGCGCCAAGGGCGCAGAGGTCGACTAGGACTAGGGCCAGCGCCGCAGCGCGGCCTGCGCCGCCGCATCCCCCGGCACGCCGTGCACCGCCCCACCCGGGAACGCCGCCGCGCTCCCGAGAAACAGCCCCTTCAACGGCGTCCGATACGGCGACAGCGTCGGCACCGGGCGGAAGACCACCTGGCGCAAGACATAGCTCCCGCCACCGACATCGCCCGCAACGAGGTTCGCATTCCGCGCCTCCAGCTCGTGCGGCGACAACACATGCCGTGCCAGCACCCGATCCCGGAACCCCGGCGCATACCGCTCCACCTGCGCCTCAACACGTTCAACTTGCCGCGCCGTCGCAACCTCGTCCCACACCGCGAGGTCGTGCGGCCCATGGGTGTAGGCCCACGCCGTGTGCTTACCCTCCGGCGCGCGCGTCGGGTCGGCGACCGTCTGCTGCCCCAACAACAGGAACGGCCGCTCCGGCAACCCACGGGCCGACTCCGCGATGGTGTCCAACAACTCCTCCTCGCTCCCGCCGACGTGCACCGTCCCCGCGCCCCGCACGCCCGGGTCGCTCCACGGAATCGGGCCATCGAGCGCCCAGTCGAGCTTCAGCGTCGCGGGCCCGTAGACATAGCGCTTGATCAACTCGCGATACCACCGCGACAGCGCATCGCCACCCAGCCGCGCCAGCGCATCCGGCATCACATCCGCAATAACAAGATCCGCGCCGACCCACTCACCACCGGCGATCGTCACCCCCGTCACCCGACCGCCAGACGACGTCACCGACTCCACCCGCGCACCCGTCCGGACCTCGCCCCCCAGCGACGCGAGATACCCCACCAACGCACCCGCCAGCCGCCCCGCGCCCCCGCGCGGGCTCGGCCAGCCGACCGCGTGCCCCATCAGATTCAGGTACGCCGCCGCGATCGCGCTGCCGGCCCGCTCCGGCGGCGTGTCGCCATGCATCGCCGCACCGTGCAGCCACGCCCGGGCATCCCCGCCTGCGAACAGCCGGCGCGCCAGGCTCACCGAAGACTCCGGCAGCAGCCGCGCGAACCCCAGCGCGCCCAACGGCCCCATCGACGTCAACAGCTTCAGGGAGCCGCCGACCGGCGGGAAGCCGGCGAGCATCGTCGCGCGCAGCGCCTCCCAGGAGTTCAAGAACGGCTCAGCAAACGCCGCCCACGCTTCACCGTCACCGACACGCCCGGCTTCCAGCGACGCGACCGTCCGCGACATGTCCCGATACAGCACCGGCGCCGTCCGCCCATCCGGCAGCGGCGTCGCGTAACAGCTCTCCGGGTGCACCCATTCGAGCCCGTGCTCGGCCAGCGGCATCCGGGCAAAGACCGGCGACGCCGCCCCCGCCGGGTAGACCGAGGAGAACACGTCGTGGTGAAAGCCCGGCAGCGTCAGCTCCTCGGTGCGCACCGCCCCGCCCGCACCGTCTGACGCCTCGAGGACCACGACCGACCGCCCCGCCTCTGCCAGCCGAATCGCCGCCGCCAGCCCGTTCGGACCAGACCCAATAACAACGGCGTCGAAGCTCACGACGTGATCTGCAATGCCAGTTGATGGAGCATGCTCAACCGCTCGACCTCGCCCTGTCCCCAGAACGCATGCTGCGCCTCCCGTCCGGCGATGCGGTACGCGCGGTCGATGTGCCACGGCATTGGGTCCCACGTCCCCGCGGCCTTCACCCACGCCACGCCATCCAACTCATACAACAACAGCCGGTTGTGTCCGTTGCCCATGAAGTGGCCCTGATGCGTGGTGAGGTCGAAGCCCACCAGCGGGGTCCCGCCGACCGGCACCGCCCGCGGCTCCTCCTTGCCATAGCGCGCCAGCCCGTCCTCGAGCGCGGCGAAATACGCGGCCAGCGCCTCCGGATCGTCCGGTGTGACCAGCGCCGTGATCGTCACATACCCGCGCGTGAAGATCGGTCGCCCGGAATCGGTCCCCGCCGCGACCTCGATCTCGAACGTCTGCCCGTCCAGCCCACCGGCTCGCAGCGGCGTGAAGCGCCCGATCTCCGACGCGTAGTCCGGCCAGGCCTCGACGCGCGTCAACGCGTCGATCACGGCCGCCGCCGACGGCATCCGCACCGGTGGATAGGTGTGCCAGGTCTGCTCGGCCGCCGGCGCGCTCTCCGGTGTCAGCTCGCCCAACCGCGCGAGCACTCGCCGCCGCTCCGGGTTATAGGCCTCGCGATCGGCGACCGTCGCAAAGCCGATCCCCCACCCCCGCCGCGCATCGTCGACGTAGGCCTCCGGGAACCAGTCGCCGAGCAGCTTCGCGGCGCCCTCCTCCAGTTGCCCCCGCGACAGCGTGCCGCGCGCCGAGCGATCGGTGTGGAAGCGCTCGCCGCCGAAGGCCTTGTGGAACGCGGCGAGGTCAGACAGATGCAACCGCCGCTGGGTGTCCTTGTTGTACCAGTAGGTCGTCAGGACGCCGAAGGCGAAGCGCAGGTCGTCGACATCCCGATCATCCACCGCCCGCCGGTAGTAGGCGGCGTTGAGGAAGTCGGTGACCCACGGCGCCGCGTCGCGCGCGGCGATCGAGGAGCCCGTCATCCGGGCGAAGCGCAGCGGCCCGCTGCGGGGAACGTCCCGCTGCTGGGCCACCACATCCTCGTCGTCGAGGTGATCGGGAAGATCGTCCTCGGAGTCGCGATGGTCGCCGGGCGGATGCTGGGTCATGGAAGTCTCCTTCGTCTGTACCCAGCCTCCCACACCCGGCACCTCCCAGCGGCGTCGAGGGACGACTGATGGTCCGTGACAGACCATCAGTCGTCCCTCGACGCTGGGGCCAGAGTGCCTCAGCCCACTTCGGCGTACGCGGCCTCGCGCTCGGGGACGTCCTCGCCGTCGTCCTCGGCCTCCGGCGCGCCGTGCGGCGCCATCGCCACCGGCTTGATCACCGTCAGCGCCACGACCAGCGCGGCCAGCGCCAGACCCAGCGCGACGACGAACGCCAGTTGATACCCGCCCGTCAGGGCCTCGGCCGTCGACTTGCCCTGGGCGGTCAGCGTGTCAGAGCGCGTCGCCGACAGCGTCGCGAGCACGGCCAGCCCCAGCGCGCCGCCGACCTGCGCCGTCGTGTTGACCAGGCCCGAAGCCAGCCCAGCGTCCTGCGGCTCGACACCGGACATCGCCAGCGTCATCAGCGCGGGGAACGCGGTGCCGCCGCCGATGCCGAACAGCACGATCGCCGGCAGCACGTCGACGACGTAGGAGCCATCGGCCGAGACCTGCGTGAACCAGGCCAGCGCGCCATTGATCAGCACCAGGCCGGGCACGAGCACGTTGCGTGCGCCGAAGCGCATGATCAACTTGTCCGTGTAGCCCAGCGACAGCGCGCCCATCGTTAGCGTCGCGGGCAGGAAGGCAAAGCCGATCTGCAGCGGGTCGTACTTCAACACGCGCTGCAGGTAGAGCGTGCCCATGAAGAACATGCCGAACATCCCGGCGACCGACAGGATCTGCACCAGGTTGGAGCCCGTGATGTTGCGCGAGCGGAAGATCCGCAGCGGCACGAGCGGCGCGGCCGCCGTCGCCTCGCGGATCACGAAGGCCACCAACAACGCGATCGCGACCGCGCCGAAGGTCAGCGTCGTGCCCGAGCCCCAGCCGTCTTCGGCCGCCGGCTTGACCATGGTGTAAACGAGCAGCATCAGCGCGCTGGTGATCAGCACGGCGCCCGCGATGTCGGTCCCGCCGGCGAAGCCCGCGCCCTTGTCATGCGGCAGCAGCCGCACGGCCAGCGCAGCGGTGACGATGCCGATCGGCACGTTGATGAAGAAGATCCAATGCCAGTTGATGGTGTCGGTCAGCACGCCGCCGGCCAGCAGGCCGATCGAGCCGCCCGCCGAGGCGACGAAGGCGAAGACGCCGATCGCCTTGGCCTGCTCGGCCGGCTTGGGGAACATCGTCACGATCATTCCGAGGATCACCGCGGAGGTCATCGCGCCGCCGACGCCTTGGACGAAGCGCGCGATGACGAGCATCGCCTCGCTATTGGCCACGCCGCACACGATCGAGGAGATCGTGAAGACGGCGAGCCCGGCGAGAAAGACACCGCGCCGGGAGATGAGGTCGCCGAGCCGTCCCGCTAGCAGCAGCAGGCCACCGAAGGCGATCAGGTAGGCGTTGACGACCCAGGCCAGCGACGAGCTCGTGAAGCCCAGATCGGTCTGGATCGACGGCAGCGCGACGTTCACGACGGTCGTGTCGAGCACGATCATCAGCATCCCGACGCAGAGCACGACGAGCGCGATCCAGCGTGCGCGGTCGTCGTCGTCGTGGGTGGGTTGGGCGTCAGCGGCCATCTTCGGGCTCCTACAGCTCGTGGGTTCCAGAGGGGGAGTTGGGGTCCTGTTGCAACGAAGACGGGTGGACCACCCAGAACTCATCGCTGACCTGCGTCCCTCGAACGTAGCGCGCCGATCGGTCGCGCGCGATCACGCGCCCGCGATGCGGTCCGCGCACCGCAGAGCTCGCCGCGTTGGCCTCGTTCAGGCCGCCCGCCGGGCCACGCCCTCGACGGCCATCCGCAGGGTCGTCTCCCAACGCTCGACATGGCGCGAGATGTGCTGTGCTTTGCTCCACGACTCGGCATTGCGCCGCAGGCGCATCCGCTTGAGGCGAGAGCTCGCCAAGTCGAGAAGCGTCTGCTCCCAGCGGTCGTCGCTGACGGTGATGCCACCCGCCTTCGTGCCCAGGCCTTCGTACGGACCGCGTGCCGACGCCACCCACGGGACCCGGGCTGCGGCGTACTCCTTGACCTTGACATTCGATCGTGCGTAGCTCAACGGGTGGTCGGCGAGCGGCGCGATTCCGATGTCGAAGCCAGACACACACTCAGAGAGGTCCTTGAACGGAACCTGCTCGATGTAGGTGTAGCGACCCGGATCCAGGTCAAGCTTCACCCCGACTGTCGTCACGCGGATGCGGTCGTCGCGCGCCATCACCTTGCGCAGCATCGATGCCACATCCAGCATGCGAACCTCGGCGTAGTGCTCGATCCGGCCGACCCAGCCGATCATGATGCCGTCGTGTGGGCGGCGCTGGCCGCGTGCGTACTGATCAGATGCGAGATAGTTCTCAATGACCTCGATAGGACCGTCGTAGTGCATGCGAAACAGATCGGCGAGGACCTGCGTCGTGGCCGTGACGACATCGGCCTTCGAGGCCATCGCGATCTGCCGACGAAGCATCCGCTCGCCGTTGAAGCCCTTGTAGCCCTTGTAGCCCGGCATTTCTGGCGGCAAGAGCCGCGCATCGTCGTCGTTGTCCCACGTGATGGCCACACCCCTGCGCCGGAGCTCTTCTACGCCCTTCACCAAGTCCGGCTCATTGTGACCGCGGTAGACATGCACGACATCGCAGCAAAGAAGCTCACCCAGGACCAACCTCCCGTCCGACGTGTGTCTGGGGAGCACGATGTCGTGCCCGAGCTCGCCGAGCGTGAGCATCGGCGACAATGCCCGGTAGTAGATGTTGCTGACATCTGGCTTGAAGATGACGCCGATTTTCATGGGCAGGTCGAGCAAGTTGACGACCCGCGCAACGGTAGATCCTCCCGGCTTCACCAACAATGCGAGACGATGCCAGCCCGGCAGAGGGGTCCGGCAAGGTGACGAGCGAGACCGTCGGGCGCGATTACGCGCCCGCGATGCGGTCCAGCAGCGCCAGAACGCTCCGGATCTCGTCCCGCTCCGCCGCATCGAGCTCGCGATCCAGCGTCTGACTCAGCCAGTCCTCGCGCGCCGCGCGCGAGGCCAGGATGCTCTCGCGGCCCGCGGGCGTGAGCTCGACGATCGCGCGGCGGCCGTCCTGCGGATCGGGACGGCGCGTGACCAGCCCGGAGACCTCGAGCTCCTTGACCGTCTGGGCCATCGACTGCGGGCGCATGTGGTGAGCGGCCGCGAGCTCGCTCACGCTCGCCGGGCCCTCGCGCTCCAGGCGACCGAGGACGGCGAGCTGGGGAATCGGCGGTCCGGGCTCGGCGCGCAGCCGCCGGACGAGGCGGCCGAGGGTCTCGCGCAGATCGTAGGCGAGCAGCGTGGTGGTTGGCGCCTTGGCGGCCATGAGCGCAGTGTAACCGCGAACTCAGCAGGTCACCTGTACAGGTAGCCTGTATATTGTCGCGGAGTGCCCGCCACCGCGCATCCCGACCGCTACAAGTGGATCGCCCTCTCCAACGCGACGCTCGCCGTCCTCCTCGCGACGCTGGACGGCTCGATCACGATCATTGCGATGCCCGACATCTTCCGCGGCATCCACCTCGACCCGCTCGTCCCAGCCAACTCGTTCTACCTGCTCTGGATGATCTTGGGGTACTTGGTCGTGACCAGCGTGCTGATCGTCAGCCTCGGCCGGCTCGGCGACATGGTCGGCCGCGTCAAGATCTACAACCTGGGCTTCGTCATCTACACGGTGGCCTCGCTGCTGCTGGCGATCGACTGGATGACCGGGCGCAACGGCGCGACGTACCTGATCGTCATGCGCCTCGTCCAGGGCGTCGGCGGCGCCTGTCTCCTGGCCAACGCGGCGGCGATCATCACCGACGCCTTCCCGACCCACCAGCGCGGGATGGCGTTGGGCATCAACAACATCGTCGGCGTCAGCGGCACGTTCATCGGCCTCGTACTCGGCGGCATCCTCGCCCCCATCGACTGGCGGCTGGTCTTCCTGATCTCGGTGCCGGTCGGGATCTTCGGCACGGTCTGGGCCTACACCGGCCTGCGCGAACTCAGCACGCCGCGGGCCGCGCGCGTCGACTGGGCCGGCAACCTGACCTTCGCGCTCGGCCTGGTGCTGTTGATGACCGCGGTCACCTACGGGATCCGTCCCGCGGGCGGGCACCCGATCGGCTGGGGCAGCCCCAAGGTGTTGGCGTTGCTCGTCGCGTCGGTCGCGTCGCTCCTCGCGTTCGTCGCGATCGAGCGGCGGGTGACCGACCCCATGTTCCGGCTGCCGCTCTTTCGCATCCGCGCGTTTACCTTCGGCACGCTGTCGACGTTCCTGTCCTCGGTCTCCCGCGGCGGCCTGATGTTCATGTTGATCATCTGGCTGCAGGGCATCTGGCTGCCCCAGCACGGCTACGACTTCACCGAGACGCCACTGTGGGCCGGCATCTACATGTTGCCGCTGACGGTCGGGCTGCTGCTCGCCGGGCCGGCGTCGGGCTACTTCTCCGACCGCTTCGGCGCGCGGCCCTTCGCCACCGCCGGGATGGTGCTGACCGCGGTTGGTTTCGGCTTGTTGATGTTGTTGCCGACCGACTTCTCCTATCCGGTTTTCGGCGCGATCCTGTTCTTGATCGGCGCGTCGATGGGCCTGTTCGCCTCGCCCAACCGCGCCGCGGTGATGAACAGCCTGCCGCGGCGCGACCGCGGCGCCGGCGGCGCAATGAACCAGACCTTCCAGAACTCGGCACAGGTGCTGTCAATCGGGATCTTCTTCACCTTGATGATCGTCGGGCTGGCGTCGACGCTGCCGCACACGCTGAGTGCCGGGCTGCAGGCCCACGGGGTCGACCCGGCAACCGCGCATCGCGTCGCCGAGCTGCCGCCGGTGTCGATCCTGTTCGCCGCGTTCCTGGGGTACAACCCCGTCCAGCATCTGTTGGGTCCGCACGCGCTCGCCGCGCTGCCGGCCCACGACCAGGCGACACTGACCGGGAGCTCGTTCTTCCCGCACTTGATCTCAGCGCCGTTTCAGAGCGGGCTGCATGCGGCGTTCAGCTTTGCGATCGTCGCCTGCCTGATCGCCGCGGGCGCGTCGCTGTTGCGTGGCGGACGGATGGTCGATGAGGGTGAGGACGAATCGCTTGCCGTCGTGCCGTCGCCGTCGCCGGCCGTTCCCGTTGCCCGCTTCCACCACCGAGAGGAGCAGCATGCAGGTTGAGTGGTACGGCCAGTCTGCCTTCCGTCTGAGCGACGGCAAGGACACATCTTCATCGACCCGTTCGACGTGGGGATGTTCACCGCGCGCGGGATGCGCTGGGACTACCCGGCGATCGCCGGCGTCGAGGCGCAGTTGCTGCTGGTCACCCACGAGCACGGAGACCACAACGCGGTCGGCGTGGTCGGTGGCGATCCGGCGGTGTTGCGCTCGACCGCGGGCACGCACGAGTTCCCTGTCGGCGAGGTGATCGGCGTCGCCTCCGAGCACGACGAGGTCGCCGGCACCCAGCGCGGCCCCAATACGATCTTCGCCTTCACCTTCGGCGGGCGCCGCATCGCGCACTTCGGCGACTTCGGCCAGGCCGCGCTGCGCCCAGAGCAGCTCACGGCGCTGGGCACCGTCGACCTCCTCTTCCTCCCGATCGGCGGCGGGCCGACCATCGGCGCCGAGCAGGCGACCGAGATCGCCGCACAGTTGGGCGCGCAAATCATCGTGCCGATGCACTACCGGACCGAGCGCATCGACTTCCTCGAACCGGTCGACGACTTCGCGGCGCGCGCTGCGCGGGTGGCGCGACTCGACGGGCCGGCGTTCGAGGTCGACACGATCACGAGTGAGGCCCCAGTAGTCGCGGTGCCCATAGCGCCCTTAGAAGTGCTTACCTCAAGGCATTGCCAGTAGGCAAGGGTTAGCAACTCCCACCCGAACATCGCAAGGCAATGTGGCAACGGCTCACCCGGAGATTTGCCTGATTTGGGTGCCATTCCGCGCTCGCTTTCCACGCCCGGTGCTCGCTTCAAGGCGCCCGTTTGGCTGTTGACAATCAGAAGAGCCGAGCGTCTACTTACACGCGCCGCGCCAAGTACGCGCACAACGCCGACGCAACCGTTAGCGTTTGTCACATCGCAAGGAGTAGCGCAGATGGTCGCCATATCGCCCACCAAGTTCGTTCTGCTCATCAGTGCCGCAATGGCGCTGTATGCACTACCAGGACCCTCGCTCACGTCTGCTGCCAGCTGGGGGCCCGTAGGAACGACTCACACTTCTACTTCGCGTGCCTTCCGGATACACGTCTCGGCCGCCGGCGTCACTGTCGGATTCAAATGTGGTGATTCACACAAGCACAAGAACGTCCGCAGTTTCAGCATTTTGACTGTCACTACCGCGACGTACAGCAGTTGTACTGGTACAGACGCTGGCGCAAACTGCTCGGTTACTGTACAAGCAGGCGGGCTTCCATGGGTCGTCACTGGCGTCACAACGAACAACGTTACGATCGACGGCCTTCACCTCGGAGCCTCGTTTGAAAATACTCCAGGAAACCCAACCGCATGTCCCATCCCTATCACCATGACTGTCACTGGCAGCGTGACAGGCGGTATCTGGGATGCGGCAGCGCATCAGATTACTTACACCAACGCGACTGGGCTAAGTGCACATCCCTCGGGCCTGTCCGGAACTGTCGCAATGTCTGAGACCCTTCAAGATCTCACTCAGACGCTGACTCTGTCCTAACGGCTTGACGCAAGTGATGTCTCAGATGAAGGTCTCCGCGAAGAAGAGCGTCGCGCTTGCCGGAGCGATGGCTATGTGCGCCCATCGCGGCACAGTCGGCCTCGGCGCTCAGCTGGGCCCTCTGAACACAGAGCACACGCTGCACTCGAGCAACATGCAATTCAAGCTTGACTCAGCCCTTCCTGTGTCGTGGTCGTGCGGGTCGGCGACCTTCACTGCGGATGTCGGCACGCCTGCGTCGTCCACGTTCACGATCACTAGCGCGTCGTTTACCAATTGCGCAACGACGGTAGCCGGACTCGATTGCACTGTGACTATGACCGCCGGCAGGTTCCCGTGGCTTGCCACTGCGCTTTCGTTGACGAACGTCACCATCGATCACGTCGACGTGCAAACGGGGTTGGAGGCCACTCCCAGCACTCCGACGGGGTGCGCACTAGCAGGGACCAGCGGCACTATCACTGGCAGCCTCGGCGGCATTTCCTGGCCCTCAGCCACCCATGCGCTGGAGCTCTCCAACGAGACGGGCCTGAGCTACGACGGCGCCGGTACGGCCAACGTGACTGTGTCCGGGACTGTCAGCGACGTTGCCGGGTCTTTGACGCTGTCCTGATCTCGTCACAGGAGCCTGATCAGCGCGGGCGCAGCGCCACCACCGGAATCACGCGCTCGCCGGCGCGCTGCTGGTAGGTCTCATAGCCCACGTAGTTGTCGCACGCCATCGCCCACAGCCGATCGCGCTCGTCGCCCTCAGCAATCTCCGCGCGCATCGGCACACGCCGGCCGCCGATCGTCACCTCGACGTCCGGATCGGCCTTGACGTTGTGGTACCAGCCGGGGTGCTTGACCGCCCCCGCCTTCGAGGCGATCACGACGACCAACTCGCCCTGTTTGGTCGCCAGCAGCGGCGCCGTGCGCTCCACCCCGCTCCGAGCTCCGCGTGTGTGCAGCAGAATGATCGGCTGCCCCAGGCCCGTCGACAGCTTGCCACGCGTCACCGGGATCAGCGCGCGATCGATCGTCGGGAACACGGAGATGAACAGCCAGCCGCCGAACCGCGTCTGCGCGAACGCCTGCAGAACCTTGTCGAACCAGGACTTCTGAGCTTGCGGCCGATAGTCGCGCATCGGCCGACACTAACGGCCGCAGCAACCACCCAAGAGGACTTCCGCCCCATGTCCTCCAATGGACATCCGTCGAGTCGCCCTGAGCGCCCGCAGCCCACCCGCCGATCACCCATGGAAGGACATGACGCCGGCGCCCCACTTCTCGCCCCTTCAGGGCTCGCTTCGCCGTGTCTCCATCACGGGACTCCGCGCTGCATCCCTCGCCGGTCTCGTCGCGTACGCCGCGCGCGCGATCCTGTGGCCCAACGGCGGCGGGGCGGCGGCCCACCACCTCTTCGAGGACGCCATCTTCACCGGCCTTCTCGTCGCCGGCGCGCTGCTCTGCCTCCTGCGCGGCATCTGGATCGCCGACGAACGCCCAGCTTGGCTGGCCCTCGGCACCGGTCTCGCGGCATGGGCCGCCGGGACGATCCTCTTCTCCGCCAACCCGGCGAGCGTCACCGATCACGGCTTCCCCACGCTGCCCGACGGCCTCTGGATCGCCTTCTACCCCGCGGCGTTCCTCACGCTCGGCCTGCTCGTCCGCCGCCGCACGCGCCAGTTCTACGCCAGCGTCTGGCTCGACGGCCTCGTCGGCGCGCTGGCCATCAGCGCGCTCGCGGCACAGTTCGTCCTGCCCCCGATCGTCGCCGGCACCGGCGGCGATGCGACCACCGTCGTCGCCGACCTCATCTATCCCCTTGGCGATCTCCTCCTCGCTGCCTTCGTCATCGGGGTCTTCGGCGTCGTCGGCTGGCGCCCCGGGCCCGTCCTCGGTACCGTCGGTTTCGGCCTCCTGCTCACCACCGTCGCCGACGGCGCCTCGCTCTACGCCTCGGCCACCGCCACCAGCAGCTCCACCCTCTTCGACGTCCTCTGGCCCGCGTCCGCCGTCGCCCTCGGCTGGGCGGCCTGGCAGCCGACGCGCCCGTCGCCCAACGTCAGCCTCGACGGCCGGCGTCTGCTCATCATGCCGTGGGTCTTCGGTCTCGCCGCGCTCGCGCTGCTCGCCCAGAACATCGTCGGCCCAGACGTCCACCCCGCCGCTTACGCGCTCGCCGTCGCAACGACGGCAGGCGTGCTGCTGAGGATGAGCCTCACCTTCTCGGAGAACCTAACGATCGTCGCCCGCAGCCGCGCAGAGGCGCTCACCGACGCGCTGACCGGACTCGGCAACCGCCGCAGCCTGCTGCTCGACGTCGACGACGCCGCCCGCATGGCCGGTCCCCATCAGCGCTACGCCGTCCTGCTCTTCGACCTCAACGGCTTCAAGGGGTACAACGACACCTACGGCCATCCCGCCGGCGACGCGCTGCTCGCCCGCCTCGGCGACCGCCTTGTCGAGACAGTTACTAACAGAGGCCGCGCCTACCGCCTCGGCGGCGACGAGTTCTGCGTCCTGGCCCGCATCGACGACGACACGCCCGACCCGCTGGCCGGCGACGCGATCGCCGCCCTGGCCGAGCACGGCGAGGGCTTCTCGGTCACCACCGCCTGCGGCATCGCCATCCTTCCCGACGAGGCCCAGGACACCAGCGCCGCCCTCGCGCTCGCCGACCAGCGCCTCTACGAGAACAAGGGCCACGGCCGCGCGACCGGTGAGCCGGACTCCACGCGAGAGGTCCTGCTCCAGGTCTTGCGCGAGCGCGAGCCCGACCTCCACGAGCACCTCCACGGCGTGGCGAGCCTGGCGCGCGAGGTCGCGCGCGGTTTCGGTCTCCCGGCCGAGGAGCTCGACACGGTCGTTCGCGCCGCCGAGCTGCACGATGTCGGCAAGGTCGCCGTCCCCGACGCGATCCTGCACAAGCCCGCGCGCTTGGACCCGGCTGAACGGAAGATCATCGAGCGCCATAGCGAGGTCGGCGAGCGCATCCTCGCCGTCGCCCCCGCGCTGCGGCCCGTCGCCCGGCTCGTGCGTGCGAGCCATGAGCGCTGGGACGGCAAGGGGTACCCCGACGGTTTAGCCGGCGAGGAGATCCCGCTCGGCGCGCGAATCGTCGCCGTCTGTGACGCCTTTGACGCGATGACGACCAACCGGCCTTATCAGCCGGGCACCGACCCGGAGAGCGCGCTCGAGGAGCTTGTGCGCCATGCGGGCACTCAGTTCGATCCGGCGGTCGTCGCGGTCTTCGCGCGGCTGATCGTCCGGACGCATCGGGTGGCGGCGTGAGGCGCGGGCGCCCGTTGCTGGCCGGCGCGATCGCGCTCCTGGCTTTCGTCGCCCCCGCGCGCGCGGCGACGGCCTTGACGCCCACGATCACCGAGCACGCGCTCGCCGTGTCGAGCCATCCTGTAGGCCTTGAGCCAAGCGCCGACGGATCGCTCTGGATCACCCAGTGGTCTAACAGCGCGATCGGCCGGATGACGCTTGCCGGCGTGACCACGCCCTACACGTTGCCGACGCCCGACGCGCAGGCCACGGCGATCACCACCGGCCCGGACGGCAACCTCTGGGCGGCTGAGAGCCAGGGCAACGCGATCGCGCGCATCACGCCCACCGGCACGGCGACCGAGTTTCCGGTGCCGACCGCGGGCTCGGCGCCCGCGAGCATCGTCACCGGGCCCGATGGACAGGTGTGGTTCACCGAGAGTGCGGGCGCGCGGATCGGCCACGTGAAGCCGCCGGCCGGCGCGATCTCCGAGATCACGCTGGCCAGCGGCGCGCAGCCGCAGGGGATCGATGTTGGTGCGGATGGCAATCTCTGGGTGGCGCTGGCGGGAGTGAATGCCATCGCCCGGGTGACGCCGGCGGGCGCCGTCACGTCGTTCCCCGTCCCGACGGCTGCGGCCAGTCCGTATGCCGTTGCCGCCGGGCCGGATGGCAACGTCTGGTTCACCGAGCGCAGCGCCGGCCGGATCGGACGGATCACGCCGAGCGGGACGATCACCGAGTTCCCGCTGCCGTCGTCCTCGAGCGGGCCGGTGACGATCGCTGCGGGGCCCGACGGCGCGCTCTGGTTCGCCGAGACGGGCGGCAACGCGGTCGGGCGGATCACGGTGGCGGGTGCTGTTGAGGAGTACCCGCTGACGGGCGCGGGCGCGCAGCCTGGTGTGATCGCTTTGGGTGGTGACGGCAACCTCTGGTTGACCGAGTCGGGGCGCGACGCCGTGGCGCGGATCACCACTCCGCCGGCGATCGGGACGGCTGTTGCTGTGGCGAAGAGCGCCAACCAGGTTGATCTGAGCGTCGCGATCGGCGCGCATGCGCAACAGACGACCGTGAGCGTCGAGTA
Source organism: uncultured Conexibacteraceae bacterium (assembly GCA_963836485.1). GTDB lineage: Bacteria > Actinomycetota > Thermoleophilia > Solirubrobacterales > Solirubrobacteraceae > Baekduia. Next base: position 199,425 of record CAWIJS010000004.1, on the reverse strand, counting down.
TGGCCCGACGGGGGCCTACGGGTCGACCACGCCGGTGCGGGTCTTCAACCCGGTGGGGAACGCGGCGGTTGGTGAGAGCTGGTCGATCACGGGGCTCGATGGCGGTGTCGGGTACCACCTGCGGGTGGTCGCCTCGAACGCGACAGGGATCGTGCGCGGCCCGGATGTCGTGGTGACGACGGCGCCGGGGTCGCCCGTGGTCGGCGGCACCCCGCCGGCGAAGTCCCCTGGGACGGGCGCAGCACCGTCGATCCTCAAGAGCCCGCTGAAGGGACCAACGCTCGGCGGCTTGCCGAAGGCGCCGCCCGCGGCGACGCTGGTCGGGACTGCGGCGGTGCGCGTGGTCGCCGGCCGGGCGCCGATGACCGTCCGCTGCCCGGGCACCGCGGCGGACGGATGCCACGGGACGATCGAGCTGCGCGCGGCGCCAGTGAAGTCGTCGAGGTCCTCCGGCAAGCCGAAGGCCACCGGCCACGCGTCACGCTGCGCCCGCGGCTGCCGCCCGCTCGGCCAGGCCAAGTTCAACGTCAAACGCGGCAAGCGCGGCCGAGTGTCGGTGAAGCTGTCGGCTACAGGCCGCGGCGCCGTGGCGCACGCAGCGCGCGTGAAGGCCCGCGCGACGGTGACGACGGTGATCGACGGCACGTCGACGGTGACGACGCGGACCGTCACGCTGCGCTCACGGTGACCCGTGCGCGGGTACGCTTCCGGCATGGAGCAGACGGACGCAGGAGATCTCGTGAAGGTCGCCGTGGGCAGTCGGGAGATCGACGGCATCATCTTCGACGCCACGGGCGGCACGAAGGTCGTCGTCGCCGTTGTCGACCGCGAGCGCGGCCCGGTGATGCGCACCGTCGAGCTGAAGTCCCTGACCGAGCGCGCCGAGGCAGGCCCGGATGACCGTGCGCTGCAGATGCTGATCCGACGGACACCGTCTGGCGTGCGCGGAGCGGCGCGCGGCGGCGCAGGCGCCTCCGGCGCACGCGCCGGCCACAAGCGCGCGTCCATGCACCGCACCACCGGCAAGTAGCCAGAACGCCCGGGCGACATCCGGTCCCGGAGCGCCGCACCGGCACGTCAGCCGACGACCGCCCGCACGCCCCCGGTTGGATTCGAACCAACGACCTGGCGATTAGAAGTCGCCTGCTCTATCCAGCTGAGCTACGGGGGCCGATCACGCCTAATCCTGCCAGGTCGCGAGGCCAGGGCGGCAGCGGCGCAGTGCCGGCACTCACCACAGGGCTGCGACCAACGGCCCAAAGCGCAACAGGCGCCACGCTCGTCACCGATTCCATGATTGCTGCCGTCTACCGCATACGCGTGGCCTTGCCAACAACGGCTGCACTCTGGGAGCGACGCCTTTACGACGTTGGGGTCGCCGGCACGGCGACCCCAACACCTCACACACCGCTAACCAACAGCCACGAACCTACGACAGCGTAAGGGTCTGTCTGTCGTCGCGGATAGTTCCCGACACAGTGACCGACAGATTGCCGGGATGCCCCGACAGGCCCGTACCTGTCGCCGGGGGCAACATCGAGGTGCCGTGCTCGACGTTGTTGAAGACGCCGACGCCCAGCGGGCCAGTTAAAGTCACAGTAACCGGGGCCGGGCACGCGGATGCAGCACCGGGAGTGTTCTCGAGATTGACAGTCACACTGATCCGGTGGATGACGACCGGACTCGTCGCAGTGGCAGTCCACGGGAAGCCTCTGCCCACAGGAGTCGCAGTGCAAGGCTGGGCCTGGCCAATACCCATGCAATTAGTAAACGACGTGGCCGTGATCGTCATGTCCGACGTGCTGTCGACAACCCCAGTCAAGGACAAGTGCGCGCACGACGCGCCGACCGAGATCAGCGGTTCCGTAATGAAACTGAAACTCGTCGAAGTCAACTGGTGATCCGCGCCACCGACCGGAGCCCAGTTCAACGCCGACGCCATCGAAGGGAACGCCAACGCACACACCGCCATCACACCAGCAAAGACCACAACGCTCTTCTTCGAAAACTTCTTCATCTGAAATACTCCTTATGAGTCCCGACACAACGCCGGGAACGAATCAGGCGGTCCCGGAGCGCGAACCCTTCACAAAGGCAACACACCACCGGACCCACCACCCGGACATCCCTACCGGGTTGGGGTCGCCGGCACGACGGTCCCCAACACCTCACACACCGCTAATCAACAACCACGAACCTACGAGAGCGTAAGGGTCTGACTCTGGTCGCGGAAAGTTCCCGACACAGTGACCGGGAGCGAACCCACCCCGGCGCTGTGCCCGGTCAGACCCGTACCGAACGTCGGGTTCGTGATGTTGATCTCGTGTCCGGTGTTGAGGAAGTGGCCGGCGTTCAGCGTGCCAGTCATAGTGATAGTGATCGGGATCGGGCACGCCGTTGCATTACCGGGAGTGTTCTCGATATGCATAGTCACGTTGACCCGGTGGATGAGGACCGGAGTCGTCGCAGTGGCAGTCCAGGGGAAGCCCCTCCCCACCATAGTCAAAGTGCAATTCACCGTGCTGAGAATGCCCATGCAATTCGTAAACGACGTGGCCGTGATCGTCACGTCCGACGCGCTGTTGACGTCCGAAGTGAAGGTCGACGACGCGCACGACCAGCCGATCGCGTTCGCCCCTTCCGTCTGAAAAGCGAGATTGGTCGAAGACAACACGTGATGACTGCCCACCGGGGACCAGCTCAACGCCGAGGCCATCGACGGCAACGCCAACGCACACACCGCCATCACGCCAGCAAAGAGCACAACGCTCTTCGAAATTTTCTTCATCTGAAATACTCCTTACTAGTCCCGACACAACGCCGTGAAGGGAATTGGGCGGTCCTGGGGCGCGAACCCTTCGCAAAAGCAACGCGCTTCGGACCGTTCATAGAATTCCGTGACGCTAACGCCGGGATCTCCGCGTAGGCAGCACAAACAGCACCACCCAGCAGGCCACAACCTCCTTCAGTTAGTCACAGAATCGTCAGCCGGCAGGCGTCAGTCCACTCCTGGCGATTGCCATAACGACCGGCGTCACGGCATCTTGCAGTAAACGCCGCCACGGAGACCCTGTCAACGACACGGTGGGCGCCGAACGACACAAACCGTTAACCGCAAGGTCTGTGACCAGAACCAAAATGCCTGCAAACCGAGCACTCTGTCCCCTAGCACAGGGCTGTCCGGTCGACGCTAAGCGCCCCTGACCGTTGGCAAGGACAAGAGCCGACTTCTCGGACCGCACCGGTCGGCCCAGCCCAGCCAACACCGACCTCGTCACTCATCCCATCACTCGAACGAGCCAATCCGCGTTCTTCACAAGCTGCAGGGGCACGAGGTTTACCACGATCGGCACGGTGCTCCACGCAAGGAGAATGCCGACGCCGGCCCACTTGGTCACCCTGCTGCTTGAGCCCGCAAACGTGATCGCCGCAAGCCCGAACAGCCCGTAGAACGGCACTTCGAGGAACCGCGTCAGGATCCACGCCGTAGACAGGCTCGCGCCGGTGAAGTCCACGAGCAGGAACGACGCCCCAACGGCGGCGACCATCAGCAGCCAGGCAGCTCGTCGCCCCTGGACGGCGACACTCGACGCCGGACGCCCGAGCGCCAACCATGTGGCATAGGCGACGACGGCAAAGAAGCCCCAGTCCGCCAGGAAGGTGCTTGCGTTCGAGCAGGTACCGGTCGCCATGCATTCCGCGCCGGAGAACCTTGGGAACGACAGCCCGGCGCTGAGATCCTCACCGAACAGCTCACGAGACATCATCGACCCTCGGTAGCCAGGAAGGGCGTCACCGAGAAGCGTGCGCAGCTCTCCGCCGGTAAAGCCGTTGAGCAGGTTATTGGAGAGCACGATCCCCAGCGCGAGCGCGGCAAGCCACGCCAACGACCATCCGGCCACCGTCCTCGACACGACGTCGACGGCACCGCCGGGAAGCGCTTTGGCGGCACGACCGACGACGAAGGCCGCAAGGACGGCGAAGGCGACCCCGGCGACTAACACCCACGCAAGCGCCGACGGGTTCGAGACCGCGTGCACGAGGCAGAAGGTCAAGATGGGCGCTCCGATGGCGGCGAACGCGAAGAGTTGGACCGCCGCTGGGCGGCGCCGGCCGATGCCACCGCTCGCCGGGCGTGCGCGCATGACGGTCCAGCAGAGCACCGCACCGAGGATGGCCAGGACATACACGGTCGCGTGCAACGTCACGAACCCCAACCCCACCGTGGCCAGCCCGATCGCAACGGTCGCACCGCGGCCGTGGCGCCCGAGCAGGAGCAAGGCCACCCACGGCGCAGCGATGGCGATGAAGCGCCCCGGATGGCCCAGCCACACCACGGGGTTGTGCCCACCGATCAGCGGGACGTAGAACCACGGGAAGATTGCCGGCGTGAGCAGCAGCACCACCGCGGTCGCAAGGCCGGCCGAGAGTCCGCGATGCGTCGGCGCGAGGGAGTGGACGATGCCGTAGGCGAGGCAGCCGAAGGACGCCAGGCCGACAAACTCCGTGACATAGAAAGCCAGAAGGAAGTCACGCCCCGCGTGTGAGGTGAATATCAGCGGCGCGTTGAAGATCCACTCGTCCGACTGCTGATCCCATTGCACGAGGTGGGAGCCGAAGGCGCCGGACAGCTGATCCTGCGCGGCTTTCAGGAAGACCGAGATCGAGTCCGTGACCATGAAGTTGTAGCCCATCTGCAACCGGTGCAGGCCTGCAAGAAGGAGCACTCCCACGATGACGGCGCCGCTGCCCAGCAGCCGGCGCCGTCCCGGCGCGTCGTATCGCAGCCGCCGGGTCGCGACGAGCGCGCTGCGCCCATGGATGGCCGCCGCCGCCGCAAAGACGCCAGCCAGAGCCAGCCATGCGGCGGGGACCAGCGGCACGGCTGCGAAGAGCAGTTGCAGGGGCCCGAGCAGCATGAGGTAGCCGGGCAGGAACCCGGCGAGAAGACGCACAGCCGTGGGCCACTGCGACGAGCCCCTCATCGCGCCGACGAGCACGCTGCCCAGCGCGGTCGCCGAGAACAGGTAGACAATCGTCAACAGCGGGGTGATCGCCCGGAGCCGATGATCTGCGAACGGGTTGTACTCGGGGCTCGTCCAGCCGGGGACGTACATCTTGCCGACCTGGTGGAACCCCGCGGCGCCAGCGTGGATGTGATGCTGAGCGACGAGCGAGACGCCGGACACCGCCGCGACCGTCGCCACGACGCCCAGCCCGACGAGCAACACGGCACCGGCCAGCCAACCCGGTGCTCGTGGGCGCTCAGGCGTCTCGACCAGCGTTGAGGCGCGCCCGGGCTCGGTGATCATCACCGTGCACGTCTACCCCACCGCTGCGACTCCCGCCAGAGCCGGACGGCAGGGCTCCGCTTGAACACTTCGGCTCGGCGAGATTGGTGAGGTCTCGCCGAGCCTGGCGGGGTCTGGCTCCCTCAGCGCTTCTTGGCGCTGAAGGCTGCCTTTGCCTTCTTCCCGCCCTTGGGGGTGAAGCTGGCCTTGACGCGGATGTCCCGCTTGCTGCGGCGCATCTGCCGGCCCTTGGCGGTGAGCGGCACGGTCACCGTCGCGCTGGTCGCGGCGGTGATGGTGCGCCGCGTGGTCTTGAGACCGGCGCCTGAGATGGTCAGCCTGCCCGCACCCACGCCGCTGACACGGACCTTCACGCTGCTCTTGCTGAAGGTCCGTGACACCACGGCCAGCGGGCATTCGACCGCGAGCGTGGTGGCGGTGTCCAGGCGCTTGCCGTTGTGTCCAACTGCCACCAGGAACGGCTTCTGTGGCGTGTAGCAGACGTCGCTGTGACCGTCCGTGATGACGAGGATGCCCTTCTTGCCGCCGTTGAGCTTGAGCGAGAACGAGCTGATCGGGGCGTCTGGGATCGTGGGGAACGTCGTGGTCAGATGCTGGTTGTCGGGCACCGAGTTGGTCGCCCGGATGTTGGCGTCGACCTCACCGCGGAGCTCGATCAACAAGGTCGGCAGCGTTCTGATCTGCCGTCCGGACTTCGAATCGGTCCTCACGCCCTTGACAAAATAGACCTTGCCGTTGAGCGTGGTCTTGAGCAATGGGCTGACCGCGGTGACCGTCCCGATCACCGACTTCTGCGGACACTGGTCCTTCAGACCATCTGTGTACTCACACAGTGAGTCGCTCTGAGCGTTATCGGGATCCAGCGCGAGGCTGAGCGGCAGCGTCACGGTCACCGACTTGATCCCGGCCTCGCCGGGCCGCTGGGTGACCACGGCCTCGATCCCCGGGTGGCCGCCGACCTTGGCCTGGGAAGCACCGGTCAGCTTCATCGCAAGCTTCGGCGCGAACGGGAGCTTCGCACAGCCTGAGGCCTGCAACGAGGTGGCCAGGGTTGCGGTCTGTCCGCCGGCGGAGAACACGTTGGTCGTGATCGTCTTGGGCTCACATGAGGTCGGCGACCGCATGAACCCGGGCCGGTCGACGTCGACATGGATGCGCCGGACCCGCAACGGTACGCCGTCGCGGATGGTGGGCAGCGGATCGCTCACCACCGTGGCACGCAGCTCATTGGGATCAAGTTGTAGTGCTTGTCTCGTTGTGATCGTCCCGAGATCGAACGGACCTGCCACCGCGTGCACGGCGACCACCAGACCGTACGGGGCGCCCTTGTAGGGGCCGGTCAACGATACCGGCTGGCCCGAGAGATAGAACGGCGTGCTGCCCGAGCCGGCGGCGACAGTGGCCGACCCGACCCGTGAAGCGTCCGGACAGGTCCCGGCGTTCGCATCGGCATCCGAGCACAACGGGACGTTCTTGACGGCGGCCAGCAGGCCGCCGGGCAGTCCGACGTTGAGCCCGTTGATGATGTCGGTGCGATCCTCACGCGTGAGATCGAACGTGAACGGGCGCGATCCTCCCGCTTGAGAGTCGGCGAGCCCTGCATTGACGGCCGGTCCGAACGGCAGCGTTGCCGGGCACGAGCCGCCCTGACCGTCCCAACTGACCGAATAGCTGGAGCTTGAGGTCGCGTCCGGCGTACCCGCGACCACGACACGGTCCGAGTCCGCCCCGCCGCGAGACCATGGCGTGAACACCCCAGAGGCCATCGCGGTGCCACAGGTTGGTGGGTTGACCAGCGCGGCCCGCGAGCCCGGCTTGAACACGAGTCGGAGGTGCTTGGCCGGCACCTGTGGGTTGTTCTCGAACCTTGCCGTCAGCCGACCGGTCACGCGATCGGCGGTCACGACGCCGGGAAGCTTGACGTTGAGCCCGAACTCCGGCGAGTTGATCTGGATGAGCAGGCGGAACTTGCCGTCCTGGTCACCGGCCGGGCTGAGATCCCCGGGATGAGGCCTGAGGATGTACACATCGCCGCCGAGCGGCTGCGCGCCGATGACCTCGTCGGTCTGCGGATCGCGCTCGGCCAGTAACGGCGAGGTCGCCACCACCGACCCGACCTTTGACGCCTCCGGGCAACTCACCGGCGCCGTCGTCTCGTAATGGACCTGATCACCCAGGGCAGCCTGATCCGAGCAGCCGTCTAGGCCGTCGGCCGCCGACGGCGAGATCGCCACTCCCTCGGGCAGGCTGACCACCGCGTCCCTCAGCGGCGGCGCTGACGGTACCGACGGGTCGAACGTCGAGGACGAGTCGGTCGGGTCGTTGGACTGCGGGAACGATAGATCGACCGTGAAGCCTGACGGCGCATCGGCCTGCGAGGAGCCCACGCCCGGCGACGGTCGGGCCTCCAGCGCCGGAGCAAACTGCGAAACCAGGGCCGGAGCATCACAACCGGTCACCTGCGGTGCGGGCGCCACCGCTGTCCTCCATGCTGGATCGTTCACGTCAGGCGAGCCGAAATCGGGGTTCCCATCATCGATCAGCCGCCCCGGAAACTCCCACGAATCGACCCATAGCTTGCTCGATGGCGTGGCTTGAAGGCAGTCGGTTGGGTTTGTGATAAATGGCATCGGCGCACCACCGACCGGCGGATCCCCATTGAGCTGTGGCCACCGCGACGGGACACCGTACAGCGACACCGTAGCCCCCCGGATGTTGGCTTGGATCACGATCCCCGGGCCGAAGACGGCCGCCCTGTACTCCCTCACCCCGTCCGAACGCGTGCGCGGTCGCAATCGTGGATAAAACACGACCGCCTTCGAGGCAATGTTCACTCCGAGTGCGGCCGGATAGCCACGCTCGGGCACCAAATTGTACAGCGGCACGGTCGATGCGCCAGCAGCGTTGAACAGACCGACCTGGCTGGCCACCGGGCAGGTCGGGTTGGTCGGGTCGTTCGGCGGGCGGAGCTGCTCGATCGTGCAGCGCGCCGCCACCCCAACGTTGGGCAAAAAACCGGCGGGCAACTCGGTGACAACGCTCTTGACGGGGTCCCCCACTGCCCCCGCCCCCGTAAACGTGAACGTGGTCGTGGCCTCATACGGATGGCCACCGGCCGTCGTGTCATCGTGGCCAACCTCATTCAGTGCTCGGGCGCTGAAGTCGCTGACTTCCAGCTTCGCGAACGCCGCGTTCACCCCCATAGACATGCAATACATCGATATCGCTGCCTGCAGCATCAGCAGAACCAGCAGCAGCTTGCACGACAGCGGCATGAAACCAAACAGACGACGGACAGACAGCATGGAGTTCGTATCTCTCATAGGAAGAACGGGTGCAAGGTCAGCGGAAATACGCGTCATGAGCGAACTCCGGCAGCATCCACCGCTTGGTGGTCACTTGAGCTCTTGGCTGACGTCTTGGCTCTTGGACGAACCAGGCTCAGCGTCATCGATCGATCAAGAGCGATCTTCGAGTGGCTGACGGCGACCTTGACGATCAACCTCCGTCGAGCCGCCAGTTGCGTCCGAGCTCGCTTCGACAACGTCAAAGACAACGTCGCCGTTCCCGGAGCCGTGAGGTTCCGCCTCGCTGACGCAACGGTGCTTGGCTTACCACCGATCGTTGCCGTCGCGGTCGCCCGCAACACCCCGACCGCGCTGGCCGAGACCACCACGTTCACCTTGCCCGTCGCCGCCAGCCGCCTTCGCTGCGCGGCGCTCACCCGCCGCAACGACAGCGCCGGCACGACCTCAGCCACATCCCCCCCCGATCCGCGGGGCAGCGGACCCGAGAGACCCGGCGGGGCACTCGGAGGCCCCTGACACGCGTCGCCTGAACATGGCGCCGGCGCGGAGAGGTCGAAGCCACCGCCGACCCGCGCGTCATAGATGTCCACGTTGGCGTCGCGGTCGGCCGCGGTCAGCCGCTGATTGGTGACGAAGTAGACATCCTCTCCCGTGGCGCTGATCCATGGCTTCTCGCCGCCGTCGCGCGACAATAGGGAGACCCGGCCGTCACGCCAGAGGTACACGTCGGCCACGCCATCGGTGTCGTCCGGAGACAGCGCCTCATCGGTCTCAAAGACGACCATCGACCCGTCGGCACTCATACTGTTAACAGACCGTCCGGGCGCGGACCCGCGGGGAATGACGTCAAATCCCGGGTCATTACCACCGCTGCCTGTGACCGAGGTCGAAAGCCGCAGCATCGTCTCGGACTCCGCGTCATACCGGTACAGGTCGGTTTGCCCATCGTCGTCCTTGCCGGGTCCGCTGCTCGCCAGCTTGGTCGTCGTCAAGAACATCAGATACCGCCCGTCCTCGGTTGTCTGGGCCCCCACGACGCCGCCGCCGCTGTCGAGCGCGGTGACAAACCTCGTCGTCCCCGTCGGGTCCGCAGCGTCCTTGGTCCACACATACAGGTTGTCGGCCCCGGAGACCGCGGCCACGCCCCCGGTGCCGGGATTGCCGGCTAACACGCCTTGAGCCACGAAGTAGACCCGAGAGCCATCCTCAGACACCGCCGCGACGCTTTCGACGTGAGCCTCACCGTTCGTACCCGAGACCTCGGTCAACGTCGCGCATGGATTAGCGGCCCCGACCGGTGCAGGCGACCCCGACGGGATGTCACACGCGTAGAGGTCGGTGGTCGAATCGGTGTCGGCATTGACCAGTTGCTGGTCGGTCGTGAAGAACACCCGCGAGCCGTCGGCTGCCGCGCCGGCATACTGGGCCAGAGACGGCCCGTTGCACGCACCGCCGAGATCCAGCGGGCCTCGTGTGCATTCAGACCCTGACACCGCGACCGTCGTCGTCCCGCCGATCCGCGCCCATATGCGTCCGGGACATCCAGAAAAGACCATCACCCGGCCGTCGCCGGACATCGCACTGGGACACGCCGTGCCTGGTAGCGTGACCTCGTTGTTGTCGACGTTCACTCGACGCAACACGGCAGCGTCACCGACCCCGACGTACTCCCACCCCGCCCACACTGTAAATCCTCCGAAGACCAGGTGTGAGAGATCATCCGAAGCCTCGAGCACCCGCTGATCCCGAAAGAACTCGGGACTAAGAGGGATCGGACCCTTCCCGACCCGTGTGAACGTCCCGTTAAAATCACGCACGTAGAGACCTTGTCCGTCGCCTGACGGGTCACGAGAGATCATCGTGATCACCGAGGACCGCAGATCGCTCGCGAAGTTGATGTCCAGCTCAGCGCCGATGTCATACGACGAGAGCGACGGGTCTAGCGACCGCGTCTCCCAGCCGTCCGGCGTCCGCACTCCCAGATACTGGTTCTTGATGAACCCGACGCCGTTGCCGGCGAAGCTGCCCGTAGAGTTGTAGGAGACGATCCCGTCATCGCTGAAGGTCAACGGGCTCAAGTCGAAGCCCTGCTTATAGGGGGAACTGACCATCTCATACGCCCGGCAGTCGGGAAGCCCGGCCGAGTTGTTGAGCGCGCGCAGCGCAGCGTTACCGCAGGTGTCAGCCAGCGCACCCGAGGTGCCGAGCCCAAGCGCGAGCAACGCGATGGTCCATATTGCGCCCGCCGCGCCGAGAAATCGGCGTCCGTGACCGAGTCGGTAACACGCGAATACAGAGAAGGACATAGCGGCTCCTTGTAGGCGGGCGAGGGCGTGTGCTTGGTAGCGAAGACCCATTCAGCGGCCCGCCTTGTGCTTGTAGGTCACCGTGACCGTCTTGGTCGCTCGTCGACCGCCGGCCGGGGTGAACCGCACCTGCACTCCGACACGGAGCCGATGGCTCCTGGCTCGACCCAGCGCCCGCACTCCCGCACCGGTCAGCACCACCTTCACCTTGGCCGTGCTGGTCTTGGTGATGGTGGTCTTGGCCGCCCTCGTGCGGGTGCCGGAGGCCTCAATCTTGCCGGGTCCGGGGACCTTGACCGACAGCGTCGCCATCGTTCCCACCACCGACACCTTGGTGATCGAGAACCGGTTCGCCGGCTCGTGGAACACCGTGATCGCGATCGTGTTGGACTGCCGCCCACAATCGACCGTCAGTGACAGCACGCCAGCCGCATCCTCAGGAATGTCGACCTTGAAGCCCGTTGCGGACCACGCCGCGGGGTCCACCGTCTCGTCACCGAGCACGACGCTGCCACCCACCCCCAGATCGGCACCGATGATCGTAATTGTGTCACCCGGTCTCGGTCGTGAGTTGTAAGCGTCTAGGTGCGGCGCGCCGCACCCGTACACGGCTCCGTCACCGCTCGGTGGGGTCGGGAAGACCCTTGGCAGCGTCGCGGTCCCGAACGTCACGAGATCGCTAACCTCGGTGGTGTCGTTGCTGGTCACGCTGAGGCGGGCCACGAACGTCTCGCCAGGCGGCAAGCCACTCACCGGCGCGGTGACCCGCTCTGCCGATGCGTTGCCGGCCAACGGCAACTCAGCCGTGGTGCTCGAATAGGAACTGTCCAGCGAGGTGACCTCGAAATGGTAGCTGCCCGTCAGCCCATGGGTGTCAGCGTCACCCACCAGCGTCGCGGCGGCCGTCGTGATGTCCGTCGGGCTGAGCGCGGTTGCCGTCGGCGCCGGCGGCGTGCGGAACAGCCCATCCGCGCCGTACCGGGTCTCTCCGCCCGACGTGGCCACAACCTGCACGTGATAGGTCGTCGACGGCGACAAACCCGAGATCTGCTGCGTGACCACCCGGTCACCGTCACCGGAGTCTCCGGCGACTTCCGGCGTGGTCACCCCATAGCTCGACGTGGGCCCGTAGTTGAAGTGATAGGTCGTTGCAGCGCCATGCGGATTGATCGTCCCGGTCAACGTGGCGCGCCGCGTTGTGACGTCCGAAGCGCCGGCACCGGCGACGGGAGGGGTGGTAAACGTCTGATCAGCACCGAACTGCGGTCCGACGACCCCGTTGTCGCCCACGACCCGAAAGTGATAGGTCGTGCCAGGCAAAAGACCAAACAACGACGCCGAGACCGACACGTCATCCCCACCACAAACGATAAAGCAGATTGAGCCCTCGCCGACGAGGGGATCGGGCTTCGTGCTGCCGTAGGCTGCGGTGGTGCCGTACTCAAAATAACCAAGGGTGTGCGAGACAAAGGAACCGGGGAGGTGCGCCAAGGCGCTGCTGTTGGGGTTCACCGTGCCATAGAGAACGGCGCTTCGCGGCCCAATCGCCGACGCAAATTCCGGGCCATCGACCGACGCCGGCGCAGTCGCCGTCGTGAACTGCTGATCAGGACCGGGTATCGGTATGTCAGAGATCGAGCCTAAAGGGTTCGAGCCGACGAGCCGGTAGTGATACGTCGTATTCGGCTTCAATCCCGTCAACGTCTCCGGCTCGGGCTCGGGGCCACCACCACCCGCCGCAACCGTCTTCTCGGGGGTGCGCTGACCATAGACTCTTAGTCGGTCCTCGCCATACTCGTAGTGATAGGTCGTCGACAGATGAGCCCCAGGATCGATCGACCCGTCTACCGTCGCCTCCCGGGCGCCCGGAACCCCGACCGTTCCACCGGTCACCACCGTCGGACCATCAAACTTCACAAACTGCGACACCTGCGCGGTGGTGCTATCGGTCACATACACGGTACCTGCGTCATCGACTGCCATCGCCTCACCAAGACCGTCGTCAAGGCCGAACGTTTCACCAAGGCTGAACGTGGAGGTCGCAGCGCCACCGCTGGCCGCAAACTGGGTGACGTGCGGCGCTCCCAGACCAAATACCGCAGCATTGCCGGCCTCCTCGATGAACACCTCGCCGGAGACCGGATCGACGGTCACCGCCTTCGGATCACCACGACTACCGTCATCGACCGTGCCGTCATACACACCAGCGGCGGTGTAGCGATCAACGTGGTTCTTGCATCGATCGAGCACGTACAGCTGCTGAGCATTATCAACCACCATGCTTGTCGGCGGACAGGAAAAACCGTCAGGCGAGGTCGATCCATCAAGCGCGTGGCTCACAAACGCACCCGTCGACCCATCGAAGCGCGCAACACCACCGTCCGTCGTTGAGACGTACACCGAACCGTCGACGGGATTAACCGCTACCGCGGTAAGGCCATCGATGATGAAGGACGTCCCCGAGCCCGCCTCGTCCAACTTGTACGCAAAGTTAAGGTGACCATCCACATCCACATCGAACTTCAACACGTCAGAACCAGCACTGCCGCTTATTCGCGCATACACATACACCGCACCCGACCCTGACGGGTCAACCGCAAGCGCCGACACACCTTGGTATGAGACGAGACCGGGCACATCGGCAAGCGCAAACGAGGACACAAACTCTCCCGAGCCATCGAAGCGCTGAACCCGCCCGTAGGGCGCTTGTCCGTCTCGCACGTCAGCGACGAACACGCCGCCCGAGGCGCCAAACGCTCCGATACCACCCAGCCCGCTGAAGAGCCCGTTCCCCAACCCCGGGCCGCCAAACGCACCCTCGAGCCGATAGCTCGTTGTGGCAAACGACGGGCTGCACACCAACAACAACCACAGCCCGACAATTCCAGCCACCACGCCACATCGACTCATCCCAACCCCCAAAGAACGCACACCGACTCCTCGTCATGAACCCGCAGGACCCCAAACCCAGAGCACGCACCACAGCAACCGCCAGCGTCGCCCGCAGCTATTCCTACACGAACTCGTTTCCCGCCGTCAAGCGTCAACGATACGAGTTCTACCGGCCCGCAAACAAACCTGGAGGTTTCTAGAAGGGCCATCGGATCCACTGTCCAACTTGCAAACAGCGTTGGGGGTCGCCGGCATGGCGACCCCCAACACCTCACACCCTGCTAACCAACAACCACGAACCTAGGACAGCGTGAGCTGGTGGCCCGCGACCGAATCCGAGTCGCGGATAGTCCCCGCCACAGTGGTCGCGGCCGTCGGCTGGCCGGCGCTATGCCCAACCAGGCCCGTAGCGCCCGCGAGCGTGATCCCGTGCTCGACGTTGTTGAAGGCGCCAGCGGTCAGATTGCCAGTCAAAGTCACCGTGATCGGGACCGGGCACGCGGATCCCGCACCGGGAGTGTTCTCGAACACGACGCTCACGTGGATACGGTCAATTACGACCGGGTTCGTGGGAGTGGCAACCCACGGGAAATTACTGCCCACAGGAGTCGCAGTGCACGGCTGTGCAGCGCCAATGCCCATGCAATTCGTAAACGACGAGCCCGTGATATGCGCAGTCGCTCCAGAGATGACAACCGCAGTGAGAGACGACTGCGCGCACGACGAGCCGATCGAGGCCGCCCCTTCCGTCGCAAAACTGAGATTGGTCGAAGTCAACGCGTGATCCGCGCCACCGACCGGAGCCCAACTCAACGCCGAGGCCATCGACGGCAACGCAAACGCACACACCGCCATCACACCAGCAAAGAGCACAACGCTCTTCTTCGAAAACTTCTTCATCTGAAATACTCCTTATGAGTCCCGACACAACGCCGGGAACGAATTGGGCGGTCCCGGAGCGCGAATCCTTCACAAAAGCAACGCGCTTCGGACCGCTCATAGAAATTCCGTGACGCCAGCGCCGGGATCTCCGCACAGGCAGCACGAACAGCACCGCTCTCGTTGGACTACGAGCCGGCTCCCTTCCATCGGGACACAAGCGCTGACCGACGGACTCCCGATCGATCCCCAACCGACCCCGTGAGCCAGCGCCTCCGTGTCACCAAGTAGTACGGGGCGGTGTCGGATGTGTCAACAGCAGCACTGGCCGCCTAGGCTGGAACTCTCGTCTCAGGCCGGCGCTGCCCCAGGAGGAAGTCCCTGGAAATCCGTCGAATCTCTACAGCGCGGTCGACGCGCTTTGATCATCGATAAGCACCCCTGCCCGGCGGCACGACGGCCCGTTTTACGCTTCCCCGGTGTTACGACCGAGGCTCGACGGCCCTTGGCATCGTGAACCAGACCAGCCGGCGCAGCGCCCCACTCAGCGCTCCCGCACGCTGCCCACGCTCCTCCGCACCCTCGGCCCGTCGCACCGCCTCTCGAACCACTACCCCACCCAGGATCCGAGCCGGTTCCGGCGGCAGATAGCTCGGCGGCCCACCCGTCAACGCGTTCGCCGTGTACTCATCGCGGATCCCCAGCGCCCGGCGCCCCACCATCAGGCCCAACAACACGCTCGGCCCAACACCATTCCCCGAGAACCCGGTCGCGTAATGCACATTCCCGTGATCCCCCAGCGTCCCGATAAACGGGAGATGCCTCGGCGCACGATCCACCGCCCCACCCCACGCGTGCGACAGCCGCACATCAGCCAGTTGAGGAAACCACCGCCGGAACCCCTCGGCCACCACCCTCACCGTCTTCGGATCAACGAAGTGCGACCGCAACACCCGACCCGCCGGCCCGATCGCCCCGCCGCCACGCCCAAACGCGATCCGGCCATCGCGCGTCACCTGCGCGTAGTGCACCAACAACCGGGTATCCCCCAGCAGTTCGCCTCCCGTCCACCCAAGCTCCGCAATCCGCTCCGGAATCGGTTCCGTCAGCACGATATGGCTGCCAACTGGCACGACGGCCCGGCGCAGCTCACGAACACGCGCCGCCCACGCGCCCAACCCCAGCACAACGGCACCGGCCTCCACGCGACCCGCCGGCGTCCGCACCACCGCAACGGCCCCACGCTCCAGCCCCACCATCGGCGTCCGCTCATAGACAGAGACGCCCCGCCGCAACAACACTCGCCGTAACCCCCGCGCCAAGAGCGCCGGCTGCACCGCAGCCGCATCCGACAACCGTGCACCCCCCACGATTACCGGCGAGCCGGTCCGCGCACGCAACTCGCCGCTGTCCCTCCGCGACACGAACCCCGGCCGCCCGACGCGCGCGCCCGCCGCGATCGCGCCCTCCCACGCCCCCATCTGCGCCGGCGCCGTCGCAACCCAGAAGCCACCCGCACGCCGTAGGTGGCAGTCGATCCCCTCGCGCTCACACACCTCCGCGAGCCGATCGATCGCCCACGTCGACCGCTCCGCCAGCCACCGCGCGCGATCAACGCCGAACCGCGCGACCAAGTCCTCCAACTCGTCGTGCCAGCTGGTGACCCACCCACCGTTGCGCCCGCTCGCACCGAAGCCGCAGCCCTCGGCCTCGATCAGCACCACCTTGGCATCGGGCGCCCGCTCGACCACCTCGAGCGCCGCCCACATCCCCAGAAAACCACCGCCGACAACACACACATCGGCCGTCACCGTCCCTGCCAACGGAGGACAGACAGCCCCACCGTCCTCCAGCGCCAGTGCTTGCTCCAACCAGAAGACCGAGCCGACCGTCTCCGCCATCGCGCCCATCTGAGCTCCTCACCAACTGATCGGGACGACTGGATTCGAACCAGCGACCCCCTGCTCCCAAAGCAGGTGCGCTACCAGGCTGCGCCACGTCCCGTCCGGGCGAGTCTAGTGCCCAGGCGACCAGACCCGAAACCCCGCCCCAACTCTGTGAGCCGGGCTGGGTTTGGCGGAGACCGGTTTTAGTGGTTTCCTAGTTATTGCTGTTCTGCATGAATCTGTCGAGCCGGGGCAGCGTAATTGGGCTTCGACTTCGGCGGGTGAGAGGTCAGCGAGGGCGCTGTGGAGGCGGTCGTTGTTGAACCACGAGACCCACTCGACGATCGCCAGCTCGAGCTGGGATCTCGTGCGCCAGACGCGATCGGCGATCAGCTCGGTCTTGAAGCTGTCGACAAAGCTCTCGGCCATCGCGTTGTCATAGGCGTCGCCGACCGAGCCGATGCTCTGCAGGACATGGTGGTCGTCGAGGACCTGGGCGAAGTCATAGCTGGTGTATTGGCTGCCGGCATCGCTGTGATGGATCAACTCGACGTCGGCGCCGGCCGGCCGCCTGGTCAGCGCCATGCGCAGTGCATCGAGGACGAGGTCGGTGCGCATGTTGTTGGCGAACTGCCAGCCGATGATCCGGCGGCTGTAGGCGTCGAGGACGAAGCTGAAGAACACCATCCCTTCCCAGCAGCGCAGGTAGGTGAAGTCCGCGACCCACAACTCGTCGGGCCGCGACGCCGTGAAATCACGGTCGACCAAGTCCGGTGCTCGTCGCGCCCGGGGATCGACGATCGTCGTGCGCCAGGGCTTGCCGCGGCGCTTGGCGCCCTGGATGCCGTGGGCGCGCATCAGACGCTTGACGTGATCGCGGCCGACCGTCTCGCCAGCCCGTAGCAGCGCCTTCCAGGTTCGGCGGTAGCCGTAGGCGTAGTAGTTGGCCGTCTGGACCTCGCGGATGCGCTCCACAAGCCGCTCGTCGGCGAGCTTGCGGGCTGAGCGCCGGCCGGTGGCGCGCTCGTAGTAGGCAGACGCCGACACGTCCAAAACCCGACAGATGGGCTCGACGCCGAAGCGGCCGCGATGCTCGTCGATGTAGCGGCTCACTTCGGTCGGTCTGAGTCGAGCTCCTTGGCGAAAAACACCGAGGCCGATTTGAGGATCTCGTTCGCGCGGCGCAGTTCGTAGTTCTCCCGGCGCAACCGCTTGAGCTCCTCGCGCTCCGAACTACTGCTCAGCTCGGGCCGGGCACCGCTGTCGGCCTCGGCCTGACGCACCTTCTTGCGCAACGTCTCAGGATGAATCCCGAGATCGTGAGCGATGTGAGCGATCGGCCGCTCGCCCTCCAACGCCAGCCGAACACCTCGCGCGATCAGCTCATCGGGGTACTTCTTCGGACGGCCCATGAGAACGGAGCGTCTCCTCCCCCGAGGACAGAAGCCCTCAGATCAAGGCCTCCGTCAAACCCAGCCTGACTCACTGGCGGTTCGCCGCGGTGGGGTGGCTCGGCGAGGTTGGTGAGGCCTCGCCGAGCCTGGGGGGCCGTTCTCTGGGGTCAGCGTTGCTTGACGGCGGCCTTCGGCCTGGGCGAGTAGGCGACCTGAGCCTTCTTGGTGCCCTTCGCAACGAAGGAGACCTTGACGCGAACATCCTGCTTGGCCCTGCGCATCCGCTTGCCCTTGGCCGTGAGCTTGGCGACCACCGTCGCGGTCGTCGCCGAGGTGATCTTTCGGTGCGTCGTCTTCAGACCCGCACCGGAGATCGTGACGGTCCCGGCACCGATGCCGCTCACACGCACCTTCACGCTGCTGGAGGCAAACGTCCGCGACACCACACCAACCGGACACTGCACCGAGAGCGTGGTGGCGGTGTTGAGGCGTTTGCCGTTCTGGCCCAAAGCGGCCATGAACGGCTTCTGCGGCGCCGAGCAGATATCGGCGTGGCCGTCGGTGATCACGAGAATCCCGTGCTTACCACCCTTGAGCTTGAGAAAGGCCGAGCTCAATGGTGCGTCGGGAATGTTGGGGAATGTCGTGGTGAGGTGCTTGTTGTCGGGCACCGAGTTGGTCGCCCGGAGATTGATGTTGACCTCACCACGCAACTCAACCAACAACGTCGGCAACGTCCTGATCTGCCGACCAGACTTGGGGTCGGTCCTGACGCCCTTGACGAAGTAGACCTTGCCGTTGAGCGGGGTCTTGAGCAGGGGGCTGACGGCGGTCATCGTCCCGATCACCGACTTCTCAGGACACTGATCCTTCAGACCGTCCGTGTATTCACAGAGGCTGTCGCTGGCCGCATTGTCGGGATCCAAAGCAAGACTGAGCGGCAGCGTCACCGTCAACGCCTTCACCCCCGCCTCGCCAGGGTCTTGGGTCACCGTGGCCTCAACACCCGGATGACCGCCGACCTTGGCCTCAGACTTCCCGGTCAGCTTCATCGCCAGCTTCGGCGCGAACGGGAGTTTGTCGCAGCCCGAGGCCTGTAGCGGGGTGGCGAGGTTGGCGGTCTGGCCGCCGGCGGAGAACACGTTGGTCGTGATCGTCTTTGGCTCACAGGAGGTCGGCGACTGTATGAACCCGGGCCGGTCGACGTCGACGTGGATGCGCCGGACTCGCAGCGGAACGCCGTCACGGATGGTCGGCAGCGGATCGCTGACCACCGTGGCGTGCGCATCGTTCGGGATCGACCTGGAGGGCTTGGCGCACCACGACCGTGCCGAGGTCGAACGGGCCCGCGACCGCGTGGACGGCGACGGCCAGACCGTATGGGGCGCCCTTGTAGGGGCCGGTCAGCGAGACCGGCTGGCCTGAAAGGTAGAACGGGGTGCTGCCCGAACCGGCAGCAACGGTGGCCGACCCGACCCGTGAAGCATCCGGACAGGTCCCCGCGTTCGCATCGGCGTCCGAGCACAACGGCACGTCCTTGACCGCGGCCAGCAGGCCGCCGGGCAGTCCGACGTTGAGTCCGTTGATGACGTCGGTGCGATCCTCACGCGTGAGATCAAACGTAAACGGGCTCGACCCTCCCGCCTGAGAATCGGCAAGCCCCGCATTGACAGCCGGCCCGAACGGCAACGTCGCCGGACACGCACCACCCTGTGCCATCCCAGCTGACGGCGTAGCTCGAGCTCGACGTCGCGTCCGGCGTGCCCGGCACGGTGACGCCGTCCGGGACGCGGGATCCGCCCCGCGACCACGGCGTGAACACCCCGGAGGTCGTCGCGGCACCACATGCCGTCGGATTGACCAGCGCCGCGCGCGAGCCCGGGTAAAACACGAGCTGCAGGTGCTTGACCGGTACCTGCGGGTTGTCTGCGAACCGCGCCTTCAGCCGGCCGGTCGCACGATCGGCCGTCACGATGCCGGGAAGCTTGACGTTGACCCCGAACTCCGGCGAGTTGACCTGAATCAGCAGACGGAACATGCCGTCCTGATCACCCGCCGGACTGAGATCACCGGGATGAGGCCTGAGGATGAAGACGTCACCGCTGATCGGCTGCGCGCCGATGACCTCATCGGTCTGCGCATCACGGCGGGCCAAAAGCGGCGAGGTCGCTACGACCGACCCGACCTTTGACGCCTCGGGGCAACTCACCGGCGCCGTCGTCTCATAGTGAACCTGATCACCCAGGTCCGCCTGATCCGAGCAGCCGTCCAGACCGTCGGCTGCCGACGGCGAGATCGCCACCCCCTCAGGCAGGCTGACCACCGCATCCTTCAACGGCGGCGCAGACGGCACCGACGGATCAAACGTCGAAGACGAATCGGTCGGATCATTGGACTGCGGAAACGACAGATCAACCGTAAAGCCCGACGGCGCATCAGCCTGCGAGGAACCGACACCCGGCGACGGCCCAGCCTCCAGGCCCGGGGCAAACTGCGAGGCCAACGCCCCCGCATCACAACCGCTCACCGGCGGCGCGGGCGCCACCGCTGTCCTCCACATCGGATCGTTCTCGTCCGGCGAACCGAAATCGGGATTCCCATCATCGATCAGCCGCCCCGGAAACTCCCACGAGTCGACCAGCAGCGTCGATGACGGCCGGCCCTGAAGGCAATCGGTCGGGTTTGTGATGAACGGCATCGGCGCACCACCGACCGGCGGATCCCCATTGAGCTGTGGCCACTGCGACGGAACGCCGTACAGCGACACCGTAGCCCCCACGATGTTGGATTGCATCACGACTCCCAGGCTGGAGACGGTGGCCCCGTACTCTCTCACCCCGGACGGGTCCGTGTGCGGCCGCAATCGCGGATACAGCACGACCGCCTTCGAGGCAAGGTTCACCCCGAACTGCGGCCGGATAGCCACGCTCGGGCACCAAGTTGTACAACGCCACCGTCGCCCCGCCACGAGCGGTGAACAGACCGACCTGGCTGGCCGCCGGGCAAACCGGATTGTTCGGGTCGCTCGGCGGACGCAGCTGCTCGATCGTGCAGCGCTCCGCCACCGCCACGTTAGGCAAAAACCCAGCCGGCAACTCGGTAACGACGCTCTTGACGGGGTCCCCCGTCGCCCCCGCCCCCGTAAACGTAAACGAGGTCGTGGCCTCATACGGATGACCACCGGCCGTCGTGTCATCGCCACCAACCTCATTCAGCGCCCGCGCGCTGAAATCACTGACCTCCAGCTTCGCGAACGCCAGCATTCACACCCATCGCCATCCAATACATCGAGACCGCCGCCTGCAGCATCAGCAAGGCCAACAGCAGCTTGCACGACCACGGCATCAAACCAAACAGACGACGGACAGACAACATGGAGCTCGTATCTCTCATAGGAAGAACGGAGGCAGGATCAGCAAAAACACGCCTCATGAGCGAGCTCCAGCAACATCCATCGCTTGCCGGTCACTTGAGCGTTTGGCTGACGTCTTGGCTTTCGGCCGAACCAGGCTCAGCGTCATCGATCGAGCAAGAGCAACCTGCGAATGACTGACAGCAACCTTGACCGTCAACTTCCGCCGCGCCGCCAACTGCGCCCGAGCCCGCTTTGACAACGTCAAAGACAGCGTCGCCGTGCCCGCAGCGGTGAGCGTCCGCCGCGCCGACGCAACGAGTGATCGATCTACCGCCGATCGTGGCCGTCGCTGTCGCGCGCAACACCCCGGCCGTGCTAGCCGAGACCACCACGTTCACCTTGCCCGTCGCCGCCAGCCGCCTTCGCTGCGCCGCGCTCACCCGCCGCAACGACAGCGCCGCCTCGGCCTCAGCCACATCCCCGCCCGATCCGCGGGGCAGCTGAGCCCGAGAGACCCGGCGGGGCGCTCGGCGACCCCTGACACGCGTCGTTCCTGAGCACGGCGCCGGCCGGGTCAGGTCAAAGCCACCGCCGACCCGTGCGTCATAGATGTCGACGTTGACATCACGGTCGGCCGCGGTCAGTGGCTGGTTGGTGACGAAGTAGATGTCATCGCCCGTGGCGTCGATCCACGGCAACTGCCCGCCGCTGATGCGAAACCAGCGACACCCGTCCGTCACGCCACAGATACACGTCCGCCACGCCATCGGTGTCCTCCGGAGACAACGCCTCACCGGTCTCAAAGACAACCATCGACCCATCAGCACTCATGCTGCTTGCCGAGCGCCGCGACGATCGCGGAGCCACCACATCGAATCCTGGACCGTTGCCACCACTGCCCGTGACCGAGGTCGAAACCCGAACCATCGTCTCGAACTGCGCGTCATATCGGTACAGGTCGGCCTGCACGTCGTCGTCCTTGCCGGGCCCACTGCTCACCAGCTTGGTCGTCGTCGAGAAGACCAGATACCGGCCATCCTCGGTCGTCTGAGCCCCCACAACGCCACCGCCACTGTCGAGCTTGGTGACAAACCTCGTGGTCCCCGACGGATGCGCCGCGTCCTTGGTCCACACATACAGGTTGTCCTGACAGGAGCTGGTGTCTTGACAATCAGCCGCAGAGTTGACCGCGGTGGCGCCGTCGGCGCCGGGATTGTCGGCCAACGCGCCCTGGGCGATGAAGTAGACCCTCGAGCCATCCTCAGACACCGCCACGACACTTTCCACGCGCGCCCCACCGCTCCCACCCGAGACCTCAGTCAACGCCGCACACGGATTCGCAACCCCGACCGGCGCAGGTGACCCCGCCGGCATATCACACGCATACAGATCGGTGGTCGCATCCGTATCGGAGTTGACCAACTGCTGATCGGTCGTAAAGAAGACACGCGAGCCGTCGCGAGCAGCGCCGGCATAGTTGGCCGGAGACAACCCGTTGCACGCGCCACCGGGATCCAACGGGCCCCGTGTGCATTCAGACCCCGACACCGCGACCGTCGTCATCCCGCCGATCCGTGCCCATAGGCGTCCGGGACATCCGGAAGAGAAGACCACCACCCGGCCGTCACCGGAGATCCCGCTGGGACACGACCCGCCCGCCACCACGGCCCCATCGTTGTCGACGTTCACCTGACGCACCACGGCAGCGTCACCGACCCCGACGTACTCCAATCCTGCCCAGATCGACCCTAATCCTCCGAAGACCAGATGTGAGAGATCGTCCGAAGCATAGGACACCTGCAGCACATCGGAAGGGTTTCCCACCGGACCCTTACCTACCCGCGTGAACGTCCCATCGAAAGCTCGGACGTAGAGGCCCTGACCGTCATCGGACTGGTCACGAGGTGTCAACGTCACCACCGACGACCGCAGATCGCTCGCAAACACGACGAGGCTCTCAAACTGCATGGTGTACAACGCGCCCGGACCACTGAGCGACCGCGTCTGCCAGCCTCCCGGCGTTCGGACCCCTTGATACTCGTTGCCGATCAACCCTTGACCGTTGCCGGCGAAACTGCCCGTGGACCGGTAGGAGACAATCCCGTTATCGCTGAAGGTGTTAGGAATCAGGTCAAAGCCCTGCTTATAGGGGGAACTAACCATCTCATAGGCCCGGCAGTCGGGCAGCTGATCCGAGTTGTTGAGCGCTCGCAGCGCCGCATTACCGCAGGTCTCAGCCAACGCTCCCGGCGTCCCCAGCACCAGCGCGAGCAATACGATGGCCCAGCTGACGACGCCCACCCCGCCGAGCAATCGGCGTCCGCGACCGAGACGACAAGATGTGGATGCAGAGAGGGACATGGCGGCTCCTTGGAGGCGGGCGGGGGCGTGCACTGTGTCGCGGGCCCCCATTTCAGCGGCCCGCCTTGCGCTTGTAGGTCGCGGTGATCGTCTTGGTCGCCGCCTGGCCGCCGGCCGGCGTAAACCGCACCTGCACCCGGACGCGCAGTTGGTGGCTCCTGGCCCGACCCAGCGCCCGCACACCCGCACCGGTCAGCACCACCTTCACCCTTGCCGTACGGGCCTTGGTGATGGTGGTCTTGGCGGCCCTGGTACGCGCGCCGGAGGTTTCGATCTTCCCCGGTCCACGCACCTTGACCGACAGTGTCGCCGTCGTTCCCACCACCGACACCTTGGAGATCGAGAACCGGTTGACCGGCTCGTGGAATACCGTGACCGCGACCGTGTTAGACCGCCGGCCGCAATCGACCGTCAACGCCAACACACCCGCCGCACCCTCAGGGATCTTCACCTTGAAGCCCGTTGCCGACCACACCGCGGGCTTCACCGCCTCGTCGCCGAGCACAACGCTGCCACCCACGCCCAGATCGGAACCTGTGACCGTGATCGTGTCGCCCGACTGCGGTCGCAGGTTGTAAGCATCTAGGTGCGGCGTACTACACCCGTACGCGCCACCACCGCTCGGCGGGCTCGGGAAGACCCTTGGGGGCGCCGCGGTCTCGAACGTCACGAGATCGCTAACCGTGGTGGAGTCGTTGCTGGTTACGCTGAGGCTTACCACGAACGTCTCCCCCGGCGGCAAGCCACTCATCGGCACGCTGACACGCTCTGTCGCCGCATTGCTTGCCAACGGCAATTCAGCCGTGGTACTCGAGTAGGAACCGTCCAGCGAATCGACCTCGAAGTGATAGCTGCCCGTCAAGCCATGCGTGTCGGCATCACCCACCAGCGTCGCGGCGCTGGTCGTAATAGCCCTCGGGCTGAGCGCGGTCGCCACCGGCGCCGGCGATGTGTAGAACAGCCCGTCCGCGCCGTAACGGGTCTCTCCGCCCGAGGTCGCGACGACCTGCACATGATAGGTCGTCGACGGAGACAAGCCCGAGACCTGCTGCGTAACCACCCGCTCACCATCACTGGAGCCTCCAGCGACCTCCGCTGTGCTCGCCCCATAACTCGGGGTCGATCCGTAGTTGAAGTGATAGGTCGTCGCAGCGCCATGCGAATCGATCGTCCCCGTCAGCGTCGCGCGCCTCGTCGTTACATCCGAAGCGCCGGCACCGGCGGCGGGAGCCGTGGTGAAGGTCTGATCAGCGCCGGCCTGCGGCCCAACGACCCCGTTGTCGCCCACGACACGGAAGTGATAGGTCGTCCCAGGCAAAAGTCCCGACAACGGCGCCGAGACCGACACGTCATCCCCACCACACGTGCCGGAGGTCCCAGGGACGAACGTAACGCATATGCTGCTGCCGTCAGCCGCCGTGCTGCCATAAGCCGCGTTGGCCCCATACTCAAAATGATAAACGGTGCCCAGACCAAAGCCGACCGGCGCCAAGGCGCTGCTATTGGCGTTCACCGTGCCATAGAGAACGGCGCTTCGCGGCCCGATCGCCGACGCAAACGCCGGCGTGCCATCCACCGTCGCCGGCGCCGGCGCCGTTGTGAACGTCTGGTCAGGACCGGGTATCGGTATGTCAGAGATCGATCCCGAAGCGTTCGAGCCAACCAGCCGAAAATGATAGGTCGTGTTCGGTTTTAGTCCCGTCAACAGCTCCGGCTCCGGCTCCGGGCCACCACCACCTGCCCCAATGACTGTCTTTTCGGGGGTGAGAGAGCCATAAACTCTCGTCCGTTCCTCGCCATACTCGTAGTGGTACGTTGTTGCCGAGGGCGTCGGCGGCGACGGAGAAGGTGCGATCGTCCCGTTCAGCGTGACCTCGCGGGCGCCCGGGACCCCCACCGTTCCACCGGTCACCACCGTCGGACCCTCAAACTTCACAAACCGCGCTACCTGGTTGGTCGTGCTGTTGGCCAGATACACGGTACCTGCGGCGCCGACCGCCATACCGATCTCATTGTCTTGTCCGGCAAGGCCGAACGTGTCGCCAAGGCTAAACGTGGAGGTCGCGACGCCGCCGCCGGCCGCAAACTGGGTGACATGCGGCCCTCCTAGACCAAATACGTCGGTGTTGCCGGCTTCGGCGATGTACGCCTCGCTAGAGACCGGGTCGACGGCCAACGCCTTCGGAACACCACGACTACCGTCATCGACCGTCCCGTCATACACACCAGCAGCGGTATAGCGATCGACACGGTTCTTGCACGGATCGAGCACATAGACCTGATGCAAACCATCAACGGCCAACCCCGACGGCGGCGCACAGAACCCACCATCAGGCGAATTGTTGGAACCGACAAACGAATCGATAAACGCGCCGGTCGACCCGTCGAATCGGTCAACGACCGGCGCACCATTGCCATCGAGCGCCGATACGTACACTGTCCCACCGACGGGATCGACCGCTAGCCCACTGGCACCATCGACGATAAAGGTCGTCCCCGAGCCCGCCTGATCCAGCAGATACTCAAGCGTGCCATCGACGTCGAACTTAAGCACGTCAGAAGCTCGGATACTGCCTACGCGCGCTTGCAGATACACCGCACCCGCCCCTGACGAGTCAACCGCTAGCGCCGTCACCACTGGGTAAGAGACCACGGACGCATCGGCCAGCGCAAACGAGGACTCAAACGCTCCCGAACCATCAAAGCGCTGAACCCGCCCATAAGGCGGTTGTCCGTCTCGCCTGTCAGCAACGAACACGTCCCCCGAAGCCCCAAGCACTCCGATACCAGCCGGCCCCGGGCTAAACAACCCATCCGCCAAACCCACACCACCAAAAGCACCCTCGAACCGATGGCTCGTCGTGGCAAACGACGGGCTACACACCAGCAACAACCACAGCCCAACAACCACACCAAATCGACCCATTCCAGCCCCCAAAAAACGCACGCTCACTCCTCGTCATCAACCCACAAGACCCAACCGAGACCACGCACCGAGGCTGTCGCCAGCGTCGCCCGCAGGCCATTCTTACATGAAGTCGTTTCCCACAGTCAAGTGGCAGCGGTGGGGGTTCCGGCCCAGGACCGCACACAAACCTGGAAGTTTCTAAGAGGACGGTCGGGCCACTGTCTAACGCGCAACAGCGTTGGGGGTCGCCGTCACGACGACCCCCAACACCTCAGACACCGCTAACCAACATTCCACGAACCTACGACAGCGTAAGGGTCCCGCTCTCGTCGCGGATAGTTCCCGACACAGTGACCGTGAGCGAGCCGGTGGGGCCATGCCCGATCAGGCCCGTGCCGGTCGTCGGGGGCGACATGATGGTCTCATGCCCGGTGTTGTTCCAGTGGCCGGCGTTCAGCCTGCCAGTCAAAGTAATAGTGATCGGGGCCGGGCACGCAGAGGCAGCACCCGGAGTGTTCTCGAGATGGACCGTCACATGGACCCGGTCGATAGTGACCGGAGTCGTCGGAGTGACAGTCCACGGAAAATTGGTGCCCTCGGCAGTCGCAGTGCAAGGCTGCGCACCGAGAATACCCATGCAATTAGTAAATGACGCGGCCGAGATCGTCACGTCCGAAGTGCTGTTGACATCCCCAGTGAAAGTCGACGACGCGCACGATGAGCCGATCGCGCCCGCCCCTTCCGACTGGAAAGTGAGATTACTCGAAAACAGCCCGTGATGACTACCGACCGGGGACCAGACAAACGCTGACGCCATCGACGGCATCGCAAACGCACACACCGCCATCACACCAGCAAAGAGCACAACGCTCTTCTTGGAAAACTTCCTCATCTGAGATACTCCTTATGAGTCCCGACACAATGCCGGGAACAAATTGGGCGGTCCCGGAGCGCGAGGCCCTTCACAAAGCAACGCGCTTCGGACCGTTCATAGGGTTCCGTGACGCCAACGCCGGGATCTCCGCACAGGCAGCACAACAGCGCCCACCCAGCAGGCCACGACCTCCTTCGGCTAGACACAGGACCGTCAGCCGGCAAGCGTCAGTCTCACTCCCGGCGATCACCACAACGACCAGCGTCACGACACCTTTCAGTAAACGCAGCTGACGAAGCCCTGTCAACGACACGGTGAGCCCCTAACAGCGGAAGCCGTTCACTGTAAGGGTCCGTCGATAGGCGAAAATGCCTGCAAGCGACAGCTATGCCCACCTACCCGCAGACCGTCCGGCCGACGATAGTCACCCCTGCCCAGCGGCACAACGGGCCGTTTTACGCCAGTCCAGTGTTCACAGCTAAGGTTCGACGGCGCGCCGCGTCGTGAACCACATCAGCCAGCGGACCACCACACTCAGCGCTCGTGCGCGCTGGCCACGCTCCTCCGCAACTCGGCCCGTCGCACTGTCTCCCGCGCCACGAGAGCCCCGACATGCTCGCTCCCGCCACAGGTAGATTCCTCGCCCCATGGCCGACGTCCAACCCTTCCGCGCCCTCCGCTACGACCTCGGCGTCGTCGGCTCCCTCCAATCCGTCATCGCGCCGCCCTACGACGTCATCGACCCCGAGCAGCGCGCCGCGCTCGCCGCGCGCTCCTCGCACAACGTCGTCAACATCGACCTGCCGGAGCCCCCGCTCGGCGGGGACGCCTACGAGGAGGCTGCGCGCCTGCTCGACCTTTGGAAGCGCCAAGGCGCCGTCACTCGCGACCAAACCCCTGCGCTCTGGGCCCTCCAGCAGGACTACACCGGCCCCGACGGTCGGCAGCTCACCCGCCGCGGCATCTTCGCGCGCGTACGAGTGGAGGAGTACGGCCCCGGCAAGATCCGCCCGCACGAGCGCACACACCCCGGCCCAAAAGAGGATCGCCTCCGTCTCACGCGCGCGACGCAGACCAACCTCTCCCCCATCTTCAGCCTCTACGACGATCCGGCGAACGCGGCGTGGCAAGCGCTGCAGCCGCACCTCGCCACCGACCCCTGGGGCACCGCGACCGACGCCGCCGGCACGCTGAACAAGCTCTGGCGCATCGAAGACGGCGGAGCCATCGCGCGGGTGAAGATGGCGCTCGATCCCACCGAGCTCCTGATCGCCGACGGCCACCACCGCTACGAGACCGCGCGCGTCTACGCCGAGGAGATCGGCGGCGAGGGCGACCATCGCTACGTGCTGATGTGCCTCGTCGCGCTCCAGGACCCCGGCCTGACGATCTTCCCCACCCACCGGCTGCTCAACAAGGTCAAGACGCCCGAGATCCAGCAACGTCTCGGCAAGTACCTCAGAGAGCACTTCGACGTCACGCCGATCGAGACCGCCGAGCTTCGGCCGCCCGATGACGCCGACGGCCCGCCCACCCCGCTCACCATGGGCTACCTCGATTCCTTCCACCAGCAGCCTTACCGCCTCGTCCTCAAAGACCAGGCCCTCGCCGACGCCGCCCTGGCCGACTACCCCGAGCCCTACCGCCACCTCGACACCGCCGTCCTCGAGGCCCTGATCCTCAAGGGCGTCCTCGGCATGACCGAGGACGACATCTCTCACCTCCACGGCCTCGGCTACTCCCGCACCGACGACGAGGCGCTCCAACTCGTCCAGTCCAAGGCCTACGACTGCGCCTTCTTCCTGCGCGGCAGCCCGGTCAAGCAGGTCCAGGAGATCGCGGCCGCCGGCGTCAACATGCCGCCGAAATCCACGTTCTTTTACCCGAAGGTCCCGACCGGACTGCTGTTCAACCCACTTGCGTGAGCCGCGTGCCATCATCGATGGCATGAAGGCGACCGCAACGCGGTCCGGCAGCCTGCGCCAGGCCGTCCGGATCCGCGACCACCAGTTCACCATCGACGAGCCCACCGACAAGGGCGGCTCGGATCAGGGCCCGAGCCCGCAGGAGATCCTGGCCGCATCGCTGGCCGCGTGCACGGCGATCACGATGGAGATGTACGCCAAGCGCAAGGGCTGGGACGTCGGTGACGTCGAGGTCGCTTGTGATTACACGCCGGCCGAGCGCGGCTGTCCCACGCGCTTCAACCTCGTGATGCGCTTCCCGGACACGATGAGCGACGAGCAGGTCGAGCGGCTGCGCGTGATCGCGGCCAAGTGCCCCGTCCACCGGACCCTCGAGGGCGAGGTGATGTTCGACGAGCGGGTCGAGCGCGTCACGCTCGCGCGCTGACCTGCGCGAGCTGCTCGAAGGCGTCCTCCTCGACCCGGTCGAGGCGGCCGCGCTCGACGTCCACGGCCGCACCGACGCGGCCGTGCTCGTCCCGCTGTTCCTTAACACCGACGGCGAGCCGTCGGTCGTGCTCACCCGCCGGCGCGAGGACCTGCGCCGCCATCCAGGCGAGATCTCGTTCCCGGGCGGCCGGCAGGATCCCGAGGACGCGAACCTGTGCGCGACGGCGCTGCGCGAGGCGCACGAGGAGATCGGCTTAGACCCGGAAAGCGTCGAACTCGTCGGCGCCCTGCAGCCGACGCCGACGATCGCAACCGGCTACGCCGTCTACCCCTTTGTTGGACTCATCGAGCCGGGCCAGACCTGGCGCCCCGAGGAGGCCGAGGTCGCGCTGGTCCTCGAGCTCGCCCTCGCCGAACTGCGCGCCGGCTACGCGCGCCGCCGGCTGACACGCCGCGGCGTCCCGTTCCGAACCGACACCTATGTGATCGGCGACCACCTGGTCTGGGGCGCAACCGCGCGCATGCTCGCCGATCTGTTCGAGCGGCTCGACCGCCGCGCCGCGGCCTGAGAACAGTCCCCTCAGCGACCGCGCGGCGCGGCCAGCACGCCGTCGACCGCACCAAGAACCGCCTCCACCCAGGCGTCCTCGTCCTCCCGCGCCGCCTCCAGGATCGCGTACGGGATCTCGTTGTACTCCGCCATCCGCGCGACCTCCGCAGCACCGTCCGCGGTCCCCTCGTAGACGACGCCACGCACGGTGGTGTCGATCGTGCGCTCCATCATCATCGTCAGCCGCGAGCCGTGGAGATCACCGTCAGGCGCCTTGCCCATCAGCCATAACAACACGGTCACGTTGTCCAGGCCATAGCGCAGCGACCCGATCCGGTCAGGGTCGCCGATGTAGCACTCGCCGCCGGCGGCCTCGATTTCCCCGCGAAAGCCCTCGTGGCGGGTAACGAAGCGGACGGCGTGGCCGTCAGCGGTCAGCGTGCGCGTGAGCGCGAGCCCCGGCTTGCCGCCACCGACCAGCAGGACCCTCACGCGCGACCCCCGCGGCCACCGTCGCCGAGGATCCGTGCGCGGTGCTCCTCCACGCTGATCTCCGGCAGTCCCTTCGCGCGGCGGCGCGCGTTCTTAGCGTCCAGCATCTGGACGATCTCCACTTCTGCGAGGTGCTCCTCGCGGCGCTTGATGGTCTCGGCGAGATCGGAGCCGACGGTGGCTCGAACTCCCTCTTCGGTGAGCTCGGGCGCCCCGCGCCGGCGGCGGCGCTCGTTGGCCGCTTCGAGCATCTGATCGAGGTCGTCGATCTCGTTCTGGATCTCCTGCTCGACGGAGCGCGTCGGCTTCCAGTCGAGCGTCTGCGCACCCGAGCGTGGGTGAAAGAGGCCGAGCAGCACCAGGCCGACGAGCATCCCGCCGACGATGCCGATCATGATGACCGCGAAGGGGTCCACGGAGCGCGAGTTTACGACCTGGCAAGCTGGCGGACATGAGCGCACCGCAGGTGATCGGCGTGGTCGGAGCCGGAACGATGGGATCGGGAATCGCGCAACTCGCGGCGCAGAGCGGCGCGCGGACGCTGCTGTTCGATGTGATCGAGGGCGCGGCGGTCGCCGGTGTCGAGCGTGCACGGGCCGGGATCGTCAAGTTGGTGGAGAAGGGCGTGCTGTCCGAGGACGCCGGCGTGATCGCGACGCGGCTGGAGGTCGCGGGCACGCTCGAGGAGCTCGCGCCGTGCGGGCTGATCATCGAGGCGGCGCCGGAGCGGCTGGAGGTCAAGCACGAACTCTTCGCGGCGCTGTCACAGATCGCGCCGCGCGCCGTGCTGGCGTCCAACACCTCGTCGATCCCGATCACCGCGATCGCACGCGCCGCCGCCGACCCGTCGCGCGTGGTCGGCCTGCACTTCTTCAACCCGGCGCCGCTGATGCAGCTCGTCGAGCTCATAGCTGGGCTGCAGTCCTCGGAGGAGGCGCTGGCGGTCGCGCGTGCCGCGGGCGAGGCGATGGGCCGGCACGTCATCGAGGCGACCGACGGGCCCGGCTTTTTGGTCAACCGCTGCAACCGCCCGTTCGGGCTCGAGGCGTTGCGGCTGCTGCAGGAGAAGATCGCCGACGTCGAGACGATCGACGCGATCGTTCGCGCCGCCGGCTTCCGGATGGGGCCGTTCGAGCTGCAGGACCTGGTGGGGATCGACGTCGGCTTCGACGTGGCCAAGTCGTTCTACGAGCTGAGCTTCGGCGAGCCGCGCTGGCGGCCGTCGCCACTGAGTGCGCAGATGGTCGACGCCGGACGGCTCGGGCGCAAGACCGGCCAGGGTTGGTACACCTATGACAACGGTGTGCCGCATCGCGTTGCGGATCCGGAGGCGCCGGAGCCCGGCGTCCCGGCGGCCGTCGACGGCCCGGTGCTGATCAGCGGCTTCCTGCCGATCGCCGACGAGCTCCGCGCGCTGGCCGACGACGCCGGCTTCACGGTCGCTGACGAGGCCGACGGCGCCGTGCCGTGGCTGATTCTCGAGTGCGGGCCGCCCGAGGATGACGCTGCGCCGCTGCAGGGCGCGCCGCGCGCCCTGCTCTGCGCCGAGGGTGCACTGCCGGCGCTCGATCAGGGCGCCGCGGCGGCGGGCTTCCACGCGCTCTCGCCCGTCGGGCTGGTGGAGCTGACGCGGACCGAGGCGACCGCCGACGTCGCCGCGCAGCGCACCGAGGCCTTCTTCTCCGCGCTGGGCCTCCCGACCGTCTGGGTCGCCGACGCACCCGGCCTCGTCCTCGGCCGCATCGTCGCCCAGGTCATCAACGAGTGCGCCTTCGCCATCGGTGAGTCGATCGGCACCGCCGCCGACATCGACGCCGGCATGAAGCTCGGCATGAACTACCCCACCGGCCCGCTCGAGTGGGCCGACGAGATCGGCCTCGACCACATCGTGATGATCCTCGACGGCCTCCGCGAGGAGTACGGCGAAGAGCGCTACCGCACCGCCCCACTCTTACGCCGCATCACCGCTTTCCACGAGCACTTCGAGCACGATCACGGCGAGCCGTGATCGAATAACGGCAGTCCCTTCCGGACCGCGGTCGTGGCCGTAGTAGCTCAAGGCACATGGTGCGCCTTGTCGCCTTCATGCCGGGCGGCTCTAGCGCCTCACGACGTCACCCGGTAGGAACGCAGGAATGCTCACGAAGCCCAAGCCCGCCGTGGCGGCGCAGCGTCGACCGCGGCTGACCGGCGCGCTTCCTTTGATCGTCCTCGGCGTCGGTCTGCTGGTCGTCTTCGTCGTCGTCGTCACGTCAGAGCAGCAGACGACCTTCGCGGGGCTGCGAGCGTATCTGCGCCACGACTATCTGCCTCAGAAGGTCGGCACCCTGCCCTCGTTTGACGCCTTCCCGCCGATCGAGCCGTTCAGTCCGACCCTCCCGCATCGGTCCTGGCTGCTGACGATCATCTTCGACGTCACGTACCTCACAGCGACGATGGCCATCGGCAGCCGACTCGTCGGAGCGATCCGTGGTGAGGACGAATGGCCGGTGCCCGTGCGGTGGCTTGCAAGCTTCCTGCCCGGGTATCTCATGACGCTCGTGCCGTTGCAGTTGCTGTTTGCCGCGGTACCGCTGGCGATGGCCTCCTGGATCGGACTGGCCGCGGTGCCGGCCTGGGCGATCGCGCTGCACTGGCAGAGCCTGATCTCGGGCACGCGCGACCTGCGGCTACGGCTGCCAGGACGCGACGGCACGACGGTCGCGGTGGGCATCGCCCTGGTGATGGTCGTGATGGCGGCGATTCACCGACTCCAACAAGGCGTCTTCCACCTCACCCAGGATTCGATCAGCTTTTTCCTCAACGGGAGCGTCCTTCAGCTCCAAGGGGCGTTCGGGCACTACCTGGCCCACTGGAAGACACAGACCGACGAATGGCTCTTCAACGCGCCGCTGACGTTCTCCGACGGTCGCTTCGGCGATCTCTGGTTTCCGTTCTACATCACGCAGAGCGTCAGCGTCGCGGGCTTCCTTTGTCTGGTCTACGGCATGGTGCACCGCATCGCCCGGCGCCGAAAGGCCCTTGCCGGATCGCTGGCCGCCGCGACCGTGTTCGGCTCGACGCTCGCGATCTACCCCTGGGTCTATGTCCAGATCGTCGGCGGCGGACAGCCCATAATCGCGTTGGCGCACCCCGGCCGGCTCCTCGGGATCATCGCGCCGTGGGCGGCGCTGTTGATCATGTGGAGCCCGCGCAAGGCCCCGCGGTGGTCGTTGGCGCTCGCGACGCTGGGGCTCGGATCCGTCACGCTCAACACGCTCCTGTACGTCGGGCTGGCGGTGACGGCGGGCCTGATCTGGCGCCTCCTGCGCGGGCGTCCTGGCGTCCTCAAGACACCCGCGGCGCGCGTCGGCGTACACGCCGCCCTGCTGCTGGCGCTCCTGCTGCCCATCGTCGCCTTCTCGTTCACCCGGCACGCACCGCCGGCCCCCCTCGTTCCGGCGTTGATCCTCGCCACAGCATGTGTGGCGGCGTTGTGCGGGGCGATCATGATCGCCTGGGGCACGCCCAAGGAGAAGCAGCAGACGAGCGGTGTCCGGTGGCTCGCGTGGTACGGAGCCTGGGTCGTGACGGCGGCCGTCGGCGTCCTCCTGTCCGACAACGGCGAAGGCTCCAAGATCGGCGCGCGCGTCCACCACTTCCTGGCGCCGCTGCTTCCGGGGTTCGATGGCCCGGTCCTCCTCCGCAACGTGCTGACCGACGGCGTGTTCACCGGGCTCTCCTTCCCGGTCTTCTCCCAGGGCGCGTGCGACACGAACACCTCGTGCGGCAGCATCCCCAACTTCTTGATCGGTTACGGCGTCCTGTTCTCGCTGATCCTCGCAGCGTGGGTGGGATACGGACGACTGAAGCCAGACGCCCAGAGAACGAATCAGCGCCGGATCGCGCTGCTGGTCGGCCTCGCGGGCCTCTCTCCGGTCATGATCCTCGTCTTCTTCACGGGTGCGGAGACGCTCGAGGCCGGCGCCTTGACCCGCATGCTCGAGTGGCCCTACTACACCCTGCTGGTCCTCGCGGTTCTGGCCTTCAGCGAGATGCGGCGACGATCGGTCGCGATCGTCGGGATGAGCTTCCTGGCGGTCTGGACGATCGTCCCGCTCCTCAGTTTCGAGTGGCCCGTCCAGATGGCGCGCAACGCCGAGTTCTACCTGCAGAAGTTCGGCATACTCTGAGGCGGGTGTTCGGGCGTCGAACAGCCGCCGTTCCAGGCCCATGGCCATCTCCATCTTCCTCATCATCGTCTGGCTGCTCCTGGCCTTCCTGTTCCTCGCCCAGGCACGCCGACTCGAAGCCGACCCCTCGAAGATCGTCGACGGTCAGCCACCCGCCCGCTGGCGCCTGCTCGGCGCCGTCATGATCGGCCTCGCGATCATCAACGGCGTCGCGCTGCTGTTCCTCTGACAGCGACCGGCCACCTCACGCCGCAGCCCCTCGTAGCGTTGTACCGGCAGTGATCCCCTTCCAGCGCTTCCTCGACGAGCACCGCGAGCCGGTCTACCGGTTCCTCGTGGCGTCGGTGGGCCACCAAGGAGCTGATGACTGCTTCCAGGAGACCTTCCTGGCGGCGATGAACGCCTATCCGCGGCTGCGCACGGACTCCAACCACCGCGCGTGGGTGATGACGATCGCGCACCGCAAGGCGATGGACCACCACCGGGCCAAGGCCCGGCACGCGATCCCGTTCGCCGAGCCGCCCGAGCAAGCTCACCACGACCCGCCGCTCCAAGACGACGAGACCTGGGAGCGCGTGCGTCAACTCCCACCCAAGCAGCGCGCCGCCGTGCTGCTGCGCTATGCCGGCGACCTCAGCCACGCCGAGGTCGCCGCCGCGCTGGACTGCTCACCGGCGGCGGCCCGGCGCTCGGCCCACGAGGGCCTCAAGAAGCTCCGCCACGAGATGAGCCCCACATCATGACCAACCGCCTCCATCCACCCCAGGTCGACCCCAGCGCCGTTGCGGCCGCCGCCGCGCGCTTCGCCAGCCACGCGCAGCCCGACATCGCCTACGCCGTCGTCGACTCCCCCATCGGCGCGCTCGTCGCAGCCGCCACACCCCACGGCCTCGTCCGCCTCGCCTACGAGGACTTCAACGGCGGCCTCGACAACGTGCTCGACACCCTCGCCACCAAACTCAGCCCCCGCATCCTCGAGAACCCGACGCGCCTCGACGACGTCCGTCGCGAGCTCGACGAGTACTTCACCGGCAAGCGCACCACCTTCGACCTGCCGATCGACTGGGCCCTCTCCTCCGACTTTGGCCGGCGGATCCTGCAGGCGACCGCCGCGATCCCCTTCGGCCAGACGGCAAGTTACGGCGACGTCGCGCGCGAGGCGGGCAACGCCAAGGCCTCACGGGCGGCGGGACGGGCGCTGGGCGCCAACGCGATCCCGATCATCGTCCCCTGCCATCGCGTGATCGGCACCAGCGGCAAGCTCACCGGCTACACCGGCGGCATGCACCGCAAAGAGGCGCTGCTGCGCCTGGAGGGCATCGCCGTGTAGCGCTGCGAGCGCGACGTCTCGCCTGAGCCCCGTCCCCGCTGGTACCGCCGCCTACCTCGCAAGGTCCGGACGCACGCCCGTCGCCCAAAGAGCTCGGTCCTTTACCTCGACTCGGACGTTGGCGAACCCGGCATCAACGAACCGAGCCTTCAACGTTTGCTGCGTAAACCCGGTGCGATGCGCCATGTAGTGAGCTCCATTGGCGATCGACGCATTGTGTCCGTAAATCATGTCCAGCGCGGTGATGGGGCCGGCTGGCGACACGTAGATAACGTCCTCGATCTGGCCGCGCGCCACCTGCTTGGCGGGCACGGTGAGGTCGGGCACCTGCACGTGGGCGGTGCCACCGGGCTTGAGCACGCGGTAGAACTCGCGGAGCGCCAACGGCACCTCGTGCGGAAACACGTGTTCGAGGTTGTGAGAGGACCATATGGCGTCGGCCGACCGCTGATCGACCGCGGTCATGTCGGTGATCGTGCCGATGATGTCGGGATCAACCTTGGGGTCGATATCGAGCCGGACCTCGTGCCATTCCGGGGTGGTGAACCGCTCGGGCAACTGGCCCTTGGCTCGTGGGCCGCTGCCGACGTGGAGAAGGATCTTGCGGTCGCTCGGCCAGTTGTAGGAGCCGGCGACGCGCTGCCTGCGGGGTGCCAGTCGCATCTGCGCTCTCGGGGTCGTTGAACCCCGGCGACGTTATGCGAAAGCGACGACCTCGGGGCAATTGCCTGTGCCCTTTGGCAGGCTGCTGCACCTGGAGGGAACCGCCTTCTAGGCGGCTTGCGGGCGCGACGGCGTCTCAGCGGAGGCGCTCGGCGCAGCGGCCGGCTTCGGGGCGGCGCTCGCGACCGGCGTCACCTTCGGGTACTGAAACGTATGAGGGGAGGGCTGCATGTCTATCTCTCTCTACGCACGAGCCGCGGTCGAGTTGCGGCACATTCGTATTAAGCGATGTTGTTCGCCGCCCAGCGCAAGGTTCCTTGCGCGCGATGCGTCGACGTCCCGGCGGCTTCTCCGGATCCACCGCCGGGACGTTGACGTGGCGCTCTGCCCCGACCATCGCTCGGGGTGTGAGCTGCCGTGAGCCGGGACATGGCGCGCGCGCTGCAGGTGCATGTCCCAGGGGACCTTCGACCCGTCGCCGGCCGAGATTCGGCGCGTCGAAGCTCTCGGTTGGCAAGCTAACGCAGGAAGGCCGCACTCGTGGGAAAGTTGCCCCTGCCAATCCGGCAAGTCCTGGTCACGGTGCCGGAGATCTCTAGCTACTGCGCACGCGAGGCTGCCGGCATGGCGAGCAGCAGGCTGACCGCCTCGGTCCGGTTCGCTGCACCGAGCTTGCGCAGGATCTGCCGGACGCGCGAAGCGGCCGCCGTCTCCGACATCGCCAGCCACGCCCCGATCGCCGCGCTCGACGCGCCCTCCGACATCAGGCGCAGCACCTCGACCTCATCCGCGGTGAGCGCCGCGAGACGCCCCGGGCCGCCGGCGAGCTCGAACGCCAGCTCGTCGAGCTCCGCAAGCACATCCATGGCTGACACCCGACCCACCACCTCCTCCTGAAGTCGGAGGAAATCCTACCCCCTGATCGGGTGGGTCGGCAACTCCAGCCGGCGACCGCTCAGGCCGACGCCTGCGGCGCCCACTGCGCCTCGGCCAAGTCACCCTCGGCGAGCGACGGCGGCGTCGGGATCTGCGGCGTGTCGCGCAGGTACCACTCCGCATCCAGCGCGGCCTGGCAGCCGGAGCCGGCGGCGGTGATCGCCTGGCGGTAGGTGTGGTCGACCAAGTCGCCGGCAGCAAAGACACCGGGCTTGTTGGTCTTCGTCGAGCGGCCGTCGACCTTGACGTAGCCCTCGTCGTCGACTTCGATCACGCCGTCGACGATCTCTGACTGCGGCTCGTGGCCGATCGCGATGAACGCGCCGCCGATCGCGACGTCCTCGATCTCGTCGGTCCCCGAGTGCTTCAGGCGCGCGATGCGCTTGAACGGCCCCTCGCCGTCGAGGATCGCCTCGACCACGTACGGGGTCTTGAACTCGATGTTGTCCATCTTGCGTGCGCGAGCCTCCATGATCTTGGAGGCGCGGAACTCGTCGCGACGGTGGACCAGCAGCACCTTGCTGCCGAACTTGGCGAGGAACATCGCCTCCTCCATCGCGCTGTCGCCGCCGCCGACGACCATGATCACCTGGTCGCGGAAGAAGGCCGCGTCACACGTCGCGCAGTACGAGACGCCGGCGCCGGCCAGCTCGGCCTCGCCCGGCACGCCGAGCTTCTTGTGCTCGGCCCCCATCGAGAGAATCACGGTGCGGGTGCGGTAGACGTCGGAGCCGACGTGGACCTCATGGATCCCGCCGGGCTCGTCGGCCAGCTTGACCGACGTGGCCTGGTCGGTGATGAAACGCGTGCCGAAATCCTCAGCCTGGTCGCGGAGCTTCTGCATTAGCTCGGGACCGGCGATGCCGCCGCTCGGGAAGCCCGGGTAGTTCTCGACCTCGGTCGTCTGCTGGAGCAGGCCACCCCACAGGAAGCCCTCGATCACCAGCGGGTTCAGATTCGCGCGCGAGGTGTACAGCGCAGCCGTGTAGCCCGCCGGGCCACTCCCGATGATGATGACGTTCTCGATGGTGGTGTCGGCCATGCTGGTGGGTGTCCTTCCGAGGATCTCAGGTCGCTTCACTTTGTATAGTACCGACCGCCGCACGGGTGTTACGCCGTGCCAGCCGCTCGTCCTTCCACCGGGCAACCGTACGTCGCAGCTGGAAGTAGGCGACCGCGCCCGGGATCGTCGGCAGGTAGAACGCAAACAGGCGATAGGTGAGCACCGCGACGACGATCGAGTCCTTCGACTCGCCACCGAAGGCGACGAACGCGCCGATCATCCCACCGTCCACCCCGCCGACGCCACCCGGCAGCGGCAGCAGGTTGGCGAGCATCCCGACGAAGTAGCCCATCACGATCACGGCCCACGGCGGCGCCTCGCCGAAGGCGCGAAACGACGCCCAGAGGACCGCGATGTTGAAGCCCCAGTACGCGATCGAGCCGGCCAGCGCAGGGTCACCCTCGCGCACGAGCGAGACCGAGATGCGGATGCCCGACGAGATCGCCGCGGGCAGGTTCGCCGCGCGCTGGGCCAGCCGCCCGAGGCGCCCGTGCCGTCGCGCGTAGCCCTCCACGCGCCGCTGCAGGTCGGTCGGCGTCAGCGACGCCAGCAGTGCGATCGCGAACGCGACGAGGCCGATGATCGCCGGCAGCAGCGTGATCGCCCAGTCCTGCGAGCCCGGCAGGATCCCGAGGTAGAGCCCGAAGCCGCCGACGACGACCGCCGCCATATACACGCCGTAGGTCAGCACGAGGAACGCGAGCGTCTGGTCGGCGACCGCGCGCTTAGGCATCCCGGCGCGGCGCAGCGCCCACGCCGTCAGCGCGATGCCGCCCGCGCCGCCCGCCGCAAAGACCCGCGTGGCGGCCAGGCCGGCCATGGTGATCTGGTAGCTCTCGACCGCCGTGAGCCGGAAGCCACCGCGCACGTAGACGCCTTGGAAGAGGACGACGTAGCCGGCAAACGACAGCGCGGTAAAGACGCCGGCGACGAGCAGCCACAGCGGATCGCCGTCCTTGACCTGCTTCCACGTGTCGCCCAAGCCGGCGAGCTGCGGGAGCACGGCGGTGAGGAAGACGATGCACAGCACCACGAAGAGCGCCATAAGGAACAAGGTCCGCCGCGTGACCTTGATCAGCGGCATTTCCTCCTCGTCGTCGACCTCCTCTTCCTCGTCGACGAGTGCGGGCTCCGCGGTCATCCGCGGGCCTTTCGCTCCAGTGCCTGCAGCGTGCGGCCCAGGCGGCTGACGGCGGGCGCGACGGTCGGCGCTGCGGCACGCACGCTCTCGGTCAGCGTCGCGCCCACGAGCAGATCGACGAGGTAGTGCTCACCGAGGTATACGAGCGCGAACCCGAGCGTCAGCGCGTAGCTCCAGCCCACCGCGCCCTCGACCGGACCCGCCTCCGTGAGGAGATGCGCAGCCATAAGCGAGGTCGCGAAGTGCAGCGAGGGCATGGCAGCCAAGGGGTTGCCTCCCAACACACTGTAAAGGGGCTCCCAGCTGTCCTTCCAGAACGCCTCACCGTGCTCGACCATCATCCGGCGGATGGCGATGTCACCGCTCTCGCCCAGCCGGCCGTGCAGCGACGCGTACCACGGCGGCGCGGTCGGGACCGCCCAGTAGCCGATGAGGCCGAGGTCAAAGACCGCGTAGGTCAGCGCCGCGGTGCGCGGGAAGCGGTCGGGATGGCGCCACAGGATGTAGGCGACGGTCCCGTGCGGAAACAGGAACCACAGCCAGTGCGACCAGACGAGCACCTGGTCGCGCTTGCGGATCCGCCCCGGCTGGGCGAACCAGCGCTGCAGGCGGACGTTGGGCATCTCGCCGAAGCCCAGAAGACGATCGATCCGCACCGGGTAGTCGAGGTGGACGCGGCGCTCGAGCTCCTCCGGATCGTCGTTGGGCATCTGGTAGGTGACCGTGTAGGCGTACATCTGCAGCACGCACAGCGCGACGTCGCGCTTGATAGAGCGCGGGAGGGCGACGCTCAGGGCGAGCGGGGCAGAGGCGGCGATGGCGGTGACGACCGGCGGTGGGATCCGCGCACGCCGGCGAACGAGCGGGACCGCGACACCAGTGGCGACAACGCCCCACGCGGCGACGCGGAGGGCAGAAGACAGGCGCACGAGCCGGCGGAGTGTATTGCGCGGGTCGGACTCGACGGCACGGCGTGCGCTCCGCGCCAATCGATACCGTCGCGGCCTTGAGCGCTGTCGACAGCGAGCTGCAGCCCGGAGACGTCTTCGCCGGCTACCGCGTGACCGGGGTCGCCGGTCGCGGCGGCATGGGCGTGGTGTACGAGGCCCAGCAGCTCGACCTGGAGCGTCCTGTCGCGTTGAAGCTCATCGCGACGCCGCTTGCGCGCGATGAGGCGTTCCGTGAGCGGTTCGTGCGCGAGTCGCGTGCGGCCGCGGCGATCGACCATCCCAACGTGATCCCGGTCTACTCGGCCGGCGAGGACGACGGGCGGTTGTTCTTGGCGATGCGCTTCGTCGACGGTGAGGATCTGCGCTCGCTCGTGCAGCGCGGGGGGCCGCTGGAGCCCGCGCGGGCGGCCTCGATCATCGCCCAGATCGGGAACGCCTTGGATGCCGCGCACGCGCGTGGGCTCGTGCACCGCGACATCAAGCCGGCCAACGTCCTGCTCGATCGCGACCACGCGTATCTGACGGACTTCGGGCTGACCAAGCGGTTGACCGGTGAGACCACAATGACCGGCTCGGGCCGCTGGGTCGGGACGCTGGGCTACATCGCGCCGGAGCAGATCCGTGGTGAAGGCGTTGACGCGCGCGCCGACGTGTACGCGTTGGGCTGCCTGTTGTTCTATGTGTTGACGGGCGTCGCGCCGTACCGGAGAGACTCGGATGAGGCGACGCTGTACGCGCACCTCAATGACGCCGCGCCGGATGCGCGGGCGCTGGTGCCTGAGGTGCCGGGGGCGCTGGCGGAGGTCGTCGCGCGAGCGTTGGAGAAGGATCCAGACGATCGGTATCTGTCGGCGGGGGACCTAGGGCGCGCGGCGCTGGCCGCGGTCGGCGATGGGCCCGTGCCGCCGCCGGAGCGGGTGGTGGCGCGGGGTGCGGCGGCGCCGGGTGGGTTTGCCGATGATGAGACGGCGATCCCCGGGGGCGCGGGCGGGGCGAGCGCCACGCCGACGGCGCCGACCGCGCTGGCGCCGGATCCGGATCGGCGTGGGCGGGGTGCTCCGCCGGCGCGGGGTGGCGCGCGCGCATGGATCACGCCGGTGCTCGCGCTGCTCGCCGGCGCGGCAATCGTGGTGCTCGCGGTCGTCCTGATCGGGGGCGACGACAACAAGTCCGGCTCCGGGACCTCGTCACAGCCGACGACGACGCCCGCCGGCACCGGCGCGGCGCGCGTCGGCCAGACCGCGACCGTCGACCCGCGTCCCAATGCCATTGCCTACGCCCGCGGCCGGGTCTGGGTCGGCAGCGTGCGCAGCGGGCGGCTGATCGGCCTGCCGGCCGACGGCAAGGGCGCGCGACGGACGATCAAGCTGCCGTGGGCGAGCGGGACGACAAGCGTCGCCGCCGGCTTCGGCTCGCTGTGGGTGACCAACGGCGACCAGGCGCGCCTCGTGCGGATCGATCCTGTGTCGGGCCATGTGCAGGGCGACCGCGTCGTCGGCTCCGGCGAGGCCGTCGTCGTCGTGACCGGCGAAGGCTCGGTCTGGGTCGGCCGGCGGGCCAAGCGGACAACCGACCCGCCGTCCTCGATCGTCAAGGTCGACCCGCGCGGCGGCGACACCAAGGAGATCCTCTTCGGCCAGGAGGGCGTCGGCGACATCACGACGGGCGGCGGCTTCGTCTGGGTGCCCAACCGCCGCCGCAACCGCCTGAGCCGCATCGACCCCTCCAGCGGCGCCCGCAAGTCCACCCCGATCGGCCTCGGCAAGCACCGCGTCGCCTTCGGCGCCAACCAAGTCTGGGTCACCAACTACGACGACGGCACGATCTCCCAAAACAACCGCTCGCTGACCAACGCGGCGACCGACGCGCTGAACGTGCGCGGGCCGTTGGACCTGACCGTGTCTGACGGAACCGTGTGGGTCGCGAGCTACCTCGACGACTCAGTCGTCCGCCTCGACGCACAGACCGGCAAGGCGATCGGCGAGCCGATCGCGGTCGGCCGCAACCCGTTCGCCCTCGTCGCCCACGGCGATCACGTCTGGGTCACGAACCTCGCGAGCGCGACGGTGTCACGGATCGACGTGGGCTGACGCTCCGCCGCGCGACACGCGGCTGGGGCCGCTGCAGGCGACCCCAGCAAAGCGTGCGCTCGTCGACGGACCTAGTCAGTCATAGTCAGGTTGCCGGAAGTGTCGACGAAAGTCCCGAAAAACCCATCAGCGCCGCCAGGATGGACGATCAGGCCCGGCGCGTTGTTGAACTCGAGTTCGTGGCCCGGATTAGTCCAAGTCCCATTTCGGATAGTGCCAGTCGTAGTGAGAGTAACCGGGAGGGGACACGCCGTAGGGTTCCCAGGAGTGTTCTCGTAGTGTTCGATGATGTGGAAGTCGTGGATCTGAACATCGTGAGTTGAGGTGTTAGTAACAGTCCACGGGAGTCTTATTGGCGTAATAGTGACAGTGCAGTTGACAAACGATAATGTTCCGTGACAGTCCCTCGTCACAAAGTTAGTGATCCGCGCGTCCGTGGGGCTGAGGATGTCGAGATGCAATTGCCCAAAGGCGCAGACCCACCCGCCGGGAGGGGCCGCGTCGTGAGTGGTCGACAGACGATTGTTGGGGTTGCTGGTCCCCGGTGCGTCAAGCAGATGAGTCGAGGGAAACGGCCCGTGCCAAGTGGCCGCCGGCGCCATCGCCGGTAGCGCAAACGCGCATACCGCGATGGCCGAGACAAAGAGCAGAGCGCCCTTCTTCGACAGCTTCTTCATCAGAGATGCTCCTTGTGAGTCCCGGCGACAACGCCGGGAGAACCGTTCGGCCCACCAGCGCCGGCGCGTGAGCGATGCGCCTCCGGGCCGTTCATATCGGGGCCTGCCAGCGTCAGGATCCACGTGCATGACAGACCAGCGACTGCTCGCCTTGTAGCTCGAACCGGCTCCTTCCCTCTGAACCCAGGCGCCGGTCAGCCACACCCGATCGATCCGAATCGAGCCCTACGGGCCAGCACCCGCGACGAAGCTAGTAGTACGCGCCGACCCAAGCGGGTGTCAACAGCCAAGAGTCGTCTCCGAGCGCGCTACGCGTAAGATATACAACCGCCTTAGGTCTACAAAATCCCTGCAAATCGGACGACTAACTCGCCATCCTAACGGTGTTCAATCAAGAACACCGTGTATCCGTGCTCATTGGCACGACCGGCACTTCTGCTGATACGCAAGATCCGCAAAGACGGGTTGGAGCCGGCCGCCCCGATAGCTCAGCTGGATAGAGCAGCGGACTTCTAATCCGCAGGTCGTTGGTTCGAATCCAACTCGGGGCGTTCAGGTTCCAGCGCTTCGTGTCGTCACATGCCCTCCAGTCGCCGGCGGAGACGCCTCAGCCATTCCTTCGGACCCGATGTCATCAGGTGTGACTGTCGTCCAGCTCGGGGCGTTCTGGCCGACTGGTCAAGGCGAAAGGGGCGTTGACGAGCTGTGCGAGTTCCTTTGCCAGCGCTCGTTGCTGGTCGGGTGTCTCCATGACACGCGCCTGGGCACTGCGAAGAGGGTCGACGAGTTCGGTGGGCTCAACGTGTACGAGTACCGGCATGAGCTTCTTGCCTAACGCCCACCCAGCCCCCGTCTCCAGCAGAATCCACGGCTTGTTGACTGAGCGCGGGGTGAGAAGCAGCAGCACCGTGTTAGCGGTACGC
Source organism: uncultured Conexibacteraceae bacterium (assembly GCA_963836485.1). Taxonomy (GTDB): domain Bacteria; phylum Actinomycetota; class Thermoleophilia; order Solirubrobacterales; family Solirubrobacteraceae; genus Baekduia. Next base: position 154,609 of record CAWIJS010000004.1, on the reverse strand, counting down.
AAAGCAGTGCGGATGTTCGTGCTCCACTCCGCAGCCGCGGGGATGTCCTTGGCCGCCATAAAGCACGTAACCCGCTGCCGTTGTAGGTCTTTGCGGAGTGACTCTGCGATGTGCGCATCTGCGGCGGTGTAGCTGAGAACGATGCCGTAGCTCGGTGGGTCGAACGTCGATCCTGCTGTTGTGACATCACCATCGTCATCGACGTGATACTTCGAACGCAGCCGATCTACGTGCCCGAAGAACTCATTGTGAGCGTGATCTTCGAGCGGCGATCTTGCGATGTGGGCCGATTGCTCGCAGTAGGTACGAACCTGCTCTGGTGAAAGACCCGCCTCGTTGGCTAAGGCACGTGCGGTCCTGGCCACGTACTTGGTTCCCCCCAACGCGGCTTCGACGATTCGCTGCTGACACGGAAGCTCTTCGAAGCTGTCGGGATGAAATGGCGCCGTTGAGGTTCGGTTGATCCGAAAGTCATCGGGAAGGGAGGGTTCGATGCTCACGAGCAGATCATCGCTGAGCATCATCGCGAGGTCTACCTGAAGCCCTATCAAGCTGTCGCCGACCACTCATCATCCTTGAAAGAGCCCGTACGGCGCGTGAGCTGCGCGACTCTTGGGCTCCAGAAGGGCGGCTCGTAGCTCCTGACCAGGTTTGACGGTCGTCCAACCGGGGGCGCTCGCGGTTTCCGCTTGCCCACCGGAGATCTCCGCTCGTCACGCCTGTTCGGGAGGAGGATTTGTCCCAAGACATGCCCCGGGATTCCCGGTCCGGGACTACAAGAACACCATCGCGCGGCGCATGTCCCGTTGTTCGGCGGGATGCCGCTGGACGAGCCGACGCCGCAGCTGATCGGGTCGACGTCCCGTTCAGCGCTGGCTTCGCCGAGCAAGCTCGCTAGCGCCGCGACGACCTCGGCCACATCATCATTGACCGGTGGGCCTCACAGGACCTCGAACCGATGCCCAGCAACGCGCGCAATAGCATTGACTCTGACCGGACAGCCGCGATTACGATCGACAGACTCTCTATCAGGCTCGGAGGAGGGGCACCCGTGCAAAGGCCTAGCTCTGTCCGGAGATGGCTCGCTCAAGCACTTCGTACTTAGCGTCGCGCAGGTCGAACGCGGGCTTGGTCCCTTCGAGGACGTCAACGATCCGTTGCGTCATTGTCGGGTTCTCAATACTGCCGCTTGTGTAGGTGATCTCGTTACCAGCTCCCTTGTCGATGCTGGCGTGGATCACCTGTTCTGCGTCGCATACGACGGCGAGATTCGGGTTATGGGTCACCAGGACGACCTGCCTTCGGCCCTTTGCGTACTTGACGGCCGGCACCAGGAGCTCTGCGATCGTCTCGTTATCGAGGTTCTCCTCGGGCTGGTCGACGATGAGCGGATCCTTACGCTGATCAATGAGCAAGAAGAATACGAGCAGCAGTGTGCCGCGCTCGCCTGGGGAAAGCTGATCGAGCGGTTTGTCCTGCCACCGGAGTTCGAACCTTGGGCGGAGGTAGGAGAGGCCGAAGAGATAGTCGTAGAACTCGACGGCAGAAATGCCCTGCCGAAGCTGCTTATCGAGATCGGTTCTCGGCTTCCCATCGATTCGGACATCGTGGGTGAGGGCATCTCCGATGTCAGCCAGGAACTTCGCGACTCCCTCGACTGACTGGAAGTCGTTCCGGGCAATGAGGGCTCGAAGTGACTTCCGACCGTCGGCCTCCCCTTGAAACGACCCCTTCCGGCCTTGATGAACGAATGAAAGGACTCCATCTATGAGACCGTCGAGAGCCATTGTGGTTGAGAAGCTCAGAGCTTGGATCTCCTGCGCCACCGGATGGTTGCTGACATGTGCGTGCACTGGCGCGTGAAGCTCCGCGTAGCGTCCGAGCAGCTCGGACTTCGCTTCAAGGATCTTTCGCCAAAGCTCCTCCCGCTTATCGCGAGCGGCATCGAGTTCTGCCCGTAGGGTCGTGTCAAGACCCTGAATCGTCTCTTCGAGCGCCGCGATCGAGCCTGGCACCTCGATTGAGCCCTGGATCAGGCTGTGCTCGCGCGTCCAAACGGCGAGCTTGCGCTGGTATTCCTCGTAACGGCGGGAAGGTTCATCTAGCCGTTTCCGGAGTTCGGCTGCCCCAGCCGAAGCGCTGGCGCGTAGATTCGCCAACGAGCCTTCAACCGTTCTGTCTACTGATCGTCCGAGTTCGGCGACTCGCACGCTGCTTTCATCGCGAGCCGAAAGAAGAGGAGTGCGCTTGACCTCCAGGGCAACGACGTCCGTCAAGTTGAAGCCGGCGAGGGCGCCGTCCTCCGCGCTTGCTGCGTAGAAGCGTTGGACGGTCTCGAGAAGGTTCTCGATCCGTTCAAGGATCCGATTGAGAGCTGCAAGCTTTCTATGCTCATGCTTCCGATCAATCTCGGCTTGCACAATCTCCTGATCGAGCTTTTGAATTTGCTCGACGAGAGCCGCAAGTTCTTCGGCGGCTTTCTTGCTTTCTTCGGACGTCGCGGCCTCTGTAGGCGCGAGAACCGGCTTTGGCTTCACGTCATTGTGGGACGCCAGCTCACGTCGTCGCTGCTCCAAGCGGTCTTGGAGCTGCGAGCGGTTCTCCGGGCTCAGCTGACGACGTAGCTCGACAATTCGCTCGTTCACTTCGTGTAGCGAGCTACGGAGTGCCGTCACTCTCACTTCATTCTCGGCCGTCCGATGCTCGATGAGCCCTCGCAATGACGAGCATCCGAGACGCTCCGCCTCATCGACGTGCGAAAAGATCACAGCTTCTAGCTCTTCGTCGAACGGCGTCAGACCATCGATGTCCTGGAGTTCGGTGCAGATCCGCTCCAGGTAGCTCTGAGGCAGATAGGCCACGCGCTCGAGACTTGAATCATCGACCGAATCGTTGAGGGCTTTGGTGACCTTTTCCCCAGATCGCCAGGACATGGTCGCCCCGAACGCTTCGCCCAGGCGCTTCTTGGGAGCCAAGAATCGCTTCGGGACCAGAAACGAGAAGTCTTCGTGGCTGCGAGCGTCCCCCAATAGCCCGAGTATGTCCGCGAGGGCGCTCTTGCCGCTGCCCTTGCGCCCGATCACAGCGACAAGTCCGGGGTTCAGGTTCAGCGTGCCGCTGAACCATCGCTCGTTCGGCTCGTCGGCGCCTCTCCGTTCGAACGCCACCCCGTCGATGAGCCGAGCGGCGCTTCTCGTAATGCGGTTCAACTCTGGGGGTTCTGCCCCGATGAAGACGCGATTCGCCGGCTCAAAGAGCAACTGACGGAGACCTTCGAACGTTGGGTCGCTCTTGATCCAGCAATAGCGCTCCTCTCCCGGTTCAAAGAGCGATGCTTCGTCATGCGCGTCAGAGCCATGTATGCACGGCTTGAGAGAGACGAACTCACGCTCGAACGCCTGTGGAGACTCGTGTGTGTCGCCTAGCCCGAATGCGCGGGTCCGGGAGTTAGACGAGAAGAGCATGTGACTCTTCTGGACCAGGACCTTGCGGACCTGATGCCCCTGACCGTTCCAGCTGACCCGCGATAGATCCTCGTCTGCTGGCAAGACAAACAGGTAGCGGTTGCGGAACTGCGAGTGATTGCCCAGGAGCCTGGACACCTCATCGTGCGAGACCACGGCATTGCCGGCGCCTATCGCCAGATCTGAGCGATCGCGGAAAGGTGCGTGATCGGCTTTTAGCTTGCTTCCCAACTCCTCAAGGTTGCGAAGGGTGAGGGTTCGCTCATCGTCTGGGCGGTCGGGCGAGGCCTCGTGCGTGAAGCGCAAGCGGTGCAGGAAGTCCTCCTCGATCTGAACAGGCGTTAGCGAGTCGGAGAACAGCACGTGGAAGTTGACGCGCGCCGTGCTTTGGCCCGATTGCACGAGTTCGCGCAGGCGCAGTTCGACGTTTGGCAAAACCAGGATTTTCCTGGCGGCACTTACTCGCTCTGCGCCGACCAGACCTGCTAGCCGGTCGTCGTCGGACAGCAGCTGGCGAAACGCCTTGTATCCCTCAATACTAAAATAGTCGGTGATGCCGATTGCGGCGATCTCACTGTCAATCGCCTTTGACAGAACCGCTGAGGCGTAGGCGTCGAAGTCGCTTCCGAACTGGCTGTTGAGAATCGAGTGCGGCGAGTGGACGTGGAGGTCCCATCGTCGCCACTCGGATCCGCGAGCAAAGGCCGTCATGAAGGCCGACTCCTTACCACATCGACCGGTCATCACCGGCTAAGCGCGCAGCGTCAGAGTGCGGCGATCGGCCCAGGTCCTCCACGAGATGTCCCAGCGCTGTCCCACACCTCGGCCAACCGACTTGCGCCAACGCCACCGCCGCTACTATCCCTCCCTCAACCAGTCCAAGTCCTCCTTATCGATCAACGCTTCTAATCAGCAAGTCGTTGGTTCGAATCCAACTCCGGGGCGCTTGGTGTTACGCCCGGCTGAACACCCAACGCCGACCCACGACATAGGTCACAACCGGTGTCACCGGCAGCAGCACTGCCTGGGCGAGGATCTTGTCGACCTCAAACCCATCAACAAGGACGGCCAGCAACACCAGGTTCAACCCCGTCGCCCCACCCTGGGCCAGCAGCCAGCTCAGCCACCCGCGCACCGTCGGCGTGCGGCCCTTGAACGTCCAGTGCTCGTGCAGCCAGTACCCCAAGGACGCCGACAGGGCGAACGCGATCAGCGCCGACAGCAGATACGGCACGCCGATCAGGACCCCGGCGGTGTAGCCACCGAAGTACGTCGCGGCGTTGAACCCGCCGACCAACCCGAAGCGCGCGAGTTCGCGAAACCTGTCCACGCCCCATGGTGTACCGGTTCGCCTGCTCTTCACGTCGCCTCACTACCTTGTGGAGGCGATGGACGACCTTCGCCAAGCCTGGGAACGAGACGGCTACGTGGTGCTCCGCGGTGCCGCCCCGATCGACCAGCTCGCCGCCTACGCACATGAGCTCGAGACCGCCCGCGACGGCCTGCTCGTCCGCGGCCCGGGCGACGAACATGTCTCGCTCGCGGCAGCCACGATCGGGCCCACCCACGACCACCCCACCGGCGCCGTCGACCCTTACGCACTCTCACCAGCCGCCCGCGCCCTCCTGCTCCCGCCAGAGCTCGTCCGCTTCCTCACCCGCGACGTCCTCGGCGGCGACGCCCCACTGCTCTTCGATGCCACCGAAGCCAGCGCCGGATCCCCCGACGACGGCCCGTTTCGCGACGCCACCTACGTCGCGCTCGCCGCCGAGCCCGAGACGCTGGTCACCGCGACCGTCGCGCTTGCGGACGGGGCCAAGCTCACGCTCTTCCCCGGCTCCCAAGGGATCGCCACCACCCCGTTCAGCGGCCGCTACCGCCACCACAACCCCGAGCGTGACGGCGACGCCGCGCTGCAGCAGCACCGTGAAGAGCTGTCCGCGGGGCTCGGGCAGAACCCAGCTGGCGACACCATCACCCTGAACGTCGGCGACGCCGTTCTCTGGAGCGCCGACCTCGTCCACACGCCGATCACGGGCGCAGCGCTCATCGCTCACCTCTGCCCCATGCGCGTCCAGCCGTCCTGGTTCACCTACCGCCCAGAACGCGCCCGCCACGCCGCCCACGCCGACGGCACCGCCTGGATCGCTACCCAGCACTACGACCTCCTCGACGCCGTCACCCCCGAAGAGCCGCCGGTTGGCGTACAGGACGAGCCCGAGCTCGAACGGGTCGAGCAAGCGCTGCGCCAGCATGACCAAGACACCACCGCCCCGGGCTCCCTGGGCGCCGGTCAGCGCCGCGGCGGCGGCCTCGTAGGCTCCGTGCGCGGGCTCATGAACCGCCGCGGCCGCAATCGCTGACAGACCAGACCCGAGTTATAGGTCTCGCTGCGTCAGCATCCCGCGCTGAAACGCCTCGGCCACCAGCCGCGAGCGCTTCTGGTTCTGCGGCAGCGACTCGATCCCGAACTTCTGAAACAGCGAGCGCAGGTGCGCCTTGACCGCATCGACGCTCAGGTGCAGCTCGCCGGCGATCTCCTGGTTGGTCGCCGGCGTCGCGAACTCGGCCTGCTTGTACGGCCGCGCCAGGGCCACCAACACCTGCCGCTGCGTTGCCGGCAGATCCGCCAGCGCGACGGGCTCGCCGGCGACGACCGTGCGCTCCACCGTCTCCTCAGCATCCGGCCGCCGGTAGCCGAGCGTGGTGCGGCCGATCCGGATCGTGTCACCGTCGCGCAGCCGTGCGCGGCCGGAGATCCGGATGCCGTTGACGTAGGTGCCGTTGCGGCTGAGCCCGTCGTCGACGACCGTCCACTCGCCCGCGATGCATTCCAACTCTGCATGCAGCCGGCTGACCTCGGTGTCCCACGGCAACGGCACGCCGTTGGACTCCGCGCGCCCCACGCTCAGCCGATCGCCGTCGAGGCGCAACAGCCGCTGACGGCCCTCGCCGTCACGCAGCACGACGAACGGGGCGCCGTCGCGTTCGGCGCTGAGGCGCTCCTGCAGCTCGGCGGGCGAGGCGGCGTGGGCTGCGAGCGGGGACTCGTCGACAGACACGCTTCTCAGCCTAGAGACCAAGCCCACACCTAGGTGTGCCCCGGCCTCACCTTGGTGTGGAAGGTGTAGCCCCGGGGTCCCTGGGAGCGACCTGAGAACAGCGCGACCATGGTGGACATGACCGCGGTTCTCTCCTCCTCCCCCACGGCTCGTGCCCCGCGCGCCGGCACCGCCTCCGACGAGGCGCTCGTCGCCGCCGTCCGCTCCGGGTCCGACGCCGCGTTCACCGCGATCGTCCACCGCTACGAGCCCCAGCTGACCGCCTACGCCCGCCAGGTCCTCGGCGGCCGCCACCACGACGCCGAGGAGTGCGTGCAAGACGCGTTCATCCGCGCCCTGCGCTCGATGAAGGGCAACGACGCCGAGATCGCGCTGCGCCCGTGGCTGCACGCGATCGTCCGCAACCGCTGCCTCGACCAGCTGCGCAAGCCCAACCGCACGACCGACCTCGACCCGCACGAGGCCGTCCTGGCCGACCATGGGCCCGGCCCGGTCTCGATGATCGCCCACCGTCAGCGTCTGCACGAGGTCGTCGGCGGCGTCGAGCAGCTGCCCGAGCGCCAGCGTCGCGCGCTGGTCATGCACGAGCTCGAAGACCGCTCGCACTCCCACATCGGTCGCGTGCTCGGCGTGTCGGCCGGCGCCAGCAAGGCGCTGGTCTGCCGCGCGCGCCAGGGCGTCGCCGCCGCGGTCGGCGCCCGCACCGCCGCGTAGCGTACGCCGAATCCTCGCGCGACCGTCCCCGCTGTCGCAGCCGCTGGCTAGAGTCGTCTCGATGCGCACCGCGCGGGCCGCCGAGCCCACCGCTGCCCACCGCGCCGGCGCGGCCGGCTTCCTGTCGTCACCGTGGGCGTGGGTGGTTGGCCTCTACGTCGTTGCCGCCGCGCTCTACCTCGTACTGGCGCTGCGATCGCCGCTGCCCGTCCTGTTCCCCGACGAGTTCCGGTACTCGCATCTCGCGCGCGGGCTCGCCGACGGCACCGGCACGGACTGGCGCGGCGCGCACATCGGCCAGACCGCGGCGTTGTACGTGTACTTCATCACCCCGGCGTGGGGCCTCTTCAGCTCTTCGGTCGACGCTTACCACGCGTCCAAGGTGCTCGGGACGCTCGTCCTCTGCGCCCAGCTGATCCCGGTCTGGCTCCTCGCGCGTGAGCTCGTCGGGCCGCGGCTGGCGCTCGTGCCCGCGGCACTCTCGGTCGCCGGCACGTGGATGCTGACGAGCGCCGAGACCGTGACCGAGATCCTCGCGTTCCCGCTGACGACCGCGGCGCTGTGCGTCGCGGTGATGGCGCTGCGAAGGCCTGGCAGTCGCCTTGGCTGGCTGGCCTTCTTCCTGCTTGCGCTGGCGACCTGGGCCCGAATCCAAATGGCCGTCCTCGTCCCCGCGTTGTTGTTGGCCTTCCTGCTCGATGCGCTGCGCGACCCCACGCGGCGCGCCGAACGACTGCGTGCGCACCGCGTCTACCTCGTGGTCGCCTCGATCGGCCTCGCCGGCCTCGTCTTCGTCGCGCTCGCCCTGCCCCAAGTCACCGGCGACTACAGCGGCTTCTTTCACTTTCGCCCCTCGCTGGACCGGATCCTCTCCAAGACCGGCCTGCAGCTGCTGGAGCTCGTCGCCGTCGGCGGCTTCGCGCCGGTCCTGCTCGCCGCGGGCGCCGCCTGCTCGCGGCGCGCGTGGCGCGACGACCGCACCGGCCCCCTGCTCGCCGTCTTCTGGCCGGCCGCGCTGGCGACCGTTGCCCAAAGCGGCTTCTTCCTCGCCGGCTACACGCCGGCGCTCTCGGCGATCGACCGCTACGTCACCTTCGCGCTACCGCTGGCGCTGATCCTGATGACCGTCCTGCTCGCGCGGCCGGCGCTGCTCTCGCGCACCGCGCTGATCGTCGCAGGTGTGCTCTCGCTGACGCTGCTCGCGCGGCCCGCCATCCAGATGATCGGCGAGGAGCGCGCCAGCTGGGGCATCAGCTATCGCCTGGACCATGTCCTAGGACTTGGTATCGGGATCGGGCTGACGCTCGTGGCGCTCGCGCTGCTGTGGACGGTCGGGCTCCTTCGCGCGCGTGAGACCGCGCCCGCCCGCGCCGCGCTCATCGCCGGCGCCGCGGTGCTCGCCGTCTTCGCCGTCCAGAGCCAGGCCGCGTGGTGGCAGATGACCACGACCGGGACGTCGTTTCGGTCGATCATGCCGGCCGACCTCGCATGGGTCGACCACCACGCATCCGGTCCCGTCGCGCTCCTGGGCATCACCCAGAACGCACCGCAGTTCGACGACATCGACTTCTTCAACCGCAAGATCACCCAGGCCTACGGGCCGGCGGCCGGCTTGCTGGGGCGTGCGGTCCAGGGCACGGTCTGCTCGATGCGCTTCGCGGTCTCCGGCGAGCTCGTCCTCGGTCCGGGCTGTGGCCCACGGCCGTCGCGCTTTTTGATCAACGACCCGTCGGCGCGCGTGACCTTCCAGGATGAGCTGCGCTCGGCGTCGGATCCGAACATCGGCCGGCTGGTCGAGCTCAAGCCCTCGACGATCCCGCACGCGCGGTCGCTGATCGTCCTGCCCTGCCCGCGCCGCACACCGGGCTACTCCACGACAAGCCCGGACATCGTCGGCGTCGACGCGGCGATCACCTGCGCCCGCGCGATGACCGGCGCCCTGTGGCTCGACACGCCCGCACAGGTGGAGCTCCGCTACCACGGCGGGCGTCGCGATCAGCAGGTCGAGGCCGGCGGACGGCTCTGGAGGATCCCGGCCGGCGTCGACACGACGATCCGCTTCGGCGCGCCGAAGGGCTACTCGCAGTTCGTCACGCAGGCCGACTGGACGTCGAGCGCGGGGACGCCGCAGGTGCTCTCCGTCGCACTGGTGAGCGACGGCAAGCGCACCGTGATCGCTCGGCCGTGAAGACCTCCATCTTCGGCTACGCATCCCTCGTGGCGGCGCCGGCCACCGCCCGCGTGACGCTGCGCGACCACCGCCGCGTCTGGGGCGTCGCGATGGACAATGCCATTGAGATCCCGGGATACAAGGTGTATGCCTTGCCGGATGGCACGCGACCGGCGGTCGCCGTCGCGTTCCTGGACATCGAGGAGGCCGACGGCGCCCAGATCGACGGCGCGCTGCTGACCGTCGACCCCGCCGGGCTCGCCGCCCTCGACACCCGCGAGCGCCAGTACGAGCGCGTCGACGTGACCACGCTCATCGACCCCGCGCCCGACGGCACCGTCTGGACCTACGTCGGCCGCCCGGCCGGACGGGCACGCGTCGCCGCCGGCCGCGCCGCCACGGCCCCGATCGCCATCCAGCGCTCCTACCTCGAGCTGGTCGAGGGGGCCTTCACCGCCCTCGAGGACGATGCGCTCACGCGCTACCGGGCCAGCACCGAGGACCCGCCCTTCCCGGTCCTCGACCTCACGCGGATCGACCTGCCGGGCTAAACGGCGGAGCGGCCGCGCGCACGAGCCTCGCGGATGTCCGCCATCCGCTCGCGCGCCTCATCGACCAGCGCGGCAACCAGCTTGCTTGTCTCGTCGACCTCCGGATGCCACTGCACCCCGAGGACGAAGCGCGAGTCCGACAGCTCCACGGCCTCCGGCAGGTCGTCGAGCTCCGAGCGGCCGGTGACCACCAGCCCCTCGCCGACGCGATCGACGCCCTGATGGTGATGGCTCAGCGTCCGGTGCGCCTCCTCCCCCGCGGCGCGCGCGGCCAGCGAACCCGACGCCAGCCGCACCTGATGGTCAGCGCCCTCGAACGAGCCAGGATTGCGGCGATGGTCCTCGTGGCCATGGCTCTCCGGCAAGTGCTGCAACAACGTGCCGCCGCGGGCGACGTTCAAGACCTGCATCCCACGGCAGATCCCCAGAAACGGCAGATCACGCGCGATCGCACGCTGCGCCAGCGCGATCTCAAACGCATCGCGCTCCGGGTTGGTGTTGATGGTCGCGGGATGCGCGGCCTCGCCGTAGGCGGCCGGGTCGATGTCAGACCCGCCCGCGAGGATCAGACCGTCAAGCAAGTCCAGCAACTCATCGGGATGCTCGGTCGCCCGCGCATCGGGCGGCAGCAGCAGCGCAATGCCGCCTGCCCGCTGCACCGCATCGGAGTACTCGCGCGGCAGCAGATGCGCCGGCGTATCCCAGACGCCCCACCGCGCGCGCTCTACCGCCGCACACAGCCCGATCACTGGTCTATCGCCCATACCTTCAACGCTACTGCGTATAGCTCAGCTGGCCAGACAGCCAGCCCCCATAAGATCCCCGCCCATGACCGAGCTCGACACGATCAAGATCCACCGCCGGGGCGGCGCGGCCACCATCGAGCTGGCGCGCCCCGAGACCATGAACGCGTGGAACAAGCAGTTCGGGCTCGACCTGCTCGCCGCCGTCGAGGAGGTTCGCGACGACGAGACCGTGCGCGCCATCTGCATCACGGGCGCGGGCCGCGGCTTCTCCTCCGGCGCCGACCTGCGCGACATCTCCGACGAGCAGACGCCCCAGGGCCGGCCCGACGTCTACAAGGTGCTGACCGAGCGCTACCACCCGATCATCACCGGCCTGCGCACGATGCCCAAGCCCGTCGTCGCCGCCGTCAACGGCCCCGCCGTCGGCATCGGCCTCAGCCTCGCGCTGACCGCCGACCTCGTCGTCGCCAAGGAGTCGGCCTACTTCCTGCTCGCCTTCGTCAACATCGGCCTCGCGCCCGACGGCGGCTCCTCGCTCTTTGTGCCCGAGCGCATCGGGTTCACGCGCGCGATCGAGATGGCGATGCTCGGCGAACGCGTCCCCGCGCGCCAAGCCACCGAGTGGGGCCTGATCAACAAGGTGTTCGCCGACGCCGAGTTCGACGCCGAGGTGGCCGCGCTCGTCGACCGCCTGGCGACCGGCCCGACCGCCGCCTACGCGGGCATCAAGCGCCAACTCAACGCGTGGCTGTACGCCCAGATGGACGGCCAGCTGGAGCTGGAAGCCCAAGTGCAACGGGAGATGGCGCACTCCGACGACTTCGTCGAGGGCGTGTCAGCGTTTTTGCAGAAGCGCTCTCCGACGTTCGATGGTCGCTGACATTCGTGTCAGCGTTCCTACAGAAGCGCCCTCCGGCGTTCAGCGGTCGCTGACGGTCCGGCAAGCGGCCCCAAGAACCCGTACGGTGCCGAACTGAGTGCGGCCGCGCCCGTCCAAGGCAACCGGCGGCCGTCTGACGCCGGTTCATGAATAGAATCCCCGCCGCCTTGGACACCTCTCGCCTTCGCACCCTCATGACCTCGCGCCGATTGATCCTCACCCTGCTCGCCGTCGTGACCGGCGCCCTCCTGCTGGCGCCCGTCGCCGGCGCGGATCTCCTCTCACCGGAGTCGGGCGGATCGCCGAACGCCGACGACATCGACACGCTCTACAAGTTCATCTTCGCCGTGGCGATCGTGGTCTTCGTCGGCGTCGAGGGCGTGCTGCTCTACTCGGTCTTCAAGTTCAAGGCCAAGAAGGGCCGTGTCGCCGCCCAAATCCGCGGCAACACGCGCCTGGAGATCGGCTGGACGGTCGGCGCCGCGCTGATCCTGGTCGTCCTCGCGGTGATCACGTTCGTCAAGCTCGACGACATCCGCAACCCGCCGGACTCCTCGCCCAACGGCCTGCAGCTCGCCGACACCAGCCGTCGCCTGCCGCCCAACGGCAAGTCGCTGAACATCTGCGTCAACGGCCAGCAGTACATCTGGCGCTACACCTACGCCGACAACTGCAAGACCGGCAAGAACCTCGGCGCGCCGTTCTCCTACGAGGAGATGGTCGTCCCCGTCGACACGACGGTGACGCTCGACATCGGCGCCCAGGACGTGGCCCACTCTTGGTGGATCCCGAAGCTCGGCGGCAAGTTCGACGCCATCCCCGGCTACACCAACCACACCTGGTTCAAGGTCCCCGGCAAGTTCGGGACCAAGCCGGGCGGGACCGTCTTCTTCGGCCAGTGCGCCGAGCTGTGCGGGCGCAACCACGCGAACATGACCGCCCGCGTGCGTGCGGTGTCCGTGCAGGAGTACCAGCGCTGGCTCAGCGATCGCGAGGCGGACATCAAGTCCGCCGAGAAGCAGGGCGCCGCGCAGCGCAAGCAGCTCGACTCCGGCAACACCACGAACCCGTAGCTCAGGATCTGACTGACCGCATGGCCGCCACCATCGAAGCTCCCCGCCCCAACGTCGCGCCTGTTCCCCAGGTCGTCGCGCGCAAGGTCGACTCGTCGTCGACGGGCTGGACGTCGTGGGTCACCACGACCGACCACAAGCGCATCGGGATCATGTACTTGGTCCTGACGTTCGGCTTCTTCATCCTCGGCGGCGTCGAGGCGCTGCTGATCCGCCTGCAGCTCGCGGTCCCGAACAACGACCTGCTGACGCCGCAGACCTACAACCAGCTGTTCACGATGCACGGGACGACGATGATCTTCCTGTTCGTCGTGCCGGTCATGGCCGGCTTCGGCAACTACTTCGTGCCGCTGATGATCGGCGCGCGCGACATGGCGTTCCCGAAGCTCAACGCGCTCTCGTTCTGGCTGCTGGCCGCCGGTGGCATCGTCTTCTACGCCTCGATCTTCTTCAGCCCGCCCGAGTGCGGCTGGACCTGTTACTCCCCGCTGAGCGACACGAGCTACTCGCCATCGGGCGGTGTCGATGCCTGGATCTACCTGATCCACCTCACGGGCCTGAGCTCGCTGGTCGGCGCGGTGAACTTCTACGCGACGATCGCCAACATGCGCGCGCCCGGCATGGGCTGGGGCCGTCTGCCGCTCTTCGTCTGGGCGATGCTGACCTACGCGATCCTGCTGATCCTCGCCCTGCCCGTCATCGCCGCGGCCGTCACGCTGCTGCTGACCGACCGCCACTTCGGGACCCACTTCTACGACGCGTCCAACGGGGGCTCGCCACTGCTGTGGCAGCACCTGTTCTGGTTCTTCGGCCACCCCGAGGTCTACATCATGGTGTTGCCGGGCTTCGGCATCATCTCCGAGGTCCTGCCGGTCTTTGCCCGCAAGCCGATCTTCGGCTACAAGGCGATCGCCGCCGCGACGCTGGTCATCGCCTTCCTCGGCCTGCTCGTGTGGGCGCACCACATGTTCTCGACGCCGAGCCCGTCGCTGGTGCTCATCTTCTTCATGATGAGCTCCTTCCTGATCGCGGTGCCCACGGGCGTCAAGATCTTCAACTGGATCGCGACGCTCTGGCGCGGGACGATCGAGTACACGACGTCGCTGCTGTTTGCCGTCGGCTTCATCGGCACGTTCCTCATCGGCGGGATCACCGGCATCTTCGTCGCCGTCTTCCCCGTCGACTGGCAGCTGACCGACACCTACTTCGTGGTCGCCCACTTCCACTACGTGTTGATGGGCGGCGCGGTCTTCACGATCTTCGCCGGGCTCTACTACTGGTTCCCGAAGATGTCGGGCCGGATGCTGAGCGAGCCGTTGGGCAAGGCCAGCTTCTGGCTGATGCTGATCGGCTTCCACGTCACGTTCCTCGTGCAGCACTCCGCGGGCATGGAGGGCATGCCGCGACGGATCTACGAGTACTCCGACGTCCAGGACCTCGCGATCCTCAACCTGATCTCGACGATCGGCGCCTTCATCCTCGGCGTCGGCATCCTGCTGACGCTGGTCAACGTGCTGATCTCGCTCAAGAAGGGCGCGATCGCCGGGCCGGATCCGTGGAAGGCCAACACCCTGGAGTGGTTCACCACCTCTCCCCCGCCGGTCAACAACTTCGACTCGGTGCCCCGCATCCGCTCGGTCGAGCCGATGAAGGACATCCGCCGTCAGGTCGCCATGCAGACCGGTGGCGTGCCCGAGCCCGAGCCCGTCTACTCCCACTAGATGGTCAGGGAGTAGGCTCGCCCCGCCATGGAGGCGTCACGCGCAACCACCGCCGCCGCGATCCCGGCGACCGGGGCCCGTCAGCTGGCCAGCGATCTGCTGGCGCTGACCAAGCCCAAGGTCCAGTCGCTGCTGCTGCTGACCACGGTCACCACGATGCTGGTGGCCGGCACGCCGTCGATCGGCTTGATCATCGCCACGTGCATCGGTGGGTATCTGAGCGCGGGCGGCGCCGGAGCCGTCAACCATTGGTATGACCGCGACATCGACGCGCAGATGGAGCGGACCGCGTCCCGGCCGATTCCCGCTGGGCGCATCGCGCCGCGGACCGCCCTGTGGTTCGGGATCGGCCTCGCCGTCCTGGGCTTCGTCTGGCTGACGGTGACGGCCAACGTCCTGGCCGCCTCGCTGTCGTTCTCCGGCTTCCTCGGCTACACGCTCATGTACACGGTGTGGCTCAAGCGCCGCACGTGGCAGAACATCGTCTGGGGCGGCGCCGCGGGCGCCGTGCCGCCGCTGGTCGGCTGGGCCGCCGTGACCGGCGGGCTGACCGGCCTGCCGATCTACCTGTTCGCGATCGTCTTCTTCTGGACCCCGCCGCACTTCTGGGCGCTGTCGCTGCTGATGAAGGACGAGTACGCGAAGGTCGGCGTGCCGATGCTGCCGGTCGTGCGCGGTGAGCAGGAGACCCGCCGCCAGATCGTCCTCTACAGCGTCCTGCTGTACGCCGTCACGCAGCTGCCGTTCTGCGGCGGTGGCGGTTTGGACGCCATCTACTTGATCGCCTCGCTGGTGCTCGGCGTCGCCTTCGTGACGCTCGCCGTGCTGCTGCAGCGCCAGGCGACCCGCAAGGCCGCCCTGCGGCTGTACCTGTTCTCGCTCCTCTACCTCGCGCTGCTCTTCGTAGCGATGGTGGCGGACGTCAAGCTGTAGCCCCGTCTGGGAGAATCGCACCCGTATGGACCGCAACCTCGCCCGCAAGAACGTGCGCACCGGCCTCATCGCCGGAACCGTGTGCTTCCTCATGTTCGGCCTGACCTTCGTCGCGGCCTGGATCTACGTCGCATGAGCCGCGATCCCGAGATCCCACCCGTCAGCGAGGAGATCCACCTCCCCGGTGGCTCGATCCAGCCGCTGCTGCTGACCATCGGCATCACGGTGGCCCTCCTCGGCGTCACCCTCGGCCTTCCGCTCGTCATCGCCGGCGGCATCCTCACCATCTGGGTGATCATCCGCTGGGTAGCCGACACCCGGCGCGATATCGCCGAGCTGCCGCTGCATCACGACGGCGAGCACTAGCGCCACACGAGCCTTCGTCGTTCTGCGCCGCCCGAAGGGGCTAGCCCTCGCGCGCGGCACCGATGGCCGCAGCGGCGCTCTCAGGCACGTCGCAGATGGCGCCATCGTCGGTCCAGCATCGCACCACATCGCGCACCGACAGGATCCCGATGATCTCGCCGTGCTCCATCACGATGAGGTGGCGAAAGCCGCCGCGGACCATCGCGACCGCCGCCTCTTCGAGCGACCAATCGGGAGAGGCGTAGACGACGTTGCTGGTCAGGTGCTCCCCGACGAGCTCCGCGTCAGGATCCTGGCCCAGGCCGACGGCGTCCAGGACGTCACGCTCGGTGAGGATGCCTGGGCCGGCCGCATCGGGGTCGAGCACGACGGCCGCGCCGACGCGTCGTTGCGACATCGCCTTCGACGCTTCTCGCAGGGTGTGCCCCGGCCCGATCGTCAAGACCATGCTGCTCATCCCGTCACGCACCTGCATCCCGGACCGCTCCTTCGTGTATTGACCCTTGCAACGTTTGTCTCAAACTCAATCTACCATCCACCTCCACGGACGCCAATCCCTACGGTGATCCACCAGTCCTTGCCCGTCGTATCCCCCGTGACGCCATGCACCGACCAGCCACCATCCGCCTGCGGACCAGCCTCTTTGAGGACGCGGTCGCCATCGTTGAATCCGAGTACGCCTCGGACCTGTCGCTGGACGACATCGCACGGCGGGTCGCCTCGTCACGGCGCCAGCTGCAGCGCGCGTATTCCGAGATCGGCTCGACCACCTTTCGCGAGCATCTGACCGCGGTGCGCATGGAACGCGCCGCCGACCTGCTGCGCATCCGTGGTCTGACCGTCCGCGACGTCGCCCACCGCGTCGGCTATCGCCAGCCGGCGCAATTCGCCAAGGCGTTCCGGCGCCATCACGGGATCGCCCCCTCGGATTTCCGCGCAAACGGGCGCTTTGGACGGCTCGACGCCGTCTCCGCGACGCCCAGCAACGCCGCCGCGTAGTCCCTCTGACAGGGGCAAAAGTCCGCTTGGCGCGGAACGTCGTTGCTTCCCGTCGCGCCCTACCCATAGGATCGCCGGGCTATGGGTGAGGAGAGCACTCGGGCGGAGGCTGATTCCCTGCGAGGGCAATCAGGCCGGCGCACCGTCACAGAGATGGTGGTCGTCGGCCTAATCGCATCGATTTTGGGAATCACCCTCGGGCTCGTCATCGATTGGTTCCCCACACAGGGGTCAGAGCAGGCCAAGAAGATCGACACGTTCTGGGACGTGTTGATCATCTGCTCGGTCCCGGTGTTCGTCCTCGTGACGACCGTGGTGCTGTTTGCCGCGCGCAACTTCCGGATGCGTCCGGGCGAGGAGCATCTGGATGGCCCACCCATCCACGGCAACACGCGCCTGGAGGTCGTCTGGACCGCGATCCCCGCGATCATGCTCGTCGCGCTGTGCACCTACGCCTACCTCGTGCTGCACGACATCGAGAAGGCGCCCGCGGCCGGCAACGAGCGCCAGATCACGGCCATGGGCCAGCAGTTCACGTGGACCTTCGACTACGTCGAGAACGGCAAGAAGTTCTCTTCGGCCCAGCTCTACGTGCCCCAGAACGAGTCGGTGAAGTTCAACGTCAAGACCAAGGACGTTCTGCACGACTTCTGGGTCCCGGCGTGGCGGATGAAGATCGACGCCGTCCCCGGCATCACCACCAACTACCGGGTCACGCCGATCAAGCTCGGCAGCTACCCGGTCGTCTGCGCCGAGCTCTGCGGCCTGGGCCACGCCTTCATGCGCCAGACCGCGCACGTCCTGCCGAAGCCGGCGTTTGACGCGTGGGTCAAGAAGATGACGACGCCGGTCAAGGCGACGTTGCCTGCCGGTGGCGGAGCCGCTCCGGCGATCGACGCCAAGGCGCTCTTCACCCAGGGTGAGACGCAGACCGGCGCCACCGCGTGCGGCGCCTGCCACAAGCTCGCCGACGCCGGCACCGCCGGCGGCGTCGGGCCCGATCTCGATCAGGTCCTCAAGGGCAAGGACGCGGCGTTCATCCACGAGTCGATCGTCAACCCGGACGCCGAGATCGCCAAGGGCTTCAACAAGGGCATCATGCCCGCGAACTTCGGCAAGCTCCTGAGCCAGCCGGAGATCGACGCGCTGGTCAAGTACCTCGAGGAGGTGGCGGGTAAGTGACCGTCAAGCTGCGGCAGGCCGGTTGGTATCGCGCCGCTTGGTTCATGCTCATCGGCGCGTCGTTCGCCGTCGCCATCAGCTGGCTCGTGCGCATGCTGTACGGCCACGATCGCTACGCGCACTTCCTGGAGGCCGAGTCGATCGTCCTCATCGGGATGTTCGTGCTGCCCTTCGCGTTCCTGATCGGCCTCGGCTGCTTTGACTACTGGTTCTACTGGGCCGCCGGCAAGCCGACGCGCCCCGAGGATCACTCCTCGCACGGTGCGAAGACGTGGAAGGACTACTTCCGCCCGAACACCGACCACAAGGTCATCGGGATCCAGTACACGGTCCACTCGTTCTTCTTCCTCTTCGTCGGCGGCCTGATGGCCATGCTGATGCGCGCCGAGCTGGCCCAGCCGGGCCGGCAGTTCGTGGACTCCAACACGTTCAACGGCCTCTTCAGCGTCCACGCGTCGATCCTGATCTTCCTGTTCATCATCCCCGTCTTCGCGGGGCTGGCGAACTTCGTCCTGCCGCTGATGATCGGCGCGCCGGACATGGCCTTCCCGCGGCTCAACGCGCTGTCGTTCTGGCTGCTGCCGGTCGCCGGCGTGATGATGCTGGCGTCGTTCTTCGCGCCGGGCGGCTCGTTTGCCTCGGGCTGGACGGCCTATGCCCCGCTGTCGACGACAGCGCCGCTGGGACAGATGTTCTTCACCATCGCGGTCCAGTTCGCGGGGGCGTCGTCGATCGCGACAGCGCTCAACTTCCTGGTGACGATCATCACGATGCGCGCGCCGGGCATGTCGTTCTTCCGGATGCCGCTGCTGGCCTGGGCGAACTTCTCGACCTCGCTGCTGGTCGTTATCGCCACGCCGTTCATCGCCGCGTCGCAGTTCTTCGTGCTGCTGGACTACGGCCTGGGCTTCCACTTCTTCGACGCCGATAAGGGCGGCGACGTGCTGATGTACCAGCACGTCTTCTGGTTCTACAGCCACCCGGCCGTCTACATCATGATGTTGCCCGGGTTCGGCATCGTCAGCGAGGTGCTGTCGGTCAAGGCGCGCAAGCCGATCTTCGGCTACCGCATGATGGCCTTCTCGCTGCTGGCGATCGTCGTGCTCGGCTTCACCGTCTGGGCCCACCACATGTTCGTCTCGGGCATGCAGTCGTGGATCCGGATCCCGATGATGGTCACCACGGCGGTCATCGCGGTGCCGACCGGCATCAAGATTTTCTCGTGGCTCGCCACGCTGTGGCGCGGCGTCATCAAGCTCGACACGCCGATGCTCTTCGCGCTCGGCTTCCTGACGATGTTCACCTGCGGCGGCATCTCGGGCGTGATGCTCGCGATGATCCCGCTGGACATCCACGTCAGCGACACGTACTTCATCGTCGCCCACATCCACTACGTGCTCTTCGGCGGGTCGCTCTTCACGATCTTCGCTGGCGTCTACTACTGGTTCCCGAAGATGACGGGCCGGATGTACGACGAGCGCCTCGGCAAGCTGCACTTCTGGATGACGTTCATCTTCTTCAACGCGACCTTCGCGCCGATGCACATCATCGGCGTCAACGGGATGCCGCGCCGCGTCGCCGACTACGCCGACGAGTTCGCGACGTGGAACCTGATCATCTCGCTGGCCTCGTTCGCGCTGGGCCTGAGCACGCTGATCTTCGCCTACAACATGGTCGCCTCGTGGCGCGGCGGCGCCCGCGCCACCGCCAACCCGTGGCGCGCGATGACGCTGGAGTGGCAGGTGTCCTCGCCGCCGCCGGTGTTCAACTTCGACCAGATTCCGACGGTCGTCGGCGGGCCTTATGAGTACGGCACGCCGGGCGCGGTCCACGGCATCTTCGGCCCGGCCGCGCCGGCCGAGGCCAAGGCGACCCCGGCGGGTACGCACACCCAGCCACCTACCGAGTGATGAAGGGGAGCACCACATGAGCACCATCCTGGTCGTGGCCAACGAGACGCTCGCGGGCGCTCAGCTGCTCGAAACCGTCAAGGAGCGCGCGAGCGCCGGCGGCGAGGGCACCCGCGTCATTGTCTGCGTGCCGCGCAACAAGCCCAAGCACGGCAACATCATTTACGACGACTTCGTCTTTGACGCGGCGAAGGTGCGCATCGACCTGGCCCGCCGCTTCCTGCGCGACCAGGGCATCAACGCGGTCGGCGACATCGGTGACACCGATCCCTACACCGCCACGATGGACGCCGTCGCCGAGCACCACCCGGACGAGATCATCGTCTCGACCTTTCCGGCGACGGTCTCGGGCTGGCTGCGCCGCGATCTGATCGAGCGCATCGAGCAGGCCAGCGGCCTGCCGGTCACCCACGTCGTCCAGGACATCGACGCCGAGGGCATCCCCTTCCACGTGACGCTCGTGGTGGCGGCCAAGACGGCGAGCGGCGACGCGCTGCTGGACTCACTGAAGAAGAAGGCCGGCTCCGACCCGCGTGGCTCGCTCTTCATCGTGATCGTCCCGCAGGAGGGCGGCGAGGGCCATCACGCGGCCAATGCGCGGGCGCGGATGGCGCAGGTCGTCGACCGCCTGGTCTCCGAGGGCCTGATCGCCGCCGGCATGATCGGCGACCCGGACCCCTACACGGCCACGATGAACGCGCTGCAGTTCTTCCGCGTCGACGACATCGTCATCTCCACCCTGCCGGCCACCCGCTCGGGCTGGCTGCGCGCCGACCTGATCGAGCGCGTCCGCAAGGTCACCAACAAGCCGGTCGACCACGTCGAGACCACCGACCGCGCCGCCAGCGCCGCGTAAAGAGAGACCCATGGAAGCCGCCTCGATCGCCCACGGCCACGACCACCACGGACCGCCGCCGGCCAACCGCAGCTCGCGCGTCGAGCCCGCGCTGCTGGGGATGTTGTTGTTCATCATCTCCGAGATCATGGTCTTCGGGGCCTTCTTCACGGCGTACTTCTTCATCCGGGTCGTCGCTGTGCCGGGCGGATGGTTCCCGGTCGACGGTAAGGACCTTCCGGTCGCCGTGGCGGGCGTCAACACCGCCATCCTGGTGTCGAGCTCGCTGACGCTGCACTGGGCGCAGACGTCGATCAAGAACGGCAACCGCTTCGGCCTGCAGGCCGGCATGACGGCGACGTTCCTGCTGGGCCTGACGTTCCTCTTCATCCAGATCAACGAGTACGTCCACATCGGCTTCGCGCCGCAGGACAACGCGCAGGCCACGGTCTTCTTCTCGCTGACGGGCCTGCACGGCGCGCACGTCACCATCGGCCTGATCCTGCTCGGCATGGTCACGATCCGCTCCTTCAAGGGCCACTTCTCGCCCGAGGAGCACCACGGCGTCGAGATCCCGGGGATCTACTGGCACTTCGTCGACGTCATGTGGATCGTCGTATACACGACGGTCTACGTGCTCTGATGGGCGACGCGCCGCGCGACTGGAACGCGCTGCTGCTCCGCGTGCTGGAGCCGTTTCGGTCGGAGGCCGCGGCGTTCCGGGTGCTGCTCGGAACGATCGCGGTGTTCGGGACGATCATCGTGCTCGTCGTCGTTGCGCGAGCGCTGGGGGCCTGAGCGCGGGCTTTTGGGCACCGGCGCGGACGCTGCGTGGCTGGCGCTCAGCGCAGGCTTTGGCCGCTGATGTGCGGCGTGGTCTGTCGGCATCGAGGGAGTGAGCGTGGCGAGCGCCTCGCGGCGTTGCCGGTCGTCCGCCGGCGCCCGGGCAGGCGATTCGGGGCCGACCTTCACTCGATCGCCGCGTGGTGAGATGGATGGCACCTGGACGTTGGGTCTCAACGTCTAGGTGCCGTCGACCCTCGCCCCGGCGCCAGCGGACGACGAGGGACGCCGCGAGTCGCTCGCCACGCTCACTCCCTCGGTGCCGACGGACCACGCCGCGCGCCCAGACCAACGCCGCGAACTGGGCGCCAGCCCGGCCGGCGCACCCAACAGACCACGTCGCAAACCAGCGGCCAACGCCGCGCGCTGGGCGCCACAGGCGCCCGACGCCCTACTTGACCGTCAGCGTCCCCTGCATCCCCGCCGCCCGGTGCCCCGGCACCGAGCAGTAGTACGTGTAGGTCTTGCCCGCATCAAGCGTCGCCTTGAAGGACGACGTCCCGTTGGCGACGACCGCGCCCTTGCCCAGGCCGTCGATGACGATGTCGTGCTGGGTGCCGGACTTGTTGGGCATCTCGATCGTCACGGGGCCGGCGGTGCCGGAGGCCTTGGCGGCCGCATAGGCCAGCTGGCCGCCCGGATCGGCCGGGATGCTGATGACGCCGGCCTTCTCGACCGCGGTGCCGCCGCCGGCGGTCTTGACGGCGCTCGCCAGACGGCCGGTGTCCTTGCCGCCCTTGGCCGTCACCGAGGCGACGTAGGCGGCGACATCGTGCGCCTTCTGGCCGCTGACGAGCTTGGCCGGCATCTTGATGCCGTCGGAGTTCGGCAGCCGGTTCGGGAACAGGATCTGCTTGAGGATGACCCCGCGGATCGCCGTCTCGCCGAAGTTCTCCTTGACCGGCTGCTGGAACGCCTGATCGAGGTTCGGGCCGGTCGTGCCCTTGGTGCCGGCGCGCGCCAGCGTGTGGCAGGAGCCGCACTTCTGGACGAAGAGCTGCTTGCCCGCGACGACGTCGGCCTGGGGGTCTTTCACCCCACCACAGGCAGACAGCGCCGGAACAACGGCGACGATGGCAGCGCAGAGCGCCGCTCGCGGCAAGATCCTCTTCCCCATGATCGCCGGGGATCCTAACCGCAACCCAGGAGGGCAACGCAACCAACCGTCATGGCGCAGGCAGCGCGGCGGTCTCGCCGAGGGCTGCGAAGACGACTCCGCGGGCCACGCCGTCCCACGAAAAGTGCTCGCGCGCGACCGTTTCCAGGCCCTCGCGCGTGGCCTCGCGCAGCGCTTCGGGTGCCTGCAGCCAGGCGATCACGCGGTCGCTCAGATCGCGCACCGCGCGCGGACCCGCCGCAAAGCCCAGCCAGGCGCGCGCGCCGACCGGGACCGCGCCGGCGAGGATCGCCCGGACCTCACCGAGACCCGAGTGGTCGGCGACGACCGGCAGCGCACCGCATGCCGCAGCCTCGACGGCGACCATCCCGAACGCCTCCGGAAAGGTCGAGGGCACGACCTGCGCCTCGCTGGCGGCCAGCAGCGGCGCGAGCTCTGCATGCTCGAGCCGCCCAGTCATCACGACACGCTCGCCCAGCCTGCGAGCGGCCGCCAGGTAGCGATCGCGGTCGGGGGCGGCATCGAGGTCATCGAGGAACGCCTCGAGCAGCATCAGCGGCGCGTGCGGGCCGCCCTCGGCCGCTCGACCCTCGGCGGCTAGTCCGCGCACCGTCGACAGATCCCCGGCCGCCAGCGCGGCCAGGAGCCGCTCCAGCGCGTCGCGGTAGCCGCCGAAGCCCACGACCACGAGCTTGGCGTCCGGGACCGCGGCCAGCACCAGCGGCCACGCGGCCACGAGCAGGTCGACGCCCTTGGAGACGATCAGCTTGCCGACGAACGTCACGAGGCGGTCGCGCTCACCGTCGAGATCGTGCAAGGCGCGGGCCGCCTCGGCAGGGTCACGGGTAAAGGCGGAGACCGAGGCGCCATCGACCGCCGGTGGCGCCGCCAGCGCCTCCTCCGCCAGTCCTGCGGCCAGCGCGTGCAGCTCCGCCGTCGCCTGGGCCCGCGGACGCGGCCGGAACGCCTCGACGTCCACCCCGGGCGGCCCGAGGCGCGTGCGGGCCGGCAGCGCCGGATCCTCCATCGCCGCCCACAGCGACTCGGCCGTGTGGCGCGAGCCGACGAGCACCGTCCGGGCACGCGCCAGGCCCTCGCGTGCGGCGGGCAGGAAACGCTCGGGCTGGGGCTTGACGGCGTACTCCAGCGCGCTGCCGTGGACCTTGACCGCGTACGGGACGTCCTCAGCCAGCGCCCGCGCGAGGATCAGCGGGCCCATCATGAGGTGGTTGGCCAACGCGATGTCGGGCTGCACGCGCTCGGCAACCTCGGCGACCGCCGCGACGTTGCGGGCGACGTAGTCGGCGATCGCCACATCGTCGAGCTCGGCGAACGTGCGCGCCTGCACACCCTCGTAGCGATCGGCGACATAGACAGGCAGAACCGGGCCCACGTCAGGGCGGTAGGTCGTCACGCGGCGCCCATCGCGGATCGGCCGCACGCGCAGCACGCCGCCGTCGTCCCAGTCGCCCGCCGCCCCGACGGCGTCGACGTCCTCCGGATGGCGCTCCTGACAGAGCAGGTGCACGTCGTGGCCCTGGCGCGCGAGCGCGGTGGCGAGCAGCGCGTTGTAGACGTTGGAGCCGGTGCCGCGCAGGAGGTAGCCGTGGAAGATCAGGATCCGCAAGGAGGCCATCATGCCCGCTCACGTCTCGTCTGACGCCCGTCATCGCTAGGCTTTCGCCCGTGAGCCTGAAGCAGCGCTACCGCATGCGCACCCCCTCGACGGGGCGCGAGATCTTCCTCGAGGCCGAGGCCGGCAAGATCTACCGCGACCGCGACACCGGCGAGACCCTTGAGGTCGTCGGCAAGGTCATCCCGCTGGCGCCGAGCCCGTCGCGGCTGCCGTTTGCCGTCGAGAACCTCCGCTTCTGCAACTGGTGCGACCAGTTGGCCCAGAAGGACCTCAACGACTGCCCCACGTGCGGGCGCCGTATGGGTCCCCTCGGCGTCCCCGTCCCGGCATCCGACTAAGCGAGCCACGCATGCGCCGTCCCGCCACGGCAGTCACCCTGATGCTCCTCGCCACCGTCGGCCTCTCGGCCTGCGGCGGGAGCAACGCGACGCATGACGTGATCCCGAAGAAGCCGCAGGCGCTCATCGCGCCCGCGAGCACGTCGATCGGGGGCCCTGCGGCGTCCTCGGGCGACAGCACGTCGACCACGGCGGCCGACAGCGCCTCCAGCAGCACGCCCTCTTCGACCACGCCGGACACCTCGTCTTCCTCGTCGTCGTCCAGCAGTGGCTCAGGCGCAGCCGTGACGCCGGCGGCCCCGAGCAGCGGCGCCGCAACCGGCGGCACCAGCTCCGGGGGAACGTCGACCGGTGCGGCAACGGGCGGCACCGGCTCCGGCGGTACCTCGACGGGCACCAGCACCACCAACTCCGGCGGCTTCAGCGACTTCTGCTCGCAGAACCCCGGCGCCTGCCCGGGCTGACCTCAGCGACTTCGGGTGGCGCCTACGGCGTCGAGATGATCCGCGCCGAGTACATGATGCGCGCGGTGCGGTAGAGGCAGTAGTAGCGGCCGATCTGGTTGACGGCCTGCGCGGTCTGGGCCTGGCTGTCGTCGCAGGTGCCCTTGGCACGGCTGGCGCGCCAGGAGGTGTCGCCGCCGAGGCCGGCGGCCAGCGCCGGCGCCCACGTCGGCACCGTCAACCCGAGCACCCAGCCCTTCTTGACCGGGATCGTCTTCTGCAGTGCGAACTCAACGGTCTGGCCGAAGTACGGCGTGAGCTTCTGGACCTCGCCCTGGGCGACCAGACGCGCGTGGAGCTTGGTGCCCATGCGCAGCACCGAGATCGCCGCCTGAGACTCGCCACCGAGGCTCTTGTTGAAGAAATCGATCTGCTTGTCGCTCGGCTTGGAGAGCTTGATCGTCCAGGAGACGAGCACGCCGTCCTTCTGGACGGTGTAAAGGCCACGGTTGGTGCCGACCTTGGCCTGGTAGCCCGTGGTGCGCCCGAGGGCGTAGCAGGGCTTGTCCGGGCAGCTGGGGATGGCGTCGCCAGGATCGACGGCCGGGACGGGGTCCAGCGTGGCGGGAGCAACGGCCGGCAGGGCGAGGCCGGCGCCGATCAGGGCCGCCAGCAAGGTGCGGAAACGAGGCATCACGCCAATTCAACACGACGCGGCGGCGAAGTTGCGGGCGCCGGCGCCCACGCCCACCCCGATATCCGGGGCGATCGGCTCACGTCGTGGTCTTGCGCAGCACCAGCTTCAGCGTCTTGGGCGCATCGGGCGCGAGGTCGATGCAGCTACCGCGCGGGCAGCCGGGGCGCGTCGACTCGGCGGCGACATAGAGGGTTGCCGGCCTGCCGATCGCGGTCTGCGAGAAGCGCAGCGTCACCGTGCGCGTGCTCGGTCGCGAGATATCCGCGCCGCCGGTGCGCTCTGGCAGCTTGTTGGCGCGCTGCTTGAGGATCGAGCCGCGCAGGGCGCCGTCGGCGTTGGCGGTCGTGCAGACCAGGTAGTCGGGCGTGGTGTCGGGCGGCACGCTCGTGGTCCACGCCTTCAGGCAGAGCGAGCCCGGAGGTCCGCTCTCGCTCAGCAGGTCGGTGCCGGTCCAGGCGGAGGCGACGGTCAGCGAGGCGCGTAGGCGGCCGTCTGCGGCGCGGGACAGCGCGACGCGCGTGAGGTCCAGCGGGCTGCGGACGTCGCCCTTGGGGTCGGTCGCCGCCTGGGTGTCGGGCGCGGTCTCTGCGGGCGCAATCGTCGATCCCACCGACCAGGCCGTCATCGTCAGCAGGCCGAGCGTCGTCAGCGTTTTCGTCGCGCGCCGCATGGCTCAGCGTCCCTCGTAGGTGGCCTTGCCGGGCCCGTCGGTAAGGAAGGACTTCACGGCGTTCTTGAGGTCCTCGGTATCAAAGAGCGCGCCGGAGACCTCGCCGACGATCGCGTCGGCCGCACGGGCGCCGCCCTCCTTTTGGGCCCGGACGATCGCCTTGGTCGCCGCGTGCGCCTTGGTCGGCCCGTTGGCGATCTTGGTGGCAAACGCGCGGGCCTCGTCCTCGAAGACGTCCTTGGCGTAGACGCGGTTGACGACGTTCCAGCGCTCCAGCGTGGCGGCGTCGAAGAGCTCGCCGGTGTAGATGAGCTCCTTGGCGCGAGCCGGGCCGGCGCGCTCGGCCAGCCGCTGCGGGCCGCCCATCGAGGGCGTGAGGCCGACGACGATCTCCACCAACCCGAACTTCGCGCGCTCGCTGGCCAGCAGGATGTCGCAGGCCAGGGCGATCTCGAACGCGGCGGTGAGACAGAGGCCGTGTGCGGCGAAGACCGTCGGCAGCGGCAGCTCCTCGATCTTGTGGATGACCTCCAGCAGCTCGTCCCACAGGGCGCCGCCGCGCTGGGCCGACATGCCGTCAAAGACCTTGCCGACGTCGACGCCGCCGGAGACGACCTTGCCCTCGGCCCGGATCAGCAGCCCGCGCGGCGGGTCGGCGGCGACCTTGTCGATCGCTGCGCGCACGCCCTCGAAGACCGCGTCGTCAAAGAGGTTGAGCGGCGGGCTGTCGAAGGTCAGGACGGCCAGCGGGCCCTCCTGCTCCAGGCGGACGACGTCGGTCACGAGTGGTGCTCCTTCAGCTGCTGGCCGGTCGCACGGATGCTGTCCATGTCGCCGGGTCCGGGGATCCAGGGCAAGCGCAGAGGGTCGCCCTCGTAGCGCGGGATGACGTGCAGGTGGAAGTGAAAGACCGTCTGCCATGCATCGGCGCCGCAGCTGTTGAGGAGGTTGATGCCGTCGGCCTCGAGCACCGTCTCGGCCGTGCGCGCGAGGCGCTGTCCAGCCTGCGCCACGGCGGCGAGATCCTCGGGCTCGATCTCCAGCAGATCGCGGGCGTGGGTGCGCGGCACGACGAGGGCATGCCCGCGCGTGGCCGGGTTGATGTCCATGAAGGAGACCGTCCGCTCGTCGGAGGCGACGATCGTGGCCGGGATCTCGCCGGCGACGATCTTGCAGAACAGACAGTCGGGGTCGGTGGCGGACATTGCGGCACCTTATCCACGCGGCGTGTCGTTCAGGTTCCGATCAGCTTCTGGGAGGTGGTCCACCAGTACGCTCCATCGTCGATGTCCGGCGCGGTCAGCACCCCCACGCAGGAGGCCCTGCACGCCGACGTGGCGGCGTTGGCGGCGCTCGATCGCCTGCCGTGCTCGCCCGGCGAGGCCCAGGCGGCGGCGTGGATCGCCGAGCGGATGGCGGCTTGCGGCGCGCGCGTGGTCGTCGACGAAGAGCTCGTGCACGGCACGTACTTCACGCCGCTGGGCGTCTTGAACGCGCTCGGCGCGGCGGGCGGCCTCGCGGTCCTGGCGGGCCGACGCGGTCTGGGTGGCGTGCTCGCCGGTGCGGGCGCCGCCGGCATCTGGCAGGACCTCACCGGCGGCCGGCGCCGCGCGCTACGACGGGTGCTCAAGCGCCAGTTGACCACCAACGTGGTCGCCGAGTTCGGCCCGGAGGACGCGCACCACACGCTCGTCGTCCACGCCCATCACGACGCGGCGCGGACCTCGTTCATCTTCGACCAGACGTTTGCGAAGTTCATGGTGGAGAAGCTCCCCGGCGTCATGGCACGGACGGATCGCTGGCCGCCGTTGATGGGGTTGGTCATCGGCGGGCCGGCGGCGGCCGCGGTGAGCGCGCTCACCGGTGGGCGTCGCACCGCGGCGCTGGGGACGGCGTTTGCGGCCGGCACCGCGGTCGTCATGGCGGACATGATCCGCCAGCCCGTCGTGCCCGGCGCCAACGACAACCTCAGCGGCGTCGCGGTGCTGCTGGAGGTCGCGCGGCGGCTGCGGGACGCGCCTCCGCCCGAGGGCGTCCGCGTGATCCTGCTGTCGGCCGGCGCCGAGGAGGCCAACCAGGAGGGCATGCTGGCATTCGCGCGGCGCCACTTCGGGCGGCTCAGCCCAGCATCCACCTCGTTCCTCTGTCTGGACACCGTCGGCTCACCCGAGTTGGTGTTGATCGAGGGCGAGGGCTTTCTGCGGATGTACGAATACCCGTCGGCGCAGAAGGAGCGCGTCGCCGCCGCAGCCCGCGACGCCGGCGTCCACGTCCGGCGCGGCATCCGCTTCACCTTCGCGACCGACGGGCTGGTGTCGCTGCGCCAGGGCTACCAGACCGCCACGATCGGCTCGGTCACCGAGTACCTCGTGCCGGCCAACTACCACTGGCCGACCGACACGGCCGACAACGTGGACTACGCGTCGGTCGCGCGAAGTGTCGAGATCGTCATGGGGACGATCGCGCGCAGCGTCTCGGCCTAGAGGAGCGTGCGCGCCAACGCGATCGCCTCGTCGGCGGTCGCGACGTCGCCGGCGTAGCGGGCCTCGGCGATCGCGGCGAGCAGCTGACCGAGCTGCGGGCCGCGGCGGATCTCGAGCGCCTGGGCTAGCTCGTCGCCGCGGATCAGCGGCGGCTGCGCGGTCCATTCGGCGTAGGCGAGCGCCTGGGGCAGGACCACCCGGGCCACCTCGAGGTGCCTGGCGATCGCCTCGTCGGCCTTGCGGCCACGGGTCGCGAGGCGGTCGGCGATCGACAGCAGCGACACGTCGACCTCGACCGGCGCCGTCTTGACGAGGTACTGGTGGATCGTCCGGCGATCTAGCGGCGCCTTGTGCACCAGGTAGCCGAGGCCGAGATGATGGCGGGCGAGCGCCGCGACGTGGGCGCGCAGCTTCTCGCTGGTGCGCAGCCGGGTGAGCGCGGCGCGGGAGCGCTCGGCGCCGAGGTCGGCGTGGCCGGGGAAGCCGAGGACGGTCCCGTCGGCGTGGAAGGCCTGGGTCTCGGGCTTGGCGGCGTCATGGAGCAGCGCGCCGAAGCGCAGCGCGGTGGCGCGGGTCAGCTCGTCGGCTAGCGGCTGGGCGAGGAACGCGCGCAGCGGCGCGTCGAGCTCGGCGCCGAGGATGGCGCCCGGATCGCGCTCCAGCGCGACGGTCTCGGCGAGCACCTCGAGCGTGTGGTCGTGGACGTCGAGGTGGTGGTAGCGATTCTGCTGCACGCCGCGCAGCGCGCTGAGTTCGGGCAGGACGTGCGGGGTGAGGCCGAGCGTGTCCATGAGCGCGAGGCCCTCGAGGACGCGGTCGGCGGCGATGACGCGCTTGAGCTCGGCGAACACGCGCTCGGCGGCGACACCGGCGATCTGGGGCGCGCGCTGGGCCGCGACGGTTGCGGTGTCGGGATCGGGCTCCATCGCGAGCTCGGAGGCGAAGCGCGCGAGGCGCAGGGTGCGCAGCGGATCGTCCTCGAAGCTCGACGGGGCGACCATCCGCAGGCGGCGAGCGGCGAGGTCGCCGGCGCCGTCGTGGGGATCGACGAGCTCGCCGCCGGCCAGCGGCCGCGCCATCGCGTTGATGGTGAAGTCGCGCTTGGCGAGATCGTCGATGAGCGAGTCGCCCTGCAGGCGCATGATGTCGACCTGCCAGCGGTGCTCGGGCCCAACGACGCGCCATGCGCCGAAGGCGTCTGAGAGCTCGAACGCCGGCCCACCGGCGGCTCGCGACAGCGCCTTGGCCAGACCGCGCACGTCGCCGTCGATGACGAGATCGAGATCGGCGGTCGGCCGCCCCAACAGCTCATCACGCACCGCCCCGCCAACGATCCACGCCGGCACGCCGGCCAGCGCACCCCGCGCGGCCTCCAGCGCCTCGCTCACTGCGCGACGTTCTCCCCATCACGATGGTGCAGGCGCGGCACGCGGGCGGTGATGCCGGTGGTGATCTCGTAGTTGATGGTGTCGATCAGGCGAGCCAGGTCCTCGGCGGTGATGCGCTCGGCGCCCTGGGCGCCGATCAGGACGACGTCGTCGCCGAGCTTGGGGCCGAGACCGGCTGCGCCCACATCGAAGGTCACGTTGTCCATGGACACGGTTCCGACGAGATCGATGCGGCGGCCGTGCAGGAGCGCGTGGGCCTGGTTGGTCAGCGCGCGGCGGTAACCGTCCCCGTAGCCGATCGGCACGGTCGCCAGCCGCGTCTCGCGCTGGGCGATGAAGCGGCGGCCGTAGCCCGCGCTCTCTCCCGGCTGCGCCGTCTTGAGCGCCGCGACGTAGGACACCAACTCGAGGGCGGGCTCGAGATCGCGCGACGCCGGGTCCTCGCCAAACGGGTCCAGCCCGTAGATCGCGATCCCACAGCGCACGAGATCGAAGTGCGAGGCGGGGTCGCGCAGGACGGCCGCGCTGTTGGCGGCGTGGGCAAGCAGGCCGGGATGGGCCGCGCGCAGCGGCTCGACCCACGCCTTGAAGGCCGCGAGCTGCTCGCCGAAGAACGCGTCGCCGCGCTCGTCGGCGGTGGCGAAGTGGGTCCACGCACCCGCCAGCTCGAGCTCGTCGGCGGCCTCGACGGCGGCGACGACCGCGTCGGCCTCCTCCGGATCGCGCGTGCCGAGGCGGCCGAGGCCGCTGTCGAGCTTGACGTGCACCCGCGCAGGACGACCGGACGCGACCATCGCCTGCACCCGCTCCACGGTCCAGACCGACACATCGGCATCGGCATCGAGCGCGATCGGCAGCTCCTCGTCGCTGAGCGCGCCGAGCACGAGGATCCGCACATCG
This sequence comes from uncultured Conexibacteraceae bacterium, assembly GCA_963836485.1. Classification (GTDB taxonomy): domain Bacteria; phylum Actinomycetota; class Thermoleophilia; order Solirubrobacterales; family Solirubrobacteraceae; genus Baekduia. Next base: position 123,488 of record CAWIJS010000004.1, on the reverse strand, counting down.
TCGCCGACGCCCGCGCGTAGCGTGCGCGCTTCCAGCGCCGTGGCGACCGCCAGCCAGGTCGCACCGCCGCGCAGGGCGGCCTGCGCGCTCGGAACTATTCCGTGGCCGTAGCCGTCGGCTTTGACGACCGCGCAAACCGCGGCCTTCGACGCCTCGCGCTTAAGCTGGGCGACGTTGCGCTCGATCGCGCTGAGGTTCACGCGCGCCAGCGCGCGGACCGCCACGCTCAGCGCTCCGGGATATCGGCGAGGGTGGCCATCGGGTCCGAGGACTCTATTCGAGCGTCTGCGCCAGCTGATCGACCACGTCGGAGGCAATGACGCCGTCCGGACCGCCGAGGGCGCTCGCAGCGCGGCGACCCGCCTCGGCGTGGAGGTAGACGGCGGCGCAAGCAGCTTCGAAGGGCTGCATGCCGCGGGCAAGAAAGGCACCGAGCACCCCGGAGAGGACGTCGCCGGTGCCCGCGGTCGCCAGCGCCGGCGATCCGCCGCGCGAGATGCCGACGCGTCCCTCGGGCTCGGCGACCAGCGTGTCGTCGCCCTTGAGGACGACGATCGCGCCGGACCGGCGCGCGGCCTCGCGCGCGTGGTCGAGACGATGGGCGGCGATCGCGTCGGAGTCGACACCGAGCAGCCGACCCAGCTCGCCGGCGTGCGGCGTCAGGATCGTGGGCGCGCTGCGCGCCGCCAGCACCTCCGGGCCCGGGCCACGAGAGACATCGCCACCGCCCGCCGCCGCGCCTGCGCCGCCATCGCCCGCAAACGCGTTGAGCCCATCCGCGTCGAGCACCAGCGGCACGTCGACGCCCAGCGCGACCGCCCGGGCAAACGCAAACGCGCCCTCGCTGCGCCCCAGCCCCGGACCGAGCACGACAGCGCCGCCCCGCGCGGCGGAGCGTTCCAACACCTCACCGGCGCCGGCCTCGGTGTGCGACCCGCCGTCGTCGGGCAGCGGCGCGCTCATCACCTCGGTGAGCTTGATCTCGAAGATGTCGTTCAACGCATCCGGCACGCAGGCGGTCACGTACCCCGCGCCCGCGCGCATCGCGGCCATCGATGCCAGGCACGGGGCGCCCGTCAGCCCGCGTGCGCCGCCGGCGACGAGCACGTGACCGGAGGCGAACTTCGTCGACTCCGCCCCTCGTCGCGGATAGGTCGCAAGAACGCCAGCACCGATCAGGCCGACCCACGGCTTGGCGGGCCCACCCTCCGGGATGCCGATGTCGACCACCACGACCTCGCCCACATACGCCTTGCCCGGCGCGATCCACAGCCCCGGCATCGCCGCGTGGAACGTCGCCGTGATGGTCGCGCACACCGCCTCACCGGCGACCGCGCCCGTCGCCGCGTCCACGCAGGACGGCACATCGGCGGCCACGACGAACGCGTCGGCCCCGTTGATGGCCGCGATGGCCGAGGCCACCGGCTCGCGCGGGCTTCCGGAGAAGCCGGTGCCGAGCATCGCATCGACGATCACCGCGGCGCCGTCGAGCGCCCCCGCCGCGAACGGCAGCGCCGGCTCGCCCACGAGGCGGTCTCGCATCGCGGCGGCATCGCCGGTCAGCTTCGCCGGGTCGGAGGTATGCAAGACGGTGACGCTGCGGCCGGCCTGGCGCAGGAGCCGCGCGACCACATAGCCGTCGCCACCGTTGTTGCCACCGCCGCACACGACGACCACCTCGCCCGGCGGGGCGTGCTTCCAGACGATCTCGAAGAGCCCCTCCCCCGCGCGCTCCATCAGGTCGACGCCCGGGATCCGACGCTCCTCGATCGCCCACGCATCGCTCGCGCGCAGCTGCTCAACGTCCAGCAGTGGCTCCAAGCCATCAGGAAGCCTGCTCATGTCCGCACCACCGCCACGGCTCCCGCCGTTCCCCGCGAGTGCGTCAACGACACATCCACCTCAACATCGCGCCCCGCCAGCGCGCCGTGCAACACGATCCGCGGCGCCCCGCCCTCGCTGACCACCTCGATATCACGCCACGACCACGCCTCCAGCGCCAGCGCCTTCGCCACGGCCTCCTTCGCGCAGAACCGCGCCGCCAGATGCTGTCCGGGCCGCGACCGTGCCGCCGCGTAGGCACGCTCACCGTCGGTGAACAGCCGCGCGGCCAGCGTCGGGCGACGCTCCAGCGCCGCCTCCAGCCGCTCGATCTCCAGCAAATCCAGCCCGATGCCACTCACAAAATTGAGCCTACTGCCGGCGGCCGGGCGCGTTTGCGCCCTGCATCGTCGTGGCTGGGGCCGCACGGCGAGCACCGGTGGGCGCCAGCCCATCAAGCTCCGTCGGGTGGCTCCAGGCGCGGCGAGGCGGCGCGCAAACGCGCCCGGCTACTCGACCGTGACGGTCTTGGCGAGGTTCCGTGGCTGGTCGACGTTAAGTCCGCGCAGACGCGCGATCTTGTAGGCCAGCACCTGCAGCGGGATGACCGCCAGCAGCGGCTGCAGCATCCAGTCCATCGCCGGGATCCGGATGACTTCCTCGGCGTGCTCGCCGATCTCGATGTTGCCCTCGGAGGCAATCGCGATGACATGCGCGCCGCGGGCGCGCACCTCCTGCACGTTGGAGACGACCTTGTCGAGGATCGGCGAGTCGGTCGCGACGCACACGACCGGCGTCGACTCGTCCAGCAGCGCGATCGGCCCGTGCTTCATCTCGCCGGCCGCATACGCGTCGGTCGGGATGTAGGAGATCTCCTTGAGCTTCAGCGCGCCCTCCAGCGCGACCGGCAGCCCGACGTGACGACCCAAGTACAGGAAGAACTCACGCGAGAAGTGGTTGTGGGCGACCTCGTCGAGGTCCAGCCCCGCCAGCAGCGTGTCGATCTCGGTCGGAACGCGCTTGAGCTCGGACACCAGCCGCGTGCGATCCGCGACATCCAGCGTCCCGCGCAACTCGGCCAGCCGCAGCGCCAGCAGGTACATCACGGCGACCTGGCAGACGAAGGTCTTGGTCGCCGCGACGCCGATCTCCAGCCCGGCACGCGTGTACAGCACGCCGTCGGCGTCACGCGTGGCCTGCGACCCCATGACGTTGGTCACCGCGATCACCGACGCGCCGCGCTCGGACGCCAGCCGCATCGCCGCCAGCGTGTCGGCCGTCTCACCCGACTGCGTGATGCCGATGACCAGATCGCCAGGACCGACGACCGGGTTGCGGTAGCGGTACTCGCTGGCCACATCCATTTCGACCGGGATCCGCGCCCACTCCTCGATCGCGTAACGACCGATCAAACCGGCGTGGTAGGAGGTGCCACAGGCCACGACGATGATGCGCTTGACGTCGCGCAGCAGCTCCTCGTCAAACGAGGCCTCCTCGGCGAGGTCCACGCCGTCGGCGCGCACGGTGCGGTCGGCGATCGTCTCAGCGACGGCGTCGGCCTGCTCGTGGATCTCCTTGAGCATGAAGGTCTCGTAGCCGCCTTTCTCGGCGGTCTCCTCGTCCCAGTCGATCTCGACGACATCGCGATCGAGGATGTCGCCCTCCGGCGTCAGGAACGTCGTGCCCTCGGGCGTGACGACGACCAGCTCACCGTTCTCGATGTACTGGACCTTGCGCGTGTGCAGCAGGAACGCGGGGATCGCGGAGGCCAGGAACGTCTCGCCCTCGCCGCGACCGATGATCAGCGGGCACTCCTTGCGCGCGCCAACGAGGGTCTCGGGCTCGTCGAGCGCCATCGCGACGAACGCGAAGTGGCCCTGCAGCTCGGCGTAGGCAGCGCGCACGGCATCGGCCAGCGGGGTGGGTGGGGACGTATTCAGGTGGTAGGAGACCAGGTGCGCGATGACCTCGGCGTCGGTCTCGCTCGTGAACTCGGCGCCCATGTCGGCCAGGCGGACCTTCAGCGCGAGGTAGTTCTCGACGATGCCGTTGACCACGACGTGGACACGGTTAGTGGTGTCGAAGTGCGGGTGCGCGTTGGACTCGTTGACGCGCCCATGGGTGGCCCAGCGCGTATGGCCGATGCCAGTCGTGGGTGGGCGGGATGTCATTGTGGCGACCGCGACGCCGCCCTCGTCGTCGATAGCGTCCTGCGCATCGATCGCAGCCTTGAGGTTGGCGAGGTTGCCGACCGCCCGGACCGATTCGATCTCGCCATCGGCGGCGATCACCGAGATGCCCGCGGAGTCATAGCCGCGGTACTCGAGCTTCTGCAGCCCTGCAAGCAGGATCTCCTGCGCTGGGCGCTGGCCGACGTAGCCGACGATGCCGCACATTGGCGGGGCCTCCTGGCTGGTGGGGGTCCGGGAAAAGCTGGTGTCGCGCGGGCCTTTGGCACCCGTTCAACGTGCTTCGAGAGTACCAACAGCCTTTCCTGCCGCCCTGGCCTTCAGGGGAGGAAGGACGCCAATTAGGCAGATGGACGCACGATCGTCACAAGGCGGTCACAGATGGCGTCTGTTTCCTCCTGCGACGGTGCCTCGACCATCACGCGCACGAGCTGCTCGGTGCCCGACGGCCGCACGAGCACGCGCCCGCGACCCTCCAGCCCTTCGCTCTCGCGTGCGATCGCCGCGGCCAGCTCTTCGCTCTCCATGGCGGCGTCGCGATCCGAGACGGGCACGTTGACGAGCCGCTGCGGGATCTTCTCCATCGCGGCGCGGTCGGCCAGGTCGCCGCCGTTGAGCGCCTCCAGCGTCAGCAGCGCGCTGGCGATGCCGTCGCCCGACGGCACGAAGCCCATGTCAATGATGTGGCCCGACTGCTCGCCGCCCAGCGACCAGCCGCGGTTGCGCAGCTCCTCCAGGACGTAGCGGTCGCCGACCGACGTGATCGCGACCTCGACGCCCGCCTCGCGCATGCCCGCGTGGAAGCCATAGTTGGTCATGACCGTGACCGCGACACCGCCGGTGAGGCGGCCCCGCTCGCGCAGCGAGAGCGCCGCCAGGGCGATGAGCTCGTCGCCGTCGACGATCACGCCGTGGCGATCGACGGCCAGCACCCGGTCGCCGTCGCCGTCGAAGCCGAACCCGAGGTCATGACCACCTTGGCGGACGGTCTCCATCAGTCCGTCGAGATGCGTCGAGCCGCAGCCGGCGTTGATGTTGCGCCCGTCGGGCTCGTCGGCCAGGACCGTCACGGTCGCGCCGAGACGGCGGAAGATCTCCGGCGCGGCCTGGAAGGTCGCGCCGTGCGCGCAGTCCAGGACGACGTCGACGCCCGCGAGATCCAGGTCGCTGAAGCGCGTCTGCAGCTCGCGCAGGTAGTCCTCCAGCGTGCCGTGCAGCTGGCGGACGCGGCCGATGGCCGGCGGCGCGGTGCGCTGACCTGCCGCGTCGGCCTGCTCGTCGAGCAGCGTCTCGATCGCCGCCTCGTCGGCGTCAGAGAGCTTGAAGCCGTCGGAGCCGAAGAACTTGATGCCGTTGTCGGCGAACGGGTTGTGCGACGCCGAGATGACGGCCGCGAGATCGAACCCGTAGCGACCCAGCAGCAACGGCGCGGCCGGTGTGGGCAGCACGCCGCCCAGCAGGACGTCGCCGCCGGCCGAGGTGATGCCCGCGGCCAGCGCGGCCTCGAGCATCTCGCCCGACTCGCGCGTATCGCGGATGACCAGGACCTGCGGACGCGGCGCGGGCGACTGGACCGTCACTGCACGGCCCAGCGCCAGGGCGAGCTCCGCGGTGAGCACCTCGCCCGCGACGCCGCGAACGCCGTCGGTTCCGAAGAGCCGCCGTGAGACCGGCTGCGCCTCCCGTCCTCCGCGCTCCGCTTCAGGAGTGCCGAGACCGCTCCGCGCGTCGTCCACGTGACGTCTTACCGCTTAGAGAACTGCGGCTTCTTACGCGCCTTCTTGAGGCCGGCCTTCTTGCGCTCCTTGGCGCGCGCGTCGCGCGTCAGGAAGCCACGGCGCTTGAGCTCGGTGCGCAGGTTCGGGTCGGCCTCCAGCAGCGCGCGGGAGATGCCGTGGCGCAGCGCGCCCGCCTGGGCCGAGACGCCGCCGCCGTGCATACGGGCGATGACGTCCATGCGGTCCTCGTAGCCCACCGTCTCCAGGGGCTGGCGGATCGTCTTCTGCAGCGTGGCGCGCGGGAAGAAGTCGTCCAGCGTGCGGCCGTTGATCGTGTACGCGCCGGTGCCGGGCTTCAGGATCACGCGGGCGATCGCCGTCTTGCGCTTGCCGGTCGCGCGGTAGCGCGCGTCGTCGGCCAGCTGGATCTGCGCCGTGATCGGCTGCTCGTCGACGATGTCCTCTTCGTCGCCAGATGCCTCGGGCTCCTCGCCGTCGGGATCCTCGTCCTCAGACCACGTGCGGGTGCGGTCGTCGCCGTCGACGACGATGTCGACCTCGAGGTCGGCGCCCGGAATGGCGGGCTTAACGCGCGGGGCGGCGGGCTCGTCGTCCTCCAGGTCCTCCTCGACCTGCTCGGCGGCGTCGGCCTCGGCGGCGACCGGAGCGGCCGGTGCTTCCTCGGCGGCCGGGGCCTCGTCAGCCTCGGCGACCGGGGGAACCGGAGCCCGCCCACCCGTCTCCTCGGCCTCGACGGCCGGGGTCTCCTCGGCCTCGACGGCCTCCGGCGCGGGGGCCTCGGCCTCCGGCGCGGGGGCCTCGGCCTCCGGCGTCGTGAGCTCCTGCTCGTCCTGCGGATCCTGCGGCGTCTGGTCGGACATGCCTAAGACTTGATCTCCAAGGGCTGAGGCTGCTGCGCGGCATGCGGATGCTCCGCGCCGGCGTAGACCTTCAGCTTCGTCAGCTGCTTGCGGGCGAGGCGGTTGCGGGGCAGCATGCCCTTGACCGCGAGCCGGATGACCTCTTCGGGGCGCCGCTCCAACATCTCCTCCAGCGTGCGGGACTTCAGCCCGCCGGGGTAGCCGGAGTGTCGGTAGTAGAGCTTTTCAGCGCGCTTGTTGCCGGTTACCGAGATCTTCTCCGCGTTGATGACGATGACGAAGTCACCGGTATCGACGTGGGGGGTGTACTCGGGCTTGCGCTTGCCGCGCAAGGCATCGGCGAGCTGCGTGGCGAGCCGACCAAGGGTCTGCCCGTTGGCATCGACGACGAGCCAGTTGCGCTCAGCGGTGGTGGAGTTGGCGACGTAGGTCTTCACGGCGTAAGGAAGCCGCGCGTCAGGGCGCGCGGCGACGGACGATGATAGGGCTTCGGGCCCGGACGCGGATCTCGGGGAGATGGTCCGGACCTCAGCGGGCCGCGTGACGACCCGATCCAGCCGGAGGAGTCTAGCGCCTGGGTACCGGCGCCGCGTTTCGCCCGATCAGGGCGTGCAGGACCGTTTGCGCGGTCCGCACGCCGACGGCAGCCACTAGAACGTCCGTCCAGGCGCTGGACCCAGGTATGAGAACGGCCGACGTACGGGATGTGTCGGTCCCTCCTCCCAACACCTCCTCGCCCGCGATCTCGCACCTGCACGATGACGTGCCGCCGATCTCCGACGTCCCGGGCATCCTGCCCCCGCTCTCGCGCGGACGCTCGACGCGCCTGATCGGCCAGGTCGTCGTCGAGCTCGGCTTCGCCAAGGAAGAGGATGTCGAACGCGCCGTTCAGCACGCGCGCGAGTCGGGCCGGCTGACCGGCCGCATGCTGATCGAGGACGGCGTCCTGACGCCACAGCAGCTGGCGCGCGTGCTCGCCGAGCGCTTCGGCATCGAGCGCGTCGACCTCGCCGTCTTCAAGATCGACACCGACCTCGCCCGCCTCGTCGACCCCGGCTTCGTGCGCCGCTACGACGCGATCCCGGTCGGCCAGGACGACGAGGGCCAGCTCCTGCTCGCGATGGCCGACCCGGCCAACATGCTGGCGATCGACGACGTCACGATGATCACGGGCATGGCGGTGCGCCCGGTCGTCGCCGCCTACGACGACATCCACCGCCTCAGCGTCAAGCTCGGCAACGACCTCCCGGACCTCTCCGACGGTGGCGCCGAGGAGTCGGGCGAGGTCGATCTCTCGGTCCCCAACAACGACGTCACCGATCTGGGCTCCAACGACCAGGCGCCGATCATCAAGCTGGTCAACTCGGTCCTCAAGCGCGCGATCCGCCGCGGCGCTTCGGACATCCACTTCGATCCGAGCTCGGAGGACATGCACGTCGTCTTCCGTGTCGACGGCATGCTCGACCAGGCCGTCTCGATCCCGCGCCGCATGTCGGTCGGCGTCGTGTCGCGCATGAAGGTGATGGCCAACCTCGACATCGCCGAGCGCCGCACGCCGCAGGACGGCCGCGTGTCGCTGCTGATCGACGGCCACGAGATCGACCTACGCGTGGTCACGCTCCCCACGGTCTACGGCGAGGCAATCGTCGCCCGCATCCTGGACTCCTCCTCCGCCCCGGTCGGCCTCGAGCAGATCGGCATGCTGGAGAAAGACCGCGTCAACGTCGAGGCCGCGATGGCCCGTCCGTACGGCGGCGTCCTGGTCACCGGCCCGACCGGCTCGGGCAAGTCCACCACCTTGTACTCGTGCCTGGCGCACGTCAACAACGGCACCCGCACGATCGTCACCGTCGAGGACCCGGTCGAGTACCGGATGGACGGCGTCAAGCAGATGGCCATCAACGCCAAGGCGAAGATGACGTTCGCCGGCGGCCTGAAGGCGATCATGCGCGCCGATCCGGACATCATCATGGTCGGCGAGATCCGCGATGGCGAGACGGCGCACATCGCCGTCGAGGCCGCGCTGACCGGCCACTTGGTCTTGTCGACGCTGCACACCCGTGACGCGCCGAACGCGGTCTCGCGCCTGCTGGACATGGGCGTCGAGCCGTTCCTGCTCTCCAGCGCGATCGACTGCGTCGTCGCCCAGCGCCTCGCGCGCAAGCTCTGTGACTCCTGCAAGAAGTCGGCCGTCGTCGAGGCCGCAGTCATGCGCACCAACGGCTTCGAAGTCGACAGCGACATCGAGACCTGCCAGCCGGGCGGTTGTGACCGCTGCAACGGCACCGGCTACCGCGGGCGCCTCGGCATCTTCGAGATCCTGAAGATGGACGAGGACATCCGCTCGCTGGTCCTGCGCCGCGCCTCGGCCGACGAGATCGCCGCCGTCGCGGTCGGCAAAGGCATGAAGCGCCTGCGCGAGGACGGGATGGACAAGATCCGCCTCGGGCTGACGTCGCCCGAAGAGGTCTTGCGCGTCACCGCTTCGGGCTAGCCGCAGGCCTCCTTACTTCACGCGCTTGGCGATCCAGGCGGTCGCTTCCTTGGCCGCGGCGGTCACGATGCCCGCATGGTCGACGCCGGTGTACTTGGTGTAGGTCAAGCTCTTGTTGCCGTTCTTGGTCATCTCGCCGGCGAGCTGGTCGGTGAAGAGCGGAAGGACGGTCGTGTCGGCGCTGCCCTGGTCGATCAGCAGCGGCGTCTTGATCTTCAGATGCGAGGGGTCCTGAACGTCGAGCAGCTTGGCCAGCGGCGCGAGGTTGCCGCCGTCCTTGAAGATCGCCTTGGGTGAGAGGCCACCGAAGGAGGTCGGGGCCGACAGCTCGGGCAGGCACTGCGTCTCGACCTGGCCGAAGAGCGCGTTGGCCTGGTCGCTGAGCAGCGCGGTGAGGTCAAACGACGGGTTGGCGGTGAGGATGCCGCGCCCGATGTCGGCGATCAGGCCGCTGAGGCCTCCGCCGGGGTTGGTCAAGATGCTGGTGAGCGGGATCTGGTCGTCGAGGTGGGAGGCCGGCGCGAACGCAACGGTGCCACGGACCTTCAGGTCCGGCGTCCACTTCGGCGCCAGCGCGGCGGCGAAGAGCGCGGCGTGGCCGCCCTGGGAGTGGCCGGAGATGATGGTGGTCTTGCTCAGGCGCGGGTCGAGCTCGCGGGCGGCGCGGGCGATGTCCAGCGTCGCGCGGCCCTCCGAGTTGCCGATCAGGTACGGATGCACGCCAGGCGTGCCGAGGCCTTCGTAGTCGGTGCGCACGACCGCATAGCCGGCCTTCAGCCAGCGGCTGATCAACGGCAAGATGTAGGCGTTGAAGGGATGCACCGGCGTGCCCGCGACGTCGCGCGAGGGCGCGCACTGGTCGGCGATGCCCGTGGTGCCGTGGGCGTAGGTGATGACCGGCCAGCCCTTCTTGGGGGCCTTGCCCTTCGGGATCGACACGATCCCCGAGACCGCATCGGCCTTGCCGTCCACACCTTGGGAGCGGTAGAGCACCACCTTGGTCGACGACGCACCCGGCGCAACCGCCGCACCCGTCAGCGTTCTTGCCCAGATCAGATCCCCGTGCTTCTTGCCCGGCAACGGCGACGGCGGCGTGTAGAACGCGTCACCTGACGGGCCGGTCCGGACCTTCGTGACGGTCTTGGGGGCGGCGGAGGCGGAGGTCGCGAGCGCGAGGCTCAGCGCGACCGCGGTGGGGATAGCGAGGCGACAGGACATCCCTCGACACTACCCACCAAGGCCGGGCCCGGTCGCGTTTGGGCCCCGCATCGTCGTGGCTGGGGCCGCCCGGCGAGCGCCGGTGGGCGCCAGCCCATCAAGCTCCGTCGGGTGGCTCCAGGCGCGTCGAGGCGGCGCCCAAACGCGACCGGGCTATTCCCATTCGATGGTGCCCGGGGGCTTCGACGTGATGTCGAGAACCACGCGGTTCACCTCGCGCAGCTCGTTGATCATGCGCGAGGCGATCTGCTCGAGGAGGTCGTAGGGCAGGCGTGCCCAGTCGGCGGTCATCGCGTCGTCGGAGGTGACGGCGCGGATGACGACGACGTAGCCGTAGGTGCGCTCGTCGCCCTGGACGCCGACGGTGCGGACGTCGGGCAGGACGCAGAAGGATTGCCAGAGCTCGCGGTAGAGGCCCGCGTTGCGGATCTCGTCCTGGAGGATGTAGTCGGCGTCGCGCAGGACGTCCAACCGCGCCTTGGTGGCCTCGCCGCCGACGATCCGGATCGCCAGGCCGGGGCCCGGAAAGGGCTGGCGCCACACCAGGCGCTCGGGCAGCCCGAGCTCGGCGCCGACGGCGCGGACCTCGTCTTTGAAGAGCGCGCGCAACGGCTCGACGAGCTCGAACTCGAGATCGTCGGGCAAACCGCCGACGTTGTGATGGGACTTGATCGTCGCCGCGCCCGTGCCGCCGCCCGACTCGATGACGTCGGAGTACAGCGTGCCCTGGACGAGGAACTTCGCGTCGCCGATCTTGGCCGCCTCCTCCTCGAAGACGCGGATGAACTCGGCGCCGATGATCTTGCGCTTGGCCTCGGGCTCCGACACGCCGGCGAGCTTCTCGAGGAAGCGGTTCTCGGCGTCGACGGCGACCAGCGGGATCTTGTACTGGTCGCGGAAGGCCTTGATGACCTGCTCGCCCTCGTTCTTTCGCATCAACCCGTGGTCGACGAAAATGCAGGTGAGCTGGTCGCCGATCGCCTGGTGCACGAGCACCGCGGCGACGCTCGAATCGACGCCGCCACTCAGCCCGCAGATGACCTTCGCGTCACCGACCTGGGCGCGGATCCGCGCGAGCTGCTCCTCGACGATCGAGGCGGCCGACCAGTTCAGCTCAGCGCCGCAGACCTCGCCGAGGAACTTCTTCAGGACATCGGTCCCGTAGGGCGTGTGCACGACCTCGGGGTGAAACTGGATCCCGTAGATCCCGCGCTCGGTCGACTCGAACGCCGCCACCGGCGACGCCGTCGAGGACGCCAGCGCGGTGAACCCGGGCGGTGCTTCGAAGACCGTGTCGCGGTGCGACATCCAGCACGACTGCTCCAGCGGCAGCCCGGCCAGCAGCGTCCCGCTCTCGCGCACCGTCAGCTGCGAGCGGCCGAACTCGCCGACCTCTGCCCCCTCGACCTTGCCGCCGAGCTTGAGCGCCAGCAGCTGCATGCCGTAACAGATGCCCAACACCGGGATGCCGAGCTCCAGCAGCTCCGGATCGAGCTTCGGCGCGCCGTCGGCATAGACCGACGCGGGACCGCCGCTAAGGATCAGGCCCTTGGGCTTGCGCTTGCGAACCTCCTCAGCACCAACGTGATGGGGCAGCAGCTCGCTGAACACGCCGCACTCGCGGACACGCCGCGCGATCAGCTGCGAGTACTGCCCGCCATAGTCGAGGACGACGACCTCGTCGACCGCCGTCGGGCGGTCGACGGGCGCCGACTCGTCGGCAAGCTCCGTGGCCGCCGTGGAGGCGGTGACGAGGTGGTCGCTCATCTGCGTGTGGCCGCTAGCCCGCGAGAGCCGGCGTCTTCTCGCTCGCTGCGGCGTTGGCCGCCGCCGGCCCGTTGACCGAGGCCGCCGCGCCGCGCGAGCCCATGCCCACGCCCTGGGAGGACTGCAGCTGTTTGCCCTCGGTCTGCAGCGACGGGGCGATCATCAGCTCGGCCCGGTTGAACTCCGCGATGTCCTGGTAGCCGGTCGTGGCCATCGAGGTGCGCAGGCCGCCCATGAGGTTGAACGTGCCGTCGTTCTCACGGGCGGGCCCGACGAGGATCTCCTCCAGCGTGCCGTTCTGCACCGTCGCGACGCGTGCACCGCGCGGCAGCGTCGGATGGAACGTCGCCATGCCCCAGTGAAAGCCGCGGCCCGGCGCCTCATGGGCGCGCGCCAGCGGGGAGCCGACCATCACCGCATCGGCGCCGCAAGCGATCGCCTTCGAGACGTCGCCGCCAGTTCGCATCCCGCCGTCGGCGATGACGCGGACGTACTCACCGGTCTCCAGCATGTGCTGCGAGCGGGCGCCGGCAACGTCGGCGATCGCCGTCGCCTGCGGAACGCCGACGCCGAGCACGCCGCGCGTCGTGCACGCCGCGCCGGGGCCGACGCCGACGAGCACGCCGGCCGCGCCGGTGCGCATCAGGTGCAGGCCCGTGTGGTAGCTGGCACAGCCGCCGACCACGACGGGGACGGGGAGATCGGCGATGAACTCCTTGAGGTTCAGCGCTTCGGAGGTCTGCGAGACGTGCTCGGCCGAGACGACGGTGCCCTGGATGACCAGGATGTCGAGGCCGGCGTCCAGGACCTTCTCGTAATACTTGTTGACGCGCTGAGGCGTGAGCGAGGCGGCGGTGACGACGCCCTGCTCCTTGATCTCGCGGATCCGCTGGACCATGAGGTCCTCGTCGATCGGCGCGCTGTAGATCTCCTGCATCTCACGCGTCGCGATCTCCTTGGGCAGCTGCGCGATGCGCTCCAGCTGCTCGTCGGCGTCCTCGTAGCGGCTGAAGATGCCCTCGAGGTTGAGGACGGCGAGGCCGCCCAGCTTGCCGATCAGCCCCGCGGTGCGGGGAGAGACAACGCCGTCCATCGCCGAGGCGAGCAGCGGCAGCTCGAAGCGATAGTCCCCCAGCTTCCAGGAGATGTCGACGTCGTCAGGGTCGCGTGTGCGCCGTGAGGGCACGATCGCGATGTCGTCGAATCCATAAGCGCGACGGGCCTTCTTCCCGCGGCCGATCTCGATCTCCATTGGGCGAATCCTAGGTCTGGGGCCGGACGAAAAGACCCCGCGCAAGCGGGGTCCAGGATGGGCGCTGCGGCGTGGTGTGGCGGCAACCAATCACGCGTTTCAGAGAGTAGCAACGGCTTCGTACGGAACCGAACCGCACGCCGCGTAGAGGGCGGTTTTCAGCCCACTTCGGCCGAAGCCGACACGGCGGCGACGTCGACGCCCGAGAGCAGCCGGTCGACCTCGCGCGGCTCGACGAGACCGGCGCCGAGGTGTTGTGTGGACTCCGCGCCGCAGGCGACGCCGTAGGCCAGGCAGTCCGCCGTCGCCTTGCCGGCGTAGCGCGCGGCGACGTAGCCGGCCAGGAACGCATCGCCCGCGCCAACGCCGGCGACGGCCTCCCGCGTCGGGATCGACACGCGGAAGCGCTGGCGATGGCCGTCGACGCGCATGCACGCCACGCAGCCGTCCTCCAGCGTCATCACGGCCTCGCGCGCACCCTGCTCGACCATCTCGCCGACGGCGATCAGCCGATCCTCGTCGTCGTTGAACTCATGGCCGACGAGCTCCTCGGCCTCCAGGACGTTGGGCGAGATCACGTCGGGCTCGGCGCGGACCGCGTGGCGCAGCGGTTCGCCGTCGGTGTCGATCACCGTCAGGACGTTGGCCTTGCGCAGCTCGCGGATCAGGCCCGCGTAGATGTCGGGCTCCACCCCGCGGGGCAGCGAGCCGGCGATCACCACCATGTCGGCACCGCGGGCGAGGTAGAGCAGCTTGTCGCGGAAGAGCTCGATCTCCTTGGCCGAGACCGCGGGACCGCGTTCGTTGATCTCGGTCTGCTGCCCGTTGGTGGGGTCGTAGACCGCGGTGTTGGTGCGCGACTCTTCGCGGATGCGCACGAAGTCGTTGAGGATCGACTCCTCGGTGAGCTGATCGACGATCCGCGTCCCGGTCGGGCCGCCCGCGAAGCCCGTGGCGATCACCGGCTGGCCGAGAGTCTTGAGCGCGCGGGCGATGTTGACGCCCTTGCCGCCGGCGGCCGTGCGCTGTTCGACGGTCCTATGCCGACGCCCGAGCCGGAAGTTCGGCACGGACAGCGACTTGTCGATCGCAGCATTCAGGGTGACGGTGATGATCACGCGACGGGTGCCCCTTTGCCGGTGCGCCGCCTCTGCCTGCGCCGCACCGCGCGCCGCCGAAGCAGCACGAGGTAGAGGCTACAGAGGGCGAAGGCCCCGAGCAGGATGAGCGTCACCGGATTTCCGAGCCAGTCGCGCAGGCGGTCGAAGAAGGTGGCCGCGTCGACGGGATCGGCGGTCTGCAGCGGCACGCGGGCAACGACCTTGCCGCGCTGGGTGACGGTCACCGTCCCGACGCGCGCACCCTTGGGCAGTGGACCGTCGATCGCGGTGGGCGCGCCGCTGACGGTGACGACGAGTTGGTCGCCGCGGCGCGCCGTGCGCTTGACGGTGGCGCCAGCGACGAGGTCGACCTGCTGGTCGCCGCGATGCGAGAGCGCCGCGTGGCCGACGACTTGGTCCTTCTTGACGGCGGTGACGACGTGGTAGCGGCTCAGGCCGTACTTGAGGAGGTTGAGCGCGTCGCTGTCGCGCGCCGACTCGCTCGGGTCGTCGAGGACAACGGCGACGACCGTGACGCCGGCCCTCGATGCCGAGCCGACCAGGATGTAGCCGGCGGTGCTGGTGTGACCGGTCTTGACGCCGTTGACGGCCGGCACATTGCGCACGAGCACATTGCGATTGGCGAACGTGCGCGGGTGGTCGCCGGACTTCAGCGTCACGCGCGGCAGGTTGGTGGTCTCGCGGAAGAACGCGTTGCGCCGCAGGATCAGCGTCAGCTTGGCCAGGTCGGTCGCCGTCGAGTAGTTGCCCGGCGAGTCGAGGCCGATCGGGTTCTCGTAGTGCGTGTTGGTGAGCTTGAGCTGGCGCGCCTTGGCGTTCATCAGCTTCACGAACGCGGGGCGCGACCCGGCCACGCGCTGGGCCAGCGTGGCGGCGGCGTCGTTGGCCGAGGTGATCAGCAGCGCACGGAGGAGGTCGCGGACCGTCACGCGTTCGCCCCCGCGGAAGCCGGCCAGCGACTCGGCGGGCGAGCCGTGGTAGTTGATGGTGGTCATCACGTCGTCGAGCGAGGCGTGCTCGAGCGTGACCAGCGCGGTCATCAGCTTGGTCGTCGAGGCAATCGGGCGGCGCTGGTCGGCGTTGCGCTGAAAGACGACGTCGCCGGTGGCGGGCTCGACGAGGATCGCCGCGGGGGCCCTGACCTGGGGCGGCTTCGGCGCGGCGGCCGCGGCGGAGGCGCCGGCCGGTGCGATGGCGGCGAGCGCGGCGACGGCGAGGGCGGCAGGGGTCCTCACCGCCCACCGAGGTGCAAACGCTCGGTACCTCATCGCGGGAGCTTCAGCTTCTGGCCGGGGTGCAGGGCGGCGGCGTCGACCTCGGGGTTGGCCTCTTGCAGCGAGCCCACGTCGGTACCGGTCTTGGCGGCGATCACCGACAGCGAGTCCCCGGCCTTGACCGTGTAGGAGGTCTTGGGCTTCTTGGTGGACTTGGACTTGCTGGTCGAGGTCCCGTCGGCGTTCGTTCCGGTCTTCGAGTTGGTCGACGAGGTCGTCTTGGACTTCGAGTCCGGGCCGAGCTCGTGATCGACGACGACGTAGACGGCGACCGCGCAGGTCACGAGGGCCAGCGGGGCCAGCCAGCGGGCGGGAGAGCGGCGGCGCATCAGGGGCGCAGGATAGGCGGCGGATCGGTCTGGACGCCGCAGCGCGCCATCAGCCCAGCGCCCATGCGGCGGCCCGCAGGCGCTCGGCCTCCGCACGCGCCGCGTCGGCCGGCGACGGTGCGGCGCCGTCCTGTTCGTGGGCGCGCACGATCGAGCGGGAGGCGGTGACCAGGCCGGCGGCGCGGCCGGGAGCGAAGGCGGGCGCGAGGTCTTCGACGCGACCGCCTTGGGCGCCGACGCCGGGCAGCAGGAAGATCGCGTGGGGCAGCAGCTCGCGGGCCCGGGCGAGATGCTCGGGGCGCGTGGCGCCGAGGACCGCGCCGATGTCGCTCAGGCCCGACTGCGGCGCGCGGTGCTCGGCGCCGAGCTGGGCGACGAGCTCGGCGACGCGCTCCCAGACGGTGCCGCCGCGCGCGAGCGGCTCGTCCTCGAGGTCGGCGGCTCCGGGGTTGGAGGTGCGGACGAGGACAAAGAGGCCCGCGTCGTGGGCGCGGCCGACGGCGGCGAAGGAGCGCAGCGTGTCGAGGCCCATGTACGGGTTGACGGTCAGCGCGTCGGCGCCGAGGCCGGAAATCGCGGTGTCGTCTAGCCCAGGTGTAGCGCCAAGGAACCCCTGGGCGTAGGCGGTGGCGGTGACGTCGATGTCGCCGCGCTTGCCGTCGGCGAGGACGAACAGGCCGGCGGCGCGGGCGTGCGCGACGGTGGCGGCCAGCGCGTTCCAACCGGGTGCGCCGAGGCGCTCGAAGCAGGCGACCTGTGGCTTGACGGCGACGACCGCGTCGCCGACGGCGTCGATGACCGCCCGGCAATGGGCGAGGACGCCGGCTGCGGCGCGGGCAGCGGGGGCGCCCCCGAGCACGCCGGCTGCAGCGTCCTCGGCCTCGGGCCAGAGCCGCAGCGGATCGGGGTCGAGTCCGAGCACGATCTGCGACTGGCGCTCGGCGACGACGGCCGCGAGACGATCGGCTACATGGGTCGCGGGCAGCGTTAGCCCTTGACGGCCTTCTTGAGGCCGGACCCGGCCGTGAAGCGCGGCACCTTGGACGCGGCGATCTGGATCGCCTCGCCAGTGCGCGGATGCACGCCGTCGCGGGCGCTGCGCTCGGCGACGTGGAACTTGCCGAAGCCGGAGAAGGTGATCTCGCCACCTCGGGCAAGGGTCTCCTCGATGACGCCGAGGACGGCCTCGACCGCTGCGGCGGCTTCCTTCTTCTCCAGGTCGCCCTTTCGGGCGACGTGATCGACGAACTCGCTCTTCGTCACTGCGGTCCTCCTGTCGAGGGTCGTAGGCGGGGCGACGCTAGCAGCGCACCCTGGGAGCCTCTGGGCTGCGGTCGGCCGGGCAGTGTGGTGTCGCGGTCGGACGGACCGGCGCTGCAGGCGTCGGGCCCACCAGCCAGAATGAGCGTTCGATGACCCTGCAGCGCATCGCCTGGCTCGTGACCGTCGCGGCCCTCCTGATCGGAGCGCTCGTGATGTTGCTGTCGCACTACCAGGGCTACGCGGCGCTCTTTGCCGCCGTGGCGGCCTCGGCCGCGATCAACCTGCGCTGAGGCGGACCCAAGCCCTCGACGCCGGCGAGCGAGCCGCCAGGCGAGCTCGCTTAAGCGAATCCGAGCCTTCAAGGCGAGGATTCGCCGGGCTCCGTATGGACGATGACCTCGTCGATCGCCGGCGCCTGGTCGCGGATCCGCCGCTCCAGCTCGCTGGCGACGTCGTGGGCCTGGTCGAGCGTCTGCGCACCGTCCAGCCGCACGGTGAGCAGCACCACGAGCCCGTCGTCGCCGGCCCGGAAGCGCAGCGCCTCGGCCTGGCCGCCGGTCAACTCGCGGACGATGTTGCGCACGATCCGCTCCTCCTCGGCGACCTCGGCCCACTGAGGCTCGGCGCCCTCCGCGTCGGTGGAGAGCGGCTCGATGTGGGTGTAGATGTCGATGACCTCCGGCACGGAGGCGTGGATCGCCGCCTCGACGGCACAGGCGATGTCGTGCGCCGCGCCCAGGTCGAGATCGGCCGGGAGCTTGAGGTGCAGCGACAGCTCGGGGTGGCCGTCGACGTCGACGACACGCACGTTGTGGACCTCGCGCACGCCGCGAACGGTGAGGGCCGCTGCGCTGGCGCGCTCGCGCAGGTCGCCCTCCCCGACGCCGGGCTCGACGTGCACGACGACGTCGCTGCCGGGCAGCGCGTCGCGCACCGCCTCTTCGATGGAGTCGGCGACCGCATGCCCCTCCCCCAGCGCCGCGTCGGGCGGCACCGCGACGGTGGCCTCCACGAAGTTGCGTCCGGCGGCGGCGCGTACGCGCAGGCGCCGCAGCTCGATCTCCGGCTCGGCGTCGCTGATCGCCGCGCGTGCGGCGGCCTGTGCCTCCTCGGGCGTGGCGTCCATCAGCACGTTGACGTTGCGGCGCATCAGCCGCACGGCCGCAACGACCACGAGCACCGCGACCACCAGCGCGGCGATCGAGTCGGCTTCCGGCGTGCCGGCGCGCGTGAGCAGCAGGCCGATCAGCACCGCGATCGTGCCGACCATGTCGGAGGCGAAGTGCAGCGCGTTGGAGGCCAGCGCGGGGCTGCCGTGACGCAGCGCGGCGCGATGGGAGACGACCATGCGCGTGACATCAACCACCAGCACAACGGCAAGCACGCCGAAGATCCAGCCGTTGGCCTCAACGTCGTGGTTGCCGCCTTCGATCAGCCGCGACAGCGCCTGGATGCCGATGACCGCGCTGGCCAAGACGAGGAAGCCGCCCTCGCCGAGCGCAGCGAGGTGCTCGGCCTTGCCGTGGCCGTAGGGATGGTCACGATCCGGCGGCCGGATCGCGACCCGCAGCGCCAGGAAGGTCAGCAGCGCCGCGACGAGGTCGGTCCCCGAGTGCACCGCCTCGGCGACCAGGCCCAGCGAGCCGGAGATGAGGCCGGCGACGAGCTTGAGGGTGACCAGAAAGGCGGCTGCGACCACCGAGCCCAACGCCGAGCGCAGGACCCCGGGGGCCGATGCGCTGGGTGGGTGGGCCGGGTCTGGCACAGCACCGCCTGGCGTCCCGACCTCGGCCGCGGTGGACATCGCCCGAGCCGCCCTCATGGGCCGAGGTGCTCCAACAGCAGCGCGGCGGCACGGCCGCGGTGGCTGATCGCGCCCTTCTCGGCGGGCCTCAGCTCGGCCATCGTGCGCCCCGCGGGCAGCGGGATCTCGTCATCGGGCACGAACGCCGGGTCATAACCGAAGCCGCCGTCCCCTCGTGGCTGTGCCGCCAGCGTGCCGGTACAGCGGCCCTCGAAGAGCAGTTGGGTGCCGGCGGCGGGATCGACCAGCGCGATGACGCAAACGTAGGCCAGCGCGCTGCCGGCCGGGGCCTCGCGCAGCAGCTTGGCGAGGTTCTCCTCATCGGTCGCGCCCTCACCGGCAAAGCGGGCGGAGTAGACACCGGGGCGCCCGCCCAGCGCGGCGGACTCGATCCCTGAGTCATCCGCGATGACGACGGTGCCGAGCGCCTCGGCCGCCGCGCGCGCCTTGCCCAGCGCATTCTCGGCAAATGTCGTGCCGGTCTCGGGCGGCAGCTCGACCTCCGCAGGCAGCGCTACGACCTCGTGCGGAGCGAGCAGCGCCGAGAACTCGTGCGCCTTGTGGTCGTTGCGGGTCGCGAGGACGAGCTTCATGGTGGCCTTGGTTCTAGGCGGCGCGGCCGGCCGCGATCGCTTCGTCCTGGAGCACGCGCAGTTGCGCGATCCCGGCCTCGGCGAGGTGCAGCAGCTCGTCGAGGTGCGTCCGGCTCAACGGCGTGCCCTCCGCCGTGGCCTGCACCTCGACCAGGCCGCCATCGCCTGTCATGACGACGTTGGCGTCTACCTCGGCCGAGGAGTCCTCGGGGTAGTCGAGGTCGAGCAGCGGCACGCCCTCGACGATCCCGCAGGAGATCGCCGCCACCGAGCCGGTCAGCGGCGACCGCGCGATCGTGCTGGCAGCGACAAGCTTCTCGCAGGCGAGCGCGAGCGCGACATAGGCGCCGGTGATCGACGCGGTCCGCGTCCCGCCGTCGGCCTGCAGCACGTCGCAGTCCAGGTAGATGGAGTTCTCGCCGAGAGCGGCGAAGTCCACGACCCCGCGCAGCGAGCGACCGATCAACCGCTGGATCTCGACGGTGCGCCCATCGGCACGGCCCTTGGTGATGTCGCGCTGCTTGCGCTCGCCCGTCGAAGCCGGAAGCATCCCGTACTCGGCGGTGACCCAGCCCAGGCCCTTGCCCATCCGCCAACGCGGCACGCCGGTCTGGGCCGAGGCGGTGCAGATGACGCGCGTCTCGCCCATCGAGATCAACGCCGAGCCAGAGGCCGTGCGCACGAAACCCGGCTCGATCGTCACCGGCCGCAAGGCGTCAGGCGCGCGGTCGTAGGAGCGGGTCACGGTCGCAGCCATGCGGACACCTCGGTCGTCGTTGGAGCTGCCGCCAGATCGACATGCTCGACCTCGGTCAGCGGCATCTGCAGAAAGCGGGTGCCAAGCGCACCAAACGCGTCAGCGTCGCCGGTGCAGAGGAAGGAGTAGGTGCCTTCACCCTCGCGCGGCGACGCCAGCCCGCGCGAGCCGAGAACGTGCTCGGCCTGCCGCGCGAGCGCAGCGCCGGAGGTCACGATCGTCACCGAGCGCCCGAGCATTCGCTGCAGCATGGAGCGCACCAGCGGGTAGTGCGTGCAGCCGAGGATCACGGTGTCCACGCCGGCGGCGACCAACGGCGCGCAGTAGCCGCGCACCACCTCCTGCAGCTCCCGGGAGAACAGCTCGCCGCCCGGCGGATCCTGGATCAGCGGCGCAAGGTCGGGGCACGCGACGGCAACAAGGTCGACATGCGGGTCGACGGCCGCGACGGCGCGCGCATAGGCGCCGGAGTCCACCGTCGCGGGCGTCGCCAGAAGACCGATGCGCCCGCTGCGGGTCACCGCCACGGCCTGCGCCGCCTCGGGCTTGACGACCCCGATGACGTCGACGCCGAGCGTCGTCTCCAGCATCCGGCGCTGCAGTGCCGGCAACGCCGCGGCGGTCATCGAGTTGCAGGCGACGACCAGCAGCTTGGCGCGTCGCGCCACCAGCTCCTCGGCGATGTCCATGCCGAAGCGCTCGAGCTCCTCCGCGCTGCGTGTGCCATAGGGAAAGCGCGCGCTATCGCCCAGGTAGAGGTAGTCCTCCTGGGGCAGCGAGACGAGCAGCTCGTGCAGCACGGTGAGACCACCCACACCGGAATCGAAGACGGCGATGGGGCGATCGCGCGGATCGGCGGCGGGCACGGAGCCCATCGTAGGCGTCATGGACGTCGCACCCACCGCCGCGCGGGCTCAGCCCCTGCCGCTCGGCGCCTGGCCGACGCCGTCGATCGAGTCCTGGACCTTCTTGACGACCGTCGAGGCGATCGAGCTGTCGTGGCCGGCCTTGACGACGGCGACCATCACGCCCGCCAGCAACAGGATCAGGCCGATGTACTCGACGGTCCCCTGCCCCTCTTCGCGTGCCGCCGGCACGCGATGGGCACGCTGCAGCTTGTGATGAACGGTCGCGTGAGCGAAACCAATGGCGCGGTACATGCGTCTCTCCAGGTGATGCGGGTGAACGGGAGTGACCGAGATGCTGCGCGCCGAGGCGTGACGAATCTACGCGCGGACGTGACGATCCTGCGCAGCGCCGGTGTCGGAACGCGCTGGTATCGTCCTGATCGGCGCCGCAGAGGCGCCTTCTTCCTATGAAGGGTCCCCTCCGCCGTATCCGCTCCAGCCGGCGTCCGCCCGACCCGAGCCAGCAGGAGTCGCAGCCGACGATCGTGGCGCCACCCCAGGCGCCGCCGGCCGCACCGCTTCCTGCCGGCCTCGCTCCCGAGGACGTCGCGCCGACCCGCCCCAGCTTCCGCGATCGCGGCCGGCTGCGGCGCCGCCTGCGCTACCTGCGGCGCGTCCGCGAGCTCGGCTTCCGCGACCTCGGCGGCCTCGCCTTCGACCTCCATCGCTTTGCGCGCCGCAACGACGAGCTCGTCCTCGGCAAGCTCGCCGCGCTCGACGCGGTCGACCGCGAGCTGCGCGCGATCGAGCGCGTGCTCAACGAGCGTCGCGACATCATCGAGCTGCGCGAGCCCGGCGTCGCCGCCTGTCCGCGCTGCGGCGCCCTCCACGGCAGCGACGCGCGCTTCTGTCCGCAGTGCGGCACGCAGTTCAGCGGGCCGCTGGCGATGGTTGAAGTCGGCGGCGCGACGACGCCGGCAAACGCGCCCCAGAGCGTCGACCCCGCCCAAGAGGCGCTGCCGCTCAGCGTGACGGAGCAGGCGTCGACGCCGGTCTCCGGGGCGCTGGCCGGCAACCCGCCGCCGTCCGCGCCACCCGAGCCCGTGATCCAGCCGGAGCCGACCCCCGCCGCCGCGCCCGAGCAGCCCGTCGCCGAGCAGGCGACCCAGGCCCACCAGCCCCTCGACGCCAACGGCAACGGTCACGACGAGCAGGCCCTCACGAGCGGCGATCCGCTCGCCCCGCGCGAGCACCCGGAGCCCTGATGAGCGACCAGGGTCCCTCGCAGCCCGCGGGCCCTACCCCCGTGCCGCTGCGCTGTCCCCGCTGTGGCGCCAACGTCGCACCCGAGCAGGACTGGTGCCTGGAGTGCGGCGCGCCCGCCCGGACGCGCCTGGCGCCAACCCCGAACTGGCGCGCGCCGATGGCGCTCGTCGCCGTCATCGTCCTGCTTGCCGGGCTCGCGCTCGCCTTCGCCTTCACGAACCTGACCAGCGACGACGGCAGCGTCAGCGCCGCGACCACCGCGCCCGCCCAGCCCAGCGACACCGTCACGACCCAGAGCGTCCCGACCGCCCCCGCCGCGACCGAGACCTCGGCCGCCTCGGCGGCGGTCCCGGGCAGCACCGGCTAGCCCGGAGCCCCGCCCGTCCTAACCCAGCAGCGCGGCGTGCCGAGCCAGGAAGCCCTCGCTCAACTGGTGCACCGCAAGCTCAGGAGCGCTCACCGGACCGTCAGCGCTCAGCGCCTCCAGCAGCGCGACCAGTCCACGCGACAGCGCCCCGAGGTCGTAGCCGCCCTCCAACACGACGCCGACCGGCACCTCCAGCGCATCCGCCAAGGCCCGCACCGACGCGCCCATCGTCGCGTACCCCGCATCGGTCACCTCGCAGCCGGCCAGCGGGTCGTCGGCATGCGCATCAAAGCCCGCCGAGACGAGGATCAGCCCCGGCGCGTAGGCGCGCGCGAGCGGCGCCGCGACGTGCTCGACCAGCGACCCGAAGACCGCATCACCCGAGCCCGGCGGCACCGGCAGGTTGACGGTGTAGCCCGCACCCGAACCCGTGCCAGTCTCCCCCGCCGCGCCCGTTCCCGGATATAGCGGCCACTGGTGGATCGACACGAACAGCACCTCATCGGTGGCAAAGAAGACGTCCTGGGTGCCGTTGCCGTGATGGACGTCGAAGTCGAGGATGACCACCCGCTCGACGCTGTAGGCATCGCGCGCATGGCGCGCCGCGATCGCCACATTGTTGAACAGGCAGAAGCCCATCGAGCGGTCGATCTCGGCGTGATGGCCCGGCGGCCGATGGACCGAGGCGGCCAGGCGCGGAGCGTCACCAGCGGCAGAGCCCAGCAGCGCATCGACCGCCGCAACCGCCCCGCCTGCGCTGTGCAGCCCGGCCTCCCACGAACCCGGCGAGACGATCGTGTCGGCGTCGATCGCGCCGCCGCCGGCCTCACACAGCTCGCGCACGCCGTCGATCAGCCGCGCCGGGTGCACCGCCTCCAGCTGCGCGCGCGACGCCCGCGGCGACAGCCACCGCTCGAAGCCCAGCCACCCGCGCGCCTCCAGCGCCCGCTCGATCGCGACGATCCGCGCCGGCTGCTCGGGATGGTGCCCCGGGTCATGCTGCAGCGACGAGGGATGGTGGAACAGGACGGGAGCGGCCATCTCGCGAGTACGGTACCCGCGTGGCTGCACCCCCCTCCATCGTCGACGCCGAGGTCGCCGTCGTCGGCGCCGGCGCGGCCGGCCTCTACGCGGCGCTCACTGCCGCCCGGGCGGGCGCGCGCGTCGCGCTGGTCTCCGCCACGGCGCTGGCCCAGACCGCCAGCTACTGGGCCCAGGGCGGCCTCGCCGCCGCGCTCGATCCCGCCGACTCGCCCGACCAGCACCGCCGCGACACCGAGCTCGCCGGCCGCGGCGCGGTCCGCCGCAGCGCCGCCCAGCTGCTCTGCCGCGAGGCGCCGCGCGCCGTGCGCGAGCTCGAGGCGCTCGGCGTCGCCTTTGACGGCGACGGCCATGGCGGCCTCGCGCTCGGCCTCGAGGGCGGCCACTCGCACCGGCGCGTCGTCCACGCCGGCGGCAGCGCCACCGGCCGGCGTGTCGTCCGCCAGCTCAGCGCGGTCGTTGTCGAGGAGCCGCGCATCGAGGTTCTCGAACAGGCGCGCGCCGCCGCGCCCTGGACCGTCGACGGCCGCTGCGTCGGCGTCGTCTTAGAGGACGGCCGCGCGATCCGTGCGCGTGCCACCGTCCTGGCCACCGGCGGCGCCGCGGCGCTGTGGTCGCGGACGACCAACCCGCCCGGCTCGCTGGGCATCGGCCTCATGCTCGGCCACGCCGCGGGCGCCGCGCTGGCCGACCTGGAGTTCGTCCAGTTCCACCCCACGGCCGTCACGAGCATCCCCGGTCGCGAGGGCTTCCTGGTCACCGAGGCGATCCGCGGCGAGGGCGCCACGCTGCTGGACGCCAACCACGAGCGGTTCATCGAGGAGCTCAAGCCGCGCGACGAGGTCTCGCTCGCCGTCTATCGCAAGATGGTCGAGCAGGACACCAAGAACGTCTGGCTCGACATGCGCCACGTCGACCCCATGTTGTTCCCCAACATCGTCGGCGCGCTGCGCGAGTCGGGGCTGGACCCCGCGACCGAGCTGATCCCGGTCTCCCCCGCTTCGCACTTCTGCATGGGCGGCGTGGTCGCCGATCTGGACGGCGCCTCCAGTGTCCCGGGGCTCTATGTCGTAGGCGAGACCGCGTGCACCGGCCTCCACGGCGCCAACCGCCTCGCGTCCAACTCGCTGACCGAGTGCTTCGTCCAAGGCAAGCGCGCGGCGCTGACCGGGCTCGACGAGCCGCGGCTGCACGTCGCGCCTGAGGGTCCGCCGCCCACCGGTCCGATCACGCCCCCGACGCAGTCGACCCGCGATGCCCTCTGGCGCCATGCCGGGCTGACGCGCGACGCCGCCGGCCTCGCCGAGCTCGCCAACGACCCGCATCCACTAGCGCAACTCGTCGCCGCGTGCGCCATCCTGCGTGAAGAGAGTCGCGGCGCCCATTTCCGCAGCGACTTCCCCCAGACGGATCCCGCCCTCAACGGCCATCACGCCGTCGTCCGCAACGGCGGGGCCCCGGCGTTCGAGCCCTGGACCTGAGACGCGCCCGGGTGAGTGTGGGTCCGTTTCTCTCCTGAACGGCGACGCCCGCTTAACGCGAACGCAACAAACAGTGCGTTGGTGCTTCATGAGGCAGGGGCACGATGCACACGGTCGCGAAAGCACACCAAACCTAGGGTCAAGGGGAGGGTCAACATGTACCAGTTCAGCAGGGCCATGTACCGGGAGCTCGCCAAGGACGTCGACACGTCCGTGTGCGCCGAGGCCCACCACCACGTCCTGCTCGCCTGCGAGCAGAACATCGAGCGACTGGTCGGCGACCGCCACTACTTCGCACGTCCTGCGCGAACCCTCTTCTTGGACATCCGCCGCTACTTCCCCATGGCCGCGCAGCCGCGCGTTTGGACGGTGGTGCAGCGTTACGTCGCCTGCACCGAAGAGTGGATGGACAACCTGCCCCAGAACGGCATCGACGTCAACGGCCAGCCGCTGCAGTGTCGCGCGACGACCCGCCGCGGCACCGCCTGCCAGCGGATGCCGTTGCCGCTCAACGGTTACTGCCCGTCGCACCAGCACCTCGCCGAGACCGAGGAAGTCGACGTGCGCGAGGCCATCGCCGCCTAAGGCGGCACCCAGCTTGGAGGTGGCACAGGACGCGGGCCGCTCGCCCATCGGAGCGGCCCGCGTCCGTACGTCGTCGGGGTGGGCACCGATAACGTGGCGGGCAGATGCTGCTGGGGGTCGACGTCGGAGGGACCTTCACCGACGCCGTGCTGGTCGACGGCGGGCGGCTGATCACGGCCAAGGCGCCGACGACGCCGCAGGACCAGTCGCGCGGCGTGCTCGACGCCGTGCGTGCGGCGCTGGAGGCCGCGGGCGGACGCAGCGCCGCCGACGTGGTGGCCTTCTCCCACGGGATGACCGTCGCGACCAACGCGCTGCTGGAAGGCGTCGGAGCGCGGACGGTGCTGTGCGCGACCGAAGGCTTCGTCGACCTTGTCGAACTGGGGCGCCAGGCGCGGCCCGAGCTGTATCGCTTGTGTGCGGACCGCCCGGCGCCGCTCGTGCCGCCGCAGCGGCGCGTCGCGGTGCCCGAGCGCATGGGCCCGGACGGCGTGCTCACGGCGTTGACGGCCGAGGATGCCGCCGCCGTGGCCGAGCGGGTGGCGGAACTGGAGCCCGAGGCGGTCGCCGTCGTCCTGCTGCACGCCTACCGCCACCCGGGCCACGAGCGGCTGCTCGGCGACGCGCTGCGCGCGCGGCTCGGCGACGACATCCATGTCTCGCTCTCGCATGAAGTCACCGCAACGTTCCGCGAGTTCGAACGCGCGGCGACCACCGAGGTCGACGCGGCGCTCTCGCCGCTGCTGGCTTCCTACCTGCGCCGGCTCGTCGCGGGCGCGGCCGGCGACGGCCTGCCAGAGCCGGCGATCATGCAGTCCAGCGGCGGGCTGACCGAGGTCGCGACCGCCGCCGGCCATGCGGCCCTGACGGTCCTGAGCGGGCCGGCCGGCGGCGCTGCGGCGGCCGCGCTGCTCTCCGCCCGGCTCGGCGAGCCCGACCTCTTGTGCTTCGACATGGGCGGGACGTCGTGCGATGTGTGCGTCGTGGAGGACGGGCGTGTGCGGGCCAGCGCCGGTCGCGAGGTCGGCGGCCGCCCGCTGGCGCTGCCGATGGTCGACATCCACACCGTCGGCGCTGGCGGCGGATCGATCGCCTGGCGCGACGCGGGTGGCGCGCTGCGGGTCGGGCCGCGCTCGGCGGGCGCCGATCCAGGACCCGCGTGCTACGGGCGCGGCGGGACCGCACCGACGGTGACCGACGCCAATGTGGTGCTGAGGCATCTTGATGGAGACCGGCCGCTGGCCGGAGGTGTGCGGTTGGACACCGAGGCCGCCGAGCGCGCCGTGGCCGCGCTGGCCGACGAGCTGGGGCTGACGGATGCGCGCGCCTGCGCCGAGGGCATCGTCCGCGTGGCGAACACCGAGATGGTGCGTGCGCTGCGCGTCGTCACCGTCGAGCGCGGGATCGACCCGCGCCGTTTCGCGCTGCTGGCCTTCGGCGGCGCCGGACCGCTGCACGCCGCTGCCATCGCCGACGAGCTCGGGATCACCCGGATCGTCATCCCGCGCGCCGCCGGCGTGCTCAGCGCCCTCGGGCTGGCCGCCGCCGAGCGGCGCCGTGACGAGGCGCAGTCGGTCCTGCTGCGCGGCGAGGCGCTGACCGATGAGGCGCTGCGCGCGCTCGCCGGCGACGCCGACGAGGTCACCTGGGACGCGCGCTACGCCGGCCAGTCGCACGAGCTCCCCCTGCGCGACGTCGCGCCCGACGCCACCGCCTTGCGCGAGGCCTTCGCTGCCGCCCATGAGGAGCGCTACGGCTACCGCGAGGACGGCGCGGAGATCGAACTCGTCACCGTCCGCACCGCACGGATCGAACCGGGCCCCGAGGTCACGTGGGAGACCGAGCACCCCACCAACGATGAGATCGCCGGGCCGACCGTCGTCGCGCTCCCCGAGGCGACGCTCGTCGTGCCCGACGGCTGGCGCGGCACGACCGATGCGACGGGAACCGTGATGCTGCGCCGTGGCTGAGCTCGACCCCATCGCCCTGCAGGTCGCCACCGGCGCCCTGCGCGCCGCGTGCGAGGAGATGGGCGCGGTGCTCGTGCGTAGCGCCCACTCGGCCAACATCAAGGAACGGCGCGACTGCTCGACCGCGCTCTTTGACGCTCACGGCGAGATGGTCATGCAGGCCGAGCACATCCCGGTCCACCTCGGGGCGATGCCCGCGGCGGTCGAGGCGGTCCTGCACGAGGACCACGCCGACGGCCGCTCATGGATCCTCAACGATCCGTTCCGCGGCGGGACGCACCTCCCGGACATCACGGTGATCACGCCGGTGCTCGACGACGACAGCGAGTTGTTGGGGTTCTCGGCCAGCCGCGCCCACCACGCCGACGTCGGCGGTCGCGTGCCTGGCTCGATGCCGTTCGACTCACGCAGGCTCGACGAGGAGGGCGTCGTGATCGCGCCGCGCGTCCTGGACGACGCCGCCATCGACGAGCTGGCCCGGCAGATGCGCCAGCCGGCCGAGCGGCGCGCCGACCTGCGCGCACAGCTCGCCGCCAACCGCCTCGGCGCGATGCGGATGCGCGAGCTGGCGCAGCGGCTCGGCGCCGACGGCCTGCGCGACGCCTACGCCGCGGTCCTCGACTACGCCGAACGCCGCACGCGCGCCTGCCTGCGTGACATAGAGGACGGCACGCGCCACGCGGTCGACGTCTTGGAAGGCGTCGAAGGCGACCTCGAGCTGCGCGTCGCGGCGACCGTCGACGGCGACCGGCTGATCCTCGACTTCCGCGGCAGCGCCGCGCAGGACCCAGGCAACCTCAACTGCCCGCTCGCGGTCACGCGCAGCGCCTGCCTCTTCGCGGTGCGCGTGCTCACCGACGCCGACATCCCGCCCAGCGCGGGCGCCCACCGGCCGGTGGAGGTCATCACCGACCACGGAACGCTCCTCGACGCCCAAGCGCCCGCCGCCGTCGCCGCCGGCAACGTCGAGACCTCTTCGCGCGTGGCCGACCTCGTCCTGAAGGCCTTCGGCCGCGCCTGCGGCCAGGGCACGATGAACAACCTGACGCTTGGCAACGACGCGTTCTCCTACTACGAGACGCTCGGTGGCGGCCAAGGCGCATGCCCCGACGCCAACGGACCGAGCGCAGTCCACGTGGCCATGTCCAACACCTTGAACACGCCGATCGAGGCGTTAGAGCTGGAGTTCCCGCTGCGCGTCACCCACTACGCGATCCGTCGCGACAGCGGTGGTGCCGGGGCCTTCCACGGCGGCAACGGCGTCATCCGCGAGGTGCAAGCGCTGACCGACATGTCGTTCTCGCTCATCACCGAGCGCCGGCGCCACGCGCCGCCCGGCGCTGAGGGCGGCGAAGACGGCGCACGTGGCCGCAACCTGCTCGACGACCAGGAGCTCCCGGCGAAGGCCGGCGGCACGCTGCGCGCGGGCCAGCGCCTCCGCCTGGACACCCCAGGCGGAGGCGGACACGGAGCCAAGTAGTCCGCGCTCCGTGTCGAGCCATGGGTCACATGGACCCTTTGCTCGACACGAACCCATCTCATCGCAGCGCGACGACCACCCCGCGCGCAGCGCTGTCGCGCGCCGCCTCCAGCAGCTCCAAGACGCCGATTGCCTCGCTCGCCGTCACTGGCGGCACGACGGTGCCGCCGCTGCGGATCGCCGCGACCACGCCCGCATAGAACGCCGCCCACCGGCCCGGCTCCATCACCAGCCGCTCCCCCGCCGAACCCGAGCCGTCGTGCAACGTCGCCTCCAGCCCGGGCTCGCGCAGGCCGAACCCAGGATCGCGCGGCGAGGCGCCGTCGCGCAACGCCGCCTCCTGGGGATCGAGCCCGAACGAGACGAACGCCGCCTCGTCGCCCAACGCCCGCAGGCGCGGCGGGGCGTCAGCCGCGTACACACCGGCCCAGAGCTGCGAGCGTGCACCGCCCTCGTGGGCCAACGCGACGAAGACGTCGTCCTCGACCACCGCGCCCGGCCGCCGCACGTCGAGCTCGGCGTACACGGTCCTCACCGGTCCCAGCAGCTGTACGGCCTGGTCGACCAGATGGCTGCCGAGGTCGAGCAGCAAGCCGCCCCCATCGGCCGGGTCGCCGCCCTCGCGCCACGCGCCCTCCTTGAGCTGCGGGCGCCAGCGATCAAAGCGCGACTCCAGCCGCTGCAGCCGGCCCAGCCGCCCGTCCTTCACCACGCGCTGCAGCGTCAGGAAGTCGTCATCCCAGCGCCGATTGTGAAAGGCCGCCAGGACCACGCCCGCCGTCTCGGCCTGCGTCGCCAGCGCCCGCGCCTCGGCGCTCGTGACCGCCAACGGCTTGTCGACCACGACATGCTTGCCCGCCTCCAGCGCCGTCCGCGCGAGATCGAGGTGAAAGCGATTCGGCGAGGCCACGACCACCAGATCGACGTCAGCGACGACCTCGGCCAGCGCATCGACCGCGACCGCATCGGGAAAGCGCACAGCCAGCTGCGCGCGGCGCTCCCGATCGCGCGTGACGACGCCGTGCAGGACGAGCCCGTCGGTCGTCGCGATCAGCGGCGCGTGAAAGCTCGCGCCGGCCACGCCGTACCCGACCAAGGCGACGCGCAGAGCTGCGGTGGTGCTCGGTTCGGCCATCGCGATCACGCTACCCGCCCAGGTAAGGGGTCACCGCAGCGGAGTAAGGGGTCAACCACTGCAGGTCGCACCGTACGCCCGATGTGGCGCCCCGGCCTCAGGCGCAAGATGCTGTCCATGCTCTTCCTCCTCAACCAGCCTCTCGCCGCGGTTCGCGACGAGGACGCCATGCGCGCCGGCCGGCGGCTCCGCCCCCTGCCGCGCATCCCTCAGCGTGCGGCCCTCCTCGGGCGGTTCCGCGGTCGGCGCGACGCGCGTCTCCACGCGGCCCACGCCTAGGCGCGTGGACCCGCAGACCATCGACCTCACCTCCCGCGCTCGCGTGCGGGAACATGGCCCGGCCATGCCGGCTCGGGTCACCAGCGACGCGTTCATCGGCCGCCGCGATCAGCTCGCGGCGCTCGAGGGCGCGCTCGCCTCCGCCGGCGCCTCCTGTGCGGCGGCGGGCTTGGTCTTCGTCGCCGGCGAGTCCGGCGTCGGCAAGAGCCGCCTCACCGACCATTTCGCCGACCGGGCCGAGGCCGGCGGAGCGAGGGTCCTGTGGGGCGACTGCATCGACCTGGGCGACAGCGAGCTCCCCTATGCGCCGATCGTCTCGGCGCTGCGCTCCCTCGTCCGGGAGGGCCACCCGGTCTTCGACGCGCTCGGCCCCGCGCGCGTCGAGCTGGCCCGTCTCCTCCCCGAGCTCGGCACTCCCGGTGACCTGCTGGTTGAGCCCTACGTCGGCAGCGCCCAAGGGCGCCTGTTCGAGCTGTTGTTAGGGCTCTTCGAGCGGCTCGCCGAGGAGTCGCCGGTGCTGCTCGTCATCGAGGACCTCCACTGGGCTGACCGCTCCACACGCGACTTCCTCTCCTTCCTGTCGCGCAACATCTGCCGCCAGCGGCTACTGGTCGTCTCGACCTTCCGCGTCGACGAGCTGCATCGTCGCCACCCGCTGCGCCCGTTCCTGGCCGAGATCGAGCGCACCGAGGGCGTTTCGCGGATCGCGATCGAGCGCTTCAGCCGCGACGAGCTCGGCGCCCAGCTGGCCGCCATCCTCGGCGCCACGCCCGACAGCGAGCTGCTCGAGCGTGTCTATGCCCGCAGCGAGGGCAACCCGCTCTTTGCCGAGGAGATCCTCGCCGCCGAGCGCGAGGGTGACGGCACCCTGCCCGAGTCACTGCGCGACGCGCTGATCCTGCGCGTCGAGGCGCTCGGCGAGACCGCCCAGGAGGCGCTGCGCTGGGTCTCGGCCGCGCAGCGCATCGAGCAGGACGTGCTGCAGGAGGCCAGCGAGCTGGAGCCCCGCGCGCTGCGCGACGCGTTGCGCGACGCGGTCGCCCACCACGTCCTGGTCACCCAGCCCGGCGGCCACCTCGCCTTCCGCCACGCGCTGCTGCGCGAGGTCGTCTACGACGACCTGCTGCCCGGCGAGCGCAGCGGCCTGCACCAGCGGCTGGCGACCGTGCTAGAGGCGATCGCCGACGCCGAGCCCTGCGTCAGCCTCGAGCACGCCACCGAGATCGCCCATCACTTCGACGCCGCCGGCGACCAGCCCGCCGCGCTGCGCACCGCCGTCCGTGCCGCCCGGACCGCCGAGCGTGCCCATGCCGAGCGTGAGGCCGCCGCGCTCTATGAGCGCGCGCTGGAGCTGTGGGAGCGCGTCGCCGACCCCGCGGAACTCGCCGGCTGCGACCACGTCACGCTGCTGGCGCGCGCCGCTCACGCCCACCAGCTCGAGCACCACCGCTGCATCGTCCTGCTCAAGCGCGCGTTACACGAGCTCGACCAGGACGCCGAGCCCGGTCGCGCCGCGCTGTTGCTCGAGCGCCTGGGCCGCGCGCGCTGGTCCCAAGGCAAGGGCCAGATCGCCTTCGAGGCGTGGGACGCCGCGCTGGCGCTGCTGCCCGCCCAGCCGCCAAGCGAGGAGCGCGCGCGGCTGCTCGCCGCCAAGGCCGGCGGCCTGATGCTGTGGGGCCGGTACGCCGACGCCCGGGCGATGGCCGCCGAGGCGCTGGCGGTCGCCGACGCCGTCGGATCCCGCACCGTACGGACCGACGCGCTGAACACCATGGGCGTCTGCGTGCGCGGCGGCGACGACACCGCCGCCGACCTCGCCCTGCTGCGCGAGGCCCTGACGCTGGCGCGCGAGGACGCCGACGTCCATCAGCTCGTCCGCGGCTACGCCAACCTGTCCGACGCGCTGCACCGCACCGGCGACCCCTACGCCGCGCGGGCCCTGCTGGCCGAGGGCCGGCGTGAGCTACGCGACCACGGCAGCCAGGCGACCTGCCTGATCCTCCAGCAGGCCGAGATCGCCGCCGACCTCGGCCTCTGGGACGAGGCCGACGCGCTCGTGCCGCCCGAGCTCGGTCGCGGCCTGCAGGGAACGACGCGCGTCTTCTACGAGCTGACGCGCGCCGGCCTGTCGATGTCCTGCGGCGACCACGCCGACGCGCGCCGCCGTCTGGAGATCGCCGACGAGCTTGTCGCCCGCTCCTACGAGCCGCAGTGGCACGTGCCGCTCACCGCCCTGCTGGCCGGCCTCGAGCGCCGCGAGCGCAACATCGAGGCGGCACGCGCCGCGATCCGGACCGGCTTGGAGCGCCTCGGCGACAGCGACGCAATGGACGACGGTGCCCGCCTGGCCCGGATCTTCTGCGCGGGCGCCGGCGTGGAGGCTGATGCCGCGCTGCAGGCGCGCGACCTCGGCCGCGCCGACGACGAGGCCGCCGCGATCGCCGCCGCCCGTGATTGGGCCGATCGGACCCGCGAGGCCGCGTCGCGCCCGTTCGCCGCCGCCATGCCGGAGGCCGCCGCGCTCGTCCTGACCGCCGACGCGGAGGCCGCCGCCGCGACCGGCACGCCCGATCCGCAGCTGTGGGCGCTGACCGCCGACGCGTGGGCCGCGATGAGCCGGCCGTTTCGCGTCGCCCGCGCCCGCTGGCGCGAGGCCGAGGCGCGGCTGATGGTCGGCGACCGCACCGGCGCCGAGGCGGTCGGCCGCGACGCGCTGGCACTGGCCCGCAGCCTGGGCGCGCGCTGGGTTGTCGACGAGCTGCGGGCGCTGGCGCGGCGAGGACGCCTGCGGCTGGAGACGGCGCCGCCGGCGACCGACGCGGTCGCCGAGACGGTCGACGCCGTCGAGGATCCGGTCGCCCAGCTCGGCCTCACGCCGCGGGAGCGCGATGTGCTTTGCCTCGTCGCCCGCGGCGCCACCAACCGCGAGATCGGTGAGCGCCTATTCATGGCCGAGAAGACCGCGTCGGTCCACGTGTCGCGGATCCTCGCCAAGCTCGATGTGCGCAGCCGCACCGAGGCCGCCGCTGTCGCCCATCGCCTTGGGCTGGAAGCCGCCGCAGCCTGAGCCTTCAGCCGTGGTCGCTAGGGTCGCGGCCATGACGAGCGTCGGCTTTTTGGGACTGGGCATCATGGGCTCGCGGATGGCCGCGAACCTGCAGCGCAAAGGCTTTGCGGTGACGGCGTGGACGCGAACCGCCGGCAAGGCGCAGGCCTGGGCCGACGAGCACGAGGACGCGCGCGCCGCCGCCACGCCGGCCGAGGCGGCGGCGGGCGCCGACATCATCATCTCGATGGTCGTCGATGGCGCCCAGGTCGAGGCGATCCTGCTCGGCGAGAACGGCGCCGTCGCAGGCGCGCCGGAGGCAACGTTGTTCATCGACATGTCGACGATCGCCCCGGCCGATGCACGGCGCATCGGCGGCGCGCTGGCCCAGCGCGGCCACGCGTTCCTCGACGCGCCGGTGACCGGCTCCTCGCCGAAGGCGCAGAGCGGGACGCTGACGATCATGGCCGGCGGGGACGACGCGGCATTCGCCCGCGCGCAGCCGGCGTTCGATGCGATGGGCGAGACGATCGTGCACGTCGGTGAGCTCGGCCACGGCCAGGTCATCAAGCTCATCAACAACGCGGTGTCGGCGGCCAACGCCGCCACCCTCGCCCAGGCACTGGTCATGGGCGCGGGCACCGGGGTCGACCTCGGCGCGCTGATCGAGATCCTCGGCGCGGGCTCTGCCAGTTCGACGATGGTGACCCTCAAGGCCGAGCCGATGCGGCAACACGCCTACGACACGCTCTTCAAGACCGACCACATGCTCAAGGACGTGCGCCTCTGTTTGGAGGAGGCCCAAGCGGCCGGCGTGCCCTTTCCCGCTGCAAATGCGGCACGTGATGCGCTCGTCGCCGCGGTCGGCCGGGGCTACGGCGAGGCCGACTTCGCGTCGATCGTGGAGGCGTTCGAGGGGCTCGCTGGTCTGCGCATCGGCGACGCTTGACCGCACGCGGACGTTCATTTTGAGCGCCTACGCGCCAAGATAGCCCGCAAGGAAACCTATATTTAGCAGGTAAATTTTGGAATCTTCACATCGCGTGCCACAATCGATGTCCTTCCCGTCGCGTCTCCGGGGTATCGGTTGATGCGCGGGATTTCTGTCGTCCAATTTCTCTCTGAAACCCCCTCTATGCCTATTGCGATCAAGGAATGGGCGGTCACTGTCCGCGCGCTCGCCGAGGGCGAGCAGCTCGTCACCCTGCGAAAGGGTGGCGTCGGCGAGCCGCGTCGGAACTTCAGCCTCGAGCATGACCGCTTCTTTCTCTACCCGACGTTTGACCACCAGCGCTACGACTTGGTGCGCCCGTCGCACCAGCCGGAGCTCCGCCGCGCGCTCGAAGAGGGCGTCTGGCCGGATGGCGAGCCGCCGCTTCACGCGCTGACTCGTGACGGTGGCATCGGCCAGCCCGACCGCGTGCGTATTCGTGCGTGGGCCGAGGTGGCCGCCAGCTGGACGATCACCGACCCCCGAACGGTCGCTGAGCTGTCCCCCTACTACGTATGGACGACCGACTACGCCGAGAAGCGCCTGGCGTGGAAGCGTCGCCATCCGCTGCACGTCGTCCTCCTGCGCGCCTACCGCATTCCGCGGCCGGTCACCGTGCGGGTCAAGGACGAGTTCGCCGGCTGTCGCTCGTGGCTTGAGATCACGCGCGATCTGCCCTTCGAGGGCACCCCGGTGCTGTCGGACGATGAGTTCGACCGCGCCCGCGAGCAGATCGCTGAGATCTGCGATGCGCGCGTGCCGGCGCTGGTCTAGCAGCAGCTTGATGTGACCGCAGAGCGGCGGCGAGCGATGGGTCTGGTCGCCGCCGCTCAGCGGATCTTGGTCGTTGGCATCGGTGGGGGCGGCGATGTCGTGGGCGCGCTCGCGGCGGCGCAAGCGGCCCGCGCGCTCGGGACCGACGCCGTCGTCGGTGGGATCACCTGGGAGCGGCGGCCCGTGGATCCGCTACCCGGCCCGCGCCGCCTGGAGGAGATCACCGGGGCGCAGCCGCTGCACGAGGCGGTCGCGCTGGCGGGCGCTGCCACGGTTGGCCCCGGCGGCTTTCACTTCTGTGAGGCGGACATGGCCACCTTCCTCGGCGAGCCGGTCGTGCTGGTCGATCCCAACCCCGGTCCGGCGGTGATCGCCGCCGGCCTCGACGCCGCTGCCGCACAGCTCGGCTGCGACATGGTGGTCTTGCTCGACGTGGGCGGCGACGTCCTGGCCCACGGCCACGAGCCCGGGCTCGCCAGCCCGCTGGCCGACGCGACCGTCCTGGCCGCGGCGCCCCGCATGACGACGCCGACGCTCGGGATCGTCTTCGGCATCGGCTGCGACGGCGAGCTCACGCCGGCCGAGGTGCTCGAGCGCCTCGAGGAGGTCCGCGCCGCCGGCGGCGACCTCGGCGACCTGCCGCTGCCCGCCGCCGCGCTGGATCATGTCGAGGGCGCGCTGGCGCACGTCACGACCGAGGCCAGCGCGATGGCCGTCCGCTGCGCCCGCGGCGAGACCGGTCTGGTCCCGATCCGCGGCGGCCGGCGCTCCGTGCCGCTGACCGCCGACGGCGGCCGCCTGGTTTGCTTCGATCCGCTGATCGCCATCGCCAGCGCCGCGCGGCTGGCCGCCGCGGTCGCCGACGCCACCGACCTGGCCGACGCGCAAGCGATCCTCACCGCCCTCGGCGTCCGCACCGAGCTCGACTACGAGACCGAAGCGGCCACCGCCTCCACCGCCTAGCTCGGCTGGGTGATCTGCTGGACCGCCCAGCGGTTGCCGTCCGGGTCAGCGAAGAAGACGAACCGCCCCCAGGGGAAGTCCTGAACCTCCGAGACGTCCACCCCGCGCTCGGCCAGCGCCACGCGCGCCGCCTCGGCGTCCTCGACGACCACCTGCAGTCCCTCGACCGACCCTGGCGCCATCTCGCTCAGACCCCGGCCGATAGCGATCGAGCACGCCGAGCCCGGCGGCGTGAGCTGGACGAAGCGGATCTCGTCGCTCACGGTGTGGTCGTGGTCGGCGGTGAACCCCGCCGCGACATAAAACGCCTTCGCGCGATCGACGTCGGTGACCGGAACCTGTACGAGCTCCAGCTTCATCGTGAGCTGACCGTTCATCGCCTACTCCTTGCCTTTTGCTGGGAGAGCCGCAAGACTCCCTTGGACGAGAAGTATCTTAATAGCTAAGAGGATCACGTGTCAAGAGAGACCAAGGACCAGATCATCGGCCGCCTAATCGCCGCCTACCGCGCGAGCACCAGCCAGGAGAGCGCGTTCGACGCCCTGGCCGCCGCGCACCTCGGCATCGGCCTCACCGACCTGCGCTGCCTGGACCTGATCCAGAGCCGCGGCGGCCTGACCGCCGGTGAGCTCGCGACCGCCTCGGGGCTGACGACCGGCGCGGTGACCGCGGTCACCGATCGCCTGGAGCGCGCCGGCCTCGCCCGCCGCGTCCGCGACGCGTCCGACCGCCGCAAGGTCAACCTCGAGGTCACCGACCGCCACTATGAGCGCAGCGCAGCGATCTGGGGCCCGCTGATGCGCGACTGGCAACAAACCCTCGCCCAGCGCTTCAGCGCCGCGGAGCTGGCGACCATCGTCACCTTCTTGGAGACCGTGACCGGCCTCGCGGCCCAACACGGCGAGCGGATCCGCGAGGCGGCTAGGCCTTGAGGTGGGCCCAGGCCTGCGGGTTGGCCGCCAGCCAGGCCGGCAGGTCCTGGGCGCGCTGGCCGGTGATGCGCGGCACGCTGTCGGAGACGACGTCCAGCTCTCCCGTGCCGATCGCGACGTAGGAGGTCACCCAACCGTCGACCTCGAAGTCGGGCGCGTCGAGATGCGCGCGCGACTCGTAGGCGGCCTGCACGCCCTCGTTGGCGAAGCGGATCTCGCGGCCGGTGGCGGCGCTCAGCTGCTCGGCCGCCCAGGCGACCGTGTGCGCCTCGGGGCCGGTCAGGTCATAGGTCTTGCCGTCGTGCTGCTCGCCGCCCTCGGCGAGCACCGCGGCCGCGACGTCGGCGACGTCGTCGCGCGACACCCACGCGATCTTCCCCTCCCCCGCCGGGCCCCGGATCACACCGTCGTCGCCGACCACCAGCGGGACGAAGTCCAAGTACTGGCTGTTGCGCAGGAAGGTGTAGGCCAACCCGCTCTCGCGGATCAGCTGCTCGGTGGCGTAGTGATCCTGAGCGAAGGTGAAGGTCGCGTCGGGCCCGGCGCCCAGAAACGACGTGTAGACGATCCGTGCGACGCCGGCATCGACGGCCGCCCGCACCGCATGCGCGTGCTCGACGACGCGCTCGGCGGCCTCGCGCCCGGACACGAGGAAGAGCGTCTCGCAGCCGCCCAGCGCCTCGGTGAAGGCCGTCTGGTCCCGATAGCCGCGCGGGCCCATCTCCACCGCCTCGACGCCGGCGATCGCCGGCACGCGCGCGAGGTCGCGGACGACCAGCAGCTGCTTGACCTTGCGGGCCGCCAGCCGCGCGGCCACGCGCGAGCCCAGGGCGCCCGTGGCGCCGGTCACCGCGATCGTCACAGCAGCAGCTCCGTTCCGAGCCAGGCGATCAACGCCACCAGCACGAAGGCGCTCAGCACGCCCAACAGGATCCGCGAGGGCGAGTCGACGCCAGAGCTCGGCCCACCCGCCCCCAACAACTCGGCCTGCATCAGCACCTCCCGCGCGACCTCGGCGCCCGAGCGCGGCACCAGCACGTCGCGCGGCCCCGCCGCCAGCATGTCGGGGACGTCGAAGCCTGCCGAGCGCTTGAGCATCGACGGCACGCCCTCCTCCAGCAGTAGGCCCTGGATCAGCTCGGCCTCGGACTGGTTGCGCCCGGACGCGACCTTGACCAGCTCGCCCTCGGCCAACTGCGGTTTGATCTTGCGGGCCCACTCCTGGCGATCGGTGACCGGCGCGTCAACGCCGAGCGAGCCGGCGTAAACGAGCGGCATGCCGCAGTCGCGGCAGAAGCGATCCTCCAGCGGGTGCGGTGTGGCACAGGACGGGCAGACGAGGGGCTCAGACCCCGACACGGTCGCCGCACTCGATCTGTAAGGCGATGCCGATCATGCGACCGTCCGGACCTCGACCTCGGTGACCGTGCCATCGGGGTCGATGCGCCAGTTGCGCACCTCCGCCTCGGCGCCGGCCGTCCCCACGATCAGCCACTCGACGCCAGGCCAGTTGGCCGCGAAGTTCACGTCGGTCTGCGACGGCCGCGGGGCCGAGCGCGTGTGGGAGTGATAGATGATGGCGTCGAGGCCATCATCACCGGCGTCGGCGAGCGCGAGCAGGTCGCTCGGCCCGACCTCGAACCGAAAGGGGCTGTGCGCGGTGTTCTCCACCCGCACCACCTCGGTCGCCACGCCATCGCGCAGCCAGACAAAGCCGCAGCACTCGTCCGGCGCGTCTTGGAGCGCGTGATCGACGATCTGCTGCAGGAGGTCCGGGGCGATCTGCATCACCCGGGACCCTAGCGAGCTACTCGCTCTTGATCGCGGGCTTCTCGTCGTCGTCGGAGATGCCGTTGAGCGAGTCCTTGAACTCACGCATTCCCTTGCCCATGGCGCGGCCCGCCTCGGGCAGCTTCTTGGGGCCAAGGACGATCAGGGCGATCACCAGGATGACGAGCAGTTCAGGAAATCCGACGCCGGGCATACGACAAGGGTATCGGCAGGGCGGGGGCGTTTTCTTAAGTTCTTGCTACCACCACACCGTCGACTCGAGGTTGGCGACCTCGTCGACCGGCAGCGTGTAGATCCCCGAGGAGAGGTACTTCCAGCCATCGTCGCAGACGATGAAGACGACGTTGCCCTCATCCATCTCGTTGGCGATGCGGACCGCAATCGAGGCGATCGCGCCGGAGGAGACGCCGGCGAAGATGCCCTCCTCGTCGAGCAGCTTGCGCGTCCAGATGATCGCGTCGCGGTTGGTCACGAAGATCTTGCGATCCAAGACCGAGAGATCGATGATCGGCGGGATGAAGCCGTCGTCCAGGGAGCGCAGGCCCTGGACCGGCTCGCCCTGCATGGGCTCTGCGGCGACGATCTTGACCGCATCGCCGAGCTCCTCCTTGAAGCGCCGGCCGTTGCCCATCAGCGTGCCGCCGGTGCCCAGACCGGCGACGAACGCCGAGATATTGCCGTCGAGCTCCTGCAGGATCTCCAGTGCGGTGCCCTCGTAGTGGGCCCGCGGGTTGGCCGGGTTCCCGTACTGGTAGGGCATGTAGTACGAGGCGTCGCCCTCGGCCATCTTCAAGGCCATGGCGACCGCGCCGTTGGAGCCCTGGTCGCCGGGCGAGTAGACGATCTCGGCCCCGTACATCGTCAGCAGCTGCGTGCGCTCGGGCGTCACGTTGTCGGGCATGACGACCTTCAGCTTGTAGCCCTTGCGGCGACAGATCATCGCCAACGCGATGCCGGTGTTGCCCGACGTCGGCTCGAGGATCGTCATGCCGGGGCCGATGGCGCCCTTCTCCTCGGCGTCCTCGATCAGCGCCCGCGCGACGCGGTCCTTGACCGAGCCCGTCGGGTTGTGGGACTCCATCTTGGCCCAGATGCGCACGCCCGGCTTGGGCGACAACCGGCGCAGCTCGACCAGCGGGGTGTTGCCGATCGCCTGCACGATGTCGCCGTAGCGACCGCCGCAGGGCCGGTTCTGAAGAGGCGGGACAGCCATGACTTCAGGAAATATAGCGACGCTCCGGCCCCTGGCCAGAGCGTCCTTGCCCGCGCGGCAGGAAGCTAGGCGCCGCCGGCCATAGCCGGCAGGATCACGAGGCTGTCGCCCGCGCCGACCGGCGTCGTCAG
Source organism: uncultured Conexibacteraceae bacterium (assembly GCA_963836485.1). Classification (GTDB taxonomy): domain Bacteria; phylum Actinomycetota; class Thermoleophilia; order Solirubrobacterales; family Solirubrobacteraceae; genus Baekduia. Next base: position 82,714 of record CAWIJS010000004.1, on the reverse strand, counting down.
GCCGTCCAGCACGCGGACGTCCTCGTCGTTGAGATAGACGTTGACGTAGCGGTTGAGCGCGCCGTCGTCGCCGAAGAGCTGGCCGCGCGTGTCGGGATGCGCGGTGGCCAGGCCCTCGAGCACCTCGCCGACCGTCGCGCCGTCGGCGTCGACCTCACGCTCGCCGCCCACGGAGGGGCGCAGCACGGGGGGAATGCGGATCTTTGCCATAGCTGGTGAGGACCCTAGCCCGCCGCGGCGCAGAACGCCTCGTAGTCGGGGAAGACGCCGAGCTCCTCGTCGGTGATCTCCGACGGCTCGCGCGAGCAGATCGGGCACTCCGGGTCGCGGCGCACCTTCAGCTCGGTCGTCGTCGCGCCGAGCGCGTCGTAAATCAGCAGACGGCCGATCAGCGGGTCGCCCTCGCCGATGATGAGCTTGACGACCTCGGTGGCCTGCAGCAGGCCCATCGTCCCGGGCAGCACGCCGAGGACGCCGTTGGCGCCGCAGGATGGCGCGAGCTCGGCCGGCGGCGGCTGGCGGAAGAGGCAGCGGTAGCACGGGCCCTGGTAGGGCGCGAAGACGCTGAGCTGGCCCTCGAAGCCGAGGATGGCCGCGCTGACCACTGGGATCTTCAGGCGCACCGACGCGTCGTTGAGCAGGTAGCGCGTCGGGAAGTTGTCGACGCCATCGACGACGATGTCGTAGTCCTTGATGATGTCCACGATGTTGGAGGCGTCGAGGCGCGTCTCGTACTTGCGGACGACCACGTCAGGGTTGAGGTCGTTGATCGCCTTCTCGGCGCTGTCGACCTTCGGCGTGCCGACGCCTGCGGTCGTGTGGATGACCTGGCGCTGGAGGTTGGAGACGTCCACCGTGTCGTCGTCGACGATGCCGAGCGTGCCGACGCCGGCAGCGGCGAGGTAGAGCGCGGTCGGCGAGCCCAGGCCGCCGGCGCCGAGCAGCAGCACCTTGGCGTCGAGCAGCTTCTGCTGGCCCTCGACCCCGACCTCGGGAAGCAGGAAGTGGCGCGAGTAGCGCTGGCGCTGCTCGGGCGTGAACGTGCGCGGGACCTCGACGGCGTAGCCGCGGTCCTTCCACAGCGTGTAGCCGCCGGTCATCGACTCGACGTGCTCGTAGCCGAGCTGCTCCTTGAGCGTCTTGGCGGCCAGCGCCGAGCGGTTGCCCGAGGCGCAGTAGAGGATCACGCGCGCAGCGCGGTCCGGGGCGGCGCCCTCGATGCGGGACTCCAGGTGGCCGCGGGTGACGAACTTCGCGCCGGGGATGTGCCCGGCGTCCCACTCGTCGCTCTCGCGCACGTCGATGATCACGACGCCGTCGGCGCCGAGGATCTCGCTCACCGCGGAGGGGTCGACCTCATCGATCTGGGCCTTGACCTGCTTGATGTACTCGGCGCCGGAGGGGCTCATCGGGCTGTATTCACCTGAACGTCGGTCGGGATTCGCGCTTCAGAAAGTGTAGCGCGGCCGAACGCCGATGAGAACGTGGAGGTGACCGTCTACCTGGAGCGCCCCCCGGCGCCAGATAGACGGTCCCTCGCCACTTGCCGTACCGGGACTGCTCAAGGTTCCGGCCGGGACTTGCTGCACCAGGAGTATCGGGTTTGGTGCGAGCGGCCGATATGGGGTCTAGACCCCAACATGCGCAAGCCGACGCTCGCTACCCAGATCCTCGCGGTCAACGCGCTGCTGATCCTCGCCACCGGCGCGGCCGCGATCGCCGCTGCGCGCCTGTCGCTCGACGACGTCGGCGGCTTCCGCCAGGCGCTCGTGCTCGTCGCGGGCATCCTCTGCGCCGTGCTGGTCAACGGCGTCGTGCTGCGGCGCCGCTTCGCGCCGCTGGACAAGCTGATCGACGTGATGGAGCGCATCGACCTCGCCAGCCCCGGCCAGCGCGCCGACGTGCCCGAGGCCGATTCGGAGGACGTCATCCGGCTCGTGCAGGCGTTCAACCGCATGCTCGGACGGCTGGAGGACGAGCGGATGCGGACCGCGGCCGCCGTGCTGCAGGGGCAGGAGAGCGAGCGCGCCCGCGTCGCGCGCGACCTGCACGACGAATGCAACCAGGCGCTGACCGCCGTCCTGCTGCGGCTGGAGGCCCACGTCCACGACGCGCCCGAGGAGCTGCGCGAGGAGCTGCGCGAGACCAAGGCCGTCGCGGTCACCGCGATGGACGAGCTGCTGCGCCTCGCCCGCGAGCTGCGCCCCGCCGCGCTGGACGACCACGGCCTGGAGGCCGCGCTGCGCAACCAGCTCGAACGTTTCAGCGCACAGACGGGCGTCCCGGCAGCGCTGCGCTGCTATGACGCCCTGACCGACCTCGCCGACCACGAGCAGACCGTGGTCTACCGCGTCGTGCAGGAGTCGCTGTCGAACATCACCCGCCATGCCGGCGCGTCCAACGTGGTCGTCGAGATCGGCCGCGACCACGGCCGCCCGGTCGTCCGCGTGGTCGACGACGGCGCGGGCTTCACGACCACCGAGGCGTCTGATGGCATCGGCCTCGTCGGGATGCGCGAGCGCGCGCGCCTTGCGCGCGGCCGGGTCCAGGTCACCTCGACCCCCGGGCGCGGGACCGCCGTCGAGTTGCGGCTGGATCGTGACCTGTGGGTGGCGTCGGAGTCCGAAGCGGCATGAAGCTCCTGATCGCCGACGACCACGGCGTCGTGCGCGGCGGGCTGAAGCTGCTGCTCGAGCGCCAGGCCGACATGGAGGTCGTCGCCGAGGCCGGCGACGGGGCCGAGGCCGTCGAGCGCGCGCTGGCCCAGCGGCCCGACGTCTGCATCCTGGACGTCTCGATGCCCAAGCTCACCGGGCTGCAGGCCGCGCGCGAGATCCGCCAGCAGGCGCCCGACACCGCCGTGCTGATCCTCTCGATGCACGACGACGACCGCTACCTCTTCGAGGCGCTGAAGGCCGGCGCCGGCGGCTACGTGCTCAAGAAGGAGGCCGACCAGTTCCTGGTCGATGCCGTCCGCGCGGTCGTGCGCGGCGAGCCGTTTTTGACCAACGCCGCTCAGAGCGCGCTCGTGCGCGAGTGGATGGCCGATGACAGCACCGGACCCGCCGAGCCGCTGACCCCGCGCGAGCAGGAGGTGTTAAAGCTGATCGCCGAGGCGCACACCAACCGCGAGATCGGCGAGATCCTGCACCTCTCGGAGAAGACGGTGGAGTCCCACCGGGGCAACCTGCTGCGCAAGCTCGGCATGCGCGATCGCGTAGAGCTCGTGCGCTATGCGATCCGCCGCGGGCTGATCGAGCCGTAGGCCCGATGACCTCGGCCCGACGTCCACTTGTCCGATGGGGCATCCTTGAGGGTGGTGAGCGAGCAGCAGGAGCATCCCGAGGGCGCCGTCGCGGCGCAGGAGCCGGCCCAGCCGGCCGCAGAGTCGCAGGCCCCCGTGGCCGAGCCGACCGATGCCGCGCCGGAACCGCAGCCTGTCGAAGCGAGGACGCCGGAGCCGGAGGCCACCGAGGCCCCTGCTGCTGCGGACGAGGCGCCGAGCCCGGACCCGCCGGTCGAGGCCGAGGCGCCGGCTGCTGAGGTCGAGGCGCTCGTCACGCCTGAAGCCGAAGCGCCCGCACCTGAGGCGGAGATCGAGCAGCCCGCCACGCCCGAGGCGCGCGAGCGCACCACGCCCGTCGCGGCGGGCGGGGTGAGCACCGTCGGACCCAAGATCCTCGGCGTCGCCGAGGAGAAGACGCTGCCGGTCGTCAAGAAGCGCCTGCAGGAGAAGCCCAAGCGCGAGCCGCTGCCGTGGCCGGAGCTGCGCGCCGCCGTCGCCGCCACGCGCGACCAGCTCGACGTCGCCGAGCTCAAGGAGCTCTTTCGCGGCTTCCCCGAGAAGCTGCGCGAAGAGGTCACCGAGAACGTCCGCGGCTTCCAGAAGGGCGCCCGCCGGCCCGTCTCTCAGCACGCCGCCAAGCAGCTGGCCCGCGCCGCGCACACCGCGCGCCGGATGAAGAAGAGCTCGCACCCGTCCGGCGAGGTCGCCCAAGCGCTCGGCCAGGCCATGGCCGCCGAGATGATCGCCTCGCTGGAGCCCGAAAAGGCCGCCCAGGTGATCCTGCCCAAGCGCGATCTGCTCGAGCGCGAGAACCGCCAGGCAGACCGCCGCCGGCGCGACGAGGAGGACAAGCGTCGCGACGAGCAGCGCCGCGCCAAGCGCGAGGACGCCCGCTCCAGCCGCCAGCAGACCTCGTTCGGCGAGTTCTCCGGGGCCAAGATCAAGGGTCTCGACGAGCTTGCCGCGCTCTTCCCGTCGGCCGAGGCGCCCGCTGAGGAGGTCGCGCCCGACGTGGTCGACGAGGCCGCGATCCCCGCTGCAGAGCCGGATCCGCCGGTCGCGCCGGCAACGACGGCGGTCGAGCCTGAGGCTCAGGTCGAGGGTGAGAGTGCGCCCGCGGCGCCCGAAGTGCCCGCCGACGAAGCCGTCGAGACCGGCTCGGCGCCGCAGCCTGACGACGACGGCCCCGCCGCCGCCTGACCGGCGGACCGATGCCGGTCCGCGCCCGCCTCGCGATGATGCTCGCGGCGACGTTCGTCCTCGTCGCCGCACTCAGCGTCGTCCTCTTCACGGGCGGCAGCGACCACGCCGGCGGTGCCGGCTTCGACGGCGCGCTCCGGCCCCCCGGCATCCCGCCGATCGACTTCGCGCTCAAAGACCAAGACGGCAAGGTCGCCACGCTGGACCAGTACCGCGGGCAGCCGGTGATGCTGACCTTCATGTACTCGACCTGTCGGGACACCTGCCCGCTGACCGCACAACAGATCAAGGGCGCGCTGGACCAACTCGGCAAGGACGTCCCCACGCTGGCGATCTCCGTCGATCCGGCCAACGACACCAAGCTCAACGCCCGCCGCTTCGTCAACCAGCAGGGCCTGACCAAGCGCATGCGCTTCCTGCTCGGCGACCGCGCGCAGCTGCAGCCGATCTGGGACGCCTACGGGATCCAGCCGCAGAGCAAGCAGTTCGAGCACTCCGCCTACGTCGTGCTCGTCGACGCCAAGGGCGTGCAGCGCGTCGGGTGGCCGGTGGACAAGCTCACGCCGGAGGGCCTGGCGCACGATTTGCGGCTACTGGGGGCCTGAGACGGGCGTCTGGTCGACGTCGGGGCCCGTGCCCTCATCGTCGTCGCCCAACCGCTTGTCCTTCCAGCTCTGATAGCCCAGCGCGCCGACGACGATCAACACCGGCGCGAGGTACAGCAGGCCCGCGAACCAGTGGCCGGCGTGGGCCAGGATGAGGCCGGCGATGGTCACTGCTGTGCCGCCGCCGAGAGCAGCCAGAGGCCGAGGCTGGTGAAGGCGACCATGACCGCGAGCATCCAGTACTGCGACCGCGTCGCGTCGCGCGCCTTGGTGAAGAGCGCCAGCGCGCGGTCGTGGGCGAGCGCAAGGCCGGCGACGTGGCCGAGCACGAGCGCGGCGACCTGGACGTACCAGATGCCCGTCGCGCTGATCCACGTGTAGTTGATGGTGTCGGCCGCCGTGCCGAGCAGGTTGGAGCCGTCGCCGAGCGGATCGGAGGCCAGCGCCGCGATCGCCTGGCCCTGGTAGGCGACCAGCGAGAAGTAGTGGGCCAACACGTAGGCGAAGGCGATCGGGATCAACGTGTGGATGAACGCGCCGGACAGCTCACGGGTCGACAGCCGCCGGCCAACCGTGTGCATCCCCAGCACGCCGAGCCGATAGAGCAGCCCGATCAGACAGCACATGACGACGATGCCGACCGTCCCCGCCCATTCCAGCGCGTGCTCGGCGTTGAGCCCGAGGCTGCCGAAGAAATCCTGCAGATGGGGCACGATCGAGTTCCACGTTGTGCCTTGGGAGAAGCCGTCGAAGCTGGTCGTCCCGATCATCGTGCAGAGCAGCGCGACGGTGCCGGCCACGGGCGTCAGCGACGGGGCGCCCCCCAACACCGGGCGCGTGAACAGCGCGCGGTCGCGCCAGTGCAGCGGCGAGATCCGCGCGAACATCCCGAAGTAGACGCCGAACGCGTCGCCGCGACGCGACCACATCTCGACCCCATAGAGGCTCATGCCGACCAGTTGCACCGCTGCGTAGGCCAAGGCCATGATCGCCAGCTGCGACGGATCGTCCTTGTTGGCGTACACCAACTCGACCCACGCGAAGATCAGCACGCCGGCCACGGCCGGCCAGCGCCCCAGCCACGCCGGGTAGGGCAGCGGCTCGACACCCTCCACCGCGCCGGTGCGCTTCATCACCCAGCCGACGCCCTTGCCGACCGCCAGCCACGGGTTGATCGCCCGGAAGACGTCGCCGAACACGACGGTGACGAACGGGATGCCGACCCAGAAAAAGACGTAGATGACCGTCGGCAGGATGTTGGCCGTCGCCGCCTGCGTGCCCGCAAAGCCGGCGTAGATGACGAAGACGAAGATCGCGATGCCTAGCAGGCCGAAGGCGATCTCCAGCGCGCGGGAGATGCCGAAGCGCCGCCGCTCAACGACGGTCTGCAGCCGCGGCGTCGCCCACAGCACGGCGAGGCCGACGAACGAGGCGACGAGCACAACCGCGGCAGCCCAGGCGAAGAGCCAGCGCGGGATCGGCAAGTCCTGCTTGCCGACAAGGCCGTGCGCCGACGCCGAGGCGGGCAGCGCCAGCGCAGCCGCCAGCGCGCCCCCGGCGAGCGCCACCCGGCGGAGCGCCCTCACGACGGGTCGACCTCAACTTCGGCGATTTGGGTTCCGTGGTCTTCGAGCTCGACGATAAAGCGGCCCTCGATCTTGGCCGGCACCGAGAACGTCGCGCTACCCCCGGCCTTGACGTCCTTGTGGACGTCGTAGCCGTGGAAGTGGATCTCGTCGGCCGTGTCGGACTTGACCGTGAACTTGATGGTGTCGCCCTTGGTGAAGGTGATGCGCTTGACGCCGCCCTGCGGCTTGGCGTTGACGACCGTGATGGTCGGAACTGCGGGAGCGGCCGGCGTCGCCGTGGTCGCCTGCGTCGCGGTGGCGTCGGTCGCCGCCGTGTCGGTCGGAGCGGGCGCGACAGCCGTCGTGTCCGCGGTCGTCTTGGCCTTGTCGTCATCGCCGGAGCCGTTGGCGATGATGAATCCCACCACCAGCACGACCACGGCCGCCACGACGATCCCGATACGGGCGCGAGAGGACATGCGGCACAACCTAAGGGACGGCGCAGCGGATCGTCGCAGCTCCTCCCCACAACGACGGAGGGGCGGGCCAGACGGCCCGCCCCTCGCGGAGACAGCTTCGCCTCAGACGCTGGTGTGCGTCAGATCAGCACTTGCCCGCAGACTTCTCCGCGGTGCCCGTCCCGCCGGCCTCGGCCGTGAAGGTGACCTTCACCTTGCGGGTGCCCTTGCAGCCGGTGGACGTGAAGACGCCCTTCGTCCCGCTGCCCTTGGCAATGTTCGACGACACGCTCGTGATGCCGACGTCCAGCCCTGGGGCCGGGTGCAGCAGCGGGTTCGGCGGGACCGAGAAGGTCAGCGACGAGCCCGTCGAGTCGTTCTTGAGCTTCGCGTCGATCGCCTGGTTGATCGTCGTGAGGCAGTCCGGCGGCGTGCCGTGCAGGAACAGCGCGAGGCTGCTCGGGCCGCCGGCGTAGATGTCGAGGTTCAGGTTGCACTTCGACGCGGGATCCACGGGGTTGCCCGCGTGACCGACCAGCGCGTTGACCTTGCCGGTGCCGACGTGGGTGCCCTTGGGACAGCTGGCATCCGACGCGGCGGCGGTGATCGCCGAAGCCTTGCAGTACTTGCCCTTAGCAACACCCTTGGTGTTGAACTTCAGACCGTCGAAGTGGATCTTGTACGTCGAGACGGGCTGGGACAGGGTGCCATCAACCGCGGCCTTGACCGTGTAGTTGAAGACCACGCCCACATGCTTGGGCTTGGCCTTGGTGCCACCACTGGCGATCTTGCCGGTGACGCCGTAGATGTTGCCGCCTGACTGGGCCAAGGCAACGGCGGTGAAACAGAGCATCGTGGCGATGAGAGCCACCACGAGAGAGACCTTGCGCAAAGCTTCTCCTAAAGGGTTCGCGGGACAGGTGCGCAACATACTTAGACCCGCGGAGGCACAAAAGTTACGGTGCCTCCGAACATCCCGGCGCGTCCATTTGCGCGACCGACCGCCTGAGCGGGTGCGCTGCTAGCGTCGCGCGCCGTGCGCGTTCCCACCGACACCATCGCCGCCCCGATGTTCCCCGCGAGCCTGCCGTGGCTCAACGTCGCGACGCTGCGGATGGACAAGCAGCGCGGCCGCCCGGTGCTGCTGGAGTTCTGGGACTTCTGCCGGCCCGCCTCGCTGCGCACGCTGCCCTACCTGCAAGCCTGGCACGCGCGCTACGCGCAGGCCGGCCTGCGCGTGATCTCCGTACACGCCCCGGGCTTCGCGCCGGGCCGCGACCCCGAGATCGTCGCCGCGGCCGTCGAGCGCCTCGGCATCGAGCACCCCGTCTTGCTCGATACCGACCTGCAGCTCTGGCAGATCTACGAGAACCAGGGCTGGCCCTCGCGCTACCTGTTCAACCAGGAGTTGCGGCTCTTCGAGGTGCACTTCGGCGAGGGCGGATACCACGAGACGGAGGCGGCGATCCAGGAGCTGCTCGACATCGAGGGCGAGCCCGTCGCCTACCTGCATCCCGAGGACGATCCCGACGCGCGCATCGTCGTGCCGACGCCCGACGTCGAAGGCCCCTACTCCGGGCCTTACGAGGCAGGCGCGGTCTGGGCGGTGCTCGAGAGCGAGGGAACGATCACGGTCAATGGTGACGAGCGTTCGGTGACCTTTACCGGCGCACATCTGCTCGTCGACCATGGCCATCATGAAGCCGCGGTCCTCGAGCTCGAGCTCGGGGATGGCGTCACCTGCCACGCCGTCTGCTTCACGCCGGGCCTGGCGCCCGACGCCTAAGCGGCGTCTGCGTCCGCGTCGTCGCGCACGAGGTCATCGTCGGCCAGGAGCCGCAGGAGCTGGGGCGCGCCGCGGTCTTCGACGAGGATCGCGCCGCCGGGCCAGTAGGGACTGTCGGTGCCCGCGGCCTGGGTGAAGACCGGCTCGTGGACCCAGCTGCCGCTGTTGTGCAGCCAGGCGCCGGATGGCGTGCGCCACTCGGTGACGTCATCGTCGGGCAGCGGGCCGGCGCGGTGGCTGTGGCCGAAGATGACGTGCTCGGCCTCGATGCCGAGGCGGCCAACGACCTCCCCGAGCGCGTCGAGGGCATTGCGGCGCAGCGCGTCGCCGGAGAGGTCGGAGCGCACGGGCCCGATGCCGAGCAGGTTCAGGCCGCGGATGCCGAGCGGGAAGACCGCGGTTAACAGCCGCGCGCGCACCGGCTGGTGGCCGTCGCCCTGGAGCAACTCATAGGCCTTGCCCGCGCGACCGGCGCCGGCGCCCAGGCCCTCCTTGCCGGCGCGCTGCGCGGCGCTCGTGATCCAGGCATATAGCGGGGCGAGCACGCGCTCGTAGTCCTCGGCGACCGCCGGATCCCCGACAGCGCCGACCATCCGGCTCATCGCTCCGGCGGCCAGACGCTCGAAGGTCGGCACCGTCCCGTGCGGATCAAGATAATGACCATGCATCGCGTAGACGTCAGGGCGCAGCCAAAGGCCTGGATAGGCGAGCTCGACGCCGACGTTGTGGTCGCCGCTGCCGCCCAGCCAGCCCGCAACCTGGCGCGCGAGCGCTGACGCCGTCCCGGGCTTGACGCGGGTCTCATAGCCGAGCGGGCGCTGCGCGCGGCCGTCCAGCCACGGCGCGGCCAGCGCGTGGTCGTGGTTGCCGGGCACAAGCACGACCTCGGCGCCGGCGGGCAACGCCGCACCTATCGCCTCCAGCGCGGGCCGGGCGCGCGCCAGCGCCTCACGTGCGGGCCCGTGGCGCAGCTCCAGCGTGTCACCGAGGAGCACCAGCCGCGATGTCCGCGCCAACTCCACCAACAACGGCTCACGTGCCGCGGGATCGCGCAGGACGTCAACGCCGGCGCGGCCACCGAGATGCAGGTCGGAGATGACGAGCGTGCGCATCGGCCGCGAGGGTATCCGGCCCGCCCGCGCCGGCCGATGCACATGGCGCACGCTGCGCCAGGGACTACCCCAGCCCGGCCGCCTTGCGGGCCGTCTGCGCCTCGTGGCGGCTGGCGATCACGCGGTCGATCAGGCGATAGCCCATCGCCTCCTGCGCGGTGAAGTAGTTGTCGCGCTCGATGTCGGCCTTGATCCGCGCCTGGTCCTGGCCGGTGTGGTGGGCGTAGATCTCCTCGTAGCGGTGGCGCAGGGCGATCGCCTCGCGGGCATGGATCTCCATGTCGCTGGACTGCCCCTGGTAGGAGCCATGGGGCTGGTGGATCAGGATCCGCGCGTTGGGCAGCGCGCTGCGCTTGCCGGGTGCGCCGCCGGCCAGCACCAGCGAGCCGCCCGACATCGCGATGCCGCAGCAGATCGTCGCCACGTCGCAGGTCACGAACTGCATCGCGTCATACATCGCCAGCGCCGCGTAGGCGTCCCCGCCCGGCGAGTTGACGTACAGGTTGATGTCCTTGTCGGGGTCGTCGGCCTCGAGGTGCAGCAGTTGGGCGACGACGAGGTTGGCGATCTCGGCGTCGATCACGCTGCCGAGGAAGACCACGCGGTCGTTGAGGAGGCGCGAGTAGATGTCGAACGAGCGCTCGCCGCGCGGCGACTGCTCGACGACCATGGGCACGAGGGGCATAGGTCAGGCTCCTATCCGGTCTTCACGCAACCAGTTGGTTGCATATTTGCCGACACGCTAGCATCCGCAACCATGGAGTTGCACGAAGAGCTGGGCGCCGTCCGGCGCGAGACCGTCCTCGACGCTCCGCGCGACGCGGTGTGGGCGCTCGTGGCCGAGCCCGAGGGCCTGGCGAGGTGGCTGGCCGACGGCGTCGACCTCGACGAGGTCGCCCCCGGGGCGTCGGGCACCGTCACCGAGCACGGCGAGCTGCGCAACGTCACGATCGAGGAGGTCCAGGAGGGCCGGCGCGTAGCGCTGTCGTGGTGCGCTCCCGGCGGCGAGCCCTCGCTCGTGGAGCTGACGCTCGACGACGACGGCGATCAGCGCACGCGCATGGTGATCGTCGAAGTGCCGCTCCTGGCGCTGCGCGTGGCAGCGATCCGGACGCTGCACGCATCAGCTTCCGCGGGCGGGCCGCAGATGGCCCTCGCCGCCGTCTGATGGATCGCGATCCCGGACCCGTCTTCGCCGCCCTCGCCGACCCCACCCGCCGCGAGGTCGTGCGGCTGCTCGCCGCCCAGCCCGGCCTGACCGCCTCAGCGCTTGCCGGCGAGCTGCCCGTCAGCCGCCAGGCGATCGCCAAGCACCTCGCCCAGCTGCGCGAGGCCGGGCTGGCCTCGGCCGAGCACGCCGGCCGCGAGACGCGCTACCGGCTCACGCCCGAGCCACTGGCGGGCGCGATGGCGTGGATGGTCGCCGCGGGCGCCCAGTGGGACACGCGGCTGGAACGGCTCAAGCGGCAGCTGTAGGAGCGCCGGCCAGCGCGGCGCGGCGGCGCTCTTTGGTGGCGCGCAGGTCCAGGTCGGCCTTCTCCAGCAGGTCGCCGGCAGTCGCGCCGTCCTGCGGGAAGACGGCGACGCCGATCGACGCGCGCACCGGTGCGGCATCGGCCGCCGCGATCGTGGCCAGCGCGTCCTCGATGCGCTGGGCCAGCAACGCTGCGCCCTCGCCATCGGATTCGGGCAGCAGCACCGAGAACTCGTCGCCGCCCTGCCGGGCCACGACGTCGGTCCCGCGGACGTTCTCGATCAACACGCGGCCGACCTCCTGGAGCAGGCGGTCGCCCTCCAGATGGCCGTGGGCGTCGTTGATCTCCTTGAAGGAGTCGACGTCGAGCGTCAGCAGCGCGAAGCGCTGTGGGTCGACGGCGGTGGCGGTGTGCAGCCGCTCGTGCAGCTTGCGGTAGTTGCCCACGCCGGTGAGCGGGTCGCGCTCGGAGCGGAGCTGCCACTCGGCGGCGGCGCGCTCGGCGTCCCGGGCGCGGATGACGGCGGTCGCGGCGCACGCGGCAAAGCATGCGGTGGCCAGCGGCCAGTCGGTGAGCAGCGCGCCAGCGACGAAGCCGGCGAGCGCGAGCGCGGTCTGGCAGACCATGCCCAAGGTAGGAGTGCGGAGGGACATTCCGCACCAAGTGGTCGGACGGCGAACCTCCCGCTTGAGGCGAAAAGCCCAGCTTTCAGCGAACGTTATGCCCCGGCGGGCGCGGGCGTCTGACCCGCGGCAGCCATCGCCTGGCGAATGGCCTTGGGCAGCATGAAGCGGACGTCCTCTTGGACGACCTGGAACTCCTCGATCTGCTCGGTGCCCCGCGCGCGAAAGAAGTCCACGAGCCGCTGCACGAGCTCCTCGGGCGCGCTGGCGCCGGAGGAGATACCGACGACGCGGCGGCCCTCAAGCCACGCCTCGTCGATCTCTGAGACGTCGTCGATCAGATGCGCGTCGGTACCCAGCTCACGCGTGACCTGCACAAGCCGGTTGGAGTTCGACGAGTTCTTGGAGCCGATCACCAGCAGCAGGTCGCAGTGCGACGCCATCTGCTTGACGGCCGCCTGGCGGTTGGTGGTGGCGTAACAGATGTCGTCCGTACGCGGACCGGTGATCGCCGGGAACTTCGCGCGCAGCCGGTTGATGATCGTCAGCGTCTCGTCCACCGACAGCGTCGTCTGGGAGATGTAGGCGATCTTCTCGGGGTCGTCGACCTCGAGCGCGTCGACGTCGGCCTCGGTCTCGACCAGCACGATGTGCTCGGGCGCCTCGCCCATCGTGCCCTCGACCTCCTCGTGGCCGGCGTGGCCGATGAGGACGATCGTGTAGCCCTCGGAGGCGAACTTGACCGCCTCGCGATGGACCTTGGTGACCAGCGGGCAGGTCGCGTCGATCGTCTGCAGCCCGCGCCGCTGCGCGTCCTCATGGACGGCCGGCGAGACGCCGTGGGCCGAGAAGACCGTCGTCGCGCCCTCGGGCACGGTGTCGTTGAGCTCGTCGACGAAGATCGCGCCGCGCTCGCGCAGCTGCTCGACCACGTGCTTGTTGTGGACGATCTCCTTGCGGACGTAGACCGGTGCTCCGTAGAGCTCGAGCGCGCGCTCCACGGTCTGCACGGCACGGTCGACCCCGGCGCAGTAGCCGCGCGGGGCCGCAAGGAGGAGCTTCTCGACGGTCGCGGCCATTGCGCCGATTGTAGAAGGAACCGGGCGCGGCTCCCGATTCCGCGGACGCTAGGAGGGCCAGGAGCGGAGCAGCTCGACCATCGTCTCCCCCACCGCGTCGACGCTCTGCTCGGAAAGCTTGTCGTAGGTGTCGGTCAGCTTGTGCTGGTAGGGATAGGACCAGTCGATGAGGTCCACGGCCGGAATCTCGGCCCGCAGGAACGGCGTGTGGTCGTCGAAGATGCTCGTCTGCGTCTTGTCGGGAAAGATCGCCTGGACCCCGACGCGCTTGGCCGCCGCGCGGACTTCGTCCCAGAGCGAGGAGGTCGAAGACCCTTCGCGCGGGAGCCGCACACCCTTGTTGCCGATGTAGTCCAGCAAGACCATCGCCCGGACCTCCTCGGCGTGGAGCTGGACGTAGGACTTCGAGCCGCGCAGCGCGTCGGCGTAGAAGTCGTTGGTCGGCGCGGGCTCCTCCTCGCCGTCGAAGAGGACGAAGCGGATGCCCGGCGAGACCGCGCTGCGCTGCACCTTCTTGAGCGCGCGCGCCAGCTCGATCACGGCGCCGACCGCGGCGGCCGAATCGTTGGCGCCGACGAAGCCCTTGGGGCGGTTGATGGTGTCGTAGTGGGCGCCGATGACGATCACCGGGCCGGGGCCCGGCAGGTCGCCAACGATGTTGCGCAGGCCAGGCTTTGCCAGGACGTTCTCAAAGCGCCCGTTGGGCAGCTCGGCGCGCAGCTTGACCGCGACGCGGCGCAGCGCCGGCGAGCCCGCGGGGCGTGGACCGGCGTCGATCTGCATCTTGGCCGTGGCCATCGCGCGCGCGCCGTCGAAGCGGTTGACGTTGGCATTCGGCACGGTGCCGGCACGCTGGCTGGTCGCCAGCGGCTCGTCGTCATGGTTGGCGCCGCTGAAGAACGGGAACCCATGGACGGTCAGCGCGATCAGCCCACCGAAGAGCACCAACTGGCCGACGAGCGCGACCACCAGCAGTTTGACCGAGAGGCGGCCGCCGCCATCGCCGTTGTCAACGTGCGGAACGACAGGTCCGTCGGGCGCTTCGGCGGCGTCGGGCACGTCGGCAGTCACCCGCAAGACGGTACCGGCATGACCGGGCGCAGAGCCCCATCAGGGGCTGAGTGAATGCCCTGCACCGCTGGCGTTTACAGAGTAAGCTGACAGTCGACGACGTGGAAATCGGGGGAAGTCTGGGATGGCACAGCAGCATCTGGATCGGCTGACGGCGGTCGACGCATCGTTCCTGGCGCAAGAAGGACCCGCGTCGCACATGCACATCGGTGGCCTGGTCATCTGCGAGGGCCCGGCTCCGGGCTACGAGGAGATGCTCGACCACATCCGGACGCGGCTGCACCTCGTGCCGCGCTACCGCCAGCGGCTTGCGCAGCCGCCCTTGGAGACCGGCCGCCCGCTGTGGGTCGACGACCCCACGTTCAACCTCGAGTACCACGTCCGTCAGACCGCGCTGCCCTCGCCCGGCTCAGAGGACCAGCTGATGCGCCTCGTCGCGCGGATCATGTCCCAGCAGTTGGACCGCTCCAAGCCGCTGTGGGAGATGTGGATCATCGAGGGGCTTGACGACGGCGGCTTCGCGTTGATCAGCAAGACCCATCACGCGATGGTCGACGGCATCAGCGGCGTCGACCTAGCGACCGTGATGTTCGATCTCTCCCCGGTCCCGCCGGCGGTCCCGCACTCCGACGAGCCGTGGCAACCCCGACATGAGCCGACGGGCGCCGAGCTCGTCGCCGGCGGCGCCATCGGCCTGGCGCGCGCCGCGGCGGGTGCGACGGCCAGCGCGCTGAACATCGTGCGCAAGCCGCAGGCGACGCTGCGCGCGCTCGGCGAGGCGGCCGAGGGCCTCGGCGAGGTCGCGTGGGCCGGGCTCAACCCGGCCCCGGCGACGCCGCTGAACGTCGAGATCGGCCCGCACCGCCGCTACCGCGTCGTGCGCAACCGGCTTGAGGACTTCAAGGAGGTCAAGAACGCGTTTGGCGGCACCGTCAACGACGTGGTCTTGACCGTCGTCAGCGGCGCGCTGCGCGACTGGCTGCACTCACGCGGCATGCGCACCGAGGGCCTGGAGCTGCGCGCGCTCGTCCCGGTCTCCACCCGTGCCAAGGACGAGCAGGGCCATCTCGGCAACCGCATCACGGTGATGCGCGGGCCGCTGCCGGTCTACATCGGTGACCCGATCGCGCGGCTGCGCGCCGTCAAGGCGTCGATGGACGGGTTGAAGGAGTCCAAGCAAGCGGTTGGCGCTGAGGTCCTGACCGGTGTGCAGAGCTTCGCACCACCGACGATCCTGGCCCAGGCCTCGCGGCTGAACTTCTCGACCAGGTTGTTCAACCTGATCGTCACCAACGTGCCGGGGCCGCAGCTGCCGCTGTACGTCCGCGGTCGCGAGATGCACGACGTCTTCCCCGTCGCGTTCCTGCCCAAGGGCCACTCGCTGGCGATCGCGATCATGTCCTACAACGGGCAGATGAACTTCGGACTGCTCGGCGACTACGACGCGCTGCCCGACCTGGATCGCATCGGCGACGGCATTGAGGCGTCGTTGGCCGAGCTGCTGGCGCTGGCGCGCCGGCGCAAGGCGCCCGCGAAGAGCAGCGCCAACGGCGCTTCCCGCGTCGGCGCGCCGGTCTAGCGCCGGGCGACGCGGACGCTGGCGTCGGCCTTGGCCGGCGGCAGCTCGCGGTTGCCCGCGTTGTCGATGGCGATCGTGAAGAAGCGATACAGCGAGCCGCGCTTGCCGCGCAGCTGCATGGAATGCCGCCGCGTCGTCGCGATCTTCCTGGCCTTGTGGCCCGGCGTCGAGCGCCAGAGCTCGTAGCGCGAGACGCCGGAGGCCACGACGCCGGCGACCGCATCGTCCTCGCCGCGCCAGCGCAGCACGATCGAGCGGCCGGTAACCTTCGGACGCTGCAGCTGCGAGGTCGGCGGGTGGGCGTCGACCGAGCGCGCGGCCGCCAGGGCCGAGCCGGCGTCGAGGATGCCCCAGCCCAGCTCGGGCGTCCACGCAACGTTCGCGGGGCGCCTGGCGGTCTGCTTGAGGATCCGCACGATGTCGGCCGGCGGGAGGTCCGGGTTGAGGTGGCGCATGAGCGCCGCGACGCCGGCGACCTGCGGCGCGCTCATCGACGTGCCCGGCAGGTAGGCGTAGCGCGTATCGTCGCCCATCGCGGTGCGGCAGTGACAGGGCGCGATCTTGCGTGTCGGGTCGCCGCGCTCCAGGTTGGTGGTCTGCGACGGGAACGCGGCGAGCAGGCCGGTGGACCCGCCCGGGCCGTAGGTGCCGTAGGCCGCCATCGAGATCTGCGTGCCGCGCCCGGCGAACGACGCACGGGCATCGGCGGCGTTGGCCGCGGTGACCGAGAGACCGAGGTTCTGGTTGATGTCCGAGCCGCTGTCGGTCGGTTGCAGGACGTTGGCGGGATCGCCCTGTTCGAAGATCGGGTCGTCGGCGGCCGCGGCGACAAGCACCGCGCCCTTGTCGTTGGCGTAGTGCAGCGCCGAGACGATCGCGGGCGCGGCGGCGAAGCGCCCATCGGTGCCGAAGCTCATGTTGATGGCCTCGGCGCCGTTGTCGGCGGCCCAGACGAGCGCCTTGGCGACGCTGCTCTCGGTGAGGTCGCTCTTGGCGATGAGGAGGTCGCAGCCGAGGCCGGCGCCGGCGATCCCGATGCCGTTGTCGGGCTGGGCGCAGGCCAGCGAGGCGACGTGGGTGCCGTGGCCGTCCTCGTCGACGGTCGGCGGGCCGTCGCCCAGGTTGTCGTCGAAGTCGGCGGTGGCGACGATCTTGTTGGTCAGCTCGGGGTGCGCGGCGTCGACGCCGGTGTCGATGATCGCGACGCGGGCGCCATCACCGCGGGTGATGTCCCATGCGGCCGGGAAGTTCTCGCGCGCGGCCCACCACTCGGTGACGGTGCCGTTCTCGCCGCGCTCGGGGGTGCTGAAGCCCGGATCGTTGGGAACGTAACGCAGGCTGAAGCGGCGCTCGGGGCGGACGTCGGCGACGCGGTGGTCGGCACGCAGACGATCGGCGAGGGCGCGCAGCGAGGTGCCGGCGCGCGGTCGGACGGCGGCGAGGCGCAGCTGCGGAACCTCGACGTCGGCGGCGCGGGCACCCGCGGCATGCGCGAGGACGGCGTGCACGGCTGCGGCGTGGGCAGCGGTCGTCCGCTTCAGCGTGACGAGCAGGCGGCCCGTGGTCGCGTCGGCGTTCCTCGTCCGGGCGTCGGCAATCCCGGGCAGCGCCAGAAGCGAAGCCCCGATCGCCGCTGCGACGAGCGCCGACCGCATAAGAGGTTCCGAAGAGTGCCGGGCTAGTAGCCCAGCGCGAACTTCGCGTCTTCGGACATCCGGTCCGGCGTCCAGGGCGGGCTGAACGTCATGGTGGACTCGACGGAGGTCACGCCGTCGAGCTCGGTCACGAACTCTTGGATTTGCTCGGAGACCTGCGGGCCGATGGGACAGCCGGGCGAGGTCAGCGAAAAGGTGACGTGCACGTCGCCGGCAGAGACCTCGATTCCGTAAATCAGGCCCAGCTCGACGAAGTCCAGACCCAGCTCAGGGTCAATCACGTTGGTGAGCGCGGCTTCGACATCCTCGGGGGAGGGCATGGCCTTGAGTCTAGCCCGACCTTCAGGATAGGTTGAGAGCCGCCATCGTCTCTTACAGCGAACACCCACCGGTGATCTGCTGTGCGGGAGACGAAGACCGGTCCACTCAGAGCCTGCGACGTCCTGCGATGTCGCGCGCGCTGCACGCGGACGACACGGTTTTCGTCGACCTTCACGAGCTCGTCTTCGCCGATCCCTCGTTGATGGTCGACCTTGCGATGGTGGCGCAGCGGCTGCGCCAGGCCGGCGGTCACCTCCGCCTTCGCGGGGCCCAGCCGCAGATCCAGCGGCTCATCGAGCTGGTCGGGCTGCACCGGCTGCCGAACGTGATCCTGGATCCGGCCGCCGCGCCGGCGTAGGCCGCGGCGCCCGGACCCGACCGCCCCGCGAGCGACCCGCGGACGCGACCGCGTAGCCTGAGGGCCCGGATGCCCTTCCTGCTCCTGCTGGCCCTCTTTGTGATCGTCCCGATCCTGGAGATCTACGTGATCATCCAGGTCGGCCAGGCGATCGGCGCGTTGTGGACGATCGCCCTGCTGATCGCCGACTCGATCGCCGGCAGCTTGTTGATGAAGTCGCAGGGCCGTGCGGCATGGCGGCGCTTTCAGACGGCGCTGGCCGAGGGCCGGATGCCCGCGCGTGAGGTGCTCGATGGTGTGTTGGTGATCTTCGGCGGCGCGTTCCTGCTGACGCCGGGGTTCTGCAGCGACATCGTCGGCGCGCTGCTGCTGTTGCCGCCGACGCGTGCGGTGATTCGCCGGATCGTGGCGCGGCGGTTCACGTTCGGGCTGGTGGGCGATGTGCCGAGCCCAAGAGTACGGCCCGCCCGCCCCCGTGGCCCGGGCGGGTCCGGTTCATCCGCCGGCGGCGGCTTCGACGTCGAGGGCACCGCAACCGAGATCGATCCCAGGAGGCTTCCTTGACCGTGAGCGTCGACCATGAGGCGCCGCGCGAGCTGGCCGAGGGGCGCAGCGACGCGGTGACCGTCGCGTTCAGCGATCCGGAGGCCGACGTCTGCGGCGTCGCCCGGATCGGCCGTGCGATGACCGGCGGGGAGATCGTCACTAGCGGCTTGGCCGTGCTGTTTGCCGGCGGCCAGCCGGTGGCGGTTCGGGCCGAGGGCGGCGTGCCAGCCGGCGAGGGCGTCGGCTGGGGCCGCGCGGAGGCTGCCGGCGTGTGGACCGAGGTCGTCGACCCGCTGCGCGCCTGGCGCATGCACTTCGACGATGAGGACGGCCAGCACGGGTTCTTGTTGGACTTGGAGTCGGTGTCAGCGCCGGCTGAGCTTGACGCCGAGGTGCCAGCCGGCAAGCTCGGCGGCATGCAGGGCTACGACCAGCTGGTGAAGGTGACTGGCAAGGTCACGATCGGCGGCGTCGAGCGCAGCTTCGCGGGCCGCGGCCAGCGCGGGCACTCGTGGGGTGCGCCGGACTGGGACAAGCTGACGATGGCGCGCACGATCGGCGTCTGGCTGGAGGGCGACGCGGGCGTGACGTTGACCGCGGTGCGGCCCGTCAAGGCGGCGTCGCACGCCGACGAGGCGATCCACGCGGTGCTGCTCGGTCGTGACGGCGAGACCGACGAGCAGCTGTCGCTGGTTGTCGCCGATCCGCGCGTGTCGACGACCTACGACAGCGAGGGCCGCCAGCGCCACGCGGGTCTCGAGTTGTATGAGTCCGACGAGGCGCCCTATGCGCGACGCGTGGCCGGCGAGGTGTCGTGCGGCACGACGCTGGATCTCGGGCGGCTGCGGCTGGACTGCGCGTTCTTCACGTGGCGCATGGAGGGCCGGGCGGGCGTCGGGCGCTACGACGTGCTGCGACGCGTGGACTGAAAGCCGCTCAGCCCTGCGACGCCGGCGGTCGCTGCTCGCGCGCGACCTCGAGCTCCTCGACGCGGAGCTTGCGCACCACCAGCTCGTCGATCGTCAGCCGCTTGATCGACGCGCGACCGATCGCGAGGCGGCCGATCGCCAGCGCACCGATGGCACCAGCGCCGATCGAGAGCGCGCCGATCGCCATCGGGCCCCACAGCGACGGGCCGGAGACGCTGGCGCCGACCGCGCGGGCCGGGACGGCGTCGACCTTGCTGCGTGCCGGCAGGGGCATCCCAGCGCCGCTCAGTTGTCGGAGCCGAGCCGGTCCCACAGGTAGAGCTCGATGCACTCCTGCGCAAGCTCCAGCGACCGCTCGCGCGACAGGCGCGGTAGGACGGTCTCCAGCGCCTGCTCCTCGGCGACGCCGGCCTCGAAGGCCTCCTCGCCACGGAAGCCCGCGGCGATCTTCAGCGCCTCGCGCCGGTTCTCGCCGAGCGTCGGGAAGACGTTCATCAGGAAGTCGCGGTTGGCGATCGGCTGCCCGACCTCCAGCGCTGCGTGCCACGCGGCGAGCATCGACAGGTCGTGCTCGTCGAGGTCGGCCACGGCCTTGGCGTAGTGCGTGTCCAACTCGCGCTCGGGGATCTCATCCACCCAAGCGCGAACGAGCTCGCCGAGCAGCTGCCGTCGCGCCTCACGGCCGACAGACTCTGCAATGACGCGAATCGCGTCGTGAGGTTCGATGAAGCAGAGGGGCATGGGAGCTCCCGGCGCTCGAGGACTGGACGGCGTGACGGTACGACCCCGGTCGGACGGCAAACCCCCGTTGTTCGCGGGCCTTTCGGAAGGCCCTGCACGTTGCGGCAATTGGGTCGTGACGGCGAGCGAACCCGCGCGGCGCCTGCCACGCTGAGCCGAGGAACCGTGTCGAGCAAAGGGTCCATATGCCCCGTTGCTCGACATGGTCAGATCAGTCGCTCCAGCGGATGGTGGCCTGGCGGGTCGCCGGGCTGGTGTCGGCGTCGCCGGTGTAGCTGACGACAGCCGTCCCCGCGCGCGCTCGCGCGAGAGAGCGCGGCAGCGTGAAGGTCGAGCGGAAGGCGCGGGTGCGGATGGCGGGGTGCGCCGTGAGGGTGCGGGTGCGGCCGGCGACCCGCGTCCGGAAGCGGACCGTCACGTGTCCGGAGGCGCGGGCGGAGATCGTGCCGCGGAGGGTGATGTGACGGCCGCGGTGGCTCAGCACGGTGATCTTGAGCTTCGGGGAGGCCTTGAGCGTGGGCCGTGGTGCGGGGTTCGGCGTCGTGGGCGGAGGCGTTGGGGTGGTGGGCGTCGGGTCTGGGGTAGGCGTCACGTTCGGGCCGAGCATCGGCGGCGCGTAGCGCAGCGCGAGGGTCGCCGCGGCCGCGGGCGCCTCGTGGCCCAGGGCATCGACGAGCCAGACGCGCAGGCTTGCGTCGCCCTCTGCGGGCAGGACAAGGCCGTCAACCGCGGTGAGCGAAGGCGCTGTCTGCGTTTCGCCACACGTCGCGCCCTGGCACAACTGGTAGCGCGCGGCGACGATCGGCGAGCCCGCGTCCGCGGGCAGCGACCAATGGGCCTCGAAGCGATTCGCGGTCGACGAGGGCGCCGGGGAGGCCAACCCAACGGGCGCGGCCGGCGGGTTGTTGTCGGTGAGCAGCGGCGTCGGTCGGTCAATACGCGCCTCGTTGCCGGCCGCGTCAACCGCGCTGACCGCGATCTGATGCCCGCCGTCCGCCAACCCGGCCGTTGGGAGCCCGACCGCACCGGACGGTTCATCGGTGCACGGCCGCGGCCGGTCATAGCTACAGCTGCGCTGCAGCGTCGCGAGCAACGAGCCATCGGCGTAGACCCGCGTCGCGGAGATGCCGGTGGTGTCTGAGGAGGCAAGCGCCAGCGGCAGCGTCCCCTGCGACCACGTGCCTGCGGTCCAACCGTCGCCGGTGGGCGTGCCGATCGTCGGCGGGTCTGGATCGGAAATCGTCAGGAACGCGCTGAAGATCTCGGCATCAACGTGCGTGAGCGTGGAGCCATTGCCACAGGTGTGGACGTCGCTGTCGCTGCAGTACAGGCCGACGATGATCGAGCTCGCGGAGAGGCCCGGGAGGTCACGGTACGACGACCGGTTCGTCGTTGTGGCGTCGTTCGGAAACCAGTCGTCGCCCCCAGCGAAGCACGTCGATTGGCCACCGATGACGCAGGTGTCGATGACGTTGCTGCGGGTGCTGAGCGAGATGTAGGGCTGCCAGCGATCGCCCGGATCGGCGATTTTGTGGATTGCCCGCCAATAGCGGAGACGCGTGACCGTTGTCCCGGCCAGCGGCGCAAACGTGGACTCAACGCGATCCCCCGCGTCGGCCTCCGGAGCCCCGCCGGTGCTGCTGAGCCGGTCGCTGACCCAGATCCCGGCCTGCTGAAAACTCCCCGGAAACCCTGGAGGGCGGCTCGACGGCGGACAGTCCGCACCGGCTGCAAGCGCGCCGCCGTCGGAGTTCGTGAGCGCCCAACCATTCGCTGTGCCCGTCTCACCGCAGCTCTGCATGACGAACGCCCCACCACCGGCAACCGGACCGACATCGCCGGGCAGCGGCCGGTCCTGCGCCTTCGTCACCGGCGGGAACGTCGCCGCTGCCAGAACAGCGACGACGACATTGACCCAGGTTTGACGACGGTGAACGAGCATGATGTTGGCCAGCGCGCAGCCTTACCTCACAGAATGAAGACTCAGCAGTACTGAAGAACCTCTGATCCGCTGAGGATCACGGTACGTGATCGACACCTGGCTGACCGCTCCTAAGACTCGTGTCCGAAGTCGGTCATCGACGATGTGCAGTGTGTGCATCAAGACTGGAAAGGCTCGGCGCTTCGTGCGGGCGTAGATCTGCACCTGAGCGACCATGCCCCGAGGCTTGTTCTTGAAGCACATCGAAAGAACGCCGTGCCGCAGTCGGACCGAACTCACGGATGGCCTGGGCAGCCGCGTGTGGGAGCGCTCGCTGGCCAGTGGTGCGACCACCGCTGGGCTCGCGGCGCCTCCCCGACCTGATGGCGATGCGAGCCGTCCGACCGACGAGCCGGTCGCCGCGGGCAACTTTGGCACGGTGGCATCGCTGCTTGCAGCGAGCTGGGACACCACCGTGTGGCCGAGGGCAAGCTGTCCCTCTAGCCCGGCTGCAGCGAGCGCCGCACCGACGTCGACACGAGGCCCTGCCGAGGCAATTTGAGCGCTACCCGTCAATACCTGCTCGGCCTGGTCGACTGTCATGCCGGGGCTGAGCTGACGGAACTGTGCGAGAGCACCCGCGACGAACGCGGTCGACTCGCTCGACCCCGATGCCCATGCCGCTGCACCATCGACGAGCGCGGCGTCGAGCGGGCAGCCAGACGCCCAGAGGTCGACCTCGGGACCGGAGGCGGCGAAGTTGCACCGCGCACCGGCGTCATCGGCGGCTCCGATCGCAAGGACTGGGGCATAGGCCGCCGGCCAGTCCACTGCGCCGCCGTGGTTGCCGGCTGCCGCGACGACGTCCAGACCGACGAGACGAGCGCTGCTGACCATGTCCTCAACGGTCGCCATTACACCGGCGTCCAACCTGGACACCGCCATGCCTCCTAACGACAACGAGATCACCTTGATGTTATAGGTATTGCGGTACGTCAGACACTGCTGCACCCCGGCCGCCAAATCCGTCCCTCCAAAACTCACCCCATCCCGCGACGCTCGCACCGACACGACGTTGATCGACGGCGCTGCCCCCACCATGCCGAAGCCGTTGTAGGGCGCGGCGGCGATCATGGACATGAGGGTGCCGTGGTGGTCGGGGCTGCGGTCGGTGCCGGGCTCGCCGTCGACGGAGAGGCGGGCGACGACGTTGGAGGTGTCGGGGTTGGGGTCGTTGCCGGTGTCCACGATGCAGACCGCGGCACGTTGAGCGGGCGCGGGGATCCAGGTGGAGTCGGTCGCGTTGGCGGCCGCCGCCTGGCTGGTGAAGACCTCCTCCGCCTGGGCCGGAACCGCAACGGCGAGGCTGATCGCCGTCGTGACCAGCGCGACGACAACGGCCGCCAGCACGCCCCCGCCGGGGGCGGCGGGCATCGCCCGCCGCCCCGGCAGCTCACGGCACGCTCCGAGCGCCTCGAGGGTTCTGTTGCTAGCGCGCAACGATGACCTTCACGGGCTTGGAGGCCGTGGCCAGGTACGGATAGTCGACCTGGCCCTTGCTTACCTGCACGCGCAGCGCATAGGTGATCCTTCCGCTGGTCCGCGTGAACTTATAGGCGTAGGCAAACGCGCCCTTGCGATTGGTCTTGATCTGGGCGAACGGACGCCAGCGGTGGCCGTCCTTCCACTGCACCGCCAACGTGACACCGCGGGCGGGGACCTCGCCACCGACCAGCCTGCCGCGCATGGTGACGGCCTGGCCGTTGTGCAAGTGCTTGCGGTTGGCCTTCACCACCACCTTGCCCTTGACCGCCACCTTGAGCGTTGCGGTCGCGCGAGCGATCGGGTCGTCGGCGTACATGCGGTAGCCCACCGCGACCGTGCGACCGGCGCCCTTGGCCAACCGCAGCGTCGCGTGGCCGGCGCCGTCGGTCGTCACGTCGGCGGCAACGGCCGCCTTGGTGCCGACGCGCGTCGCGATGTCGAGCTGCGCCGCGCCGATCGCCTTGCCGCTCGTCGTGCAGGTCAAATGGACCTGGGCGGTCGACGCTCTGCCGAAGCCGAGCCTCATCTGGCCGCCGCGCACGTGCTCGAACTTCAGCGTCGCGCGATCCTGCGGGCAGGTGGCACCCGCGGGCTCACCGGCGATGCGTCCGCGGAACGTGTGCTCGACGGTGGCGCTGATCGAGACCACAGGGAGCACCGGCGTTCCGGTGCCGGGTGCGCTTGCGCCGTTGTTGCCGTTACTCCCGTCCTTGCCGTCGTTTCCGTCCTTGCCCGGGTCCGGCTTGGGCGTGATCGGCCCAGCGCTGCTTGGTGCCGTAACGATGCCGGTCGGCTGGGAGTACACGCTGACGGAGTCAGCCACGTTGGTGGCCGTGACGAGCAGCCGCAGACGATGCCCGACGTCGTCGGCCGTCGGCGTGTAGCTGAGCC
This sequence comes from uncultured Conexibacteraceae bacterium, assembly GCA_963836485.1. Classification (GTDB taxonomy): domain Bacteria; phylum Actinomycetota; class Thermoleophilia; order Solirubrobacterales; family Solirubrobacteraceae; genus Baekduia. The sequence goes on along the minus strand of CAWIJS010000004.1, from coordinate 57,965 downwards.
CTGTCGCCCCCGGAACCGCGGCGCAGGATGCGAGCGTCCCATGGCCGTCGCATTGCACCCATGCCCGCGAGAACGTGAGGTCCGGACCGGTCCAGGTGCCGTCGCTCGATGCTGAGATGACATGACCTACGACAGGGTTGACCGCAGGATCCTGATCGGCGTACAGCGGCAGCTGCGTATTCACCGGCGGATGGTTCGCCACCAACCGCGAGCCCGTCCACACCGTCGCCTCCCGCTGCGCCACATCGACGACCTTAAACGTGAGCGTATGCCGACCGTCCGCAATGGCGGTGGTGTCGACCGGCTCCTCGGCGTTGACCGAGCCCGGGCACGGCTTGGGCCAGGAGAAGATCCAGGTTCCGCCCTCGGTGCCGCCGAGCTGGCAATGTCCGTTGTTGGTATCGATGATGTGGTCGACCGCCGTCGCTTGGCCGTCCACATAGAGGCGCAGGCGCGCAACGCCGCCGCCGACGTCGGCGGCCGAGTAGCTGAGGGTCTCGGCACCCTTCAGCGTCGGGTCGGTCGTCACGCTGCCGGTGGCCGTGCCGGCCGTGGGCGCGAGATCGTCGTTGAGGTACACCTTGGGGGTGAAGAGCGACGACCATCCCACCGAGCCCGAGCAGCCCGGGTGGCCTTCGGGACCGTCACAGATCACCCGGGCCATGATCGCGTTGGTGTTGAGCCCGCCCCAGTCGATCGTCTTCAGGTTGCTCACCGTCGCCTGCCCGTCGGTGTAGTACAGCCCGATCTGCCCGGCAGCATCGAAGACCTGGATCAGGCCTCGATTGAGGTTGTCATAGACCTTGGTCCATCCGGCGTAGTCGCTGACGAAGCGGGAGATGTTGGTGTTCGGCGGCGCCGTGTAGGTCCAGCCGAGCGATGATCCGAGCGGGATCCCGGACCCCGGGAACATCTCGGTGTGAAGGCCGCCCCAGCCGCAGTTGTTACTGTTGTTGTTGCCGTAGATCGGGTAGCCGCCGGCCTGCCAGCCACCGTAGGCATCGACGACGTCGTTGCCGGTCACACAGCTCTTATGGATGTAGGTTCCCGCGGCGTGTGACGGCGCCGCGTGGACGAAAACCATGGCCAGGGCGCCGAGCGCGATGGCAAGTCCGGCGCGCCTGCGGCGGCCGGCGTGGATGAGGAGATGCAACGTGGATTCCTTTCTCGTGTGCAAGTGCTGGATGGACGGCTCAGGGCTGCGGCGCGAACTCACCGCGCGTGCTGTCCGAACGGGGAGCGGCAGGCTGCGGGGCGGTTGCGCGGACCGCTTTCGGGACGGCGCTGACGACCGGCAAGGACGCGAGATCACCGCCGCGCGGAGCGAACTCGATGCGCCGCTTGACCGACGCCCGAACGCCGACGCGCTGGGACCGATGCACCCGGCGCCCCGCGACCTTGGCCGGCTCAGTGCGGCCAGCTGCCGTCGTCGAAACCGGCCGCGTCGACGTCACAACCGCGGCGCGCCTCGCCGGCGCCACCCGCACCGTCCGTGCGGCCGCGCCGCGATGGCCGGCGCCGTGCTCGGCCTGCTGTGCCACCACCAACCCACCGCCCGCCGTCGCGGCCGCCCCCGCGGCGAGCAGGCCCGCCAACTTGGCCCCACCGATGCCCAGGAAGCCCGCCCCACCAGCAGCCGCACCGCCCGCATCGCCGCCGCCTCCGACGCCCGGCAGCAGCCGCTCGAGCAACCCCGACAGTTTTGCGCCGACGCTCACCAGCCCGACCGGCAGCACCGCCTTCAGCGGCCGCTGCGACTGGTGCAGCCCGCGCAAGGTCGCGCGGCACGCGGGGCAGTTGCGCAGGTGCGGCCGTGCCTCGGTGAGCTGCGCCGCAGTCGCTTCACCGGCGACCATCGCCGACAGGACCGGCTGCCAGCGCTGGCACTCCGCCCCGGCCTCGATGCCCTCAAAGCGCTCCAGGAAGCTCTTGCGTCCTTCGGTGAGCGCGCGATTAACTTTCGTCCTCGAGAAGCCGGTGGCCTCGGAGATCTCGGCGTAGGAATGGCCAAAGGCCTTGAGCCCCATGGCACGACGCTCCTGCGGCTTGAGTCGCCGCAGCGCCTCCGCAGCGCGCCGAGCACGGTCCTTGGCCAGGAAGCGCTCCTCGGGCGTGGACACCTCCGACGCAACGTGGAGATCGAAGTCGATCGCCTCATAGGGCACCGAGCCGGAGCGCACGCGCCGCAATTCCTGCGCCTCCCGCTTGACGACCACATGGATCCACTTATGCGCTGAGCGCGGGTCGAGCGTCCTCGCCCGCCGCAAGAAGATCTCCATCGAGCGCTGATAGGCGTCATGCGCGTCGTCGGGGCACAGGCTGTTGCGGTAAGCCGTCCGCAGCAGCGACTCGGCCTGCGTCGAGACGATGCGCATGATCAGCTCCTGCGCTTGGTCGTGGGTGAGCCGGGTCCGAGCATCTGGCTCCGACGAGGCGTGGTTGTCCATATCCCGGTCCTTCGGGGTGCGAGTGGCGCGTTGATGTCCTTAGGGCCGTCGTCAGATTTCTCGCCCCCCTGATTTCAATCAGAGGTCCGAGTGACGACGTCCGCCCATCGGTGAGCGGTGCCCCGAGGTATCGCGAGCAAGTGCCAAAGACCCAAGCCCGAGTTCGGACATCCGTCGCCGACCGTCCATAGGCTGCGGTCTGCCAGCGAACGGCGCCTTGTGCGCATCGCTACGCAAATTCCCGCTCAGAGCGGGAATTCACGAATACCAAAGAGATCCTTTAGCGATGGAGATCTCGAACAACTCCGATCGGACAGCATCCACCGTCTGTCCAGATCCAGATCCGGCTCCAACGCCCCAGACGCCTCGCGCCTAGGTGCAGCCTCCGTGCGCCCGCACGAGCTCGGCCGCGAGCGCGTCGCGGTCCAGCCGCGGCGGCGAGTCACTGGTCTTGACGTCCGCCGCCCCCAAGGACGACAACACAGCAGACGCGCCCTGGTAGGACGACCAGGCGGCGTCGGTCGGTGCGAACCCGAGGCGTGCGAGGAAGCGCGCGCGGAAGGCCAGCGGCATGGGCGCCGCAGCCGTGACGACGATCGCCGTCTCGTGTCCGTTCGGGTAGATGTCGCTGCGCGCCGAGCAGGCCACGCTCTTCAGCGCCGCGTCCCCCAGCGCCACCGTCGGGATGCCGGCCTCGTTGAGCAGCGTGATCGCCGGGTCGGCCTGGGCCGTCCCCACGTTGGTAATCACCGCGCCGGCCTGCGTGTCCTGCAACGAGGTCCGTGCGTTGTTCACCGCATCGGCCGTGGCGCGCGCCGCGTCGTCAGAGACCTGCTTGCCTGCGTAATTGACGCGGAACACGCCGGCGCGCCCACCGCGCTCGGCCAGCGCGAGCTTGACGCCCGCGGCGACCTGGCGGTAGTCGCTCGCCGTCGCGCTGACCCATACCGACACCGTTGGCGCGCCGGCCGCGATGGTGCTCTTGGACGCCGAGCCGCAGCCGGCGATCGCCAGCATCGCCAACGCGCACGCCACGGCGCGCCCCAACGCGACGCGCCCCACTTACAGCCCCAGCGCCCGCGCGATCCGGTCGCGCTCGCGAGCGTCCAGCGCCACCGTCGCGCCGGCCGTGTAGCGCTCGGCATCCGCCGGCGCCGCCCAGTTGTACAGCGCCAGGTCCAGCGACTCGACCGGGACGTCGACACCGTGGGCCAGCTCGCGCTGGCGGCGTTGCAGCAGGACCGGGTCGCCGATGCCCAGCAGCCGCTTGGCCGAGAGCGCGACCGGATCGGTCGGCGTCGCGGCGGCCAGGTGCATCGTCCACGGGTCGAGCTCGACGAGCCCGAGCCGGTGGGCCAGGATCAGGAACTCCATCCGCTGCGGCCGGCCGAAGCCCGGCAGGCCGAGGCGCTCGAAGGCACGGTCGTAACGGTGCTGCAGCGTCCACGTCTCCTCGCCGGCCAGCGCCGGGATCTGGCCGCCCAGCCGCTCGGCCCACGCTCGGTAGGCCACCAGCGCCGCCGCGCCGCGCTTGGCGTCAAACGCCGTGCGCGGGCCCGTCTGCACACCCTCGAGGTCGGGCAGCTCACCAGAGGCCCAGGTCGTCCGGGCAGCCGCAATGCCCGCCCACGGATCCCCCGCGTCCAGCGGCGAGAAGAACGCGATCAGGAACGTCAGCCACGCCGCCTCCTCGCGATCGCCCATCCCGGCGACCTCGCCATAGAGGCCGGGAGGCGCGTCGGACAGCTCGCGCAGGCGCGCGGCGCTGAAGGCCAGTTCGTCGGCCAAACGACCCGCGTCGACGCTCGACCGCAGGCCCGGGATCAGGTCGTGCTCGTAGCCGTCGTCGGGCGCGCGCTGCACCCGGCGCACGGTCATCCCGGACGAGACGGACTTGCGCGGCGCGCGCACGGCGGACGAGCCGGCAGGCCGCGAGGGCCGCCGTGCGACCGAGCGCGTCGGGCTGGAGACCTGCTCCTTCTTGGAGCAGATCGGGCAGTTCTCGACGAGCCGGTTGTGGCGGCAGAAGGTGGGCACGCCCCCAGTCTACGATCCCCACCCACTCGCCCCCCGAACGCGCGACGGGCGCCCATGGGGCGCCCGTCGCGACTACTCCTGGAAACGCAGCCGCGCCCTAGGCGTGGCAGGTGGCCGACTGGCGCTTCTTGACGACGTCGTACCCCAGGCGGGTCGAGTTGTCGGGACCGATCAGCCCGGCGTCGAAGTCGTTGGACGAGTCCGCGCCGTTGAACTGGTAGATGTACAAGCGCTTGATCTGCGGGAACTTCTTGGGCATCGAGAACATGCACTTCAGGGCCTGTGCGGCCTTCGCCTCACCCGCCACGACACCGCGCAGCTTGAGCTGGCCGCCCGTCTCGGTCAGCCAGACCTCCGACTTCTTGTTGTTGATCTCCTTGATCAACCGGGAGGTGCGCGCGGTCGAGCCGCGGTTCGTGTCGCTGTAGTTGTGGATGCCCCAGTACTTGGGCGTGCCCTTGACGTACTTCTTGAACTTGCGCAGGTAGCTGACCGCGCCACCGACGTTGAACCCGTCCAGGATGTCGATCGCGACGACCTTGCGGCCCGCGAAGACCGACTTGGCGGCCGAGTAGTACTGGGCCACGAGCTTGGGCCCGGTGGCCGACTTGCAGATCTTCGCCGGCTGGCCCTCCATGCGGCCCGCCGCCTGGCAGACGTTGACCTCGTTCCAGGGCGAGATGTCGAACTTCGACCCGTACTTCTTCTTGAAGGCCTTCAGCGCCTTGGTGTAGGTCGCCACCGACGGCGCCTTGTTGTACAGCGCCCTCGTCCGGGCGTGCTCGAAGGAGATCAGCATCGTCTGCTTGGCGAGCTTGGCGTTGTGGATCCAGGAGTCGAGCTTGCGCTTCTCCTCCGGCTCGTTGAGGACGTCGTAGGGGGCGATGTAGCGAGCGACCTTCAGCTTCAACGGCGCGTAGAGCGGGTTGGTGAAGGTCGAGGCCTGCTGGTCGGAGATGCCCACGGTGACCGCAGACGCGCTGGCCGGCACGAGCGCGGCGGCGGCGAGAGCGGCGATGGGAAGGAAGGTGGCAACGAGACGTCGCATCGGAATGCGGGTGCTCCTTTGTCGGCGTCGAGGGACGGGGAGTTGGGTCGGCGCGCGGTGTGCTCCGGCGCGCTGAGAACCAAGACAGCGTAGCCACCATCGAAGTTGCGGTGCCGCGTCCGCGCAACAGACGTTGCGCGCAGCGCTCAGGCGCGGGCGCTGAGGCCCGCGATGAAGAGCCCGGAGATAAACGCCGTGGCCCGCGCGGGGTCGGGTTCTGCGCTGTCGAGCATCCGCGCACCGACCTCGAACGCGGCACCGACCATCGACGCGGCCATGTACTCGACGTCGTGGTCAGGGATCAGACCGGCTTCTACCCCGGCGCGCAGGTCCTCGGCGAGCTCCTCGACGCCCGCGACCAGCGACGGCTCGTCGAACATCGCCCGGATCGTCCCCGCGTTGCGGCTCAGCAGCTCCGACGTCGCGCGATCCTCGATGAGGTAGTCGAAGTAGGCCCGGAAGCCGTCGCGCACGAACGCGTCCAGCGTGGTGCCGCCGCGGCGCGCCGCACGCACGCGCAGCCGCGCCTCCCCCGCCGTCTCGTCCAGCAGTGCGGTGAGGACCGACTCCTTGTCCGGGAAGTAGTTGTAGAACGTGCCCGTGGCCAGGTCGGTCCCGCGCACGATGTCGCGCACCGATGCCGCCCCGTAGCCGATGTCGGCGAAGACGAGACGAGCCGCGTCGAGGATTGCGGTGCGGTTGGCCTGCTTGGTGCGCTCGCGCTTGCCCGCGGCGACCGCTGTCGAGCCCTCGTCGACGGTCACGCGGCGACCGTCGCGCTCGCGGTGCGCGGGGTGTCCTTGGCGCGGTGGGGCACCGGCAGCGCGCGCCCACGGGCCGCTGCGCGCTCGGCGCCCAGCTTGCGCTCCTTGTCCAGCCGCCAGAGGTAGTCCTCGAAGTCGACCTGGATCGTGTGGCGCTTGCTGGCCAGATAGCGCTTGTGCATCGCCTGCTGGTCCTCGCGGATGTCGGTCGCCAGCTCACCCGGCGAGGGCAGGGCGTAGCGGCCGCGCAGGTAGTCGACCAGCCACTCGCCCTGGGCCTCGGCGAGCGGCATGACCGACCCGAGCGGCTGCAGCAGCCCGACGAACCCCAGGTCGGCGTAGTCGGGATGAAAGACGCGGCGAAAGAGCTCGATGTGGTTGTCGGGCGCCGAGACGAAGTCCTCGCCGAAGAACGGGAACGTGATCTTGTAGCCGGTGCAGTAGACCACCACGTCGACCGGCTCGCGGGTGCCGTCGACGAACTCCACGTGGTCGCCGTCCAAGGCCTTGATGTTGGGCTTGGGCGCGACACGGCCGTGCTGGATGCGGTCGAGGATCCGGCCCGAGATCGTCGGGTGCGCCTCGCCGAAGGCGTGGTCGGGCTTGGGCAGGCCGTACTTGGTGAGGTCGCCGGTGTGGAGCTTGACGAGCCGCTGGACGGCCTTCTGGCGGATCTTGAACGGGATCCGCGGGTCGTTCTTGAAGTGGTCGGTCGGGCGGCCGAAGAGGTACTTGGGAATGATCCAGGCGCCCCGGCGGGCGGCCAAGTACGTGCTCTCGGCGACGTAGGAGGACTCAACAGCGATGTCCATTGCCGAGTTGCCCATGCCGAGCACGACGACGTTCTTGCCCTCGAAGATGGAGGGCTCGATGTACTCGTGGGCGTGGAGCTGCGTGCCGGTGAAGGTGTCTGAGCCAGGGAAGGCCGGCTCGGGCCAGCGCGCGTCCCAGTGGTGGCCGTTGGCCACGAGGACGACGTCGTACTCGCGCACCTCGCCGTCGTCGGTCGTGACCGTGTAGACGCCGTCGGCGCCGCGCGACACCGTCTCCACGCGCGTGTTGAAGATGATGTGATCGCGAAAGCCGAAGTGGTCGACGTAGGTGTCGAAGTAGGCGGCGATCTGCGCGTGGTGCGGGTAGTCGGGGTAGTCGGCCGGCATCGGGAAGTCCGAGTAGGCCATGCGGTCGCGCGAGGTGTTGATGTGCAGGTCGCGGTAGGCGGCCGACGTGCCGTTGCTGTTGTTGAAGACCCAGTTACCGCCGACACGGTCTGAGGCCTCGATGCAGTCAAACGGCACGCCGTGCTCGTGGAGCGCCTTGGCGACCGCGATGCCGGACGAGCCGGCCCCGATCAGGCAGACGGTGGGAAGCGACGTTGCCGAGGACATACGCGCCAGCGTCGCAGAAGATGACGGAGGCGTCAAGTTTTGCTGAGCGCCCTACTCTTCTTCGGCGGGCACCGCGCCGTCCGCATGCGACGGTGGGCCCTCGGGGCCGTTGTCCGCATCGTGAACGTTGCCGGCCAGCACGGGCTCGCGCTCGGCGGCGGTGAGCTCGTGCAGGTAACGATCGGCCATGCGTGCCGCCTGGCGGCCCTCGTTGATCGCCCACACGATCAGCGACTGGCCGCGGCGGGCGTCGCCGGCGGCGAAGACGCCGTGGACCGACGTCGCGTAGGTGGAGGCCTTGATGTTGCCGCGCTGATCGAGGTCCACGCCGAGCTGCTCGACGATGCCCTCGTGCTCGGGGTGCAGGAAGCCCATCGCCAGCAGGACGAGGTCGGCCTGCATCTCGCCGTCGGTGCCCTCGACGGGCGCGAACGGCGGCGCGGCGGCGGCCTGGGCGTAATGGAGCGCGCCGACGCGACCGTCCTCGCCGTCGAAGCGCGTGGTGACGATCGAGAAGTCTTGCTCGCCCTTGCCGATCGCAGTGGCCTCTTCCATGGCATAGGACAACCGGAACTTCTGCGGCCACAGCGGCCACGGCGTGCGGTCGTCGGGGCGGTTGGCCGGCGGCTCGGGCAGCAGCTCGAGCTGCGTGACGCTCAGCGCGCCCTCGCGGATCGAGTGCCCGACGCAGTCGGCACCCGTGTCGCCGCCGCCGATGACGATGACGTGCTTGCCGGCCGCCGTGATCTCCACCGGCGCGGGCGGTGTCGCGCTGGGCTCCGGGCCGAGCTCCTGCGCGATCGCGCGGTTGCGGACGTAGAGGTAGTCCATCGCGGGATGGATGCCGTCGAGCTCGCGGCCCGGGACCGGCAGGTCGCGCGGAACACGCGAGCCGATCGTCAGCACGACCGCGTCGAACTCCGCGCGCAGCTGCTCAGCGGTCACGTCGACGCCGACGTCAACGCCGCAGCGGACGTCGACGCCCTCGGCGCGCAGCTGGTCCAGCCGCCGCTCGACGATCCATTTCTCGATCTTGAAGTCCGGCACGCCGAAGCGCACCAGGCCGCCCCCCGCCTCGTCGCGCTCGAAGAGCACGACGGCGTGGCCGGCGCGGCGCAGCTGCTGGGCGGCGGCCATGCCGGCCGGGCCGGCACCGACGACCGCGACGCTGCGACCGGTCTCGATCGCCGGCGGCTGGGGCACGACCCAGCCCTCGTCGAAGGCGCGGTTGATGATGGAGTTCTCGATCTGCTTGATCGTGACCGCGTCGCCCTCGCGGATCTCCAGCACGCAGGAGGCCTCGCACGGCGCCGGACAGAGCCGGCCGGTGAACTCCGGGAAGTTGTTGGTGGCGTGCAGCTGCTTGATCGCGTCGGGCCAGCGCTCGCGGTAGACGAGGTCGTTCCAGTCCGGGATCAGGTTGCCCAGCGGGCAGCCGTTGTGGCAGAACGGCACGCCGCAGTCCATGCAGCGCGCGCCCTGGGCCGCCAGCTCCGCGTCGGGCTTCTGGACCAGAAACTCCTGGAAGTCGCCCACCCGCTCCTGCGCGTCTCGGTAAGAGACGTTGGAGCGGTCGATCTTGAGGAAGCCTCCGAGCTCACCCATGGCTACGCGGCCCGCTTGACGTCGATGACCACGGTTGTGGCGTGGAGTGTCGTGGTCATGCGGCGACCTCTTCTGTTGTCGCGGTAGCCGCGGCGGCCTGCTCGGCCAGCACGCGCTTGTAGTCGGCCGGGAAGACCTTGACGAAGCGCCCGCGGGCGCTCTCCCAGTCCTCCAGCAGCCCGGACGCGACGGTCGAGCCCGTGCGGTCGAAGTGCTCCTGCACCAAGCCGCGCACTTCGGTGCTGTCGTCGTCAGACAGCTCTTCGAGCTGGTTGAGCATCGTCGGGTTCACGCGCGAGCGGAAGCTGCCGTCGGCGTCCAAGACGTAGGCGAAGCCGCCGCTCATGCCGGCCGCGAAGTTGCGGCCCGTGGCACCGAGGACGACCACGCGGCCGCCGGTCATGTACTCGCAGCCGTGGTCACCGACGCCTTCGACGACCGCGCTGGCCCCCGAGTTGCGGACCGCGAAGCGCTCGCCCGCCAGGCCGCGCAGGAACGCCTTGCCCGACGTCGCGCCGTAGAGCACCGTGTTGCCGACGATGACGTTGTCCTGGGCGTCGAAGGTGACGCCCTCGGGCGGCGTGACGACGACCGTGCCGCCCGACAGGCCCTTGCCCGTGTAGTCGTTGGCGTCGCCGTGCAGGGTGAACGTCACCCCGGGCGCCAGCCAGCCGCCGAACGACTGCCCGGCCGAGCCGGTGAACGTCACGTCGACCGAGCCGGCCGGCAGGCCGTCGCGGCCGTGCAGCTCGGCGATCCGCGAGGAGAGCATGCCGCCGACGCAGCGGTTGACGTTGCGCACCGGCACGTTGATGTCGACGTGCTGGTCGCCGCCCTCGACGACCGGCCGCGCCTTCTCCAACAGGATGTGGTCCAGCGCGTCGTCGAGCACCGGCGGCGGCGCCTGCGTGCGGTGGCGCGGCTTGGTCGCGTCCACGTCACGCGGGAACGTGAGCAGGTGCGTGAGGTCGATCCCGCGCGCCTTCCAGTGGTCGATGGCCTCGTCGGCCTCGAGCAGGTCGACGCGGCCGATCAAGTCCTCCATCTTGGCGATGCCGAGCGAGGCCATGATGCCGCGCAGCTCCTCGGCCACAAAGAAGAAGAAGTTGACGACGTGCTCTGGCGTGCCCTGAAAGCGCTTGCGCAGCTCCGGATCCTGCGTGGCGATACCCACCGGGCAGGTGTTGAGGTGACAGGCGCGCATCATGATGCAGCCCGTCGCGATCAACGGCGCGGTCGAGAAGCCCATCTCGTCGGCCCCGAGCATCGCGGCGATCGCGACGTCGCGGCCGGTCTTCAGCTGGCCGTCGGTCTGGACGACGATGCGCGAGCGCAGGTCGTTCTTGAGCAGCGTCTGCTGGGTCTCGGCCAGGCCGATCTCCCACGGCGCGCCGGCGGCGACGATCGAGCTCAGCGGCGAGGCGCCCGTGCCGCCGTCGTGGCCGGCGATGACGACGTGGTCGGCGTTGGCCTTCGCGACGCCCGCGGCAACCGTGCCGACGCCGACCTCGGAGACGAGCTTGACCGAGACCTGCGCCTTGGGGTTGGCGCAGCGCAGGTCGTAAATGAGCTGCTTGAGATCCTCGATCGAGTAGATGTCGTGGTGAGGCGGCGGCGAGATCAGGCCGACGCCCGGCGTCGTGTGCCGGACCGAGCCGATGTAGGTGTCGACCTTGTGGCCGGGCAGCTGGCCGCCCTCGCCGGGCTTGGCGCCCTGGGCCATCTTGATCTGCAGCTGGTCGGCGTTGACCAGGTAGTGGATCGTCACGCCGAAGCGGCCCGAGGCCACCTGCTTGATCGCCGAGCGGCGCAGGTCGCCGTTCTCGTCGCGGACGAAGCGCCGCGGGTCCTCCCCGCCCTCGCCCGTGTTCGAGCGCCCGCCGAGGCGGTTCATGGCGATCGCCAGGTTCTCGTGGGCCTCGGTGGAGATCGAGCCCAGCGACATCGCGCCGGTGGCGAAGCGCTTGACGATCTCCTTGGCAGGCTCGACGTCGTCGAGCGGGATCGGTTCGGCGCCGCCGCGGAACTTCAACAGCCCGCGCAGCGTTGCCTTGCGCGTGGCGCTCTCGTTGACCATCCGCGCGTACTCGTCGTACTTGTCTTGGGCGGGGCGGGCGGGGTCGTCATTCCCGCGCACCGCGTGCTGCAGCGCCGCGATCGTCTCCGGGTTCCACATGTGGTGCTCGCCGTCGCGGCGCCAGGCGTAGACGCCGCCGACCGGCAGCAGGTCCTCCGGCAGGCCGTAGCCGCGCTCGTGGCGGTCCAGCGCCTCCTGGGCCAAGACCTCGAGGCCGACGCCGCCGATACGTGACGCGGTCCCGCAGAAGTGGCGGTCGATCAGCGGCTTCTCGAGGCCGACGGCCTCGAAGATCTGCGCGCCGCAGTAGGACTGGATCGTCGAGATCCCCATCTTGGAGATCGTCTTGAGCAGGCCCTTGCCAATCGCCTTGACCGTCAGCCGCTCGGCCTCGTCGGCGGATTCGACACCGGGGATACGCCCCTCGGCGACCATCGCGTCGACGGTCTCGAAGGCGACGTAGGGGTTGATGGCGCTGGCGCCGTAGCCGATCAGCGTCGCGTAGTGATGCACCTCGCGCGGCTCGCCGGACTCCAGCACGAGGCCGGTCTGCAGGCGCGTGCCCTCGCGCACCAGGTGGTGGTGCACGGCGGCGACGGCCAGCAGCGACGGGATCGGCGCGCGGCGCTTGCCGATCCCGCGGTCGCTGAGGATCAGGATGTTGACGCCGGTGGCGATGACGTCGTGGGCCTCGTCGCAGATCTCGGCCAGACGGGCGTGCAGCCCCTCGGGGCCGTCCTGCACCGGCCAGGTGATGTCGATCGTGTGCGACTTGAACCACGGGTGCTCCAGCGAGCGCAGCGTCTCGAGCTCACCGTTGCGCAGGATCGGCTGGTCCATGACCAGCTGGCGCGCGTGCTCGGGCGCGGCCTCGAGCAGGTTGCCCTCGGCGCCGACGCCGGTGCCCAGCGACATGACGATCGACTCGCGGATCGGGTCGATCGGCGGGTTGGTCACCTGCGCGAAGAGCTGCTTGAAGTAGGAGAACAACGCTGGGCGCTGGTCTGACAGCACGGCCAGCGCGTTGTCGTTGCCCATCGAGCCGAGCGGCTCCTCACCGTTCTTGGCCATCGGCGCCATCAGGACGCGCAGGTCCTCCTGGCTGTAGCCGAACGCCAGCTGCAGGTCGCGCAGCGGCTGGGCCAGCGTCAGCCCCTCACGCAGCGGGAGATCGTCGAAGCGCACGACGTTCTCGTCAAACCAGCGGCTGTAGGGCTGGGCGGTGGCGACCTGCTCCTTGACCTCGGCGTCGTCGACGATGCGACCCGCCTCGAGATCGACGAGGAACAGCTTGCCCGGCGCGAGGCGACCGAGGCGCACGACCTCCTGGGGCGCGACCGGCAGCATGCCGGTCTCCGAGCCAAGCATGACGTAGCCGTCGGTGGTCTCCACCCAGCGGCCGGGACGGAGCCCGTTGCGGTCCAGCGTCGCGCCGACGACGGTGCCGTCGGTGAAGCAGACCGACGCCGGCCCGTCCCACGGCTCCATCAGGCAGGAGTGGAAGGCGTAGAAGCCCTTGAGGTGGTCCGGGAGGTCGTCGCGGTCAGCGTAGGCCTCGGGGATCATCATCATCGCCGCGTGCGGCAGCGAGCGGCCGGCGAGCATCAGCAGCTCGAGGACGTTGTCGAAGGTCGCCGAGTCCGACCCGCCGGGGCGCACGATCGGCAGGACCTTCTGGAGGTCGAGGCCGAACAGCTCGGAGGCCAGCTGCGACTCGCGCGCGCGCATCCAGTTGGCGTTGCCCATCAGCGTGTTGATCTCGCCGTTGTGGGCGATGACGCGGAACGGGTGCGCGAGGTCCCAGCTGGGGAACGTGTTGGTCGAGAAGCGGCTGTGCACCAGGGCCAGGGCCGAGCCAAAACGCTCGTCCTTGAGGTCCGGGTAGAAGTTGCGCAGCTGGTGGGAGATCAACATCCCCTTGTACACGCAGGTGCGCGAGGAGAAGCTCGGGGCGTAGAAGTCGGGGCCGGCGGCCAGCTCGACGATCCGCCGGATGACGTAGAGCTTGCGCTCGAAGCGGTCCTGGTCCTCGGTGAAGCCCGGACCGGCGCCCACGAACAGCTGCTTGACGTGCGGGCGCGAGGCGTTGGCCGTGTCGCCGACATGGTCGAGGTCGACCGGGACGTCGCGCCAGCCCAGCAGCTGCTGGCCCTCGATGCGGATGTTGAGCTCGATCAGCTCTTCGAGCTTGCGGCGCTGCTGTGGGTCGCGCGGGAGGAAGCAGACGGCGACGCCATAGGCGCCGCGCGGCGGCAACTCGAAGTCGACGACCTGCCGGAAGAACGCATCGGGGATCTGGACGAGGATGCCCGCGCCGTCGCCGGTGCGGATGTCTGCGCCCTCTGCGCCGCGGTGCTCCAGGTTGTCTAGCGCCGTGAGCGCGCGGTGGATGACGCCGTGGTCGGGCTGGTTGTCCAGCCGCGCGACCATGGCGACGCCACACGCGTCGTGCTCGTAGCGGGGGTCGTACAGGCCGTCGGCCTGAGGAAAGCGAGAGATCGTCATGAGGTGTCCCGTGGCGGCCCGGGGGCACGGAGGCTCGGTCGTCCGGCGCCCTAGGTGCCGGCTTCTCGAGCGTGAGAAGGAGCCCGGCAGCGTAGCAAGAGCACTCCAAATTGGACAGCCGTACGCGATCGCATACAGCCGCTGCGCACCCCTCTAGACACGTGGTGCGAGCAGGGAGATCGTCTGCGTGCAAACCGGATTCCGGTATCTCGGATCGGTTGTGTTTGCGCCCATCGGCCCAGGGCATATTGGGCTCTGCGGGATCGATGCTCCCGCCCAGATCGCGTCACGGAGAGCGCCGGACCCTGCCCCGGTGCGATGCGATGACCTCCCCCACACGCGTCGAGCCGTCCCCCGTGACGGCTCGTCGTGTATCTGGCCGCTCGACGTGGCCGCGTCGGGTCGCCTTCAGGCGGCCCGACGTGTTTAAAGCGCGCGTGCGTCGCCGAATTCCGGGGCAGCGACCGATATGCTCATCCCGCTTCGCGCCCGTCCGCGCGTCGTCGCGAATAAGACGACCACCGGCTGGGCATATCCAGCCGATGAGATCCCCGGGGCTGGGACGCCCCGGCACGACCGCCACCAGGAGCCTTCTGACGCCCGACTTCGAGCTGACCCTGCCGGCCCGCGCCGAGAACGTGGCCGTTGTCCGTCATGCCTTCGGCGGGCTCGGCGATGCTCTCGACGTGCCCGACCACGCGCTGGCCGACGTCAAGCTGGCGGTCACGGAGGCGTGCACCAACGTCGTCGTGCACGCCTACCCCGACGGCGACGGTCCGATGAGCGTGTGCGCCGGGCTGGCCGACGGGGCGTTGACGGTCGTCGTCAGCGACGAGGGCCGCGGCATCCTGCCGCGCCCCGACAGCCCGGGCCTCGGGCTTGGCCTGCCGCTGATCGCCACGCTTGCCTCGTCGCTGGAGCTCGGCACCAACGATCAGGACCAGACCGAGGTCCGGATGGTCTTCGAGCTCGACGGCGTCCGGGAAGCGTCGGCATGAGCCCCGAGCTGTCCACCGTCAACGAGGCGACGCTGACCGTCCGCCGGGCCGAGCTGCTCGGCCCGGTCCTCGGCCGCGTCGTCGGGATGCTCGCCGCGCGCGCGCAGTGCCCGATCGACCGCCTCGACGACGCGCTCCTGCTGACCGACGCGGTCGCCGCCCACGCGCCCGGCCACACGGCCAACGGCCGCGTCACCGTCCATGTCCATGCCGAGCCCGCGGGGCTGTCGCTGCGCGTCGGGCCGTTGGCCTCAGGCGGCGCAGACGCGCTCGTCGCCGCCGCGTCGCTTCCCGGGGTCGGGAACGTGTTCGAGCACGTGGCCTCGGACATCTCCGCAGAAGGCTCGGAGCTGCTGCTCCAGCTCGCCTTCCGCGACTGATCAGCGCCCAGGCAGATTCGTCACACTGAAGGAACACGATGCCACCGGATTTCGCACTCACCCAGGACCCCGTTGACGCGTCGACGCAGGTCGTCGCCGTCCGCGGCGAGATCGACCTGTTCACCGCGCCCGAGCTGAAGACCGCGCTCGGCGAGGCGATCGAGGGCGGCAAGTCGCGGATCGTCGTGGATCTCGGCGAGACGACCTTCCTGGACTCGACGGCCCTCGGCGTCCTGATCGGCACGGTCAAGCGCCTGCGCTCGCGTGACGGCCGCCTGACGATCGTCAACGTCGACCAGAACATCGCCAAGACGTTCGAGATCACGGGGCTGGATCAGATCTTCACGATCCGCGGCTCGCGCGATGAGGCGGTCGCGGCGCTGGACGAGGAAGAGGCGCAGGCCTAAGCGGCCTTCGCGAGCTCGGCGGCGATCTCCTCGCCGCCGGGTGGCGCCATCGCCGGTGAGTCCTCGCCGGTCAGCAGCTCCAGCACCGCGCTTTCGACGGCGCCCTGGATCGCCGTGCCGTCGCCGGCCTCGGCGAGGCCGGGCAGCGTGCCGGCGATCGTGACGCCGTCGAGGTAGCGATCGAAGGTGCGCGGGTCGATGTAGGACGCGCGCGCGACCGCCGGCGTGTTGCCGAGGTGGTGGGCGACCTCCTTGACGACGCGCGCCATCGCGCGCTTGCGGGCGGTCTTGGTCGGCGGCACCGGGCTGACGGCGAGGCCGACGGCGGCGAGGACGGTCGCGCCCCAGGTGCGGAAGTCCTTGGCGCTGACGTCCTCGCCGGTTGCTTGTTTCAGCCAGGCGTTGATGTCGGAGGACTTGATGTCGACCCAGCGGCGGTTGCGTTTGTAGGCCAGCAGCTCGTCGCCGCCCCCGCGGCGGCGCTTGAGGCGGCAGAGGTCGTCGCCGAGGTCGGGATCCACGACAGCTTGGATCCGACGCTTGCCGTGCTTGGCGGGGTAGTCGAAGTACAGGACGCCGTCGCGGACCTGCACGTGGCGCTGCTTCATCGTCGCCAGGCCGTAGGTCTCGTTGGTCACCGCGTAGTCCTCGGTGCCAATCCGGAAGAAGCCGCGGTCCAGGAGGCGGACGGCCAGGGCGAGGACGTGATCGGCGGAGAAGTCCTGGCGGGCCAGGTCGTCTTCGACACGGGCGCGCAAGGCCGGCAGCGTGCGGGCGAAGACGACCATGTCCTCGAACTTGGCCTGGTCGCGGCGGGCGCGCCAGCGCGGGTGGTAGAGGTACTGCTTGCGCCCGCGCTGGTCGATGCCGGTGGCCTGGATGTGGCCGCCGGGATAGGGGCAGATCCACACGTCCTGCCACGCGGGCGGGATCACCAGCTCGTTGACGCGGGTCAGAATCTCGGGCTCCTCGACGCGCTCGCCATCGGGGTCGAGAATCGAGAAGCCGCGGCCGCGCTTGACGCGGCGCAGGCCGGGACCGCTGCAATCGACCTTCCTGAGACGGGGCTGGCGCGGTTCCGGCACGCCGCCGACGTACCCGGCGATCGCGGCCGACAGCCGCGATCGGGCGCGCCGCTACTTCGCCGCGGTCTTGGCCTTCTTGGTCGTGCCCGACTTCGACGCGCTGGCCCGCTTGCGCGCGGGCTTCTTCGCCTCGCCCCCATCGCCGTCCTCGTCGTCCGTGCGCTCGCGCACCGCGTCGAGGCTCGCCTTCAGCGCGCTCATGAGATCGGGGACCGGCACGGTCTCCTCGTCCTCGGGCTGGATGACGATCTCCTCGCCGGCGGCCTTCTTCTCGATCATCTCGAGGACGGCCTCGCGGTAGGTGTCCTTGTACTTGGTCGGCTCGAACTCGCCGGCCAGCGACTCGATCAGCTGCTTGGCGATGTCGATCTCGCGCTTGTTGGTCTTGACGTCCTCGGCGGCGGGGATGTCGTCGAGGCGGGCGGGGTCGACGACCTCGTCGGCGAAGAGCATCGTCGCCATCTCGAGCACGTCGTGGTCGGCCAGCGGCCGGATCGCGACCAGGCTCTCCTTCTGGCGGATGACGACCTTGGCGATCGCGACGCGGTTGGTGTCGCGCATCGCCTCCAGCAGCAGGCGGTACGGCTTGGCGCCGCCGGCCCCGGGTGCGAGGTAGTACGGGTGGTCGTAGAAGATCGGGTCGATCTCCTCGAGGTCGACGAAGTCCTCGATGTCGATCGTCTTCGTCTTGGCGGGCTGGACGGAGTCGAGCTCGGCCGGGTCGATCACCACATAGCGGTCCGACGAGATCTCATAGCCCTTGACCAGATCCTCGTAGGCAACCTCCTCCCCGGTGGAGGCGTCGACGCGCTTCTGCGCGATCCGCGAGCCCGTCTTGGCGTTGAGCTGGTTGAAGCGGACGGTCTTGCGGTTGACTGCGCTGTACAGCTTGACGGGCACGGTGACGAGCCCGAAGCTGATGGCGCCGGTCCAGATCGAACGGGGCATGGACCGTGAAGTGTGCCCGACGGGGCGTGCTTTGCACACGCCCCGCAGGCATTCTTGCGCGGGCAAGCCTTGCCGTTAGGCCCTGGTAGCGCCCTTCTCGAAGCGCTCGGCGGGCTTGTTGCCCTCGTGCGGGCCCTCGGCGAACTCCTCGATCATCTTGGCGTTGAAGGCCTTCAGGTCGTCGGGCTTTCTTGACGTGACGAGGGTGGGTGGGTCGGTGTCCACATGGACTTCCTCGTCGACCCAGGTAGCTCCGGCGTTGCGCAGGTCGGTCTGCAGCGACGGCCACGAGGTGACCGTGCGCCCGCGGACGACGTCGGCCTCGACCAATGTCCACGGCGCGTGGCAGATCGCCGCGACCGGCTTGCCGGCGTCAAAGAACGCGCGGACGAACGCGACGGCCTCGGGGTGTGTGCGCAGGTTGTCGGGGTTGGCGACGCCGCCCGGCAACATCAACGCGTCGTACTCCGCGGCGCTCGCGTCGGTCACCGCGCGGTCGATCGGGAAGCTGTCGGCCTTGTCGAGATGGTTGAACGCCTGAGCCTCACCGGACTCCGGTGCGAGCAGCTCGACGGTCGCGCCGGCGTCTTGGAGCGCCTTGCGCGGTTCGGTGAGTTCGACCTGCTCAATGCCCTCGTTGGCGACCAGGATTGCCACCTTCTTGCCGTTCAGGGTGTCGGCCATTGCCGATGTGCCTCCTCGTGATTCGGGGTCAGGGAGCTACGGGTAGGGCTCACCACATGACCACCACGCGAAACGCGAGTCAGGGCATCCTGGCCGATGACAAGTCCTCCGAGCGCGAGGAGATCATCAAGATGCTCGAGAAGGCCTACTGGATGGAGATCGAGACGGTCATGTCCTACATCTCGAACTCCGTAAATCCAGATGGGGTCCGTGCCCAGGAGATCATCGAGTCCCTGAACGCCGACATCCAAGAGGAGCTCGGTCACGCGCAGCAGTTCGCCGCGCGCATCAAGGAGCTCTACGGGGTCGTGCCGGGCTCGATGGACTTCACCGCCGAGCAGAGCTACCTCCAGCCACCCGAGCACCAGACCGACGTCGTCCACGTCATCAAGGGCGTCATCGAGGCCGAGACCGGCGCGATCGAGCACTACAACGCGGTCATCGAGGCGACCGAAGGCGTCGACCCGGTGACCAACGACATGGTCATCGCGATCCTCCGCGACGAGGAGGGGCACCGGCGGCTGTTCGAGGGGTATCTGCGGGAGTACGAGGCGGAGGGGCTGGCGTAGGAGCGCGCCGCTGGATGACAGGAGGTCCGACGATGGTGCGACCATTCGGACGGTGATACGTCGGGACTGGCTTGCGTTGTTTATCGCCTTCGAGGGTGCGCCCGAAGGTTTGGATCCTGTGCGCCTCCAGAAGGGGATGTTCCTCTTCGAACGCGAGGCCGATGTGCCTGCCGCCCAGAAGTACGACTTCCGCCCCTACAACTACGGCCCGATGAGCAAGCAGATCTACGAGGATCTCGACGCCTTGGTCGCCGGGGGTTTGGTGGAGCAGGTACCGGTCAGCGGGCAGTCCTGGACGCTGCATCGGGCGACACCGGCGGGCGTCGCCCGTGGCGGCGAAATCCTGGCGGAGGCCGGGAAGGCCTATCCGGCAGCGGTTCAACAGCTCTTCGCGACGAAGTCCTCCGTGGCCTCGATGTCCTTCGAGGATCTGCTGACCGACGTGTATGACCGATATCCCGACATGGCGACGAAGTCGGTCTTCCGGCGCCGAAGCTGAGCTGGCGCTGCTGCGAGACGCTGGTCCTCGGCCTGCGCTGCCGCGACGGCATCGTGCTGGCCGCCGATAGCCAACGCACCCAAGGAGCGATGCGCGACCGTGTGCTCAAGCTGTTCGCCTCCCCCGCGGGCATCCTTTGGGGAACGGCAGGCAGCATCGCGATCCAGCAAGAACTCGATGCCGGCATGCAGGAGCTCACCGTCGGCCGCCACCCAAGCGCGGTCGACGGCAAGACCGCCATCCTCGCGGCCATTCAAACGGCGAGAGCCCGTGCGACATCGGCCCTTGCGTCACCAGAGCAGATAGCAACGGCCGCCAACGGCCTCTTCGCCTGGTAGAGCGAAAAGGACCGCGCGAGCTACCTGCTCCGGGTGACCGAAGGCGGACACGCGGAGTTCCACCCTAACTTCACAGCCGTGGGCAACGGCGGCGAGCTTGCCCGCTTCGCGCTGAGCCGCTCGGACTACCTCGGGCTCAGCGGACTCGACCTCGATCCGGCCCAGATGATCGCGTTCGAAGCCGCCGACGACGTGATCCGCGCGACGGCCACAGGACTCGGCCCACCCGTGCAAATCGGCGTGCTCACCGCCACCCGCTGCGCCGTGCTTCCATCGCAGGAACGCCAAGCGCTTGAGGACACCGTGTCGGTGTGGCGAGAGCGCAAGCACGGCATGCTGATGCCGTCTACGCCACCCACGTCGGGAATGGGCGACACCGGCCTCCGGCCCTGACGCAGCGAGCGCCGATGCGGAGGTTGCGAACTGCGGCGACGACCCCGCGGCTGCCGCGAACATGATCACGGCAGCCGCGCGGTGTACCTCAGGCCTTGGTGGCTTTGGCGTAGGTGCTGAAGAGACGATCCAGTGTTTGGGCGGCGAGACGGTCGTGGGTGATGGCCCCGAGCGTCTCGGGTGAGATCGGCTCGATGCCGTCGGGGAGCCGGTCGGCGTTGCTCATCGCCAGGTCGTAGCGACGGAGACCGAGAAGGTTGATCAAGTCCTCGGTCAGGGGGACTTCGTAGGTCTCTTTGGTCGGGTCGACCTTGTCGGGGTCACAGCCGACGGCCTCGATGAGATCGAAGACGTCGCGATAGCGCAGGAACAGTCCGCACTGGGCATCGGGACTGAAGTCCAGCAAGTCCTCGAAGAGGTCGTGCTCGAACATCGCGACCTTCTTGGCCTCCAGACGCAGAACGTCTGCGGTCTGGCGGTCGACGACGACCATCGTGGGCGCGTGGGTACGCTGCGGGGTACTCATGGGAGTTTGTGCTCCTTGGGTCATGCCCCCGGGCCGTTTGCCGCGGTCGCGGGGGTCAGGGGAGTGAGCGGGGCCGGTGGCTCGCGGCGCTGGCTCGTCGTCCGCCGGCGCCCGGGACGGCGGCTCGGGTGCCTTTTGGCAACGGCTGGCACTTAGACATTGCCTCTCAACGTCTAGGTGCCAGCCAGTCTCGTGCGGACGTGTTTCGCGCAGGTCATTCGTATGGAAGTGCTCTCTGCGAGCACCTCCGTACGAATGACCCTCATGCCGGAGCCCATCACGGACTCGTGACGGGTCGCGCGACGCGCGTTGGCGGCGCGAGCACGTCGGGACGAGACGGCGATCCGTGATGTCGACATCCGCGCGACGCCCGTTCGGTGCCCACACAAACCGAACACCGAACCACGCCCCAACACTTTCACCCAACGCCCCAGACCACCCGAGCGCGGTGGCGATCGTCGCGGAGCGCCGGCCCCACCAACCCCACACCGCACCCCCGGCCCCAGGCCCCTACCGCACGATCGCCACCGCCGCCTCCGGCGACGCCACGCGGAACGAGAAGGACTCCTCGAGGTACAGCGTCACCGCGTCAGCATCGTACGACTCATAGCCCACGGAGATGTCCTGACCGGACTCGAACAGGAAGTCCCCGCCGCGCAGTGACAACACGATGCCGCCATCAACGCCCGGGGCCCAGACGATCGGTCCTCCGAGGATCTTGCGGAGGTGGTCGAACAAGGGGTAGCCGCCGTGCTCGGCGGTCTCGGTCACGCGGGTGTACTCCTCGCGGCCGAGCGCCAGCCCGTAGGGCCCGCTCACCCCGTTGCGCAACAGCGTCTCCACCGCACGCGCCACGTGTGACGGCCAGCGATCAATGACGTCGCCGCACGGAATCGGATCATGCGGCGAGACCCGCGCAACCCCGTCGATCCCGGCCTCCGACCAGCCATGGAAGACCGCCGCGTTCTCGGCGACGACCACCCGCTGGGCAGCCGCGTCCAGGTCATCGAAGTCGACGTCATCGGCGCCCCGGTCGCCCGCCGCGAGCTCAGCACGTGAGACCGTGAAGCGCGCACGCAATTCGACCAGCGGCAGGACCCGGCGCACGCGACCCTCGACGTGATCCAGCGGCGAGATCTCGCCGTCGGCCACCCGGCCCAGGTTGGTCGCCGAGTATGTCCACCCCTTCGGCCCGTCGAAGTCCACCAGCCGCCGAGCGGCCAGCCCCGGCGTCAGGCGATCGCGCGCCTCCTCGTCGATCAGCTTCCAGCCGGCCTCGGAGATCGGCGCATGGCCGCGCAGCAGATGGCCGCTCATCGCGCACCCGCCTTCAGCGAGCCGATGCCCAGCGAGCCATCGGCAGACGCGCGCGGCGACGAGCCGCCGCCCTCGTCTCCCCCGCCCTCATCGCCCGCCGCCGCCTCGGCTGCCTCGCCGTGCTCGACGATGTCGCCGTCCTGAAACAGCACGCCTTCAGCGATCTGGCGCCACTTCGGCTTGCGGCGCAGCAAGAACTCCAAGTCCATCGAGAAGTGCTTGTACTCCTCGCCGACGGCGTCGCTCATCACGGCGTGCGCCTCAGGATCCTGCTCGACGGCCAGCCGCTGCTCGTACCAGCCGATCGCCTCGGCCTCCTCGGTCAGCGACGCGCAGAGCCGCGCGAACGTGCGGGTCTCCGCCGGCAGCTCCTCCGGCGGCTCGTGGTATTGGTCGAAGCCCATACGCCGGGAACCTACTCCGCGGGCGCCGGCGGATCGATCGGATCCTCGCGCGGTGTGTCGGGCTCGGGCACGTCGGGGCCGACCGGATGGCCCGGCGTGTCGGGCTGCACCGGCGGCTCGGGGTCGGTCGGGACCGGCGAGGGCTCGGGCGGCGCGACCGGCGTCGGCGGCTCGACGGGCTGCGGAACTTCCAGAACGGGCACGGAGAGGCTCATGCCGAGCGGCCTACCCCAGCAGGCCCATCATCACCACTCGGTTCTGCCCGAAGCGCGGCGCCGCAACGCAAGGCCGAACCACAGCCAGCCGAACAGGCCGACCATCGCCGCCACGACGATCGCGACCGTGGTGGTGTGGAACAGCAGATCGGTGAGCAGCAGCAGGACGCCGTTCATCGCCAGCGCCAGCAGCGCCATGCCGACGATCGTCTGGCGCGTGCCCAGCTCGACGAGGTAGGGCTTCTGCCCCTCGCGGAACGTCAGCCGGTGAAACGCCGACGGCCCCATCAGGAACGCTGAGGACGCGGCGACGAGCAGCAACGTCACGAAGTAGACGATCCGCTGGAAGTCGTCGATCGTCGCGAAGCGCTGCTGGAACGGCACGGTCAGCAGGAAGCCGAAGAGCACCTGCACGCCGGGCATGACAACGCGCAGCTCGTTGAGCAGTTCGATGAGCTCGCGGTCCAGCCGCTCGCCCTCGTCCTCGTCGGAGCGCGCGTGCCGTTGTGATTCCTGAGGCGTCATGGCGACGCCCCAGGTCTTCTCCGTTCGCGCCCCGTCCTATGCGGCAGCCGGCAGCGTGATCTGCTCGCGCAGCTGTTGCACGGTGCGCCGGATCAGGCGCGAGACGTGCATCTGCGAGATCCCGATGTGCTCGGCGATCTCCCGCTGGGTGAGTCCTTCGAAGTAGCGCAGCCGGACGATCTCGCGCTCACGCGGGGCCAGCTCGTGGAGGCCGGTGGCGAGCATCGCCCGCGCTTCGGCCTGCTCGAAGCCGAGGTCGTCGTCGCCGATCGCCTCCAACGGGCCGGTGCCGTCCTGAAACGGCTGGTCGAGCGAGAGCGTGCGATAGGCCTGGGCCGCGGCCAGCGCCTCCAGCACGCGATCCTCGTCGGCGCCCGTGGCCCGCGCCAGCTCGGCGACGGTCGGTGAGCGCGACAGGTCGCAGACCAGTCGCTCGCGCACGACACCGAGCTTGCCGCTGAGCTCCTGGACCTCACGCGGCACGCGCATCATCCAGCCGCGGTCGCGGAAGTGGCGCTTGAGCTCGCCGGCGATCGTCGGGACCGCGTATGTCGCGAAGCGCACCTCGCGGCTGAGGTCGAAGCGGTCGATGGCCTTGATCAGGCCGAGGCAGGCGACCTGCTCGAGGTCGTCCAGCGGCTCGCCCTTGTTGGCGTAGCGCCGCGCGAGGCTGCGCGCCAGCGGCATCATCCGGGCCGCGACCTCGTCGCGTGCGTCCCGGTCGCCTTCGAAGTGCCATCGATGCAGCAGGGCGCGTACGTCGTCGCCGCTCGCCGTCGTGGGGTGCATGTTCCCTCCAGTGGATGTCCCCTGCCCGCCATCCCCAGTTCTGGGGATGGGCCCATCCTCGTCCTTGGGCGACGCCGCGCAAGGTGGACATGCATGGGCAGCCGTCAGATGGGCAACAACTGCAGAGATGAGCGGGGTGGACACACGTGGGCAGACCGTCAGCGCGACACGCTTCTCGGCGCTGACGGGCGTCTCGCGTGAGCGGCTGCGCACCTGGGAACGCCGTCACGGCTTCCCCGAGCCCGTGCGCACCGGCTCCGGACCGCGCCGCTACGCGCTCGCCGACGCGGCGCGGGTCGTGGCGGTGCGTCATGCCACGGGCGCGGGCGCGCCGCTGCATGATGCGATCACCGCGGCGCGCGGTGCCACACCGCGCGACGCACCGCCGGAGGCTGCCTTTCGCGCCGCCGTCGAGCGTGCGCCCGTGCCGGTCGCGCTGATCTCGGGCCCGGAGCCACTGCGTCTCGCGTGGGCCAATACGACGCTGACAGCGATCGAAGGCGCCCCCGCGCCCGGCGAGCTCCTCCCCACCATCGCCGCCCACCGCGCCGGCGCGACCATGCGCGAGCACTTCGCCGCAGACCTGCCCGGCGCCGAGGTCGAGCACCCGCCCTGGGGCGGTAGCGTCGCCGGCCCGGGCAGCGCCGCTATCACCGCGCGCTCCATCGTCTACCGCCTGCCGGTCGCGCCGGGTGAGGCGCCGCTGATCGCGATCGTCGGCGTCGAGACCCGTGGCGAGCACGAGGCGCGCACGGCGTTGGCCAACGCCGAGGCCGAGCTCGCGCAGCTGCGCGATCGCTCCGAACGCCACGACCGCTGGCTCGACGCGCTCGGCGGCCTGGCCGCTGAGTTCCAGCACGAGCCAGGGCCCGACGTCATCGACTCGGGGCTCGACATCCTGATCCGCCAGACCGGCGCGGTCGACGTCGGCCTCGCGTCCTACGTCAGCGGCCGGCTCGCGCTGGAGGGCACGCGCCGCGGCGCGCTGGAAGCGACGGCGCTGACCGTCGCCGCCCATCCGCAGGTCGGCCGCGCGCTGCGCGACATCCACGGCGCGTGGCTGGACGAGCCGACGGCGCGCTCGCTCGGCGTCCCCGCAGAGCTGCACGCAGTCGGTGTGCCGATCGCCGTCGCCGGCGAGGTGCTCGGCATGTTGGTGTTGATCTTCGACGAGGTCGAGCCGCTCGACGACGACAACCGCCGGCTGCTGGCCGCGATCTCGGCCTCGCTGGGCTTCGCGCTGCTGCGCGACCGGCTCGTCCGTGAGCTTGCGGCGAACGTCAGCGCGGTTCCGACGCCGAGGCGCCAGGAGCGCTTCCGGCGGCAAGCCGCAGACGCGAGACCGCCTGGCGGATGAGCCGCGAGACCTGCATCTGCGAGACGCCGATGATCTCGCCGATCTCGGCCTGCGTCAGGTCCTGCTCGAAGCGCAGCCGCAGCACCTCACGCTCGCGCGGCGTGATCGAGCGCATCAGGCGGTCGATCGTCGCGCGATCCTCGGCCAAGTCGTAGCCGCCCTCGTCGCCGCCGATCGTGTCGGCCAGCGTGTCGCCCGGCTCGCTCTCGGTCCCGCGCGGGGTGTCGAGCGACGTCGCGTGGTAGGCGCCGGCAGCCTGCAGCGCCTCCAGCGCGGCCTCCTCGCTGATGCCGAGATGCAGGCCGAGCTCGGGCACCGTGGGCTGGCGATGCAAGTCACGCGTCAGCTCGTTGACCGCGCGCTCAACCTTGAGCGCCATCTCCTGCAGGTCGCGCGGGACGCGCACCGACCATGTGCGATCACGGAAATGGCGCTTGATCTCGCCGAGGATCGTCGGGACCGCGTAGGAGGAGAACGCCACCTCGCGCGTCGCGTCGAAGCGGTCGATCGCCTTGACGAGGCCGAGCGAGGCGACCTGCATCAGGTCGTCGAGCGGCTCTTCAGGGCGCTGGTAGCGGCGCGCCAGCTGGCGCGCGAGCGGCAGGTAGCGCTCGACGAGCTGCGCGCGCAGCGCAGGATCCCGACCTTCGGAGAGGCGGGTGAAGAGGAGGCGTTCCTCCCGGGCGCGGTTGGCGTCATGCTGCATAGGCGTCGTGCGGGCGATGCACGGCGCCAGGGGCTGGGGCGCGAGGAAGGACTCGAGAGCGGGGGCGACGGCCCTCGGTCCACGACCTAGTATAGGCATTGTGGATACGCCAGCGGACGGCCTCCGAATCCTTGCCGCCGACGAGGATCAGGAGGCATTGGAGCGCACGTCGCAGATCCTTGAACGGCTCGGTCACGATGTGACGGCTACGGCCGTCGACCTCGCGCAGGTCACCGAGGCGATCGCGCGCGAGGATCCCGAGCTGTCGGTCGTCTTGGTGCACAACGACGACGAGCACGCGCTCGATCTCGTCGAGGAGATCACCGCCTTCGCCGCCGGCCCGGTGATCGCGCTCCTGGCCTCCGAGGACGCCGAGTTCGTCCGCCGCGCGGCCGAACGCGGGATCTACGCGTCGGTCCGCGACGGTGATCCCGAGGCGCTGCAGAGCGCGATCGAGATCGCGCTGCGCCGCCATGCCGAAACGCAGCGACTCACCGAGCAGGTCGACCGGCTGGAGTCGGCGCTGGAGCGCCGCGCGCTGATCGAGCGCGCCAAGGGGATCCTGATGGAGCGCCATGGCCTGACCGACCGGCTCGCGTTCGACCGCCTCCGAAGCCACGCCCGCTCCAATAACCGGACCGTTGTGGACGTTGCTGCATCAGTCACCGACGGTCACGCGCTGCTGGGCTCCGGCGGCGAGGGCGATGCCGCGTGAACCGGCAATTGGGCGAATGATGATGGCCTTGGCCGGGAACTCCTTCGCCATGATCGGAATCCTCATCGCCATCCTCGTTGCAGCGCTCGTCTACTGGCTGTGCCTCGCGCTCGGGTTGCCCGCGATCGTCGGCATTGTCGCCGCGATCCTCGTGCTGCTCGGCGGCGTCGGCGCAGGCGGTGGCTACGGCGCCCGCTTCGGAGGCCGTAATCGCATCTAGCGCCGCTGACGTAGCGACGGCGGCGCCACGCGCGTCGTACGTCGCCGTCGCGAAGCGCGCATTCGCTCAGTTCCGCCGCCACGAGATGACCGACGTGGCGGCGGCGCTGACGTATTACGCAATGTTGTCGTTGTTCCCAGCGATTGTCCTCGCGACGTCGCTGTTTTCGTTGATCGGCGACCAGCAGACGGTCTCCAACGCCGTTGACTACTTCGCCCGCCAGGGTGCTGACGCGGCCACCCAAGAGGCCATTCGCAAGGTGATGGACAAGATCGTGTCAGCCTCGGGCGGCGCGGTCTCCTTTGCGTTGGCGATCTCGATCGTCGTCGCCTTGAACGGCGCCTCAGGCGCGTTCGGCGCTGCCGGTCGCGCGCTGAACCGCATCTACGGCGTCGAAGAGGACCGGGGCTTCGTTGGTCGCAAGCTGACCGATGTGGGCATCACGCTGCTGATCGTCGTCTTGCTGTTGGTGGTCATCGCCGCGCTGTTTCTGGGCGGCGGCTTCGCGGAGGACCTGCTCGGGTCGATCGGGTTGGGGTCCACGGGTGCGGCGATCTGGTCGATCGCGCGCTGGCCGCTCGCGCTGGTGGCCATGTTGGTGGCCTACGCATTGATCTACTCCTACGCACCGGACGTCGAGCCGCGGCGGCTGCGCTGGATCACCCCAGGCGCTACCGGCGGTGTGGTGATCTGGATCGTCGCGTCGATCGGCTTCGGGATCTACATCAGGAACTTCAGCAGCTACGGCGCGGCCTATGGCGCGGCGGGCGCGGTCATCGTGTTGTTGTTGTGGTTGTGGCTCTCGTCCTGCGCCTTCCTCTTCGGGGCCGAGGTCAACGCGGAGCTGGAGCGGGTCGAGCGCGCGGCCGCGGGCGGGCCGCCGGCGGTCACGGCACCACCGGAATAAGCGTCTGTGTCGAGCAAAGGCTCTATGACCGCCTTTGCTCGACACGGATCTCGCGAGCTCTCGCGTCAGACCACCGGTGTGGGCTCCTCGCGAAGGGTCAGCTCCTCGGGGTGGTGGCAAAGCGCGCGACGGCCGGGGCAGTTGAGGCAGAGCGCGCGGTGGGGCTGGGTGGTCGGCGTGAACCGGCCGGCGGCGATGCCGGCGACGAGGTGGTCGAGTTCCTCGCGCAGCCGCGGCAGATCGTTGCGGTCATAGATGACGGTCGCGGGCTCGGCCGGGCGGGCGAGGAAGAGGTGGGCGACCTCGACGTCGGCGGCGCCCGCGCCCAGTGCCGCGAGCGCGTAGATGCGCCGCTGGGCGCCGTAGTCGGCCTCGACGTAGGCCTCGAGGTCGGCGTCGGGTGTCACGACGTCGGACTTGTAGTCGACGACGAGCGCGCCGCCACCGTCCTCGAAGGCGATGACGTCGATGACGCCGTTGAGCAGCGGGGCGCTGTCGTCGCCAAGGCCGACGACGAAGCCGTGCTCGCGACGGACGTCGGTGGCGGCGGCAAGGCGCGCCGCGAGCGGACCATCGGCGAACGCGGCGACCAACGCTTGGAGGTCGGTGACGTCGGCGTCGGTTAGCTCGGCCTCCATCAGCCGCGCGGCCTCGCGGACGGCCTCCTCGGTTGGCGCTGCGGGCGCGGCGAAGTCGAGGTGTTCGAGCAGGACGTGGGCGAGCGAGCCGCGCGTGAGGGCGTCGAGGCCGTCGGGGATTGGACCGGCGGGACGCTCGGCACGTGTGGTTGACGGCCCGCCGCTGTCGTCGCGCGGAAGGCGGAGGATCCGCTCCAGGTACCAGCGGTAGGCGCAGCGGTCGTAGGCCGCGAGCGAGGTGTAGGACAACGTGGCGGGGAGGGGTCGCGGCGGCGCCTCCACACTGGCGGGGGTGGGCCTCTCTGGCGCGGCCTCATCGCGCTGAACAGGCCCACCCGACACGGAGGCCACGGGGACGGCCGGGGTGGGCCTGTTTGACGCGACGTGGTCGCGCTGAACAGGCCCACCCGGTGGTGGGGGCGCGGCGTAGACGCGGCGTGGCGGTGGCTCGGGCGCGGCGAAGAGGTCGAGGGCGAGCTGGCCGCCGGTGCTCTCGGCGACCAGCTCGGGAACACCGGGGCCGGCGGCCTCGGCCGCGATCGGCGCGGGTGTGGCGAGGACCTCGGGTGGCGGCTCGCGGTGGACGCGAACGGCGACGCGCTCGCGCGGCGCCGACGGGTCAGGGTCGCCGAGCGTCGGCACCGCATCGGCCGCGTCGGCGAGCACGCCTTCCAGGCCCGTCACAAGGCGCGGCGCCAACCAGCGCAGCGGCGCGACGGCCGGCTGCGGCCCACCGAGCCACTTGTCGGGGTCGAAGGTGCCGCTGAGGATCAACCGCTCCTCGGCGCGCGTCATCGCGACGTGCAGGATGCGGCGCTCCTCCTCCAGGTCGGCGGTCTGCTGCTCGGTGCGCAGCGCCTCCCAGTCCAGCGTCTTGGCCGACGCGCCGTCGATCGTGCGCAGCCGCAGGCCGACGCGACCCTCGCGGACCAGTAGGTCGTCGGTGTCGTTGCGGCCGGAGCGGCCGAGGTCGGCGATCACGACGACCGGGAACTCCAGTCCCTTGGCGGCGTGCATGGTCATCAACCTGATCGCGGTCGCATCGCCAAGCTCGACGGGCGCGTCGGTCTCGCGCGCCTGGGCCTCCAGCTCGGCGGTCGCGAGGTCGATCAGGCCGCGCACGTCGCGACCGCGGCGGCCCTCGAAGCCCGCGGCGAGGCGCTGAAGCTTGAGGACGTTGGCCCAGCGGCGGCGGCCGCCGGGCAGGCCGAGCACGTGCAGGTCGTAGCCCGTGCGATCGACGATGCGCTCGAGCAGTACGTCGAGCCCGCGGCGCGGGGCCTGCTGGCGCTCGGCCGCAAACCAGGGGCAGAAGTTGGCCAGCGCGTCGCGGTCGGCGTCGGGCAGGAGGTCGCGCAGCGACGGGTCGAGGGCGCGGTCCTCGTCGTCATCTCCCCCACCCTCGCCCCGCGGCGGGAACGCCGCCGCCAGCGCATCCCAGCGGGCCCCCGGCCGCGCCGTCCGGGCAAGGATCGCCAGCCCGTCGGCGCTCAGCCCGACCAGCGGCGATGCCAACAACCCCAACAACGCCAGCTCGTCGCGCGGGTTGGCCAGCGCGCCGAGGTAGGCGCAAAGGTCGAGCACCTGTTGGCGGCCCCAGTAGCCGCGACCGCCGGCGGCGAGCGTCGCCAGCCCCTGCTCCTCGATCGCCCGCTCGAAGACCGCCATGTCGGTCGCCGCCCGCAGCAGGACCACGATGTCGGAGGCCGGCACGCCCTCGCCGCGCACCAGCTCGGCGATCCGCGCGGCCACGATGCGCGCCTCGGCACGGCGCTTGGCCGCCGCATGCGGCAGCGACGCCAGCAGCTCCGGCGGCCATGCCTCGACCGCCTCGGCGTCGGTCAGCAGGAGCTCGACGAGGGGCGTGGTGGGCGGATCCGGAGCCTCGCGCGCGGCCACGAACGGCACGTGCGCGGCGCCGTGCAGCGGGCCCATCGCGGCATCGAGGACTCCCAGGATGTCCGGCCGGCTGCGGAAGTTGGCGGCCAGCTCGGCGGCCGCGCCGGCCTGCGCCAACTCGGCGCGCTGGGCCCGGAAGATCCGCACGTCGGCGTGCCGGAAGCTGTAGATCGACTGCAGCTCATCCCCGACGACGAAGCGGTCGGTGCCCAACAACTCCAACAAGCTCAGCTGCGTCGCGTTGGTGTCCTGGAACTCGTCGACCATGACGCGCTCGAAGCGCTCGGCGTAGCTCGCGCGAATCGCCGGCGTGTCGCGCAGCAGATCGCGGGCGAGCAGCTCGAGATCGTCGAAGTCCAGCGCCGCGCGCGTCCGCTTGCCCTCCGCGTAGGCCTCGGCGTAGCGCACCAACAACTCGTCGAGCAGCACGATGGCAGCAGCAGCCAGCGCGTCGCGCCATGCACCCGCGAAGGCGTCCAGCGCTTCGAGGTAGGCCACGCAGCCGTCGCCCTGCAAGGCCTTCATGTTGCCTGGTTTGAACGCGGCGGCTTCCAGCGCGGAGAGCGCGGGCGGCGGGGTGGGCGGGCCAACATCCAAGCGCGACAACAACTCCCGACAGCTCGCCAGCGCCGCGCGCGCCGTCGCGATCCGCGGGCGCTCGTCACCCGGCACCAGCTCCTCCTCGGCGCGCTCCACCGCCGCGGCAAGCGTGGTCGGGTCCGGCGGCGTGGCGCGCACCTCGGGCAGCCGCGGGCGTGTCATCCCGGAGCTGCGCAGCTGGTCGTGCGCGGTGGTGATCCGCAGCTGAAGCGCGTCCACGCTGTAGGCCGCGACGAGGTCGAGTGCCTCGGCGCGGTCGTCGGAGAGGAAGTCGGCCAGCGCCCGCTCGAAGGCGGTACCGCGGATGTCGCGCGCCTCGGCCTCCTCCAGCACCGTGAAGGCGGGATCGAGACCGGCCCGAACGGCGTGGGCGCGCAGGATCCGTGCGCAGAGGCCGTGGAAGGTGGAGATCCAGGCGGCGTCGAGGTCGCGTGCGCGGTCGCGCCGGCCCAGCTCCACGAAGCGTCCGCGGACCCGCGTGCGCAGCTCCCCCGCGGCCTTGTCGGTGAACGTGATCGCCAGGATCCGGCCCGGCTCGACGTTATCCTCCAGGACCAGGCGCACGAAGCGCTCGCTCAACACGGAGGTCTTGCCCGAGCCGGCGTTGGCCGACAGCAGCAGCGAGCCTTCGCGGCGGGCGATCGCCGCGGCCTGCTCGTCGGTGAACGGCAGCCCGCCGCGACCGACCATCCGGCCGTTGTCATACAACATGCCAGTCACGAGGTCACGCAGCGGCAGATCGTCGGGTGCGCGCAGCCGCCGGTGTAGGCGCAGCGCTCGGGCGCGGGCTCCAGCGCGCCGGCGCGGATCTCGGCGACCGCGGTGCGCGCCGCATCGGCACATGCCGCCAGCAGCTCCTCGAGGCGCTCCTCGTCGACGCGGTCGGTGCCGAAAGCCTGCAGCCCCTGATCGGCGCTCTTGAGCACGGCGCCGCGCGGGCGCGCCTCGGTCCCGCCCAGCGGCTGGTAGAGACCGCCGACCGGCTCAAGGCCCAGCACATGGCGGACGGTCAGCAGGTAGAGCGCGATCTGGAGCTTGCCCTCCTCCAGCCACTTGGCCTGCGCGGTCGCGGTCTTGCCTTTGTAGTCGTAGACGATCGCTTCCTTGCCGCTCGCGTCGACGTCGATGCGGTCGATCCGGCCGGCGAGCCGCAGCGCGCCGCCGTCGAGCTCCAGCGGCGGAAGCGGATCCTCGGCCTGGCCGAACTTCACCTCGAAGCGCGACGGCGCGAAGGCACTGCCGGCGTGGGCGGCGAACTCGAGGTAGCGGACGAGGTCGACCTCCAGGCGGCGCAGCGCGCTACGCAGGCGCTCCGGGTTCGGGGAGATCTTGAAGTCGTCGCGATGCTCGTCGAGCGCGGCCCGCACCAGCGCGCGCGCCTCGGGCAGCCGCGCCGGCGAAAGGCCACCATCTTGGGCCAGCGAGGAGAGCGCGTGCTCGAGGACGCGGTGCGCCAGCTCGCCGCGGATCATCGGCTCGGGGTCGGGCACCAGCGCCTCCGGCCGCAGGTGACGCTCGACAAACCACTTCACCGGGCACGAGGCCCAAACCTCCAGCTGCGAGGCCGACCAGGTGTGGCGCTCGCGCAGCGGGCCGAGCGCGGCGGGCGCGTGAAGGTGACCGATGTGCGCCGGCTGGGCGGGCGGCGCGGCGGCGGCGCTGAAGCGCGCGGCCTCGCGCTCGGTGGGTGCGTTGGCCGCCGGCCAGCCGGCAGCGCCAAGCTCACGCCGACGCGGATGGTCGGCCCAGCCCTCGGTCAGCAGGTCGGCGACGTCGTCGACCAGCAGCGAGCGAACCGACGGCGCGCCGTCGTCGCCCGCCGCGTGCCAGCTGAGCGCGAGCAGCTCGGTCGGCCGTGAGACCGCGGCGTAGAAGAACAGCCGCTCGATGTTCAGCGCGTCCTCGTGCAGCCGCAGCCGCAGCCCCGACGCGGCGTTGATCGCGCGCCGCTCGTCGTCGCCGAGAAACGGCTCGGGCTTGGTCGGCGCAGGGAAGACGCCCTCCTGCAGGCCGAGGCAGAAGAGCGCCCGGACGCGGCGGGCGCGCAGCGATTGCGGCTTGGTGACGGTCACGCGCCCGGCGCCCGACTGCGAGCCGACGTACACCTCGAGGCCGTCGAGCGTCGCGACCAGCGCGGCCGGCTCGGGCTGCAGCTCGGTCGGCAGCTGGCCCAGCTCGCGCAGCGCGCGGCGGACCTGGGCGGCGACGCGCGCGTCCAGCTCGCCCTCGGCGTCGAAGACCGGTGCGGTCCGCCGCCACGGTGCGGCAAGCAGCGTCGCGGCTTCGGCGTCGACGCGCTCGGCCAGCGCCTTGACGCCGCCGCGCTCATACGCCTGGGTCATGTGGTCCAGCGCCTCTAGCGACCAGCGCTCCTGCTCCCAGAGCGCGCGCGCCTGCGCGGCGGTGCGGGCGCCCTCCCGGCGCGCGCGGGACTCCAGCCGATCGGCGAACGCGGGCGTCCGCAGCACGCCGGGCGTGCGCAGCCAGGTCAGCAGCTCGTCGGCGCTGGCGTCCAGCAGCGCACAGCGGACCATCGCGACGAGGCCACGGCCCAGCGCGGTGTGGCCGACCTTGATCGTGCGGCGCACTGCGGCCGGGATGTCGTAGGTGCGAAAGACGAGGTCGATCAGCGGTGCGACGCCATCGAGGCCGCGGTGGACGACCGCGATCTCTTCGGGCGCCATGCCCTCCTCGCGGATCAGGCGCGCAACCTCGGCGGCGACCAGCTCGACCTCGGCCCGTTCCCCTCCGCCCTCAAGCGCCACGACCGCCGCCCCCGGATCGACGCGCGGCGCGTCGGGCTCATAGAGCGAGCGCTCAACGTGGTGCAGCGTGGCGCGGGCGGCCGGCGCGTAGTAGTCCGAGACCGCAGGCTGCACCTCTTCGGTGGCACCGAGCGCGAGCAGCTCCTGGTGCAGCGTGGCGCGGGCGGCGAAGGCCGTCCGGCCGGCCTCGAAGGTCAGCGACAGCATGACCTCGGCGCCGACCGCGTTGGCCAGCGTGTCGATGACGTCGCGCTGCAGCGGGGAGAGGTCGTCGAAGCCATACAGGAAGACCGGCGTCGCGCCCCAGCGGTGCGGCTCCTCGCGCAGCGCGTCGAGCGCGGCGGTGACGTGCTGGGGACGGTCGTGGCGACCGGTGCGTTCCTGGGTGCGGCGGTAGGCGAGGACGAGCGCACCGAGCTCCTCGGCGAAGTCGGCGCGCGAGGGCTCCCCCGCGGCCCAGTCGCGCAGCGCGCGCACGAACCGCGGTGGCTCGACGCGCGCCTCCCCCAACTCCTGCACGAAGGCGACGAGGGCGGGCGCGAAGCCGGGCGTCTGCGCCGCGCCGGCGAGGCGCTCCAGCGACGTGGCGGAGATCGCCGCGGCGGCGACGCGCTCGCGCTGCAGATCGGTCAGCGTGCGGCCGGCGACGCCGCCACGGAAGGCCAGCTCACGCAGCAGCCCGTTGAAGCGCTCGACCCGGACGCCGAGCACCGCGCCGTCGGCGGCCAGCTCGCGGCGGTAGATCTCAACGTCGGCCACCGTCGGCACGACGAGCAGCGGCGAGGCGGCCGCGCGGGCGCGCGCGGCCTCCAGGACGGTGCGGGCCTTCGCCGCGTTGGCGGGGCCGGTGACGAGGTGCAGGGGCATGACGGGTCCGACAGGGTGGCACTGCGACCCGACAGGACGATGGCTGCCCGTCGGCGCGTCGCCGCTCATTGATGCGTTTGACACAAGCGCCGGGGAGGTAGGTCGGCTAGGAGACGGCCCCATGTATGAGGACCGTTCAGGACGCACGCTCTCATCCCCGGCGTGCGCGCGAGCCGGCCACGATGGCCGGCTCGCGGCTTCAGCGGACGGTCGCGGTGCTGCGGGCGGTCGAACCGGCCGAGAGCTTGGAGCCGGATCCCACGGTCGTCACAACGGCCTGGAGCGTCAGCCGGCCCTTGGCGGCGCTCGCCGGCAGGCGGAGCTTCAGCACTGTCCGGCGGAGCGTGGTCCCGCGCGCGGCGGTGCCCTTGTGGGCGACGACGGTCTTGCCGCGGCGGACGGCGAGGCCAATGGCGCCGACGGCAGTCGAGGCCTTCCCGCCGATCCGGGCGGTCACCGTCACCGTCAGGTCGCGGCCCTTGCGGGTCGCCTTCACCCGAACCCCGCTGACCCTCGCCGCCGGACGCGCCGTGTTCTTGAAGTGGATCGCTCGGCGGCGGCCGTCGCGGGTGCGGAGCGTCACGGTCACGCCCTGGTCGATGCGCGACCAGTCGGGCTTGACGGTGACGCGCGCGCCGACCGGGAGCCGGATCGGCGCGCCCGCAAAGACGAGCGGCGCGCTGCCGGCCCCGCCGGTGCTGAGCGTCAGGCGCAGCTCGCCGCCACCGCCGCCGCGCAGCTCGTAGCCGGCCGGGCCGCTGGTGGCCACCGAGGCGCCACCGGTCAGCGCGCCGCGCAACGCGGCGGTCAGCGAGCGGGTGACGCCGGGCTTCGGCCGGGTCGCCAGCGCGAGGTCGAGCTTCGACGCGTGGCCGAAGTCGAGGCCGAGCGTGTCGCCGTCCTTGCCGGTCGCGAGCTTCGTCGCGCCGTTCACGCCAGCGCCGGTGATCCGGCCGCTGTTGCCGCCGCCCGCCACGAGCGTGTCGAGCTTCCCGCCCGCCGCCGGCGTCAGCGCGAGGTCGTGGGCAACTGCGTCGTCGCCGACCAGCACCGGCGCGGGCGTCGGGTCGTCGAGGATCGGGACGCGCACGAGGCGGTCGGCGCCCGTCGCCGCGCGGGCGGCCGTCGCCGACGGCGCGCCCGCCCCGAAGATCAGCGTAAGGATCCCCTCCGGCGACGACGGCAGGCTCGGGTGAACCGGGAACGTCCGGTCGTCGAGCACCACGAGGTTGGCGAGGCCGCCCTCCCAGCCGAGCTCCGGGAACGTCCAGTGGCCGTCCGCGGCGACGGTGATGACCGAGTCGCGCTCGGCGGCGGCGGCCGCCACGCCGTCGGCGCCCAGCTCGCGATCGGTGAACGGCGCGTTGCTGTTGTACAACCTGATCGTGAAAGCGCCGTCGGGCCGCACGTCAGTGATGTCATAGGCGTTAACCGCGTGTCCCGAGTTGCCCTGCGCGAGCGAGATCAGCGGCCGCGAGCCAGACCGGATCGACGCCTCGATCCGGCTGCGCAACGCCCCCGCGCTGCTCAGCGACAGGTTCCCGCCCGCGCTCTGGTGCCACCACTGCGCCAGGTATTCCGAGGACATCTGCGCGACGTGCTGGCTCCAGATGTAGTTCATGACGGCCGGGCTGTCGGGGATCGAGAAGACGTCGCTCCCGCCGCCAAGCGACGCGGGCGTCGGCCCGCGGCCGGAGGCGATCCGCCGTGACGCCAGCGCGAAGCCGAAGCAGCTGCCGCCCGTGCTGACCAGCACCGGATCGGCGACCGCGAACACGATGTAGGACAACGGGTTAGGGATCGGTGTCGTCACCGGGCAATGCGCGTTGCCGAAGGTCAGCAGCGCACACGGGTCGGCCTGCAGGAAGAACTGCTGCACGCCGTAGAGGTCGAACCAGTGGTTAATGTCGCCGTCGTAGGCGACGTTCGGGAAGTTGAAGCCGTTGGTGTGGCGGTAGTTGGTGATCTTGAACGACGTGGCGCTCACGGTCTCGCGGCCGCCCGGCGAGATCAGGGTCAGCGGCCCGCCCGTGGCCAGCGGCGGGATCGTCGCGGTGGCGCGCGTCCCGCCCTCACTGACCGCCACCGGCACCTCGGCGCCGGTGTTGCCGAACCGCACCCGCGACCCCGGGCAGAAGCCGCTGCCGCTCAGCGTGACGGTGTCGCCGGGTGCCAGCGCGGCCGGCGCCGCGCCGGTCCACGCCCCGGCGCGCGTGGCGGCGGCGTCGATCACCGGATCGGTCAGCGTGAAGTGCACGAGGTCG
Organism: uncultured Conexibacteraceae bacterium; assembly: GCA_963836485.1. Lineage (GTDB taxonomy): Bacteria > Actinomycetota > Thermoleophilia > Solirubrobacterales > Solirubrobacteraceae > Baekduia. The sequence goes on along the minus strand of CAWIJS010000004.1, from coordinate 21,079 downwards.
TTGCCGTGCTGGCTGTAGCCGTCGGCCACGGCGATCACACCCACGTAGTGCGGCCCGGGCGCCACGGAGTCGTCGCCGCGCGCCAGCGTGACCGTCGCGGTCGCCGGGTCGACGGTCGCGGTCACGCCCGCCGGGACCGAGTCGGTGCTGTAGGTGATCGGCGCGTCCATGCCGGCGCCGCGCAGGACGCTCATCCGGGCGCTGACGCTCGCACACGGCGGCAGCGTGAGCGGATCGCCTGGCGGCGCGATGATCTGCACCGGGAAGTCGAACGCCACCGTCAGCCCGACCGTCCGTGCCTCGGCGCCCGCCCCGGGGACCTGCGGCGTACCGGTCACCGTGACGGGATAGGTCGCCGGGCTGTGCCCCGTGATCGTCACGTCGACGCTCGTCTGCGTCGCCGGCACGGGGTTGGGCGAGAAGGTCATGCCGACGCTCGCCGAGTCGTCGTTGAGCGCGATGGCGCCGTCGGAGCCATTGATGCGGTTGATGGTCAGCGTCGTGTGCGTGGTGCCGCCGGCCGAGAGCGCCACCCGCGGCGTCGCGAGCTGCAGCGCGAAGTCCGCGGGCGGCGGTGTGACGGGGTCGTCGTAGCTGAGGTCGTCGACGCGCACCGGCCCGCTCGCCGTGCTCGACAGCCGGAAGGAGGCAATCGTCGACGCCGCGCCCGGGCTCGTGACGCTGAACGACACCCAGCCCGCCGCCGTGGTGAGCGTGTGCGTGGCAATCGCGATCTGCGATCCCGCCGAGTTGTAGGCCTTCAGCGAGACCGCGGCGACGTCGACCTCCGTCGCACGCGCGTAGAGCGAGACCGTCGACCGCGTGGTCGAGAACGCGCCGGCGACGTCCGGGTGCGCGAACTCTTGTGAGTCGGTCGAGACGTTCAGCGCGTGCGTGCCATCGCGCACCTCGGCGGCACCGGCGACCCGCATCCGCGGCAGCGCATTGGCGCCCGTCGGCGGGCCGGTCACGAACGTCACGCCCTTGGAGGCCGCGAATTGCGCCGCGACCTCGGTGTTGTCGGCCAGCGCCGGGCTCTCGAAGTCGACCGTCGTAGCCCGCGCCGCGGGCGCCGCAGCACCCGCGCACAGCATGGCCATGAGCACGACGCTGCGCAGACGCATGGCGGGATCGTTTCATCGGACGCGGACGCACACCGCGCGGCCACCGCAACCCGCTGTGACTTACGCGGCCCCCTTGAACGACCAGGTCCAGCTCGCGCTCTCGTCCGGGTCCGGTCCGGTCGTGCTCGCGGAGCCGTCGTAGGCGAGCAGGTCGTCGGTCGTCTTGACCAGACCGGTGACGGCGGCGCCGCCTGCGACGTCCCCGCTCTGGAACGCGGTGGCGGGCATGCTGCCCAGCCCGGCGGGGCTGCCGTTGGTCTCCGGCTGGTCGCAGTTGATGTTCGTGGCCTGCGGTGGATCAGGCGAGAACGGCGCGACGATCTGGTAGATGAACGGCGCAGCGGCGTTGCTCACCGTCCAGACCGAGTTCGTCTGGAGGGTGATCGTGCTGGTGCCGACCTGATCGCAGCCGGTGCCGATCTCAGAGCCGGAGACCGTCACCGTCGCCTGCCCGGAGGTGAGCTGGAAGATGCCGCCGGGCCCGGCCCCGTCGGCCCCGCTCGGGACGCGCGTGAACGTCGCCGTGCCCTGCCAGTCGTAGATCACGCCGACGTCCGTGGCGTGGCCGGTGAACGTGCCGGAGATCGTGGTGAGCTGGTCCTCGATCGGCTGCGACCACGTGTCGTCGGCGACGCCCGCGGTCGAGGTGATGTGGAGCGCCGTGCTCAGCGTCTTGCCACTGGGGTGCGCGGCGACGGTGTAGGAGAAGGTCGGCCCGCGGTCGGTGCTGCTGTCGGGCGTGAACGTGCCGTCCTGCTGGGCGCCGACCGTCCAGCGCGCCTTGGCCGCCGTGCCACCGTCGGCCGCGGTGACCTGCCCGCTGAACGTGCCCGTCCCACCAGGGTGCACCTTGATGGTGTTGCTGAGCGGTGAGAAGACCGCTTTGGCGCAGACGCCGGGGGTCTGCCAGTGCGTCTCGCGCTGGCGGTACTCGTCGATCGTCTTGCCCAGGAACGCGGCGAAGTCCTTGGCGTCGGCCTCGGCGCCCGCGGTGTTGGCGTACTGGCCATCGAGCGACGCAGAGCCGAAGGAGACCGACTCCGCGGCGTTGGGGTCGTACTTGCCGCTGCGCATGTCGACGGTCAGCAGTCGCGTGCCGTAGGTGGTGTAGTGGAGCCCGTCGAGGTCGACGACGGTCGTCTCGGTGTAGCGGACCTTGACCGTGTCGAGCTTGGCGTCGTCGGCGACCTGCCCGGTCGTGTCCATCGTCACGGTCTTGGCGTAGCCCCGCTTGGCCAGGACCTTGCCGCCGCGGGCCACCGTCATCGAGAACCCCAACTTGCCCTTCGTTCCGAAGGCGTTGAGGCTGCCGTCGGCCGCGGGGCAAGGCGGCACCTTGAGCTTCGTGCACTCGCCCTCGCCCATCTCCAAGGACATGGTGTAGGTGTTGCCGTCGACGGTGGTCTTCAGCCCCATGCGCATGTCGCCGGAGCCCGTGACGCCGAGGGTGACCCCCACGCCGTCGACCGTCGTGCTGCCGCCGAACGCCGCCGGCTGGCCTTCGACGTTGAAGGTCCCGCCCTGGGCGAGGAGATCCATGGCCTGGCAGTTGGCGCTGGCGGCGGCGGTCCTGGCTCCTCGCGACGGCCGCGTGATCCGCGCGGCCGTCGCCGTCATCGCCTTCAGCAGGCGCCCACGCGCGACCGTCCACGAGCGCCCGACGCGCTTGCCGAGCGTCGTGGCGCGCCGGCCCGAGCGCAGCTTGCCGCCGGCCCCGACGACGTCGAGCGCGCCCTTGAGCTGGGTCGGCCCCAGCGCGGTCGTCGTCGGCGTCGGTGCCACGAGCCGCCGCGCGACGCAGCTCGCATGGCCGCCGACCTTCGCCGCCACGGTGCCCGCCTTGCATGCCGCAGCCTTGGCCGACGCGCCCGGCGCCACCACCAGCCCGACGAAGATCGACATCACCATGGCCGTCACGACCACCCCACGCCGCATGGTCGCGCAGCCTAGACCACGCAAACGCCCCGCAGGACGCTGGCCGCCTCCCCTAGCGGTAATTCCAGGCCTTGAGCTTCTTGAGCAGATAGGGCTTGAACGGCTTGGTGATCAGGCCCTTGCGGCGGAGGCGGTCGATCTCCTTGAGGCCCGTGGAGCCCTTGCCGAGGAGGTACTCGTCGGCGACGTAGGCGGCGAGGACGCCGCGGACGTCGTCGCCGCGTCTGGCCTTGCGGAGCGCCTTGAGGCGCGCGGCGGCGTCGGCGCGGATCAGCTTCGGAAAGCGGCGGGTGACGTCGACGGTCGCGCCGTGGTCGACCTGCAGCACCGACGGCGGGAAGGCCGAGCCGGCAAACGCGGTGAACACGGTCGAGAAGCGCGGGTCGTAGCCGACCAGCTCGAGGCGACCGTCGCCGTCGGCGTCCTTGAGCGCATAGCCGACGTCGCCGTAGCCAATGTCCAGCGCCGTGTAGCCGCTGCCGTTGAAGGTCAGCAGCCGCGCCGTCAGGCAGCAGTGCGCGCCGCCGGAGAAGATGTCCACCAGGACCTCGGGCTTACCGTCGCCGTCGAGATCGGCGACCTTGAGGGCCGAGACCCCGGGCGGATCGTCTTTCGCGTCGGGAACGACGATGCAGCCCTCCAGGCAGATGTCGGCGCAGGGCCCGCAGGCACTCCGACGAGCGCGGCGACGGCGCCGACCGGCAACGCGAGCCGGCGCAGCGAGCTACGCCGCGGCACTCGCCCCGCTGGCGGCCGCTGCCTCGCCCTCGCCGGCCACGGCAGCAGCCGCTGCGGCCGCCGCCTCCATCTCGTCGGCCTGGGCCTCCTTGAAGCCCTCCTTGGCCCACGGCTCGTCGAACTCGACGCGCATCCGGCCCTCCTCGTTCTGCACGAGCGCCAGGCGCGCCCGGAACGAGCGGCCGCTGCGGCCCTTGAAGCCGGTGACCGGCTTCTCGGTCTTGCCGCGCGCGATCAGCTCCTTGGCGACGGCCGGCGGCAGGTTCTTGCCCGCTTTGGACTTCCAGATGACAAAGCCGCAACCCGGGTCCTCCCGGCCCCAGCAGGAGTAGCCCTTGCGGTTCTCCACGATGTCTCGCCCGCAGATCGGGCACGGCCCGAGGTTGGCGCGCGGGATCCGCACGTCCTTGAGCTTGGCGTCGAGGTCGCCGACCGTGAAGCCGGCGAACTTCGCAATGTCGGCCATGAACGCCGAGCGCTGCTGCTCACCCGCCTCGATCGCGGCAAGCCGCTGCTCCCAGTCGCCGGTCAGCGACGGGGAGGTCAGCGGGTGGTCGCCGAGCAGGCGGATGACGTTCATCCCCTTCTCGGTCGGCACCAGCGAGCGGCCGTCGCGCTCGACGTAGCCGACGTCGATCAGGCGCTCGATGATCGCCGCGCGCGTCGCCGGTGTGCCGATGCCCGACTCCTTCATGACCTCGCGCAGCTCATCGTCGTCGACGAGCTTGCCCGCGGTTTCCATCGCGCCCAGCAGCGAGGCATCCGAGTAGCGCCGCGGCGGCTTGGTCTCCTTGGCCAGGACCTCGATGGCGCGCGTGTCCACGCCCTCGCCCTTCTCGAGCTTGGGCAGCGACTGGTCGCGGCCCTCGTCCTCCTCGTCGCGCGCGCCGCCGTCGTCGGCCAGCTCGCCGTAGACACCGCGCCAGCCCGGGACGACGAGCACCTTGCCGCGCGTGCGGAAGATGTGCTCGGCCACCGTCGTCTCGACGCGGGTGTTCTCGAAGATCGCCTCGGGGTGGAAGGCCGCGAGGAAGCGACGGGCGACCATGTCGTAGATGCGGCGATCGTCGTCGCCCATCTTCTCGAGCTTGTGCGAGGAGTTGGTCGGGATGATCGCGTGGTGGTCGCCGACCTTGGCGTCGTCGACGACGCGGCCCAGCGGCAGCAGGTCCAGGCCCGTGACGAACTGGGCGCCCTTGCTGTACTCGGGATGCTCGCCGACGTGGCCGGCGACCTCCTTGAGCTCGGGCACCATGTCCGACGTCAAGTAGCGAGAGCTCGTGCGTGGGTATGTGAGCGCCTTGTGCTCCTCGTAGCAGCGCTGCGCGGCGCCGAGCGTGCGGCGCGCGCTGAACCCGTAGCGCGTGTTGGCCTCGCGCTGCAGCGACGTGAGGTCGTAGAGCAGCGGCGCCTTCTCGGTGCGCTTGGTCTTCTCGAGCTTGGTGATCTCGCCGCGCTGGCCGCGCGCGGCGGCGGCCACCGCCTCGGCCTCCTCGGCGGTCGCGATGCGCGGCTGGGCGCCGGCGTGGAAGCGGCCCTCATAGGCGCGGTTGCCCTCGGCGTCGAACTGCGCGTCCACAAGCCAGTAGGGCTCGGGCACGAAGGCGCGGATCTCCTCTTCGCGGCGCGTCAGGATCGCCAGCGTCGGCGTCTGCACGCGGCCCAGCGAGACCGCGCCGTCAAACGACGAGCGCAGGCGGATCGTCGCCGCGCGCGTGGCGTTCATGCCGACGATCCAGTCGGCCTCTGACCGCGAGCGGGCGGCGTCCTGGAGCTTGGAGAGCTCCTCGCCGTCGCGCAGGTTCTTGAAGCCCTCGCGCATCGCGTCATTGGTCATCGAGTTCAGCCACAGCCGCTGCACGGGCTTCTTGGCGCCGGCCTTCTCGAACAGGTAGGCGAAGATCAGTTCGCCCTCGCGGCCGGCGTCGCAGGCGTTGATGACGAGGTCGACGTCGTCGCGGCGCAGCAGCGTCTTGACCACCGACATCTGCTTCTGGGAGCGCTCGTCGCGCACGACCAGCTTGAACTTGGCCGGCACGATCGGCAGGTCGGCCATGCGCCACTTCTTGAACTTGTCGTCGTACTCGTCGGGCTCGGCGAGCTGGACGAGATGGCCGACCGCCCAGCTGATGATGTGCTCGGGGCCCTCGAGCCAGCGCTCGGTCTTCTCCCCCGCGCCGGACTTCTTCTCGAAGGGCCCGGGCAGGATCCGTGCGAGGTCACGTCCGACGGACGGCTTCTCGGCGATGACGAGGATCTTTCCCATGTGACGCGGGAGCGTAGCGACCGGACCCGGAGGCCGCCGGGCGTCTTGGAATGTTGTGACAGTTTCTGCTCAGCGAGCGCACGGGCCGGTGGAGACCGACCGCCCTGCGGGCGCCGCGCCGTCCAGGGCGTGCCGGACCAGCGCGTTGGGCACGCCGTAGCCACCGTGGCGCGTCGTGCCGGTCGCCTGCGCGAAGACCGTCGTCAGCACATGACCTGCCGTGTCCACGAGCGGACCGCCCGAGTTACCCGGGCGCACGACGCCGCGAAAGGTCGTCATCTGCCGCGTGACCGGGCCGTTGCCGTAGGCGTCGGTGGAGACCACCGCGCGCGTCTGACCCAGGCGTCCGGCACGGACGCTGTAGGGCCCGTTCTGGGGGAAGCCGAGGATCGCGGCCTCCGCGCCGACCGGCGGATCGCCGACGAGCGTCAGGGCGGGGACGCTCAGCCCGTTCACACGCAGCACCGCGACGTCGTTGGTCGCATCGAACGCCACCGCGGTCGCGTCGAGCTTGGGCCCGACCCCACGCTCTTGGACCACCGTGTCGTCCTCGCCGGCGACGACATGCGCGTTGGTCACCACGAGCCCGTCGCCCGCCACCCAGCCCGACCCTTCGACCCCCAGGCCGCAGGCCGTGCCGAGGATCCGCACGACGCTGCCGCCCGCGCCGGCCACGTCCGGATCGCGCGCGATCGCCGCGCTCGGCGCCGGCACGTCGGCCTCCGGCCCGTCGATGTGCGGAAACGGGTCAAAACGGGCGAGGGCGTTGAGGACCGATCCCGACGGAGGCAGAACGGCATTGAGGCGCTGCAGGATCTCGGAACGCTGGATGTCCTGGCGCAGCTGGCGCACGCCCGGCGTCTGCAGCGCCACGGCGCCGACGATCCACGCCAGCCCGAGCCCGATCGCCGCGCTGAGCACTGCACCCAGAAAGCCGTCGAGCGTCCGCACGCCAGGTATCGGGACGCTGCGGCGCACGAAGAACCCGACGGCCTCGAAGAGCCCAGCGAAGATCGACCCGCCGGTGACCGCGCCGATCAGCGACACCAGCGGCGCGTACGGCGACGACGAGCCGTCCGGCAGCAGCGCCGGGCCCAGGCGGCTGCCAAGAAACGCACCCCCGGCAAAACCCGCCAGCGCGAACGCGCCCGCCACGAATCCCTGCCGCCACCCGATGGTGGCCATCACGACCGTGAAGGCGACGATCAGCCAATCGATGCGCGTCAACCGGAGGGAGCGTACCCGTGGGGCGCGTCAGTACCTTCCAGGACGATGCCGCCACCGCACCGCCCCTCGCGCTCGCAGACGCGCGTGCGCCGTGCCGTGGCAATCGGCGCCGTCGTGGTCGTGGCAGGCGGCATCGGCGTCGTGTGCGCCAGCACCGGCGGCCCGAACGAGCGCGACGCCGTCCAGCGCTTCGCCCACGCCTGGGATCGCCGCGACTGGGCCGCGATGCGCCGCGAGACGACCTCCGACGCGCAGGACCGCTACCGCCCCGCCGCGTTCGCCCAGCGCTACGTCGCCGCGGCCGACACCGCGACGGTCTCCGCGCTGAAGACCGGCCGGCCGCGCCAGACCGGCGACGGCCGCTGGCGCCTGCCCGTCGTCCTGCAGACCCGCGCGTTCGGGACGATCCGCGGCAACATCGCCCTCGACGTCGTCAAGGACGCCGACACCGCGCGCATCGCCTGGACGCCGAACCTCGTCTTCCCGGGCCTCGGCGCCGGCGAGCAGCTGCAGCGCACCACGCAGATGCCCGACCGCGCCGACCTCCTTGCGCGCGACGGCACGCCGCTGGCCCAGGGGCCCGAGCGCAGCTCGCCGCTCGGCGCCACCGCGCGGGCGATCGTCGGCGCGCTGGGGCCGATTCCCGCCGATCGTCAGGCGCGCGACGCGCAGCTCGGCTACCCGGACGGCGCACAGGTCGGCATCAGCGGCCTGGAGCGCGCCTTCGACGAGCAACTGGCGGGGACGCCCGGCGGCGAACTGCGCGCCGGCGTCCGCCTGCTGGCCCAGCGCGCGCCGCGCAAGGCGGCGGCGGTCCGCACGACGATCGCGCCCAAGGTCCAGGAGGCGGCGGTCACCGCGCTGGCCGGGCGCCTGGGCGGTGTCGTGGCGATCCGCCCCAAGACCGGCGAGATCCTCGCCGCCGCCGGCATCGGCTTCAGCGGGCTGCAGCCACCGGGCTCGACCTTCAAGATCATCACCGCGACCAGCGTGCTGGAGAACGGCGTCGCCAAGCCGACCGACACGTTCCCGGTCCAGACGGCGGCGACCTTGGAAGGCGTTGAGTTGCAGAACGCCAACGGCGAGTCCTGCGGCGGGACGCTGGCGGTCTCCTTCGCGCTGTCGTGCAACTCGGTCTTCGCGCCGCTGGGCGCCAGGGTCGGCGCGGCCAAGCTCGTGGCGACCGCCGAGCGCTTCGGCTTCAACACGCCGACGGGGATCACCGGGGCGGCGACCGCGTCGATCCCGCCCGCGGCCGAGATCGGCGACGACCTCGCGGTCGGCTCCAGCGCGATCGGCCAGGGGCGCGTGCAGGCCACCGCCCTGCAGATGGCGATCGTCGCCGCGACGATCGGCCTGCGCGGCCGGCGGCCCGACGTCACGCTGGACCCCGACCGCTGGAAGCTCGCGCCGACGCATGCCGCCACCAGCGCCAAGGTGGCGCGCCAGGTCGAGAAGCTGATGCTCGGCGTCGTGCGCTTCGGCACCGGCACGGTCGCCGCGATCCCCGACGTCAAAGTCGCGGGCAAGACCGGCACGGCCGAGCTGAAGTCGACGCAGACCTGCAAGCCCGAGCCGGACAATCCGGAGTCTTGTCAGGACCAGCAGCAGTCGGATACGACCGACACGGACGCCTGGTTCTCGTCCTATGCGCCGGCCGGCAGCGGCCATCCGCGAGTGGCGGTGGGTGTGCTGCTGGTGGGCGCAGGCGCCGGTGGGGACACCGCGGCGCCGGCCGCTCGCCAGGTGCTCCTGGCGGGACTGAAGGGTTAGACGTCGAGGTCGACGGTGGCCCCGCGGCCGCCGTCGGGAGGCGTGATGTTGAGCTCCAGCGGGCGGTTGGCGTACGCCGTGTTCGGGACCCGGAAGAGGATCAGGCCGCCCTGCGTGAGGTTCTCGCGCGCCAGCGAGCCCGGAACGGGAATCTGATCGCCGGCGCCGACCTCGACGGCCTTGTAGGCCACGCGGTTGACGTTGGTATTGATCGCGATCGGCTTGAAGACCTGACCGGTGGTGTCGCGGATCTCGAACTGCGACGCAGCCTGATGCGGATCCTTGGTCATGTTGAAGACCCGGATGAAGACCGCGAACCACTCCTGACCGGCGGGCAGCGCCCGGTCGGCCACGGGCAGGCCGGTGAGGTAGTCCCGATCCTCGAAGTCAGCGGCGTTGAGCTGGCGCGAGATCTGGACCTGGTACTTCAGATCGCCGGTGTTGACGTAGATCCCCTCGGTCTCGCCGTGGGTGGGCTTCTCCCCGCCGCTCCCACAGGCGGCAAGTGAGGTCGCGGCGGCGAGCGCGACGGCGGTGGTGGCGGCGAGACGGCGGAGCTGCATGGCGGGCGCGGACTCTAGCGATTGACGTCGGGATGGAACCGGAAGGCCGAAGCGGGCTTGCGCGCGCCGCCCGCGACAGAGGGCCGCACACCGCGGTCCAGGCCCTCTTCGAGGATCGAGCGCAGCCGGCTCAAGGCCTTCTTGTTCTTGCGCTTCAGCCAGCCGCGCGAGCCGATCTCCTGGAGGCGATCGGAGAGCAGCTTGGGCTTGGTCTCCAGCGTGAAGGTCACGCGCGTCGAGGCACCGGAGGCCTCGTCGAGCTCGTAGACGCCGCGGGTCAGGTTGCGGTTGAACTTGCCCGTGCGGCCGCGCTCGACGATGAGCCGCGGAGCGACGAGCTCGGTGATCGTGGAATCGGCCCACGTGTAGCGCTTGCCGCGCGCCCGGACCTTGTAGCGCGCGCCGGCACCGACGCCGTAGCTGTCCTCGCGCGTCAGGTGCCAGTTGACCAAGTAGTGGTCGGTGAACTCGGCGTGGTTGGCAATGTCTGCGAGGTACGCGAAGACCTCTTCGCGAGGACGCGCGATGACCACTTCGACGCTGATGGGATCCACGCGATCGGATTCTACTTATGGGCCAGCAGGCAGGAACTCAGGTCGTGGCCGCGGCGAGATTCTATCCGCGAGGCGACAGGGTCGACTCAGGCCGCGTGCGGAATGATGCGGCGGACGGTCTGGCCCCGCTCGAAGTGGCGCACGAGCTCGACGGCGTCGGGCTCGGCGCGGCGCAGCGGCGTGCAGAGCGCGCAGACCGTCGAGGAGCGACCGAAGCGGTACATGCGCTCGCCGACCAGCGGCGTGCGCCCGCAGTCGGCGCAGCTGTGGCGCCCGGCGGTCAGCGACCCGACCGACTTGCGCAGCAGGGCGAGCTCGAGATCGGGCTCCGAGAGGGTCTTGAGGGTGCGGGCCATGGGCCTGGGTTCGTCGCTGGCCACGGTGCTCCTCCCGCTGCAGCCGACCGTGGAGATGTCAATGAGCTGTCAAAGGATTGACGCTCAGGGTTTTTTGCGTGCCGCTCTGGCAGTACAGTCGGTCCTCGAGCGGGTCGCCAGCCGGCAACGAGGGAGTTGGTCGATATGGAGTCCTTAACGTCTGGAACCCTTGCGGGGACGGGGTCCTTCCGCTGTGAGCAGTGCGGGTACGTGGTGACCCTGACCGCCGCCGACGAGCTGCCGGCCTGCCCGGGTTGCAGCGGCGCCAGCTTCGTTCGCGCCTCGCTGTTTGCCGGCGGCCGCTTCCACCGCCGTGCAGGTGAGGCCCCGAGCGCCGAGCAGCGCGCCGAGCTGGTGGTCGCCGCACGCGCGCTGATCGACACGCCGGGCGAGTACCTCGCCTACGAGGACGCGGGGCGCCTGCGCATCGCCCCGCTGGAGAAGGAGTGGACTCGCGTCGGTCGCAGCCTGGCGGCCGACATCCGCTTCGACGACCCGACGGTCTCGCGCCGCCACGCGCTGATCGTCCGCCAGGCCGACGGCGTGCGGGTGCTCGACGACCGGTCGCTCAACGGCGTCTTCGTCAACGGCGAGCGCGTCGAGTGGCGCGTGCTGACCGACGGCGACGAGATCGTCGTCGGGCGCTACCGCCTGCAGTACCTGCACCTGACGAGCGTGCCGTCGGCCAAGGCCGTCCCGCCCACCGGGCAGCAAACGTTCTCCTAGACTCCAGCGCCAATGGCGCTGAAGATCGCGGTTCTCAGCCAGAAGGGCGGCACCGGCAAGACGACCGCCGTCCGGCATCTCGCCGACACGTTCCGGCGCGCCGGTCTGCGAGTCGCGGCGGTCGACCTCGATCCGCAGGGCAACCTGTCGGACTACTTCGACGTCGCCGCCGACGCCGAGCCGACGATCCGCGACGTGCTGGTCGGCGCCGTCAAGGCCAAGGCCGCCCTGCATGTCGCGCCCGACGGCGTGAGCGTCATCCCGTCCAACCTGCAGCTGGCCGAGGCTGAGGTCGCGCTGGCGGGCAAGATGGGGCGCGAGCTGACGCTGCGCAAAGCGCTCAAGCCGATCGACGGCGACTTCGACGTCATCTTCCTCGACTGCCCGCCGAACCTCGGGCTGTTGACCGTCAACGCGCTGGTCGCCGCCGACCACGCGCTGCTCAGCGCCGAGGCGCAGTACTTCGCCCTGCAGGGCGTCGAGCAGGCGCTGGAGGTCATCGAGCTCGCGCGCGACGGGCTCAACCCCGACCTCGGGTGGCTCGGCGTCGTCTTCACCATCGCCGACATGCGCACCGTCCACTCGCGCGAGGCCCAAGCGTCGCTGAAGGAGCATGTCGGCGACAAGCTGCTCGACACGGTCGTGCGCCAGTCGATCGCCTACGCCGAGTCCGCCGAGCGCGCGGTCTCGATCATCGACCACCGTCCCGATCTCGGCGCCGACTACCTCGCGCTGGCCGACGAGCTGCTGGGCCGTCTGCAGCTCACCGACGCCCGCGCGCAACTGCGGCCGCTCCTCGACGCCTCCGGGAACGGCGCCTCGGCTCGATGAGCCATCGCCGTGCCGTGCTGGGAGGCGCCGCGGCGGCGCTCCTGGCGCTGGCCGTCGCCGGCTGTGGCGCCGACGTCGAGCCGTCGCAGGAAGGCGGGACTACGGTCGCGACGACCCCGACGCTCACCGCCAAGCCGACGGTCCCCGCGCCCGCAGAGAGCAAGCCGTCCTCCCCCAAGTTGCTACCGCCGCTGGCGTTCCACGTGCGCCGGCGCACGATGCTGCGCACGGCCCCCGACGGCCGCATGGTCGCGCGGATCCGGACCAAGACGGAGTTCAAGTCCCCGACGATCCTCGCCGTGGCAGCGCGCAAGCCCGGCTGGGTCCTGGTCCGAACCTCCTATGAGCACCACCACGTCGGCTGGCTGCCGCTGAGCGCGGGCGCGCTCTTCAGCCAGCCGCGGACCATCGTCATCGACCTCTCGCGCCGGACGCTGACCGTCTTTCACCGCGGCAAGCTGACCGACCGCTACAAGGTGGCCGTCGGCACCGACGCGACCCCGACGCCGCGCGGGAAGTTCGCGGTGACCGACCGGCTGCGCACCGGCAACCCGGCGTCGGACTATGGCTGCTGCATCCTCGCGCTCAACGGCCACCAGCCGAAGATCGCCCAGGGCTGGGGCGGCGGCGACCGCGTCGCGATCCACGCGACACCGCACACCTGGACGCTTGGCCACGCCGTCAGCCACGGCTGCGTCCGCTCGACCAACGCTGCGCTGCGTCAGCTGATGCGCCACGTGCGGATCGGGACGCCGGTCACGATCCACGCGTAGCGCTACAACTCGCGCACGTCCGCCCCGTGGGGCTCAAACGGCGCGCGTAGGACCTGGGCCCAGTCGCGGGCCTCACGGCGCAGCGCCTCCATGACCGCACCGGTCTGCTCGTAGTGACACCAGACCAGGACGGTCGGGCCGGCGCCGGAGATCGTGGCGCCGAGCGCCCCGAAGGAGGTCGCCCGCTCGACGAGCTCCATCGAGCGGGGGAAGAGATGGGCGCGGTGGGGCTGGTGGAGGCGGTCGGCGAGGCCACGGCCGACCAGATCCCAGTCGCCGCGGGCCAGGCCAAGCGTCAGCAGCGAGGCGTGGGCGATGTTGGCGACCGCGTCGGCCATCGGGACGGTCGCCGGCAGCGCGGCACGCGCCTCCTTGGTCCGCACGGCCTCGTGCGGCACGACGAGGATCGCCTCCAGGCCGGCGGGCGCGTCGAAGCGGGTCGGAGCGCCGTCGGCGCAGATCACGAAGCCGCCGAGCAGCGCCGCGGCGACGTTGTCGGGATGGCCCTCTAGCTCGCAGGCCAGCTGCAGGACGTCGGCGTCGAGCTCGAAGAGGTGGTCAGCGGCCAGCAGCCCGCCGACGTACGCGGCCGCGCTCGTTCCCAGCCCACCCGACAGCGGGATGTCAGAGCGGATCCGGAACTCGAACCGATCCGGCGGATGGAGCCGCTCGAAGCCGCGCACGGCGAGGTTGCGGCGGTCTTTGGCGATCGCGAGGTCGGTGACGACCGCAAAGCGCCCGGTCTCGACGACCTCGATCTCGGTGTGCAGCGCCAACGCGGCGGCAAACGAGTCAAAGCCCGGCCCGAGGTTCGCCGAGGAGGCGGGCACGCGGACGAGGCGACGGCGCTCCATGAAGCGCCGGACCCTATCCGAATCGCGCGCCGGCTCAGGTGAGCGACAGCAGCTCCAGCAACCCGCACAGCGACAGCACGCCGCGCGCGTCGGACGGGGTGTTGACGATCGTCAGCTCCCAGCCCTCGCGCTCGGCGCGACGCCAGCAGCCGAGCAGCAGCGCGACGCCGGTGGAATCGAAGAACGTGACGCCCTGCAGGTCGATGAGGACGTGGGACACGTCGCCGCTTGCGGCCAGCGCCTCCAAGTGGTCGGCGACCAGCGGCGCGGTCGCAAGATCGATGTCGCCGGCCGGGGCGAGGGAGACGGTGTCGCGGTGGTGGCCGACGGTGACGGAGAAATCAGAAGGGTGATGGTTCATGACGGACCTCCCTCTCTGAAACGCAGGCGCGGCCAAAATCACGCGCAAACTTTTTGCGTGTTCGGAAACTCAGAACCCAAAAACCGGAGCGTCAGCCCAGGACGGCGTGCTCGACGGCGTTCAACTCGGGCTCACACGGCACCACCGAGCCGGCCTGCATGAGCGCCGTCTGCGGATCCTTGAGGCCGTGGCCCGTCAGGATGCAGACGATCCGATCGACGCCCTCGGGCGCGCCGTACTTCAGCAGCCCGGCGACGCCCGAGGCGCTTGCCGGCTCGCAGAAGACGCCCTCGCCGGAAGCCAAGAAGCGGTAGGCGTCGAGGATCTCCTCGTCGGTAACCGCCCGCACCATGCCGTGCGACGCGGTCATCGCCGCCATCGCCTCCTCCCAGCGCGCCGGGTTGCCGATGCGGATGGCGCTGGCGATCGTCTCCGGGTTTTCGATGACGTGGCCGTGCACCAGTGGCGCGGCGCCCGCGGCCTGGAAGCCGAGCATGCGCGGGGAGTCGCCGACCTCTTGGAAACCCTTCCAATAGGCGGTGATGTTGCCTGCGTTGCCCACGGGGATGCAGAGCGCGTCGATCGAGCCGATCTCCTCATGGATCTCGAACGACGCGGTCTTCTGCCCCTCGATCCGGAAGGGGTTGACGCTGTTGACCAGCGCGATCGGCTGACGGTCGCAGATCTCGCGCACGAGCTTCAAGGCCATGTCGAAGTTGCCGCGCAGCGCGATCACCCGCGCGCCGTGCATCAGCGCCTGGGCGAGCTTGCCGGTGGCGATCTTGCCCTCGGGCACGATCACCGCGCCGCGGATGCCCGCGCGGGCGGCGTAGGCGCTGAGCGACGCCGCCGTGTTCCCTGTCGAGGCGCAGAGCACGGCCTCCGAGCCGCTACGCACAGCGTCGCTGACCGCGCAGGTCATCCCACGATCCTTGAAGGAGCCCGTCGGGTTGGCCCCCTCGATCTTGAGGAACACCTCGGCGCCGACGCGCTCGCTCAGCCTTGGTGCCGGGACCAGCGGCGTCGAGCCCTCTTGCAGCGAGACGACGGGGTCGTCGGCGGCAAAAGGTAGGCGGTCGCGGTAGCGCTCGATCAGACCGGGCACAGGCTTCTCAGAACTCCTCATCGATGACGCGGATCGCCCGCGGGCGTGAGCGCACGAACTCCAGGCCGGCGATCAGCTCGACCGCGGCAAACAGCTGGGACTCGAGCACCGGATGCAACACCATCACCAAACGGGCGTTGCTTCCCAGGCCCTTCTGCACGAACGACTTCACGCTGATGCCCTCCTGCCCCAGGATCTGGGCGAGCTGGGCCAGGACGCCGGGCTCATCGGCGACCTCGACGTGCAGGTAGAAGGCGCTGGTGACGTCGGCGACGATCGTCAGTCGCGTCGACGGCTCCGGCGTCGAGGCGGGCGGGATCATCGCGCTGATGACGTCGCCCAGAACAGCCGAGGCCGTCTGCGGGCCGCCGGCGCCGGGGCCGCTGAGCGTGATCTCGGTGATCGCCGGCGACTCGATCGTCACCGCGTTGAACGGGCCGTTGATCGAGGCCAGCGGATGCGCGCCGTAGAGGAAGGCCGGGTGGACGCGGACGCTGAGGCCGCCGTCGACGCGCTCGGCCGTGCCGATCAGCTTGAGGCCGAGGCCGAGCTCGCGGGCGTACTCGAGGTCGTCGGCGGTGAGGTGCTCGATGCCCTCGTACGGGATCTCGCTCAGCGCGACCGGCGTGTCGAACGCCAGCCGCGCGAGGATCGCCATCTTGGCGGCGGCGTCCTTGCCGGTGACGTCGTCGGTCGGATCGGCCTCGGCGTAGCCGAGCGCCTGGGCCTCGGCCAGCGCGTCGGCGTACTCGGCGCCGGTCTCGGCCATCCGGCTCAAGATGAAGTTCGTGGTGCCGTTGACGATCCCGTGCAACCGCTCGACGTGCGCGCCGGCCAGCGACTCCTGCAGCACGCGCACGACCGGGACGACGCCGCCGACCGCGGCCTCGAAGCGCAGCTGCACGCCGTGCTCGCGCGCGACCGTCCATAGCTCCTCACCGTGCTCGGCCAGCAGCTGCTTGTTGGCGGTGACGACGTGCTTGCCGGCCGCCATCGCCCGCACGACGTACTCCCGCGCCGGCTCCAAGCCGCCCATCAACTCGACCACCAAGTCGGCGTTGTCGAGGATGGTGCTGAAGTCGCCCTCGTTGCGGCGCAGGACGCCGGTGACCTCGGGGCGCAGGCCGGTGATGTTGGCGACGTGGTCGGCGCGTTGGGCCACGAGGTCGGCAAATGCGCCGCCCACGGTGCCGCGGCCGAGCAGGCCGATGCGGAAGGGCTCGGGCATTTACAGATCCCTCCGGGTCAGATCCTCGTAGCTCTCGCGGCGCACGACGGCGCGCGCGTGACCATCGCCGACGAAGACGATCGGCGGTCGGGGCTGACCGTTGTAGTTGTTGGCCATCGCGTGGCCGTAGGCGCCGGTCACGGGCACGGCGATGATGTCGCCCGGCTGCGGGTCGGGCAGGTCGGCGTCGGCGATGATCACGTCGCTGGACTCGCAGTGCTTGCCGGCGAGATGAACGGGCGTACCCGGCGTTTGCGGTCTCCCGACGACCATCGCCTCGTAGCGGGCGTCGTAGAGCATCGGACGCAAGTTGTCCGACATCCCGCCGTCGACGGCGACGTAATCCACCACGTTGTGCTTGACCGACTCCACCGTGTACAGCGTGACGGTCGAGTGGGCCACGAGCGCACGACCCGGTTCATCGGCGATGCGCTTGCCCTCGCCGAGGATCTCGCGCATCAACCCCACCTTGCGCTCGACGTAGTCCTCGATCTCGGGCGCGGACTGGTCGTGGGTGTAGGCGACGCCGAGGCCGCCGCCCATGTTGTAGGTCCTGAAATCACCCAGCTGCGCGACGGCCTCCAGCGCAGCGCGAAACGGCGCGAGGTCGAGGATCTGCGAGCCGATATGGAAGTGCAGGCCGTCGAGGTCGAGCTTGTCGGAGCGCTGTGCGCGCTCGATCGCGACCTGCGCATCGGCCGGGTTGAACCCGAACTTGGTGTTCGGCCCGCCGGTCGAGATCTTGGGGTGCGTGTCGGGGCTGACGCCGGGCGCGATGCGCAGCAGGATCCGCTGGCGGGCGCCGGCGCCGATCAGCCGCTCCAACCGCTCCAGCTCGACGAGGTTGTCGACCACGATGTCGCCGATGCCGGCATCCAGCGCCATCTGCAGCTCGGCCTCGCTCTTGGCGTTGCCGTGCAGGTGGATCTTTTTGGGGTCAAAGCCCGCGTTGAGCGCGAGGTGCAGCTCACCGCCGGAGGCGACGTCGCAGGCCAGGCCTTCCTCGGCGAACAGCCGCAGGACCGCAGTGGCCGGAAACGACTTGGAGGCGAAGTGGACCTCGAAGTCGTCGGTCCGCGCCGCGAAGGCCGCCAGGAAGCGCCGCGCGCGGGTCCGCAGGTCGTCTTCGACCACGATGTAGGCAGGCGTGCCGAACTCGCGGGCGAGCTCGCGCGCATCGCAGCCACCGAGCTGCAGGACGCCGTTGGCGTCGAGGGTCGTGCCCAAAGGCCAGACGTGGGAGACGGAGGTCTGCGTGGTCGCCATCGGCGGGGCGGCATGATGCCACGCCATGCGCACCGTTCGGGCTGACCCACCCGTCGAGACCGGAGAACTTGACGGCCTGGCATGGGCAAGATTCGCGCCCGCCCGGGCCGATTCTTCGCCCGATTCGCCGCCGGCGACCGCCGGCATCGTCCTCCTGCACGGCGCGGACTCGCGTAAGGAGAGCCACTTCGACTTCGCCCGCGCGTGTGCCAACGGCGGCCTCGCCGTGCTCGCCTTCGACGCCCGCGGCCACGGCGAGAGCCCCGGCCCGTTGGACGGCCGGGCGATCGACGACGTCGCACGGATGGCCGACCTGCTGCGCGAGCGCGCCGGCATCGAGAAGGTCGGCCTGCGCGGCTCCTCGATGGGCGGCTACCTCGCGCTGGTCGCCGCCGCCGAGGCGCGCGCGGCCGCGGTCGTCGCGATCTGCCCAGCGTCGGCGGTGGGGCTCTCGGTCGGTGTGCGCAGCGGGCGGTTTGACTTCAGCGTCGACCGCGATGCGGTCGTCGCGCTGCTGGCTGCTCACGACGAGACCGAGGCGGCCCGCGCATTGCGCGTGGCGTTACTGCTCCTCCACGCCGAGGGTGACGAGGTCGTTCCCGTCGAGCTCTCCCGCGCGCTGCACGCAGCGGCGCCGGCGTCGAAGCTCGTCGTGGTGCCCGGTGGGCACCACCGCTCGATCCAGCATGACGCGGAGTTGCAGGGTGTCGCGGTGCGGTTTCTCTCGCGGGCGATGCGGGCGCCGACGTAGAGGGCGCTCAGTTCGAAGCGCGGGTCGCCGCGCGCAGCGGGATCTGTCGTCACCGAGGGAGTGAGGCGGAGCCGGCACCTCGCGGCGCGGCCGGTCGTCCGTTGGCGCCGGGGCCGGCGGTCTGTGTCGAGCAAAGGGTCCATGACAACCATTGCTCGACACGGATCGAGACGGACGGCCCAAACTCCCGCGGACGACGAGCCAACGCCTGGGCTCCCGCTCCGCTCGCTCTCCTCGGTGACGACACACCACGCTGTGCAGCACGACCAGCGCCCCGCACTGCGCGCCACAAACGCCCGCGCCCAGCTACAAGTAGTTCATCGGGTTCGTCACCGCACCGTTGACGCGCACCTCAAAGTGCAAGTGCGGTCCGGTGGAATGCCCGGTCGAGCCCGACAGCCCGATGATCTGCCCCTGGGTCACCTGCTCGCCGACGTGCACCTTCAAGACCGACTGGTGCCCGTAACAGGTCGACAGCGACGCGGTGTGCTGGATGCAGGTGTAGTTGCCGTAGCCGCCGACCCAGCCGGCGATCGCGACGCGGCCGCCGTCGGCGGCGCGGATCGGTGTGCCGGTGGGGACGCCGATGTCCATGCCCGGGTGGCAGGCCTCCCAGGCGCGGCGCTCGCAGAAGGGTGCGGTGATCGGGCCGTTGACCGGCCAGATGAAGCGGCCGCTGCCGCCGTGGATCGGCCCGGCGGGCAGACCGACGCCACCTTGCAGCTGGGCCTGGACCTTGTCGGACTCCTTCTGGAGCTCGTCGAGGTGGGTCTCCAGCGACTTGCGCTGGGTGCGGACCTTGCTGAGGGCCTGAGCTTTGCCGGCCCGCGTCTGCGCGTAGCCCACCCGCGTGCCGATCAGCTGGTTCTTGACCGCGGCAACCTGATCACGGCGCTGCAACACGATCGCCGTCAGCTGCTGCTGGCGGGCCTCCAGCTTGTCCAGGCGCGCGGCGGTGCTCGTCGCGTCGGCCTTGGCGCTGCGGACCAGCTTGATGACCGTGTTGTCCTGGTCTTGGATGCGGCCGAGGAACTCGCCGCGCTCCAGCAGGTCGGCAAAGCCATTGGAGTTGAGCACCACGGTGATGAGGTCCGGCTTGTCAGCCTCATAGAGCTCGGCCAGGCGCCGCGACAGGATCTTGCGCCCCTCGGCCAGGCGCACGCGCAGCCGGGCCAGCCGCGCACGCTCGCTGCGTAGGTCCTTCTGGGTCTGCACCAGCTCGGCGCGGCGCGCGTCGAGGTCCTCCTGGATGGTGCTCTCGCGGCTCTGCAGCTTGCTGATCGACCCCTGCAGCCGGTTGATCTTGGTCGACCAGCGCTGGATGTCGGACGTCAGGACATGCTCGGTGCCCTTGCGGCGGCCGATCTTCCCGCGGGTCGTCTGGATCTTCTGCTGAAGGGACGCGGCGCGGCCCTGGGGCGTGGTGGCCTGCGACCCCAGCGGCAGGACGAGCCACAGCGAGGCGCAGAGGACCAACGGCAGGACGGCACCGGCCATCACGTGGCGCAGGCGCATGCGGGCCGGATGGTAGGAGGCGTCGCCCCGCCGCCTTGCAACTCGCCGTGCGGGCAACCAACTTCAGCATTCCCTAATACAGGCGGACTACCCTTACGCCCATGAACACGTCGTTCGGTCGGGACACGGGCCTGCAGGTGCGGATGCTCACCACGATGCTCCTGCTCGGACTCGTCTACATCGTCTTCTTCGCCGTGCTCTTCGCCAGCGCGGGTGGGGCGATCGCATTGATCGGCTGCGGGCTGTTCCTCGGCTTCCAGTTCTTCGCCTCCGACAAGCTCGCGCTGCGCTCGATGGGCGCCCAGGAGGTCTCGCCGCAGGAAGCTCCGGAGCTGCACGCGATGATCGAGCGCCTCTGCGTCCAGGCCGACATCCCCAAGCCGAAGATCGCCGTCGTCGCCTCGCCGGTCCCCAACGCCTTCGCGCTGGGCCGCTCGCAGAAGTCCGCCTCGGTCTGCGCCACGACGGGCATCATGGACCTGCTCTCCCCCGCCGAGCTCGAGGCCGTCATGGCCCACGAGATCACCCACATCGTCAACCGCGACGTGATGATCATGACGCTGGCGGGCTTCTTTGCCTCGATCGCGTCGATGATCGTCCAGTTCGGCTTCCTCTTCGGGGGCGGCGGCTATGGCGGCGGCGGGTACGGCGACGACGATGACGACGGCCCGAGCTTCATGGCCGTGATCCTGATCTCGGCGGTCGTCTGGGTCGTCAGCTTCTTCTTGATGCGGATGCTCTCGCGCTATCGCGAGTTCGCCGCCGACCGCGGCGCCGCGGTCATCACCGGCCGCCCGTCGGCCCTGTCATCGGCGCTGATGAAGCTCAGCGGCGTCAACGACCGCATCCCGCAGTCCGACCTGCGTGCCCACGCCGAGATGAACGCCTTCTACATCGTCCCGGTCAAGGTGAAGGACTCGCTCTACAACCTGTTCTCCACGCACCCGCCGATGGAGAAGCGCATCGAGGCGCTGTCGCGGCTGGAGTCCCAGCTGCAGAGCGGCGGCCGGATCAGCGACGTCGCCCTGGCCTCCTAGCTCGTGGGCCTCTTCGACGCGCTGCTGGGCCGCAGCAAGGTCAAGGGCCCCGCGCCCGATCGCCTTTTTGCGATC
>CAWIJS010000003.1:0-22131 GCA_963836485.1 uncultured Conexibacteraceae bacterium | reverse complement strand
GACACGGAGATGCCCACGTTGATCGCCGGGCGCACGCCCGCGTTGAAGAGCTTGGGCTCCAGGAAGATCTGACCGTCGGTGATCGAGATCACGTTGGTCGGGATGTAGGCCGACACGTCGCCGGCCTGGGTCTCGATGATCGGCAGCGCGGTCATCGAGCCGCCGCCCAGCGCGTCGCTGAGCTTGACGGCACGCTCCAGCAGGCGGCTGTGGAGGTAGAAGACGTCGCCCGGGTATGCCTCGCGGCCCGGCGGGCGGCGCAGCAGCAGCGACATCTGCCGGTAGGCGAACGCGTGCTTGGTGAGGTCGTCGTAGGTGACGACGGCGTGGCCGCCCTTGTAGAGGAAGTACTCGGCCATCGCGGCGCCGGCGTACGGAGCCAGGAACTTGATCGGCGCGGCCTCGTCGGCCGCTGCGGCGACGATGATCGTCTTCTCCAGGGCGCCGGCCTCGGCCAGCGTCTCGGCGATGCCCACGACCGTGGCCATGCGCTGGCCGATCGCGACGTAGACGAAGACGAGGTCGGAGTCCTTGTTGTTGATGATCGTGTCGATCGCGATCGCGGTCTTGCCCGACTGGCGGTCGCCGATGATCAGCTCGCGCTGGCCACGGCCGATCGGGATCATCGAGTCGACGGCCTTCAGGCCCGTCTGCATCGGCTCGGTGACCGGCTGGCGCTGAACGACGCCCGGGGCCTTGAACTCGGCCGGGCGGCGCTCGGTGACCTCAATGTCGCCCTTGCCGTCCAGGGCGATGCCCAGCGGGGAGACGATGCGGCCGAGCATCTGGTCGCCGACCGGGATGTCGAGGAGGTGACCGGTGCGCTTGACCGTGTCGCCCTCAACGATCTTCTCCCACGGGCCGAAGAGCACGGCGCCGACGTTGTCGGACTCGAGGTTGAGCGCGAGCGCCGTCACGTCGTGGGGCAGCTCGAGCATCTCGAACGACATGCAGTTCTCGAGCCCGTGGATACGGGCGATGCCGTCGGCGACCGAGAGGACGGTGCCGACCTCGGTCAGCTCGGCCTGTCCCTGGTCGAGCCCCTCGATGCGGGACTTCAGGATGGAGGTGATCTCGTCGGGCTTGATCTGCATGCGATTCGGGTTCCTTGGAAG
This sequence comes from uncultured Conexibacteraceae bacterium, assembly GCA_963836485.1. GTDB lineage: Bacteria > Actinomycetota > Thermoleophilia > Solirubrobacterales > Solirubrobacteraceae > Baekduia. Next base: position 21,016 of record CAWIJS010000003.1, on the reverse strand, counting down.
GTGTGAACTCGGGGGCGACGGCTAGGTGTGCGCGACGCTGCGGCGGAGGTTCTCGAGGCGGTTGCGAATGGAGGCGTCGAGGATGGAGTTCCCAACGCGGACGATCAGGCCACCCAGAACATCAGGGTCGACCGTCGAGGTCAGCTCGATCTGCTGACCGGTCTGCTTGCCGATGGCGTCGCCGATGGACTTGACCGTCGTCTCGTCCAGCGCGACGGCCGACGTGATGGTGACCGGCAGGAGCTTGTTCTCGTGCTCCCACAGCACCTCGTAGGCGCGACGCAGGCGGAAGATCGCCGGCATCCGGTGGTTCTCGATCAGCAGCTGCAGGAAGTTCTCGACCACGGGGTCGACACCGTCCAGCAGCTTGCCCAGGCCCTGCTCCTTCTCCTCGGTGGAGAAGTAGGGGGCGAAGAAGAACGTGGTCAGATCGTGGCTGCCGTCGAGCGCCTCGGCGAACTGGCCGAGCTGCTCGCGGACGACGTCGAGCTTGTCCTGCTCCTTGGCGACCTCGAAGAGGGACCGCGCGTAGACCTGGGCGATCTCCTCCATCTAGCGGCGCTCCCCCAGGGCCGAGAAGTCGAGCTCCGACAGCGCCTCTTCGACGAGCCGACGCTGGTCGTCCTCGTTGAGGGTCTTCCGGGTGACGGCCTCGGTCGCGGCGACGGTGAGGTCGGCCACTTCCTTGCGGATCTCCTGGATGGCGCGGCGGGTCTCGGCCTCGATGTCGCGGCGGGTCTGCTCCAGCAGCTCCTCCCGCGTCTCCTTGGCGGCCTCCAGCGACTGGCGCTCGGTGGCCTCCCCGGCCTTGCGGGCGCGGGCCACGATCTCCTCGGCCTGGGCGCGAGCCTCCTTGAGGCGCTCGCGGTACTCGGCCAGGATCTCGTCGGCCTCAGCCTTGGTGCGCTGTGCCGTGTCGATCGACTCCTCGATCATGTGCTGGCGCTTCTCCAAGGCCTCGGAGATGCGCGGGAAGGCCAGCTTGCGCAACAGCAGGAACGTCACGAAGAAGACGATCAGCGTCCAGATCATGAGCCCGATGTCCGGGCTCACGAGGAAGTTGCTGCTCTTGTCCTTCGCGGCGTCCGCCGCGGCCAGCGGAAGAGCGGTGATGAGGCCGGTCAGCATCCGTGCCTAGCCGAGGAAGAAGGCGATGAGGCCGAAGATGAACGCGTAGAAGACGATCGCCTCGGTCAGTGCGAAGCCCAGCCACTGGATCGACGTGATCTCGTCGCGCATCTCGGGCTGGCGGGTCACGGACTCGATGACCTTGCCGAAGATGAAGCCGACGCCCACGCCCGGGCCGATGGTGCCGAGGCCGGCGCCGATGCCCAGCGCGATCGCCTTGCCGGCCTTGCGGCCGTACTCCTGCGGATCAGCGGCCTGGGCCAGGGTGGTCACCTGGTTGATGACGGACAGGTCCACGGTGTGTCTCCTTGGTTAGTGCTCGGCGGCAACGGCGCCGCCGAGGTAGATCGCGGTAAGGGTGGCGAAGATGAAGGCCTGCAACGTCGCGACCAGCGCGACCTCGAAGATGAAGAAGGCGACGGCCATCGTGCCGGTCACCAGGCCGAGCACGACCGAGCCGAAGATCGAGAGGTTCAGCAGCACGACGAGCCCGCCGCCCATGAACAGGATCAGCAGGTGGCCGGCCAGGATGTTCGCGAAGAGACGAACGGAGAGGCTGACGAGGCGGACGAAGTGCGAGATGACCTCGATGAAGAAGATCGGGACGGCCGCGGCGCCTTCGACGCCGGACGGGACCCAGGACTTCAGGTAGCCGATGACGCCCTTGGCCCGGACGCCCTCGACGTGGTAGCTGAGCCACACGACGAGCGTGAGCACGAGCGGCACCGAGATGTTCGCCGTGGCGGCAAACAGCGCGAAGGCCGGGATGTGCACGCCGAAGATGTCGATCTTCTCCTGGCTCGTCGGCAGCGGCAGATAGCCGAGCATGTTCGAGAACCAGATGAAGAGGAAGAGCGCCCCGATGAAGGGGAACCACTTCGTGGCCATCTTGTCGTCCATGTTGCCGCGCGTGATGTTGTCGCGCATGAGCGTGAACGCCGCCTCGACCGCCGTCTGCACCTTGTTCGGGCGGTCCTGCATCCGCTTGGCGATGTAGATCATCGTGAAGCAGGTCAGCGCCGCGGCGAGGAAGACGTAGAGGACGGCCTTGTTGATGCTGAAGACGCCGAGGTCGATCCACTTCTTGAGCTCGAACTCGTCCTGGGGCCGGTACTCCTCGTTGATGTTCAACGCCAGCGCGCCGGCAGGGCTCGCGAGGAGCGCGATCAGCGGGGTGAGGAAGATGGCAACGCGCTTGGTCACGAAGGCAGCTCTCGATGGTTCTCGAACGGGCGGAGGATCAGGGAGACGGTGAAGTACGCCGTGAAGAGGATGACGACGAGGACGGCGGCAGCCAGGCCAACTGCGTCATCGCTCCCGGCGATCAGGTATGCGCCGAAGATCGTAAGGGCTACGAGCCATCCGCGTCCGATCATCGACCCCGCGGTCAGCCCAACGACCGTCCTGGGGTCGTCGGAGGCGGCCGCGCGACGGGCCAAGATGTCGTTGATCGCCCGCTGCACGAGCCACGCGAACGCGGCGGCGGCGTAGCCCAGCAGCGGCCAGCCGGCGATCAGGAAGATCGGCAGCGCGATCGCCAGGATCACGAGGTCGAGGTACTTGATGATGATCATCAGCGCACTCGGAAGCCACGACGCTGGGCGTCGTCGGCGAAGGGGTCGTGGGCGAGCTGCTCGTAGGGCTTGTTCATGGCGTCAGGCCGCGCCAAGGCGGGACCTGCTCGAAGACGTGGAACGCCTCGCGAACGCTGCTGCGAGAGCGACCCTTCCGGAGGCGGGGACATGTGCCTCCTTGGCGGCAAGCGGGAGCCTAGCGAAGTCTCGGACTTTGTAACAACTTCGTGACAGTCGGCGCGAACTAGTCTGACGCGCGCACGGGTAAAGGAGCAGCCGCCCAACCTTAGGGAACCCTTCTGGTGACTGCATTCTGACACCTCTAATAACCCCCGGGGGGTATCTGCTACGGTGAGCTCATGACCGCCGTCGATGCCTCTCGCAGCAGGAGCGACGTGATCGATCACGTCGAGCTGCCGATCACCGGCATGACCTGCGCGTCGTGTGCGAACCGCGTCGAGCGCGGGCTCAACAAGCTCGACGGCGTGACCGCGACGGTCAACTACGCCACCGAGAAGGCGACGGTCTCCTTCGATCCCGGCACCGTGGAGCCCGCGCAGCTGGTCACGGCTGTGCGGGCGACGGGCTATGAGACCGCGCTGCCGTCGGCGGCCGACGTGCTGTCCGACGAGATTGACCCCGAGGCAGCCGCAGACGCCGAGCTCGCGCCGCTGCGCACGCGGCTGATCCTCTCCGCCGTGCTCGGCCTCCCCGTCTTGCTGCTCTCGATGATCGAGCCGCTGCAGTTCGACAACTGGCAGTGGCTGGCGCTGCAGCTCGCTACGCCGGTCGCGCTGTGGGGCGCGTGGCCGTTTCATCGCGCCGCGTGGACCAACCTGCGCCACGGCGCCGCGACGATGGACACGCTGGTCAGCGTCGGCGTCCTGGCCGCCTGGGGCTGGTCGGTCTACGCGCTGTTCTTCGGAGACGCCGGCATGGTCGGCATGACGATGAAGCTCTCGTTCACGGGTTCGGGCGGCGACGAGCTGTACCTGGAGACCGCCTCGGCGGTGACCGTCTTCCTGCTCGCCGGCCGCTACTTCGAGGCGCGCGCCAAGCGCCGGGCCGGCGCGGCGCTCACCGCGCTGCTGGCGCTGGGCGCCAAGGATGTCGCGGTCCTGGACGAGGACGGCACCGAGCGCCGCGTGGGCGTCGAGCAGCTCGCCGTCGGCGACCGCTTCGTCGTGCGGCCGGGTGAGAAGGTCGCCACCGACGGCGTGGTCGTCGAGGGCACCAGCGCCGTCGACCAGGCGCTGCTGACCGGCGAGTCGTTGCCGGTAGAGAAGGCGCCGGGCGACGAGGTCGCGGGCGCGACCGTCAACGCCGGCGGCCGGCTCGTGGTCCGCGCGACGAAGGTCGGCGCCGACACGGCGCTGGCGCAGATCGCGCGCCTGGTCACCGACGCGCAGACCGGCAAGGCGCCGGTGCAGCGGTTGGCCGACCGGATCTCGGCCGTCTTCGTTCCCACCGTGATCGTGCTGGCGCTCGTCACCCTCGGCGCCTATCTCGCCACGGGCGCGGCGAGCAGCGCGGCGTTCAGCACCGCGGTCGCGGTGCTCGTCATCGCGTGCCCGTGCGCGCTGGGTCTCGCGACGCCGACCGCACTGCTGGTCGGCACCGGCCGCGGCGCGCAGTTGGGGTTGTTGATCAAGGGCCCCGAGGTCCTGGAGTCCACGCGCGCGGTCGACACCATCATCTTGGACAAGACCGGGACGGTCACGACGGGCCGGATGACGGTCGTCGACGTGGCGGCCGCGGTCGGCGAGGACCGCGACGCGGTGCTGCGATTGGCCGGCGCGCTGGAGGATGCCTCCGAGCATCCGATCGCCCAAGCGATCGCGCGTGCGGCTCGCGAGGGTATGGCGCTGCCCGCCGTGGAGTCCTTCGCCAACCGCGAGGGGCTGGGCGTCGAGGGTGTCGTTGAGGGCCACGGCGTCCAGGTAGGACGCCCCGCGCTGATGGCGGAGTGGAGCCTGACCGTTCCGGCCACGCTCGATGATGCGCGGCGCGATGCCGAGGCACGCGGGCGCACCGCCGTCCTGATCGCCTGGGACGGTGCCGTGCGCGGCATGGTCGCGGTCGCCGACACGGTCAAGCCGACGAGCGCCGAAGCGATCGCGCGACTGCGTGCGCTCGGCCTGACCCCTGTGCTACTGACCGGCGACAACGCGGCGACCGCGCGCGCCGTGGCCGCCGAGGTCGGCATCGACGAGGTCATCGCCGAGGTGCTGCCCGCCGACAAGGCGGCGACGGTCGCCCGGCTCCAGGAGCAAGGCAAGGTGGTTGCCATGGTCGGCGACGGCGTCAACGACGCGCCAGCGCTCGCCCAGGCCGACCTCGGCCTGGCGATCGGGACCGGCACCGACGTCGCGATCGAGGCGTCCGACCTCACGCTCGTCTCGGGCGACCTGCGCGGTGCGGCCGACGCGATCCGCCTCTCGCGCGCGACGCTGCGCACGATCCGCCAGAACCTCGCCTGGGCGTTCGGCTACAACATCGCCGCGATCCCGCTCGCCATCGCTGGGCTGCTCAGCCCGCTGGTCGCCGGCGCCGCGATGGCGCTCTCCAGCGTGTCGGTCGTCGCCAACGCGCTGCGACTGCGGCGCTTCTCATGAGCGAGCCGCGGTACATCCCGGCCGCCGGCCACGCGGCGTTCACGCGGCTCTATGACCCGGTGTTGGCATTGACGACGCGCGAGGCGACGTTCCGGTCGCGGTTGCTGGCCGCCGTGCGCGACGGGCTGCCGCAGGGTGGGCGCGTGCTCGACGTCGGCTGCGGCACCGGCACGTTGGCGATCGCGCTGGCCGCCGCGCGGCCCGACGTCCAGGTCGCCGCCGTCGACGGCGACCCCGAGGCGCTGGCACTGGCGCGCGCCAAGTCGGGGTCGACCACCATCACTTGGTCAGAAGGCCTGGCGACCGCGCTGCCCGAGCCGGATGCGAGCGCCGACGCCGTGGTCATGTCGCTCCTTCTGCACCACCTCTCCCCCGCCGCCAAGCACACCGCGTTGGTCGAGGCTGCCCGCGTCCTAAAGCCGGGCGCGTTCCTCCACGTCGCCGACTGGGGCCGCCCGCACGATCCCCTCATGCGCGCCGCCTTCTTCGGGCTCCAGCTCATCGACGGCTTCGCCACGACCCGCGATCATGCGGCCGGTGCGCTGCCGCGCTTCATCGCCGCCGCCGGCTTTACCGTCGCACCGCCCTACGCGCGCCTGCGCACCGTCTGGGGCAGCCTCGAGCTGCTGACCGCGACCAACGCCGGGCGTTAGCGCGGCGGCGCAGTCGCGCCGGCCAGCGCCCGCCGGCGCTCGCGCGCCTGCCCCGCGCGCAGGACGTTGCGCACGACCTTGAGCGCCGGACGGGCGCGGCCGCGGGCGTCGATCAGCCCGGAGTCCCAGTTGTCGCCGCTGATCGCGTTCCAGTGGTAGAGGTAGACCCGTGTGATGCGCCGGCTGAGCGGGACGAGGTCGTCGAAGACCCAGCGCGTGGCGATCGCCGCGTGCGCGGCCGATTCGGGGAAGCCGACCTTGGACTTGTTGTGGCGGTTGACGATGCCGCCGGTCTCGGTGAACCAGATCTGGCCCTTGGCGTGCTTGATCATCGTCCGCGTCCCGGTCGTGCGCAGGCGGTTGGCGTCGATGTAATTGTGCAGCCCCCAGTAGCGGGGAGCGTTGCCCGGGCCGAGGTGCTTTTGAAAGGCGTCGATCCAGCTGGCCATGTTGGGCATGTCCAACATCTCGGCGGCCAGGATGGTGCAGGTGGGGCACTCGCGCCGCATCGCGCGGTAGTAGGCCGCGACGAGCTGCGGGCGGTGGCAGGTCGGCTCACCGCAGTGGTTGGCCTCGTTCCAGGTCGCAAACGTCGTCACCCACGGATAGCGCGCGCGGAACTGGCGGAAGTCGTACTTGAAGCGCTCGGGCGTCGGGAGCAGGCGCCGGTCCACGCGCGAGTGACCGAAGCCGATGAGCGGCGAGACGCCGGCGGCACGCGCATCGTCGAGCCACGCGTCGACCTCCTCCTGCTCCCACGGATGCTCCATCGCGTCCCACGACACCGCCAGACGCGCGTGGGAGACGCCGAGCTTCTCGAAGACCGGGTCGCTGAACATGTCGGGCTTCTGGTCGCCGATGCCGACGACCAGCGCGCTCGCCGAGGCGGGAAGCAGCAGCGCCGTCGCGACCAGCGCAACGAGCAGGCGGACGGGGCCCGGACGGCTCACGGGGCGGGGCGCGGCTCCTCGGTCAACACCGTGTCCTCGTGCGCGTACGGCGGTGAGCAGCAGCAGAGCAGGACCAGCGGCTCCGCACCAGAGTTCTCAAGCTTGTGCTCGACGCCAGGTGGCAGCACGGCGCAGTCGCCCGGACCGACCTCGCGCCACTCGCCAGCGACGCGCAGGCGCCCGTGACCGGAGGTGAAGAAGTAGAGCTCCTCGGACTGCGGGTGGTAATGCGCGACCGTCGCGCCGCCGGGCGGCACGGTCGCCTCGGCCAGGCTCTGATGGCGCGAGGGCAGCGTCGTGCGGCCAGCGATCTCGCGAATGGTCGAGCCGTCCAGCGTCGTGAACGCCTCGCGCTCGTCGATGTTCCCCACGTCCATCGTCTGAGCACGGTACCCACCCGAGAGGCCAGACGATCGCCGAAGACGGCTCGCCCCGGCCATGTCATGGCCGGGGCGAGCGCCGGAGTGGAGAGGGGTCAGTGATCAAGCCATCGCGCGGCGGGCCGACTCGCGGTCCACACGCTCGGCTGCGCCGACCAGGACCCGCGCGACTTGCGCGCGCATCCATCTGGGGGGAGGTTCGGCGCGATATGGCTCGGCTACGTCACGTGCCGCGGCGCGCAAGCGCGGAGCGGTAGCCCGGACGTACTCGTTGTGCAATTGGAACTGCATGACGGTGGTGCTCCTTACGATCAAGCGAGAAGGGGCCACCGCCCTGAGACTGCGGGCCTGGGAAGGCGAGAAGTCCTGCGGGCGGCGGGCGCCCGCGGACTGGTGAACGAGACCTAGCGCGCGAGCGACGACGGAGAGCGGCCACGAGAGCCCCAGACGGCAAGGGCCGCCTTGGTGGCCGGGGCCACCTGGTGCGTCGTGGGAAGGATGTCTCGTCGAGCGTTACGCATACTGGTCCCTCCTCCCATCATGTAGGTCTTGATGACCTAGCTGTAGGAGAAGTTCGGAGACCGTATCGCGGCCTCCGGCGGATGGCAAGTGCGGCTAACCGGCCTTCACGAGGTGCGGACACCCAACAGCGCCTGCAGCACCGCCAGCGACGGACGCGGCTGGTCGTCGGGGCCGATGAGGCCTGAGTCCCACGTCCGGTCGTCGTCGGCCGTCGTCCCGATGTCGCCCACCCCCGTGTCCCAGTGGTAGAGGTAGACGCGCTGCACGCGCGGGCTCAGCTTGGCCAGCGTCGAGAACACGAACTTGGTGGCCTTGGCCGCATGGCTCGCACCCGTCGGGAAGGCGATGCCCGACCCGTTGTTGCGCGAGACGACGCCGCCGGTCTCGGTGAACCAGACCGCGCCCTTGACGGCCTTCAGCAGCTTGCGCGTGCCGACCGTCTTGAGCGTATTGGCGTCGGTGTAGTTGTGCAGCCCCCAGACCTTCGGGGTCCGCTTGGCCGCCTTGACGAAGCGCTGGGACCAGGTGCCGACGTTGTTGCGGTCCAGCAGGTCGGCGCCGAGGATCGTGCAGGTCGGGCAGGCCTTGCGCATCGCCAGCCACCAGCGCGCCACGGTCTCGGGCCGCTTGTTGATGTTCGCCTCGTTCCAGGTGGCGAACTCCTTGACGAAGGGGTAGCGCTTGCGCACGTCCTTCAGCGAGGTGGCCATCTGCGCAGCCGACGGGTTGTGCGACGTGCGCTTGCGCGAGCGGTCGAAGGTCACCAGCGGGGTGAGGCCGTCGGCCTTCGCGCCCGCCATCCACCCGTCCAGCCAGGTCCGCTGTGCGAAGTCGTGCATCGCGTCGTAAGGCACCATCACCCGCACGTACTTGACCTTGAGCGCCGTGAAGCGCGGGTCGGTGAACATGTCGGACTTGTTGTCGGCGATGCCGATGGCGACCTTCGCCTGAGCCGCCGTCGCGGGGACGACGGCGACGGTCAGAGCGAGAAGAAACAGGAGGATGGGGAGCCGGCGCATTGCGCCGGGAGGCTAGCGATGCGCTGCCGCGCGAGCGACGACACCCTGCAGGACCGACAGCGCCGGACGCGCCTCGCCGTCAGGCCCCACGAAGCCGGAGTCCCAGGTCGGACCGCCGCCGATACCCGTGTCCCAGTGGTAGAGGTAGACGCGCTGGATGCGCGGGCTGAGCTTGGCGAGGCGGCCGAAGATGAAGCTCGTGACCTTCGCGGCGCGGACCGTCCCGGTCGGGAAGATCAGCTTGCTGTTGTTGGCGCGGCGGACGATGCCGCCGGTCTCGGTGAACCAGATGTTGCCGCCGATCGACTTGAGCAGCTTGCGCGTCGTCTTGGTGCTCATCGTGTTGGCGTCGACGTAGTTGTGCAGGCCCCAGACCTTGGGCGTGCGGCCGGCGGCGGCGACGAAGCGCTGGGCCCACGGGATCATGTTGGGCTTGTCGAGCAGGTCGGTGCCAAGCACGGTGCACGTCGGGCACGCCTTGCTCAGCGCGAGCCACCACTTCGCCACGATCGCAGGCTTCTTGTTCATGTTGGCTTCGTTCCACGAGGAGAAGTCCTTCACGAACGGATAGCGGGCGCGCAGGCCCTTAATCGCGCCGACGAGCTGCTGGGGCGTCGGGTTGTAGGAGATGCGCGCGGGCGAACGGTCAAAGGTGATCAGCGGCCGCACGCCGGTGGCCTGGGCGCCGGCCATCCAGGTGTCGAGCTGGGCGGTGGCGTTGGCGTCGGAGAGGACGTCCCAGCGCAAGTCGAGGCGCGCGTAGCTGAGATGCAGCGCCTGGAAGCGAGCGTCGGCAAACATGTCGGGCTTGTTGTCGGCGATGCCGATGCCGATCGTCGCGTGAGCCGCAGCGGGCAGCAGGGCGAGGACGAGGAGGGTCAGGGGCAGGAGGAGGCGAGCGCGGCGCATACCCGCCGGAATCGACCTCTAAACCCGATCTTTGAAGTAGCCGGTCCGCAGGCTGGACCAGTAGGCAGCACGTGACTAGGGGTGGACGGGTCGATTACGCCGGAACAGCATCCTCGGGCGCCGGCGCGAGCGATACGCCGATCACCTTGAGGCGGCGCGTGAGCGCCTGGAAGGCGAAGCCGTGGACCTCGTCGCTGCGCACGCCGAGGATCTCGTACTCCTCGCCAACGGCGAAACCGCGTGGCGTCAGCACGCCAGCCGCGATCGGGATCAGCTCCTGCAGCGTCTTGACGATCCGCTGCGCGAGCGCCGGATCCTGGCGCGCCTTCTGCTGCAGGAACCAGGTGCCGTAGGCGACGTGGCGATGCTCGTCCTGGGAGATCTTGCGAAAGCCCTCCAGGAAGCCGGGCAGGATCCCGCGGTCCTCGAAGACACGCGTCAGCGTGTCCTGGCCGGTCAGCGCGAGCGTCCCCTCGATGACCATGTGGTAGGTCGTCACGAAGTCGACCTTGGCCTCGATGTCGGCGGGGTCGGCGAGCAGCCGGCGGTTGGCGTCGACGAGCACCTCGTCGAAGAGCACCTTGAAGGCGTCGTTGAGGTCCTCGCGGGCGCGATCGAGGCGGTCCTCGAAGGTGCCGTCGTAGCCGACGACCTGGGTGTAGAAGTTGTTGAAGTGCTGGGCGTGCCGGGCCTCGTCGACCTGCTGGGTCGTCAGGAACGCCTCCTCGCTCTGGCCCTCGTATGCGCCGACGAGGCCACCGAACTGCGTCGCGACACGCTCCTCCCCGATAAAGAAGGACGACAAGAACCAGATGATCTGGTCCTTGTCGACGTCGGACAGCCTGGCCCAGTCCTCCCGATCCTGGGTGAAGTCGATCGTGTGGGTCTGCCACGGCTGGCGCTCCCACAGCTCGTAGAGCTGCTGGGGCGTCATCAAGACCACCTGCGACAGCTTGGACTCGTCGCTGATGGTGGCGACGTCGCCCTGGGAGGTGAGCTCGAGGAGGCTGGCCATGGTCGTGATCCTGACAGCCTGTTTGACAGGGTGTCAAGTGCGTGTTGACAGGGTGTCAGCGAAGGGCGGGTATCGTGGAACGTCCATGGCCGCCGACGAGTCCCGAACCGCCTCGCCCGTCGCCCACCGCGAGGGCCCGGCGACCGCCAAGCGCGCGCAGATCCAGGCCGAGGTGCTGCGCGCCACCGAGCAGCTGCTCGCCGAGGGCTCGTCCTATGCCGACCTCAACGTCGAGCGCATCGCCACGGCAGCCGGCATCTCGCGCACGGCCTTCTACTTCTACTTCCGCGACAAGCGCGACCTGCTGATGCGCCTGGCCGGTGACGTCACCGAGCTGCTGTACGCCCAGGCCGACATTTGGTTCTCGGGCGAGGGCGACGATCCCGAGCAGGAGATCCGCGAGGCGCTGACGCGGATCGCCGAGCTCTACCGCGAGCACGGCGTGCTGATCCGCGCGATCGTCGAGGTGTCGACCTACGAGGAGGACATCGCGACCTTCTGGCGCGGGCTGCTGTCGCGCTTCGTCGACGCGACCGCGCGCCGCATCGAGATCGAGGACCAGCTCCCCGAGGGCACCGCGTACGCCACGGCCTTCGCGCTGACCTGGATGGTCGAGCGCACCTTCTACCAGCAGCTCGTCCAGGACGAGCCCCTCCCCCAGGCCGAGATGGTCGACGCGGTCGTCCGCATCTACCGCGGCACCGTGTACGGGCTGCGCGCCTAGCGCTCGCGGGCGGGTGGGGCTTTGATCGCCTCGAACTCGCCCGTCTCTAGTTGACGCTCGACCTCGGCGTCGACCTCGGTCGCCGCCGCGTCGGGGCGCAGGCGGCGGATCCGGATGGCGCTGAGACGACGGAGCTTGAGGATCTCCAGGACGTAGACGAGGTAGGCGCTCGCTGCGGCGACGAGCAGGGCGAGCAGGCCGACCACGATCGACCAGCCCGCGTTGAGGCTGCCGTGGTTGTCGGAGTACGGGATGAAGCGCAGCGCGACCGCGAAGCCGCCGAGCAGCAGCGTCCACGCGTACAGATAGATCAACGTCTTGCGCTCGCTGAAGCCGATGCGGTTGAAGCGATGATGGAAGTGGTTGGCGTCGGCGACGTAGACCTTGCGCCGGTACTTCATGCGCTTGAGGACGACGAAGGTCGTGTCCAGGAACGGCACGGCGAGGACGACCAACGGGATGACCAGCGCGAGGACCGCCTGGGTCTTGACCGCGCCCTCGACCGCGATGCAGCCGAGCAGGAACCCGAGCAGGTTCGCGCCGCAGTCGCCCATGTAGATCGAGGCCGGCGGGAAGTTGTGCACCAAGAACCCGGCCGACGCACCGGCGGTGCAAGCGGCGAGGACGGCGGCATAGCTCTTGTCGAGGTCGAAGGCGATGATCGCGAACGCCGCCGCCGCGATCGTGCAGACGCCGGCCGCCAGCCCGTCGACGCCGTCGGAGAAGTTGACGACGTTCATCATCGCGACGAGGCCGATGACCGTCACGGGACCGCCGGCCGAGCCGAAATCGATCGCGCCGAGGAACGGCAGCGTGATGTTGGTGGCCTCGACCCCGCCGATCACCGGGATGACCGCCGCGGTGATCTGGCCGAGCAGCTTGACGGCGGGATGCAGGTCGAAGCGATCGTCGACGGCGCCGACGAGCGTGATCAGCGTCGCGCCGAGCAGGATCCCGACGAAGCGGTCGTGGGTGCGGGCCGTCGTCTCGATGAACAGCAGCCCGGAGACGAGCGCGCCGGCGAAGATCGCCAGGCCGCCGAGCAGCGGCGTGGACTCGCGGCCGAGACCGCGGGCCTTCGGCTGGTCGACCGCACCGACGCGGCGCGCGAAGCGCGCCGTCAGCGGCGTCAGGACTACGGCCACGGCGAACGCGGCGACGAACGCGTAGACCGCATCCAGCTCCGTCATCGCCGCAGAGGGTATTCGCCGGCGCGGCGTGCAAGGCTGGTGCGCGATGCGCATCCTGCTCGTCACCCAGATGTGGCCCACGGAGAGCGACCCGGACCTCGGCGCCTTCCTGCTGCCACTGCGGCGCGAGCTGGTCGCCCTGGGCCATGAGGTCGAGGTCGCGGCGATCGGCCGCCGTGGCGGCGCGCCGACCAAGTACGCGCGGTTGGCGGCCGATGCGGTGCGCGCGGCCCGGCGCGTGAAGCCCGACGTGGTCTTCGCGCACTTCCTCTTCCCGGCCGGCGCGGCGGGCCTGGCGGCGGCACGGGCGGCGCGGGTCCCGCTGGTCGTTATGGCCCACGGCACCGACGTCGCGAACCTCGAGCGCGCGCCGCTGCGCGGGCTGACGCGGCCGGTGGTCCGCGGAGCGGCCGCGGTCATCGCTAACTCGCGCTGGCTTGCCGCGCGGCTGGAGGGTTATTACGCAGGGCTGACCTGCGAGGTCTGCGACCTCGGCGTCGACCTCGCGGAGTTCGCGCCCGGCGTGGAGCCGGCGGTGTGGACTGCCGGCGCGCACCCCCGCTTTCTCTGCGTCGGCTCGCTGGTGGAGCGCAAGAACGTCGTAGGGCTGGCCGATGCCTTTGCGCGCCTGGGCCGGGGCTCGCTGACCTTCGTCGGCGATGGCGAGCTGCGCGGCGCGCTGGAGGGTCGCGCGGGCGTGGCGCTCGTCGGCCGCGTTCCCCATGAAGCGGTCCCATCGTGGGTCGCGGCCTGCGACGTCCTCTGCCAGCCGTCACTGATCGAGCCCTTCGGCCTGGCCGCGCTGGAGGCGATGGCGCTGGAGCGCAGCGTCGTGGCTACCACCCAAGGCGGGCCGCCGGAGTTCGTTACGCCGGCGGCCGGCGTCCTCGTCGATCCGCACGACCCGGCCGCGCTGATCGCGGCGCTGGCGGCCGCCGCCGCGCTGCCGGTGCCCAACCCGGCCGCGCGGGCCGCGGCGGTCGAGCACGATGCGGGGCGACAGGCGGCGCGCATGGCCGCGATCCTCGAGCGCGCGGTGGCGGAGAAGAGATAGGCGCTCGGCGCAGTCGCGCGCAGTGCGAGGCGTTGGTCGCGGCGCGCGGCGTGGTCCGTTGGCAGCGAGGAGTGAGCGTCTAAGACGGTGCGCGACGCTGCGGGGCGTCCGTGTGCGTCGGTCTCGAGAAACGGACCTCATGGGTCCTCAAGTCGAAACGGAGTGGATCCGTGTCGAGCAATGGGTGTCAGAGACCCTTTGCTCGACACGGATCCCCGGGCAGCCGCGCCAGCGGACGACGAGCCCACGTGTGTGGTGCCGCTCCGCTCTCACTCCCTCGATGCCGACAGACCACGCTCCGCGCTGCGGTCAACGCCCCGCACTGAGCGCCACGGAAACGCGCCGCCCCGCGCGCCCCTAAGCCGTCGCGCCGGCGCTGAGGTGCTCGTAGAGCGGGTAGCGCTCGGCGATCGCCGAGACGCGCTCGGCCAGCTCGTCGCGCTTGGCGTCGTAGGCCGGCGTCAGCGCGATGGCGATGATCTCGCCGATCTCTGAGAAGTCGTCGGCCTGCAGGCCGCGGGTCGCCAGCGCGGCGGTGCCGACGCGCAGGCCGGAGGTGACCATCGGCGGGCGTGGGTCGAACGGGACCGCGTTGCGGTTGACCGTGATGCCGATGTCGTGCAGGCGGTCCTCGGACTGCTGGCCGTCGATCTCGGATTCGCGAAGATCGACGAGCGCGAGGTGCACGTCGGTGCCGCCGGTGAGGACGTTCACGCCGTGGCCGGCCGTCATCAGCGCGGCCGCAACGGTCTGGGCGCCGGCAATCGTGCGCGCCTGACGCTCGCGGAAGAGCTCGCTGCCCGCGATCTTGAACGCCACCGCCTTGCCGGCGATGACGTGCTCCAGCGGGCCCCCCTGCTGGCCGGGGAAGACCGCCGAGTTAATGGCCTTGGCGTGCTCCTCCTTGCAGAGGATCACTCCGCCACGGGCGCCGCCGATCGTCTTGTGGACCGTGGAGGTCACGACGTCGGCGTGCGGCACCGGGTTGGGATGCAGGCCGGCGGCGACGAGGCCCGCGAAGTGGGCCATGTCGACCATCAGCAGCGCGCCGACCTCGTCGGCGATCGCGCGGAAGCGCGCGAAGTCGAGCTGGCGTGAGTAGGCCGACCAACCGGCGAGCAGCAGCTTGGGCCGGCGCTCCTTGGCGATCCGCTCCACCTCGTCCATGTCGATCAGCGACGTCTCGCGGTCGACCTCGTAGGGCGCGATGTCGTAGAGGCGGCCGCTCACGTTGAGCTTCATGCCGTGCGACAGGTGGCCGCCGTGGGGCAGCGACAGCCCCATGATCGTGTCGCCGGGCGCCAGCAGCGCGTGGTAGACCGACGCGTTGGCCTGCGCGCCCGCGTGCGGCTGGACGTTGGCGTGCTCGGCGCCGAAGAGCGCCTTGGCGCGGTCGATCGCCAGCTGCTCGATGATGTCGATGTACTCGCAGCCGCCGTAGTAGCGGCGGCCGGGGTAGCCCTCGGCGTACTTGTTGGTGAGGACGCTGCCCTGGGCCTCGAGGATCGCCTGGGGCACGAAGTTCTCGGACGCGATCATCTCCAGCGTCCGCTGCTGGCGGTCGAGCTCCTGGGAGATCGCGTGGGCGACTTCGGGGTCGACCTCCGCAAGCGGGAGGTTGAAGAAGTCGGGGCTCAGATCGGAAGACACGGCGGCAAGGCTCCTTTTACGGTTCCGATGGATGCCCAGGCGCGCGGCAGAACTGAAGGTGTCGCTTCCCGGAGGTCGGTTCCTCCCGTGGCGCCAGTCGCGACCCCTCCGACGGTATCAGCCAACGATCGGAGAGTGAACGGCCGAACCGTCCAGCTCTGCGATCTGACCGACGCGGCGCGCATGGCGCCCGCCCTCAAACGCCGTGCGCAGGAAGCGCTCGACGATCGCGTCGGCCTGATCGGGCGCCAGCCGCGCACCCGACAGGGTCACGGCGTTGGCGTCGTTGTGGCGCCGGGCCATCTCGACCTCGGACGGATCGTGCGCATTGACGGCGCGGACGCCGGCGACCTTGTTGGCGACGATCGCCACGCCGACCCCCGAGCCGCAAGCGAGCACCGCGCGCTGGGCCTGTCCCTCGCCAACGAGGCGCGCTGCGTGCTCGGCGTAGGCCGGGTAATCGACCGAGTCGGGAGTCGCAGTTCCGACGTCGACGATCTCGTGTCCCGCGGCCAGCAGCACGTCCTTGACGTGCTCCTTGAGGTGGTACCCCGCGTGGTCGGACCCGATGGCGATGACCATGTGGCGCGCAATGTACAGCGAAGCGGCGTACAGGGGAACGGCAATGCCCCGACCGCGGTCAGTGGTCAGGCAATCAGGCCGTCGAGCGTCGCGGCGACGCAGCTGCGCGCGACCGCGCCCTCGCGGACGACGTCCCACGCGCCCTCGCGCTCGAAGCGCCGCAGATCGACCACCGTCGAGGCGGTGCCGGCCAGCTCGCCGGCGTCGAGAACCATGTCGACCTCGTCACGGATCGCCGCGGGCACATCGGCGAGCCGATGGGCCTCGGGGCCGCCGGCGAGGTTGGCCGAGGACTGCAGCACCGGCCAGCGCACGGCGGCCAGCGCGGCGGCGGCGGGCCCGAGCGCGGGCACGCGCAGGCCCAGGGTCTCGACGTCCTGCCCGCAGGCCAGCGGGAAGCGATGCGCCGGGTTGGGCAGCAGCAGCGTGACCGCGCCGGGGAGCAGCCCCTCGAGCGCGGCGACGGTGCGCGGGCCGAGCTCGGGCAGCGCGGCGAGCGCGAGCTCCAGTGAGAAGAGCAGGACCGCGGCCGGCTTGTCGGGCCGCCGGCCCTTGATGGCGTAGAGGCGTTGGACCGCCTCGTCGGTGTCGGGGTCGCAGGCCAGGCCGTAGACCGTGTCGGCGCCGAAGAGCGCGACGCCACCGACGGCCATACAGCGCTCGAAGGTGGCTGCCTGGTCCGCGGTGATCATCGTTCTCCTACAACAACGCGCTCGTGGCCCGCGAGGTCATTCACGGTGTCGACCTCCGGGAAGCCCGCCGCGACGACGAGCGCCCGGACCGACGGCGCCTGGCCCGCGCCGACCTCCAGCGCGACCATCGTCGCTTGCGTCGCGGCCGCCTGCGTCAGCAGCGGGCGGATGGTCCGCAGCCCGTCGGCGCCGGCGAAGAGCGCGAGGCCCGGCTCGTGTGCGACGACCTCGGGCGCCATTGTTGCCCGGTCGCCGTCCTGCACATAGGGCGGGTTGGAGACGATGACGTCGAGTGCCGGGTCGATGCCATCGAGCAGGTCGCCCTGGCTGAAGGACACGTCGAGGCCCAGACGGGCGCCGTTGGCGCGCGCGACGGCGAGCGCGTCGGGGCTGACGTCTGAAGCGCTGACGCGCAGGTCGGGCCGCTCGTCCTTGAGCGCCAGCGCGATCGCGCCCGAGCCTGTCCCAACATCATGCACGCGCGCGCCCGAGGGCAACTCCAGCAGCGCCTCGACGAGGTGCTCGGTCTCCGGCCGCGGCACCAGCACGCGCGCGTCGACCTCCAGCTCGAGGTGGCGAAAGCCCTTGCGACCGACGAGGTAGGCGACGGGCACGCGCTCGACCGTGCGGCGCCGGATCGCGTCGCGAAACCAGCGCGCAGCGTCGCCGGAGACCTCGCGGTCAGGGTCCAGCCACAGCGCCGTGCGGTCGACGCCGAGCGCGTGGCCGAGCAGCACCTCGGCGTCCAGCCGCGGGTTCTCGACCTTGGCGCCGTTGAGCGCGACAAGTGCCGAGTCGAGCGCCTCACGGACGCCGGTGCCCGCGAACGGCGAGGGCGCCATCAGGCTGCTTGCTCCTCCAGGCCCCGCCGCTTCTCGTCGTCCTGCAGCGCAGCGGTGAACTCGTCGAGCTCACCCTCCAGGACCGCGTCGAGGTTATGGGCGGTGAGCTTGATGCGGTGGTCGGTCACGCGGCGCTCGCCGTAGTTATAGGTCCTGATCTTCTCGGCGCGATCGCCGGTGCCGACCTGGGAGCGGCGCGCGTCGGCGGCAGCCGCCTGCTGCTCGGCCAGCGCCCGCTCGTAGAGGCGCGCGCGCAGGACGCGCATCGCCTTCTCGCGGTTCTGCAGCTGGCTCTTCTCGTCCTGCATGGCCACCGCGATCCCCGACGGCTTGTGGGTGATCCGCACCGCGGAGTCGGTGGTGTTGACCGACTGGCCGCCCGGGCCGCCGGAGCGGTAGACGTCGATCTGCAGGTCGTTGGCGTCAATGTGGATGTCGACGTCCTCGGCCTCGGGCAACACGGCGACCGTGGCGGTCGAGGTGTGGATGCGGCCCTGGGACTCGGTGGCGGGCACGCGCTGGACGCGGTGCGTCCCGCCCTCGAACTTGAAGATCGAGTAGGCGCCGTCGCCGGTGATCGAGAACGTGTACTTGCCATCGCCAACGTCCAGCGCCTCGGTCTTGAAGCCGCGACGCTCGGCGTAGCGGGTGAACATCCGGTAGAGATCGCCGGCCCACAGGCCCGCCTCCTCCCCGCCGGCGCCGCCCTGGATCTCGACGATGACGTTCTTGTCGTCGTTGGGATCGGGCTCGACCATCGCGAGGCGGATCTCCTCCTCGAGCTCCTCGATGCGGGCCTCGGACGTGCGCAACAGCTCACGCAGCTCGGGATCCTCACCCTCGGCCAGCAGCTCGCGCGCGCCGGCCGCATCGTCGGTGGCATGGCGCCAGTCCTCGGCCAGTTTGGCAGCAGGCTCCAGGCGCCGATACTCGCGCCCGACCTCGGCGTAGCGGTTGCGATCCGAGATGACGTCGGGCTCGGTGATGAGGCGACCAACCTCGGCGAAACGGGTCTCGATCTGCTCAACCAGCGACTCGATCATCCTCGCGCGCAGTTTACGGGCCGCCCGCTCGCGCCTGACGGTCGCCAGCGCGCTTCACGTGCGGGTGCACGCTGCCGCTGCGCCGGCGAGGTCAGCCACGACCGTTCGGACCGTAAACCGCCCGCGACGGCGATCAAGCAACGACTTCCATGCCCACACGATCCTCATCGGAGGCGCCCATTGGGTTCTCCACGGCGAGGACGGCGTTCATGGCGGCGATGGCGACGGCGAGCTGATCGAGGTCGGGCTCGCGCGTCGTCAGCTTCTGCAGCATCAGGCCGGGGTACATCACGGCGCGCACCCAGCGACGGCGGCGGTTCTTGCCGGCGAACTTGATCAGCTCGAAGGAGATGCCGGCGATGAGCGGCACGCCGACGATGCGCGTCAGCACGAGCCAATACCAGGCGGGCAGGCCGAGCGGCGCGAAGACGAAGATGGCGACGATCATCACGACGAGCAGGAAGCTCGTGCCGCAGCGCGGGTGCAGGCGGCTGAAGCGCTGCGCGTTCTCCGGCGTCAGCTCGAGCTCGGCCTCGTAGCAGGAGATCGTCTTGTGCTCGGCGCCGTGGTACTCGAAGACGTGGTGCAGGTCGCGCAGCCGCGAGAGCGCCAGCAGGTAGCCGAGGAAGATCGCGGTGCGCAGCAGACCCTCGACCAGCCAGAAGAGAAACGAGGAGTTCAGCTGGTCCTTGATCAGGCTTGTGAGCCCGACCGGGATGACAAAGAAGAGGCCGATCGCGAGCACGAGGGCGACGATGACGGTCCCGGCCCAGACGCCGCCGGAGATCTCCTTCTCCTCCTCGGGCAGCTGCGCGCTTGCGCTGATGCCCAGCGCCTTGAAACCGATGCCAAGCGACTCGCCGAGCGCGACGACGCCGCGGACCAGCGGCAGCCGCAGCAGGCGGTGCTTCTTGAGCACCGGAGCGGCATGGCTCACGACCTCGATCTCGCCGAGCGGAATCTCGTCGACCTCGAGGCCGCCCTCCTTTAGCTGCTCGGGCAGCGGCTTGCGGACGGCGACGGCCCACGTGGAGACGCCGCGCATCATCACACCCTCGAGGACGGCCTGGCCGCCGACGGGAGCGTCGCGCTGTGCGACCAGAGCGTCGCCGAACGCACCGTCCCCGACGGCGACCGCTGCGCCGTCGGTGGAGCGCGGTGCGTCCGGCATCGCGCTGGAGCTAGTCCTTCGTGCCGGCGGCGCGAGCCTGGCGGCGCTTGAAGCGGTCGATGCGCCCGCCGGTGTCCATGATCTTCTGCTTGCCCGTGTAGAACGGGTGGCACTCAGCGCACACTTCGACGTGGATTTCGGCCTGCGTCGAACGCGTGTAGAAGTCGTTGCCACACGTACAGGTGACGTGCGAAAAACCGAACGTACTCCGGATGGATTCCTGTCCACATGATCTCCCCGAGTGTAGCGTCACGCGACCCTCCGGAACCGCTCCTAGGCCAGTGGGCAGGGGCGTTGCACGGCGTCGTCGCTCTCGACGCTCTCGGCCACGGTGTCGGCGACGTCGACGGTGACCGTGATCGTGCTGCCGGGGGTGCACTTCGGCGCCGCGAGCAGGCCGGTCACCCGGCCGCCGGCGGGGATCGGCCCAAGCGTGACGGGGTCAGACACGGTGCCGTCGACGGTGATCGTCACGGCAAACGGGCCGGCGTCGGCGTGTCCCTCGTTGCCGATCGACACGTCGTAGGCCGCGGTGGTCTTGCTGACCGAGGTCGCGGCGACGCCGTCCAGCACGAGGTCTGGGCGCGGGTCGGGCTGCTCGCAGATCGGCGTGGTCCGGACCGTCGTGCGCTGGACGTGGCCCTTGGCATCCCACCAGCGGAAGGTGATGACCGCGCGGTAGCCGGCGGGCGCGGTCAGCGCCTCGACGCGCTTGGTGAAGACGAAGGCTTGGCGGCGGTACCGGACTTCTCCCAGCCGCCCCATCCCGGCACCGTGATCTTCTTGAAGGTCCCCTTGGGCCCGACGCCTAGGCGCTGGATCAGCACGAAGCGCATCTGCATGCGCTTGGTCTGGGCGGCGGCAGGCATCGCGCCGGTGAACGCCGCGGCGCGTGACGCATCGTCGGCGCCCGTCGTGCAGGTGGTCGTCTTGGCCGACAGCGTGACCTTGTCGGCGCTGGCAGCAGCGGTACCCACGCCGAAAGCGAGGAGCGCGAGCAGGGCGATGAGCGTGGGGCGACGCATGCGTTCTTACGAACAAGAGTACGGGTGCGAGGTTGCGGTGAACGACGAAGGGGCGCCCTTTCAGGCGCCCCTTCGCTCTGCTGCTCCGGCGTTCGCGCGAGCGAACGCCAAGTTCTAGGTTTGCTGGTAGAGCGGCCCGTCGCCGCCCTCGGGCGTCGTGAGGCGCCCGCCCTTGGCGGTGATCGCGCCGCACTGCACGCAGTTGGTGTAGTTGACGATCACGTCGACGTTGCCGTGCTCCGGCGCATCCTCGGGGATCTCATAGACCCCGGCCGGAC
>CAWIJS010000002.1:0-22761 GCA_963836485.1 uncultured Conexibacteraceae bacterium | reverse complement strand
GAAATTCCCACGTTGATGGCCGGGCGCACGCCCGCGTTGAAGAGCTTGGGCTCCAGGAAGATCTGACCGTCGGTGATCGAGATCACGTTGGTCGGGATGTAGGCCGACACGTCGCCGGCCTGGGTCTCGATGATCGGCAGCGCCGTCATCGAGCCGCCGCCGAGGGCGTCGGACAGCTTGACGGCACGCTCCAGCAGGCGGCTGTGGAGGTAGAAGACGTCGCCCGGGTACGCCTCGCGGCCCGGCGGGCGGCGCAGCAGCAGCGACATCTGCCGGTAGGCGAACGCGTGCTTGGTGAGGTCGTCGTAGGTGACGACAGCGTGGCCGCCCTTGTAGAGGAAGTACTCGGCCATCGCGGCACCGGCGTAGGGCGCCAGGAACTTGATCGGCGCGGCCTCGTCAGCAGCGGCGGCGACGATGATCGTCTTCTCCAGGGCGCCAGCCTCGGCCAGCGTCTCGGCGATGCCGACGACCGTGGCCATGCGCTGGCCGATCGCGACGTAGACGAAGACGAGGTCGGAGTCCTTGTTGTTGATGATCGTGTCGATCGCGATCGCCGTCTTGCCCGACTGGCGGTCGCCGATGATCAGCTCGCGCTGGCCACGGCCGATCGGGATCATCGAGTCGACGGCCTTAAGGCCCGTCTGCATCGGCTCGGTGACCGGCTGGCGCTGGACGACGCCCGGGGCCTTGAACTCGGCCGGACGGCGCTCGGTGACCTCGATGTCGCCCTTGCCGTCCAGGGCGATGCCCAGCGGGGAGACGATGCGGCCGAGCATCTGGTCGCCGACGGGGATGTCGAGGAGGTGGCCGGTCCGCTTGACCGTGTCACCCTCGACGATCTTCTCCCACGGGCCGAAGAGCACGGCGCCGACGTTGTCGGACTCGAGGTTGAGCGCCAGCGCCGTCACGTCGTGGGGCAGCTCGAGCATCTCGAACGACATGCAGTTCTCGAGCCCGTGGATGCGGGCGATGCCGTCGGCGACCGAGAGGACGGTGCCGACCTCGGTCAGCTCGGCCTGTCCCTGGTCGAGCCCCTCGATGCGGGACTTCAGGATGGAGGTGATCTCGTCGGGCTTGATCTGCATGCGATTCGGGTTCCTTGGAAGGTATGAACTCGGGGCGTCGCGCTAGGTGTGCGCGACGCTGCGGCGGAGGTTCTCGAGGCGGTTGCGGATGGAGGCGTCGAGGATGGAGTTCCCCACGCGGACGATCAAACCACCGAGAACGTCGGGGTCGACCGTCGAGGTCAGCTCGATCTGCTGGCCGGTCTGCTTGCCGATGGCGTCGCCGATGGACTTGACCGTAGCCTCGTCCAGCGCGACCGCCGAGGTGATCGTGACCGGCAGGAGCTTGTTCTCCTGCTCCCACAGCACCTCGTAGGCACGGCGCACGCGGAAGATCGCCGGCATCCGGTGGTTCTCGATCAAGAGCTTCAGGAAGTTCTCGACGGCCGGATCGACGCCGTCCAGGAGCTTGCCCAGGCCCTGCTCCTTCTCCTCGGTGGAGAAGTAGGGAGCGAAGAAGAACGTGGTCAAGTCGTGGCTGCCGTCGAGCGCCTCGGCGAACTGGCCGAGCTGCTCGCGGACGACGTCCAGCTTGTCCTGCTCCTTGGCGACCTCGAAGACCGACCGCGCGTAGACCTGGGCGATCTCTTCCATCTAGCGGCGCTCCCCCAGGGCTGAGAAGTCGAGCTCTGACAGCGCCTCTTCGACCAACCGGCGCTGGTCGTCTTCGTTGAGGGTCTTCCGGGTGACGGCCTCGGTGGCGGCGACGGTGAGGTCGGCCACCTCGCGGCGGATCTCCTGGATGGCGCGGTTGGTCTCGGCCTCGATGTCGCGACGGGTCTGCTCCAGCAGCTCCTCACGCGTCTCCTTGGCCGACTCCAGCGACTGACGCTCGGTGGCCTCCCCCGCCTTGCGGGCGCGGGCGACGATCTCCTCGGCCTGGGCGCGCGCCTCCTTGAGGCGCTCGCGGTACTCGGCCAGGATCTCGTCGGCCTCGGCCTTGGTGCGCTGCGCCGTGTCGATCGACTCCTCGATCATGTGCTGGCGCTTCTCCAGCGCCTCGGAGATGCGCGGGAAGGCCAGCTTGCGCAGCAGCATGAACGTCACGAAGAAGGCAAGCAGCGTCCAGAGCATCAGCCCCACATCGGGGCTGACGAGGAAGTTGCTGTTCTCCTCCGCGGCGCCTTCGGCCGCTGCGGTGATAAGGCCGGTCAGCATGCGTGCCTAGCCGAGGAAGAAGGCGATGAGGCCGAAGATGAACGCGTAGAAGACGATCGCCTCGGTCAGTGCGAAGCCCAGCCACTGGATCGACGTGATCTCGTCGCGCATCTCGGGCTGACGGGTGACCGACTCGATGACCTTGCCGAAGATGAAGCCGACGCCCACGCCCGGGCCAATGGTGCCCAGGCCTGCGCCAATGCCCAGCGCGATCGCCTTGCCGGCCTTGCGGCCGTACTCCTGCGCGACATCCGCGTCAGCGGCCTGCGCCAGGGTGGTGACCTGGTTGATGACGGACAGATCCACGGTGTGTCTCCTTGGTTAGTGCTCGGCGGCGACGGCGCCGCCGAGGTAGATCGCGGTAAGGGTGGCGAAGATGAAGGCCTGCAGCGTGGCGACCAGCGCCACCTCGAAGATGAAGAAGGCGACGGCCATGACACCGGTGACGGCGCCCAGGACCACCGATAGCCCGATCGACAGGTTCAGCAGGACGACGAGCCCGCCGCCCATGAACAGGATCAGCAGGTGGCCGGCCAGGATGTTCGCGAAGAGACGAACAGAGAGGCTGACGAGGCGGACGAAGTGCGAGATGACCTCGATCAGGAAGATCGGGCCGGCCGCGGGGCCCTCGACGCCGGCGGGGACCCAGGACTTCAGGTAGCCGACGGGGCCCTTGGCCCGGATGCCCTCGACGTGGTAGCTGATCCAGACGACGAGCGTCAGGACGAGCGGCACGGAGATGTTGGCCGTCGCGGCGTAGAGCGCGAAGGTCGGGACCTGGACGCCGAAGATGTCGACCTTGTGCTCGGTGTTGGTCGGCAGCGGCAGGTAGCCGAGCATGTTCGAGAACCAGATGAAGAGGAAAAGCGCCCCGATGAAGGGGAACCACTTCGCGGCCATCTTGTCGTCCATGTTGCCGCGCGTGATGTTGTCGCGCATCAGCGTGAACGCCGCCTCGACCGCGGTCTGGACCTTGTTGGGCCGGTCGGTCATCCGCTTGGCGACGTAGATCATCGTGATGCACGTCAGCGCCGTCGCCATGACGATGTAGAGGACGGCCTTGTTGATGCTGAACGTGCCGAGATCGATCCACGGATCGAGCTTGAACTCGTTCTGGGGCTTGTAGTCCTCGTTGATGTTCAACGCGAGCGCGCCGGCGGGGCTCGCGAGGAGCGCGATCAGCGGAGCGAGGGCAATGGCGATGCGCTTGGTCACGAAGGCAGCTCTCGATGGTTCTCGAACGGGCGGAGGATCAGGGAGACGGTGAAGTACGCCGTGAAGAGGATGACGACGAGCACGGCGGCAGCCAGGCCGACTGCGTCATCGCGCCCGGCGATCAGGTAGGCACCGAAGATCGTAAGGGCTACGAGCCATCCGCGTCCGATCATCGATCCGGCGATCAGCCCAGCAACCGTCTTGGGATCGTCGGAGGCGGCCGCGCGCCGGGACAGAACCTCGTTGATGGCGCGTTGGGCCAGCCACGCGAAGGCGCCAGCGGCGTAACCAAACAGGGGCCAGCCGGCGATCACGAAGATCGGCAGGGCGAGCGCGAGCAGCGCGAGGTCGAGGTACTTGACGACGATCATCAACGCACCCGGGAGCCGCGACGCTGGGCGTCGTCGGCGAAGGGGTCGTGGGCGAGTGGCTCGTAAGGCACGGTCATGACGTCAGGGCGCCGGAGGGCGGTACCTGCTCGAAGACTTGGAACGCCTCGCGGTCCTGCTGCGAGAGCGACCCTTCCGGAAGCGGGGACATGTGCTTCCTTGGCGGCAAGCGGGAGCCTAGCGAAGTTTCGGACTTTGTAACAACTTCGTGACAGTCGGCGCGAGCTGTCCGACGCGCGCACGAGTAAAGAAGGAGCGACCCAACCTTAGGGAACCCTTCCGGCTGTTGCGTTCACGAGTGTGTGGATAACCCCCGGGGGGTATCTGATACGGTGGAGCCATGGCCACCGTCACCCACCATCCTGACCGGCGCGCCGCCCTGCGTCCGGCCGCCTTCCTGGCCGCGCTGGCCGCGATCTTCGGTGGTGCGATGGCCATCGGCAGCGCCGTTGGCGACGGCGGCGAGGGCAGTCGTTCGGCGGACCATGCAGTTTCGGATGGTGTGATGGCTGACATGGCGGGCGGCCGTGGCGCGGAGCACGGCGACGCCGCGGCAGCGGGTGACGGTCATGGCGAGCACGGTGCGGCCGCGCCGGCGCCCACCACGGCTCATGGCCTTGGTGTCGCCGAAAACGGCGTGCGGCTCGTCGCCCCGGCGACGGCGCGAGCAGGAGTGCGCGAGCACTTTGCGTTCCGGATCGTCGATGGCCACGGCGAGACCGTGCGGGATTTCGCCATCGAGCACACCAAGCGCTTGCACTTGATCGCCGTTCGCCGCGACCTGACCGGCTTCCAGCACCTGCATCCACGCCAGGCTGCCGATGGCGCCTGGAGCACCGACCTGACGCTCCGCGCACGTGGCGCCACCGCCGGCCGCCAGGCCACGCTGGCCTACACGGTCACCCGCAACGGCCGGTCGGTCGCCGTGCAGCCCTATCTCGGCGCCTCCGGCCACCTCGTCGCGCTGCGCGCGGGTGACCTCGCCTACCTCCACGTCCATCCGCTTGCGGGCGGCGCCGACGCCGGGCGCATCGCGTTTGCGGCGACCTACCCGTCGGCCGGCCGCTACCGCCTTTTCTTGCAGTTCCGTCACGCGGGCCGCGTGCACACCGCGGCGCTGACCCAGGAGGTTGCGACGGCATGAGCGCTGTGACCGACCACGTCGAGCTGCCGATCACCGGCATGACCTGCGCCTCGTGCGCCAACCGCGTCGAGCGCGGGCTCAACAAGCTCGACGGCGTGACCGCGAGCGTCAACTACGCCACCGAGAAGGCGACGGTCGCGTTCGATCCAGGCGCGGTGGAGCCTGAGCAGCTGATCGCGGCCGTGCAAGCCGCGGGCTATGAGGCGTCGCTCCCGGCGGCCGACGGTGCCTCGGCCGACGACGTCGACCCCGAAGCCGACGCGGCGGCCGAGCTCGCGCCGCTGCGCACGCGGCTGATCCTCTCGGCGCTGTTGGGCCTTCCGGTTCTGGCGCTCTCGATGATCCCGCCGCTGCAGTTCGACAACTGGCAGTGGCTGGCGCTGCAGCTCGCCACGCCCGTCGCGCTCTGGGGCGCGTGGCCGTTTCACCGTGCCGCATGGACCAACCTGCGCCACGGCGCCGCGACGATGGACACGCTGATCAGCGTCGGCGTCCTGGCCGCGTGGGGCTGGTCGGTCTACGCGCTCTTCCTTGGCGACGCCGGGATGACGGGCATGACGATGGAGCTGTCGTTCACGAGCTCGGGCGGCGATGAGCTGTACCTGGAGACCGCCTCGGCCGTCACCGTCTTCCTGCTTGCCGGCCGCTATTTCGAGGCGCGGGCCAAGCGCCGTGCCGGTGCCGCGCTCAACGCCCTGCTGGCGCTCGGGGCCAAGGACGTGGCGGTCCTCGACGCCGACGGCACCGAGCGGCGCATCGCCGTCGAGCAGCTTGCCGTCGGCGACCGCTTCGTCGTGCGGCCGGGCGAGAAGGTCGCGACCGACGGCGTGGTGCTCGAAGGCACGAGCGCGGTCGACCAGGCACTGCTGACCGGCGAGTCGGTGCCGGTGCAAAAGGGCCCGGGCGACGAGGTCGCGGGCGCGACCGTCAACGCCGGCGGCCGGCTGATCGTCCGTGCGACGAAGGTCGGCGCCGACACAGCGCTGGCCCAGATCGCCCGCCTCGTCACCGATGCGCAGTCCGGCAAGGCGCCGGTGCAGCGACTGGCCGACCAGATCTCGGCCGTCTTCGTCCCCGTAGTCATCGCGCTCGCCGTCGCCACGCTGGGCTACCGCCTGGGCGCTGGCGAAGCGGCGAGCGCGGCGTTCAGCGCCGCGGTCGCCGTGCTGATCATCGCCTGCCCGTGTGCGCTCGGGCTCGCGACGCCGACGGCGCTGCTGGTCGGAACCGGCCGCGGCGCGCAGTTGGGGTTGTTGATCAAGGGGCCCGAGGTCTTGGAGTCCACGCGCACGGTCGACACCATCATCTTGGACAAGACCGGGACAGTCACGACCGGCCGCATGAGCGTCGTCGACGTGGTCACCGCCGATGGCGAGGATCGCGCGATGGTGCTGCGGCTGGCCGGCGCGGTGGAAGACGCCTCCGAGCATCCGATCGCGCAGGCGATCGCCCGCGCCGCTCGTGACAAGGCGACCGCGCTGCCCGCCGTGGAGTCCTTCGTCAACCGCGAGGGGCTCGGCGTCGAAGGCGTCGTCGACGGTCATGGCGTGCAGGTCGGCCGGCCCACGCTGATGGCCGACTGGAGCCTCACCGTCCCAGCAGTGCTCGACACCGCGCGGCGCGATGCCGAGAACGCCGGGCGCACCGCGGTCCTCGTTGCTTGGGACGGCGCGGTGCGCGGCCTGATCGCGGTTGCCGACACCGTCAAGCCGACGAGCGCGGAAGCGATCGCACGGTTGCGCGCGCTCGGCCTCACCCCCGTGCTGCTGACCGGCGACAACGCGGCGACCGCGCGCACCGTCGCTGCCGAGGTCGGCATCGACGAGGTCATCGCCGAAGTGCTGCCGGCCGACAAAGCCGCGACCATCGCCCGACTGCAGGAGCAAGGCAAGGTGGTTGCCATGGTCGGCGACGGCGTCAACGACGCGCCCGCCCTAGCCCAGGCCGACCTCGGCTTGGCGATCGGGACGGGCACCGACGTGGCGATCGAGGCCTCCGACCTCACGCTCGTCTCCGGCGACCTGCGCGGCGCGGCCGACGCGATCCGCCTCTCGCGCGCGACGCTGCGCACGATCCGCCAGAACCTCGCCTGGGCGTTCGGCTACAACATCGCCGCGATCCCGCTCGCCGCTGCCGGCCTGCTCAATCCGGTGATCGCCGGCGCCGCGATGGCGCTCTCCAGCGTGTCGGTCGTCGCCAATGCGCTGCGGCTGCGGCGGTTCTCATGACACAGGATCGCTACATCCCAGCCGCCGGCCGCGCGGCTTTTACCCGGCTCTATGACCCGATCATGGCGCTCACGATGCGCGAGTCGACGTTCCGGCCGCGGCTGCTGACCGCGGTGAGCGACGGGCTCCCGCAAGGCGGGCGTGTGCTCGACGTCGGCTGCGGCACCGGCACGGTGGCGATCGCGCTGGCCGCGGCACGGCCGGACGCGCAGGTCGCCGCGATCGACGGCGACCCCGAGGCACTCGCGCTGGCGCGTGCCAAGCCGGGATCGACCACCATCACTTGGTCTGAAGGCTTGGCAACCGCGCTGCCCGAGCCGGATGCGAGCGCCGACGCGATCGTGATGTCGCTCCTGCTGCACCACCTCTCTCCCGCCGCCAAGCGCACAGCGCTAACCGAGGCTGCCCGCGTGCTGAAGCCCGGTGGCAGCCTCCATGTCGCCGACTGGGGCCGTGCGCACGATCCGCTGATGCGCGCTGCCTTCTTCGTGTTGCAGCTCATCGACGGCTTCGCCACGACCCGCGACCACGCCGCCGGTGCGCTGCCCTCCTTCATCGCAGCCGCCGGCTTCACCGTCGCGCCACCGCACACGCGCCTACGTACGGTCTGGGGCAGCCTCGACCTGCTGACCGCAACCCGCACCGCACCCCCACGCCAGCCACGGGTTGCGGGTGCGTCAGCGGAGGCGTTGCAGCGGCATCCGTCGCTGGATGACCGCTGGGACCCGGCTGTTCGCATCGTGGACTACGACTGCGGGTGGCCGACCCTGGCGGACGCTGAGATGCGTCGCGTCAAGGATGCGCTGGGCGAGGTCGCGGTTCGCTTGGAGCATGTGGGCTCGACAGCGGTGCCGGGCCTTGCGGCCAAGCCCATCATCGACCTTCTGGTCGCAGTCGACGCCGTCGAGCAGCGGGTGCGGTACGTCGAGCCGCTGGAGCGCCTTGGGTATCTGCACGCGCCCGCGCCGGAGTCGCCGGGCCGCCACTTCTTCGCCAAGCCGCCGCGGCGGCCGCGCACCCATCACGTGCATGTCGTTGAGGCCGGCGGCGAGCCCGAGTTCCGCCACGTCGCGGTTCGAGACTTCCTGCGCAGCCATCCCGACGAGGCGGCGTGGTACGCGACGCTCAAGCGCGAGGTCGTCGCGCGCCACCCGCAGGACCGGCTGGCCTATATCGATGGCAAGAACGAGTACGTCACGGCGCTTGAGCGGCGCGCGGTGAACTGGGCTCGAAGCCGTCGCTAGGGGCGCGACGTCGCCAGCCCGCGCCGGCGCTCGCGCGCCTGCCCGGCCCGCAACACGGTGCGCACGATCTTCAGCGCGGGGCGCGCGCGGCCGTGCGCGTCGATCAGCCCGGAGTCCCAATTGTCGCCGCGGACCGCGTTCCAGTGATACAGGTAGACCCGCGTGATGCGCCGGCTCAGCGGCACGAGCTCGTCGAAGACCCAGCGCGTCGCGACGGCCGCGTGCGCTGCCGACTCCGGGAAGCCGACCTTGATCTTGTTGCGCCGTTGCACGATCCCACCGGTCTCGGTGAACCAGATCTGGCCCTTGGCGTGCTTGAGCATCGTCCGCGTCCCGGTCGTCCGCATCCGGTTGGCGTCGATGTAGTTGTGCAGTCCCCAGTAGCGCGGCACGTCGCGCGGGCCGAGGTGCTTCTGGAAGGCATCGATCCAGCTGGCCATGTTCGGCATGTCCAACATCTCGGCGGCCAAGATGGTGCACTTGGGGCACTCGCGGCGCATCGCGCGGTAATAGGCCGCCACGAGCTGCGGACGGTGGCAGGTCGGCTCGCCGCAGTGGTTGGCCTCGTTCCAGGTCGCGAACGTCGTCACCCACGGATAGCGCGCGCGAAACTGGCGGAAGTTGTACTTGAAGTGCTCCGGCGTCGGCAGCTCGCGCCGGTCGACGCGCGAATGGCCAAAGCCGATCAGCGGTGAGACCCCGGCGGCCCGCGCATCGTCAAGCCACGCATCGACCTCTTCCCGCTCCCAGGAATGCTCCATCGCGTCCCACGACACCGCCAGCCGCGCGCGTGACACGCCGAGCTTGGCAAAGACGGGGTCGCTGAACATGTCCGGCTTCTGGTCGCCGATGCCGACGACCAGCGCGCCCGCCGCGGTGGGGAGCATCAGCCCCGCCGCGACCAGCGCGACGAGCAGCAAGGCCAGGCCCGGACGCCTCACCGTTCGATGTTCCCCACGTCCATCGTGCTCAGCACGGTACCCACCCGCGGGGCGAAACGATCCCGGAAGGCCGCTCGCCCCCGGCCATCGAACGGCCGGGGCGAGCGCCGGAGTGGAGCGGGGTCATCGCTCAGGCCATCGCGCGGCGGGCCGACTCACGGTCCACACGCTCGGCCGCTCCGACCAGGACCCGTGCAATCTGCGCACGCATCCATCTTGGGGGAGGTTCGGCGCGGTAGGCCTCCGCTTCGTGGCGTGCCGGGACGCCGAAGCGTGGAGCGGCGGCCTTGACGTACTGGTTGTGCATCTGGAACTGCATGAGGGGTGGACTCCTTGCCAACTAATCGAGAAGGGGCCACCGCCCTGGAGACTGCGGGCCTTGGAAGGCGAGAGTCCAACGGGCGGCGGGCGCCCGCGGACTGGTGAACGAGACCTAGCGCGCGAGCGACGACGGAAAACGGCCACGAGAGCCCGAAACGGCAACCGCCGTCTTGGTGGCCGGGGCCACCTGGTGCATCGTGGGAACGATGTTTCGTCGAGCGATACGCATACTGGTCCCTCCTCCATGATGTAGGTCTTGATGACCTATCTGTAGGAGAAGTTCGGAGACCGTATCGCGGCCTCCGAGGCTTGGCAAGTGCGGCTAACCGACCTTCACGATGTGCGGACGCCGAGCAGCGTCTGCAGCACGGTCAGCGACGGACGCGCCTGGTCGTCAGGACCGATCAGGCCCGAGTCCCAGGTCCGGTCGTCGTCATCGGCTCCCGTCGCGACGTCGCCCAGGCCCGTGTTCCAGTGATACAGGTAGGCGCGCTGCACGCGCGGGCTGAGCTTGGCCAGCGTCGAGAACACGAACTTGGTGGCCTTCGCCGCATGGGTCGCGCCGGTCGGGAACGCGATGCCCGACCCGTTGTTGCGCGAGACCACACCGCCGGTCTCGGTGAACCAGACCGCGCCCTTGACCGACGTCAGCAGCTTGCGCGTGCCGACCGTCTTGAGCGTGTTGGCGTCGGTGTAGTTGTGCAGCCCCCAGACCTTCGGGGTCCGCTTGGCCGCCTTGACGAAGCGCTGGGCCCACGTGCCGACGTTGTTGCGGTCCAGCAGGTCGGCGCCGAGGATCGTGCAGGTCGGGCACGCCTTGCGCATCGCCAGCCACCACCGCGCCACGGTCTCGGGCCGCTTGTTGATGTTCGCCTCGTTCCAGGTGGCGAACTCCTTGACGAAGGGGTAGCGCTTGCGCACGTCCTTCAGCGAGGTGGCCATCTGCGCCGCCGACGGGTTGTGTGACGTGCGCTTGCGCGAGCGGTCGAAGGTCACCAGCGGCTTGAGGCCGTCGGCCTTCGCGCCCGCCATCCAGCCGTCCAGCCAGGTCCGCTGCGCGAAGTCGTGCATCGCGTCGTAGGGGACCATCACCCGCACGTACTTGACCTTCAGCGCCGTGAAGCGCGGGTCGGTGAACATGTCGGACTTGTTGTCGGCGATGCCGACGGCGAGCTTGGCTTGGGCCGCCGTTGCCCCGCCAAACGTGATGGCGACGGCGAGCAGCGAGAAGAGCAGGACGGTGCGGGTCAGGCGCATGGAGCGGGAACGCTAGTAGGTCGCGCGGAGGTCCTCCGCGCGACCCGGTCCCGCGCCGCGGACTACCGCGCCCCGCGCGCCAGGATGCCCTGGAGGACGGCCAGCGCCGGGCGGGTCTCGCCCTCAGGCCCGATGAACCCCGAATCCCACGTCGGGCCGCCGCCGACGCCCGTGTCCCAGTGGTAGAGGTAGACGCGCTGGATGCGCGGACTGAGCTTGGCGAGGCGACCGAAGATGAAGCTCGTGACCTGCGCGGCGCGGGCCGCTCCCGTCGGGAAGACCAGGGCGCTGTTGTTGTCACGCCGGACGATGCCGCCGGTCTCGGTGAACCAGATGTTGCCGCCGATCGACTTGAGCAGCTTGCGGGTCGTCTTGGTGCTCAGCGTGTTGGCGTCGACGTAGTTGTGCAAGCCCCAGACCTTCGGGGTCCGCTTGGCCGCCTTCACGAAGCGCTGGGCCCACGTGATCATGTTGGCCTTGTCGAGCAGGTCGGTGCCGAGCACCGTGCAGGACGGGCAGGCCTTGCGCATCGCCAGCCACCACTTGGCCACGAGCTCGGGCTTCTTGTTCATGTTGGCTTCGTTCCAGGTGGAGAAGTCCTTCACGAACGGGTAGCGGGCGCGCACGGCCTTGAGCGCGCCGGCCATCTGCTGTGGCGTCGGGTTGTAGGAGATGCGAGCGGGTGAGCGGTCGAAGGTGATCAGCGGCCGCGTGCCGGTTGCCTGCGCACCAGCCATCCAGGTATCGAGTTGCGCGGTCGCGGCCGGATCGGAGAAGACGTCCCAGCGCAGGTCCAGGCGGGCGTAGCCGAGATGCAGCGCTTGGAAGCGGGCATCTTTGAACATGTCGGACTTGTTGTCGGCGATGCCGATGCCGATCTTCGCGTGAGCCGCGGCGGGCATGAGCACGAGGACGAGGAGCGTGAGGGGCAGGAGGCGGAGGCGGCGCATACCCGGCCAGATCGGCCTCCAAACCCATTCTTTGAAGTGGCTGGTCCGCGCGCTGGACCAGTTGGCACGACGGGCTAGGCGGGAACGGCGTCCTCGGTGGCCGATGCGAGCGACACGCCGATCACCTTGAGCCGACGCGTGAGCGCCTGAAAGGCGAAGCCGTGCACCTCATCGCTGCGCACGCCGAGGATCTCGTACTCCTCGCCGATCTCGAAGCCGCGCGGCGTCAGCACCCCGGCCGCGATGGGGATCAGCTCCTGCAGCGTCTTGACGATGCGCTGCGCGAGCGCCGGATCTTGACGGGCCTTCTGCTGCAGAAACCACGTGCCGTAAGCGACGTGGCGATGCTCGTCTTGGGAGATCTTGCGAAAGCCCTCCAAGAAGCCGGGCAGAATCCCGCGACCTTCGAAGACGCGCGTCAGCGTGTCCTGACCGGTCAGCGCGAGCGTCCCCTCGATGACCATGTGGTAGGTCGTGACGAAGTCGACCTTGGCCTCCATGTCCGATGGATCGGCGAGCAGGCGGCGGTTGGCGTCGACCAGCACCTCGTCGAAGAGGACCTTGAAGGACTCGTTGAGATCCTCGCGGGCGCGGGCGAGACGGTCCTCGAAGGTGCCGTCGTAGCCGACGACCTGGGTGTAGAAGTTGTTGAAGTGCTGGGCGTGGCGGGCCTCATCGACCTGCTGGGTCGTCAGGAACGCCTCCTCGCTCTGGTCCTCGTAGGCGCCGACGAGGCCGCCGAACTGCGTCGCGACGCGCTCCTCCCCGATGAAGAAGGACGATAGGAACCAGACGATGTGGTCCTTGTCCTCCTCCGACAGATTGGCCCAGTCCTCGCGGTCGTTGGTGAAGTCGATCGTGTGGGTCTGCCACGGCTGGCGCTCCCACAGCTCATAGAGCTGCTGGGGCGTCATCAAGACGACCTGCGACAGCTTGGACTCGTCGCTGATGGTGGCGACGTCGCCCTGGGAGGTGAGCTCGAGGAGACTGGCCATGGCGACGATCCTGCCACGCTGTTTGACAGGGTGTCAAGAGCGGGCTGACAGGGTGTCAGCTGAGGGCGGCTATCGTGGGTCGCTCATGGCCGCCGACGAGTCCGAGTCCCGCACCGCCTCGCCCGTCACGCACCGCGAGGGGCCCGCGACCGCCAAGCGCGCGCAGGTCCAGGCCGAAGTGCTCCGCGCCACCGAGCAGCTGCTCGCCGAGGGCTCGTCCTACGCCGACCTCAACGTCGAGCGGATCGCCACCGCCGCCGGCATCTCGCGCACCGCCTTCTACTTCTACTTCCGCGACAAGCGCGATCTGCTGATGCGCCTGGCCGGCGACGTCACCGAGCTGCTCTACGCGCAGGCCGACATCTGGTTCTCCGGCGAGGGCGACGACCCCGAGCAGGAGATCCGCGAGGCGCTGACGAGGATCGCCGAGCTCTACCGCGAGCACGGCGTGCTGATCCGCGCGATCGTCGAGGTGTCGACCTATGAGGAGGACATCGCCACCTTCTGGCGCGGCCTCCTCTCGCGCTTTGTCGATGCGACCGCGCGCCGCATCGAGATCGAGGACCAGCTCCCTCACGGCACCGCCTACCCCACGGCCTTCGCGCTGACCTGGATGGTCGAGCGCACCTTCTACCAGCAGCTCGTCCAGGACGAGCCCCTGCTGCAGGCCGACATGGTCGAGGCGGTCGTCCGGATCTACCGCGGCACCGTGTACGGGCTGCGCGCATAGCGCTGGGCCTTCACGGCCCCTTCACGGCCTCAAATTCGCCGGTTTCGATCTGCCGCTCGACGTCCTGGTCGACCTCGGCTTCGGCCGCATCGGGACGCAGGCGACGGATGCGGATGGCGCTGAGCCGCCGGAGCTTGAGGATCTCCAGGACGTAGACGAGATAGGCACTTGCGGCGGCGACGAGCAGTGCCAGGAGGCCGACGATGATCGACCACCCCGCGTTGAGGCTGCCGTGGTTGTCGGAGTACGGGATGAAGCGCAGCGCGACCGCGAAGCCGCCGAGCAGCAGCGTCCAGGCGTACAAGTAGATCAACGTCTTGCGTTCGCTGAAGCCGATGCGGTTGAAGCGATGGTGGAAGTGATTGGCATCGGCGATGTAGACCTTGCGCCGGTACTTCATGCGCTTGAGCACGACGAAGGTCGTGTCCAGGAACGGCACGGCCAGGACGACCAGCGGGATGACCAGCGCGAGGACCGCTTGGGTCTTGACCGCGCCCTCGACCGCGATGCAGCCGAGCAGGAAGCCGAGCAGGTTGGCGCCGCAGTCGCCCATGTAGATCGAGGCTGGCGGGAAGTTGTGCACCAAGAACCCGGCCGACGCGCCAGCGGTGCAGGCGGCGAGGACCGCGGCGTAGCCCTTGTCCAGGTCGAAGGCGATGATCGCGAAGGCCGCCGCGGCGATCGTGCAGACGCCGGCCGCCAGGCCGTCGACGCCGTCGGAGAAGTTGACGACGTTCATCATCGCGACGAGACCGATGACCGTCACGGGGCCGCCGGCTGAACCGAAGTCGATCGCGCCCAGGAACGGCAGCGTGATGTTGGTGGCCTCGACCCCGCCGATCACGGGGATGATCGCCGCCGTGATCTGGCCGAGGAGCTTGACGGCAGGATGCAGGTCGAAGCGGTCGTCGACGGCGCCGACGAGCGTGATCAGCGCGGCGCCGATCAAGATGCCGACGAAGCGGTCGTGGGTGCGGGCCGTGGTCTCGATGAACAACAGGCCGGCGACGAGCGCACCCGCGAAGATCGCCAGGCCGCCGAGCAGCGGCGTCGACTCGCGGCCCAGGCCGCGGGCCTTGGGCTGGTCGACCGCGCCGACGCGGCGTGCGAAGCGGGCTGTCAGCGGCGTCAGGACCACGGCCACGGCGAACGCGGCGACGAACGCGTAGACCGCATCCAGCTCCGTCATCGCCGCAGAGGGTATTCGGCGGCGCGGCGTGCAAGGCTGCTGCGCGATGCGCGTCCTGCTCGTCACCCAGATGTGGCCCACCGAGAGCGAGCCGGACCTCGGCGCCTTCCTGCTGCCGTTGCGCCGCGAGCTGGTCGCCCTGGGCCATGAGGTCGACGTCGTCGCGATCAGCCGGCGCGGCGGCTCGCCCGTCAAGTACGCGCGGCTGACCGCCGACGCGGTGCGAGCTGCGCGGCGGAGCAAGCCCGACATCGTCTTCGCCCACTTCCTCTTTCCCGCGGGTGCGGCGGGCCTTGCCGCGGCACGGGCGGCACGCGTTCCGCTGGTGGTCATGGCACATGGCACCGACGTCACCAACCTGCAGCGCGCGCCGCTGCGGGCGCTGACGCGGCCGGTCGTCCGCGGGGCGGCCACCGTGATTGCCAACTCGCGCTGGCTTGCCACACGGCTGGAGCGCCACTACCCCGGACTGGTCTGCGAGGTCTGCGACCTCGGCGTCGACCTCGCCGAGTTCGCGCCGGGCGTGGAGCCTGCAGTGTGGACCGCCGGTGAGCATCCGCGCTTCGTGTGCGTCGGCTCGCTGGTGGAGCGCAAGAACGTCGTCGGGCTCGCTGACGCGTTCGCGCGACTGGGCCGTGGCTCGCTGACCTTCGTCGGCGACGGGGCGTTGCGCGGCGCGCTGGAGGGTCGCGCGAACGTCGCGGTCGTCGGCCGTCTCCCCCACGCGGCGGTCCCGTCGTGGGTCGCGGCGTGCGACGTCCTCTGCCAGCCATCGCTGATCGAGCCCTTCGGCCTCGCTGCTCTCGAGGCGATGGCGCTCGAGCGCAGCGTCGTCGCAACCACCGAGGGCGGGCCGCCGGAGTTCGTCACGCCAGAGGCCGGCGTGCTCGTCGACCCGCACGACCCGGCCGCGCTAACCGCAGCGCTCGAGCGTGCCGCGGCACTGCCGGTCCCCAACCCGGCCGCGCGCGCCGCCGCGACCAACCACGGCGCCGCGCGTCAGGCAGCGAGGATGGCGGAGATGCTCGACAGCGCTAGGCGGTCGCGCCGGCGCTGAGGTGCTCGTAGAGCGGGTAGCGGTCGGCGATCGCGGTGACCCGCTCGGCCAGCTCGTCGCGCTTGGCCTCGTAGGCCGGCGTCAACGCGGTGGCGATGATCTCGCCGATCTCGGCGAAGTCATCGGCCTGCAGGCCGCGCGTCGCCAGCGCGGCGGTGCCGACGCGCAAGCCCGAGGTGACCATCGGCGGGCGTGGGTCGAACGGCACGGCGTTGCGGTTGACCGTGATGCCGACGTCGTGCAGGCGGTCCTCGGACTGCTGGCCGTCGATCTCGGACTCGCGCAGGTCGACGAGCGCGAGGTGCACGTCGGTGCCACCGGTGAGGACGTTGACGCCGTGGCCGGCGGTCATCAGCGCGGCTGCGACGGTCTGGGCACCGGCGATGGTGCGCTCCTGACGCTCGCGGAACTGCGCGCTGCCCGCGATCTTGAAGGCCACCGCCTTGCCGGCGATGACGTGCTCTAGCGGCCCGCCCTGCTGGCCCGGGAAGACGGCCGAGTTAATGGCCTTGGCGTGTTCCTCCTTGCAGAGGATCAGCCCGCCACGGGCGCCGCCGATCGTCTTGTGGACCGTGGAGGTCACGACATCGGCGTGCGGGACCGGGTTGGGGTGCAGGCCCGCGGCGACGAGGCCCGCGAAGTGCGCCATGTCGACCATCAGCAGTGCGCCGACCTCGTCGGCGATCTCCCGGAAGCGCGCGAAGTCCAACTGGCGCGAGTAGGCCGACCAGCCGGCAAGCAGCAACTTGGGGCGGCGCTCCTTGGCGATCCGCTGCACCTCGTCCATGTCGATCAGCGACGTCTCGCGGTCGACCTCGTACGGGGCGATGTCATACAGGCGACCCGACACGTTGAGCTTCATGCCGTGCGACAGGTGGCCGCCGTGCGGGAGCGACAGGCCCATGATCGTGTCGCCGGGCGCCAACAGCGCGTGGTAGACCGACGCGTTGGCCTGCGCGCCGGCGTGCGGCTGGACGTTGGCGTGCTCGGCGCCGAACAAGGCCTTGGCGCGGTCGATCGCGAGCTGCTCGATGATGTCGACGTACTCACAGCCGCCGTAGTACCTGCGGCCCGGGTAGCCCTCGGCGTACTTGTTGGTGAGGACGCTGCCCTGCGTCTCGAGGATCGCCTGGGGCACGAAGTTCTCGGACGCGATCATCTCCAGCGTCCGCTGCTGACGCTCGAGCTCCTGCCCGATGGCGTGCGCGACCTCGGGGTCGACGTCGGCGAGCGGGAGGTTGAAGAAGTCGGGGCTCAGATCGGAAGACACGGCGGCAAGGCTCCTTTTACGGGTTCCGATGGATGCCCAGGCGCGCGGCAGAACTCAAGGTGTCGCTTCCCGGAGGTCTGTTCCTCCCGTGGCGCCAGTCGCGACGCCTCCGACGGTATCAGCCGACGATCTGAGATTGAACGGAGGAACCGTCCAGCTCAGCGATCTGTCCGACCCGGCGGGCGTGGCGACCGCCCTCGAACGCCGTGCGCAGGAAGCGCTCGACGATCGCGTCAGCCTCGAGGGGCGCCAGCCTTGCGCCCGACAGCGTCACGGTGTTGGCATCGTTGTGACGACGCGCCATCTCAACCTCGGACGGATCGTGCGCGTTGACCGCGCGGACCCCGGCGACCTTGTTGGCGACGATCGCGACCCCGACGCCTGAGCCGCACGCGAGCACCGCGCGCTCGGCCTGGCCCTCGCCGACGAGGCGCGCGGCCTGCTCGGCGTAGGCCGGGTAGTCGACCGAGTCGGGAGTCTCGGTTCCGACGTCGACGACCTCGTGTCCCGCGGCCAGCAACACGCCCTTGACGTGCTCCTTGAGGTGGTATCCCGCGTGGTCGGACCCGATGGCGATGACCATGTGGCGCGCAATGTACAGCGAAGCGGCGCGCAGGGGAACGGCAATGTCCTGCGGAGGGTTGACGCTCAGGCGATGAGGCCGTCGAGCGTCGCGGCGACGCAGCTCCGCGCGACCGCGCCCTCGCGCACGACGTCCCAGATACCGTCGGCCTCGAAGTGCCGCACGTCGACGACGGTCGAGGCGGTACCGGCCAGGTCGCCGGCGTCGAGGACCATGTCGACGGCGTCGCGGATCGGCTCCGGCACGTCGGCGAGCCGGTGAGCCTCCGGGCCGCCGGCGAGGTTGGCCGAGGACTGCAGCACCGGCCAGCGCACGGCGGCCAAGGCAGCGGTGGCGGGGCCCAACGCCGGCACCCGGAGGCCGAGCGTCTCGATGTCCGGGCCGCAGGCCAGCGGGAAGCGGTGCGCCGGGTTGGGCAGCAGCAACGTCACCCCACCAGGAAGCAGGCCTTCGAGGGCGGCAACGGTGCGCGGGCCGAGCTCGGGCAGCGCGGCAAGCGCGAGCTCCAGCGAGAAGAGCAGGACCGCGGCGGGCTTGTCGGGTCGTCGACCTTTGATCGCGTAAAGGCGGCGAACGGCCTCGTCGGTGTCGGGGTCACAGGCCAGGCCGTAGACCGTGTCGGCACCAAAGAGCGCGACGCCGCCAACGGCCATGCAGCGCTCGAACGTGGCGGCTTGATCCGAGGTAATCATCGTTGTCCCACAACAACACGTTCGTGACCCGCCAGATCAGTGACCGTCTCCACCTCCGGGAAGCCCGCCGCGACGACGAGGCCCCGGACCGACGGGGCCTGCCCCGCGCCGACCTCCAGCGCGACCATCGTGGCCTGCGTCGCCGCCGCCTGGGTCAACAGCGGGCGGATCGTCCGCAGCCCGTCGGCACCGGCGAACAGCGCGAGGCCGGGCTCGTGCTGCACGACCTCGGGCGCCATCATCGCCCGATCGCCATCCTGGACGTAGGGCGGGTTGGAGACGATGACGTCGAGCTCCGGATCGATGCCGTCCAGCAGATCGCCCTGGCTGAACGCGACCTCGAGGCCCAGG
Source organism: uncultured Conexibacteraceae bacterium (assembly GCA_963836485.1). GTDB lineage: Bacteria > Actinomycetota > Thermoleophilia > Solirubrobacterales > Solirubrobacteraceae > Baekduia. Next base: position 3,980 of record CAWIJS010000002.1, on the reverse strand, counting down.
CGGGCGGCGTTGGCGCGTGCGACGGCCAGCGCGTCCGGGCTGACGTCTGAGGCGCTGACGCGCAGGTCGGCCCGCTCGTCCTTGAGCGCTAGCGCGATCGCGCCCGAGCCGGTGCCGACGTCGTGGACCCGCGCGCCCGGCGGCAGCTCCAGCAGCGCCTCGACAAGGTGCTCGGTCTCGGGCCGCGGAACGAGCACGCGCGCGTCGACCGCCAGGTCGAGGTGGCGAAAGCCCTTATGGCCGACGAGATAGGCGACCGGGACGCGCTCGACGGTGCGTCGCCGGATCGCGTCGCGAAACCAGCGTGCGGCGTCGCCGGCGACCTCACGGTCGGGATCGAGCCAGAGCGCGGTGCGATCGACGCCGAGCGCATGGCCGAGCAGCACTTCGGCATCCAGCCGCGGGGTGTCGACCTTGGCGGCGTTGAGCGCGACGAGCGCCGAGTCCAGCGCCTCGCGGACGCCGGTGCCCGCAAACGGCGAGGGGGCCACTACGCGGCCTGCTCCTCCAGGCCTCGCCGCTTCTCGTCGTCCTGCAGCGCGTCGGTGAACTCGTCGAGCTCGCCTTCCAGGACCGCGTCGAGATTGTGGGCGGTGAACTTAATGCGGTGGTCGGTCACGCGGCGCTCGCCGTAGTTATACGTTCTGATCTTCTCGGCGCGGTCGCCGGTGCCGACCTGAGAGCGACGCGCGTCGGCGGCAGCCGCCTGCTGCTCGGCCAGCGCGCGCTCGTAGAGGCGCGCGCGCAGGACGCGCATCGCCTTCTCGCGGTTTTGCAGCTGGCTCTTCTCGTCCTGCATGGCCACGGCGATGCCCGACGGCTTGTGCGTGATCCGCACCGCCGAGTCGGTGGTGTTGACCGACTGGCCGCCCGGCCCGCCGGAGCGGTAGACGTCGATCTGCAGGTCGTTCTGATCGATGTGGATGTCAACGTCCTCGGCCTCGGGCAGCACCGCGACGGTCGCGGTCGAGGTGTGGATGCGGCCCTGGGACTCGGTGGCCGGCACGCGCTGGACGCGGTGCGTGCCGCCCTCGAACTTGAAGATCGAATAGGCGCCGTCGCCGGTGATCGAGAACGTGTACTTGCCGTCGCCGACGTCCATGGCCTCGGTCTTGAAGCCGCGCCGCTCGGCGTAGCGGGTGAACATCCGGTAGAGGTCGCCCGCCCAGAGGCCCGCCTCCTCCCCACCGGCACCGCCCTGGATCTCGACGATGACGTTCTTGTCGTCGTTGGGATCGGGCTCGACCATCGCGAGGCGAATCTCCTCCTCGAGCTCCTCGATGCGCGCCTCGGAGGTGCGCAACAGCTCACGCAGCTCGGGATCCTCACCCTCGGCCAGCAGCTCGCGCGCGCCCGCCGCGTCGTCGGTGGCATGGCGCCAGTCCTCGGCCAGCTTGGCCGCCGGCTCGAGCCGCCGGTACTCGCGACCGACCTCGGCGTAGCGATTGCGATCCGAGATCACGTCGGCCTCGGTCATGAGGCGACCAACCTCGGCGAAACGGGTCTCGATCTGCTCGACGAGGGACTCGATCATCGACCCTCGACCCTAGCTGGCGTCGCGCTTAGGCGACCACTTCCATGCCCACCCGCTCCTCATCCGTGGCACCCATCGGGTTCTCCACGGCGAGGACGGCGTTCATGGCGGCGATGGCGACGGCGAGCTGGTCGAGGTCGGGCTCGCGCGTGGTCAGCTTCTGCAGCTGGAGGCCGGGGTACATCACCGCGCGCACCCAGCGACGGCGACGGTTCTTGCCGGCGAACTTGATCAGCTCGAACGAGATGCCCGCGATCAACGGCACGCCGACGATGCGCGTCAGCACCAGCCAGTACCAGGCGGGCAGGCCGATCGGGGCAAAGACGAAGATCGCGACGATCATCACGACGAGCAAAAAGCTCGTGCCGCAGCGCGGGTGCAGGCGGCTGAAGCGCTGGGCGTTCTCGGGCGTCAGCTCCAGCTCGGCCTCGTAGCAGGAGATCGTCTTGTGCTCGGCGCCGTGGTACTCGAAGACGCGGCGAAGGTCGCGCAGCCGCGAGAGCGCCAGCAGGTAGCCGAGGAAGATGCCCGTGCGTACGACGCCCTCGACGAGCCAGAAGAGGAACGAGGAGTTCAGCTGGTTCTTGATCAGGCTCGTGAGCCCGACCGGGATGACGAAGAAGAGGCCGATCGCGAACACCAGCGCGAGGATGATCGTGCCAAACCAGAGGCCGCCGGAGATCTCCTTCTCGTCCTCGGGCAGCTGCGCGTTGGCGCTGATGCCCAAGGCCTTGAAGCCGATTCCGAGCGACTCGCCGAGCGCAACGACACCGCGCACCAGCGGCAGCCGCAGCAGACGATGCTTCTTGAGGACCGACGTCAGCGGATGGGTGACGACCTCGATCTCGCCGAGCGGGATCTCCTCAGCCTCGAGCCCGCCCTCCTTGAGCTGCTCGGGCAGCGGCTTGCGGACGGCAACCGCCCACGTGGAGATGCCGCGCATCATCACGCCCTCGAGGACGGCTTGGCCGCCTACGGGAGCGTCACGCTGCGCGACAAGGTCGCCGCCGAACGCGCCGTCGCCAACGGCGACGGCCTCACCATGCGAGACGCTATTGAGCGCATCGCCAGACGCACCGTCCTCGACGACTGCTGCTGCGCCGTCGGAGGAGCGCGGTGCGTCCGGCATCGCGCTAGAGCTAGTCCTTCGTGCCGGCGGCGCGAGCCTGGCGGCGCTTGAAGCGGTCGATGCGCCCGCCCGTGTCCATGATCTTCTGCTTGCCCGTGTAGAACGGGTGGCACTCAGCGCACACCTCGACGTGGATCTCGGCCTGCGTCGAACGCGTGTAGAAGTCGTTGCCACACGTACAGGTGACGTGCGAAACGACGTACTCCGGGTGGATTCCTGTCTTCATGATCTCCCTGAGTGTAGCGTCACGCGACCCTCCGGAACCGCTCCTATGCCAGCGGGCAGGGGCGTTGCACGGCATCGTCGCTCTCGACGCTCTCGGCAACTGTGTTGGCGACGTCGATGGTCACCAAGATCGTGCTGCCAGGCGTGCACTTCGGCGCGCCCAGCATCGCGGCCAGACGGCCGCCGGCGGCGATCGGACCGAGCGTGACCGGCGCCGAGACGGTGCCGTCGACGGTGATCGTGACGGCGAACGGCACGGCCTCGGAGTGGCCGTCGTTGCCGATCGACACCGTGTAGCCCGCCGTGCTCTTGCCGGTGGCGATGGCATCGACGCCGCTCAGGACGAGATCGGGGCGCGGGTCGGGCTGCTCGCAGACCGGCGTTTTGCGCGTCGTGGTGCGCTGGACATGGCCCTTGGCGTCCAGCCAGCGGAAGCTGATAACCGCGCGGTAGCCGGCGGGCGCGGTCAGCGCCTCGACGCGCTTGGTGAAGACGAAGCCCTGACGGTCGGGATCGGACTTCACCCAGCCGCCCCAGCCCGGGACGGCGACCTTCTTAAAGGCCCCCGTGGGCCCGGTGCCCTTGCGCTGGGTCAGCACGAAGCGCATCTGCATGCGCTTGGTCTGCGCGGCGGCGGGCATCGCACCCGTGAACGCCGCGGCGCGCGACGCGTCATCAGCACCCGTCGTGCAGGTGGTCGTCTTGGCCGACAGCGTCGGCTTGTCCACGGCGGCATGCGCCGGGGCGCCGCCCACGCCGACGGCAAGCAGGACGAGAGGTCCGATGAGGATGGAGCGACGCATCTGTCTCTACGAACAAGCGTACGCGCGCGCAGTTGCGGCGACGAGAAAGGGACGCCTTTTCAGGCGCCCCTCTCTCATGCTGCGACTGAGACCCGGCCCGCGGGGCCGGTTGTGCCTCAGGTCTGTTGGTACAGCGGGCCGTCGCCGCCCTCGGGCGTCGTGAGTCGCCCACCCTTGGCGGTGATCGCGCCGCACTGCACGCAGTTGGTGTAGTTGACGATCACGTCGACGTTGCCGAATTCGTCCCCCCCACCCGCTTCGTCGGGGATCTCGTAGACCCCGGCCGGGC
>CAWIJS010000001.1:0-53905 GCA_963836485.1 uncultured Conexibacteraceae bacterium | reverse complement strand
GGCGGCCCTCCTTCTCGGCCACCTCGAGCTTGCGCGCCAGGCCGCCCTCTGGCAGCGACTGATGGGCATTGCGCAGCAGCGCGGAGGCGATCTCTGACGGCGGGGCCATGAAGGCCCAATGCTAGAGTCCAGAGCCGTTTGCGGGGCAGCCGCCGCCAGCCCCGCGACCTCCTGCCTCGCGCCATCCCGCCGAGGCGCCGCGCCGTATGAGCGACCCAAACGCACCGCATCTCGCGCCCGTGCCTGACCCAAGCTCAGGCCCGCCCGCCTCCCAGCCGCCGCGTCGCAAGACGAAGGTCAAGAAGCTGCGGCTGCTCGCGATCCTCGTGCCGCTCGCGCTGCTGGCCGTGGTCTCGACCATCTTCGGGATGATGATGGCCGTCGCGTCCGACCTGCCGGCGCTGGAGCAGCTGCCGCAGGTCGCCAAGCGCAAGAACTCGGTCCTGACCGACATCCGCGGCACGCGCCTGACGACGCTGACCTCCAACCAGGGCCGGATCATCGTCACCGGTGACCAGATCGGCGCCTACGCCAAGTACGCCGTCATCGCCGTCGAGGACCAGCGCTTCTACGAGAACTCCGGCGTCGACCTGCGTGGCATCGGCCGCGCGTTCTTCCAGGACGTGGTGCAGCGCCGCCAGGCCCAGGGCGGCTCCACCATCGCCCAGCAGTTCGTCAAGAACGCGCTCCAGGCGCAGTCCAAGCGCACGGTCTTCGAGAAGCTGCGCGAGGCCGCGATGGCCTACCACCTGACGCGCAAGTGGTCCAAGGAGCGGATCCTCACCGAGTACCTCAACACGGTGTACTTCGGCAATGGCGCTTACGGCATCGAGGCCGCGGCGCGCACGTACTTCAGCGCCGACCCCAACCACCAGGGCTGCGGCACGCCGGGCTACACGATGTGCGCCGCGCAGTTGACGCCGGCCGAGTCGGCGCTGCTGGCGGCGATCATCGCCTCGCCCAGCCGCTTCGATCCCGTCGCGCATCCAGGCGCCGCCACGGACCGGCGCAACCTGGTGCTCAAGAAGATGCTCGACCAGCAGCGCATCTCGGTCCCGGTCTACGACGACGCGATTCACGAGCCGCTGTACGCGGCGATCACGCCGGCGCACGTCGACACCCTCAAGGGCTCGGAGTACTTCGTGTCGTGGGTGCGCCAGAGCCTGGTGGACCAGGTCGGTCCGCAGCGGGCCTTCGAGGGCAACCTGAAGGTCCAGACGACGCTCGACGTCGACCTGCAGAAAGCGGCGCAGCAGGCGGTCAACAACTACCTGTCGTGGAGCGGTGGGCCCACCGCCTCGGTCGTGGCGATCGACAACAAGACCGGTGAGGTCCGCGCGATGGTCGGCGGCCGCGACTACGACAACGCGCCGTTCAACCTGGCCACCCAGGGTCAGCGCCAGCCAGGCTCCTCGATCAAGCCCTTCATCTTGGCCGAGGCGCTGCGCCAGGGCATCGGGCCGGGTGCCGTCTACCCGTCGCGCAAGCGCTTCTTCCGGGTGCACAAGGGCAGCAGCGAGATGTTCGTCGTCAACAACTTCGAGAACGAGTACGCCGGTCAGTCGACGGTCGCCAACGCGCTGACGTTCTCCGACAACTCGGTCTTCGCTGCGCTCGGCATCCAGGTCGGGACCAAGAAGGTGGCCAACCTCGCCGAGCGGATGGGCATCCGGACGCCGGTCTCCTCGAACCTCGCGATGACGCTCGGCGGCCTGCGCGAGGGCGTGACGCCGCTGGACATGGCCCACGCCTACGAGACCTTCGCCTCCGGCGGCAAGCGCATCAGCGGGACGCTGGGCACGAGCAAGGACGGGCCCGTCGGCATTCACCTGATCACCAAGCGCAACGATCCCACCGACGTCGTCAAGCGCAACAAGCCCAAGACCAAGCGGATCCTGTCGGCCAAGCTCGCGGCCGAGGAGACGCAGCTGCTGACCGGGCCCGTCAAGTACGGGACCGCGACGCGCGCGCAATACGGGGGCTTTGCGGCCGGCAAGACCGGCACCACCGAGAACTCCGGCGACGCGTGGTTCGTGGGCTTCACCCCGCGCTGGACGATCGCGGTGTGGGTCGGCTACCCCACCACCTTGAAGCCGATGCTCACCGAGTTCCGCGGCTCGGCGGTCACCGGCGGCACCTTCCCGGCGATGATCTGGCACGACTTCGTCGTCGCGGCCAACAAGATCATCGACGACCGCAAGAACGCGGAGCGGGCCGCCAAGGGCCTGCCGCCGCTGGAGTCGACCACAACGGTTCCGTCCACGACGCAGGCCGCGCCGACGGCCGTGCCGCGCGAGGGCGCGGCGCCGGAGGGCGCGGGGACGGGCGGCACGGACGCGAGCGGCACGGCGCCGCCGGCGACCACAACGCCGAAGACGACCGCGCCGGCACCACCTACGCAAACCACGCCGAAAACCACGACACCCCCGGCGCAAACGACCCCGGCGACGCCAACGCCCGCGCCGACAACGGGCGGGGACGGCGGCACCGGCGGCACCGGCGGCACCGGCGCGGGCTAAATCAGCGCCGTCGGAGGCGTTCTCCGCCCCGAATCGTCGTGGCTGACGGTCGGCGGCGAGCGCCGGAGGGCGCCAGCCCTCCAAGCTCCGTCGGCGGCCGTCAGGCGCGACGAGGCGGCGCGGAGAACGGCTTCGAGACGTACTTGTTGCCCGCCGCAGAGAAGCGCCACGGCAGCTCGACCGCCTTGGTGATTCCGATCCGCGGTCCGGCGATCAGCTTGGGGTCCTTCCAGCCGTCCTCGCGCGGGTGGATCAGGATCGGCCCCTCGAACAGGTTGGTGTTGTTGAGGTCGAGATCGATCCCCAGCGCCTGGGTCAGCTTGCCGGGGCCGTTGCAGAGCTCGACCTCCTTGGTGACGCCGCGGCGCGCGTGCATCCGCGCGATGCCCTCGGTCGGCTCCAGCGCGCGGATCAGGACGGCGGCGCCGACCTCGCGGTGCTCGCAGACGGCGTTGAGCAGGGCGTGAATGCCGTAGGAACGGTAGATGTAGGCCTTGCCGGGGTCGTTGAAGAGCACCGAGGTGCGGGCGGTGAGCCCGACGTAGGCGTGAGAGGCCGGCTCGGAGTGGTGGTAGGCCTCGGTCTCGACGATCACGCCGGCGCAGCCGTCGTACTCAACGATGCAGCCGATCAGGTCCTGCGCGACCTCCACCACCGGGCGGTCATAGAAGGACGGCGCGAGGGCCACGACTACGCAATGAGCAGCGCGCGGGCCTGCTCGAGCTGCTCGCGCACGCGCGGGAGCGCCGTCCCGCCCTCAGACGCCTTGGACTCCAGCCACGAGGACTGCGCCAGCACCGCGCGGGCCTCCTCGCCGAGCGCGGGCACCGCGACGTCGGCCAGCGAATGCCCGCTCTCGACCGACTCGCGCACGAGGCCGGCGATGACGCCGTGGGACTCGCGAAACGGCGTGCCCTGCTTGACCAGCAGGTCGGCGAGGTCGGTCGCGGCAATCAGCTCATCGCTGGCCGCCGCGCTCATGCGCTCACGGTCAAAGCGGGCGCCGGCGATCATCCCGGTGGCGGCCGCGAGGCAGAGGCGCAGCGTGTCCACGGAGTCAAAGAGGTGCTCCTTGTCCTCCTGCAGATCCTTGTTGTAGGTCAACGGCAGCGCGTGCATCACGCCGTGCAGCGCCTGCAGGTGACCGACGATCCGCGGCGCCTTCGCCCGCAGCAGCTCACCGGCGTCGGGGTTCTTCTTCTGGGGCATGATCGACGAGCCCGACGACCACGCGTCCGGCAGGACCAGGAACCCGAACTCGCTCGAGGACCACAGCACGATCTCGGCGCCCAGGCGCGAGAGGTGCGTGGCGCAGGTGGCGGCGGCGCTGAGGTAGTCCAGGATGAAGTCGCGGTTGGCGACCGCGTCGACCGAATTGGGCGAGACGCTAGTGAAGCCGAGCTCGGCGGCGACCATGCGGCGGTCGGTGTCGAAGTTCACGCCGGCCAGCGCACCGGCGCCGAGCGGCATAACGCCGCAGGCGGCCTCGACGGCGGCGAAGCGCTCACGGTCGCGTGCGGCCATCCAGAACCAGGCGAGCAGGTGGTGGGAGAGGTAGATCGGCTGCGCGCGCTGCAGGTGCGTGTAGCCGGGGAGCGCCCAGTCGAGGTGGCGCTCGGCGGCGTCGACGAGCGTCGACATGTAGGTGTTGAGCTGCGCCTGGGCACTGCGCGCGGACTCGCGCGTGAAGAGGGCGACGTCGGTGACGACCTGGTCGTTGCGCGAGCGGGCGGTGTGCAACGTGCCGCCGGAGCGCCCGGCGATCGCCGTCAGCCGCCGCTCGACGGCCATGTGGATGTCCTCGTCGTCGGGCTCGAACGGGAACGTGCCGTCGCGCAACTCGGCCTCGACCTGATCGAGGCCGGCGAGGATCGCGTCGCGGTCCTCAGCGCCGATGATCCCCTGGGCCGCGAGCATCTTGGCGTGGGCGCGCGATTGCGCGACGTCGTGGGGCCACAGCCGCTGGTCGAAGCCCAGCGACGTGTTCAGCTCCCGGAAGGCCGGGTCCTGCGGTTCGGCGAAGCGCGACATGTGGCGGGCAGTCTACGAGCGGCCCAGCGAGTCGGCGATCTGGGCGACTTGCGTCGCCAGCGCGAAGCCGAGCAGGTAGAGCGAGACGCCCCAGCCGACCAACGCGCCCGAGCCGGGACGGTAGAAGCGGCGGTCGCGCGTGCGCCAGTCGGTGATGCCGGCGATCGCCAGACACAGCAGGCCGAGGGCCATCAGCCCCCACGGCGCCCAGCCGGTGATCAGGTAGCGGGCGTCGAGGTGAAACTCCGAGGCGATCGCGGAGATCGTGCGGTGCCAGAGGAGGAGCGGGAGCGCCGCCGCGGCGGCGAAGCCGGCGGCGCCGGTCCAGCGCGCGCGGAGGCGAGCTGTCTCTTCGCGCTGTCGTCGTGAGCCCACGGCCATGGCGCGGATCGTCCCACGCCGCGCAAGCGCTGTCAGCTAAGGATCTCCGTGAGTGCTGCGGCGACGCGGGCCACTTGGTCCTCGCGCATGTGCGGGAAGAACGGCAGCGCCACGGATCGGGCGGCGACGTCCTCGCAGACGGGGAACTCGCCTTCGCGATGGCCGTAGGTCTCGCGGTAGAAGCTCATCAGGTGGATCGCGGGCAGGTAGGGCTTGGACTGCACGCCGCGGTCGCGCAGGGCGAGGATGACGTCGTCGCGCGACGGGCCCTCGCGCGGGACTTGGACGACGAAGACAAACCAGCCGCGAACGTCGCCGGCGTGGCGCGCGCCGTCCTCGCAGGGCAGGCCCAGATCGCGCTGCATTGCCAGCCCCGCCAGCGCCTCGCGGTACAGCGCCGCGACGCGCGCGCGACCGGCGAGCAGGTCATCCAGCCGCGTCAACTGGACCGAGCCGATCGCGCACGCGATGTCGCTCAGGCGGTAGTTGAAGCCGAGACGATCGTGGTCCAACCACCCCATGTCGGGCGCGCGGCCCTGATTGCGCTCGGAGTCGATGCGCGCCTTCTGGGCGGCGTCGCCGAGGGTGATCATGCCGCCCTCACCGGTGGTCATCTGCTTGTTGGCGTAGAACCCGAAGACCGCCGGGTTGCCGCGCCCGCCAACGGCGGGGCCGTCGTGGTGGCGGGCGCCGAGCGCCTCGCAGGCGTCTTCGACGACCGGCAGCCCGAGCGCCTCGAAGGCGGGCAGGTCGGCCGGGTAGCCGAAGATGTGGACGGGCAGCAGCGCGGTGGTGCGATCGGTGATCGCCGCCGCCGCGGCGGCCGGATCGAGGTTGAGCGTGACCGGGTCGATGTCGGCGAAGACCGGGCGCGCGCGCTCGAAGACCGGCGCGTTGGCCGAGGCGACGAACGAGAACGGCGAGGTGATGACCTCGTCGCCCTCCTTGACGCCAACAGCGCGCAGCGCGAGGTGCAGACCGCTGGTCCCCGAGGAGACCGCGCTGGCGTGCGCCGCGCCGACGCGCGCGGCGAACGCCTCCTCGAAGGCCGGCACGCGCGGCCCGAGCGACAGCTGCCCGGACCGCAGCACCTCGATGACCGCCTGCTCCTCCTCGACGCCGAGGACGGGCTGGGCGAGCGGAACGATCTCGGTGTCGGGGGTCGCGCTCACGAGGAGCGTGCCTCCGATGACGAGGAGCGCACACCGCCACGCGGGCCGTCCGGGCGCTTCTGCTCGGCGAACTCCAGCGAGTCGACCAGCGCCTGCCACGAGGCGGCGATGACGTTCTCGTGCACACCGGTGGAGCCCCAGACGTCAACGCCGTCAGAAGCGTCGATGAACACCCGCGTGACCGCGTCGGTGCCGTGCGTCTCGTCGAGGATGCGGACCTTGAAGTTCACGAGCTCGACGTTGGCCAGGTGCGGGTGGACCTGGACGATCGCCGCGCGTAGCGCCGCATCGAGCGCGTTGACCGGTCCGTTGCCCTCCGCGGTCGTGACGTAGCGTTCGCCGTCGAGCCAGACCTTGATGGTGGCCTCGGTCTCGACCTTGCCGTCAGCGCGCTGCTCGACGATCACGCGCCAGGACTCCAGCCGGAAGAGCGGCTCGTACTCGCCGGCCTCCTGGCGCAGGAGCAGTTCGAACGAGCCATCGGCCGCCTCGTACTGGTAGCCGCGATGCTCGAGCTCCTTGACGCGCTCGATGACGCGTGAGGCGCCGGCGTCGTCCATCGCCAGGCCGGCCGCCCGGGCCTTCTCCAACACGGTGTGCTTGCCCGCCAGCTCGGAGACGAGCAGCTCGCGCTCGTTGCCGACGACCGACGGATCGCTGTGCTCGAAGGTCGTCGCGTCGGCGCGGACGCCGGCGACGTGCAGGCCGCCCTTGTGAGCGAAGGCGCTGCGCCCGACCCACGCCGCACGCGGATCCGGGTTGCGGTTGAGCAGCTCGTCGACGAAGTGCGCGGTCTCGGTCAGACGCGACATCCGCTCCGGCCCGATGAGGTCGTAGCCGAGACGCAGCTGCAGGTTGGCGACGATCGCCACCAGGTTGGCGTTGCCGGTGCGCTCGCCGATCCCGTTCATGGTGCCCTGGACCTGCGTGGCGCCCTCGGCGACGGCGGCCAGCGTGTTGGCCACGCCGCACTCCAGGTCGTTGTGGCAGTGGATGCCGAGCGCAACGTCCGGCCCCAACGCTGTGCGTGCAGCGCCCACGGCTTCGGCGATCTGCTGCGGCAGCGAGGAGCCGTTGGTGTCGCACAACACGACGCGCTCGGCCCCGGCGCCGGCCGCCGCCCGGAGGCACTGAAGGCTGTAGTCCGGATCGTCGCGGTAGCCGTCGAAGAAGTGCTCGGCGTCGTAGATGGTGCGCTTGCCGGCACCGACCAGGAAGGCCACCGAGTCGGCGATCAGCTCGAGGTTCTCCTCGGGCGAGACGCGCACGACCTTCTCGAGGTGCAGCCGCCAGGTCTTGCCGACGATCGTGCAGACCGGCGCGAAGCACTCGGCGAGGATCTTGAGCGCCGGATCTTCAGCGGCCGCCACGTCGCGTCGCCGCGTCATGCCGAAGGCGACGATCTGGGCATGCTGGAGCTTCTCGGCGGCGAGCAGCCCGAAGAGCTCGAGCTCCTTGGGGTTGGAGGCGGGAAAGCCGGCCTCGATCAGGTCGATGCCGAGCGCGTCGAGCTTGTGGACCACGCGCACCTTCTCGGCGGCGGTGAGCGACATGCCTTCGCCCTGCATGCCGTCGCGCAGGGTGGCGTCGTAGGTCTCGATCTTGGTCATGGTGCGTCCTTGGAAGATAGGTGGCAGGTCGGCGAACAGCGGGCAGCGACACGCGACGCGCTCGAGGCGCGCGTGTCGCTAGCGAATTCGCCGGCCGAGCCCCATCTAGGAAGCAGCGACCTTGGAGAAGTAATGCGCGGGGACCGGGTCCAGCCAATCGGCGTAGCGATCGCTGCGGCCGTGTAGCGCGTCCTCGAACGTCGTCTGGACCGCGCGGGTGATCTCGCCCGGGCGCCCGGTGCCGATCGGGTGGTCGTCGACCTCGCGGATCGGCGTCAGCTCGGCGGCCGTGCCGGTGCAGAAGATCTCGTCGGCGAGGTAGAGCTCGGCGCGCGCGATGTCGCGCTCGACGACCTCGAAGCCGAGGTCGCGGGCGATCTGCATCACCGAGCGGCGGCTGATGCCGTCCAGGATCGACGCGGTCTGCGGCGGCGTCACGATCACGCCTTCGCGCACGACGAACATGTTCTCGCCGGTCCCCTCGCAGACGAAGCCGCGGGCGTCGAGGAGGATCGCCTCCTCGTAGCCGGACTTGTGGCACTCGATCTTGGCCAGCACCGAGTTGAGGTACTGGCCGCTGGCCTTGGCATGCGGGATCAGCGAGTCGCCGTCGATGCGGCGCCACGAGGAGACGCGGGCGCGCACGCCGTTGGCCTTGCCCTCTTCGCCGAGGTAGCTCCCCCACTCCCACGTCGCCAGCGCCACGTCGACCGGCGCGTCGAGTGGGAAGAGCCCCATCGTGCCGTAGCCGCGGTAGACCAGCGGGCGGATGTAGCAGGAGCGCTGGCCGTTGCGGCCGATCAGCTCCAGCGTCGCCTCGCGCAGCTGCTCGGCCGTGAAGGGGATGTCCATGTAGTACAGCGACGCCGACTTGAAGAGCCGCGCGATGTGCTCCTGATGGCGGAAGACCGCGGGACCCTTGGACTCGGTGTCGTAGCAGCGCACGCCTTCGAAGACCCCGGTCCCGTAGTGCAGACCGTGGGTCAGCACGTGGACCTTGGCGTCCTCCCAGGCGACGAACTCGCCGTTCATCCAGATGAGGTCCGCTGTCTCCACGCTCGTGTCTCCTTCGTTAACCCAGTGCCGCGAGCACTGCTGCCGTCGCCTCGGCGGTGCTCGCCGTCCCTCCGAGGTCCCGCGTCCGCAGCCCTTGGTCAAGAGCCTTGTCCACGGCCGATTCTAGGGCGAGCGCCTCGGATTCCAAAGCGAGGCCATGCCGGAGCAGCAAGGCGAGCGACAGGAACATGGCCAGCGGGTTGGCGATGCCCTGGCCGGCGATGTCCGGCGCCGAGCCGTGGACGGGCTCGAAAAGACCGACCCCACCCACCCCATCGCCACCAAGGGAGGCGCTCGGGAGCATCCCGATCGAGCCGGTGAGCATCGCAGCCTCGTCGCTGAGGATGTCGCCGAAGAGGTTCTCGGTAACGAGCACGTCAAAGCTGCGCGGGTTGGAGACCAACTGCATCGCGGCGTTGTCGACGAGGATGTGCTCAAGCGTGACGTCGGAGAATTCGGCCTCGTGGAGGGCGACGACGGTCTGGCGCCAGAGACGGCTCGTCTCCAAGACATTGGCCTTGTCGACGGAGCTGACTTTGTGGCGCGCGGTCTTGCGGGCAGCCTCGAAGGCGGTGCGGGCGATGCGCTCGATCTCCTCCACGCTGTAGGCGCAGAGGTCTGAGGCCGTCGTCTCGGTGCGGGTCTTCTCACCGAAGTAGATGCCGCCGGTGAGCTCGCGGACGACGAGCAGGTCGGTGCCGTCGATGATGTCGCGCCGCAGCGGGCTGGCGTCATACAGCGCCGGCAGCGGGCGGACGGGACGCAGGTTGGCGTAGAGGCCGAGGCCCTTGCGCAGGCCGAGCAGGCCCTGTTCCGGACGCGGCTTGGTGGCGTCGGTCGTGTCCCACTTGGGACCGCCGACGGCGGCGAGCAGGACGGCGTCGGCGCGCTTGCACGCGGCCAGGACGTCGTCGGTCAGCGCGGTGCCGTGGGCGTCGATGGAGGCGCCGCCGAAGACGTGCTCCTCGACCTCGACGTCGGGCACGAAGCGCTGGAGGAGGTCGACGGTCGGGGCGAGGATCTCGGGCCCGATGCCGTCGCCGGGCAGGGTGACGATGCGAGTGGCCATGCGGGGCGCCACCTTAGCGATGGCGCCCCGTCTGACGACGACTGGCCTTTGCTAGAAAGGCAGTCCCCCCTTGAAGGCCTCGGTCCCGTTGACGAGCGCCAGATCGGGGAAGCCGTGGGCGCGGGCGTAGGCGATCTCCTTGCCGAGGTCGCCGACGCCGTTGGAGGCGACCAGCGGTGCCAGCGCAACGGTGCTGAGGATGCCGAGCGCCTGACCGTCGGCGTTGAGGAACGCGCTGCCGGAGTCACCGGGGATGCCCGGCGTCAGCGTGTAGAGCGTGTAGGACCAGCCTCCCGGACTGACCTGCACGACCTTGCCGCGCTTGGGGCTCAGCTGCGTGATGCCCTGGCGCAACTCGGAGTTGCCGTAGCTGTAGATGTCGTCCAACGCCGCCGCCGTGCCGACGCCGGTCGGGCCACCCCACTTCGGGACCGACGGGTTGGTCTTGGCGACGTCGGCCGGATCGAGCTTGATCAGCGCCAAGTCGTTGTAGGCGCAGGTCTCCTCATCGGCTTCGCCGCCGGCCTGCATGGTCAGCCACGAGTTGTAAGCCAACGCGCCCGGCTTCGACGCGCCGGTAACAGTGACGGGCGTGTTGAGCGGCAGCGAGGCTGACGTGCAGCCGTCGGTGTCGGTCGAGCTGCCGGTGCCCGAGCAGTGCGCGGCCTGCCCGAGATAGGTCGCCCCACCGCTGGTGAAGACGAAGTTGGCGGTGCACTGGGCGCCGTCGGTGAAGACCTGGACGCCGGGATGGACGGGGGCGCTGGCCGCAGGGGCCCACGCAGAGGCGCCGGCCGGGACGGCCAAGGCCAGGGCGAAGATCGCGGCGACGCCTGCCAGGGCGTGTCGGGACATGTCGTTCTCTCCTCCTGCTGGTTTGGGACTGCACGAGCACCAACGGTCAAAGGCGCCAGGACTTGTGGAGGGCCTCAAGTGGCCGGTCCGGCGACCGACCGAAGAGCCCGACCTCCCCATTCCCGACGAACTCGGTCGTAAATGCATCGATTTGCCCTTACCATCGGGCGCAAGCTCGCGCTCGCGTTCGGTCTCGTCATCGCGCTGACGCTGGTCGCGCTGGCCGTCGCGATGAGCGGCACGACCAAGTTGCGCGACAGCACCCAGGCGGTGGGCGACGATGTGGTGCCGGCTGTCCATCTGACCGGCCAGGCCACGACCGAGATCCGCCAGTTCCGCGTCGCGCAGCTCGAGCGCACGCTCGCGACCGATCCGGCCGACCAGCAGAGCCTCGACGGCGAGCTGATCGCGACGGCCACCACGGTGGACGGCGTCCTCGCCCGCCTGAATCGCTACGCGATGTCGTCACGGGAAGCGGCTGCGCTGCAGAGGACGAAGGCCGACTGGCTGACCTATCGCCGCATGTCCGGCACGTTTGCGGTCGCGGCGGCCCGCGGAGGCGCGGTCGCCGGGTACGCCGTCCTCGCCGGTAAGGCCGACCGGGTCTATGACCGTGTCACGACCGACATCACCGCGTCCGGCGTCCTGACAGCGGCACGCGGCACGCACGAGGTCGAGGTCGCCAAGGCCGACGCCCGCACGACCCGGCGCAACCTGCTCATCGCGTTGCTGGCGGCGCTGGCGATCGGCGTCGCCGCCGCCGTCCTGCTCACGCGCTCGATCCGCCGCAGCGTCGCCGAGGTGCTGTCGCGGCTGTCTTCGCTGCGGGACCACTGTGCCACCGACCTCAACGCGGGCTTGCACGCCTTCGCCGCGGGCGATCTCACCCACAGGGTCGACGCGGTCACGCCGGCGATCCCGGATCCCGGCGCCGACGAGATCGGCGACGTCGCCCGGGCAACCAACGACATCCGCGACAACTTCGTCGCGATGATCGAGTCCTACAACGCCTCACGTGCCGCCCTCGGCGAGCTCGTGGGCGAGGTCGCCGGAACCGCGAGCGCGGTCTCGACCGCTTCGGAGCAGATGGCGACGACCTCCGACGATGCCGGCCGGGCGATCAGCGAGATCGCCGACGCCGTGGGCGACGCCGCCGCCGGCGCCGAGCTCCAGGTCCGCACGATCGCCGAGGCACGACGTCTCGCCGACGAGGTCGTGTCGGTCACCGGCCGCTCCGCCGAGGATGCCGCGTCGACGGCCCGCGTCGCCGAGGAGGCGCGCGTGCTCGCCGGCCAGGGTGCCAAGGCGGTCGATGGCGCGACGGCGGCGATGGCGTCGGTGCGTGAGGCGTCGGCCGGCGCGACCGACGCCATCCGCGCACTGGGGACGAAGTCGGCCGAGATCGGCGGCATCGTCGACACGATCACCGGCATCGCGCGGCAGACCAACCTGTTGGCCTTGAACGCCGCCATCGAGGCGGCACGCGCCGGAGAGCAGGGCCGCGGCTTCGCGGTCGTCGCCGACGAGGTCCGCAAGCTCGCCGAGGAGTCCCAGACCGCCGCCGCCACGATCGCCGGGCTGATCGGCGACATCCAAGACGAGACGGCCCACGCGGTCGACGTCGTCGAGGACGGGGCACGGCGGACGCGCGAGGGCTCGGCGGTCGTCGAGGACGCCCGTGAGGCCTTCGAGCGTATCGGCGGCTCCGTCGAGGACGTCACGGTCCGCGTCGGCGCGATCGCGGCGGCCGTCGAGCAGATCGCCTCCTCCGCCCGCGACATGGGCGAGCGGATGAGCGAGGTGGCCGCCGTGGCCGAGCAGGCCTCGGCCTCCAGCCAACAGATCGGCGCCTCGACCGAGCAGACGTCGGCCTCGACGCAGGAGATCGCCGCATCGGCGCACGAGCTCGCGCGCACCGCCGCAAGCCTCGACGCGCTCGTCGCACGGTTCACGCTGGCGCGGGACTAAGCGCCCCGCGCCTCCGTGGCCTACTAGACCTGCAGCGCGGTGGTGACCGGGCCCGAGCGCTGGCGGTCGCGCTCGTAGGCGTCGATCGACGCGCCCTGCTTGAGCGTCAGCGCGATGTCGTCGAGGCCCTCGAGCAGGCGGTGCTTGATCTCGGGGTCGATGTCAAACGATGCGGTCTCCAGACCGTTGGCGCCCTCCCAGCGAACCTCCTGGGAGGCGAGGTCGACCTGGGCGCTGCCGACGTCGGTGATCGCCTTGCACTGCTCGGCGGTGAGCTGCACGGGCAGCATGCCGATCTTGGTGCAGTTGGACTTGAAGATGTCGGCGAAGCTCGACGCGATGACGACGCGAAAGCCGTAGTCCTCCAGCGCCCACGGCGCGTGCTCGCGACTGGAGCCGCAGCCGAAGTTGCGGCCGGTGACGAGGATCTGGTTGACCGGCAGGTCCCAGCCGTCCTCCTTGGCCCAGTCGTAGAACAGGAACTCGCCGAAGCCGGTGCGCTCGACGCGCTTGAGGAACTGCTTGGGGATGATCTGGTCGGTGTCGATGTCGTCGCGCATCAGCGCCGAGACAGGACCGGTGATCGTTTCAATCGCCTTCATGATGTTCTAGTTCCAGTTCCGGATGTCGACGAAGCGGCCAGCGATGGCGGCCGCGGCGGCCATCTCGGGGCTGACGAGGTGCGTGCGGCCGCCGGCGCCCTGGCGGCCCTCGAAGTTGCGGTTCGAGGTCGAGGCGCAGCGCTCGCCGGGCTCGAGCTTGTCGGGGTTCATCGCCAGGCACATCGAGCAGCCCGCACCCCGCCAGTCAAAGCCGGCGGCGGTGAAGATCTCGTGCAGGCCCTCGGCCTCGGCCTGCGCCTTGACCTGGACAGAGCCCGGGACGACCATGGCGTACACGTCGCTGTTGACCTTCTTGCCCTCGACCATCCTGGCCGCGGCCCGCAGGTCGCCGATGCGCGAGTTGGTGCAGGACCCGATGAACACGCGGTCCAACTTGATGTCCTCGATCGGCGTGCCGGCCTCCAACCCCATGTACTGCAGCGCGCGCTCCTCCCCTTCGCTGTCCGGGCTCGGGATCGACGCGGTGACGGGCGCGACCTGCGCGGGGTTCGTGCCCCAGCTGACCATCGGGCTGATGGCGGAGGCGTCGACGACGACCTCCTTGTCGAAGTGCGCGTCCTCTTCGGTGTAGAGCTCGGCCCACGCGGGGTCGACCTCGGCGCCGTGCTCGTCGACCCAGGCGAAGGTGGTCTCGTCGGGGGCGATCATGCCCGCGCGACCGCCGCCCTCGATCGTCATGTTGCAGACGGTCATCCGGCCCTCCATCGAGAGCGACTGAACGGCGGGGCCGGCGAACTCGACCACGTAGCCGGCGGCGCCATCGACGCCGATCTGGCCGATCGTGGCCAAGATGAGGTCCTTGGCCGTGACGCCCTTGCCGAGCTCGCCCTCGTAGCTGATCCGCATCGACTTGGGCTTGTTCTGGACCAGGCACTGCGTGGCCAGGACGTGCTCGACCTCGCTGGTGCCGATGCCAAACGCCAGCGCGCCGAAAGCGCCGTGCGTGGCCGTGTGGCTGTCGCCGCAGACGATCGTCATCCCCGGCTGCGTGAGGCCGAGCTCGGGCCCGATGACGTGCACGATGCCCTGGTGCTCGGAGCCGAGCGAGTAGATCGGGATGCCGAACTCCGCGCAGTTGCGCTCGAGCGTCTCGACCTGCGTGCGGCTGAGCACGTCCTTGATGCGCGCCGCGGTGGGCGTGCCGTCGGTCGGGACGTTGTGGTCGGCGGTCGCGACCGTGCGATCGGGACGGCGCACCGGGCGGCCGGCGAGCCTCAGGCCGTCAAAGGCCTGCGGGCTCGTGACCTCGTGGACGAGATGGAGGTCGATGTAGATCAGTCCGGAGGCGACCTCGTGGGCCTCCCAGATCTTGTCGAACAGGGACTTGGGCATCTTGGTGTTCTTCCTAACTTCTGCGCAGACCGGCGCTGACGACTGCGAGCAGCACGGCCTCGCCGGGTCCGGGGTTCTCAAAGCGGTGCGCCAGATCGGCGTCGAAGGTCACGGTGTCGCCCTCATGCAGCTCATGCTCGGCGCCGTCGATGTGCAGCGTGACGGTGCCGCGCTCGACGACCGCGATCTCGCGGCTGCCCGGCTCGTGCATCGGCGGATCACCCTCGCCACCGGTCGCCGCGCCAGACGCCAGCTCATGACGGCTGAGCTCGGCGCGCTGGCCCGGCAGCGGCGGGGTGAGGATCTCGAACTCATGGCCCGCGGCGCCGCCACCGCGGCGGCGCTCGGCGGCGCGGACGATCGACACGCTGTCGGCCTCGTCGAGGCGCAGCAGCTGGCTGAGACGCAGGTCGAGGCCGTTGGCGATACGGCTGGCGACGGCAAGCGTCGGGCTGGTCTCGCCGCGCTCGACCTGGGAGAGCATCGGGGCCGAGACGCCGGAGCGCTCGGCCAGATCGCGAAGCGACAGGTCCATTGCCTCGCGGAGCGCGCGAACGCGGGGACCGACGTGGATCTGCTGGTCGAGTTGGTCGGCGGGAGCGACGGCCATGAGCGAGGGGCGTACGTTATCACGTACAAATGTCTGATGGGTTTGGCGGGCCGGGTCGCGGGGGCGTGGACCGCGACCCGGCTGCGCCTTTTCTGGCGTCAGGCTCTGTGTGTGGCCTTGGTATAGGTGTCGAAGAGACGGTCCAGCACCTGGGCGGCGAGACGGTCGTGGGTGATCTCGGCGAGGGTCTCGGGGGAAATCGGGCCATTGTGCTCGGGCAGTCGGTCGGCGTTGCTCATCGCGAGGTCGTAGCGGCGCAGGCCGAGGAGGTTGATGAGGTCCTCGGTCAAGGGGACCTCGAAGGTCTCCTTGGTGGGGTCGACCTTGTCGGGGTTGCAACCGACGGCGTCGACGAGATCGAAGACGTCGCGGTAACGCTGAAAGAGGCCGTGTTGGGCGTCAGGGCTCAGGTCGAGCAAGTCCTCGAAATGGTCGTGCTCGAACATCGCGACCTTCTTTGCCTCGTCACGCAGAACGTCTGCGGTCTCGCGATCGACGACGACCGTCGTCGGCGCGTGGGTACGCTGCTGGGTACTCATGGGAGTTAGAGCTCCTTTGGGTCATGCCCCCGGCCGTTGACGCGGCGCGGGGGTCATTTATTGGTTGGAGGCGGAGCCTAGCGGGGTGGGCGGACGGAAGTGCTTCACCGCGCAGAGGTGTTGCAAGGTCGCAATCTTGTTGCAGACCAACCACCCCAACAACTCCGGGCTCCGGCGTCTGGGCGCTCAGCGCGACCGTCTTCGGCGTGCGCGACGTGGTCTGTCGGCACCGAGAGGAGTGAGCGGGGTCGGCGGCTCTCGGCGTTGGCTCGTCATCCGCTTCGGCCCGGGACGGTGCTCGGACGTCTGCGCGAGCGATCCGGCCCTCATATGCGAGGGCCAGGCGCCCCGGATCGATCCGGGGCGTCTCACGGTGAACTATTCACCATGAAACGCCCCGCATCTCCCCCCGCCCCGGCGCCAGCGGACAACAGACCTACGCCCCGGGCCCCCAACCCCGCTCACTCCCCTCGATGCCAAACAGACCACGCCCGCACCCCGACCGACGCCCGCGCGGAACACCAACAACAACACGCGCCACCCAAGCGCTCGCAACATCAACGCTCGCCCCGCGGCCAACGCCCCACGACGGCAGTCTCGGGCGGTCCGCTACCCGACCCAAGGCAACTCACCCACGGCAAGACAGTCCAACGCTCGCACCACCACAAACGCCGACTACCCTCCCACCCCATGCCACCCTCGGCGCTCCTGCGACCCGACGTCCTGGTGCTCGCCGGCGGCGGCATCGTCGGCGAGGCGTGGATGCACGGCGTGCTCGCCGGCATCGAAGACGCGGCCGGCGCGGACTTTCGCAAGGTCGAGGCCTACGTCGGCACGTCGGCAGGTTCGATAGTCGCCGCGCGGCTCGCGGCAGGACGGCGGCCGCCGCGGCCCGACACCACCGCCGACGAGGACGCCGCCGTCTGGAGCGCGGAAGGCCAAAACGAAGCCGAGGCCGACGAGCCCACCGGCCTCCACGCCCTCGTTCGCGACGCCGCCCGCGTCGGCTGGGCGGTCAGCGAGCCGCTGACCAGCGCCGCCGTGACGGCGACCGCACCCGTCGGCGCGCTGGCTCGCGCGGCGATTCTCAGTCGCGCCGCCAGCCACGGCCGTCCGCTGCACCAACTCCACACCCGCGTCTCACGCTGGGGCGCCCGCTTCGACGGCCGGTTGCGCATCTGCACGGTCGACCGCCGCAGCGGGCGTCGCGTCGTCTTCGGCGCGCCGGGCGCACCGACGGCCAGCGTCGCCGACGCGGTCTGCGCCTCCTGCGCGATTCCCTGGGTCTTCGCCCCGGTGCGCATCGGCGACCGCGAGTACGTCGACGGCGGCGCGTGGAGTACGACCAACCTCGACGCAGCGCAAACCGGGCGCGACACCCATGTGCTGTGCCTTGATCCCGCCGCCTCGCTCGGCGGCCGTGATCGCCGAGCCGTCGCGCTACGCAGCGCGTTCCGCGTCGCGTCCGAACTCGAACTCCAGAGCCTGCGCCGCCGCGGCGCCCAGGTCGCGCACGTCGCGCCCGACGACGGCGCGTCGACGGCCATGGGCCCCAACCTCATGGCGCCCAGCCGCACCGCCGGCGCGCTGCGCGCGGGTTACGCGCAGGGCCGGCGCCTCGCAGCCCAGAGCTGACCAGCGCCGCTCAGCGACGCACGGCGCGCAGGACCTCCAGCGCCGCCGACGAGCAGTCGGTGCGACCCACGACCCGCACGGCGACCATGCCCCGACGGATCGGCTTGACCCCGAGACGCGCGCGGCCATTGCGCGCCGTCACCGCGCTCGCCAGCTTGCGGCGCGCGGCGTCGACCACGACCACGCGCACCGACTTCAGCGGCCTGCCGCGCAGCGCGACGCGGACGGTCAGGACCGTGCGGCGGCCGGCGCGCACCCGTTTGCTGGCCGAACGCACGGCACACGCCCGCGCCGGCGCGCCCGCGATCGGCTTCGGCGCCGTGCCGTCGGCGGGCGGGCTAACTGCCGCGAAGGAGGTTCCGGGTGCGATCGGGACAAGCGTTGTCCGGCTGGCCGGCGCGTCGGCCTGGCTGTCTGGCGCAGTGGCGACCGGCACGCTCTCAAGCGAGGGCGCGACCGCGGGCGGACCGGTGGGCGTCACCAGGAGGGCATTGTCGGCCAGCGTGCCGACGAAGTCCGGTGCCAGCGGCCCGCGCCACAGCCGGATGAGGTCGACATCGCCGCTCAGCGGCAGCGCGCAGGTGCCCTGGTAGGTCCCAAAATAGGAGTCCGACGAGGTCAAGCTGTAGGCGATGCTCTGCGGTGCGGCGATCGGGTCACCGACCGGATGACCATCGACGAACAGCCGCAGCGAGCGCCCGTCGAAGACCCCGGCCACGTGATGCCAGGCACCGTTCCAGACGTCGCCCGGACCGGCCGCCGCGGTCACGTAGAAGTGGGTGCCGTCGAAGATGTAGAAGGCCATACCGCCGTCGTCGGCGGTGTACAGGCCGTAGGACCCGGCGAGGCAGCCCTGCGCGCCATGAGAGACCACGTAGCGAAACTGACCGGGGCTGGAGGCGCCGCGCACCACGGCCTCCAGCGTCAGCGTCGTCGGCGCCAGCTGCGACGCGGTCGGCAGCCGAACGAACCCGCGACCATCGAAGCGCAGCGCACCGCCGGACAGGCCCGCGATGCGGTCGGGGTCGCGCGCGTCGACACCGTCGGTCAGCCCGAGCCGGCCGTCGAGACCGAAGGGGCCGTCGTCGACGGCCGCTTGGCCGCCGTGCTCGTCAAATCGCCATTGGCCGACGACCGTGCTCTCGCTGGCAGCGGCCGTGCTCACCCCCATACTCAGCGCTCCCAGCGCCGCGAGCAGCAACACCACCAACTTGGTGGCGCGCCCCCGTTCACGTCCCTGCATTCACGCTTCCCCCGATTGCTCGCGTGCACCATCCACGGTACTCGGGCAGTAGGCGTCCACAAGCGCGTCTGCAGCTTGCGGACGAACGTCTGAGCGCAACTCCGGTTCTACGGCGTCTGCGCGAGCTCCGCGTCGGAGGCCGCGGCGTGAGCCTTGGTCACGGCGTTGCCGAGCGCGCGGACGTAGGCGATCGCGGCCGCCTCGATGATGTCGGTCGTCACCGCCTGACCGGCGCCGGTGACGCGCTGGCCGGTGAGTACGCCGGGCGTATCGCTCTTGACCGCCTCCTCGGGAGAGCCGAGCTCCACGACGACGCTGACCTCGCCGAGCGCGTCCTGGCCGCCGGTGACGGCGTCGATGCGGAACTCGCGCAGGCGCGCGTCGATCTTCGTCGCGCTGTTGATCGCGCGGAAGATCGCATCGACGGGGCCGTCGCCGGTGAACGAGCCTTCGACGACCGCGTCGTCGGGCGTGCGCACCGCGACCGTCGCATGCGGCGGGCGGCGGTTGGAGGCCTCGACCTCGAACCACTCCAGCGCGTAGCCCTGGACGTCGGCGCGCAACTCGTCGGTGACCAGCGCCTCGAGGTCCATCGCCGTGACCTGCTTCTTGCGGTCGGCGACCTCCTTGAAGCGCTCGAAGGCCTGCTTGAGCTGGGAGCCGTCGATCGTGTAGCCGAGGTCCTCCAGCGCCTGGCGCAGCGCCGCGCGGCCGGAGTGCTTGCCCAGCACGAGCGAGTTGGCATCCAGCCCGACGGAGCGCGCGTCCATGATCTCGTAGGTCTCGCGCGCCTTCAGCACGCCGTCCTGGTGGATGCCGGACTCGTGCGCGAACGCGTTGCGGCCGACGATCGCCTTGTTGGGCTGCACCGGGTAGCCGGTCAGGCGCGAGACCAGGCGGCTCGTCTTGGCGATCTCGGTCGTGACCGCGCCGGTCGTGTAGCCCAGGCGGTCGCGGCGCGTGTGCAGGAGCATGATCAGCTCTTCGATCGACGCGTTGCCGGCGCGCTCGCCGATGCCGTTAACGGCGCACTCGATCTGGCGCGCGCCGGCCTGGACGCCCGCCAGCGAGTTCGCCACCGCCAGCCCCAGGTCGTCGTGGCAGTGCACGGAGAGCACGGCGTTGCGCAGGTCGGGGACCAACCCGTACATCTCGGTCAGGAACTCCGCGTACTCGTCGGGCGTGGCGTAGCCGACGGTGTCGGGGATGTTGATGGTGGTGGCGCCCTCGTCGAGGGCGATCTGGACCACCTCGGCGGTGAACGCCGCCTCTGAGCGCGTCGCGTCCATCGGCGAGAACTCGACGTCCTCGCACAGCGCCTTGGCCTGGGCGACCGATGCGCGCGCGAGGCCCTTGACGTCCTCGCGCGTGGACTGCAGCTGGTGCTCGATGTGGATGTCGGAGGTGGACAGGAACGTGTGGATCCGAGGTCGTTCGCTGTCGCGGATGGCCTCCCAAGCACGATCGATATCAGCGCTGTTGGCACGAGCCAGCCCGCAGATGACGGGGTGGGTGGGGCCGAAATCCGCCCGCGCGATCGTCTGGACCGCGTCGAAGTCGCCGGGCGAGGCGATCGGGAAGCCGGCCTCGATGATGTCGATGCCCAGACGCGCCAGCTGCTGGGCGATCTCGAGCTTCTCTGCGGCGTTCAGCGAGATGCCGGGCGACTGCTCGCCGTCGCGCAAGGTGGTGTCGAACAGCAGGACGCGGTTCGGGTCTTCGGGCAGGTTGGACATGTCGTTCTTCTCCGTTCGCTAAGGGCTCGTGTGCTGCGACTCTTCAGGCTGGTTCGCGGCTTCAGGCGGCCGCCACGCGCTGCTATTCCCCCTAGCGGGGGAGGAGAAGAAGTCGGAGGTCGAGCAAGAGGAACGACATGGACTACCCGCGAGCCTAGCAGGGGCGGGCGGGATCCTCTACGGCACCAACACGACCTTGCCCACGTTCTCGCGCGCGGCGATGATCCGGTGGGCCTCGGGCGCATTGGCGAACGGCACGGCGGCGTGCACGACCGGGTTGATCGTCCCGTCGGCCAGCAGCGCCCCCAGCGGCGTGATCCACGGCTCCAGCGTGCCGCGGTCGTCCCACAGCGCGAGCATGTTGAGGCCGATGATCGCCTTGGAGTTGCTCATCTGGTCGATGAGGTTGAAGCCGCGGAACATCCGGGCGGCCTGCGGCAGCACGCGCCGCAGGTTGCGCTTCTCGCCCTGCTGGATTGACGACGCGCCATAGGCGACGAGGCGTCCGCCGGCGCGCAGCAGGTCGTAGGAGCGCCGGAACGACTGGCCGCCGACCGCGTCGAGGATCACGTCGTAGGACGGCAGGCCCTTCCACCAGCCGTCGCTGCGGTAGTCGATCGCGCGGTCCAGGCCCAGTTCGGCCAGCCGCGCGTGCTTGCCCGGCGACGCCGTGCCGTGGACCTCGGCGCCGGCCGCCTTGGCCAGCTGCAACGCCGAGATGCCGACGCCGCCGGCCGCGGCGTGGATCAACACGCGCTCGCCGGCCTGCAGCGAGCCGAAGCCGCGCAGCGCCGCCCAGGCGGTCGCGTAGTTGACCGGGATCGCCGCGCCCTGCTCGAAGCTCAGGTTGTCGGCCAGCGGGATCGCGTCGTTGGCGCGCACGTTGATGGTGTCGACGTAGCCGCCGAAGCGCGTCCCGGCCATGACGCGGTCGCCGACGGCCGGTGTGGTGACGCCGTCGCCCACCGCGGTCACCGTGCCCGACACCTCGTAGCCGACGACGGTCGGCAGCGGCGGCGCATCCTCGTAGAGGCCGACGCGGGCGAGCGTGTCAGCGAAGTTGACCCCGCAGGCGCGGACGTCGACCCGCACTTCGCCGGGGCCGGGCGGCGGCGGGTCGGGGCGCTCCTGGACCTGCAGGACCGACGGATCGCCCTTCTTGGTGATGACAACGGCTCGCATAGTGAGCGAGCCTATCCGGAAGCTCGTACCACCAGCACCGGCCGCTCGCTGAGGTGCAGCAGCCGCGTCGGCGTCGAGCCGACCAGCGCGCTACGCAGCGGGCGCTCGCCGTAGGAGCCCACGACGATCATCGTCGCGTCGACCGCATCGGCCGCCGCGATCAGGCCCTCCGCCGGATCCTGCATCCGCACCTGCGTGATCACCTCCACGTCGCCGGCCTGCGCCAGCGCCTCGGCGACGACCGCCTCGCCGCGCTCGCGGATCGCCTCGTCGAGGTCGTGCAGCTCGCCGCCCAGGCGCGGCGACTCGAAGGAGAAGACGACCAGCACGTTCTCCCCCAGCCGCGAGGCCAGCTCGCGCGCCCGCGCGTACGCCGACCGGGAGCCCTCGGTCCCGTCGTAGCCGACCACGAGCGTCATGCGGCGCCCTTGACGATGCGCTGGGTGACGGTCGCCGCGATCTCGGGGTCGACCGGCTCGGGCTTGCGGGTGAAGAACTCCGGTTGGGTCATGTGCTGGTAGATCAGCAACGCGATCCCGAGCACGATCATGATGATGGTGATGATCACCGGCGAGCCGATGCCGAAGACCGCCTTGGCGTAGCCGCCGTCGGCCTTGGAGTACTCGATCGTCGCCTTGACGAAGACGTAGGCCAAGATGATCGCGCCGAGCATCGGCAGGACCGCCAGGTAGACGAAGTTCTTGACCGTCGTGAAGAGGTGGTGGCGGTAGAACCACGTGCAGGCCACGCCGGTGATCCCGTAGTAGAAGGCGATCGTCAGCGACAGCGAGGTGAACGCGTCGGCGATCAGGTTCTGGCTGAAGGCCGACAGCAGGATGAACACGAACGCCGACACCGCGCCCATCCAGATCGTCGAGACCGACGGCGTCAGATAGCGGGGATGGACGTCGCCGAAGCGCTTGGCCAGCGCGCCCTTGCGCGCCATCGACAGCGACGTGCGCGTTGCCGGCAGGATCGTGGTCTGCGTCGAGGCCGAGGCCGACGTCAGCACCGCGATGATCAACAGCTTGTCCAGCGGGCTGCCGAGCACGTCCTTGGCGATCGGCGCGAAGACGTCGGTCTGGTTGTCGATCAGCGACTGCACGCCGCCGAAGGCCTGTGAGGCCGTCGCGACGACGACGTAGATGCCCAGCAGGATGAACGTGGAGACGACCGCCGCCTTGCCCGACGACGTCGCGCCGTCCTCGGTCTCTTCGTTGACGCTGACCGCCGAGTCCCAGCCCCAGTAGATGAAGATGCCGAGCAGGATGCCGCCGGCCAGCGCACCCGTGGAGGAGATCTCCAGTGGGTTGAACCACGAGAACGCCGGGTGGATCGCGCCCTTGGGATCCGACGTGTACACCTTGACCAGCGCAACGACCGCGAAGAGCGAGAGCGTGGCGAACTCCATGCCCAGCAGCAGCTGCTGCGTCCGTGCTGACAGCTCGATGCCGATGTAGCAGATGGCCGTCATCAAGACGATCCACACGACGCCGATGATCGTCACCACGATCGTGGACGGATCGTCGAAGCCGAAGAGCTGACACGAGTAGATGCCCGCGATCTGCGCCAGGCTCGGCATGACCAGCACGTCGGCGACCAACACGGCCCAACCGGACATCCAGCCGATGCGTGGGCCCATCGCCAGCGTCACCCACGAGAACGTCGTGCCGCAGTCGGGGTCGGCGCGGTTCATGTAGTTGTAGGCCGCGGCGATGCAGCCCATCGGGATGAACGCCAGCAGGATGACCGCCGGCGCCTGCAGCCCGATGCCGGCGACCGCCACGATGAACCCCAGCGTGGCGGCCAGGCTGTAGCCCGGCGCCGTGGAGGCCACGGCGATCACCACGTTGGAGATGTAGCTGATCGCGCCGGTCTTCAGGCCCTTATCGCCGGGGGCGAACCCCAGGCCGGCCATCCCCTCGGGGGCGACGACGGTGTCGGCCTGGCCGGCTGAGCTCTCCATGCGCGCGACCCTAGCCGCGGGCGCCGGCTTCCGCCAGCTCCAGCCCGATGTCGGTCGGCGCGCCGCCGGTGGCCCGGACGTCACGCCTGGCGCGTGCGCGTTGCAGCGCGACGTTGAGCGCCATCAGCATGAGGACGGCGAGCAGCAGGATCGTCGCCAGCACGTTGACCTCAGCCGGCACACCCTGACGCGTGGCGCCGAAGATGAACAACGGGAAGGTCTGCGTCGAGCCGGCGTTGAAGCTCGTCACGACGTAGTCGTCGACCGAGATCGCGGCGGCCAGGAGCGCGGCGCTGGCCACGCCCGGAGCGATCATCGGCAGCGTGACCTTGCGGAAGGTCGTCCACTCGGCCGCGCCAAGATCCATGGCCGCCTCTTCGATATGCCGGTCCATGCCCTCCAACCGGGCTCTGACCGTCACCACCACGTAGGAGACCGTGAACATCACGTGGGCGATGATGATCGTGACCATCCCGGTGCTGACGTGCAGCGTCAGGAACAAGGCGAGCAGCGAAGCACCAAGGACGACCTCGGGCGTGGCCAGCGGCAGGAAGACGAACATGTCGGTCACGGCCTTGCCACGGAAGCCGTACCGGACCAGCGCCAAGGCCATGAACGTGCCAAGCGCCACGGCGATGATCGTGGTGACCAACGCGATGATCAGCGAGTTCTGCAACGCCGTGGTCAGGTCGGAGTTGGCAAACGGGTGCTGCCAATGCTTAAGCGTGAAGCCCTGCCAGGTGAAGTTGAACCGACCCTGGTTGTCGTTGAACGAGTAGAGGACGACGATGAAGACCGGAATGAACAGGTAGAGCAGCGCCAGCGCAGACCACAGGCCCAGCAGCCCGTTACGGAGGCGGTCGTTGTGCAACATCACACGGCCTCCCGCAGCGACTTGGTCCCGAGCAAGCGGGCATAGATCAAGATCCCGATCAGGATCCCCGTCATCAGGATGAACGACAGCGCCGCAGCCGTCGGGTAGTCCAGGATGTTGAGGAACTTGCTCTGGATGACGTTGCCGATCATGTACTGCTTCGGCGTTCCGAGCAGCGCGGCGTTGATGAAGTCACCGGAGGCCGGAATGAAGGTCAGCAGCGAGCCGGCGAAGATTCCGGGCAGCGCCAGCGGCAGCGTCACCTTGCGAAACGCGGTCGTGCGGCTGGCGTAGAGATCGGTCGCCGCCTCGATCAGCCGTCGGTCGATCTTCTCCAACGAGACGTACAGCGGTAGTGCCATGAACGGCAAGAAGTTGTAGGTGATGCCCGCGATGACGGCCTTGGTCGAGGCCAGGAGGCGTCCGTTATCGGAGATCAGGCCCACGTCCTGGAAGCGGCTGACCACCCAGCCGTTGTCGTTGAGGATCAGCTGCCAGGAGACCGTGCGCAACACGTAGGAGACAAAGAACGGGAGCACCACCAACAGCAACATGAAGTTCTTCCAACGGCCCGCCTTGTAGGCGATGAAGTAGGCCAACGGGAAGGCGATGATCAGACAGAGGATCGTCGCGATGCCGGCGTAGAGGATCGAGCGCCCGAACTGCGTCGAGTAGTCCGAGATCGCGTTGGTGTAGGTCGCGAAGTGCCACTGCAGGGTGTAGCCATCCTCGGGGTTGCCCGTCATCAGCGACACGGCGCCCTGATTGACGAGCGGGATCGCGTAGAAGACGATCAGCCACAGCAGGCCCGGGCCCAGGAACAGGTAGGGCAGCAGGCTGCGGCGCCGGCGCAAGCTCAACCGCAGCATCAGGCCCCCGTCACGTCGGCCATCGCCGACTGCATCGTGCGCTCGTCGACCGGCGACAGCGCTGGATAAGGGTGCAGCCGCTTGCGGACGTCGTCGGGCGGGAAGATCAGCGGGTTGTTGGCGATGTCGGGGTCGGTCTTGAGCAGAACCTCCTTCGCCCCCTCCACCGGCGTGATGTAGTTGACGTAGGCCGCGACCTTTGCCGCCACCTCGGGCTCGTAGTAGTAGTTCATGAGCACCTCGGCGCCGTAGGGGTGGGCCACGTGCTTGGGCATCATCATGTTGTCGGTGAACAACATGGCGCCCTCCTTGGGGTAGACGAACTCCAGATCGGGGTTGTCGGCCTGCAGCTGCACGAGGTCGCCGGAGTACGCAACCGCGACCCAGACGTTGCCCTTGGCCAGATCGGTCGTGTAGTCGTTGCCGGTGAAGCGCCGGATCTGCCCCGCGTTCTTGGCGACCTTGATCTTCTCGATCGCCTTCAAGATGTCGTCGATCTTGGCCGTCGACGCGTCGATGCCCATGCCCAGCAGCACGAGACAGGCCGAGTCATAGGGCTCTGACAGCATCGTCACGCGCCCCTTGAAGGCCGGATCGAAGAGGTCGTTGACGCTTTCGAGCTTGCGCCCCGTCTTCTTGGGGTTGTAGCCGATCCCCGTGCCGCCCGACTGCCACGGCAGCGTGTAGGTGCGGTCCGGGTCGTAGTTGATCGACTTCAGGTTGGAGACGAGGTTCTTGATGTTCGGGATGTTCTTCTTGTCCAGCGGCTCGCAGTAGCCGTCGCGCACCCAGCGGGCTGCCATGTAGTCGGTCAACGTCACGATGTCGCGGCCGATGTCCTGGCCCTGGGCCAGTTGCTGGCGGACCTTGCCGAAGAACTCGAAGTTGTCGTTGATCTCCTCGACGTACTTGACCTTGACGTTGTAACGCTTGTCGAAGGCCTTGAGCGTGTGCTCGTCGATGTACAGCGGCCAGTTGGCCCAGACCAGCCCCGACAGCGGCGACCGCGGATGGTTGACGGTGACCGGCTTGGAGGCATTGACGCTGTGGGCCGCCTCGCCCTCGATCGAGCAGCCGGCCAGCGCCGAGCCGAGCGCGGTCATGCCCAGCGCGGCGGCGCCGGAGCGGCCGAGGAAGCGCCGGCGTGATATCCCGCCGGACTTCGTGTCGAAGAGCAGGCGCTCCAGCGCGCGCTCGATGTCGCGGTCAGGCATCGCGGGCCACGACGAACGTGTGCTGCGGATCCCAGGTCAGCAGGACCTCCTGGCCGACCCCCAGTGCCGATGGCTGGCCGCCATCGCGGTTGGGGGCAATCACCGTCAGCTCCTCCCCACCGGGCGCGGTCACGATGTACTGGATCGAGACGCCCAGGAAGGAGGCGACGGTCACCGTGCCGCGCAGCGCGTTGCGCCCGGCAGGCGTGCCGCTCGTGGCCGGAACGAGCTCGATCTTCTCCGGCCGCACCCCGATCCGGACGGCATCGCCCGGGGCCTCGGACATACGCGAGCATGGGACGTGCACGGTGCCGTCGTCGGTCGCGACGGTCGCCATCTCGACGCCGCGCTCTGACACCTTGCCGTCCACGAGATTCGAGACGCCGAGGAAGTTCGCCACGAACGCCGTGTGCGGGCGCTCATAGAGCTCCTCGGCCGTGCCGGCCTGCTCGATCTTGCCCTTGTTCATGACCGCGATCGTGTCGGCCATCGACATGGCCTCCTCCTGATCGTGGGTCACGTGCACGAAGGTGATGCCGACCTCCTGCTGGATGCGCTTGAGTTCGAGTTGCAGCTGCTTGCGCAAGCGCAGGTCCAGCGCGCCGAGCGGCTCGTCGAGCAGCAGCGCCCGCGGGCGGTTGACCAGCGCGCGGGCCAGCGCGACGCGCTGGGCCTGGCCGCCGGAGAGCTGGCCAGGACGGCGCTTGGCCAGCGGGCCGAGCTGCACCATGTCCAGCGTCTCGGCGACGCGGCGCGCGACGTCGGCCTTGCCGACCTTCTTGCGCTCCAGGCCGAAGGCGACGTTGCGCTCGACGTTGAGGTGGGGAAAGAGCGCGTAGGACTGAAAGACCGTGTTGACGTCGCGCTTGTAGGGCGGCAGGTCGGTCACCGCCTGGCCGCCGAGGTAGACGGTGCCCTCCGACGGATCCTCGAAGCCACCGATCATGCGCAACGTCGTGGTCTTGCCACAGCCCGACGGGCCGAGCAGCGCGTAGAACGCGCCGCGCTCGATCGAGAGCGTGAGATCGTCGACCGCCACGGCATCACCGAAGCGCTTGGTCACGCCTTCGAGACGGATGTCGGCTTCCGCCGGCGCCGCAGCGTCGGTCCGCTCTCCCTCAGGGGTAGCGATCGGTGTCCCCTCCATAGTGGCCCTCCTCAAGGCACCTGCACCGGTATGGCCAACAGTAGGCATGGTTTCGGACTTCCGTCAACGTGTCTTCGGCCGTCGGGGCGCCGGATCGTCGGCCACGTTGTCCGCAGTGGCGCACGCGATCGCCACGATGGCGTGTCAGTTCCGACACGGGGTACCTTGCGAGGTGTGCCACCGCGGAGCACCGGGATGTCCGGCGCCGACGCGCAGGACGACTTCCTGCGTGCTCGCCGACGACTCGCGCTGTCGCGACTGCGGCGCTGGCTGCGCCGCGAGCCGGGCGACATCGACCACATCCTGCCGTTCGAAGAGGTGGTCGCCGCGCTGGGGCGCGTGCAGGAGCGCGACGCCGGTTTGGCGGTCGTGGCGCTGGACGCGATCGTCGGGACCGTCGATCGGATGCAGGGCTTTGACCGGCACTTCCGCCCCACCACGCCGCAGGTCCGCGCGCGCTGGGAGCGGATCGCCGCCGCAATGCGCCGCGGCGAGCCGATGCCGCCCGTCGACCTCTACCGCGTGGGCGACGTCTACTTCGTCAAGGACGGCCACCACCGCGTGTCGGTCGCCCGCGCGCTCGGCCGCCACGACATCGACGCGCACGTCACCGAGGTCGTCACGCGCGTCGGCGCAGGCCAGGACCTGCAACGCGCCGACCTGCCGCTCAAGAGCCACGAGCGCGTCTTCCTCGAGCGCGTGCCGCTGCCGGCCGCCGCGCGTGAGCGCGTGCGTCCGAGCGACCCGTGGGATTTCGCTCGGCTGGCCGAGAACATCGAGGCGTGGGGCTGGCGCTGGACCCAGGAGCACGAGCGGCTGATCGACCGCCGCGAGCTCGGGCGGCGCTGGTATGAGGAGGAGTACGTGCCGGTCGTGACGCTGCTGCGCGACGCCGGCATGCTCGGGCGCGGGACCGAGGCTGACGCCTACTTGCGCGTCGGGGCCGACCGCTACCGGCTGCTGCGTACGCACGAGTGGAGCGAGGACGTCCTCGCCCGCCTGCGCGCAGAGTTGTAGGTCTTGCGGCTCGAGCGTCACGAGACGCGGATCGCGCGTCCGTCCTCGGGGTGAAAGAACTGCATGCGGCTGCTGTCCATCCAGAGCTTGGACGACTTGCCCGGCTGCACCGTCGTCTCGGCGTCGAGGCGCGCGACGGCACGGCCGGCGTTGTCGGGCAGGTCACCGGCGCCGGTGTCGACGGCGAGGTCGCGCAGCTCCTCGTGGCTGACGTCGCCACCCTCGTAGCTGAAGTAGGCGTACACCTCGGAGCCCATCGACTCGGTGACCTCGATCGGCGCGTCGAAGGTCACGCCGTGGGCCGACTGGTCGCCGACCAGCGCCGCGTCCTCGAAGTGCTCGGGCCGGATGCCGACGATGACCTCGCCCCGGATCGCGCCGTCGCGCAGCGCCGCCTTGTGCTTGTCATCGAGCGAGACGTCGACGAACGGCAGCTTGATGCTGTCACCCTCGACCGCGGCGCTGAAGAAGTTCATCGACGGCGAGCCGATGAAGCCCGCGACGAAGAGGTTGTCGGGGTGCTCATAGAGGTTCTTGGGGGTGTCGACCTGCTGCAGCACGCCCGCGCGCATGACCGCGACGCGGTCGCCGAGCGTCATCGCCTCGGTCTGGTCGTGGGTGACGTAGATCATCGTCGTCGCCAGCCGCGACTGGATCCGCGAGACCTCGGTGCGCATCTGCACGCGCAGCTTCGCGTCGAGGTTGGAGAGCGGCTCGTCCATCAGGAAGACCTTCGGGCTGCGGACGATCGCGCGCCCCATCGCAACCCGCTGGCGCTGGCCGCCTGACAGGTTGGCCGGTTTGCGGTCCAGGTGCTGCTCGAGGTCGAGGATCTTGGCGGTCTCGCCGACGCGCTTGTCGATCTCCTCCTGGGGCAGCTTGGCCAGCTTGAGCGGGAAGGCCATGTTCTCGCCGACGGTCATGTGCGGGTACAACGCGTAGCTCTGAAAGACCATCGCGATGTCGCGGTCTTTCGGCGCGCGGTCGTTGACGACGTCGCCGTCGATCAGCAGTCGGCCCTCGGTGATGTCCTCCAGCCCGGCGACCATCCGCAACGCCGTGGACTTCCCACAGCCCGAGGGGCCGACCAGGATGAGGAACTCGCCATCGGCCACTTCCAAGTTGAAGTGCTTGACGGCCTCGTAGCCGTCGCCGTAGCGCTTGGTGATGTCATCGAGCGTGATGGTGGCCATGGATGTTCCTTTAGCCCTTGACCGCGCCGGCGGTCAGGCCCGCCACGATGCGCCGTTGGAAGAGAAGGACCATCACAACGATCGGGATGGTCACGATGATCGCCGCCGCGGCGATGGCGCCGGTCGGGGCGGTGAACTGCGAGACGCCGGTGAACGACTGGATCGCCGGCGGCACCGTCTGCGCCTTCGTGGTCGACGTCAGCGACAGCGCGAAGATGAAGTCGTTCCAGGCGTAGATGAAGACGAGGATCGCCGTCGTGAAGACGCCGGGCGCGGCGAGCGGCAGGATGACCTTGCGAAACGCCTGCAGCGGCGTGGCGCCGTCCATCTGCGCGGCCTGCTCGAGCTCCCACGGGATCTCCCGGAAGAACGCGCTGAGCACGAAGATCGCAAGCGGCAGCGTGAACGTCATGTAGGGGATGATCAGGCCGAGCCAGCTGTCATAAAGGCCGAGCGTGCGCCACATGTCATACAGCGGGCCGACGATCGAGACCGGCGGGAACATCGCGATCGCCAGCGCGGCGGCCAGCAGCAGCCGCCTGCCCGGGAACTCCAGGCGCGCGATCGCGTACGCCGCCATCGACGCCAGGGTTACCGCGATCACCGTCGAGATCAGCGCGATGCCGATCGAGTTGCGCAGCGCGGCGGTGAAGATGTCCTGGTCGAAGATGCTGCTGTAGTTGTCAAAGGAGAACGACTTGGGCAGCAGCCGGCCGTCGTTGACGGTGGCCGGCGTCTTGAGCGACAGCGACAGCAGCCACAGCACCGGGAAGAGCGCCGCGACGACGATGACGGCTTCGGCGGCGCCCCAGCCGTAGAGGCGCCTGCGATCGAGGGTCATCGCCCGCCTCCCTGCTGGCTGAGATTGGCGCCGAGGAAGCGCACGTAGAGCCCGGCGATGATGAGCACGCAGATGAAGACGAGGACCGAGACGGCCGAGCCGAGGCCGAGGTTCAATCTTGTCAACAGCGTGTTGTAGCCCAACTGGCTGACCGTCTCCAGCGAGCGGTTGGAGCCGTTGGAGAGCACCTGGACGGTGTCGAAGATCCGGAAGGCGTCGAGCGTGCGGAAGAGCAGCGCGACGAGGATCGTCGGCTTCATCAGCGGGATCGTGATCTTCCAGAACCGCTGCCAGGTGCTCGCGCCGTCGACGCGCGCCGCCTCGTGCAGGTCGTCGGGCACCAGCGCCAGGCCGGCGAGCAGCAACAGCGCCATGAACGGCGTGGTCTTCCAAACCTCGGCGAGGATCGCTGTCAGGTAGGTCGACCAGGTGGTGATCAATGGGTCGTTCTGCAGATGCAGGACGGCCGGCACGAAGCCGCCGTCGGCCTTGGAGAACGCCAGCCGCCAGGCGAACGCGGCGACGACCGTGACGATGCCGTAGGGCACCAGCGCGCTCGTGCGGATCAGCCCGCGGCCGAAGATCGCGCGGTGCATGGCCAGGGCGAGCAGCATGCCGAGCACGAGCTCAAGGCTCACCGACAGCGCGGTGAGCACCAGCGTGTGGAAGAGGTCCTTCCACCACAGGTTGGCCGACAGGACCGTGATGTAGTTGTCGAGGCCGATCCACGCGGTGTTGTCGGGGAAGCGCAGGTCGCTGCGGTGCAGCGACAGCCAGATCGCGTAGAGGATCGGGTAGCCGGTGACCAACAGCATCACGATCGCGGCCGGCGCGCAGAGCAACATCCCCAACTTGCGCTCGGCCTTCGTGCGGTCGCTCATTGCCGCGCGTGCCATCAGAGCAGCCCCTTGGAGTCCAGCGCGTCCTGCAGGCGCTCGGTTAGCTTGGACAGCGCCGCCTTGGGCTGGAGCTTGTTGGCGGGTGACAGCGTCGTGTAGACGGCCAGTGACACGTCGGCGTACAACGGGGTGACGGGCCGCACGCCGGCGCTGTCGATCTGCTTGCGAACGAGGTCGGCGAAGGGATAGCTCTTCTTGAACTTGGGGTCGTCATAGACCTTGGAGAGCGTCGGCGGCAGCGAGTCGAGCTGCGCGTAGAGGCGCTCGGGCTGCTCGCTGGCCAGGCACGTCGCGGCGTCGAAGGCCTGCTTGGGGTGCTTGGTGTGCGAGCCGACGCCCCAGTTGAAGCCGCCGATCGGGGCGCGGTTGGGGCCGCCCTCGTTGACCGACGGATAGGGCGCCCAGGCGATGTCGTCCTTGAGGCCTTTAACGGTCGTGTTGGACTGGGCCGAGGCGTACACGAACGGGTAGTTGAGCTCGAACGCGGTCCCGGTCGGCACCTCGAAGGCCTGGCGCGCCTGGTCCTCCTTGGCGGCCGGCAGCGTCGGGTTCGCGGGGCCGGCGGCGAAGTCGTGCATGATCGTGATGGCCTTCAGGCCGGGCGGGCCGAGGCCGACGCCGCCCCTGCGGTTGAGGATCGCTCCGCCGGCGC
Organism: uncultured Conexibacteraceae bacterium; assembly: GCA_963836485.1. Lineage (GTDB taxonomy): Bacteria > Actinomycetota > Thermoleophilia > Solirubrobacterales > Solirubrobacteraceae > Baekduia. The sequence goes on along the minus strand of CAWIJS010000001.1, from coordinate 21,672 downwards.
TCTGGATCACCGAGTTGAACCACACTGTCGTGCCCTCGTACTGGGCGTTGGTGTAGGCGATGGTCGTCTTCAGCTTCGTGGCCGTGTCGATCAGCTGCTGCCAGGTCTTCGGGACGGGCTGGCCGTTGAGCTGGCTCTTGCGGTACCAGAGCAGCTGGGTGTTGGAGTTGCCCGGGGCCGCATAGAGCCGGCCCTTGTAGGTGGCGGTCTTCAGCGGGCCGGCGAGGCGGCCCTTCCTGAGCTGTGCGGCCTGCGCGGCCGGGAAAGGCTTGATCCACTTGGCCTCGGCGAACTCTGCGGTCCACACGACGTCCATGGCCATCAGGTCGATCGAGGAGTCGCCGGCCGCCAGGCGCCGGACGAGCGACTGGCGCTGGCTGTCGGCGTCGGTGCCGAGCAGGTTGACCTTGATCTTGTAGGCGCCGTTTGACTGCTCTGAGCAATAGGCCGCCGCCTTCTGAAACGAGCCGCCCGGCTGGTTGCCCGCCCACCAGTTCAAGGTGACCGTGCCGTTGCTGCTGGAGCCGCCGCCGCAGGCCGCCACCGCGAGGGTGGTCGCTGTCAGTGCCACGATCAAGATGACCCGACTCCGCATGCCGTCAGGTCCCTACCCGGGCGTGGGCGCCCCGAACCAGTGATTCGGAGCGCCTTTCCGGTGCGTCGTCCTACAGGGTGATCGCGCGCCCGCCGGTGAAGCCGTCGGTCGCCACCATCGCGTCGACGACCTCGCGGGGGACGGGAGCGTCGGTGGTGAGGACCATGACGGCCTCGGATGCGGCTCCCGCAGGGTGGGCGGCATCGTCATCCTGACGGCCGACGGCGGCCGAGACGATGTTGACGCCGGCCTCGCCGAACGCGGTGCCGATGCGGCCGATCATGCCCGGGCGGTCGCCGTAGCGGAAGACCGCGAGATGCTCGTCGAGCTGGACGTCGAAGCGCTGGCCCCACGCCTCGAGCAAGTGCGGGCGGTTGCGCCGGCCGAACGTGGTGCCGACCACGCGCTCGGCCTTGTCGCCCGAGTGCACGGTGATGCGCACGAGGTTCTCGAAGTCGCGCGCGCTGGCGCTCTTGGTCTCGACGATCTCGATCCCGCGCTCCTCGGCGACCGCCGGCGCGTTGACCGCGTTGACCTCCTCCTCGGTCTTGCCGGCCAGGACCCCGAGCAGCGTGGCGGTGGCCAGCGGCCGCGTGTCGCGATCGGCGATGCGACCGAGCAGCTCGACGTCGATGCGATCGACCGAGGAGCCCTCGGCAAGTGCCATGGCCAGGCGGCCGAGGTGCCGGCAGAGCGGCACGTACGGGCCGAGGACCTCCAAGTCCTCCGCCTTGATCGCCGGCACGTTGACGGCGGTGGTGACCGCGCCGCCGGTCAGCGCCGCGACGACCTGCTCGGCGGCCTGGAAGCCGGCGCGGTCGGTCGCCTCGGCGGTCGAGGCGCCGAGGTGCGGCGTCACGATGACGTTGGGCCGGCCGAAGAACGGCGACTCGGTGACGGGCTCGGAGCGAAAGACGTCCAGCGCCGCGCCGCCGACCTTGCCGCTGTCGAGCGCGGCGACCAAGTCATCGTCGTTGATGAGCGGGCCACGGGCCACGTTGAGGACCTTGACGCCGTCCTTGCACTTGGCCAGCGCCTCGGCGTCGAGCCAGCCCTCGGTGTCGGGCGTCTTGGGCAGGTGCAGCGTCAGGAAGTCGGCCTCGGCGTAGACGCCGTCGGAGCTCTCGGCCTTCTCGACGCCGAGGTCCTTGTAGCGGTCGGCTGCGACGAAGGGGTCGAAGGCGACGATCCGCATGCCGAAGCCCTTGGCGCGCGCGGCGACGAGCTGGCCGATGCGGCCGAAGCCGAGGATGCCGAGGACTTTGCCCTCGAGCTCGACGCCCGACCACTTCGAGCGCTCCCACTTGCCGTGGCCGCTGAGCGCGGCGTGAGCCTGCGGGACGTTGCGGGCCAGGGCCAGCAGCAGCGCCATCGTGTGCTCGGCGGCGGTGACGACGTTGGACTCCGGCGCGTTGGCGACGATGATCCCGCGCTTGGTCGCGGCCGGGACGTCGACGTTGTCGACGCCGACGCCGGCGCGGCCGATGGCCTTCAGGTTGGTGGCCTTTTCGATGACGTCAGCGGTGACCTTGGTGGCCGAACGGATCAGCAGGCCGTCGTAGTCGCCGATCCGCGCATCGAGGTCGAAGCCGTCGTTGTCGAAGGCGGTGTCGACGTCGAAGTGCGCCTTGAGGAGGTCGATGCCGCTGGCGCCGATCTTCTCGGCGACGAGGACGCGGGTCATGCCTGCGTCCCGACGATGTAGTCGATGCAGCGGGTGAGTTGCACGATGTCTTCCGGGTCGATCGCGGGGAACATGCCGATGCGCAGCTGGTTGCGGCCGAGCTTGCGGTAGGGCTCGGTGTCGACGATGCCGTTGGCGCGCAGCGTCGCGGCGATGGCCGCGGCGTCGATCTTGTCGTCGAAGTCGATCGTGCCGACGACCAGCGAACGCTTGGCGGGGTCGGCGACGAACGGGGTCGCAAACGATGAGGCGTCAGCCCAGTCGTAGAGGGCGGTCGAGGAGGCCGTGGTCCGGCCAACCGCGAAGTCGAGGCCGCCGTTCTCGTTGAACCATTCGACCTGCGCGTTGAGCAGGATCAGCGTGGCGAGCGCGGGCGTGTTGTAGGTCTGGTCCTTGACCGAGTTGTCCAGCGCGGTGGTCAGCGAGAGGAACTCGGGGATCCAGCGATCGGTGCGCGCGCCCACCTCGGCGATGCGCTCCTGCGCCGCGGGACTCAGCAGTGCCAGCCAGATGCCACCGTCGGCGGCAAAGCACTTCTGCGGCGCGAAGTAGTACACGTCGCTCTGGCTCGCGTCGACGGGCAGGCCGCCGGCGCCGGAGGTGGCGTCGATGAGGACGAGGGCGCCGTCGCTGCCTTGCGGGCGCTGGACCGGGACCATGACGCCGGTCGAGGTCTCGTTGTGGGCCCAGGCGACAACGTCAACGCCGGTCTCGTAGGTCGGCGCGGGCGCGTCGCCGGGCTCGCTCTTGACGACGATCGGGTCCTGGAGAAACGGCGCGTTTGCGGCGACGCTGGCGAACTTGTTGGAGAACTCGCCGAAGCTCAGGTGCAGCGAGCGCTCGCGGATCAGGCCGGCGGCGGCGGCGTCCCAGAACGCGGTCGTCCCGCCGTTGCCGAGCGCGACGACGTAGCCGTCGGGCAGGCTGAAGAGGTCGCTCAGCCCGGCGCGGACGCGGCCGACCAGGTCCTTGACCGGCTTCTGCCGGTGTGAGGTGCCCAGCAGGTGGGCGTCCTCGGTGGCCAGCTTGGCCAGCTGCTCGGGCCGGACTTTCGACGGGCCGCAGCCGAAGCGGCCGTCTGCGGGCTTGAGCTCTTCCGGGATGGTGAGCGTGGTCGCGCTCGTCGTCATGGGGCTCCTCGGGGTCGGTATGGGAGTGCCCAGGCGTGCGGCGGAGAGACACCGTCGCTCCCCGGTGGTAGCCCACCTCGAGACGCCAGTTGCGACGGCTCGAGGAGGGTACCGAATGCGGGGACTAGAACTCGGTCTGGATCCAATCCATATGGCTGCGGAGCTCCTTGCCGACATGCTCGACCTTCGTGTCGGCCTGCTCGGCGCGCATGCGCTTGAAGTTCTCCTGGCCGGCGCGGTTCTCGGCGATCCACTCGCGGGCGAACGTGCCGTCTTGGATCTCGCCGAGGATGCGCTTCATCTCGGCGCGGGTCTCGTCGTTGACGACGCGCGGGCCGCGGGTGTAGTCGCCGTACTCGGCCGTGTTGGAGATCGAGTAGCGCATGCCCGCCAGGCCCTTCTCGTACATGAGGTCCACGATCAGCTTGAGCTCGTGAAGGCACTCGAAGTAGGCCATCTGCGGGTCATAGCCGGCCTCGACCAGCGTGTCGAAGCCCGCCTGCACGAGGGCGCTGGCGCCGCCGCAGAGGACGGCCTGCTCGCCGAAGAGATCGGTCTCGGTCTCTTCCTTGAAGGTGGTGTCGAAGACGCCGCCGCGCGTGCAGCCGATGCCCTTGGCGTAGGCCAGCGCCAGCGCCTTGGCGTTGCCCGTGGCGTCCTGGTGGATCGCGACGAGGCCGGGGACGCCGGAGCCCTCGGTGTACTGGCGGCGCACGAGATGGCCCGGGCCCTTGGGGGCGGCCAGGCCGACGTCGACGCCGGCCGGCGGGTCGACCTCGTTGTAGAGGACCGAGAAGCCGTGGCCGAAGAGCAGCAGGTTGCCCTCGGCGATGCCGTCACGGACATCGTTCTCCCACACCTGGCGGTGCAGCTCGTCGGGCACGAGCAGCATCACGATGTCGCCTTCGCTTGCCGCATCGGCAACGGAGAGGACCTCCAGGCCCGCGTCCTTGGCCTGCTGGACCGACGCGGAGTCCTCACGCAGGCCTACGACGACCTTGACCCCGGAGTCCTTGAGGTTCTGGGCGTGGGCGTGGCCCTGTGAGCCGAAGCCGATGATGGCCACGGTCTTGCCGTCGAGGAGGGTGAGGTCTGCGTCGTCGTCGTAGTACATAGTTGGCCGGAGTCTATGAGGGAGAACGGTGTGGAGGTCTTCAGGTCGCGAGCGGAGGCGCTGGCCGCGCTCGACCGCGCGATGCGCTGGCAGGAGGAGAGCCGCGGTGGCCTGGACGCCAGCAACCCCGTGACGCCCGCGCTCGCCCGCGGGCTGATCGAGGCGGTGCCCGACGAGGTGGCCGTTGCGCTGGTCGTTTCCGAGACGTATCAGGGCGGACGCGGCCCGGCCGCGTTACGGGCGACAGCGGTCAACCTGACCGGCCCGGCCGGCGCGTTCGCCCTGCGAACGGTCGTTGCAGACTCCTGTCGCCTCGTCCTCCGCTCGGCCTGGAACGAGACCGACCAGTCCCTGCGCAAGGTGGCCGCCAACCTCCGGGCGCTGCGCTCCGGCGATCCAGCGCGGGACGCCGAATTGTTCGCGTGTGGACGTCGCGCGTGAACGGCCGTTGCTCCTGCGTTGGCTGCTTGAGCTAGCAGGCGACGCCGGAGAGCGCGTGCCGCTGGTCGACGCGGCGGAGGCGGCCGGACTGGTCGGGCCCGGTCTCGCCGCGCAGTTGCGGCGACCACTGGACCGGCCGTACTGGGCCGACGCCGAGGCCGTGTGGGAGATCGGGGAAGTCCGCGAGGGCGACACGATTGTCCTGGCCGCCGACGGCCTCGTCGTGGGCGATCCGATCGCGCCGTACGAGGGCGAGCAGGCGTTCGCTCCTGCCGTGCCCGCCGGCCACCACGCCTTCAGCGTCGTGGTCGCGCGCCACCCCCACCATCCGTGGGCGGGTGCCGCGGCGCTCGACATCGTGGTGGGTGACGCGCAGCCCGTCCGTTGGGAGCTGGTGGGAGTCGGCTCACCGGACAACGGCGCCGTCTGTGTCTCGCACACCGGCGCGATCCCGGTCGTCGGACCCGAGTTGGACGGACTCTTGGGGCATGAGCCGCGCTGGGTTCGCGTCGCCGACGGTGAGGGTGGCGTAGCGCTCTGCATCTCCGCGGTCGACCGCCACGCCGAGTGCACGGTCTGGACCGGCCTCGACGCCGGCGGCGCGATCGTGCGCGTGGTCATCGATCTCGGTCTGCTTGGCCTAGACCTCGTCGCCGATCGGGTCCTGCCGTGGGCGTGAGACGACGCTAGGCCTCGGCGACGACGCCCAGCGCACGGCCAGGCATCGTGACGGTGCCGTCGGGCGCGACGTAGCGCGCCCAGCGCTCCTCGGCGGCTTCGCGCAGCTTGTAGTGGTCGGCGGGTGAGAGGCCGTCGAGGAGCGTGCGCATGCCGGGCGAGAGCGCGCGCTGTGTCTCCCACAGGGCGTCAAGGGTGGGCGTGCGGAAGGTGAGCTCGATCGGCTCGACGGTCGGGGTGTCGAAGCCGGCGTCCTGGAGCAGCTCGCCGACCGCCCCGTCCGCGCTGAGCGAGAACGGGCCGGGCTCGTCGGGAGATGGCGGGGGCGCCAGGCCGAGGGCGCGGGCCGCCGCCGTGAAGGTCGTCAGCCACGGGTTGGCCTCGGGCACGTCCCAGACCGCGATCACGATCTTGCCGCCGGGCCGCAGGACGCGGCGGGCCTCGCGCAGCGCGTGCTCGGGGTCGACGGCGAGCATGTAGCCGAAGCGACAGAGGACGCCGTCGATCGTGGCGAGCTTCGCGTCGATCCACTCCAGGTCGATCGGCTTGAACTCAACGTTGCCGATGCCGAGCTGGGCGGCGCGGCGACGGGCGGCCTCGACCATCGCCTCGGCGCCGTCGGAGCTGATCAGCTTCCCGCCGGGATGGAGGAGCTCGGCGGCGAGGAAGCCGACGTCGCCGCGGCCGGCGGCGAGCTCGAGGATCGTCTGGCCGGGCTGGGGCTGGAGACGGTCGACCATCCAGTGCGAGACGGGCAGGGCGCCGTCGTAGAAGGCGTCGGCGCCGGACTCCCAGCCCGCCGCGACGCTCTCCCAGCGCTCGCGGCTGGCTGCGCGTTCTGCTTCGGGATCCATGACCCCGCAGCCTACGGGGCAGGCTTGGGCCGTTGGGCGGATGCCGTTGCGCGGCGCGCGACCTCGCCGAGCTCGCGGCGCACGAGCTTGCCGGACGCGGTGCGGGGCAGCGGCTCGCCGATGATCTTGTAGTCCTTGGGAACCTTGAAGCGGGCGAGGTGGCGCGTGCAGTGGGCGCGGAGGTCGTCGGGGGTGGGCGGACCGGCTTGGTCGTACGGCCGGACAAGCGCGACGATCGCCTCCCCCCACTCGTCGTCGGGGCGGCTGATGATCGCGGCCTCGTGGACGCCGGGGTGCGCTTCCAGTACCGCCTCGACCTCGGCAGGTGCGACGTTCTCGCCGCCGGTGACGATGGTGTCGGCCTTGCGCCCGACGATGTGCAGGAGGCCATCGTCATCGAAGGCACCGAGGTCACCGGTGTGAAGCCTCGGCCCGGCGTCCGGTGAGACGGTGGGCCCGGTGACAACGATCTCGCCGTCGGGCTGCAGCGCGATCTGCGTGCAGAAGAGCGGGACGCCAGCGGTCGCGACCTGTGAGCAGGCCTCGGTGAGGCCGTAGGTCGGGGCGACGGGGACGCCGGCTTGCGCCGCACGTCGGAGCAGCGCGGGCGGGAGCGGCGCGCCGCCGAGCAGCGCCCAGCGCAGGGCGGGTGGATGGTGGAGGCCCGCGTCAAGAAGGCGCGTGAGCGTCGTCGGGACGAGCGAGACGACGGTCGGGCCGTGCGGGTCTTGGAGCGCGTGGAGGACGCGGTCGGTCTCGAAGCGCTCGTGGACGATCGCGGTCGTGCCGTAGATCGCGGAGCGCAGCAGGATCGACAGGCCGCCGACGTGGCTCAGGGGCAACGTGCAGAGCCAGCGCTCGTGAGGGTCGACGCCGAGGGCGACCGCGCTGCCCAGCGCGCTCCAGAGCCAGTTGCCGTACGTGAGGCGGATGGGCTTGGGCTTGGAGGTGGTGCCGCTGGTGTGGACGAGGATCGCGGGCACGTCGAGATCGTGGGCGCCGGTGACCTCCTGCTTTGCACGCAGGCGCTCTCCGAACACCAGGTCGACCGCCGGGCGCTCGGCCTCGGTCAGCCGCAGGTCGATGGGCACGACGAGCGCGCCGGCCAGCAGGCAGGCGTGCAGCGCGACGACGAACTCCTCTCCGGGCGGGAGCGCTAGGCCAACGCGCGCACCGTGCGGCAGACCGGCTGCCGCGGCGCGCGCTCGTGCGTACAGCGCCGCGTAGGTGAGCCCGTTGACGGCAGCGGTGTCAGGACGCGTGCGCGCCGCTCTCGCCAGCCAGGACTCGACCACCATGGCTCGGAAAGTAGCCTGCCGCCCATGGCAGTGACCTGGACCCCCGGCGACGGCGAGTACACCGACATCCGCTATGAGCTCAGCGGAGATGGCATCGCGAAGATCACGATCGACCGCCCGGAGGTGCGCAACGCGTTCCGGCCGCAGACGCTGATCGAGGTCTCCGAGGCGCTGGAGCGTGCCCGCGAGGACGGCGACGTCGGCGTCGTGATCTTCACCGGCGAGGGTCCGCACGCGTTCTGCTCCGGCGGCGACCAGAACGTCCGCGGCGACACGGGCTACATCCCCGAGGGCGCCAAGGTCGGGCGCTTCCATGTCACCGACCTGCAGGTCCAGATGCGACGGCTGCCCAAGCCGCTGGTCGCCCAGGTCGCGGGCTATGCGATCGGCGGCGGGCACGTCCTGCATCTCTGCTGTGACCTGACGATCGCCGCCGACAATGCACGCTTCGGCCAGACCGGGCCGCGGGTCGGCTCCTGGGACGGCGGCTTCGGCGCGTCGCTGCTGCGCGACCTCGTGGGGACCAAGCGCGCCAAGGAGATCTGGCTGCTCTGCCGCCAGTACGACGCGCAGCAGGCGTTGGACATGGGGTTGGTCAACGCGGTGGTGCCGCTGGAGCGGCTGGAGGAGGAGACGGTCTCCTGGTGTCGCGAGATGCTCGAGCTCTCCCCCTTCGCCCTGCGGCTCGTGAAGTCGTCGTTTCACGCCCACGAGGATGGCTATGCGGGGATCCAGCAGCTGGCGCATGACGCCAACCTGTTGTTCTATGGGTCGGACGAGGCCAAGGAAGGGCGCGAGGCCTACAAGGAGAAGCGCCGCCCGGACTTCTCGCAGTTTCCACGGAGGGCGTGAAGCGTTATGAGTGAGTCTTCAGAAGCCATCTCGCAGCGCCCGTCGCCGGTCAAGATCTGGCTGCTGGCCGCACGGCCGCGGACGCTGCCGGCCGGTGTTGCGCCGGTGCTCGTCGGCACGGCGCTGGCGGCGGCCGAGAAGTCGTCGCTGCGGGTAGGCGCGTTCATCGCGGCGCTGCTGGGCGCGGTCTTCATCCAGGTCGGGGCAAACTTGTCCAATGACTACTCCGATGCGCGGCGAGGCGCCGACACGGAGGATCGCCTCGGGCCCGTGCGCGTCACTGCCGGCGGCCTCGTGCCGCCCAAGCAGGTGTTGACGGCGACGTACGTGTCGTTCGCCTTGGCGGTCTTGTGCGGCGTCTACCTGATCATCGTCGCGGGCTGGGTGATCCTGGCGATCGGGTCGGCGTCGATCCTGGCGGGTGTCTTGTACACGGGCGGGCCGCGGCCGTATGGGTACGAGGGGCTGGGCGACGTGTTCGTCTTCTTGTTCTTTGGGTTGGTGGCGGTGACGGGCTCGTATTACGCGCAGGTCGAGCGGTTGGAGTGGGAGGCGTTTGCGCTGGCCGTGCCCGTGGGGCTGTTGGCGGCGGCGATCCTGGCGGTCAACAACATTCGGGATGCGCCGACGGATGCCCGGGTCGGCAAGCGGACGCTGGCGGTGCGGCTGGGGCGCGGGCGTGCGCGGGACTTCTATGCGGCGGAGGTCTACGTGGCGTTCCTGATCCCGGTGGGTGTGTGGGTCGCGGGCGGGTCGCATGTGGGGCCGTGGGTGTTGTTGTCGTGGTTGGCGCTGCCGTTGGCGGTGCCGTTGGTGCGGACGGTGCGCCAGCACGACGATGGACCGACGTTGAATGAGGCCTTGGCGCGGACGGGGATGCTGCAGTTGGTGTTCTGCGTGTTGTTGAGTGTGGGGTTGCTGTTGAGCTGAGGTTTGTCGTCCGCGGGTGGTGGCTGGCGTGGCGCAGCCGTGGCGCTCCGCGCGCACTGTGGTCGGAGTGCGCGGCGGGGTTCTGGGGCACCGAGGGGAGTGAGCAGTGGCTTGGCGGCTCGGGGCGGGGGTTTGTCGTCCTCGGGCGCCGGGGCGCGGGTAGTTCGTGGCCGAATCGTGGTCCGGGTCGTTTCGGACCCCATATAGGGACCCTGGGCGACCCGGATCGATCGTTCGTCGCCGAATGGTCGGTCGAGGGCGTCTCGTGGTGAATTATTCACCACGAAGCGACCCGGATCGGCCATTCGGCACCGAACCCTCGCTGAGTCCCGAGAACCCTCACGCGGAAGGCCGATGGCGCCGCGAGCCCCATCGGCTTCCTCTCCTCGATGCCACCGAACCACGCTGCACAGCGCCAACACAAACCGCGCTGAGCGCCACGGGTGCGCCACGCAAACCCCCAAGGCGGACGACCGCCCTACGCCACGAGCTGCACGCTCGGTCGCTGCCGTCCGGTCTCCTCCGCCCGCTTGAGCGCCAACTGCAAGAACGCCTTCGCCGCCGGCGGCTGCCGGCGATCCGCCCGCCACACCAGCGCCGTCGGCCACGTCAGCAGCTCCGGCCCCACCGGCCGGAAGGTGATCGCCGGCCCCGGCTCAGCGGCGATTGAGCGCGGCAGCACCGCGACGCCGAGGCCCTTGGAGACCAGCGCCCGTACCGCCCCCATCTCTGTACAGATGAACGCGTTGCGCGGCGCCAGCCCGATCCGCGCCATCGCCTTCTCCAAACGCAGCCGCAGCGCCGAGTTCTCGCGGTACGTCACCAGATCCTCCGCGGCCAGTTGCTCGTAGGTGATGTGGTCGCAGGCCGCCAACGCGTGGTCGACGGGCAAGGCCACCACGAACTCCTCCTCGAATACCAGCGACGCGGCGAAGTCCTCGCCCAGCGCGTCGGGGTCGACGGCCGTGAAAGCCGCATCGAGCTCGTCTGTGCGCAGGCGCTCCAGCAGTTCGTCCTGGGTGCGCTCGACCATGTGGATCGCCACGCCAGGGTGCCGCGTGTGGAAGTCAGCGATGACGTCGGCGAGGTCATACAACCCCGTCGGGTACATGCCGCCCAGCTTCAACTCCCCGCGCAGCAGACCGCTGAGCTCCTCCAACTCGTTCTGCAGCCCCTCGACCTCGTGCAGCACGCGATGGGCGTAGTCGAGGACGAGCCGGCCTTCGGCGGTCAGCTCCACTGAGCGGCTGGAGCGCGTAAAGACCTGGATGCCGAGCTCGTTCTCCAGGCGCCGGATCTGCTGGGAGATCGCCGACTGGGCGAGGTGGAGCTCCTCTCCGGCCTTCGTGAACGAGCCGGTCCGGGCGACGGCGGCGATGGTGCGCAGATGACGGAGCTCCATGCCAACGATCGTCCCACGGCATCGTCGATCTGTCGAAGTCGCGTTTGCTACAGCATCGATCACGCAAGCTGATGGATGGCCGCCACGCCGGTCTGGCAGGCTGCTGATCGAACCGCATGGACGTCGTCCTCGAACCCGTCACGCATCGCCTGCGCTCCCCCCTGCGCACCGCCTACGGCGACGTGCACGAGCGCGGCGTGTACCTGCTCGCGCTGACCGGGCCCGACGGCATCACCGGCCGCGGCGAGGCTGCACCGCTGGAGGCCTACGACGGCGTGCCGCTGGACATCGTCGGCCAGGCGCTGGAGCGCTACGCCGAGATCCTCTCCGACGACCGCGGCCGCACCGGCCCGGCGTTGCTGGACGCCTGCCGCGAGGTCGCCGACCTGCCCCAGGCGCTGGCGGCCGTCGACCTCGCACTTTGGGACGCCGCGGGCCAGCGCGCCGGCAAGCCGATCTCCGCGTTGCTGACCGACGGCGCGCTGGAGCATGTGCCCGTCAACGCGACCATCGGCGCAACCGACCGCGCCGGCGCCGCCGAAGCAGCCGCCAGCGCCGCGGAGCTGGGCTTTGAGTGCGTCAAGGTGAAGGTCGGCGTCGGCGATGACGCGGCGCGCATCGCCGCGGTGCGGCGCGCGATCGGCGACCAGGTCGCGATCCGGATCGACGCCAACGGCGCGTGGACCGTTGAGGAGGCCGTCGCGCATATCGACGTCCTGGCACGGGCCGGTCTGGAGCTCGTCGAGGAGCCGGTCTCCGGGATCGCGGCACTGCGCGAGGTGCGCGAGCGTGTGCCGGTGCGCGTCGCGATGGACGAGACCGTCGCCGAGCACGGAGCGATCGCCTCCGGTGCGGCCGACGCGGTCTGCCTGAAGATCTCGCGCGCCGGCGGCATCTCATCACTGCTCGCGCAGGCGACGCTCGTGCGCGCGACCGGCGCCGAGGTCTACCTCGCCTCGACGATCGACGGTCCGCTCGGGATCGCGGCGGCGGCGCACTGTGCGGCGGCGCTGCGGGTCGAGCTGCCGTGCGGTCTGGCGACACTCGGGCTGCTGGACGGCGAGGATGCGGGCGGGCTGCTCGCGGTGCATCACGGGCGCCTGCGGGTGCCGTCGGGGCCCGGGCTGCTCGGCGACTAGCAGAGCAGCCCTGAGCGGTGCCTTAGGATCGCGCCATGCCGTTCACGCGCAAGAACATCAAGAACGATCTGGAGGACCGGGGCGCCCAACCTCGGCGCGAATCCGCGCGACGACGTCGAGGGGCAGCGCGACTGGTGGGCTGACTAGGCGCTCTCCTAGTTGTCGCGCTTGGCCTTGGCCAACGCGAGGCGCCAGCGCAGGACGCGGCGGGCGCCGGCATCGAGCTGGGCGCGGGTAAGCGCGCCACTGTGCACCGCGCGCTCCAGGCCCGCCGCCGCGCGAGCGCCCGTGGTGTAGTCCTTGGCAAAGAGCGGGAGATCGACGCCGGCCTTGATCGCGAAGAACGCCAGCTGAGCCGGCGCGCCGAAACGGGCGACGGCGGGCGTCTGCAGATCGTCGGTCATCGCGACGCCGGTGAAGTGCAGGCGGCCGCGCAGCTCGCCGGTCACCCAGCGCTTTGAGAAGGCCGCCGGGCGCGGGTCGACGCGCGGGTAGATCGCGGTGGAGAGCATCACCGCGCGGGTCTTGATCTTGGCGTAGGGCTGGAGATCGAGGGCGCGCAGGTTGGAGAGCGAGAGGTCGATGCGCGCGGCACCGTCGTCGGTGTTGATCGACGCCGCGCCAAAGCCGGGGAAGTGCTTGAGGACCGGCTCGGTGCCGACGGCCCGTAGGCCGTCGGCGAAGGCGCCGGCCTTGGCGATGACACCGGGCACGCTGTCGTCGTAGGTCCGGCCCTCGCTGGCCAGCGCGCGGTCCGCGCGGCCGACATCGACCACCGGCGCGAGGTCGACCGTGACGCCTGCGCTGCGCAGGAGCCGGCCGGCGGCACGGCCGTTGGCGCGGGCGGCTGCCTTGGTGGGTGTGGCGGCGGCGCTGGCGGCGGGCGGGCCGGGAAGGCGACGGACGTCCCCACCCTCCTGGTCGACCATCACCAGCAGCGGGGTGTCGACGGCCGCCGGACGCTTGATGCGCTGCAGCTTGGAGATCTCGGCGCCGACCGCGGCCACGCTGGGGATGTTGCGCGAGAAGAGGATGACGCCGGCGGCTTCGCCGCGTGCGATGCGCCGTCGCAGCGCGGCGGGCGGACGTGCGCCGGAGTAGGCAAACACCATGTGTTGCCCGATTGCCTGGCGCAGCGTGAGCGACGGCGCGGGCTTGTGCTGGTCCTCGCTCGTAGCCGTCGCGGTCCCTTGCGCCGATGGCGCGGGCGGCTTGGACGACACGTCGCCACCGCAACCGGCAGCTCCGGCAACCGCCGCAAGGAGCGCGATGCCCAACCCAAGGCGCCGACGTGTCCGCTCGACATCGGTGGGCGTGGCGGTCACCCCTCCGTACCGGCGATCAGCGCCGCCAGCTCGCGCGGTGCCTCGCGCGGCAGGCCGTGGCCCGCGCCGTCGATGGTGTGCATGACGGCCTGTGGCAGGAGCTGCACGAAGCGCTCGGCGTAGTCCACGAACTTGGTGTCACGCCCGCCGACGATGACCGTCACCGGCATCGTCAGCGTGTCGAGCCAGTCCCAGAGCGGCGCCATCGCGCCACCGCCCATGGTGCGCAGCACCTCGGCCAGGACGATCGGGTCATTGCGCAGCAGGTCCTCGCGCCACCAGCGCGACGCCTCCGCAGGCGTCGCCTCGAAGAGCGGGTTGGCCATCCAATGGTCGGCGAACTCCTCGGCGCTCATCCGCGTCAGCTCATCGGCGAGGCGCTCGTCGGCGGCGATGCGAGCGGCGCGCGGCGCGTCGTCGACGATTCCGCCGGTGGTCGAGACGAGGATCAGCCGCGTGACGCGCTCGGGCGCGGCAAGTGCCACATGTTGCGCAACACGACCGCCCAACGAGTAGCCGCAGAGCACGAACTCGTCGGGCGCCGCGGCCAGCACGTCGGTCACACAGCCGTCGAAGGAGATCGGTCGCACGCCGGCCTTCGTCCCATGCCCGCGGAGGTCTGGGACCAGCGGGTTGTAGCGTTCGTGATCGAGCTCGGGCAGGACGGGGTCCCAGGTGCGGTGGGTCCCGCCGAAGCCATGGAGCAACACCAGCGTCTCGGGCATCTCCCCTATCTATCCCATGAGCGATCCTCGCGACACCTACCTCCTGCTGCGCGCCTTCGTCGACGAGCTGCACCGCTGCGGTGTCGCGGGCGCCTGCACGTCACCCGGATCGCGCTCGACGCCGCTGGTCCTGAGCCTCGCGCGTGACGGCAGGATCCCGGTCACCTCGCATGTCGACGAGCGCTCCGCGGCGTTCTTCGCGCTCGGCCTCGCCCAGGCGACCGGCCGCCCCGCGGTCCTGGCCTGCACGTCGGGCACGGCGGCGGCCAACTACCTGCCGGCGGTGATCGAGGCGGCCGAGGCGGGCGTCCCACTGATCGTCCTGACGGCCGACCGCCCGCCGGAGCTGCGCGGCGTCGGCGCGGGCCAGACGATCGATCAGATCAAGTTGTACGGGTCGGCGGCGAAGTGGTTCTTTGAAGTCGGCACGCACGACGCGACGCCGGCGCGTCAGCGGTGGATCCGCCAACTGGCGTGCCGCGCGCATGCGACGGCCCTCGAGGGCCGGCCGGGGCCGGTGCACCTCAACGTCGCGCTGCGCGAGCCGCTGGTGCTCGAGGTGCCGCTGGACGGCGCGCCCGGCGACGGCGGCCGTCCCGATGGCGCGCCATGGACCGCGCGTGCGGTTGCGCCACAGGATCCCGCGCCGCTGGTTGCGTGGCTGGACGAGCAGGCCGGCGGCCGTGGGCTGATCGTCGCCGGCCGTGGTGCTGATGGCCCCGCGACCGCGCGGTTGGCCGAGGCGCTGGCGTGGCCGCTGCTGGCCGACCCGCTGTCGGGCGCGCGCACCGGCGGCGCAGCGATCGCCCACTACGACGCGCTGCTGCGCGACGCCGGCTGGGCGGCGACCGTCGCGCCAACCTGCGTCCTACGCGTCGGCGACCTGCCGACCTCCAAGCCGCTGCGCCAGTGGCTGGCCGGGCTGGGCGAGGGCGTGCCGCAGCTTGCCCTGGTCCCCGCGGGTTTTTGGCCGGACCCCGACGCGGCGTTGAGCGCGGTCCTCGCGCTGGGGCCCGGCGCGCTGGGCGCGATCGATCAGACGTGGCCGACCGACTTCGGGTGGCTCGGGACGTGGCGTGATGCCGACGCCCGCGCGGCGGCGGCGATCAGCGCCACGATCGGCGAGGACGAGCTCAACGAGCCGCGCATCGCTCGCGAGCTGGCGACGGCCGTGCCGGCCGGTGCGACGGTGGTGATCGCCGCCTCGATGCCGATCCGCGACGTCGAGACGTTCTGGCCCGTCCTCGACACGCCGCCGCGCGCGCTGGCGAACCGCGGCGCCAACGGCATCGACGGCACGATCTCCACCGCCTACGGCGGTGCGGCGGCAACCGGTGAGCCGACCTACCTGCTGATCGGCGACGTCGCCCTGGCCCACGACGTCGGCAGCCTGCTGGCCGGCCGGCGCCTCGGCGTGCCGCTGACGATCGTGGTGATCGACAACGCCGGCGGCGGGATCTTCGATTTCCTTCCGGTCGCCACGCAAGGCGCCGAATACGAGGAGCACGTGCTGACGCCGACGGGTCTCGAGGTCGAACGCGTCGCGTCGTTGTATGGCGCCGAATACCGGTCCGTCGTTGACCTCATTGGGCTCCGCGCCGCTTTGGACGCACCGCCGGCCGAAACGATCATCGTCCACCTTCGCACCGAGCGCGCCGCCAACGTGGCGCTGCACCGCCGGACATGGGCGGCGGTCGCCGACGCGATCGGTGAAAGTCTTCGTTCGCAGAGGTGACGGGGGCGTCGAGCAGAGGTAGGGTGGCGCCCGATGGTGTGGATCGTCGCCCTCTCGGCCGGATGGCTCGGTGCGTTTGCGCTGCTCTTGGCGCTGACCACGATCGCTGCCCGCAGCGATCGGCCCACCGCCGACCACCTCGCCCACGCCCGCGGGCGCGTCTGGCTGCCGCCGACGCCCGAGCGCGACCACCCGCTGCTGTAGCCGGCGACCGGCGGCCCGGCGCGGTCCGGTTCGCCCCGTAGCCTGAGGCAAGTGTCCGACGGCCAGCAGATCTCCCTCCTCGGCGAGCCCACGCCGCCGACGACGGGGCCAGCAGCCGTCGCCCCTGCTCCGCGCCTGACGTCGAAGGGCATCGCGCCGGGCGACATCGTCGAAGTCGACCGCAAGGGCCGGCGCTTCCATGCGCTGGTCGAGGGGATCGCGCAGCGTGAGACGGGCCGGTTCGATCTGGCGGTGCGGCCGTTGGATGGGCGGTCGACGTGGCGCAGTGCGACGGTGCGGGATGTGGTGGGTGTGTGGCGGCGGGCGAAGGGTGCGGGTGGGATGCGGGCGGAGGAGGCGTAGTTCGTTTGGTCCTCCGCGCGAAGGGGCCGGCGTGGCGCACGTGTGGCGCTCAGCGCGCGCCGTGGTCGGGGTGCGTGACGGGGTTCGGTGGCATCGAGGAGAGGAAGTCGGCGTGACTCGCGGCGTCATCGGCCTTCCGCGTGAGGGTTCGCGGGTCTGGGCGGGCGGACCAAGGGTTCGTCCTCGAACGATCGATCCGTGTCGTTTCGTGGTGAATAGTTCACCACGAGACGCCCTCGACCGGCCATTCGGCCTCGAACGATCGATCCGGGTCGCCTGGAGTCCCGATATGGGGTCCGAAACGCCCCGGACCACCGGGATGGCCGCGAACCACCCGCGCCCAAGCGCCGACGGACGACAAACCCGCGCCCCGAACCGCCAGCCACCGCTCACTCCCCTCGGTGCCCCAAAACCCCGCAACGCACCCCGACCACAGTGCGCGCGGAGCGCCACGGCTGCGCCACGCCAGCCACCACCCGCGGACGCCAGACAGCAAGCAGACGCGCAACGACGAACGTCAGCCCGCCAGCACCGGCAGCAACGCCTGCAACTTGACCTCCGTCTCCGCCAACTCGGCCGCCGGATCGGAATCACGAACAACCCCCACACCCGCATAACAGCGCGCGACCGGGCCGCGCAGCAGCGCACAGCGCAAGGCCACTACGAACTCCCCATCCTCATCGAGGTCCGTCCACCCCACCGGCCCCGCGTACCACCCGCGATCGAAGCCCTCCAACGCCGGGATGAGCGGCGCCGCCACCGACAGCGGCTCGCCGCCGACCGCCGGCGTCGGGTGCAGCAACCCCGCCAGCTCGATGGCGCTGACCGATCGCGCGAGCTGCGCGCGGATCGGCGTCCCCAAGTGCTGGATGTTGGTCATCTTGACCAGCTCGGGCTCCTCCGGCGCGGTGACCCAGACCGCGACCGGACGCAACGTCCGCGCGATGCGCCGGACCACGATCGCTTGCTCCTCGCGGTCCTTGGTCGAACGCAAGAGGCCCTCGCCCAAGTGGTCGTCGACGGCAGGATCAGCGCTGCGGCGGGTCGAGCCCGCCAGCGCCAGCGTCGCCGCGCGCTCGCCCTCGCGGCGGATCAGCAGCTCGGGCGACGCCGCGACGAACGCCGCGTCCCCGCGGCCCGCGCACACGAGGTGACAGGACGGAAACGCCTCACGCAACACACCCAGCACAGCAGCCGGGTCGTGGTCGACCGGCGCGTGCACCTGGACTTCGCGCGCGAGCACGAGCTTCTCCAGGTGCCCCGCGACGATCCGCTCGACCCCCCGCGCGACGGCCTGCTCGTAGTGCTCGGGCGGCATCGCCGACACCACGCGATAGCGACCCGCGGGATCCGGATCGAGCAGCGGCAGCCCCACCCCGAAGCGCAGCTCCGATGCCCGCAGTTCGACACGCGCCACAAGATCTTCAACCGTGTCGTCCGGAGAGGCCAGCACGCAGAACGTCAGCCGCACGTCCTCGCCACGACGGACCAGCGAGACCTCGGGCACGTGCAGCGACGCCGCCGCGTAGCCGGCCCAGTGCGGCGCCCTCCCGCCCTCGGGCGCGAAGGCGAAGCCGCCGACCGCGATCGGCCCGCAGCCGCGCGGACCATCCGGCGGATCGCACGCAGCGTGCGAGGCCAGCGTGCGCCAACGCTTGGCCACCGTCTTGAAACGGTCGGGCCCGGACGCCTCCAGCGCCACCGCGGTCCCCAGGGCGCCCAGCGCCGCACGATCGCGGTCGGGCTGCTCGAAGCAGAACCACGACTCCAGGGGACGCCGCGACGCCGCGATCACCGCGCTGGGATCGACCGCCGGATCGACGGCCACTGTGATCGCCGCCAGCGCCTCGCGATGACGACGCGCGCGGCGCAGCGCCGCTCCGCAGCGTCGCACCAACCGCGCGCGGTCAGCCGCCGAAAGGGCGTAGCCGCCCGAAGCGGTGAGGACCGAGGCCATGAACTTGCATTCTACGAACGGCGACGGACCCGCCGAAGCGAGGTCCGTCACAGAACGTCAGCGGCTGCTCAGGTCTCGCCGCGGCCGCGCGAGATCGCGATCTCGCCCGTCCGCATCATCTCGACCATGCCGAACGGCCGCAGCAGCGCCTCGAACGACTCGATCTTGTCCGTGGTGCCGGTGATCTCGACGATGATCGAGCGGCGCGTCACGTCGACGATCCGCCCGCGGAAGATCTCCGTGAGCTGCAGGACCTCGGCACGCTGCACACCGTCCACCGCAACCTTGAAGAGCGCCAGTTCGCGCGTGACCGTCTCGGACGGCTCCAGATCCCTGATCTTCAGGACGTTGATCAGCTTGTGCAGCTGCTTGGTGACCTGATCGATCGGATGCAGCGCGCCGTCGACGGTCAGCGTCACGCGTGAGATGTGCTCGTCGTCGGTCGGCCCGACCGTGAGCGTGTCGATGTTGAACCCGCGGCGGGCAAACAGGCCGGCGATGCGCGTCAGCACACCCGGCTTGTTCTCCACCAGGATGGTCAGCACGTGCTTGCGCCCCGAGCGCGTCTGGCCGCTGGCCTCGAGATCCTCGAGGTTCAGCATCTCCTTGATTCCCGGATCGCCCATGGCGCTAGCCCACCATCTCGCGCGCGGCGGCGCCGGGCGAGATCATCGGATACACGTTCTCCTCGCGGGTGACGCGGATGTCCACGACCACCGGCCCCTCAGTCGCGATCGCCGCGCGGAGGTCGTCGACGAGCGTCTCCTTGGCCGTCAGGCGCAGGCCGGTGGCGCCATAGGCCTCGGCGAGCTTGACGAAGTCGGGCGATTGGCCCATGTCGACATGCGAGTAGCGGTTGTCCCAGAACAACTCCTGCCACTGGCGGACCATGCCCAGATAGCCGTTGTTGAGGATCAAGACCTTGACCGGGATGCGGTTCTGGACGCAGGTGGCCAGCTCCTGGCTGTTCATCTGCACCGAGCCGTCGCCGGTGATGCAGACGACCGTCTCCTCGGGCATGCCGACGGCGGCGCCCATCGCGGCCGGCAGGCCGAAGCCCATCGTCCCTAGGCCGCCCGAGTTGATCCAGCGGCGCGGCTTGGTGAAGTTGTAGTACTGCGCCGCCCACATCTGGTGCTGGCCGACGTCGGAGGTCACGATGGCGTCGCCGCCGGTGGCCTCGTAGATCGCCTGGATGGCGCGCTGGGGCTTGATCTCCGAGTCGCTGGAGTCGTTGTAGTGCAGCGGATGGCGCTCCTGCCAGCCGCCGATGCGCTGCCACCACTCCTCCAGCCGCGAGGGATCTGCGCCCAGCGCCCGGTACTCGTTGACGAGCTTGATCAGGATGTTCTTGGCATCGCCGACGATCGGGATGTGGGCCGGGACGTTCTTGGAGATCTCGGCCGGATCGATGTCGATGTGGATGAACTTGGCCCGCGGCGCGAACTCCGACAGCTTGCCGGTGATGCGGTCGTCGAACCGCGCCCCGATCGCGCAGATCAAGTCCGCCTCGTCCATCGCGTAGTTGGCCGCGCGCGTGCCGTGCATGCCGAGCATGCCCAGGAACTGGTCGTGTGTCGCCGGGAAGCCGCCGAGCCCGTTGAGCGTGTTGGTGATCGGGAACCGGTCGCTGAGGACGAACTCCGTCAGCTCGGCCGACGCGTCGGCGAGGATGACCCCGCCGCCCGCGTAGATCACCGGACGGCGCGACGACGCCAGCGCCTTGGCGGCCTGGCGGATCTGCTTGACGTTGCCCTCCGTGGTGGGCTGATAGCCCGGGAGGTGGACCTCGGTGACCGGCTCGTAAGGGATGTCGGCCTTCGACAGGTCGGTCGGGATGTCGACGACGACCGGCCCAGGGCGCCCGGTGCGGGCGACGTGGAAGGCCTCGTGCAGCACGCGCGGGATCTCCAGCGGGTGCTGGATCATCCACGAGTGCTTCACCGCGGGCATCGTGATGCCCATGATGTCGGCCTCCTGGAAGCCGTCGGTCCCCAGCAGCTCGGTGCGGACCTGGCCGGTGATGAAGACCACCGGGACCGAGTCCATCATCGCGTCCATGATCGGCGTGACCAGGTTGGTCGCGCCCGGGCCGCTGGTGCCCAGCGCGACGCCGACCTTGCCGGTCGCCTTCGCGTAGCCCGTGGCGGCATGGCCGCCCCCGGCCTCGTGACGCACCAGGACGTGGCGGATGCCCGCGTCCACGAAGGCGTCGTACGTCGGGAGGTTCGCGCCGCCCGGATACCCGAATACGACGTCCACACCCTCTGCCTTAAGGCACTCCATCACGGCATCGACCGCTCGCATGCGCTTGACCTCCTTTCGTAAAGGTCAGGATTTTCGTTTGGGACAACAGCAACGAGCCGCCCGGCAGGCGGCTCGGTGAATTGCCGAGTCTATCGCGGAATCGCGCTGCCTATGCAGGCGCGACGGGCGGCAGGATCTCCGACTCATCCGGGAAGTCGAGCTCGGTTCCGCAGCGGGTACAGAGCGCGTCGTGCAGCATGCAGATGTGCCCGCAGGTCGGGCACTGCCGGCGCGGCTCGTCGGTGTCGAAGCGGTACAGGACCGCGGCGGCCAGCCCGATGATCGGGAACGTGGCCGAGATGAGAAACCAGAGCAGGAACGAACTGCCCTTGATCTTGCCGACGATGCCGCCGGCGAGGCCGAAAAAGAGCGCGATGACGATGTAGACCATCGTCGGCCGACTAGAGGACCCGCAGCGCCCAGACGACCGCCACGACGCAGAGGACGATCACGATGATCGTCGCGAGACCGGCGATGAGGCCGATGACGAACTTCAACAGAATCCAGGCGGCGATCGCGAGGACCACGAGCGCGAGGAGCCGCTTCAGGATCGAAGGCTTGGCGGCGGTGTCGTCCATGCCTCACAGGGTAGTCGCGTGCGCGACGCGGTGCGCGAATTGGCGACCGCGAGCGCCCCCTCAGGTGCTCGCGGTCGCCATGCGCTTTGGTGCCTCAGTCGTAACTGCGACGGAGATGCGCGTACTGATCGGGTGGGTGGCCCATATCCCGATCGTTGACGTGCAGGCGGGCGAAGCGATAGCGGCGGATGGCCGGCGCGTCCTCGCCCGACCCCAGCCGCGAGCGCTCGCCGACGAGGATGATCCTCGACAGCGGGGTGGCAGAAGCGGTGGTCATGGACATCATGATGCGCGACGGCGAGAGCCCTGCCCATCGCCGCACGGTCCGAAGTTCTCGACGGCCGGTCCTACACGCGGTCGA